>NZ_JADEYS010000014.1 GCF_015209595.1 Pontibacterium sinense | reverse complement strand
TTCTCACCGGCCGCAGTGGTTACAGATGCCGCGATATCTGCGGCGTTGGCGTTTTCACCAGCTGCAGTAGTAACGGACGCAGCGATATCAGCAGCGTTAGCATTGTCACCAGCAGCGGTGGTTACGGATGCTGCGATGTCAGCCGCATTAGCGTTCTCACCGGCCGCAGTGGTTACAGATGCCGCGATATCTGCGGCGTTGGCGTTTTCACCAGCTGCAGTAGTAACGGATGCTGCGATATCAGCCGCATTGGCATTTTCACCGGCCGCAGTGGTGACAGATGCAGCGATGTTGGCAGCTTGGGTTGGGGCGGCTTCTGTGATTGCTTGCGCTACAGCGGCAGCAGCTTGTGGTGCTGCTTCTGTAACTGCTTGTGCGACTGCGACGGCAGCATCGGGTAACGATTTAGCGACTGCTTTTGCAGCTGTAACAGCCTGGTCAGGATCTGTCTTTGCTGTTTCAGCTAAGGCGGCTTTGATTTGTGTAATAACTTCGGCTTCGGTCAAGTCTGCCTTTTTAGCGTTTTCAAGAAGCGTTTCCATCGAAACGCCGTCTGCGAGATCGGTTTTAATATCAGCATAGGCAGAGTACAGCGGGATCATCATCCCTGCCATTGCTCCAAGAAGTACTCGGCGCATGATGGGTAAACTCCATGTAAAAGGGTAATTAATAGTATGCGAGCGATTGTATCGGCTTGATTCAAACGCTGCAAACCTTTTGTTTAATTCTTGAGCGTGCCATATGGTATGAAGTAGTATTGTTGCTCAGCAAAGCGATAAACGGGACGTGTCGTGAGCTACTAACGTAGCAATGTCGCGGTCATATTTCTTGCTGATTTAAACAAGATACTAAATATCTTTCCTTTCTATCGGTGACTGTAATAAGTTGTACGTCATTGGTTTTGTGTTTTTATGGAACAAGGAATTTTTGATGGATCAAGCCAGTCCCTCCCAGGTCTCCGACCTCGGCCCACGTAAAAGCAAGCGTCGTCTATTGCGTAATCATGAGTCTCTTATTTATTGGGGGCAGTTGGCTGTCGATGGCGTATTAGTGGCCGGTTCTCTTATGTTACTGGCACTGTTGAAAACCGGTGATATAGATGTGCCGTATCGCTTGCTGGCAGTAATCTCTGTACTGCTACTGTTCGTTATATACAGTGCTCAGGGCGTCTATCGGCGAGCTGCAGGTTATGTATCCGGTTGCTATCGACTGGCTGTCTCATGGGCTTCAGTATTGATGGTGCTCACTCTAATTGGCTTTTTGACAAAAACGGGTGAGTCGTTTTCTCGACAGGTATTTATAGCGTGGGCGTTGTTGGGGTTTGTGCTTCAAGCTGTTGCCTACGTCAATATTAAATTTTTCTCTGATCGCTATCGCGAGCGATTTGCGCGGGTGATACCTGCGTTGGTTGTGGGATCAGGAAGTCTGGCGAATCATCTTAAGGCCAGTCTTGAGGTAAATCGGTGGATTCCTGATAAGGTAGTTGGGCACGTTTGTCTAAGTGGGCAGGAAGCAGCGAATGAAGCAGGGGATGCCCTGGTGGTTGGCGATTTACATGCGCTGCGTGAATTAATTCGTACGCGCGGTGTAAAGCGTGTGTATCTTGCGTTGCCAATTGAACAGTCCGGCAAGATAGGCGACCTACATATTGATCTACTTGATATGAATGTAGACCTTATTTGGGTGCCTGATATTTATGCGCTGAATCTATTGAATCACTCGGTGCGTGAAGTGGCGGGTATGCCGCTGATTTTCCTGAATGAAAGTCCTTTGACATCACGACGCCGCGGCTCGTTGCTGAAAGATTTCATGGACCGATCCGTGGCGTTGCTATCAATTGTATTGCTAAGCCCTGTTTTGCTCGCTACTGCTTTTGCTGTGAAGTTTTCGTCACGAGGGCCTGTGCTCTTTAAGCAGGAACGCCATGGTTGGGACGGTAAAATCATCAACGTCTGGAAATTTCGCAGCATGAAGGTGCATGTGGAGGGTACCGGAGAGGTGACTCAGGCACAGCGCGAAGACCCTCGTATTACCAAAGTGGGTAAGTTTATCCGTCGCACTTCTATCGATGAGTTGCCGCAGTTGTTTAATGTGTTGCAGGGGCGGATGTCATTGGTCGGTCCGCGTCCGCATGCGGTCGCGCATAATGAGTTCTACTCCGATAAAATAAATGCATACCTTGCGCGTCATCGCATTAAGCCGGGTATTACAGGTTTAGCTCAAATCAGTGGTTGTCGGGGTGAAACGGAAACCATTGATAAAATGCAGAAACGCGTTGATTACGATTTGGAATATATCAATAACTGGTCGGTATGGCTTGATGTTAAGATTCTCATTAAAACGCCATTATCGCTTTTATCTAAAGATATCTATTAAGCAGTGGATCGGGCGTAACACTGAGAATATTTTCGGGATTTGAAGGATTATGAGTAGCGAAAACGTTGTCTGGCACAACCACAAGGTATGCAAGCAATCACGTGCTGAGCAGAAAAAACAGAAGCCATGTGTATTCTGGTTTACCGGGTTGAGTGGTTCGGGGAAGTCTACGATCGCCGGGGCTCTCGAGCAGCGCTTGTTTGAAATGGGGCATCATACCTATTTGCTGGATGGGGATAATGTTCGCCATGGTCTGAATAAAGATCTGGGCTTTTCCGATGAAGATCGCGTGGAAAATATCCGCCGCATTGGTGAAATGTCTAAGCTCTTCGCTGATTCAGGTTTATTGGTGTTATCTGCTTTTATCTCCCCGTTTCGTGCCGATCGCCAAATGGTGCGCGAGCTAATGGACGACGGTGAGTTTGTAGAAGTCTTTATGGATACGCCGTTGGAAGAGTGCGAGCGGCGGGACCCGAAAGGGCTCTACAAAAAAGCACGTAAAGGCGAAATCCGAAACTTTACGGGTATCGATTCAGCCTATGAAAAGCCTGAATCCCCAGAAATCACCTTGAATACCGCAGTACAGACGGTCGAAGAGGCGGTTGATCAAATGATCGACTATCTGTTGACCCATCAGATTATTAAAAAGGACTGAAGCATGTCGCATAGCTCGGAGCTGATCGCCACCGATATCGAGGCGTATCTTAAGCAACATGAAAACAAAGATCTGTTGCGGTTTTTAACCTGCGGTAACGTTGATGATGGCAAATCCACGCTGATCGGTCGTTTGTTATATGACAGCAAGTTGATCTTTGAAGATCATCTGTCTGCTTTACAAAAAGACAACGAGCGCGTGGGTAATGCGGGCGATAGCCTGGATCTGGCGTTGTTGGTTGATGGTCTGCAGTCCGAGCGCGAACAAGGTATTACCATTGATGTAGCGTACCGCTATTTCAGTACGGATAAACGGAAATTCATCATTGCTGATTGTCCTGGGCATGAACAGTACACCCGTAATATGGCAACCGGTGCATCTAACTGTGAGCTGGCCATTGTGATGATTGATGCTCGCAGAGGGGTGCAGACCCAAACGCGCCGCCATAGCTTTGTCTGTAGCTTGCTGGGTATTAAACACATCATCGTAGCTGTTAATAAGATGGATCTGGTGGATTACAGTCAGGATGTGTATCAACAGATCAAAGCGGATTACAAAGACTTTGCCAGTGATCTGGGTTTTGATGACCTGCGTTTTGTTCCGATCTCTGCATTGGAAGGTGACAATGTTGTATCAGTCAGCGAAAAGATGGACTGGTATCCAGGTGCATCGCTGATGAAACTGCTGGAAACGGTGCGTGTGTCGACGGATAAAGATCTGCAGCACTTTCGTTTCCCGGTGCAGTATGTCAATCGTCCGAATCTCGATTTTCGTGGTTTTTGCGGTACGGTTGCCAGTGGTGTTATCGCGCAAGGCGATGAGATCATGGTGTTGCCATCAACCAAGCGCAGCAAAGTCAAAAGTATCGTCACCTACGAAGGCGAGCAGGCCGATGCGTATCCGGGCGAGGCGATCACTATTACATTGGATGACGAGATTGATATCTCGCGTGGTGATCTGCTAGTTAAACCGGGTGACGTAGCCAACATCGGCAATCAGTTCTCGGCGGACATGGTTTGGATGGCGGAAACACCCATGGAGTTGGGTCGCGAGTACCATATTAAATTTGCGGCCAAGATGACCACGGGTGTGATTTCAGAGATTAACTTTGAAACTGACGTGAATACGCTGGAAAAGATCCAGTCATCGCGTCTGGAGTTAAATGCCATTGGTAACTGTGTGGTGAAGTTAAATGAAAACACCGCGCTGGATTGTTACAACGAGTTCCCTAAGACGGGTGCTTTTGTGGTTATTGATCGTCTGACGAATGGCACGGTTGCTGCGGGTATGATCCGTTCATTCAAAGCCGTTGAGCGAAGTGAAAGCGAAGTCGATGGAAGTCGTTACAACGCCTTTGAGCGAGACCTGAATGCCTTGGTGCGTAAGCACTACCCAGAGTGGGGTTGCAAAGCAATATGACCACGACTGGCAAGCGTCACTTTGGTGCGTTTAACGGTGACGCAGATGGCATTTGCGCGCTGATCCAGCTGCGCCGCGCCGAGCCTAAAGAAAGCATTCTTGTAACGGGCGTCAAGCGTGATATCAATCTGTTGAAACGTGTCGATGCCGTATCCGGTGACACGGTGACGGCACTCGATATCGCTTTTGAAAAGAACAGTGCTGATGCCGCTCGTATCTTGGACGCGGGTGCTTCTATTTTTTACGCGGATCACCACAACCCGGGTGAATTGCCGAGTCATCCCGCGCTGGAAGCCCATATAAACACCGCACCAGATACCTGTACCTCATTGATCATCGATCAGTTGTTGGGTGGGCAGTACCGCGCGTGGGCTATAGCGGCTGCATTTGGCGATAATCTGACAGACGTCGCTCAGAATTTGGCGGATCAATCCGGTTTTACCGCTGAACAAGCGGTTGTGCTAAAAAAACTGGGTGTATGCATCAACTATAACGGCTACGGCGCAAGCCTGGATGATCTGTTCTACCATCCGGCTGAGCTATATCAGCTGATGGATGCCTTTGATACGCCGTTTGATTTTATCGAAGCACTGCCTGAAGTTTTTGAAACACTGGCAAACGGATACGACAGCGATATGGCTAGCGCGGCTTCGCTGGCACCTATTCGTGAAACCAGTACAGCTGCAACCTTTATGCTGCCGAACGAGCAGTGGGCTCGTCGCGTCAGTGGTGTTTACGGCAATGATCTGGCAAACCGGTCACCAAGCCGAGCACACGCCGTCATAACTGAAAAAGCAGACGACACCTATCAGGTTAGTGTACGCGCACCACTAACCAATAAAAGCGGTGCCGATGAGCTGGTGAAACAGTTCCCTACCGGCGGTGGCCGTAAAGGTGCAGCAGGAATTAACGCACTACCCAAAGAGCAACTGGACGCTTTCATCTCCGCATTCGAAGCTCAGTACTCTTAACACGCCTGACTAACGAAAATGGCTGCTGCACATATTAACCCGGCGGCGGGTTAGGTGGCCCCGCCATCTAGTGATGGCGCGGTCTGCAGTCTATTTCAGTAAAGGCGTTTGGCCGCCAGGTTAATACCTGTAGGGCAGTCTTCAGGCTGCCAGCCTGTGATAGCAGGCCCTGTAGCTCGTTCCCATGCTCCCGCGTGGGAACGCATACAGAGCCCCTCTACTGCATTGAAGTCGGTAGGGATTAACTCGTTCCCATGCTCCTGCGTGGGAATGCATACAGAGCGCCCCTACTGCGCTGAAGTCAGTAGGGCTTATTCCCAACTTTCAGGCAGGGAATAAAAGGGTTGAACCACAGATTACTCATTCTCACGCTCCCGCGTGGGAATACATACAAGATTTAAGCTGACCTCAAACAGCAATAAGAATTTATAAAGGTAAGATTAAAATGGAAATCTCACGGTCACGCATGACCCACCTTAAACAGCTCGAAGCTGAATCCATTCATATTATCCGTGAGGTTGCTGCCGAGTTTGATAACCCGGTGATGCTTTATTCCGTCGGCAAAGACTCCGCCGTTATGTTGCACTTGGCACTAAAAGCATTCCATCCTGGTAAACCACCATTCCCCCTGATGCATGTAGACACTAACTGGAAATTCAAAGAGATGATCCAGTTTCGTGATCAAATGGCGGATAAGCTCGGTATGAAGCTGATCGTATATAAAAACCAGGAAGGACTGGATATGAATATAAGCCCTTTTGTACACGGCAGTGCTAAACACACAGATATCATGAAAACCCAAGCGCTTAAAAAGGCGCTCGATAAATACGGCTTTGATGCCGCTTTTGGTGGTGCTCGACGTGATGAAGAAAAGTCCCGTGCAAAAGAGCGCGTGTACTCCTTCCGCGACGAATTTCACCGTTGGGATCCAAAAAATCAGCGTCCTGAGCTTTGGGAGATCTATAACAGCAAGGTTGAAAAAGGCGAAAGCATCCGAGTATTTCCGCTTTCTAACTGGACTGAGCTGGATATCTGGCAGTACATCTATCTGGAAAATATCGAAATCGTACCACTTTACCTTTCAGAGAAACGCCCTGTTGTTGGGCGTGATGGCACGTTGATTATGGTAGACGATGAGCGTATGCCAATTGCTGATGATGAAACGCCTGAGATGAAGATGGTGCGTTTTCGTACGTTGGGGTGTTATCCATTGACTGGTGCGGTTGAGTCAGAGGCGGCGACACTGCCTGAGATTATTCAGGAGATGCTGTTGACTACTACATCGGAGAGACAGGGGCGTGTGATCGATCATGATCAAGCAGGTTCAATGGAGCAAAAAAAGAGAGAAGGGTATTTTTGATTTTCTATGTTTATTCTTGGCTCGTAAAAGAATTATAAAACTATACATTGGGATGTGGTTTTAAGTGGGGGTTTAATGGAGTTCGGTCGAGTAGAGATTTATTTGCATGTGGGGTTGCATAAGACAGGTTCGTCTCACGTGCAAAGTGTATTTTATTCCAATTATGAACGTCTTTTGGAAAAGGGGTTGTTGTTCCCGAAGTCTGGGTATGAAAAAACTTCAGGAAAAGGAGGGCGAAATAATACAACATCAGGGCATAACGAAATTATTTCAGCAGCACTTGGTGGTAAAAAGCAGCGTGATATTTTTCTGAATAAATTAAATAGAGAGATATCTGAAGCTGGTGTTAATAAAGTGTTTATGTCAGCAGAAAATATTACTCACTATGTAAATGGGGATATGGCTGGGAAGCTTAAGAAATTATTCGGTGGATATTCCTCTGTGAGAGTTGTTTTTACGCTGAGGGAACCAATCGGCTGGATAGAATCCTATTATCGGGAGCTGGTGGGTAATGGTTGGGAGGTTGAGTATAGATCTATAAATAGGTTTATTGAAAAATATAGAAATATTTTTTGTGTGGAAGATCGAATAAAAAGATACGAAAAAGAATTTGGTTTGAAAAATGTTTCTACCATAGTATATGGTAGGGAAATATTTTCATATGGTATCGAAAATGTTTTTTTAAATTACTGTGGAATTGATGATGTTGATTTGGTGCGTGTGAATGAAGGGGTGAATAAAAGTTCTTCGAACGAGTTTGTGCAGGCTGTTTTAGAATTTAATAAGAGTAGTTTTGGTGGTGAAAAGTATAGAAGTAAAATTTACTCTATTTCATCTGAACTGCGTACAAGCGGTGATAAAAGTGGGTTGCTGGGGGTCGGTGAGAGATTCTATTTGTGTGACTTTTTTCATAAAAAAAATAAATATTTGTATATAAAAAATCATTTTTTTGGAAGTTCGAATGAACTTCGAGGGAAGGTTGATAGTTCTCAGTGTACGTTTGATGTTGAAACTTATAGCATGATTAAACGACAGTTGGGAGAGGGTGGATGTGAGGCGGATAAGGAGTTTAAGTGGTTGGTGAAAGCAAAATTGAAAAGTCTTCCGCCTTTTTTGGAGGTGCTTGCAATGCGTGTTTATTATAAGTTAAAGCGTGGATAGCGTGATTGATTGCAAAGTAAATAAAAACAAAGTGATGGTTTTTTACTACTCAATTCCATTTTTATTGGTAAGTCTTTCAGTTTTTTTTGGTGTCGAGGTGGTGTCTTTTGGGCATCTTAGTGTAAGGTTAGGTTTTTTGTTTTTTTTGTTTGGTTTTTTTTATTGGCAGTGCTTTTTTAGAAAAAAATTTTCTGTGGAGGATTTGTATTTAGTTTGTTTGGTTTTGTTCTCTTTTAAAAGTTTTTTTCTTGGCGCAGGTTTCGCAGCGTTAGCATGGCCGATAATGATGCTGAGTGCCTATTTGTTTGGCATTAAGATCTCGATTTTGGATGAGAATATTAAGAAAAAAATAAAAGATGTGGTTTTTGTGGTTTTTGTGGTTTGTTTGTTTTTGTTTGTTTTTTTGAATTTTTTTGAGTTATTGGGGCTTGTGCGAGGGGTAGTTGATAAAAGATCGATACATTATTTTTTTGGTTATTATGAGCATTATAATATAGCGGCATCAACATTGGGTCTTCTTGCTATATATTTTTCTGATAATAAAAAAAAGTTTGTTTTTTTGATTTTGTGCTGTCTTGTTTTTAGTGTGATAAATTCAACGCGTGTTGGATTTATATCATTTTTGATGGCGATTGTGTTTTTTTATATGAGTAACTATAAGTCGAACATGGATAAGCACTTGTTTGCTTTTCTGGTGTTTGTAGGGGGGTGCTTCTTAGCTCCTCTTATGCTTCCTGATCTTTTTGGGCGATTGGGGGATTTTGAAACTGAATTAGAGTATTTTGAAACAGGTCAGGGTAGGATAGCTTTATGGTTAGCGGCGATTAATACATTGGAGATAGAGGTTTTGGGTTTTGGAATTGGGGAATCAAAAGATGCGATAGTTTATTATTCTCAGTTTCCACTGGCCTATAGAGAGGATGCTCTTCATAATATTTACCTACAAACGTTGGTTGATAATGGAGTGTTTTGCTTTGTGTTGCTGCTTTCTGTTTTCTTTAAGTATGTGTTTTCGCTGAAAGAATATTCAAACGTTAAGACTTTAGTATTTGTTTTTTTATTCTTGAGTTTGTTTCAAAATTCAGGATATGAACACTTTATTTGGTTTTTTATGGGTTATGCGCAGAATGAAAATCGATATACTGTCTGATATACCTTACCAGTATTACCAGCATGTTAATCAATCCCTATATAGGGAGTTTAATAAAAATCATGATGTGAGGTTTTTTCAGAAGTTTTTTTTGCATTCTCCTAGTGTCGGGCGGTTCTTTAAGCTCAAAAGGGATAGGGGGTTTTCTAGTAAAATAAATAATGAATTAGGAGTGGTTGATGTTTTTGGCTTTCCGTCTACTATTCCTGCCATTAATAGTTTCGTTTTAAGATATTTGAAAAAAAAGCATGATTTTGATGGTGATATTGCTGTCGCTTTTGTGGCAAATGAAGTTACACGCGGGTTGTTGTCAGGCTACGATAAAAAGGTGTATTACTGCGTTCATGATTACGAAAAGCAGGGGCTGTCTTCTGAAAAGATTCGTGAAGAAAAAAGATTAGTGAAAGATGTGGATGTGGTCTTGTGTGATAATGAAATAGTTCTGAAAAGAATAAGTGAAGGTGAAGATATTGTTTCAGTGTTTGACGCAAATAAAAACGATAAATATATAATGGTGCCGCCATTAGTTAGCTTGTCATTTTATAATATCCCTGAAGCTTCAGTTAAGTATGATTATATATACTATGGGTCTATTCATGAAGACCTGGATTTGAAGCTAATAATTTCTCTTGCAAGAAATGGGAAGAGAATATTTATAGTTTCAAATGAATGCAGTAGTGAGCTTTATAGTGAAGGTAATATTTTTATCTCTCCGGCTACAACGGATTTTTCTGTGCTTTGTAACTATATAGCTCAGGCAAATGAAATTATATTGCCATATAAAAATTCTGAGTTTATGAATACAGTTACCCCTGCGAAAGTGTTTCAGTCCTTGGCTACGGGTAAGCGAGTTTGTACGTCTAATCTCGGATTAAGTAAGAAGTATGGTATTTGTACAATAAATGAGCTGGGGGGTTATGGTGCTGTTTTTGATGCGGTGATTGATGTGGATAAATATAAAGAAAGTAATGTCCTGTCTAATATTAAAAGAGTTTTGGGCTTATAAAAAATATATCAAGGGTTTTATGTTGTGAAATTTAGTGTCTTAATGTCTTTGTATAATAAAGAAAGTCCAGTTTTTTTTAAAGAATCAATGATAAGTATCTTCGATCAGACCTATCTGCCCAGTGAGATAGTACTGATAAAAGACGGCTTTATTAATGATGATTTATTGAAGGTGATCGATTTTTGTGAGAAAAAATGTGTGGAGATAGGCGTTTCACTTGTTTTAGTTGAAAATTCAAAAAATATTGGATTAGCGCGCAGCTTAGATAAAGGTTTGAAGTACGTCTCTTCTAGCGTTGTTGCAAGAATGGATACTGATGATATTAATAAATTGGATAGGTTTGGTAAGCAAATAGAGGAGATCGAAAAAGGTATTGACTTTGTTTATTCTTCTTCTGAAGAGTTTTTTGAGGTGCCAGGTGACTTGTCGAGGTTTAATGTGGCGCCAGCTGTTTCTGATGTTAAGAGGCTTCTGAATTATAGAAATCCTATTGTGCATCCGAGTATTATGTTTAAAAAAAATGTTGTAGAGTCGTTGGGTGGTTATAGGGATTTTGTTTTTTTTGAAGATTATGATCTTTTTATTAGAGTTTTTAATAGTGATTTAAATATAAAAAACATTGTAGATCCCTTGATATTCTTTCGTGTGAACTCGTCTCATAGGGCGAGAAGAAGTGGGTTTCAATATTTCAAAACTGGGATGAAGCATAAATTTATATGGTTTAAAGAGGGGAGATTGAGTAGGTGGAGACTGGTTTCTTCGGTTTTGCCGTTTTTTATTTTTACTCTGTTGCCGGTAAGTATTAAGAATCAGGTGTATGGTTTTCTAAGGCGTGTGTGAATTATGAATAATGTCATTATTTTTGGTGGTTCAGGTTTTATTGGTACTCACTACTCTAAAAAACTTATACGTGAAGGGTTTTCGGTCTATTGTGTTGATGTCGAGCCGCCACGATTCTCTGATGATAATTTGGTTTTTATTCGTCATGATGTGAGGGATTTGGATAGTTTGAATTTGGATGTGGAGATTGGAGTTATTTATAATTTTGCAGCGATTCATACTACACCAGGTCATCCTGTCTTTGAATATTATGAAACTAATATAGCTGGAGCTATTTCAGTATGCGCCTTTGCCGAGCGTCATAAGGTTAATGAGGTGGTTTTTACTAGTTCAATTTCAGTCTATGGCCCAGGTGAAGAGCAAAAAGATGAGTATGATTCTTTGGTGCCGAATTCTGCTTATGGGTATTCGAAAGTACTTGCAGAAAAGGTGCATGAAGCTTGGTTGAAGAGGTGTGAAAACCATAGGCTGACTATAGTGCGCCCTGCTGTTGTGTTTGGTTCAGGGGAGGGAGGGAATTTTACTCGCTTGGCTTATATGATGCGAAAGGGTGTTTTTGTTTATCCCGGGCGTAAAGATACGATAAAGGCGTGTATCTATGTGGAAGACTTACTGTTTGCTATTGAGAAAGCAAGAGAAACAGAAAAAAAATTCGAATTGTTAAATGGAGCGTATGTTGAGAGATATACTCTAGAGCAAATAATTGAAGCCTTTAAGGTAGAATATTTTCCTAAAGCGAGACTTTTTTTCATACCAAAATTATTAGTTTTAGGTATTGCGAGGGTGTTAAGAATTTTTAATTTCTTAAACCTCGGTATTCATCCGGATCGAGTAGAAAAGCTAGTTCGTTCAACGAATATTTATCCGGCTTGGTTGGCGGAGAATAATATTGAAATTCCTGGGGATCTGGTAAGTGCGTTGGCGCGATGGTCTGATGAAACCAGTGGTCGGTTTGATTAGTTGGTTCTGTAAGAGCTATTAGGTGTTTGGGATTTTCTGTTGGAGATTGATTGGGTTTTCTATCAAATAGCCAAGAGATTTTTTTGATTCATGATTTTTTTGAAAAATTATCTGGAAATTTATTTGTTTTACTATTGTGCTCAAGTACCTATCGAATGATCAACTTTAAAGAAATTTTCTCTAAGTTGAGTCAAAACGAATTGTTATTTCAGGCTGTGTTGAGTTTCTTTGTTCGAGTGTTGGCAGCACTGGCAGGTTTTATTGTCAGTGTTGTTGTCAGCCTCCAACTCGGTGCCGAAGGGGCAGGGTATTATTTTCTGGCTTTCAGCATCGTTATGGTGTTGTCTGCTATATCACGTGCTGGACTGGATAACACGATTGTGCGTTTTACCGGTGCTGCGAGGCCAGAAGGTGAATGGGGGGCGGTTCGGGCTGTTCTCAGGCGTTCTGTGATTGTCACGTTGCTGAGTAGTGTGCCTGTTGCCGGTGTCGTTTATTGGCTTAGCGATTTTCTCGCTATGGAGGTATTTGAAAAGCCTGCTCTTGCCGAGGTTCTTCAAGCCATATCGCCGGGTATCGTCGGTCTATCGATCTTTACTCTTTTTGCTATGAGTCTGCAGGGGCTGCAAAAAGTTATCGCGTCGGTACTCACTGTAAATATTATTGTTAACGTCCTGCTTATATTGGCCCTATTGTTGTTTGCTCTACAGACACCGCAACAAGCAGCGTGGGCGTATAGTATAGCGACGGTTCTTACCGCCATTCTGGGGTTCGCCATCTATCGTAATGCCTTAGGTGAAGGCGGTGGTGATGTGAGTTGGGGTGAGTTGTTTCAAAGCTGTCTGCCTCTGTGGGTGGTTGTCATTATGTCTCAGCTTACTCAGTTTTCGGGGCAGTTTATCGCAGGTGCCTGGGTTGCTCCCGAAGAAGTAGCGCAATTGGCTGTGGCGCAGCGTACAGCGTTGTTAACCAGTTTTATCCTTATGGCGGTGAATTTGGTGGTGGCGCCGCGTTTTGCGTCGATGTACAAGAACGGCGAGCTGGATAAACTCGAAAAACTAGCGCTCACATCTGTGAAGCTGATGGTGATTTTTGCGTTGCCTATCGTTTTGGTTATGCTGGTGTTTCCTGAGTTAATCATGTCCCTATTTGGTGAAGGATTTTCTGAGGGTGGGCAGTTGCTGCAGATATTGGCGATTGGTCAATTTATCAATGTGGCGACAGGGTCAGTGGGTTATCTATTGACGATGTCAGGTCATGAAAAAGATCTTCGAAATACGGTACTGATATCGGGACCTGCAGCGATAGCCTTGGCTTTTATTTTGGTTCCTTTATACGGTGCAGTGGGAAGCGCCATTGCCACTGCGATCGCGATTGCGACTCAGAACCTGGTTGCGGTTTGGTGGGTCAAGAAGCGGCTAGGGTTTAATACGCTGGCTGTTTGGAAGGCTTGAGTACAATTTTGGCAGTGGGCGTCTGTTTATTGCCAGAAAGGGTGTTGATAATGGGGCTTTTCATACGATTATCGAGTTCTTGGCGGTATTTGCAGTACACTCACGGGGTGAAAATAATATTGTCTTGAGAGATTGTTGATGATCACCCCTGTTGTATTGGCTGGTGGGTCAGGCGCACGATTGTGGCCCCTCTCCAGAGCCATGTATCCCAAGCAGTTTTTGCCGCTAAACAGTGACGTTTCTATGCTGCAAGAGACATTGCTGCGCTTAAAAGGGCTGAGTGTTTCTAGACCGCATATTGTATGTAATGAAGAGCATCGCTTTTTAGTGGCTGAGCATGTTCGACAGCTTAATCTTCAGGCCAAAATAATGCTTGAGCCTGTGGGTAAAAATACAGCACCTGCAATTGCACTTTCTGCGCTTGAGTTAGCTGCATGTGGCCATTCAGATGCATTGATGTTAGTGCTTCCTGCCGATCATGTTATTGACGATACAAATACCTTTCAGTCAGCAGTAACCGAAGCTGCGTCAGCTGCAAAGGCGGGGGCGTTTGTTACTTTCGGGATAGTTCCGACTGAGCCTGCTACCGGGTACGGCTATATTCGTTTTCGACCAGATCATAACGACGACGCCGTGGCGTTGTCAGTGCAGTCGTTTGTAGAGAAGCCTGATCAGGCTGTCGCTCGGGATTACATCGCCAGCGGTGAGTACTATTGGAACAGTGGAATGTTCATGGTGCGTGTGGATCGTTATCTTGAAGAGTTAAAGAGCTATCGGCCCGATATACTTAAAGTTTGCGAACAATCGATGTTAAAAGCGACCCATGATCACGACTTCATTCGTGTCGATAGTGCAGTGTTTGCGGAGTGTCTAGAAGACTCCGTTGATTATGCAGTGATGGAGCCTTTATGTGGTTCGGGCGATGCTGGAGAGGTTTTAGTGGTGCCTCTTGATGCGGGTTGGAGTGATGTGGGCAGTTTGTCCGCGCTGTGGGATATCAAAAGCAAGGACTCAAACGGTAATGTTGTCGAAGGGGATGTAATTCTTGAACAAACCCGTAACTGTTTCGTCCATGGGCAGGATCGTCTAGTTGCAACAGTCGGTTTAAAGGATTTGGTCATTGTTGATACGAAAGATGCGCTGCTCGTCGCCAGTAAAGGCTCGGTTCAGGATGTAAGGTCAGTTGTGCATACCCTCAAGGCTCACGAAAGATCTGAATACCTTCAGCATCGGGAGGTTTACCGACCTTGGGGTAAATTTGACTCTATTGATGACGGTGATCGCTATCTGGTTAAACATATCACGGTGAATCCTGGGGAAAAGCTTTCGCTTCAGAAGCATCATTATCGAGCAGAGCATTGGGTGATTGTGAGTGGGACTGCTGAGGTGCGTTGTGGAGATAAGTTGATATTGCTTTCAGAGAATCAATCAACTTATATTCCGCTTGGCGAAACCCACCAGTTACGTAATCCTGGGGAGGTACCGTTGGAGATTATAGAGATACAATCAGGCGTATATCTGGGAGAGGATGATATTATCCGATATGCCGATGAATATGGGCGGACTTGATTTTTCTATTCGCAAGATATGTGGATAATAAGTAAGGCACTAAACCTTTCAAGTAAGCTCGATGTTCATAAATGCGGGCCTGTTTAGGTAAGTTTCCCTTAGGGCAATAAACTCTTCGTTTGAACCGGGTCATAGATGGAACTACCGACGTCGCTACAGTACATTTCTGTGATTATATCCTTAGCGGGCGTTATAGGGGCGTTGATTTTTTCACGCCTGCGTCCGCTTATTATCTTTTCTGTGGTAGTAACGTTTCTGTACGTTACTGGCGTTATCCCTTTCGAAGAACTTTCCATCAATTACGTGAATAGCTCTCTGCTGACGTTAGTCGTGTTGCTCCTGCTCTCGTTGGTATTGGAAAAAACGGTTCTGCTCTCCTATATGGCGCGACAGGTTGTTCAGGGCGGGCTGAAAAGCATACTGTTTCGGTTGGGTCTCTTTTCTGGCATTACCTCTGCATTTCTTAATAATACCGCTGTAGTAGCAGCGTTGATGGGGCCGCTGCGTAAACAGTCTGGGATGCTAGGGTCGAAACTTCTACTGCCTTTGTCTTATGCCTCTATTCTGGGTGGGATGCTTACCCTGATTGGTACCAGTACCAACCTGATTGTGAATAGCTTTATTGATCAAGCAGGTATGCAATCGTTTGGATTTCTGGATTTTACAGTGGTGGGCGGTGTCGCTTTTGTCATTTGCTTATTGGTGTTGGTTTTCGTATCAGGACGTTTGTTACCCTCTCATCCGCTGCAGAATAGCGATGCAGATGTTTCAGAGTATTTTCTAGAGCGCATTGTTTCGATTGGGTCGCCATTGATTGGTCGCTCGGTGGCTGAAAACGGCTTACGTAATCTTGAGAAGCTTTATCTGGTCGACGTTATTCGTGAGGATGCAGTGATCTCTCCGGTTGGTCCGGAAGAGGTCATCAAAGAACGCGATATTCTGGTGTTTTCAGGTGATCCCGGGGCTGTGTTCTTGCTTGAGGAAATTGAGGGATTGGAATCTCAGGAGAATCATCAGGACCTGATTCGGCATAACCTTGTAGAAGTGGTTGTTTCGCCGTCTTCCATCTTGCTGGGGCGGACGGTTAAAGAGTCGGATTTTCGTTCGCGTTTCGATGCGGCGGTTGTCGCTGTTAGGCGTGGTGAGTCGCGAATTGAAGGTGGGTTAGGGCGGCTTGAGCTAAGGGCGGGTGACGAGCTGGTTTTGGCGATTGGGCCTGACTTTAAAGCACGAGATAACTTGGCGCGTAACTTTGTCATTGTCGGCGGTGTTGAAAACCGTACGTTGCTTGGATTATGGCCGAGCGTGGGGGTGATTGGTGGTTTTCTTACGGCTATTGGTTTGGCGGCCGTGGGGGTGGTTTCGTTCTTTAAAGCGTTATTGGTATTGCTAGTACTGTTTGTGGCCTTGAAGTTGGTGACGTTGGATGAGTTGCGGCGTCGTTTTCCGTTTGAGTTGGTATTGGTGATAGGAGGCGCATTGGGCTTAGCTCACGCGATGGTAAGTACCGGAGTCGCTGCGGATATCGCATCGCTGGTTAATGGTGTATTTGGTAGTTTTGGCGTGTATGGCGCCTATATTGGGGTGTTTGTAGTGACTTGGTTGCTGACGGAGTTAGTGACCAATAATGCGGCAGCGGCGTTGGTATTTCCGATTGCGCTGTCTGTTGCGCAGCAGTGGGGTGTAAGTCCGTACCCATTTTTTATGGCAGTGGCCTTTGGGGCGAGTGCGAGCTTCCTATCACCGTATGGGTATCAGACCAATTTGATGGTGTTTAGTGTAGGTCGGTATAGTATTCGAGATTATTTACGCGCGGGTGCGCCGGTGTTAGTGGCGTATAGCGTGACGGCGGTGTTGATGATACCGGTGGTTTTTCCGTTTTAGGTTGGATGTTAAAAGGCGGGTTAATTTATCTGTAGGGCAGGCTTTAGCCTGCCGGTAGCCTGATCACCTTCGATGACGATGAGGGCTATCCTGCAAGACGCTGATTCCCATAAAAGGAATTAGTTTTTTATAAATTTGAATCACATGGAGGTGGTTTATGTCGGATGTAAAAATACTTCACCATGGTGCCGTGACGGGTGTTACAGGCTCTTGTCATGAGTTGTTCTTTACTGGCAGCGATAGCGTTTTAATTGATTGTGGCATGTTTCAGGGTGCGGAAGCGTCAGGAAGGGAGTTGGGTGATTCTGGGATCGATTTTCCTATTGATGCGGTGCGGGCGTTGTTTGTCACTCACTGCCATATCGATCACGTGGGGCGTATCCCTTGGTTACTAGCAGCGGGTTTTGATGCGCCGATTATTGCGACTGAGGCCACCGCTAAGTTGTTGCCGTTAGTTATAGAAGACGCCCTAAAGGTTGGTGTTACACGCGATAAGCAACTTATCCACAAAGTGTTAAAGCGGCTGGAACAGTTGTTAGTGGCGGTACCGTATAATGAGTGGTATCGCCCGTTTGCCGATCAATCTTTGCGGGCTAAATTCAGGGTGGCGGGGCATATTCTGGGCTCAGCATACATTGAGTTTGATGTGGGTGGGCAGCGTGTTGTGTTCTCCGGTGATCTCGGCGCGCCCTATGCGCCACTGTTGCCTGCGCCACGTTCCCCGTATCGTACGGACATATTGGTGCTGGAAAGCACTTATGGAGATCGTGAGCACGTAGGTCGACATCAGCGAAAGGCACAGTTGCGTAAAGTTATTGATCGTGCATTGCAGAATAAAGGCACCGTATTGATCCCTGCTTTCAGTATTGGACGCACACAGGAGCTACTGTACGAAATCGAGCATCTGATTCATCGTGCTAAATCAAAACGCTGGCAAGAACTGGATGTTATCGTAGATTCGCCCTTGGCAGCTGAATTTACCCAGCATTACCGGGATCTGAGCGATCTCTGGGACAAAGAGGCTCGGCGTCGTAAAAACGGTGGGCGCCACCCGCTTGCATTTGAAAATCTGATAACCATCGATGATCATGCGAGTCATATGAGGTTGGTCTCCCACTTGAAGGAGAGTGGGCGTCCCGCCGTTGTGATTGCTGCCAGTGGAATGTGTGCAGGTGGCAGAATAATGAACTATCTTAAGGCGCTATTATCTGATCGTCGCACCGATGTGCTCTTTGTGGGTTATCAGGCCGCGGGTACACCCGGTCGGGACATTCAGAAATATGGTCCGCGAGGTGGCTACGTGATGCTTGAGGGTGAGCGGGTGGATATTTGTGCGGGTGTGCATACGATTAGCGGTTATTCGGCCCATGCGGACCGGCGTGATCTGGTCAATTTTGTTAAGCGGATGCGGATAAAGCCCACGCATGTGCGTCTTGTACATGGTGATCCTGAGGCTAAGCGTGGTTTGCGTCAGGCTCTCATCGGCGAGTTAGATCACGAAAATATAGTTATTCCTTAAGTGTGATGCTGTTTGTCACTACGTTGTCATTGTGAGTGTTTAGATTGCAAAGTCGATATTTGGGTTGGGTTGTATTTGTTTTGGCTCTGATTGCCTTGTTGATTGGCATATTTAGCCCTGAGCCATTCCCGAGGTTATTTCATAACGCCGATAAGTATGAGCACTTGGTGGCATTTGCCGTCGTGCCTTTTTTGGGTGCGCGTTATATAAAACATAGAACCCTGTGTTTTTTCTACTGGTTTGTCTGGTTAGTGTTGGCATACGGGTTGGAATATGGCCAAGGTGCTTATTTGCCCAAACGAACGTTTGATCTTTATGACGTATATGCCAACCTGGGCGGTGTATTTGTCGCATTCTTATTATGGTTTTTTCTTTTTTTTATCTACAAAAAACGCAGTTAAGTGGTGGATATCAAAAAAAGTTATGGTGATTTTCCTGCTGCGTTGACAACTGATCTATTTGTCCTTGTTTTGGCTGTTTTGGCCAGACGAACATGATAATATATGTCCATTCAAAATATGGTTCGCGACTGCTCTTAATGCCGTCAGGATGACTAATCGGATTAAATAATTAGGGTTATCACATGGAAATCAAGGATCTTCGTTTGGCCGTTGTGGGCCTGTGTGGCGTTTACGCTACTTCAGCATTAGCAATCGATCCAGCCTCAGTGGAGATGAACGGGATCGACGTTATTCCGCAGTTGAGTGTTCAGATTGGTCACAATGATAATATTTTCTCGACAGAAACCAATGAGACCTCGTCTACGATCACTGTGGTTAACCCGTCTGTGCAGTTTGTAGCGGAGAAAGAGAACGATGCTTATCGTGTTACCTATGATCTAAAAATAGGAACTCTGCATGATAGTCGTGCTGATGATTATGTTGATCATACGCTGACCGGTGAAGCCGTTCTTGAGCTGAATAGTCGTAATCGCCTGGATCTGACTGTAGGTCTGGCTAAAATTCATGAAGACCGCGGTAGTAACAATGCCGCTACGGGGGCTAAGCCAGCACGTTACACCGATAAGAGTCTGTCCGGTCTATACCGTTACGGCGCAGAAGGTGCGAAGGGTAACCTTGAGGTTGCTGCGACGTACGTTGATCATACCTATGATAACCTCGGTAGCCTGAACGATAGTCGTGAGCGTGAAAATTTAGGCTTGGATGCTACCTTCTATTATCGTGTGGCTCCTAAAACGCGTGCGTTATTCGAAGTGCGTGCTGAAGATATCGACTATAAGTTGGCTGCCAGCGACCTTGATAACACCGAGGTGAAATATCTGGCAGGTGTGACTTGGGATGCAACCGCTAAGACATCCGGTACGGCTAAGATCGGTTATCAGAATAAGGACTATGACTCTGCATCTCGCGAGGATCAGGATGGTGCGAGCTGGGAGATTTCGGCGCGTTGGTCTCCGCGTACCTATTCTACCTTTGACCTGATGACCTCTCAGGAATACGAAGAAGCATCTGGTAACGAAGACGGTATCGATACTGAAACTTATAGCCTGACCTGGAACCACTCTTGGGATAATCGTTTCAGCACCCAGGCAATGCTGAGCCACATGAATGAAGACTATATTGGTCTGACGCGTGAAGACGAAACCGATACCGCAATGGTTGGTTTTAACTACGAGCTGAAGCGCTGGTTGTCTGTGAATCTGGCTTACACTTATAAGGATAAGGATTCCAATGCAGCGACCGAGAGTGAAACCCAGAACCTCTTTATGTTGACTTTCCAGGGATCTCTGTGATCCCATCGTTTCTGATTTAGGCTTTTTGGAGACCTGACGTGTTTTCGTCAATTCAATCTCATTTTAAGGCTGTTCTGGTATGGGCGATGCTTTTTGCATCGCCTATGTCGTTTGCAGAGGGTACTGGCCTTTCCGGTTATTCTATCGGATCTGGTGACATGCTGAGTATTCAGGTTTTCGGTGAAGAGGATTTGAGTATTGAGGTGCGCTTGAGTGATGCGGGTACTATCTCTTATCCCTTTCTTGGCGAGTTGCGTGCAAAAGGATTAAGTATCGGTGAGTTGAGTGAGATTATTCGCTCGAAATTGGCTGACGGGTATTTAGTTAATCCTAGTGTTAACGTAACCGTTCTGGAATATCGACAATTCTTTATTAATGGTGAGGTGGAGAAGCCGGGTGGCTATCCCTATCAACCGGGCTTGACACTGCAGAAAGCCGTTGCGCTGGCAGGGGGCTTTACTGAACGAGCATCGAAAACCAAGCTGTATGTGGTGCCTGATGGTAAAGAAGGTGATGATCCGGTGCGGATTAAACTGGGCACAATGGTACGTCCGGGTGATATTATCACTGTTGAAGAGAGCTTCTTCTAGTCAGAAGCTCTTTTGATTTCTGTGTTTCTTATTCAAGTAGTTTTCTTTAGCTTCAAATTGGTTTCTGTGTAATGGATGCGCAAAAAAACAGCTCTTTGGATCGCTTGCTGCAGGACGATGTGATCGATCTGCGTCAGTATTGGTTAACTGTAATGCGCCACAAGTGGGGCATCATGGGGTTTGCTTTTGTTGTTACCTTGTTGGCAGCGCTCGTGGTTTTTTCCCTTGAGCCCATCTATCGCGCTACTGCTACGCTGTTGATCGAATCCAAGCAGGCTAAGGTTGTTTCTATTGAGCAAGTATATGGCTTGGATTCCTCCAATAATGAGTATTACCTCACGCAGTTTGAAATCCTAAAATCCCGTAAGCTGGCTGAAAAAGTCATTCAGAAATATGGTTTGGTTGAACATCCTGAGTTCAATCGTGAGCCTGTGTTTAGTTTTAGCTGGCGTGAGCGGGCTGGTCAGTTTATTCCTGAGCTGGCGCCTGTGGAACCCACGGAGCAGCAGCGTTATCAACTTGTTGTTGAAGCGTTTATTAAGCGTTTGGTGATCTCTCCGGTACGTAAAACTCAGTTGGTTAAAATTAGTTTTGAGGGATATAGCTCGGAGTTCGCGGCGCAGATGGCGAATGCGGTGGGTGAGGCATATATAGAGAATAATCTTGAGGCCAAGCTTGAGCTAACAGTTAAAGCGTCATCTTGGTTGAATGAGCGCTTAGGTGGCTTGAAAGAGAAGTTGAAAGAGTCTGAGCGACGACTGCAGGAGTTCCGTGATCGTGAACAGATCGTCGGTGGTAATGGTGGTTTGGATATCGCCGGTACTGAGCTCGATCTGGTTGCGACGAAGCTGGTTGATGCGCGTCGTCAGCGTCTTGAGTTCGAAGGTTTGTATCAAGAGATTCGGTCTATCGGAAAGAATGCTCCTGCTGAGCGCTATGAGCGTATTCCTGCGGTGTTGGGTCATCCGGTAGTGCAGAGCTACAAAGAGTCGTTGTTGAAGGCTGAGCAGAAGGTTTCTGAGTTATCTAAGCGTTATGGGCCAAAGCATCCTAAGATGATTGCGGCTAGCTCAGAAGTGAGTAGTGCACGTCGCTCTTTGGATCGCCAGATCATGAGTGTGGTAAACGGTATCGAAAACAAATACCGCGTGGCACGCAGCAGTGAGCGTTCTCTTGAAGGATCGTTGGGTAATACCAAACAGGAAATTCAGGGGCTGAAGCGTAAAGAGTATCAGCTTAAAGAACTGGAGCAGGAGGTTGAGACTAATCGTGCGCTGTACGATACCTTCTTTACGCGTTTAAACGAGACGGCTGCAACGGGTGATCTTGAATCTGCTAATGCGCGTATTGCGGATCCGGCGGTTGCGCCGATTAAACCTGCTAAGCCTAAGAAGGGTTTGATCATTGCACTGAGTTTTGTCGTGAGTGCAATGTTTGGTGTGATGTGTGCGTTCTTGCTGGAAGCGCTGAACAATACTGTACGTAGTTCCGGTGATGTGCAGACTAAGTTGCATCAGACTATGTTGGGGCTGCTGCCTAAGCTTACCGGTCGTAAGGCGGATAAGATCTCCTACCGTCATTATATTGAAGATAATAAGTCGGGTTTCTCTGAGGCGGTGCGTACCATTCGAACGGGTTTGGTGTTGTCGTCTTTGGATAATCCGCACAAAATTATTGCAGTTACCTCTACCGTGCCGGGTGAGGGTAAGACCTCTACTTCCTTGAGTCTTGCCTATTCTATGGGGCAGATGGAGCGTGTGCTGCTGATTGATGCGGATATGCGTCGCCCATCTATTGGGAAGTTGTTTAAGTTTGGTGCGAAAGCTCCGGGCCTTTCCAATCTGGTTGCGGGTACCGCTTCTCTTGAGGAGTGTGTACATAAGCTGGAAGATGAAGGCATTGATGTTATTTCTGCAGGTTCGATTCCTCCTAACCCACTTGAGCTTCTGTCTTCAGCTAGGTTTGTGAAGGTACTGGATGTCTTGGAGAAGCACTATGATCGTATTATTGTTGATACTGCGCCATGTCAGGCGGTGAGCGATGCGTTAGTGTTGTCTCGTTACGTGGGTTCTATGGTGTATGTTGTTAAGGCAGACTCTACGCCGAATGCGCAGATTAAGGCTGGCCTTAAGCGCCTGGCTGAAGTGGATGCGCCAGTTGTGGGTGTTGTGCTGAACCAGGTTAACCTGAAGAAGGCATCTCGTTACTACGGTGAAGGCTACTCCGGTTACTATGATGTTTACGGTTACGGTGCTGACGAGAAGGCTGCATGATTGATCTGCACAGTCATCTCCTTCCGGGTATTGATGATGGGGCTCGTTCGCTGGACGAGTCTCTTCAGCTGGCGCGCATGGCGGTGGCTGATGGAATTACCCATATTACCTTTACGCCGCATATTCATCCGGGTCGTTACGATAACTCGGTAAATACCATTGAGCCGGTTTTTCTTAAGCTGCAGCAGGCGTTAAAAGACGAAGCTATTCCGCTGACGGTTGCTATGTCTGGTGAGGTGCGTCTTTCAGCTGAGGTATTGATGCTGGTCGCTCAGAATCAGGTTCCATTTCTGGGCGAGTGGGAGGGCAAGCAGGTGATGTTGCTTGAATTGCCACACAGTCATATCCCACCGGGTAGCGACAAGCTGGTGAAGTGGTTGCTTGACCGTAATATCCTGCCGATGATTGCTCATCCTGAGCGAAACAAAGACATTATGCGTGATCTGGATATGATCGCTCCGTTTGTAGAGATGGGGTGTTTGTTTCAGATTACAGCGATGTCGGTTGCAGGTGGTTTTGGTGTGCCTGCGGCTCAGCGTTCTATGGAGATCCTAGAGAAAGGCTGGGCTACGGTATTGGCCACTGATGCCCATAACTTAGATCGTCGTCCGCCTGTCTTGTCTGGTGGTTTCGCGGCAGCTCGTGCAGTTGTCGGCGAAGAGGCTGCCAGTGCTTTAGTCTTTGATAATCCGCGTGCGATAGCGGGTCTCTGATTCGGTTTTTCTGATGTCTGCTTCTTTTCGTAAGCCTTCTTCTTATCTGCTTGTTCTTGTTATGTTGGTTGCCTTTTGGGGTATCTATCAGGCTGCGCGTATGGGTATTGCTGATGTGGTGGCTCATAAGGCGGAGTTTGCGGTTGAGCGCTGGGATGATGAAAAGCGTATGCCGGCAGCTGATGAGGTTGAAAGGGCGATAGAGGATGCGCGTTCGGCGTTATCGTGGGAGCCTCGTAATCCGGATTATCATGACTTGCTTGCGCAGGTGTTGATATACAAGGGCTTGGTTCATTGGGCGAATGGCGCGTTTAATGAGATTACGGACGAATCGCTGGCGCTGTATCGGCGTTCTGTTGAGCTGAGGCCGCGCTGGCCTTATGCGTGGGCTCGGTTCGCGTTGGTGAAATCCTATCGGGGTGAATACGATGCAGAGTTCGAAAATGCGCTTTCCAGGGCTGTGCAATATGGTCCTTGGGATCCCGGTATTCATGTCACGGTGGCTGAAGCTGGTGTGTTTGGCTGGCGTAAGTTATCGATTGAAGAGCGTAAGGTCGTTGCTGCGAATATTCATCGTGGTTTGAAGTTTGAGTTTTCTTCCATTCAGTCTATTGTGCGTCGCTACAATGGAATGATTCTTGTCTGTGGTTACCTTCCGGTAGATAAGCGAACAACCAAATTCTGTGGTTGGTAGTTTTTCTTCAGATTCCCCAGGTTGTTTCTGCTGTATGTAATGTAGGGCAGGCTTTCAGCCTGCCGGTAGCCTGAAGGCTGCCCTACAATTTTTTGTTCCTTTGTTCCTTTGTTCCTTTGTTCCTTTGTTCCTTTGTTCCTTAGGCGTTTTGTGTTGGAATATTTTGAGGGGGAGTGTTGTGGTTCTGTTTGTAGGGCAGGCTTTCAGTCTGCCGGTAGCCTGAAGGCTACCCTACAGTTCCTTCCTTTGTCTGTAAGGTGTTTTGGGTTGGGTGTTGGTTCTGTTTGTAAGGCAGAGCTTTGGTCTGCCGGTGACTCGTTCTCGATGCTGGTTGCCTGATGATTGTTGTGACGGTTTGTATCTGCTGTAATCGTCACTACTTTCGTTCAGAAACTCAGGAGGCAAGGATGTCTTATGATGATCTCAAGGTGGGGCGTATATCCGTTCCGCATCATGCCTATTTTGTGACAATTGTCACATCGAAGCGTTTCCCTTTCTTTACTGATCTCTATTCAGCGCGGTGTGTTATTCGTGAGATGCGTCGGGTAAGTGGTTCCGGTGCTGTTAATTCCATGGCTTGGGTGTTAATGCCCGATCATTTGCATTGGTTGTTTCAGTTGGGTGAGCTGGGTGATATTGATGCGGTGATAGCGCGTTTTAAGGGTGTGAGTGCCAAAAGGTTGAATGAGTGTTTGGGGCGTAAGGGTGGCGTCTGGCAGCGTGGTTTTTATGATCGGGCGTTACGTGAGGGTGAGGATCCGATCAAAGTGGCACGATATATGGTGGGTAATCCGTTGCGTGCAGGGTTGGTGAGTTCGATTGAGGAGTATTCGCATTGGGATGCGAGGTGGTTGTAGGCGTGATTGTGGGGGGCTGAATTGTAGGGTGCGCCGGCGTTATGTATGTAGGGCAGGCTTTCAGCCTGCCGGTAGCCTGAAGGCTACCCTACAGGGGTGTTGTGGGTGTTTATTCAAGAGGTGGGGTGTTGTACGTCATCGTTGGGCGTTATGTATGTAGGGTCGGCTCGTCGTCATCGTAGGTGATCAGCCTGCCGGTAGCCTAAAGGCTACCCTACAAGGGAATATTGGGGTGGTTTGTGAAATTTGGAATTTCAGGCACAAAAAAAGGCGCTCAATGAGCGCCTTTTTATTAGCGTGAAGTAATATTACTTCTTAGCAGCCATCTGAGCTTTGATCAGTTCACCGATTGTAGTTGGGCCAGAAACCTCAACTTCAGCGTTCTGAACTGCTTTCAGAGCAGCTTTCTCTTCAGCCTGATCCTTAGCACGGATAGACAGAGTGATTACGCGGTTACGACGATCGATACCGGTGATCTTAGCTTCAACTGCATCGCCTTCTTTCATGACAGCGGAAACGTCTTCAGTACGCTCGGAAGCAACTTCAGAAGCTTTCAGGATGCCTTCGATGCCTTCAGCCAGTTCGATAACAGCAGCTTTAGCGTCTACGGACTTAACAGTACCGTTAACGATAGTGCCTTTGTCGTTCGCAGTTACGAACTCAGCGAATGGGTCGCTTTCCAGCTGTTTAACGCCCAGAGAGATACGCTCTTTCTCTGCGTCGATAGACAGGATAACCGCTTCAACTTCATCACCTTTCTTGTACTGACGCAGGGCAGCTTCAGCATCAGCTTCCCAAGTGATGTCAGACATGTGTACCAGGCCGTCCAGATCATTTTCCAGACCAACGAAGATACCGAAGTCAGTGATAGTCTTGATAGTGCCGTTCACTTTATCGCCCGCAGCGTATTTCTCTGCGAAAGATACCCATGGGTTTGGAGCGCACTGCTTGATACCCAGGGAGATACGACGACGTTCTTCATCAACGTCCAGGATCATAACTTCTACAGCATCACCGATCTGAACAACTTTAGATGGGTGGATGTTTTTGTTAGTCCAAGACATTTCAGAAACGTGAACCAGACCTTCAACACCATCTTCGATGGATGCGAAGCAGCCGTAGTCAGTCAGGTTCGTGATGCGAGCCTGTACTTTAGCGCCAGCTGGGTAACGGTTCTTGATTGCTTCCCATGGATCTTCAGACAGCTGTTTCAGACCCAGAGAGATACGACCAGTTTCTTTGTCGAACTTGATGATCTTAACAGAGATCTCGTCGCCAGGATTCAGCATCTCGGATGGGTGGGAGATACGCTTCCACGCCATGTCGGTGATGTGCAGCAGGCCGTCAACGCCACCCAGATCGATGAACGCACCGTAGTTGGTCAGGTTCTTAACGAAACCTTTAACGCTCTGGCCTTCTTCCAGGGAAGCCAGCAGCTCGTCACGCTGAGCGCTGTTAGCTTCTTGCAGAACGGCACGACGGGAAACAACGATGTTGTTGCGCTTCTGATCCAGCTTGATCAGTTTGAATTCCAGCTCTTTGCCTTCCAGGTGGTCAACGTCACGTACTGGACGTACATCTACCAGAGAGCCTGGCAGGAAGCCCTGGATGTTGTTGATGCTAACAGTAAAGCCGCCTTTAACTTTACCGGAGATGAAGCCTTTAACAACTTCTTCTGCATCGAATTTCTGCTTGAGAACATCCCATGCTTCTGCGCGTTTCGCTTTTTCGCGAGACAGGCGCGTTTCGCCGAAGCCATCTTCTACAGCTTCCAGGGAAACTTTAACCTCATCACCGATCTGGATTTCCAGTTCGTTCGCGTCGTTCAGGAACTGAGCGCGAGGAATAACAGCTTCGGATTTCAGGCCAGCGTTAACAGTAACCCAGTCGCTATCGATATCGATAACTTCACCCATTACCAAGGTGCCAGGTTTCATGTCTAGGTTCTGAAGGGATTCTTCAAACAGTTCAGCAAAGCTTTCGCTCATGAATAATGTCCTTTGATGAAAGGCTGCGTGGCAGGCTTAATGTTAAGCCTTTGCAGCACTTTTCAACCTGTAACATCGGCCGTACAGGGTCAGATAAATATAGCGATCGGGCACACCTTTTGCCGATGTGTGGGCGTACGGTCGCTTTAAAAGGAGCGCGCATTATACAGGCAGGGCGTTGAAAAGGGTAGTGAAAAGCGCCTTGCGAGACGCTTTATTCAGAGATTTCAGGGTGTTCCGGGCGTGTACTTGGCAAGTTGTTCGTGCAGCGCTTCCTGACAAGGGGTGAGTACGGTATCCAGATCTCGCTTCAAGGCAGTTGTCAGGAGGGTGATATCTCGCTCTTCAAAAAAGCGAACGAGTTTGCGCTCTTCCGAGGCAGAGTTAGCAGCTATATCGACGCCATCTCCAAGACAGAATGCAAATTCCGGCAGGTAGATGCTGACCAGCTCTTCACGCTGGAAGTCAGACAGGATCATCCGGTTGCGGCGAATAAATTTGTCATATTCGACCGCCGAAGCACCGGAGATGATCTCTATTTGACGGTTGTTAAATCGAGCTGCGCTGGTTGAATTTAGCAGGTGCTTTTTCAGACGTGCTTTTACTTTGGCCAGCTCTTCGCTGATCTTGTCCGGCGCAAAGTGCTGGTTCAGGCGTTTGTACTCTTCCAGCTCTGCGATACGGGCTTTAAGCGTATCAATGTCCTCGTTGAGCTTTTTCTTTTCTTCCAGCAGCACCTCTTTGTCACTCATTAATCCACGGATTACTTTTTGAGTGGGCGAGAGTTTTTCGTCTGCAAACGTAGCCACTTCCTGGGTTGTGCCCAAAACGCCGGTGCTTTGCTGGTAGATCGCCTGGCGTTCTTTTTCATCTGCAACGCTAGGGGCAGTAGTGGATTGTGGAAGTACAGCGAGGCCAAACTTTTCCAGATCCTTGTTGTTGTTCGCTTCTTGCTTCATGAGGGCGTTGTAGCCGTAATAGCCGCCAACACCCAGCACTCCAAGAACGATCGGGACGACAAGCGTTAGGACAATGATTTTTTTGGCAGCCATACTTCCTTTTCCTCAAAAATAAACTGAACAAACAGGGTTATCGGCCTATTTCCGCGCAGCTGTATATTTTTGTGTGGCAACGACCATATCGATAAGGATTCTGCCGCTTTCCTCAAGCATCGCTTCGGCTTGTGGATTGATCGGGCGGCCTTGTGCATCTTTTTTCTGCTCGTCTTCGAGATCTGACAGTTTTTCAATCGGAGTCAGGCCTTTCTGGATGCGACGACGGTTTTCAGTCTCTACCTGCCACGCTTCAGACTCGTTGCGTTCCTGCTTGAGTGTGGCTTCACGCAGTGATATTTCATTTTTGTCACGACGTTTCTGCATCTCTGCAACTTGTTCACGCATAAATTCAAAATCAGGATTCTCTTGAATACGTTGCAGGTGTCGCTCCGTTAGGGTCTGGATGAAGGAGGAGGCACCGATAAAGCTGCCGTGTGGTGCTTCGTGTACTTGATCCCATACCAGTGCGCCGTCCAATGCGCTTTCGCCGATTTCGTCATGATCATATAAAGTTGGAAAGCTGATATCAGGGATGACGCCTTTGTGCTGTGTGCTCTCACCAGAGATCCGATAGAACTTGGCGTTGGTGAGTTTGAGCTGACCATGCTGCAACGGCTGCAGGGTTTGTACTGTGCCTTTACCAAAGGTCTGGCCGCCAATCACGATGGCGCGCTGATAGTCTTGCATCGCACCCGCAAAAATCTCAGAGGCAGAGGCTGAAAGACGATTCACCATCACGGCCATAGGGCCTGAATAGGCGATCTTTGGATCACGGTCGCCCAATACGCGGATATAGCCTTGTTGATCTCGAATTTGTACAACGGGACCACGGTTGATGAACAGGCCAACCAGTTCGTTGGCTTCACGCAATGAGCCGCCGCCATTGTCTCGCAGATCAATGATCAGGCCGCTAATGTCTTCGCTTTCCAGCTCTTTGATTAGCTTTTCGACGTCACGTGTTGTGCTCTTGTAGTTTTTGTCACCGCGCTGAAGTGCGGCAAAATCAATATAGAACGTTGGGATCTCGATCACGCCCAGTTTGACTTTCTGGCCCTGATAATCGATTTCCATGACGCGTTTCTGTGCGGACTGTTCTTCCAGTTTTACCTTGTTGCGAATGATGCGAATGATCCGCATCGGTGCGTCATCGGCATCATCGGAGCGAACCTGTAAACGAACAACGGAGTCTTTGGGGCCGCGGATTTTCTGTACAACATCGTCAAGGCGCCAGCCTACAACATCTTCAATCTCGCCCTCATCACCCTGGCCGACACCAAGAATCAGATCAGATGGTTTTAACTGGCCCGTTTTTTCTGCCGGTCCTGCGGGTACCAGACGTACGATTTTGGTGAATTCATCTTCGCTTTGTAATACCGCACCAATCCCTTCAAGCGACAGGCTCATATTGATTTGAAAGTTTTCCGAACGCCGTGGTGAAAAATACTGAGTATGTGGGTCGTATTGTGAGGTCAGTGCGTTCGCGTAGCTTTGGAAAACGTCTTCATTGTTAATTTGATCGGCACGCGTCAGCTGATTCTGATAACGCTTTCTCAAAATCTCTTTTGCTTCCTCTTCTGTTTTGTCCGCGAGCTTCAAGCTGAGCAGTGCGCTTTTGATACGTTTACGCCAGAGATTATCCATCGTCTCTTCGTCAAGAACCCAGGCCGCATCAGAACGGTCCGCTAGCAAGGTTTCTTCACGGTCGAAATTGAAGTCGTGATCGCCATTCAGCAAATTGATGGCATAGTTCAGGCGATCTATATTGCGCGTCTGGAAAATATTGAATATTTCATACGCTGCCGATAGATCACCCTCAAGCAGGTCGTCATCCAGTTGGGTGCTGAAGCGCTGAAAGCCATCGATGTCGTTCTGATAGAAATAGCTGCGTGAAGGATCAAGGTCATCAATAAATTGAGTCAGCAGTTTAGAGGACATGGCATCGTTGACGTCTAAACGCTTGTAATGGCCGAGCTTGAGAGATTCCATGATCTCAATGATCGTAGTCTTGTGATCCGGTTCAGCGCTAAGCGCTGTCTCTGTGATGGCAGAGACCGCCTGGAGCGGAATCAGGGCGGAGAAGCTAGCAGCAGTGAGTAACTTGATCAGCGATTTGCGCATAATTCGGACGATACACCAGTTATATTATTGTTCTTATGACATGAATAAACGTAACTGAGTTCCATCAGGCCATTTCCTGAGTTTAGACATGCGGCCAGCTGTTGTAAAATCAAGCAGTTATTAAGACGGTTTCCCATTTAGGTTTACGAGAATGAAGAAAATAATTGGCTTGGTATTGGTTTCTGTACTCTTTGTTACGGGGTGTGGTGAAACTGAGGAAGAGAAACGCTTTCGAGCGGAGTTAATGGACAAAGCGTTAAACGACGATACCCGTAAGCTAGGTGATGCGTTTCTGGCAGAAAATGCCAAGCGAGATGGAGTGATCACGACGAAGTCTGGTATGCAGTATGAGGTTGTTAAAGCGGGACAGGGGCGTTCGCCGCGTATTTTAGACACCGTTATTGTTCATTACGAAGGTAAACGGGTTGATGACGTCGTGTTTGATAGCTCCTATGCACGTGAAAAGCCTTCCGAATTTCCTTTAAAGGCGGTGATTCGCGGTTGGAGAGAAGCGCTGCCTAAAATGAAAGAGGGTGGTGTATGGAATATCTATCTACCTGCTGAGCTGGCGTACGGTGCCACCAGCCCAAATGAAACGATCCCAGCAAACTCTGCCTTGGTCTTTAAAATTGAGTTGTTGGAAGTTAAAGATACGGTTGCGGAGTAATTTGATATGAGCCAACAGCAGTTTAACCAGTCGCTGGTTGATTTTTTAAGCGAATCCCCCACACCGTTTCATGCCGTACAGTCCATGGTATACCGATTGTCTGATGCGGGCTTTCAGGTGCTGGAAGAGGGCGATAGTTGGAATGTAGAAGCCGGCGGTCGTTATTACGTTGTGCGTAACGGCTCTTCTATCATCGCGTGGACCATGCCTCAGACTTCCGCCTTGGAAAGTGGGTTTCGGATGGTCGGTGCACATACCGACTCGCCTTGCTTAAAGGTTAAGCCTACGCCTGAGATGCACAAAAACGGCTATTTTCAGCTGGGTGTCGAGGTTTACGGTGGCGTGCTGCTGAACCCTTGGTTTGACCGAGATCTATCTATCGCCGGTCGCGTTAGTTATCGCAATGATGAGGGTGAACTAGCCGATGCGCTGGTCGACTTTAGCAAAGCGGTTGCGATTATCCCAAGTCTGGCGATCCATCTGGATCGGGAGGCCAATAAAGACCGTACGATCAATGCGCAGACCTATCTGCCACCTATTCTGGGACAAAGTGAAGAGAAACCGGACTTCCGGGCGTTGCTGAAAACCCAGCTTGAGAAACAAGGCGTTCACGATGTGGCACAGGTTTTTGATTATGAGCTGTGCTTCTATGATACGCAGAAACCGGGTTTTGTGGGGCTGAATGATGAGTTTGTCGCGTCGGCGCGGCTTGATAACTTGTTGAGCTGTTTTATCGGCCTGAATGCTTTGCTCACCAGCGATACATCGCAGGGTGCGCTGTTGGTGTGTAATGATCATGAGGAGGTGGGCAGCATGTCCGCTGCCGGTGCTCAGGGGCCAATGCTCAAACAAGTACTCGAGCGCGTGATGCCGGATGCTGAAGAGCGTAACCGGGCATTATCGCGTTCATTCATGATTTCGGCCGACAATGCTCACGGCGTGCATCCGAACTTTGCTGATAAACATGATGGGAACCATGGCCCGGTGATTAATCAGGGTGCTGTCATCAAAGTGAATGCGAATCAGCGGTACGCCACGAACAGCGAGACCAGCACCTTATACCGTCATCTCGCTGAGTTGGAAGAAGTACCTGTGCAGTCATTTGTCGTTCGTTCCGATATGGGCTGCGGTAGTACGATTGGCCCGATCGCTGCGGCTGAGATTGGTGTGCGGACGCTGGATATCGGTGTGCCACAGTTTGCAATGCACTCCATCCGTGAGCTTGCAGGCAGTGCCGATGCGTATAACTTGTCAAAAGTGCTGAGTCGCTTTTTTATCACTGAACGCGTGTAACGCGTTCTTTCTCGTTTAGGCCTCTCAGGGATTTGAGAGGCCCATCATGGCTTCAGGGAGGATTTGCCATGTCTTTTGTTCGTCTGCTGATTGTTGTTATCAGTGTTCTGATTTCTTTGTCCGCGCTGGCGGATACACCTGCACTGCAACACGCAAAGGTCTATACAAGCGGAATTGATTTATCCCGTTACTGGGTGAGTGAAAAGCTTGATGGGGTGCGTGGCTATTGGAATGGAAGGCGCTTACTAACCCGCAGTGGCCAGCCTATCAATGCGCCGATGTGGTTTGTGTCCGTGTTGCCGGATTATCCCTTAGACGGTGAGTTGTGGATTGCACGTGGCCAGTTTGAACAGATATCCGGATTGGTACGCCGCATGCATACCGAAGATGCTGAGTGGGTAGATGTGAAGTACATGCTTTTCGACCTGCCAGAGCACGTTGGCATGTTCAGTGCGCGGGTTGAGGCCATGTCGGCGTTGATCAAGCGGGTTGATAAGCCGTGGGTCAGCATGATCCCGCAGTCACGCTTTTCGTCAGAATCAGACGTGATGACGGAACTGGATCGCGTTGTTGCTCTGGGTGGTGAAGGGCTGATGTTGCATCGTGACGATGCCTATTACCGATCCGGTCGTACAAACGCGCTGTTAAAGCTGAAACCCTGGGCTGATGCGGAGGCGCGTGTTGTGGCGCATCTGCCGGGTAATGGGAAATACCAACATAAGCTCGGGGCTTTGCTTGTTGAAACCCCTGAAGGCATTCGATTTAAGCTTGGATCGGGCTTCTCTGATGCGCAGCGCAGCCGGCCACCCGAAATTGGCCGTTGGGTGACGTATAAATATACTGGGTTGACCAAAAATGGCGTGCCACGATTTGCCAGTTTTCTTCGCTTGTATTCGTCGGACTAATCTCTGGCGGAATAGTAAAGTCGCTGCATAGCGTAATTGATGAGAGGGGGCTATGCAGATGCCTTTCTGTATGCAGCGTTTTTTGATCCTGAGTATCTGTGATTCTTTAGTGTTTGTTCATCTTCCGTGCAGATAGTTAGATCTACACTTAAAGTGAACAAGGTGATGCAGGTGCACAGTGATGATAAAACTTCACTATGACGAAATAGCTAACCGTTTACCCGTCGAGGTTTGTCGGGACTTCGCAATCTTTGGTGCGCTTTCCGATCAGGCGATTAGTTATCTGATAGAAGAGGGGACCTTATTTTCACTCAAGGTGAAGGAGGAGTTGTTTTCAGTTGGAGAGCGCTCCGACAGTTTTTACATTGTGTTGGAAGGTCGAATCGCATTTTACAAATGTTCTGAAGGAAATTGGGCATTCTTGAGCGACTATAACCCCGGTGAACAGATTGGGTTTGTGGGTATGATTACCCTGCAGCCCAGGGTTGGCGGTGCTTATATGGAAACCGATGGTACTGTGTTAGAGATTTCCAGTGAGTTGTTTCATACGTTTCAGATCAAGTATCCAGAAGAGTTTAGCGTCATGATGATCAACCTGGTACGTGAGATCAGCCGCAATCTGATTCAAGTGGGCAATATGTTGGTGGATTTGACCGCGGATGTGGGCCATAAGACCGGATAAAAAACTCCCGCCGAAGCGGGAGTGCGCACAAGGAATGAGCGTGGCTCATTTAAAGAGGCAATGTCACAAGTAACGTGTCCGGGGAGTCTCTCCAAGCCCGGACGGGATGGTTCAGAATGTCATTTCTGGTACGTGATCCGGTACAACAAGTTCGCCTTCTGTCTTTTCGATAATCTCTTCAACAGAAATGCCCGGTGCACGTTCCTTCAGATGGAACTTGCCATCTTTAATTTCCAGATATGCCAAATCAGTCAGAACTTTCTTGATGCAACCTGCGCCAGTCAGTGGCAGGGAGCATTTAGTCAGCAGCTTAGAGTCGCCGTGCTTGGATGCATGCGTCATCAGGACGATGATGTTGTCCGCACCGGCTACCAGATCCATTGCGCCGCCCATGCCTTTGATCAGCTTGCCAGGGATCATGTAAGACGCGATGTTGCCTTCAATATCAACTTCGAATGCACCCAGTACAGTCAGGTCGACATGACCGCCACGGATCATTGCGAAGGATTCAGCAGAGGAGAAAATTGACGCACCGGTCACGGCTGTCACGGTCTGCTTGCCAGCATTGATCATGTCGGCATCAACTTCGTCTTCGGTTGGGAATTGTCCCATGCCCAGCAGGCCGTTTTCGGACTGCAGCATAACTTCCATGCCGTCAGGGATGTAGTTAGCCACCAGTGTAGGAATACCAATACCCAGGTTTACGTAGTAACCGTCCTGCAGCTCACGTGCAACGCGCATCGCCATCTGTTCGCGGGAAAGTGCCATAATGAATCTCCTCCCTTATGCTTCGCGCACTGTGCGCTGTTCAATACGTTTCTCGAAAGTGCCCTGAATGACACGGTCGACGTAAATACCCGGTGTGTGGATCTGAGTTGGATCCAGTTCACCTGGCTCAACAATCTCTTCCACTTCAACTACGGTGATCTTGCCTGCAGTTGCCGCCATTGGGTTAAAGTTCTGCGCTGTGTGGCGGTAGATCACATTACCGTAACGGTCTGCTTTCCAGCCTTTAACAATAGCGAACTCACCGGTAATGGATTCTTCCAGGATGTAGTTGCGGCCATCGAACTCACGTACGTCCTTGCCTTCACCTACCAGCGTGCCGTAACCGGTCGCGGTATAGAATGCAGGGATGCCAGCACCACCGGCACGCATTTTTTCTGCCAGCGTACCCTGAGGAGTCAATTCAACTTCCAGTTCGCCTTCCAGCAACTGTTTCATGAACAGTGCGTTCTCACCCACATAAGAAGAAACCATCTTCTTAACCTGCTTATCTTCCAGCAGGATGCCCAGGCCAAATCCGTCTACACCACAGTTGTTGGAAACAATGGTCAGGCCGTTAACGCCCATTTTTTTGATTTGCGCGATGCAACCTTCGGGAATACCGCACAGACCAAAGCCACCAGCGATGACGGTCATGTCGTTATCCAGACCTGCCATTGCCTCTTCGTAGCTGTTTACCACCTTGTCAAAACCGGACATGGGGAGAACTCCTCTCGTTATTATTCAGTTCCAGAGCGTCTAATCATCTGCTCTGCAACAGTTCAATTCAACTTGCTTACAATCCAGTCATGCATGGTGATTCGGGCACCGTGACACTGAGTGTTTGCTCGCTTCATGTTGAATAGCATCTATTAGATGGTAATATTTATCCAATTTAAAAATTTCAATAATTCATTTAGTTTATTTATGAATGTAACCATTAAGCAGTTGAAAGCATTTGTTGCAGTAGCGAAAACGCGCAGTTTTGCCGAAGCGGCTGAGCTGGTTTATCTGTCGCAACCGGCTCTGAGTATTGCCATCAAAAACCTGGAAGAAACGGTCGGTGGAACACTGTTGGCAAGATCCACTCGCACATTGGCGTTGACCCCGGAAGGGGAGGCATTTTACCCGGTCGCCGAACGTCTGTTGGCAGACTGGGATGATGCAATGTTGGAGCTGCATAACCTGTTCTCCCTGAAACGTGGCAAGCTCTCCATTGCTGCGATGCCATCCTTCGCGGGGCAGCAATTGCCCAGTGTTCTGGGTGGTTACCGCCAGTTGTACCCCGATATCAACGTGACCGTACAGGATGTTGTGGCTGAGGCTGTCGTGGAGATGGTACGCAGCGGGCGGGTAGAAGTGGGTATCGCTTTTTTGCCTGATAGCTCAATCGACGACCTGAACTTCGAAACCCTGTTTGAGGACCGGTTTGTTGTTGCGTTACCAGCCGATCATCCGTTGCTGGAAAAAGATGCAATCACGTGGAATCAGTTGAAGTCTTACCCCTTTATTGCACTGCAGCGACCGTCCAGTATTCGTGAGGTTATTGAACGAACATTGGAAGAGAAAAAATTTAATCTGAATATAGAGTTAGAGTCGCATCAGCTGATCACCATCATCCGTATGGTGGTCTGTGGGCTGGGCGTCAGTGTGGTTCCGTCACTTTGTATCCCGCAGATCGAACAGCTGGGCGGGCAGTGGCGCCCATTAAAAGCCCCGGTGATTACGCGAAAGGTGGGTATATTTACGCGCAAGCGTTATCCACTTTCGGCGGCGGCAACCGCAATGATCGACGTATTGCGAAAGGGTGAGTTTCAGCTGGAGTAGTATGGACTCAATATATTGTTGAGTAATGACTCATATAAAAGCCTGTCGCAGATCAACACGCTTCCGCTCGTAAATCGCTACATTGGGTGCCGTTGTGTTGTCCGCTCAGGGAGAGAGTAGAGCAAGACAGCGACTTCTCTGCACGGGCCTCCCTAAGTCAGCAAGGCGGTTCCGTGCAATCCCTTCTTACCGCACGCCAATTTACCCAAAATCTCCGATATCTCTGCGTCATTCTGACAATGTCAGAAATTTTAGATAAATTCTCAAAAAGCAGTTGATGAAGCTGATGTTTCTCAATAGAATACGCGCCTCATGTGATCGGGGCTGGCTACGCCACCTGAGAACATTTGCGGTGAGGTGTCCGAGTGGCCGAAGGAGCACGCCTGGAAAGTGTGTATACGGAAACGTATCGAGGGTTCGAATCCCTCCCTCACCGCCATCTAATTTAGAACGAAAAAGCCCTGGTTTAGCGACCGGGGCTTTTTTGTATCTGCGGTATTTGAATGGAGGGTGAGAACCCTCGCGGTTCGAGTCGAGCGAAGCGAGACAACAGTGGAGCTTGCGAGGCTGGCCCTGAAGGGGCGAAGTAATCCCTCCCTCACCGCCATCTAATTTGAAACGAAAAAGCCTTGGTTTAGCGACCGGGGCTTTTTTGTATGCGTAGTATTTGAAAGTCGCGCGCGACTTCTCGCGCTTCTACCTGCCAAGTACAATCGGTGTGCACGCAAGATTCTTACTTCTACTCACTATGTAATATTTAACCAGCGTAACGCCCAGAGACAGAGCATGCCCCCGACGACTGGCCAGAATACACTTTTGCTAAATCGAGTGATCAATATGGTGACGATCGCAGCGATGATCTGGTCATAGTTGAGCTGATAGTCTGTCAGTGGTCGGGTAAACAGTATGGCCGGGATGCAGAGCGCGGCCAATATTGCTGGTGGTAGCATCATCAGGATGGGTTTGCTGCGACGAATTAGCGCTTCAGCGCTGCCATGTAGCTGAATAAAGGACAGTCGCACAAGAAAGGTTCCCAGCCCCACCGCGAAGAACAGTAGCCACAGTTCTGTATTGGTCATGCTCAAGTTATTCACATCAGTGCTAGTCATGTGATGCCCCGCGCATTTTTAACAGGTTTGGTAATACTGCTCCGCCTGTCACACCCGCAGTGACGGCTACGATAAATCCGAAGTTATAAGGTAGCCACTGTAATAACACGATTGTAGCGCCGGATATCATCGCCACCATCAATAACAAACGATTACTGATCGTTGAAACAAGCATTGCGAGAAATGCCAGAGGAATCGTAAATTCCAGCGACCATCCAGGGGGAATCCCAGCACCCAGTACAACGCCCAAAACGACTGAAATTAGCCAGCTGAGTGCCATTGCGATCGACACACCGGCGATATACCAAACCTGTTCGTGTTTTGATTTCTGAAGTTGTTCCGGCATGGAACAGAGACCGTATACCTGATCTGACAGCATATAAGCCATTGGAAAACGGTATCGCTTTTTTAGTGGCCCTAGCAACGGCGCGAAGGTCGCGCTGTAGATGGCGAAGCGGAGGTTAACGACCACCGCAGTCACCAGAATAATCACGAAGGGCGCGTTGTCCTGGATAAGCGAATAAGCTGCTAACTGAGCGGATCCGGCAAAGAAGAGGACAGTCATACCGAGCACCATTTCTGGACTCATTCCCAGAGACACTCCGGTGGCGCCAGCGATAAGGCCAAACGGTAAAACACCGGATACCAGGGGTAAAAAGTCACGTACACCGAGCCAGAAATGTTTACGATGATCTATCAATGGTTGTGTCCTAAACGCAAAACAGGGCGGAAGCCCTGTTATTGAAAGTGATGGAACTGTGATTGGTATAGCTAGCGCCCTTGTCAGATAGAATGCTGGCGGCGCGAATATGTGGTCATCAGCATAGCAGGCAATGTGACAAATGCCATAACCGATTATGGCGCGTCATCTAAGGCATTCTCCCCATATCTATACGGCAAATTTTGCTAGGGACCTGGGGCATTTTTAAGCTGTAGGGTGATCGTTGCGATGACGCAAATATAACCTGAACGTTATATAGCTTTAGCTCTGATCATAGAACTCCGCACCCGCGAGTACGTGCTCAAAGGCTTCACGTTCATGTATGTCTTGCCCATAATCTGTATCCATACAAAGTGTCATTTCACATTTATCGCAGCTGTAGACGGTATGATCACCGATGTGTGCAACCTTTTGGAGAGAGGGGGTTGGTGCGGCATCTGCAGCTGGAGTTAGGCAACAAGTGCAGTAATCCTTGCGTTCCGACATATGACGAGTCCTTCGTTAAGTGTGTTACGAGTCGCAGAATCATCCAGTTTGAATAACTCTTCGTGTTCCTTGAACGGTTGGACTGCATTTCTCAACTTAGGATATCAAGAACGGTATATCCATATGTTATGTGTGTATACCGCTGTATATAAAGTAGCTTTGGTTTCATTATGCGGATATAGGATAAATTCCTAATTTTCATTGTATGGCAGTGAATGTTTTGGATGTGACGGATGCCCAAAGCGCGTCAGTGGGATAGAGCGGAAATCCACTGATGGCAGCTGTGACGTTGGATAAACAGTGGATGCACCACGCCGTCCTGAAAGGAATCCACGACAACTATTCATCGCTGGGTAGAGACCCAGACGTTACTTAGTGGGTAGGTTGCCTCTAACTTTTCCTGCACTGCACGATGATCCTACCGTTCTATCTTCTCTTTGGATGGGTGTATTGCTGAGCTATCTGCCTCAGTAGCCCGTGGTGTATAGGGTTCGAATAAGGACATTTGTAGCGCAAATGATCTTATTAGAACTATTGATTTCTGTTATGTGAATTCTCCAGATAATCTGATTTTTAGCAGCTGACTAGCTCGCTTTTGTAACGTTCGGACCTGAAAAAGTGCCAAAGGTCATACGTAAAAATTAGAAAAATAAGAGGATATTAAACATGCAGATGCCACACACTTTGTCGATTCCAAATGGCGAAAAGGTGCAGCCAACATTTTCCAAAGAGGAGCTTGGCGCCCGTTTGGAAAAGCTGCGTCGTTATATGGCTGAGAATGACCTGCAGGCGGTGTTGTTTACTTCTTACCACAACATCAACTACTACAGTGATTTTGTTTACTGTCGCTTCGGTCGTGACTACGGTCTGGTTGTGACTCAGGATTCCTACACGACGGTGACTGCAAATATCGATGGCGGTCAGCCTTACCGCCGTAACCAGTTGGGCGATAACGTTGTATATACCGACTGGCAGAAAGATAACTTCTTTTATGCACTGAAAAATCTGGTTAAAGATGGCGGTAAATTCGGCGTCGAATTTGACCATATGCCCCTGCAAAACCTGGAAAAGATGAAGGCCGCGTTCCCATCGTCCGAATTCGTGGATATCGGTGTGCCGACCATGAAGATGCGAATGATCAAATCCGAAGAAGAGATCGCCGTCATCAAGAATGGTGCACGTGTTGCAGACATTGGTGGTGCCGCGATCCGCGATGCAATTGCCGTGGGTGTGCCAGAGTATGAGATTGCGTTGGCGGGTGTTCAGGCGATGGTGCGTGAGATCGCAGCGACCTATCCTGAAGGTGAGCTGATGGATACCTGGGTCTGGTTCCAGTCCGGTATTAATACAGATGGTGCGCATAACCCGGTGACCAGCCGTAAAGTCGAAGCTGGCGATATTCTGAGCCTGAATACCTTCCCCATGATTGCCGGTTATTACACCGCGCTGGAACGCACGTTGTTCAGTGAGTTCGCATCTGATCGTCATCTGGAACTGTGGGAGATCAACTGTGAAGTTCATCGCCGTGGTCTGGAGCTCATCCGTCCAGGTGCTCGCTGCTGTGATATTGCAGCCGAACTGAATGAAATCTTCCTGCAGCATGATGTGTTGCAGTACCGCACCTTTGGCTACGGCCACTCTTTCGGAACACTCAGCCATTACTACGGCCGCGAAGCTGGGCTGGAACTGCGTGAAGACATCGATACGGTGATCGAGCCGGGCATGGTGGTTTCTATGGAGCCCATGCTGATGTTGCCAGAAGGTCTGGCAGGAGCGGGTGGTTACCGTGAGCACGATATCTTAGTGGTGGGAGAAGACAGTGTTGAAAACATCACTAAATTCCCATTCGGTCCAGAGCACAACATCGTTAAATCCTGAAACTTAAGCCGATTAACTGCACCGTTAAGTAACCCTGTTATTTGGCGGTGCGGATATAACCTGTCCTGTCTGCATAACAGGGATAAGGGCAGGGGAGACGCTGCTGTTACAGCAGCCAATGCTAGATCTTGTTCCACTAATAAAAATAAAAGAGGTGGTCAAATGACCCGATTCAGCAAAAAGTTCACCGGGATGCTCGCCGCAGCAGCCCTCTCCGCAAGTGCTTTAACTCTGACACTTCCTGCTCAGGTGCAGGCTGCAGACGGTGGTCACATCCTGGCGCACGTGATGCCGACAGATCATATCTTTAACAGTGTTTCTGAACAGTTCATCAGCAAATTAGATGAGCTGTCAGGCGGCACTGTGAATATTGAATATCATCCGGGCGGCGATCTTGGTGATTGGTCGACGATTACCGAACAGGTGATGCAGGGGGCGTTGCCGATGACGATGGCCTGGTCCAATTCCGAGCTGGATCCACGCCTTGATATTGCCAATCTGGGTTATGTCGCTGATGACTGGGAAAGTGCAACTAAGGTGTACGGTCCGGGTAGTCAGATGGACAACCTGTTTGCAGAGATCTATGACGGACTGAACGTTGAGCTGCTGGGTACACTGCCGACTGACTTTACGGGTTATGTAGTCCGTAAAGGCGTGGATGTGCCGGTTAAAATTCCTCAGGATTCTAAAGGCTTTAAGATCCGTGTACCTAACTATCCGATGGCGATCGACCGCTACAGTGCGTTGGGTTTCTCGGTTGTGCCGATGGCGTTCTCCGAAGTGCATACCGCGCTGCAGACCGGTTCAATCGACGGTCGTGCATTCTCTCCCCCGTATGAAGTGCTGATGTTCCGCGATGTGTTGCGCGCTTACGTGTATACCCGTGAATCTTTCGAACCAACGTTCTGGATCGCAAGCAAAAGCTGGCTGGCGAACCTGAGTGATCAGGAGCGTGCCTGGGTTCGTGAAGCGGCTGACTATGCCACTCAATGGGCGTGGGACAATGCCGAAGAGTTCAGTCAGGGGTGGTTGGATAAGATTCAAGCCGCAGGTATCGAAGTGCTAGAGCAGGATTCGGCTCAGGCTGCCGCGTACAAGAAGACGGTAATGGAAGTCGAATGGCCGATCATGGAAGGTCTGCTGGGTAAGAAAATCATGTCTGACCTGAAAGAAACCGCCGGTCTTTAAGATCCGGGGTAGTTCTGGAGAGCCTGCGAACTGCGCTTTGCAGGCTCTTTTTACAAGAGCAATCAACGGAGCTTAATTATGAGTATCGAGTATACCCATCCGGATGAAATGGTTGGACCGGCATACGTCAAGGCAGTACCGGGGGACGCAAAAGCAAGGCAGTCGCTGTTTTTCAGAATTGAAGCCCGTATGGCGCAAGTGATCGCCATCGCAATGGTGTTTGCAACATTAGCGCTGGGTTTATTGATGGCAGCACAGGTGGTGATGCGTTACGGCCTTGAATCGCCTTTTCTGGGAATCGAGGAGTTGGCACCCATGCTGGCATTGTGGGGTTATTTTCTGGGTATGGTCTATGCCACCCGGGATCAGGACCATATCTCTGGCGGCATCGTCGCGCTGATCTTTAAGAACCACACCTTAATACAAGTCATCCGTCTTGCAGGTAGTTTTGCCTGTTTACTGGCGGTGTGTGTCTTTGGCTACTTTGCACTGAAGTTTGCTCAGTTCAATCTGGATCTCAATCGGAAAAGTATTTACATGCGCTGGCCCAAGTACCTTTGGGACTTCAGCATGGTGAGTGGTTTTGCACTGATGGCGTTCTATTACTGCCTGCAAATTATCGCTGAGATACGAGATCTGAAAAAGGGTTCGGACAGTTCGAAGTAGAAACACGGATTAATACGCACTGAGTAAACAGTTTGCTGATAACAATCCGTACTCACTAAAAATAGTGCTCATAGAAAAATAATAAGTAAAAAGGTGTGGTCATGACAATATTCTTCCTGACTATTGCGATTGTCGTTGTTCTGCTACTGCTTGAAGTACCCGTTGGTTTCTCTTTTGGTCTCGGCGCATTGTTTTATGGTGTTCTGACCGGTACCGACATCTCCTTCCATGCCGGTTATGGTTATTCCCAGATTGGGGCGTTCTCACTGTTGGCATTACCCCTGTTCGTGCAGGCCGGAACCTTGATGGGGACTGGCGGGATATCGGAGCGCTTACTGGATTTTGTGAACGCTTTTGTTGGGCGGACCAAGGGCGGATTGGGTGCGGTCACCGTACTCAGCTGTGCAATGTTTGGCGCAATCTCCGGCAGTGCTTCAGCCGCCATTGCTGCGATCGGCAAGATCATGGTGCCGCGGATGATTAAGGAAGGTTACCCCGAAGGACATGCGACAGCACTGGTCGCCGTATCATCGGTATTGGCATTGATGATTCCGCCAAGTATTCCAATGATCGTATTTGCGATAGCAACCCGGCAGTCGGTCGCTAAGGTGTTTCTGGCGACGATGTTGCCAGGTATTCTGCTGGCGCTGGTGTATTGTGCGCTGAACTTCTGGTTCCTACGCAAGAACAACACCATAAAGGTGTCACCAAAGCTGCCGCTGCGTGATGTGGGGCGGGAGATCTGGGGCGCAGGCAAGCGCGCTAGCCTGGCGATCATCATGCCGTTTATCATCCTGGGCGGAATCTATAGCGGTGTGGCAACGCCCACAGAGGCGGGAGCGGTTGCTCTGGTATATACACTGTTTGTCGGTTTTGTCATCTACCGGACGATGACAATACGGAACCTGTTTGAGTCGAGCAAAGATGCAGCCATCTTAACCGGCTCGGTGATCATGGTGCTGTTCTTCCTGTTTATTCTCAGTCGGGGCATGATTCTGGCGCAGATCCCGAATCAATTTGCAGAGCTTTTGCTGAGTATCTCAGATAACAAAATTATCCTGCTATTAATTATCAACATGCTGTTATTGCTGATGGGGATGATTGTTGATGATGTTTCCGGTGGTGTGCTGGCGGCGATTATCCTGATGCCGGTGGTGCAGAAGATTGGTATCGATCCGGTTCATTTTGCCGCGATCGTAGGTACCAACCTGGGTTTGGGTAATATCTCTCCGCCTTGTGCACCGCTGCTCTATATGGCCGGCGGGGTGACTAAGCTGTCGCTCGACAAATATATCGGGCCCACCATGAAATTCCTGCTGCTGGGGCATCTGCCCATGGTGTTTGTGGTGACGTTCATACCTGAACTGAGCTTGTGGCTACCGAGCCTGCTGGATTAATTGAAGCTTCTTCTACCGATGTCGGCGACGCAGGCATCGGTATCAACTTCGAACAATTGCAGTGATTAGGCCCTAATTGCTGCAATATCCCTTAGGAGTTTTTATGGTGACCTGGTTGATAACCGTGGCAGGAAAGGATCAGCCCGAGCTGCTACATAAATTTTGTGAAACCATCGCACTCATGGAGGGTGTATTTCTGGATAAGCAGCAGACGGTGATGGCGGGGCAGGTGACCGCTATGTTTAAAGTCTGTCTGCCAGCTGCGCATATACCCTTTTCAAGAAAGGTCTTTGCTGAGTATAGGGTTAAAGGGTTGGACATTATTTCGGTACAGGAACTCAATCCAGATCCGAGTAAGAGCCACCGTCTGGCACTGGAATTACACGGTCAGTATCGCTTTGGTATTGATTTCGATATCCGTACGATTCTTGAGTCTCATGGAGCCCAGATTGAGCAGTTGAATCAGCATTATATGGGGCAGACCCCAGAAGGTAAGCGGCAGTTTACCTCTAAAGTTCATGCTGAACTGACCCGCCCCATATCTGAACCTAATCTCTTACAGGCGTTGTACCGTCTTTCACCTGAGCTAAGTATCCGCCTCAGTATTGATGAACCGGAACATGTACTAGTCAGTTAATACCATGAGACCGTCTCAAGAGATCCTTCAATGGCTGAATTAGCTGTTCTGTGTGCCGCATATTCGATCAGTCTGTTTTAACGGGGAGTGGCTGGCTATTGGAGTGGGCAATAACCGAGCATTTCTCCACGGTAGACCGATATCGAATAATGTTTATAGCACGCTTGATCACGATGGCGATCGCTACGCTTATCTACTGCCTGAGCAATCGACAGGACAGGGCTGATGAGCCGAGATCTATTGTGTCAGCGCACGGAGAGAAGGCTGTTTCCGGTGTCTTGCGGCATCTTAAATGACGCCGGATAGTTCTGGCTTTGTTTCAGACCTCGGCGGAGGAAATCCAGCAACAGCGCCGCCGCAGGCGACAACGTATTCTGATCATAGTTGAATCCGATGGTGACCTTGCCAAGGTCTGGAAGATCACTGTAGGTTTTTTCTGCCTGGAAAATTTCAGGAATGGTATTTAGCACCAGCGCACTGATGCCCAATCCCGCTTTTATCGCCGATTGAATGCCTAGCAAACTGGACGAACAGTACAGTACACGCCAAGGGATATTGGCCTTATTCAGGGCATCGGTGATGTGCTTACGATAGATGCACCCTTGCGGATAAAGCACCAGAGGCACCGGCTGGTTTTTGTTTAGAACAAAGCCAGGATCAGCGATCCAGGAGAGTGTTTCAACAATATAGTCCTCTTCGCCAAAGCCGTGTTCGTGATACTCATCCATCGTCATCACCAGATCATAAGATCCCTTCTTATATCCATCACGCAGGTTGATGCTGACATCTGAGTTCACATCAAGGGTGACATCGGGATAGGCACGGGAAAACTTGGAGAGTAAGACCGGCAGGAAGGACACTTCGAAATCGTTTGGGGTTCCCAACCGCACGGTACCGCTGACAGAAGGTGTCGACAGGCGCGACACCACGGCATCGTTCATCTCCAGTATTTTTCGCGCAGAGCTGTATAAAATCCGTCCTTCTTCCGTTAACTGCAGACCCCCGACCCTATTAAATAGCGGAACATCCAGTAACTCCTCCAAACGCTTTACCTGCAGGCTTATCGCAGGTTGGGAACGGCCGAGTAGCTCGCCAGCCTGAGTAAAACCGCCGAGGTCATTAATGGTGGTGAAGGTGCGAAGTAGATCCATGGGGATATTTTTCATAGCGACAGACCGATATCTTATTTTTGTATCTGAACACATGGTTAAAAGTAACTCTGCGGCATAAGCAATGCAAATGATATTATTTAAAGTATTGCTTGGACTAATGGGGCTTGGGTTTTTAGCATCGTAATATCTGTGCACTGATTGCCAGTTGATACATCGAGAACGGCCAGGGAATACCAACCACTCAATCGCATGGATGCCCGATCAGGAGAATAATAATAATGCGTAAGCACATTGATCATACCCAGCACACCAGAAAGGTTTTGCCCGATAACGTCAGACCTTTGCAGATAGAAGGCAAGCGTCGTTTCAGTCATCTTATGCGGGATACCAACCGTGCGTTCTTGCCTGGAAACAAGGAGAGTACGAACGTTGTTCGGGTTGCTTTTATCTTGCCCGAACACTTTTCTATGATGGCTTTTACCGCGGCAGTTGATGCGTTAGTCACCGCCAACCTGGTACAAACATCGCCCCTGTTTAAGTTCGAAACTTATGGTGTCAGTACCGAAAAAGTCAGTTCTGACCTTGGCATTGAGATCTCAACCGAAGGCAGTCTGGATCGCCTTAACGGTAAAGGGAGCGGCGAATTTGATGTGATCATCGTGTGTGGTGGCTTTCGGTGTTCTATGGCAGAAAACAAAGCCCTGACAGAACTTCTGAAAGTTACAGCTAAAAACAGCGCTGTTGTCGGTGGTATCTGGAATGGGGCGATCTCGCTTGCCTATGCCGGCTTACTGGATAATATGCAATGTGCGTTGCATCCCGATAATCATGCTTTCATGCGTGAACGATTTACCAACGTGAAGGTGACAGATAATACGCTCGAACTGGAACCCTCGGTTATTACCAGTGCCGGTCCTGCGAGTGCATTGGAGATGATGTTGCAGTTGATTGACCAGTTGCAGGGGCGGGATGTTGTACGCGCGGTGCGTGAGATTCTCAGCTGTGATCAAGTTGTAGAGCAGGGCAGTATTAAGCTTACGGCTGCTACTGAGCGCCCTATAATACCGGACAATTTGCGGGATATTATTCAGCTGATGAAAGCAAATATCGAAGACCCGCTGAACGTTGATGAGTTGACGGGCTGCATCGGTATTTCAAGGCGTCAGATTGAACGGTTATTTCAGGCGTATTTGGATACATCACCCTCTCGGTATTATCTGGAGCTACGCATCACCCAGGCCCGCCGTTTGCTTTTGCAGAGTAATGACAGTGTTACGAATATTGCATTGGCCTGTGGTTTTGTGACTTCCAGCCACTTCAGTAACTGTTTTAAGGATTTCTTTGGTATTTCGCCATCGCATGTACGGGACAAGTACCGTCAGGACTTTAGCTGATGTGTGGTGACATAGTTTGCCGCGTTTAGAGTGATTTTCCTCTACATCGCTGGACGAAGGACACGATTAAACGGCGTGCCCTTCGACGGCATTGAATCTGTGTGTAGACCGAACTCAGGGCTTCGTTTAGGAAATTCTCGGTAGCCCTCTAATGCACGAAGAGGAAGCCCAGCCATTTTCAAAGGTGATTGCGGGAACCCTGTAGCGTGAGCGATGTAATGTCTGGCTACCAAGGAATCGTTGATCCGTCGTAATCAAAAAAACCACCGCTAAAGTCTTCACGATTGGAGGTGTTGACGTGGTCCACGACCCTGCGCATGCCCTTAACGCTGGTGTCTACGTCGATAGCGCCTTCGGAACCTCCCAAGTCTGTTCTGACATGACCGGGATGCAGCAATAGACAACTGATTCCACGTATTGAAAAATCCTTTTCCACGCAACGGACGGCCATGTTGAGCGCGGCTTTTGATGAGCGATAGGCGTAGGCTCCCATCCCATTGTGTGTGAGTGAGCCCATCTTGCTGGTCGTGAAAGCCATGACCTTCTGGTCGGAAGCGGCAACGTTTTCGGCCAACGCTTCTGCAATCCGAATCGGGGAGATTGTATTGATTTCAAACGTACGAACCCAGTCCTCATCATCAATCTCACCAAGAGGCTTGTTCTTGTCGAGATAGACGCCTGCGTTATTCCAGAGAACATCGATCGGTATGCCACAGAGTTGGGCCTTAAGTGCGGCAATGGAATCCGGATCGGTCACATCAAGGATCAGTGGCTCGGCACCTTTCGCCACGGTTGTCCCCGGACTTCGTGTGGTTGCCAGTACGCGCCACCCATCCTTTAGATACGACTTTGTTAGCGCAAGACCAATCCCACGATTTGCACCCGTAATGAGTATGGTAGGCATCTGTTTATCTTCCTATTGGTATGGCTATGGATATGGATTTGACAGGCATGCGCTTGAGCCGCAATCGTACAAGTGACACGCTCATATGCCGAGGTGTCACCTTGCGTCCGCTTCAACTTACGTCTTCGGGTTCGGTACGTTCAAATTTAACATGTGCCAGGCAGTGCAGGTTATGAGCGTCGTCGATGGTGATCTCTTCGAACGTCAAGGTTGAACCGGATAGTAGCTGAGCCATGCGTGCCGTATCCAGTGAAATCATTGAACCAATTTTGGGATAGCCTCCAATGGTTTGGCGGTCATTCAGCAATACAATGGGTTGGCCGTCGGCTGGAATCTGGATGGCGCCGTGACAGATCCCTTCTGACAGAATGCCATCAATAGAGGCTTTAACCTCCGGGCCGGATAAGCGATAACCCATTCGGTCGGCACGGTCTGTCACTTGGTAATCGCTACTGAAAAACATCCGTTTATCGAAATCACTAAATGAATGCTGCTGATAACCTGTAATGACACGCAAGCTGATATTGTCCGTGTATTCAGGCCGGTGGAGTTCTGGCAGGCGAAAGGCCTGGCCGGAGGTCACTTCATTGCAGGGTAGGTAATCGCCTTGCTTCAGCTTATTGCCATCACTCAGGCCACCAATACCTTCACGCGTGACGGTTGCGGTACTGCCAAAGCTATGTTCAATCTGGAAGCCGCCGCTGACGGCCAGATAGGCGCGCGCCCCCTGGCTGGCATAACCCAGCTCAATACGGTCACCTTGCTTGATGCGGTGGGCGTGCCAGCGCTCGAACTCAATCCCGTTTATTTTAAGCGGCATCTCTGCACCGGTCAGTACCAGCAGCGTATTCACTTCCGCTTCCAATACCAAACCGCCGATACTCACTTCCAGAACGGTGCTGTTCACAGGATTGCCCAGTAAGCGGTTCGCCCATTTAAAGGCCAGCATATCCAAGGGGCCACCACTGGTCAGACCGATACGATGGTGACCAATACGACCGGCGTCTTGAAGTAATGTAAGCAGGCCGGGCTGTAATACTTTAAAGCCGTTCATAGTTCACCTCCCAGCGCCAGATACTGCGTGCGACTGATCGGTTCGAAGCGAATGCGATCACCTACCTGCACCGGCATCGTGGGTTTTTTATTGGGGTCAAACATGGGTGTAGGGCATAAGCCGATCAGGTTCCATCCCCCCGGAGAAACCGCCGGATACACAGCTGTTTGCTGATCCGCAATGGCCACCGATCCCTTGGGGACTTTCTGCCGGGGTGTCGAGAGGCGTGGCGCCGCTATACGTGGATCGACCTCTCCAAGATAGGCGAAACCCGGTGCAAAGCCGATGGCGTATACACGGTATTCTGTCTGACTGTGGATCTGGATCACCTCATCGATGCTGAGGTTTGCGCGCTGCGCCAAATTTTCCAGATCAGGACCTGACTCGGTGCTGTAGTAGGCGGGTAGAGTGATCAGCGTACCTTTAGCCTGCGGGGCGCTTTCCAGTTGCGTCAGTATGTTCTGCAACATGGCTTGAATTTCGAGGTGGTCGCAGGTCAGCTGATCGTAAATCACCAACAGTGATGCATAAGAGGGCACCATGTCGATCAGCTTGTCGGCCATCTCAGTTTCAAGAATCGTCACTGCCCGTTGTACCTTGGCTGAGGTATGCGGGTCTGTATCCTCACCAAAATAGATGATCAGGGCGTTTTCGCCGGCTATTTCTATACGCATGACTTGATCAACTCACGAATCTGCTGGATCGCATTGACGCCATCCATATTGTCGCCGTGGACACAGAGCGTATCTGCTCTTAACCGCAGGGTTTTACCACTGACGGTGGTGATCGTGCCGTGTTCCTTGAGTTGCTTTACCTGGGACAGCATTTTCTCGGTTCTGTGCACGGCGCCTGCCTGACTGCGCGCCAGCAACTTGCCGTCGTCGGCGTAACAACGGTCAGCAAACACCTCGAACCAGAGATGAATTCCTGCCTCTTGCGCTTCCTGTTCATGCTGCTCCGCCTCCGGCGTACTTTGCAGCATCAGTATCAAGGGTCGGTGGTAGCTTGAGATGGCTGCCATCACGGTTTCACGCATGGCTGTATCCGCCATCATATCGTTGTACATTGCGCCATGGGGCTTAACGTATTCCAGTGTTAAGCCGAGGGTTGATGCCATGCCATCGATGGCGGCGATTTGATACAGCAACATCGCCTTTAGCTCAGCGGCGCTGGTTTTGATGCTGCGTCGACCAAAACCTGCCAGATCCGGATAACCGGGATGGGCACCGATGGTGACGTTATTCTGTTTGGCCAGTGACAGGGTGTGTTGCATGACCAGCGGATCGCCTGCGTGGAAGCCACAGGCGATGTTCGCCAGATCAATATGTGGCATTGCCGCGTCATCCAGGCCCATTTTCCATGACCCAAAGCTTTCGCCCAGATCGCAATTCAACTGTAGTGACATCGGAATCTCCTTATTTACAGAATAGCTAATCGGCTATTGGGGAGATCGGTGACAATCATGTAACCGGGGCTATGAGTAATGCAGAAAGACGGTTTTGCCTGTTCAATCGCGACTTGAGGTGTCACACCGCAGGCCCAGAATACCGGTAGCTCATCTTCTTTGATGGTCACGGCATCGCCGAAATCTGGCTGGTTGATATCTTCAATGCCAATCAGTGACGGATCACCCAGATGCAGTGGTGCCCCATGCACGGAGGGGAAACGGGTGCAGATCTGTACAGCGCGGATCGCGTCGGCGGCTTTCATTGGCCGCATGCTGACAACGGTTGTACCGCTAAAGCGTCCGGCTGGTCGACACTCAATGTTGGTGCGGTACATCGGCACATTGACACCTTCGCTGATGTTCCGCACTTCCAGACCATCCGCCAGCAGGGCTTCTTCAAACGAGAAGGAACATCCCAATACAAAGGTCACCAGATCATCACGCCATACCTCAGATATGTCATTCAGCTCTTGGGTCATCACGCCGTTTTCATAGATTCGGTAACGCGGTACGTCGCGACGGATGTCCAGGTCTTCACCCAGCTCAGGCAGCATGAACTGACCGGGTTGACCGGACATGCCGATAATCGGGCAGGGCTTGGGATTGAGCTGGCAAAACTGAAGAAATTCATCAGCCCACGCTTTGGGCAATATGGCGAGGTTGCCTTGAACAAAACCCGGGGCCAGGCCCGATGTATTGTCGTTATATTCACCATTTCGAATCAGCTGTCGAATGTGAGAGGGGGTTTTATCTGCGTACATGGACGAACCTTTATTATTGTAAGTTTGATACGACGGTCATGTGGCTTAAGTGGTGCGCTCTATTGGCTTCCTGAGTCAATCAGTAGGCAGCGGGCGCTGCTTGTTGCTCCAGCCAACGGGCTGCCGCTTCCTTGCTGCTTCCAAAGAACACCACACGCGGATTGATACTCAGCGAGCCATTGGCTTTGATTGATCTGCGGTATACCCACCAGCTGTTATGTGCGATCTCGATGATTTCATCGATGTGGTGGATCTGCTTAAAGTGTTGCAGCGTGAGAGCGTTGTTCATTGTCGGTCAGAGGTCTCTGTGTTCGATGGCGAAGTGAAAAAGAGTGCTTCAACCGCCGAAGCAGGTTGAAGCAAGAGTCGCCAAATCGTTGATCAAAAAACGCGTCAGTCAGATGGACTGTCAGCTCAGCGTATCTATCTGCTCAATCACAACGGTGATGGTCGCAAGGCTCGGGTTTGGTGTTGCCTTGATCTCATTTATGAGTTCAGCGTAGTGCTCGCAACCGACAGGCAATGAATCAACATGCTCGTCTGACCGTCTGCTTAACAGCCGCACGGCTTGATTCTTCACCGCATGGTCCATGTTCTTTGACATCGCATCCTTCGCTTTGCGATGCCAGCGGTCATAGTTTGGGATCGAGTTCAGGTAGCGACGTAACCAGAACACATTGAGGTCGCCGTTGAGTGTGAAGTAGGTCGTGACAACCCGATCCATCTGCTGATGGTCGAAGTCAGCGATCACCGCGATATCCAGTGCGGGATACAGGTATTCCAGCGCCGATAGTTTTTGCGCCAGTTCCGTCGGTACGCCTTTGTCTGTGAGATCTGAGACCGCATGTTGATAAGACTGCGTTTCTTCTTCCGTTAACAGCTGCGGCAGATTGTCTTTGAGGTGATTTACCCAGGGGGTGAAGCTCTCGACCACTTTTTGAGTGTCAAATGTCTCATCGGTATGGTTCAGCAACCAGTGTGCAGCTTTCTCCATCGGAAAATGCAGCTTGAGGTAGAGTTCCATCTGCAGGTCGTTGGTTACGGCAAAACCAAGCGCCTCAATTTCCTGCCCCAGTTCGGCTGTTCTGAAAATCTCCCGGGCTGCAATGTGGGACTTAACCCAACGGGTCGCATCGGTATTTTTAACTTCCAGCAGATTGTTGCAGAAGGTGGATCCCATCCGGTTTGCGACCTGATTGGTAATCTGGGCGGCCAGAATTTCTTTGCCCAGTGGGTGATTGCGGATGTGGTCCGGGTAACGCTCACGTATTACTGAGGGGAAGTAGCCGAACAGTTCCTTCCGAATGAGTTCATCCTCAATCAGGTCAGAGTCCACAAGTTTATTGAACAGGTAGGTTTTGCTATAGGCGAGCAGAACGGCGATTTCCGGTCGGGTCAGCCCTTGCCCTGTTTTGACGAGCGCGTTCATGCTGACGCTGTCTGGTAGATCCTCCAGCTCACGATTCAGCAGCTGCTTTTTGTCTAACAGATGAATCAGCTGGGCATGCTTATCTATGAACAACGGGGAGGTATGGTTTGACTGACTCAGCATCTTGCTTTGCTGGAAGTTATTGCGCAGAACCAGATCAGCCACTTCGTCAGTCATCTCTTCCAGCAGTTGGTTGCGCTGGGAAAGGTCGATAACACCGTCCTCCAGTAACTGCTGGAGGAGTATCTTGATATTCACTTCGTGGTCGGAACAATCTACGCCGCCAGAGTTGTCGATGGCATCGGACGTTACCCGACCTCCTTGTTTGGCAAACTCGATACGCGCCAATTGTGTCAGGCCCAGATTGCCACCCTCGACAATGATGCTGGCCCCCGCGTCTTGAGCGTTGATCCTCACCGCATCATTGGCGCGATCACCGACCTCCTGATGACTTTCTGCGGATGCCTTGATATAGGTGCCGATACCGCCATTCCATAACAGATCGACCGGGGCTTTGAACAGGTGGCGGATCAGCTCGTCGGGACTGATGGCTGCGACCTGTGGGTTGATATTGCACAGCGCTCGGATCGGGTCTGTCAGACGGATCTGCTTTGAGTGTCTGGAGAAAACGCCACCCCCGTCAGAGATCAGTTTTTTCGAGTAGTTGTCCCAGGTTGAGCGGGGCAGTTCAAATAGACGTTTACGCTCGATAAAGCTTATGTGGGCATCAGGGTTGGGATCGATAAAAATGTGCTGGTGGTTAAATGCTGCGACCAACCGGATATGTTGAGAGAGCAGCATGCCGTTACCAAATACATCGCCTGCCATGTCACCAATGGCAATGGCCGTGAAGTCCTGAGTTTGGCTGTCGATGCTGCGCTCTTTAAATAGGCGGCGGGTCGATTGCCATGCGCCTTTGGCGGTAATGCCCATTTTCTTGTGGTCGTAACCGTGAGCGCCACCGGAGGCGAAGGCATCACCCAGCCAGAAGTTGTAATCCTGAGCGATGGCATTGGCAATATCGGACAGTGCCGCGGTGCCCTTGTCGGCGGCAACCACAAGATAGGGGTCATCGTCGTCATATCGGACCACATCAGCGGGTGGGATGACCTCGCCACCTTTCAGGTTATCAGTGATGTCTAACAGGGCGGCAATAAATTCCGAGTAGCGCAGAATCAGGTCGTCCCGTCCGCCACGCTTAATTACGAAGCCACCCTTTGCTCCAACCGGTACGATCACCGAGTTCTTAACCATCTGAGCTTTCACCAGCCCAAGGATTTCGGTGCGGAAGTCCTCTCTGCGATCGGACCAACGGAGTCCTCCCCGCGAGACTTTGCCGCCGCGTAGATGCACGCCTTCAATTCGCGGGCTGTATACGAAGGTTTCGAATTCAGGGACCGGCAGGGGAATGCCATCGATCTGTTTCGGACGTAGCTTGAAGCTCAGTGCTTTGGGAATGGCACCGGGCAAGGATGGTTGGTAAAAATTGGTGCGGATCATGGCGCTGAATACTGAATAATAGCTGCGCAGAATGCGGTCTTCATCCCGCATTGTGACTCGATCCAATGCCGCGAGAATTTGTTTCTCCAACGAGTCCAGCTCCGGCAGTCTTTGTTCAGCAGGTAATGCGGCTGGTTGGCTAAATTTGAAGCTGAAGAAGCGTATTAACAGGGTCGTAATATCGCTGTGTCGGGTCAGAACCTCTTCAATGTAGGACTGGCTGAAGGGCACATTGATCTGTAGGAGGTATTTGGCAACAGCCCGCAGTAACACCAGCTCGTTAATGTTGATGTCCGGCACGGTGACTAAGCGGTTAAACCCATCATTTTCGACATCTGCATTTATCACGGACAGGAACAGTTGCTTAAAATTCTGTTGCAGGGGTTCATTCCCAGTCAGCTCACACTGGTCACTACGGAGCTTAAGGTGAATACACCAATCTAACTTTTCAGCACGCTTTGCTTCTGTGGGGTGACGGCTGTTGGCGGAAATAACCGTAGCGCCCATATTCTCAAGTACCGGCAGCAGTTCGGAGAGTGCCATCAGCTCGCCTGTACCGTTGATACAGAAACTGACCTGCGGCTGTTCTAACGGATCTTCGCTGAACCAGCAGTTGTTTACCTGAGTTGCAACGGATGTTGCTTCGCTGTGCTTGGCGTTGGCCGCGAGTCTTTTATTGTTATTGTCTTGCTGTGTCATGATCTCATCCAACTATATTTCATAGGTTGGGGTTCATCGTCTCGCCAGTAGCGCCAGATGCTGCTACCGGCTCATATTGGTAACGTCCATAGCAGTGACGTCCCTGTCAGCTGTTATGTCCTATCGCTGACCCCGCTTCTATGACATGAGGCCAGTGTCTTCAGACGTTAAGAGCGTGTGTCGTCCATACCGTCAGGATGTCATCAGGGTTGGTAGGTACAGCACAATGGATGGATATGCGGTGATCAATACGATGGCGATTGCGATCATAAAGAAGAACGGCAGGGCTGCTTTTGCAACATAGATGATGCTCTTTCCGGTCAGCGCCTGAATCACAAACAGGTTGAACCCCACCGGTGGAGTGATCTGCGACATTTCTACAACCAGCACCAGGAAGATACCGAACCACAGCAGGTCAATATTGGCTTGGGTCACCATCGGCAGCACGACGGATGTAGTCAGGACGATCACCGAAATGCCGTCGAGGAAGCAGCCCATGATGACGAAGAACACCGTGAGATAGAGAATCAGTTCGATGGGTGATAGGCCCAACTCTGAGATCCACGTGGCGAGCGCACTTGGAATACCGATAAAGCCCATTGCCAGTGTAAGAAAATGAGCACCCACCAGAATCAGACCCAGCATGCATGAATTTTTCACTGCCCCTGCGACACTGTCGATAAAGCCGCTGAGTGTAAAACTCCCCAATACGAACGAAAGCAGGAAGGAGCCTGCAACCCCGAAGGCCGCGGCTTCTGTGGGTGTAGCAATACCCTGATAGATCGAACCCAGGACACCGCCGATCAGGAGGATGATCGGAATCAGCTTCTTCAGTGCCTGAATTTTCTCTTTAGTGCTGTACTGGACGTTATCGGCGACTTCGCCTTTACGACCCTGCATCAAGGTCCAGCCTGCTGTAAATGCCATGAACAGCAAAATCAGAACCAGACCCGGCAGTACACCCGCCAGAAACAGGCGTGCGATGGAAACTTCCGCAGACACACCGTAAACGATCAGGATGATTGACGGTGGGATGAGCAGGCCCAAGGTACCAGACCCTGCGAGTGTGCCGATGGCCATGGATTCGCTGTATCCACGACGTGAAAGTTCCGGCAGTGTCATTCGACCGATAGTCGCGGCTGTTGCCGCTGAGGAGCCGGATACGGCGGCAAAGATGCCACAGCTCAGGATGTTTACATGCAATAACTTACCCGGAAACCGGGACAGTATCGGTGCCAAACCTTCAAACAGGTCCTGAGACAGTCGGGTGCGGAACAGGATTTCGCCCATCCAGATAAACAGGGGCAGGGCGGTCAGTGACCAGCCAGTCACAGCGCTCCAGGATGAAGTGCCTAGCAACAGCCCTATGCTGTCATTACCAATCAACTGCAACCCGATAATCGAGATGCCGGTCAGGGTGAGTGCGACCCAGACGCCACTGGTCAGCATCAACAGCATGCAAACCACTAAAATAAAACTGACTAATGAGATATCCATGATTTACTCCGCGCTTAAGGCATCTTCGTGGGCGATAAATCCCGGTTTCTCTCCCTGTATTGCCGAGACATAACTGTCGACAATAGCGATCAGGAGAAACAGAGAGCCAAGGGCCATCGGGGACTGCACGATCCAGAGCGGCATCGCCAGATACGTATCGGTTACATCGTCATAGATATAAGATTCGTAAACTGTATAGGCGGTGTAATACGCGAGGTAACCACTGATGAGGGTGCCCGCTGATAGGTTGATGAATTCAACCAGGCGACGCGTTTTTCCACCCAAGCGGGTGAGCAGAATAGTGACCCGGATGTGATTGCCGGTATTAAAGGTATAAGCCAGACCGAAAAAGATGGTTGCGGACAATAACCAGCCTGCGAAATCCTCAGAAGATGGGATGATTATGCCGAACGTTCGCGCTGTTATTTGCGCAAGAATCAGCACCGTCATCGCGACCAGACAGGTGCCTGATAGCACCGCTGAGGTTAAGTAAAAGTAGTGTTTAAGTGTTTGCATTTTATTCTCACCCGATTGCCTGACCAGAAACCCCAACATCCGTATTACTGTTATGTCGGACTGATCATCCGAAATAGTCGGGTTTGTAGGTTTTTTTATAATGTATTCATGCATCGTATTGGCTGAGGTAACGCCTGATTGTCGAACCAGCAGGCGTTACCTGAGCAAGAGATTAAAGCTGCTGATAGGCGTTCAGTACTGCACGACCGGAGTCGCCGGCTTCGCTCACCCACTCGTTAACCATGGTGGAACCGATCGCTTCCAGTTCATTAATCAACTGAGCACTTGGTTCGCCCACTTTCATACCGTTTTTAGCCAGAGTATCGGTGTGCTCTACCGCCAGCTTGCGGCCCAGTGCCCAGCCTTTTTTCTCTGCATTAGCAGCGGCTGTCAGGATCACCTGTTGGGTGTTTTCATCCAGACGATCGAACATACGCTTGTTGGCAAATACCATGTTCTTTGGAATCCATGCGTGGATCGTGGTGAAGTGGGAAATATAGTCCCAGCTCTGGCCGTTTACGCCGGTGCTTGGGGAGGTGATCATGGCGTCAATGGCGTTGGTGGTGAATGCCTGCGCGACATCACTGAATGGAATGTTGACGGGTGTTGTCCCCATCAAATCGGCCAGACGAGAGGTGGTTGGGCTGTAAGAGCGCATCTTCATACCCTTCAGATCGGTCAAACCTTTAACGTCTTTGTTGGTATACAGGTCCTGAGCTGGCCATGGAGAGGTGTACAGCAGGATAAGGTTTTCTTTGGCCAGTGCTTTTGTCAGCTCAGGTTTGGATGCGGCATAAAGCTTTTCAGCGCTATCAAAGTCGGTTGCCAGAAACGGAATGTTGTCCAGCTTGAAAATTGGGTTGAGGTTACCCAAACGACCGATAAAAACCTCACCCACAGGTACCTGACGGGTCTTAACTGCGCGGTGGATTTCCGGATGTTTGATGAGGGAGCCACCGGAGTGGATGTTGATTGTCAGCTTACCATTGGAATTGGCGTTCACTTCTTCAGCAAAGCTGCGTGCTACCTGGGTCTGGTGCGTACCATCACCGTAAGGGGTTGGCATATCCCAGCGCTTCTCTGCTAACACATTGCTGGTGGCCCCCAGCGTTAGCAGGGATGTAAGCAGTACAGCGGCTTTATGGGTAAAACGTTTCATTATTATTCTCCAGATCTCAGTTTTGTTAACCATACCGATGGCATTGGCTATAACTGATATTGCAAGGCCGGGGCCAAATCTGAAGAAAAATTAAAATATGTTTATAAACAATATGTTATGAGATTTTTCCTGTTTCTGGTTTGTTAGCGTTGGGACGGTTTTGACTCAGGCGTTTTTGCTTGCCTGAGTCACTTTTGACTCATTTAGGGGTGGTGTTGCACGGGTCAGCCAAAGTCCTTGCGATCCAGGTCATACTTTTTCATCCGCAGGTACAGCTTCTTACGCGGGATACCCAACGCCTGGGCGGTTAATTCAATCTGACCTTCGTTGGCCTTGAGTGCCGACAAGATAACTTCCCGCTCGTAGCAGGCAACCAGTTCATCGAGATTCCCTTCCTTTGGCGTTTCCGAGATGCTGATATTGCTGCCGAAGGGTAAACCCAGAGACCAGCGTTCTGCCGCGTTACGCAGTTCCCTGACGTTGCCCGGCCAGGATTGCAGACAGAGTTGCTGCAGCAGAAAGTCGCTGACAGGTCTGCTCTCACGGTTAAATCGCTGACACGCCTGTTCTGCGAAATGGCTGAACAGGAGCGGGATATCATCCTTTCGTTGGTTTAGGCTGGGCAGATCGATATTGGCCACATTCAGTCGGTAGTAGAGATCTTCACGAAACGTGCCCCGGTCAGCCGCATCTCGCAGTTCCTCTTTGGAGGCTGCGATCACCCGGATATCAACGTTGATATCCTCGTTGCCGCCTAAGCGTTGCAGGGTTCGCTCCTGCAGGACGCGTAGTAGCCTGATTTGAAGAGAGGGCGGCATGCTCTCGATCTCATCCAGAAACAGCGTGCCGCCGCTGGCGAATTCAAGCTTGCCGATCCGTTTCTTGTTTGCGCCGGTGAAAGAGCCGGCTTCATGGCCAAACAGTTCACTCTCTATCACCGATTCGGTGACCGCCCCGCAGTTCAGTGCAACAAAAGGTTTGTCCCTGCGGGGGCTGAAGTCGTGAAGGCACTTTGCAACAACCTCTTTGCCGGTGCCGGTCTCACCGTTGATGACCAGATCCACATCCACCTGAGCCAGCTGCAGGACCGTCTCCCGAAGTCGCACCATGACCTCAGTCTGTCCTACCAAGCGTTGATCAATCTCGTGTTGCCCGTCGATGACTTGGCGTAAACGACGGTTTTCCAATACCAGTTCGCGTTTCTTCCACGCGCGCTCGACGGTATTCAAATGGTGCTGAGGGTCGTCATTTTTTTCCAGAAAGTCGTAGGCCCCTTTGCGAATCGCTTCAATCGCAATGGCGATGTCAGAGTGGCCGCTGAACATGATGACCGGTATTTCCGGGTCAATCTCCAGTATTTTTTGCAACACCTCCAACCCGTGCATGATGTCCATACGTACATCACAGATAATGACGCCCAGCCAATTCATGGAGCACTCGGCTATCGCGGCGCGCGGGTCTTCAAACGCCGCTGCGGTATAACCCTCCAGCTCAAGAGTTTGGATCATTGATTCGCGTACGATCTCTTCGTCATCGATGACGATGATCTGGCCATGATTCATGGCTGAACTCATCACTTATCACTCCGGTATTCGGGTAGCTGAATGCAGAACGACGCGCCGGTGTCTGATTCATCGTCGACCGTCAGCTTGCCGTTAAACTTCTTAATTATGTTATAGGAAATGGATAAACCGAGTCCCAAGCTCTGGTTACGCCGTTTGGTGGTAAAGAACGGCTCGAATATTTGCTCGCGTAACTCGCTACTAATGCCCGGACCACTGTCTTGTACATGTATTTCGATACGGCCATGTTCATGTCGGCAATTGATCGTGATCCGTTTTTCAGGCTGATCCGTCACGGCATCCAGCGCATTGGTAATCAGGTTCAGGACAACTTGTTCAAGCTGAACGGAGTCCGCTTTTACCAAATTCTTCTGCTTCTGGAAAGTGACGTCGATGCTGGTTAATTTCCTGACCTCGTCGCCCTCAAGCATCAGAAGGGCATTGTCTACAACATGCTGAAGATCAACCACCACCAGATTCACCGGCTGATTGAGGGCAAGCGATTTAAGCCGGGTGATAATCGTTGTCGCGCGTTTTTTCAGGTTGGAAATCTGATTCAGATTTTTCTCAGTGTCTTCCAATCGACCCGATTTGAGCAGGCGAATACCGTTATGTGAATAGTGTCCAATCGCTGATAGCGGCTGATTGATCTCATGGGCGATGCCCGCGGAAAGCTGGCCGAGTGCGGCCAGCTTTCCGGCCTGAACCAGATCTTCCTGGAGTGTGGTGAGCTGATCGCGGAAGCTGATGAGTGAGCGGGCCATGGCCCCGATTTCGTCGTCTCCCTTCACGTTCACCTGCTCTTCCAGATTGCCATTGGCAATCGAACGCATGCTGGCATCCAGGCTGGTAATTCTTGCAACCATGTAGCGGCCTACATAGAGCCAGACAATCAGGATTGAGAATAAAAGACTGGCGGCGACCATAAACAACATCCAGAAACGGCCTTGTTTGATCGTTTCTCTGGCATTGATATCTGAGTTCTTGGCGGCTTCTTCGGCTTTATTGGTCTGAAATGCGATCAGCTCGTTTAAGCCATCCAATTGTTCTCGCATGTGGGTCAGGTGCAATTGTCCGGATTCCAGAATCGCCCGTTCTTTACTCCGGATCGTAAACATATTGTTATCGCCGTGGGTTAGAAATACGATATTGACGATGGTGTTTTTCAGGGCTTGTACCCCGTGGACATTGTCCAGTTCCTGAATGTCTTTTTTGATCTGGCCGATGATCTCATCAGTATGGGATTGGGTTGCAATAAGTGAGTTCAGGTCCGGTAGGTGCTGTGCCCGGTCAACCAAATTGATTAGCAGGTTTACATCGGCCTTGATGCGATACAGTCGCTGTACGGCGATGTTGATCGTGCTGGTTGTATTCTCGCCATAGCTGTTTATCACCATCCAGGAATCAGGAAAATCCTGATTATAGTAGCTAAACAGTGTTTTCTGAGCGTTGTCTATTAAGGTGTTAATTTCACTCAGGAAGTTTGAAGCGATCCATCTTAGTCTTTGGTTTTCAGACCGCTTCTGACGTTGAATATCAAACTTCTCAAGTACATTTTGATCTAGCTCGGCCAGCGTCGTTTTTAATGTGTCGATCTGATTAAAGAGGGCGTTTTCAGCCTGATGATCCAGTGTTGTTGCCGAAACAGTTGTTGCCGAAACATTGGGTAGGATATCAGTCAGGCTGGCGATGTTGAGATCTAACTCTTGCCAGATTTTCTGACGGCCAGAATCATCCTTTGCCGCAAGCAACGTGGGGGCAAGCAGCGTTATTTTTGTTCCTTGTTCCTTCAAGTCGGCCATCAAACTCAGGGTTTTGATATTACCTTCAACAACCTGATTCAGCTCCTCTCCCAATTGGCTATAGGACACCCAACTGATAATACTGGCCAGTAAGGTCAGTGCGCTCAAAGATGAAAACGCAAGGAAAAAGCGGCCGCGAATACCCAGCCGTCGACGACTATTCATACAATACGTGCCTTAAGTTTGAACTGCATAATACGCATGCCATAGACTAATTAGAAAACGATCATTAAAAAACGGTGTTTGTCGTGCCGAGTATGGCGTCGCTATCGACTTATGCCTGCGTTAACAGGTTCCTTCACTGGTTATAGTCAAAGGCTATAATAAAGGCTACTCTGGAAAATCACTTCGTGCAGCATTCAAGGTAAATAAAAAGCCAGTGTCTATGAAAAGGGTTAAGAAATACTCAGCTTCGATCCTTCTGGGTTTTGTGATGACAATGATGAGTGGCCTCCTGATGGCTAACGATACTGTCATCATCAAAGGGGTCGGTACATGGGAATATTTTACGAATTACCAAAAGCATGAGGGGCCTTTCTGGAATCAGCATATTGCGGATGTCACTGACGGTCGTATCGTTGGCGAGATAAAATCCCATACCGAACTGGGTATGAAAGGCCATGAAATCATGCGCTTGGTTAAGAATGGCGTGTTCGATTTTGCGTTTGGTCTGCCCGGCTATGTGGTACCGGAAAGTGAAATATTTGAAGGGGCTGATCTGTCCTCTTTGGTGCAGAACATCGGGGTACAGAAGCAGGTTGCGAATGCCTACTTTCCTACTCTGGAGCGCGCCTTCGCAGAAAAATACAACGCTAAGCTGATGATGCTGTATCCCTTCCCAAGCCAGATGATCTGGTGCAATAGCCCGATACGCAATATCGATGACCTTAAAGGTAAACGAATTCGCGTATTTTTGGCGACGTTAGGGGATTTTGTTGAAGGTGTTGGGGCGATACCGGTGAGTGCATCGTTTAATGACGTACCTCAAGCGCTGGAGAAGGGCATCTTTGATTGCGCGATCACCGGCACGATGTCTGCTTATACCGGCAAACTCTATGAGGTCGCTTCATATGGTTATACCTTACGCGTGGGCTGGGGGTTGGCATTTGGTGCCATGAATATGGATAAGTGGAACCTGCTCAGTGACGAGTTGAAAGCCCTCCTGCAAAAAGAGATCTCCTTGTTAAACGAAAAAATGTGGCAAGAAACGGCGACCGAAGATGCTATCGCGTTGTCGTGTCTCGCCGATGGGCCTTGTGCGATCGGTGAGGTGGGGAATATGACACTGGTAGAGCCCACCAAATCGGACCTTATGGTACGTAATAAAGTCGCTGCGGAGGTTATCTTGCCTCGCTGGGCGGAGCGTTGTGGCCCGGAATGTGCCGCTAACTGGAATCGTACGGTAGGCAAGGTTCTGGGTTTAAGAGCGGAAGCATACGCAAGATAAGTGGTAGAGTGTTAAGCGCATTGGTAAGTGCTAAGTAAAAAGCCCGCTGTCGGACGCAGCGGGCTTTTTTGATCTGTCACTGAGAGACTAAACCTGTTCGTGCTTCAGTCCCTTATACAAACTAAAACACATCACCAGCAGCACGATGCAGAAAGGGAAGCCTGTTGATACGGTTGCAGCCTGAAGAGAGCCAAGCCCGCCACCCAATAGCAATGCTATTGCCACCATCCCCTCGAATGTGCACCAGAACACACGCTGTGGCACTGGTGGATTGAGAATACCGCCAGCGGTAATGGTATCAATGACCAATGAGCCGCTATCCGAGGATGTAACGAAGAAGATAACGATCAGGATCAGGGACACCAGAGACATCAAGTAGCTCATGGGTAAGTTATCGAGCAAGCGATACAGAGCCAGCTCAGGTGTCCAGTTTTGAACGGTATCACGCACACCGTCGTATCCACCGGCCATCTGTTCAATGGCGGTGCCACCAAAGACGGTCATCCAGAGCAGGCAGAATAGGGTCGGTACGATCAGTACACAGACCATAAATTCGCGGATGGTACGGCCTTTACTGACACGGGCGATAAACATACCCACAAACGGAGACCAGGCAATCCACCATGCCCAGTAAAAGGTGGTCCAGCCATGAAAGAAGCTGGTGTCTTCACGGCCAACGGGGTTCGACAGTGGAAAGCTGTAGACAACATAGTCTTTCAAACCAATGACGAAACCGCTGATCAGATCCAGTGTCGGGCCGCTGAAAAACACAAACAGCAGTAGCAATACAGCCATGATCATATTGATCTCGCTTAGGCGCTTTACGCCCGCATCCAGTCCAGCAACCACGGAGCCAACAGCGATCGCGGTGATACCAATGATCAGGATAACTTTCACAACATCCGTGGGGGTAATGCCAAACAACTCGTTCAACCCTGCTGCTACTTGTTCTGCACCGTACCCCAACGAGGTCGCCAGACCAAAAATGGTGGCAAACACGGCCAGTATATCGATCAAATGACCTGGCAGGCCCCATACACGATCACCCAAAAGCGGGTAAAAGGCAGAGCGCAGGGTCAGTGGCAGTCCATGATTGAAGGTGAAATAAGCCAGTGCTAAACCAACAACCGCGTATACGGCCCAGGCGCTCATACCCCAATGGAACGCAGAGGCTGCGATCCCCAATCGGGCCGCTTCTGCGCTTTCTGGCGTTATGCCTAAAGGAGGGCTCAACATGTGGTTGACCGGTTCCAGTACGCCAAAGAACATCAGGCCGATACCTATACCTGCGGAAAACAGCATGGCTAGCCAGCCGGGATAACTGAACTCCGGTTTCGCATCGGGTCCGCCGATACGGACACGCCCCGTTCTGGAAAAGGCGATGTACAGGCAAAACAGTACAAAGAAGTTAACGCTGATGACAAAGAACCAATCCAGTTGCGTTGTCAGCCAAGGGCGTAACTCGTTGAAAAGGGTTGCGGACTGTTCTTGAAACAATAGGGTCAGCGCAACGAAAACAACAATGCAGGCGGCGGAGATGGGGAAAACCAAGTTGTGAATATCAAGCCCAAATGGCTGTATGTTGTCCTGGCCGACTTGATAGTCGGTGGTTGTCGAGAGCGGAGCCGGTTGTTTGCCTGACGATCTCATTGTGGTTTAACCCCATGATTGCTTTAGACTTTTAGTATACGTCGAGATGAGCATTATCTCGAATTGGGTTCAGCCAAATTGTATTGGGTTAGCGTAGCCTAAGGACCGTTGGTGTGCTGGCTAGGTCCGCGAACAGGGGTGTGTGGGTGTGCTGGGTCACATTGCATAATGTTGCGTCATCATAGGCGGGTGTTTTTAATAATTATTATTTTCAGGTATATCGGCGTCGCTTTCAGATAATCTTCCTCTGGGGCCTTGAGTTAATCTGGTTTTAGTCAGAGTCAAACATCAACCTGAATCAGGGGAGTTTGATTCTTATGATGTTTATAACGACTTTGACTGAATGATGGATTATTCAGGCTCTACCGTTGTTGGCACTTGCATTCAGTTGTAATGCCTTGTCCCTTCGTATGTTAATGCTAGGTTTTAGCATGCGAAATCTTGCCTCGCTCCAACCCCTTGTATATCACGGGTCTTTTTATACCACCCTACGCCATTGGGTGGTTTTTTTTGCCCGAAATAAGCTGTAAGTCACGTGGTTTGGGGATTCTATCGATTATGGGTAAGACTTGAAGCTGTGTTTGTCGCAAAAAATATCGTCATGCAGCGCATACAGGCAAACGGGCTTTCAGGGCAAACGGTAATATTTATATCGATCGATACCGATCCATCAATGAAGGATATACTTTGCCACCCAGAAATGGGTGGTTTTTTTATTTTTGGGTGGGTTTTTTATATATCCATATATACTTTGGATATTAATAGAGCGGTTTTTCTTTCTGGATTTATTTGCTGCGCGAAAGAATGATAACCGCAGTAATAACCATTAAACCTCCAATGTACGTGCCGGTATTTAATTGCTCACCGATCAGGATCAGGGCGATGGTAACCGCGACCACCGGTTCCATTGTGGAGATGGTTGAAGCATCCGAGGCACCAATTTTGGGCGACCCAGCGATAAAGGTGGCAATGGGTAGGATGGTGGCAAAAAGCGCCAGTCCGATGATCGATAGCCAGCCGAATTCAGATTGTGGCCAGTGGGTGGTTTGCATCGTGCTGGCGATCAGGCATGAAATCAGGCAACCAATAAGTACCGTACATGCGGATTGTAATGGATGGCTGGGGCTTGCCCGATGGCTACCGTATAGAATGGCCGCGCCATAACTCAGTGCCGCGAACAACGCCCAGAGTATACCCTGACCGTCTCCTTGAATATCGATGCCCACAGCAACCATCACACCACCAATGGCCAGAGTGACACTGAGCAGCTTTTTGCCGGTCGCTTTCTCTTTTAGAAACAGAATCGAAAACAGGATCACAAACGCAGGGAAAGAGAACAGCAGGATGACGGCCAGACTGACCGACATGCTATGACTGGCATTGTAATACCCCAGCGCTGCGCCCGAATAACCAATCCCGACCAGCAGGTACTGCAGGTTATGGCGCAGGGGCGGAATCGGCAGACGACGCAGTCTTAGCCAGATCAGCATGATGGCGGCCGCAGTGGAAAATCTCAGTACCAGTAACCCGACCGGGCTTGCGCCATCACTATATGCAACGTGTGTGAATAGGGGTTGCAGACCATAACCACAGGCTGATACCAGCACCAGCAGGAATCCCTTGATGTAGTCATTGTTGAGTGTGGATGTTTCTGTGTTCATCGGGGCCGCGTCTGTCAGTGGAAAAATTCGGACCCTAACAACCGGTTATCCCTTCAAGCAACGATCCTGTCTGTATGTGTCGCTGTGAGTAAAACTATTGGTAAATCCTGACGTAATCAGGATAGGGCGGTGCTGGAAGCCACCGCCTGAGATTAGTTTATTGATTCGCTGATGAGCAGCAGTCATAGCTGCTATATAGCGGTGTCGCTCATGCCTTTCCGGTGTTCTTCGACCTGTTACGCATATATCCCCGGTGCTGTCGTAAATTGATATTACCAAGACGTATTCGAGCATAGCCGCCTCTCTGAGACCCGATACTATCGGTGTCGTGGGAGTTGTTGAGCACGCCCTTTCGTGTAGGGCCCCTAGCCAGTTACACCGTATAGCGTTTACCTCCCGGCCTGATATCTATCCCTTTGCAGTACTTGGGGAGAGGCAGGAAAAAATAACTAAAAACTGAAATTGTGACTCACCGACTAGTCGGGTGAGGAGGTGCAAATGTTTACTAAAGATGACCAGATCCAAGGTTTTGACGATGCTCTGTGGGTAGTAATGGAGCGTGAAGCGCAACGTCAGGAAGAACACATCGAGTTGATCGCTTCGGAGAATTACACCAGTCCGCGCGTTATGCAGGCACAAGGTTCTGTGCTGACTAACAAGTATGCGGAAGGTTACCCGGAAAAGCGCTACTACGGTGGTTGCGAACACGTTGATGTAGCAGAGCAGCTGGCAATCGATCGTGCCAAGGAGCTGTTCGGTGCAGAGTACGCTAACGTCCAGCCTCACTCCGGTTCTCAGGCGAATGCCGCTGTTTATATGGCGTTGTGCGAACCGGGCGATACCGTACTGGGCATGAGCCTGGCACACGGTGGTCATCTGACTCACGGTTCTCATGTGAACTTCTCCGGCAAGATCTACAACGCGGTGCAGTACGGTCTGAATGAAGAGACCGGCGAGATCGATTACGCACAGGTTGAAGCGCTGGCCGTTGAGCACAAGCCGAAAATGATTGTTGCGGGTTTCTCTGCTTACTCCCGTGTTGTCGATTGGGCGCGTTTTCGCGAGATCGCCGACAAAGTGGGCGCGTACCTGTTTGTTGATATGGCACACGTTGCTGGTCTGGTCGCTGCCGGTCAGTACCCGAACCCGCTGCCATTCGCAGATGTTGTCACCACCACTACGCACAAAACACTGCGCGGTCCGCGTGGTGGTCTGATTCTTTCCCGCGATACTGCGATGGAGAAGAAGATTAACTCCGCAGTCTTCCCGGGTGGTCAGGGTGGTCCTCTGATGCACGTAATCGCTGCAAAAGCGGTTGCCTTTAAAGAAGCGCTGGAGCCTGAGTTCACCGCATATCAGACGCAGGTTGTGAAGAATGCCAGCGCGATGGCGGATGTGTTTATCGAGCGTGGCTACGAAGTTGTATCCGGTGGCACCGATAACCACCTGTTCCTGCTGAGCCTGATCAAACAGGGCCTGACCGGTAAAGATGCAGATGCTGCGCTGGGTCGCGCCAACATCACCGTGAACAAAAATGCTGTACCGGGCGATCCTCAGTCTCCATTTGTTACCTCGGGTCTGCGTATCGGTTCTCCGGTTGTGACGACACGTGGTTTCAAAGAAGAGCAGTGCCGCACACTGGCGGGCTGGATCTCCGATCTGTTGGATGTTCTGGACCAGCCGGAAGCGCTGGACGCGAAGATTGCCGACGTGAAAGAACAGGTACTGGCGCTGTGCGCTGACTACCCGGTTTACCGCTAATTTGAACAGAACTGCGGCGGTTAGCGAGCGCTGACCGCCCCTTAAACGGGAGCTGATACCATGCAGCATTATTCAGGTTTCGGACTGTTCAAGCACAGTCTTAGCCATCATGAAAACTGGCAGCGCGCCTGGCGTAACCCTACGCCGAAGAAGAAATACGATGTGATCATCGTGGGTGGCGGCGGCCACGGTCTGGCAACGGCGTACTACCTGGCGAAACAGTTTGGTGTGACCAATGTCGCGGTCATCGAAAAAGGGTACTTGGGTGGGGGTAACACCGCACGTAATACCACCATTGTACGTTCCAACTACCTGTGGGACGAAGCGGCTCACCTGTATGAGCACGCGATGAAGTTGTGGGAAGGTCTGTCGCAGGACCTGAACTACAACGTGATGTTCTCCCAGCGTGGTGTACTGAACCTGGGTCATACCCTGCAGGACATGCGCGATATTGAGCGCCGTGTAAATGCAAACCGCCTGAACGGTGTCGACGGTGAAGTACTGGATCCGCAGCAGATCAAAGAGATCGTGCCGCATATGGATTGTTCTGAAAATACCCGTTACCCAATCATGGGTGCGTCCTGGCAGCCACGTGGTGGTGTTGCACGTCACGATGCAGTGGCATGGGGCTTTGCCCGTGGTGCGGATTCTCACGGTGTGGACCTGATTCAGCAAACCGAAGTCACCGACCTGATCATCGAAGATGGCACCGTAGTGGGTGTGAAAACCAACCGTTACGGCGATATCAAAGCAGATCGAGTGGGTTGTGTGGTTGCAGGTAATTCCAGTGTGTTGGCGAAGAAAGCCGGTTTTGAACTGCCGCTGGAATCGCATCCATTGCAGGCACTGGTATCTGAGCCGATCAAACCGGTACTGGATACGGTTGTGATGTCCAACCACGTACACGGTTATGTCAGCCAGTCCGATAAAGGGGACTTGGTCATTGGTGCCGGTATCGATGGTTACAACGGTTACGGTCAGCGCGGTTCTTTCCCAACGATTGAGCATACGGTGCAGGCGATTGTGGAGCTGTTCCCAATGTTCAGCCGCGTGCGGATGAACCGTCAGTGGGGCGGTATCGTAGATACGTGCCCGGATGCCTGTCCGATCATCAGTGATACGCCGGTTAAAAACCTGTTCTTCAACTGCGGTTGGGGTACCGGTGGCTTTAAGGCCACGCCGGGGTCCGGCAACGTATTTGCCGCATCACTGGCAAAAGGCGAGATGCATGAGTTGGCGAAGCCATTTTCCATGTTCCGATTCCACGACGGCGCGCTGATCGATGAGCACGGCGCTGCCGGTGTAGCACACTAACGGGAGAGAATTACATGTTCCATATCTACTGCCCGCACTGTGCGGAATACCGGGAAGAGGAAGAGTTCCACGCTTCAGGTCAGGCGCATATCGCCCGTCCGCTGGACCCTGAAGCCTGCTCCGATAAGGAGTGGGGTGAATACCTTTACTTCCGTAAGAACCCACGTGGCATCCACCACGAGTTGTGGGTGCATGCTGCCGGATGTCGCAAGTTCTTCAACATCACCCGCGACACCCAGACTTACGAAATCAAAGAAGTTTACAAGATTGGAGAACAGCCTTCGGTGGTTGCCCAGTCTGGTAATAGCAAATAACAGGAGCGGAGTTATGACACAGAAAAACCGCCTGCAGAGCGGAGGTCGCATCGACCGTTCCAAGCCTCTGACATTTACCTACAACGGTAAAAAGTTTAACGGCTTCCTGGGTGACACTCTGGCATCTGCCATGCTGGCCAACGGCATTGATATTGTTGGTCGTAGTTTTAAATACAGCCGTCCGCGCGGCATCGTTGCCGCGGGTGCAGAAGAGCCGAATGCGGTCCTGCAGCTGGGCGCAACTGAAGCCACTCAGGTGCCAAACGTTCGTGCGACGCAGCAGGAACTGTTTAACGGTCTGGTATCGTCCTCGACGAATGGCTGGCCAAGTGTAGAAACCGATCTGATGGGCACCATCGGTAAGATGGGCGGCAGCATGATGCCACCGGGTTTCTACTACAAAACTTTCATGTATCCGAAGTCTCTGTGGGATACCTACGAGTCGATGATTCGTAAAGCGGCCGGTTTGGGTCGTTCCCCGCTGGAAAGTGATCCGGATACCTACGACAAAATTAACCAGCACTGTGATGTGTTGGTGGTCGGTGGCGGACCTGCGGGTCTGTCTGCGGCACTGACCGCTGCTCGCAGTGGTGCGCGTGTCATCTTTGCCGATGAGCAGAACGAGTTTGGTGGTAGCCTGCTGAGCAGTAAAGAAACACTGAACGGTGCGCCAGCGTCTGAATGGGTTAACGCGGTCGTTGAAGAGCTGCGTGGATACGACAATGTGATGTTGCTGCCGCGCTCTACGGTGAATGGCTACCATGACCACAACTTCCTGACGATTCACGAACGTTGCACGGATCATATCGCCGATATTGCACCGGCGGGTCAGGCTCGTCAGCGACTGCACCGTGTGCGCGCTAAATGGGTTGTTCTGGCGACCGGTGCGCACGAACGTCCACTGGTCTTCGCAAACAACGATGTACCGGGTTGCATGGTCGCGAATGCGGTATCGACCTACATCAACCGTTACGGCGTTGCACCGGGTAACGAGCTGGTGCTGATGACCACCAACGATTCCGGTTATCAGGCCGCGTTGGATTGGCATGATGCGGGCCGTAAGGTCGTGGCGATTGTCGATACGCGTCAGAACCCTAAAGGTGACCGTGTTGAAGCTTCGCGTCAGCGTGGACTGAACCTGATCACCGGTTCTGCGGTGATTGAAGTTCAGGGCAGCAAGCGCGTGAGCGGTGTGTCTGTTGCGCCAATCAGTGCAGATGGCAATAAAGTGACTGGCTCCGTGAGCAAACTGTCTGCTGACACCGTGGCATCTTCCGGTGGCTGGAGTCCGGTTATTCACCTGTCTTGCCACACGGGCAGCCGTCCGGTTTGGAACGACGATGTTGTCGGCTTCCTGCCGGGACCTACGGTTCAGAAGCAGCTGACGGCGGGTGCAATCAATGGTAGCTACAGCACCAGTACTGCACTGTTTGAAGGTCTGAATGCCGGTCTTAAGGCGGTTGCTGAAGTGGGCCTGAGTGCCTCTGAAGTGATGTTGCCGAAGGCGGAAGAGGTGAATGAGGGTGCTCCTATGACCCTGTTCCACATTCCGCACCTGAAACCCACATCACAGGCGCCAAAGCAGTTCGTCGATTACCAGACTGACGTAACGGCTGCGGGTATCGAAGTGGCGTGTCGCGAAGGTTATGAGTCCATCGAACACGTGAAACGTTACACAGCGATGGGTTTTGGTACTGATCAGGGCAAGCTGGGTAACATCAACGGTATGGCCGTGGCGGCGAAAGCGCTGAACAAAACCATTCCGGAAACCGGTACAACGATCTTCCGTCCGAACTACACCCCGGTGTCTTTTGGTGCAATCGCCGGCCGTGACTGTGGCGCGCTGTTTGATCCTGAGCGTTACTCCGCGATGCATAAATGGCACGTGGCGCGTGGTGCGAAATTTGAGGATGTGGGCCAGTGGAAACGTCCTTGGTACTTCCCGAAACCGGGTGAGTCCATGAAGGAAGCACTGAACCGTGAATGTCTGGCAACGCGTGAGTCTGTCGGTATCTTGGATGCGTCCACGCTGGGTAAGATCGATATTCAGGGTAAAGACGCCCGTGAATTCCTGGGCCGTGTTTACACCAATGCCTGGGCCAAACTGGCGGTCGGTAAGTGCCGTTATGGCCTGATGTGCGGTGAAGACGGCATGGTCTTCGATGACGGTGTGACCTCCTGTCTGGGTGAGAACCACTTCCTGATGACCACCACCACCGGTGGCGCTGCACGCGTACTGGAATGGCTGGAACTCTACCATCAGACCGAATGGCCTGAGATGGAAGTGTACTTCAACACTGTCACTGATCACTGGTCCACGCTGACAATCTCCGGCCCGAACAGCCGTAAGTTGCTTGCCGAGTTGACCGATTGTGACCTGTCCAACGAGAACTTCGCGTTCATGGACTGGAAGCAAACCACTGTTGCAGGGGTTCCGGCACGTGTGTTCCGAATCTCCTTTACCGGTGAGTGCTCTTACGAGATTAACGTTCAGGCCAACTACGGCATGCACGTGTGGGAGAAGCTGTTCGAACACGGTGAGAAGTTCAACCTGACTCCGTACGGCACCGAAACCATGCACATTCTGCGTGCAGAGAAAGGTTTCATCATCGCCGGTCAGGATACAGACGGTTCTGTTCACCCGTTCGATCTGGGTATGGGCTGGTGTGTGGCTCAGAAGAAACCGTTCAGCTACATCGGTAAGCGTGGTATGGCCCGTGAGGACTGTGTACGCGAAGACCGTAAGCAGCTGGTGGGTCTGAAAACCACCGATCCTAAGGTTGTGTTGCCGGAAGGTGCACAAGGTGTGTTGGATCCGAAAGCACCGATTCCGATGCCAATGGTTGGTCACATCACCTCCAGTTACTGGAGTGCCAATCTGGATCGCAGCATCGCCATGGGCTTTGTTAAAGGTGGCCTGAACAAGATGGGCGAGAAAGTTTTCTACCCGCTGGCTGATGGCACTGTTGTTGAAGCTGAAATTTGTAGCCCGATCTTCCTTGATCCGAAAGGGGAGCGTCAAAATGTCTGATCTGACTGTAGCTGTACCGGAAGAAAAAGTAGCGTCCACGAAAGCCGTGGTCATGAATCAGGTTGCCGGTCCTGAGGTACGTGCGGAATCCCCGCTGTATCACGCGGATCTGGATAGCCTGGCCAAGCAGGGACCACGTAAGGGCGGAGTCCGTCTGCGTGAGAACAAACTGTTGGGTCATCTGACGTTGCGCTGTAACCCAAACAACGCAGATCAGCTGGCGGCCGTTGAGCGGGTTCTGGGCATGGCGCTGCCTTTGCAGCCGCTGACCTCCGTTGAAAAAGGTGATGTATCCATTCGCTGGATGTCGCCGGACGAGTGGCTGATTATCGTACCGGGTTTGAAAGCGTTCGACGTAGAAACCCGTTTCCGCGATGAGATGGACGGCCACTACTCGCTGGTCAATGGCAGTGGTGGCTCCACCGTACTGGAACTGTCCGGTGACAACGTGGTGGACATGCTGAAGAAATCCACCCCGATTGACCTGCATCCGTCAGAGTTCCCGGTTGGCAAGGTGGTCTCCACTGTCTTTGCGAAAAGCACCGCAGTGATCCGTCGTACCGGTGAGAAACAGTTCGAGCTGGTGATTCGTCGCAGTTTCTCGGATTACCTCTGGCTGTGGATTCAGGATGCCAGCCGCGAGTTTGGTCTGGTGGTAGACGCCTGATCTGGAACGTGCCGGGACCGCCCTCTCAGGAGGGCGGTCTCTGACATGCAAGATAGTTTCTGATATTCAAGAGATTGCTATGAAATCTAAGCTCAAACCCTGGATCTTTACTGCCAGCTGTCCGAGTGTTCTGGGCACTGTAGATGTGGTGACACGTTACATGGCGGAGTACGGAAACTACGTGGAAGATATCCACTCCTTTGATGACCGTGCTGCTGATCGCTTCTTTATCCGCATCGAGTTTCACCCTCAGTTTGAAGGCTTTAGCGCCGAAGAGTTTAACACCGGCTTTTCACCTCGCGCGGAAGAGTTCGAGATGGAGTGGAGCCTGACGCCGCCGGAACACCGCCCGCGTGTGGCGATTCTGGTGTCAAAGTACGATCACTGTCTGAACGATCTGCTGTACCGCCATCGTACGGGGCAGTTGAACATTGAAGTACCGGTAATTATCTCCAACCATCCGGATCTGAAGCATCTGGCGGAGTGGCATGATATTCCGTACTACCACCTGCCGATTACGCCGGATACAAAACCGGAGCAGGAAGCACAGATCGTCAAGCTGCTTGAAGAGTACGATATCGAGCTGGTGGTGCTGGCGCGCTACATGCAGGTATTGTCGGCGGATCTTTGCTCATACCTCGATGGTAAAGCGATCAATATTCACCATTCCTTATTGCCGGGCTTTAAAGGTGCACGACCGTACCATCAGGCATGGGAGAAGGGTGTGAAGATGGTCGGCGCAACCGCGCATTACGTGAACAACGATCTGGATGAAGGTCCGATCATTGCTCAGGGTTTGCAGCAGGTTGATCACGCTCACTACCCGGAAGACCTGATCGCGAAAGGCCAGGATGTGGAGCGCATCACGCTGATGAATGCCGTACGTTGCCATATCGAAAAGCGCGTATTCCTGTGCGGAAGCCGTACTGTTGTTTTTAGTAAGTAAAGTAACGTCTGACGCTACTTTAACCCTGTGACTTGTTCGCAGGTTCCTTAGTTTCAACCTGTGTTTGCGTCTTGATAAGCGCACACCTTCGAGGCTGACCCTCTGCATCCCGATGCGGATACCTCCCACCATTTTAGGTCAGCCTCCTCTTTCTTCTGTTTGCTCTGCTTCGAAACAACGCTTTAAGGAAACTACAGGTCGTAATCTGACATACCTGGTTTTGACCGAAGCGCATAATCCTCCTTTATCACAATAATAATCAGCGCTATTCATAGCGGCGGAGGCAGTATGTCTATCAGTGTGTTTGATCTTTTTAAAATAGGCGTAGGCCCATCCAGTTCACATACGGTTGGCCCCATGTTGGCGGCAGCCGAGTTTGCCGATCATCTGGCGCAGATTGGAAAAGCACAAGACGTTAAGCGTATTCAGTCTGATCTGTATGGCTCCCTCAGTGCTACCGGTGTGGGTCATGGCACCGATAATTCGGTCATTCTGGGTCTGATGGGCGAACGCCCCAATAGCGTCGATCCAGAGATCATCTTGCCTGAAGTAGCTGCATTGAAAGAGTGTTCCAGCCTCAAGTTACTGGGTGAATACCCGGTTGAGTTTATCTGGTCACGGGATATGCGCTTGCTCGAAGAGAACCTGCCATATCATCCCAACGCCATGCACCTGAGTGCCTTCGGTGCGGATGACGAAGTGATCTACGAAAACACCTATTACTCCATCGGTGGCGGTTTTGTGATCGACGAAAGTGAGGCGACCGCTGACGCGCATCTGGTCCCTCAGGTTGAACTGCCTTACGACTTTAACAATGCGGTTGAACTGCTGGAGTTATGTGAGAGCAATAAGCTCACCGTCAGCCAGTTGATGATGGAAAACGAAAAGGTCTGGCGCACAGAGAAGGAAGTGCGTGATGGCTTGATGGATATCTGGGCCGCGATGAAAGATTGCATCGCCACCGGCCTGCATAAAGAGGGCACTTTGCCTGGCGGTTTGCATGTTAAGCGTCGCGCCATGAGCCTGCATAAATCTCTGATCCGTTCCACTAAACCTAATGTGATCAGTTCCACATTGAGTGCGATGGATTGGGTCAACCTCTACGCCCTGGCCGTGAACGAAGAGAACGCCGGTGGTGGTCGTATGGTGACGGCACCAACCAACGGTGCGGCAGGCATTATTCCGGCTGTGTTGATGTACTACATGGAATTCACATCCAACCCAACAGAAGAGTGCGTGGTGGATTTTCTACTGGCGGCCGCTGCGATTGGCTCGTTGTGTAAGAAAAACGCTTCGATCTCCGGCGCCGAAGTCGGCTGTCAGGGCGAAGTGGGTTCTGCCTGTGCGATGGCTGCGGCGGGCTTGTGTGAAGTGCTGGGCGGTACGCCTGCACAGGTGGAAAACGCAGCGGAGATTGGACTTGAACACAATCTGGGGCTGACCTGTGATCCGGTGGGTGGTTTGGTACAAGTGCCATGTATCGAGCGTAACGCCATCGGTGCGATGAAAGCGATCAACGCGACCCAGATGGCTCTGCGCGGTGATGGCGATCACTTTATCTCGCTGGATAAGGTAATCAAGACCATGCGTGATACCGGCATGGATATGCAGGATAAATACAAAGAGACTTCTCGCGGCGGTTTGGCCGTAAACGCTATCGAGTGTTAGTCCATTGGTAGAGACTCGCCGCTACTTGTTGATTATCAGGTAGTGGCTTCTCTGTTTTCTGCTTATTATTTAATCAATGGCTGGGCGGATTGTCGTGGCCATTGTCGGATCGGGATGGAAGCCCGGATCTGAAATAACAATGATATAAAAGCCGGTCAGCGGTGGCGAAGCCAGAACCGGTTTGGGGTTGATTTATGGTGCGTTCAACGACCGAAACTGTTTCTGAACCAGTCCGTTCGATTGGCTTTCTGCTGCTTAATAACTTCACCATGATCTCTTTGGCTTCGGCGGTCGAAGCCTTACGTATGGCCAACCAGCTCAGCGGCGAAAAGCTGTATAACTGGCACACTCTGACCATTGATGGTCAGCCAGTAAGCGCAAGTGATGGTATCCAGATCACGCCTGATGCCAGTGTTGCAGATCAGGTTGAGCTGGATACGGTGATTGTGGTCGGTGGTGTCAATGTCACCAAGGCGTACAACAAAGCGCACCTCAACTGGTTACGGGATATGGATCGCAAGGGCTGTACCCTCGGCGGTATCTGCACCGGTGCGTATCCGCTGGCAGATGCCGGGTTGCTGGACGGTTATGAGTGCAGTGTGCATTGGGAGTATCTGGCATCGATGCAGGAAACCTTCCCGCACGTGCGTTGTACCAACAGTTTATTCAGTCTGGACCGCAACCGTTTTACCGCCAGTGGTGGCACCGTCGCACTGGATATGATGATGAACATCATCAAGCAGGAACACGGTTACCGCTTGTCTGCCGCCATTTCAGAGATGTTTATCTGTGATCGGATTCGTGATGAAAGTGATCAGCAGAAAGTGCCGCTGCGCCATGTGTTGGGGACCTCCCAGCCGAAGTTGGTGGAAGTGGTCGCACTGATGGAAGCCAACATCGAAGAGCCAATCGAGATGGATGAACTGGCCGAGTTTGTTGATCTGTCGCGCCGTCAGCTGGAGAGACTGTTTCAGAAATACCTCGATTGTTCTCCGTCCAAGTATTACCTCAAGTTACGCCTGTTAAGAGCACGTCAGCTACTGATGCAGAATACCATGCCGATTATCGACATCGCTGCGGCCTGCGGTTTTGTCTCGACGCCGCATTTCAGCAAGTGTTACCGCGAACACATGGGGGTCCCGCCGAGTGAAGAACGCGCTGCGATTAAAAAAGGGCAGGTGCCGGTCGAACCGGAAGCAGCACCGTCAGTCGTGCGGCGTAAGCTGATCAGCAAACCTCAGGATTCAATCTCGTCAGGGGCGTTTAGCGAAGCCAAGAAAGAGTCGACGTTTGGTTCGGTGAATCTGAAAGGAAAATCCTGACGGGCAGGTGTGTACCCGTCTCAGTTTCAGGCACTGTACCTGTCTGTAAGATGCTTCATTCCTTAACCTGTAGCTCAATTTTCGATAGCAGGGGGGAAGTAGGGGATATGAAGATCATTCGCACGTCACAACCGCTTAATGATCGTGAGCGTAACGCGTATCTGTTCAAGGGTGATCTGATTCTATTCTCCAGGATTCCCGCGATGCTTGAACTTCAGCGGGAGATGGATGAGTTGATTCGGAGCCATTTCGGAGATCAAACATCTCTGTCGGATAGGTTCCAATCTGATCCTCAAGGGTTTGCGGCTGAAATGGCCCTGTTGCAAACGTCGTTTTATAAAGCCGCCCGAATGCGTGATCTGTTCAAGGATGCGCTCGCACAGAGTGGTATGAGTATCCAGCACAACTATGCCGATAAACTATTCCTTCGCTGTGTTCCCCCCACAAGAGATTCGAATTCGCAGTTTAGAGGTAGCATTGGCCAGCACCGTGATACATGGGGCAGTAATATCCAGCATCAGATCAATTGGTGGAGCCCGATTTACCCTATTTCAAATGGCAATACACTGACGTTCTATCCGCACTACTGGTCCACTCCTGTGGTAAACACTACTGCAGACTGGAGCTTTGAGGCTTTTCGCAAAGCCCGCCAGCAAGCTCAATCGATATCGGCAAATGCGCAGATCGATTATCCGTATGCGCCACAAGCGGTAGAGACGGTGACTGATGAAGGGGTCAATATCCTTCTCGACCCCGGTGATCTGCTGTGTTTTTCCAGTGCACATCTGCATGGCAGCAGTGCTGAACCGCGTTCGGGCTTTCGTTTTAATCTCGAAATGCGATCGTTTGGTGACAAAGACACTGATCGGGATACACCGCCTGAGAATGTCGATAATGCACAAGCAAACCCCCACTATCACTGGTTCAACCGGATCAGCGATGGTGGAAAATATTTGCGTTAGTACTCGGCAGTATAGTGACCTTGTTCGTATAGCTTAGAGGGGCGGCACACAGAGGCGGGTCATTGGATCGTGAATGGCATTTAACTTACACTGCTGGATCAGTTAACGAGATGTGTAGTACAGATTATGTTTGATCAGTTCCTGTGGTTACCCTTTTTGATCGCCATTACCGCACTGACCCTGACGCCGGGTGTTGATACGTTATTGGTGATGCGAAACGCTGCCCGCGGCGGTCATCGTGACGGACTGTTGACCAGTCTGGGTATCTGTTTAGGTCTGTTCATCCATGCCAGTATCTCTGCGGCAGGGTTGTCGGTCATTCTGCTGGGTTCAGCGGAGCTATTTATGCTGCTCAAGCTAGCGGGAGCAGCGTACCTGATCTGGTTGGGGGTACAGAGCCTGCGTTCGGCAATCAATCGTAAGACGTTACAGCTGGAGCAACCGGAAGCGGTTTACGGCGTTCCCGTGATGGTTTCGCTGCGAGAGGGCTTGTTGTCGAACGTCCTGAATCCCAAACCGATCATCTTCTATATGGCTTTTTTGCCGCAGTTTATTGATCCTGCCTATTCGGCACTGCCGCAGGCATTGATGATGGCCACGGTGCATTTCTCTATTGGTATGCTGTGGCAAGGCGCGCTGGTGCTGATGGTCGGGCGTGCCCGTCGTTGGTTGCAGCAACCGCGTGTTGCGAAAGTGCTGGATAGCATCACGGGCGTGCTGTTAATCGGTTTTGGTACTAAGTTGGCCAGCAGCAACTGATCCGTTATCGATACAGGCGGGTTTACTTGCTGAGATGGTCAAGGTTATAGGCCGTCTTATTGATCGGCTGTCGCATGATGAAGTTAGTAATAATCGAGTTAACACCTTCGATGACGGTCAGGTGGTCTAAGAGTAACTGCTGATAGTGATCGAGATCGCGGGTAACCACCTTCAGTAAATAGTCCGACTGGCTGCCGGTAATCAGGTAGCACTCCATTACTTCGGGGATCAGGGCGACGGCATCCTCGAAGGTTTTAAGTTTGTCCTTGGTTTGTTTGTCGAGTGAGATCTGTACCAGAATGCTCATTGGCAGGCCGATCTTCTTCTGATCCAGCACAACGATCTGTTTAGCGATCAATCCCTTTGCTTCAAGTTGTTTTATCCGCCGTCCACAGGGTGTCTGCGACAGACCTACCGCGTCGGCTAATTCTGCAATGCTGATACGTGCATCTTTCTGCAATAGCTCCAAAATTCTTCGATCGATCCGGTCCAGTTTATCCATATTACTCTCGCTTTAGAGGCTGATAGTTTTCATTTCTTATCGACCTGATTGAGTTGCTTGTTGCCCTGAGTTGGCGGGTGCTCAGATCATTGCTTGGGTTCAAAAAAGTGACATTTCGATAGGTATTGGATGTGTCCGCTATTAAATAATTGTTTTGTGGATTATATCTCTAATTAAGTGTTTTTGTAGTGGCGTTTTTGACCACGATCACTCACGGGCTAGTGCTAGGATTTTGGTCACTACAAGAATAGATCCCAGAGCAGGTCGCGGTCATGAATAACATACAGATCCAGCACAGTTTAGATGCTGAAGAGAAAGGGTTAGAAAACGCAGAATGGATTGAGGCGCTGGAGTATCTCCGTCGTGAACAGGGAGAGGATCGCAGCCGCGAGATGCTGCGGTTGTTGCAGGATCACCTGTTGAAGCAGGGTGTGACCCTGCCGGAAGCAACGTTGAATACGCCGTATCGCAATACTATCCCACCGCATCAGCAGTCCGGCTATCCGGGCAATATCGAGCTGGAACAGAAAATCGAAAACATCATTCGTTGGAACGCGATGGCGATGGTCTTAAAAGCCAACGAAGACGGTTCGGGTGTGGGTGGTCATGTTGCCACTTATCAGTCAGCAGCCACCGCTCTGGAAGTTGGCTTTCACCATTGGTTTCGCAAACACTCCGAATCCTACGGCGGCGATATTCTGATGGTACAGGCACATGCCGCACCTGGTATTTACGCACGTGCTTATCTTGAGAATCGCTTATCAGAGCAACAGGTGAACAATTTCCGCCGTGAGCTGCAGTCTGGTGGTGGTTTGCCTTCATATCCTCATCCACGTCGTTTGCCTGATTTCTGGCAGTTACCGACGGCATCTATGGGGCTTTCTACGCCTTCCGCGATCTATCAGGCACGCTTTATGAAGTACCTCGAAAACCGGGGACTGAAGCCTGATAACGGTGGCAAGGTATGGTGCTTTATCGGCGATGGTGAGTCAGATGAGCCGGAAGTGCTGGGTACCATTAATATGGCCACCCGCGAGAATTTGGATAATCTGGTGATGGTGGTGAACTGCAACCTGCAACGTCTGGATGGCCCCGTGCGGGGTAACGGCAAGATTATTCAGGAGTTGGAGCGTAGTTACCGTGGCGCCGGCTGGAACGTGATCAAAGTGATCTGGGGCAGCGAGTGGGATGAGCTTTTCTCTCGTGATCGTGACGGACTGCTGCAAGCGCGAATGGACCGTGCAGTGGATGGTGATTACCAGTTCTATACCGTGTCTGACGGGCACACCGTACGTGAGCATTGGATCGATGGTGATGAACGTTTAGCGGAGTTGATGAAAACGCTGAACAATGACGAGATCCGGGTGATTCGTCGCGGCGGCCATGATCGCAAAAAGCTGTACGCAGCCTTTGAGCGTGCAGCCCAAGCCACCGGTCGCCCCACCGTGATTCTGATGAAGACCGTAAAAGGTGAAGGCATGGGCGCCTCTGCGGAAGGCCAAAATACCGCGCATCAGAAAAAACAGTTCAGTGCGGAGGAGCGCATTGCGATTGGTAAACGTTTTGGTATCCCGCTGACCGATGAGCAGATGGCAAAGGCGGAGTTGTACAAGCCTGCTGAAGACAGCCCTGAAGCTCAATATCTGCATCAGCATCGCCAGTCGCTGGGTGGTTATCTGCCATCGCGTGAAGTGAGGTGTCAGCGTTTAACCGCGCCGCCTCTCAGCCTGTTTAAAGTCGCCATCGAAGGCACCAAGCGTGAGCAATCTACCACCATGGCGTTTGTTCGTATGTTGGCGGCGATGCTGAAAGACAAAGAGCTGGGCAAATACATTGTGCCTATCGTGCCGGATGAAGCGCGGACCTTTGGCATGGAGTCACTGTTTAAGCAGTTTGGAATCTATTCCAGCGAAGGGCAGAAATACAAGCCGGTCGATGCCAGTTCTCTGCTGCCGTACAAAGAGGCAAAAGATGGTCAGCTGTTGCAGGAAGGTATCTGTGAGGCCGGTGCCATGGCGTCATTTTTGGCGGCGGGTACGGCTTATGCGAATTTCGCGGTGCCGATGATTCCGTTTTACATCTTCTATTCGATCTTTGGCTTCCAGCGTGTCGGCGACATGATCTGGAGCTGTGCTGATTCCATGGCGAAAGGTTTTCTGATGGGCGGTACTGCCGGACGGACAACCCTGAACGGTGAAGGTTTGCAGCATCAGGACGGCCACTCCCATGTAATCGCATCTACGGTGCCGAACATGCGCAGTTATGACCCGGCGTTTGCCTATGAACTGGCGGTCATCGTACGGGACGGTATCGAGCGTATGTATCAGAACGATGAAAACATCTTCTACTACCTGACCTTGTACAACCAGAACTACCCGATGCCAGCCATGCCGGAGGGTGTTGAAGAGGGGATTCTCAAAGGGATGTATCGCTATCAGAAAAGCGATAGCACGGGGCAAAAAGTCCATTTGCTGGGCAGCGGCAGTCTGATGCAGGAAGTCCTGAAAGCCGCCGAGATTCTGCAGGGTTATGGCTGCAACGCAGATATCTGGAGTGTGACCAGCTACAACGAACTGTTGCGTCAGGCGCAGCAGGTGGAGCGTCAAAATATGCTGACTCCGGAGGTTCCAGAGCAAAATTATATCCAGCAAATGATGGCGGATGAGCAGGGAATTGTTGTGGCGTGTAGTGACTTTATGAAGTCGTTACCCACCAGTATTGCGCGTTGGTTTCCGCAGCCTGTTGTCGCCTTGGGGACTGATGGGTTTGGACTCAGTGAGTCGCGGCCCGATCTGCGAGATCACTTTGAAGTGGATGCACGTTACATTGCCTGGTCTGCGTTGGCTGGGTTGTATCGGGCGGGATCGTTAAGTCAGGACGTGCTGATACAGGCTCGGACTGAACTGAATATTCCTGAGTCAAAATCCGACCCAGCTTCTTTCTAAACGGATTAGCCAACAAACACTTTAATTTTGATGAAAACCGCTTGGGTACAGGCAGATGTGTTGCCTGAGTGGTGTGCTGATTGCGTGGAGATGAGCAATGACAATACAAACCATATTTATGCCAGAGACCGATGGAAGCGGTGAAGCCGTCGAGTTGCTTACAATACCCGGTGATGAGGTTTCCGAGGGTGATCCTTTATTGGTACTGGAATCCGATAAAGCCTCCATGGAGGTGCCATCGCCTGTCGATGGAACGGTCAGACGCTGGTTGGTTAAGATGGGCGCAGAGATCGCCACCGGGACGCCTTTGCTGGAACTGGAGCTGACTCAGATTCAGGCGAACGAAGCCGAGCCATCTCTGGAGGAGTCGGCGGTGGAGGCGGCTGAGAAAACACCTACCGCATCAGAACTTGAGCTGGATGAGGTGATGCAGGAGAAATCCGTCGTATCAGCGCCGTTGGTTCAGCCATTAATGAACTCAGATGAGACTCCTGTTATTTCGGGGGGCGAGATTAATGCAGGTCCGGCGGTACGCAAGCTGGCGCGTGAGCTGGGGATAGATCTGCTGGAACTGTCAGGCAGCGGCAAGCGCGGCCGTATTCTGAAAGAGGATCTGAAAGCTTACGCTAAACAGCGGCTGGCTGCAGATAAGCCCGTAGCTTCTGCCGTTCAGGGGCAGGGTATTCCGGCGATTCCTCTGGAAGACTTCACGCGTTATGGTGAGGTTGAGCAGCAACCGTTATCGGGCATCGCCAAAGCCACTGCAGCGCATATGAGCCGCTGCTGGCTGAACATTCCCCATGTGACTTTGTTCGATGAGGTTGTGATTGATGATATTGAAGCGTTCCGTCGGTCGATTGATCATGACGCACAGGGCTTACCACGTCGGCCAACGCTGTTGCCGTTTATGATCGCGATTGTTGCCCGGGCGTTGCGCCAGTTTCCACAATTTAATGTGGCGCTTGATCCGGTGAACGACCAGTTGATCAGCAAATCCTACGTTAATATCGGCTTTGCGGTGGATTCTCCAGCAGGGTTAGTCGTGCCCGTTATTCGGGATGCGGATAAAAAGAGTATTCGAGAGCTGACGCTAGACATTGCGGATCTGAGTCAGAGGGCGCGTGATCGTAAACTCAGCGTGTCCGATATGCAAGGCGGTTGCTTCACCATCTCCAGTATGGGAGCAATTGGCGGGACCGGGTTCACGCCTATTATCAACGGACCTGAAGTGGCGATTCTTGGTATTGCGAAATCAACAATCAAACCCGTGTGGAACGATGAGCAGTTTGTCCCTGCAACCCTGTTGCCGTTGTGCCTCTCTTTCGATCATCGGGCCATCAACGGCGGCGATGCGGGCCGTTTTATGGCCTATATTCATGCCATGTTGAAGGATGTCCGGCAGGCGCTGCTTTAACACGAAGCGGGTAGTGTCTGGTAAGCTGCTATCCGTTTGCTCATATTCGAAAATGGAATGACTCAACGAGGACGCAGTATGGCAAGTGTAGAATATTATTTCTGTCTTAATTCACCGTGGTCTTTGTTTGCAGCAGAGCAACTACTCCGTGTGCGGTCGGATCATGATTTCGATCTGATCGTAAAGCCCATAGAGATTGCCCGTTTGTTTGATGAGACCGGTGGATTGCCGTTGAAGAAACGCTCTCCTAATCGGCAAACGTACCGGTTGCAGGAGTTGACGCGTTGGAGCCAGCGTTTGGGTATTCCTATCAACTTGCACCCCGCACACTATCCTTGCAACGAAGCGTTTGCCGATGCACTGGTGTTGTCCGCTGAAAAGGAGAAAGGTCAGGGGCTGGAGATGGCGATCAGTATCGGTCGTGGTTTGTGGTGTGAGGATGCAGATATCGCTGATCCGGATTTTATTGCGTCACAGGCAGAGAAATTTGGTCTTTCAGCGGTATTGGATCAGACTCAATCGACAAGGGTCTTGGCGGAAAATACCGCTAAACTGATCGAAAAGGGCGGTTTTGGTGTGCCTACATTCATTGTGGGTGAACAGGTGTTTTGGGGGCAGGACCGAATCGATTTCTTGATTGAAGCGCTGAGTTAACCGGGCGTCGTGCCGTCTTTTCGCGGCAAAGTGTGACTTCAATGTACATATGGACGTTGAAGTCACACCATGGTTATTCAGGTTTTTTATGATGGATAGTTCTGCGGAAAGAGCGCGCGTTTCGTTTCTTCATCAACCTCAGTTTTAAAGCTGATATCACTGCCAACGTTTCGTGCTTTGGCAACGGCCGGACGTGCATCAACGGACTTGAACCAGCGGTTCAGGTTGGGATAATTTTCCAGTTCTCCTTCCCCAAGAACGGGCATCACCTTATCGATCCAGCCCCACGCGGCAATATCGACGATGGAATAGCTATCACCGACGATAAATTCTCTGTTCGCCAGGCGATCATCGAGGATCTGGTAATGTCGCTGGGCTTCACGACGGTAGCGGTTGACTGCATAGGCCAGTTGCTCGGGCGCGGCATGCTGGAAGTGAACCGCCTGCCCGGAATAGGGCCCCAAACCCGATGCGATAAACATCAGCCAGGACAGTAGCTCGCCACGATCCTCTTGCTTACCAAGGAATTGGCCGGTTTTTTCAGCTAGATATAAAAGAATTGCGTTGGAATCGAAGACGATTGTCCCGTTATCGTCAATCGCAGGCACTTTTCTGTTGGGGTTAATCAATCTGAAGTCTGCAGCGTGTTGCTCACCTTTGCGGGTATCCACGGCGATCAGTTCATACTCCAGACCGGATTCGGCCAGAAACAGCGCGACCTTCATTGGATTGGGGGTTGGGTGAAAGTAAAACTTCAACATGATGCTGTCCTTTATAAATGAGAAAAGCTGCTGGAATGCCCACTGCTGTACTTCGAGGATTTGGTCAGCAGGCGCTTCGGGTGTTCGGGCTTTATAAACTTTTTAGTTTCAATACGGCGTCGATATCTGAAGCTTTATGACGTTCCGCGAGCATTTCCCAAGGTTCTCCCCACGTACGATTAACAATGGCGCCACGCTGTACGGCCGGACGTTGTGCAATGTCTTCCGCCCAGCGCTGAACGTGTGTGTAGGTTTCTGCATCTAAAAATTCTGCAGCGTTGTAAGCAGTCCCTCGCACCAGGTTGCCATACCACGGCCAGATGGCGATGTCCGCGATGCTGTATTGGTCCCCTGCAATAAAACGTGTTTTTGCGAGCTGCTTGTCTAACAGATCAAGCTGGCGTTTTACTTCCATGGTGAAGCGGTCGATCGCGTATTCGATTTTTACAGGTGCGTAAGAATAGAAATGCCCAAAGCCACCGCCAAGATATGGGGCAGAACCCTGCAGCCAAAACAGCCAGTTAAGAACTTCTGTGCGTTCTGGCATCTCTTGAGGCAGGAAGAGTCCGAACTTTTCCGCCAGATAGAGCAAAATCGAACCTGATTCGAATACCCGTACCGGAAGTTCGCCGGATAAATCCAATAAGGCCGGAATCTTAGAGTTAGGGTTCAGATCCACAAAGCCGCTGGAAAACTGATCGCCTTCGCCAATACGAATGAGGTGAGCATCGTACTCTGCATCCTGCTGTCCGAGTGCAAGTATCTCTTCCAGCATAATGGTGACTTTCTGGCCATTGGGCGTTGCCATGGAATAAAGCTGTATCGGGTGTGTTCCTTGAGGAAGAGTGGCTTCATGGGTTGCCCCAGATGCCGGGCGATTAGTCTTCGCCCACTCGCCGCCGTTCTCAGCGTCGAACGTCCAAACTTTTGGTGGTACGTATTCGTTGCTCATAATTCTCTCAATATCCAAGTTTCAGAAGGCCATCGTTTTGAGGTGTTCGGTGTAGGAATCACACCTGGGTATTGATGCAGAGCCTCAGGTCGAGCCGCTGTCCGTGATTGCTTTTGGGTATGCAATTGTTCAGTCGTTGGCAGATAAAAAATTATTCAATTCAGAGCTTAATAACTCAACTTGAACGACTGTTCATTTCCGTAGCTTATCTGGACGTGAACGACTGTTCAAGTTAAAATTTGAGCAAATGTTCAAACGGTGAAGATATGCCTAACCCTGCGAGATATGACCGACACGCCACAGTCAAAAAGGCGACGCACCTTTTTTGGGAGAAAGGTTTTCACGCCACATCTATGCGTAATCTTCAGGAACATATCGATATGCGTCCGGGCAGCATTTACGCAACTTTTGGCAGCAAGGAAGGCTTGTTTAAGGAGGCGTTGCAATATTATGCCGACTCCGGTGTTACCCGTTTGACTGAATATACGGATTCATATGCATCACCCGTTGATGCGTTGAAGAATTTCATGCGCGACATGGTGCAGGGCGGTGAAACAGCACCCAGTGAGATGTGCATGCTTGTAAAAACGGTCTCCGAGCTGACTGAAGACAATGTGGAATTGTTAGAGGAAGCTAAACGTTTACTGGGTGTCATGGAGGGAGCCTTTGCCGCCGTGTTGATTAAGGCTCAGGAGTTGGGGGAGTTCGACCGCAGTAAGGACGCGAGACGAATGGCGCGTTTTTTTCAGATGCAACTGATTGGACTGCGCGTCTACGCCCGTGCTAATGAGGATGCAAAGGTTGATGAGTTGATCGATGATATATTTGATTGTTTGAGCAAATGATCGGTGGCTCGTGCCCCCAGCCCTTCGGGCGCCTGTCTGCAGGCTGATCCGACGTGGTATCAGCCTGCAAGCCAGTTATCAAAGTACATACCAAAGCAATGCCGGAAGCGCTGCAAATCCCATGAACGTAGACACGATGACAACCCCCGCGACCTCTTCGGCTCGTTGGTCATATAGCTGGGCAAACAGGTAGCTGAATACGGCAGCGGGTAACGCGCATTGCACAATAACAACGCCCGCGGCTGGGCCTGTAAAGCCCATGCCTGCAACAATTCCGACGCCTACACCGAAGCCCATTCCAAGGCGTAAAAGAGATAACGCAACGGCGGTTTTCAGACTGCCCATCTTCAAACTGGCGAGTGATACCCCCAGCGTGAACAGCATCAGGGGGATGGTCAGGTCACCAATCAGCTTGGTCGTGTTGAATAGCCATTTCGGTACATCGATATCGCCGAAAAGAAAAATCGATGCCAGCACCGTCGCCGGGATAATCGGCATTTTCAGCAGTGATTTAGGAGAAAAGCTGCCTGAGACAAATGCGACGCCAATGGTCAGCTGTAAAACCACATAGACCGTAAAAAACGCAATCGCCAGCGCCAGCCCTTCCTCGCCAAACGCCAACAAACACAATGGTAAGCCAACGTTTCCGACGTTGGGCCAGGTTAATGCCTGTAGAAATGCCCGTTGCGGTAACTTGAATACAGCGAGCACGGCCCCGCCAATCAGCACAAACGCCAGATTAGCGATCAGTGCGGCCAGCCCCATACTCCACAGCTTCGATAGATCCAGCTCGACAGTAGCTAGTGCATAAAAGACCAGACAGGGCGTTGCAAAATAGGTGACGATGGCGGTCACAAGGGAAGTATCAAAGTCCTTGCCACTTCTGGACCAGGCATATCCAATGCCCACACAAACAAATACGGGCGCTAAAATAGAGAAAATTTCTGAAAACACGTTCAGGGCCTTACGGTGAGGGAGATAAAATGGGATGGGCGTTAACCGGTATCTCTACGTGGTTTAGTGACGTGTGCTGTGTGCAAACGTCACCTGTGTGAGACTAGTCAGTTCTCCATTTAATGGAGCACCCCATGCTTGGAACCTGAGTCTGTGGGCCTTGTCCTGTTTCGGCAATCATCCGCATGGCATTAATCAGTTCCGGTATTCGGTTTGCGGAATCATCCATACGAGCATCGTCCAATCGACCGCGATATTGCAGTTCACCCTGATGGTTAAAACCAAAAAAGTCAGGTGTACAGACCGCGCCGTATTGCTGTCCGACAGATTGATCTTCATCGATGAGGTAGGGAAACGTAAACCCATACTGCTTGGCAAATTGCTTCATATTGTCAGGTGAGTCGGCTTCGACCAGCGTATAGTCATTCGACATGATGGCTAAAACGTTGATGCCTTCGTTCATCAACAACGCGGTATCCTCTGCCAAACGCTGACCGATGCGCTGAACATAGGGGCAATGGTTGCAAATGAAGACAATCAACAAGCCTTTGTCTCCAAGATGATCGCTCATGGAAAAGCTTTCGCCGTAAGCGTTTTTCAAGGTGAAATCGGGTGCTTTCCAGCCAAAATTGCACACGGGGGTATCGAGTAACATCGTTAGAAATCTCCGCCTGTTTCGGCACACTCCAGGTTGCAGTATGTCGTGTTGTATCGGTCTGATGCGCTGGCGGGTTGACCATAGAGTGGCTAACCCGCTCGGTGTTCTGCTTTGATCTTAGCGTTTATTCGTCGATTCGCAGGATAACAGGATTATTTAACGATGGTCATTTCGTTCAGCGTAAACTGCGCAACAGCCCCTTCAGTTGCGGCCATGTAATCCTGCAAAGGCTGATTGCCCATGTGTGCCTGCCACAGTTCACGGGATGCCCAGTTTTCGTAGAACATGAAATGCGCTGGGTTTTCATTATCCTGATGCAGATCGTAATTGATGCAGCCTTCTTCGGCGCGGGTAACATCGATCAGCTTGACCAGTTCGGTTTTGACCAGTTCCATTTTGCCGGTGTTGGCGATGATATTGGCAACGATGGTGAGTTGAGTCATGTGAGTGTCCTCCTCAGTGTTAAATGTGCTTAAAAGCCTTCTAGAACGATTTTGCCAATTGCTCTGCCGCTTTCGAGATTTGCGTGCGCCCGTTTCAGGTTGTCCGCGTTGATCTGACCGTAGTGTTCACCCAGTGTTGTTTTGATGCGCCCGGTATCAATCAGATCTGCAACGCTGTTCAGCAGGTCGCGCTGTTTTTCAATGTCGTCGGTGTTGAACATTGAACGGGTGTACATAAATTCCCAGTGCAGAGAGATCGATTTCATTTTCAGCTTCATGATGTCGAGCGGAGACTGAGGGTCATCAATCAGCGCGAGCTTGCCCTGTGGTGCAAGGCTCTCAACGATCTCGTCGTAGTGCTGCTCAGTCGCGTTTAACGAAGCGACATGGGTGACACTATCAATACCGATGCGCTTCAGTTCTTCGCTCAACGGTTTGCGGTGATCAATCACATAATCTGCACCCAGCTCTTTCACCCATGCCTGACTTTCCGGACGGGAAGCGGTGCCGATGATGACCGCATCGGTGAGTTGTGCGGCAAGCTGGACCAAAATGGAGCCTACGCCACCTGCAGCACCCACGATCAGAAGCTGCTGGCGTCCGGCGTTGTCTGCTGACGTGCTTTGTTCAAAACCGAGGCGGTCAAATAGCAGTTCCCATGCGGTGATGGCCGTCAGTGGAAACGCAGCGGCTTCCGCATTGGATATGGACTCAGGTTTGCGACCTACGATGCGCTCATCGACCAGATGATATTCAGAGTTCGTACCTGGGCGGGTGATATCGCCCGCATACCAGACTTTGTCGCCTTTCTGATAGAACTGTGCCTGATCACCTGCATCGATCACTTCGCCAACCGCATCCCACCCCAGCACCTTGTGCTCACCGTTTTCCGGCTGTGCTCTTACGCGGACCTTGGTATCCACGGGGTTAACCGAGATCGCGTCAATTTTGACCAGCAGGTCCCTGCCGGTGGGTGTTGGTGTCGGCAGATCGATGTCGATCAATGAATCCTGATGGCTGATGTCCAGTGACTTTAGGTAACCAATTGCTTTCATGGGATGTCTCCGTTGAGTGAATGAAGACATTGTGGGTGAATATGTATACTCTAAAAACAGGGTAATGACTTAATTAGTTTCAAAAATATTTTGATAATGAATACATCGGATTTAGCACTATTTGTGAGAACCGCCGATACGGGCAGTATCACGGCATCGGCTGAACAGCTGGGTATAACGCCTGCTGCGGCCAGTGCCGCGCTCAAACGATTAGAAAAACAGCTCGATACACAGTTATTTATTCGTTCGACCCGACAACTGCGTATCACCGCAGAAGGGGAGCGTTTTCTACTGCATTGCCGAAAATCACTGGCATCCCTCGAAGAGGGAAGGGCGTCACTGGATGCGATGCGCGGAAAGATTGCTGGAGAGATACGACTATCCGTGTCGTCTGACCTGGGGCGCAACATCGTGCTGCCGTGGCTGGATGAGGCGATGGACAGCCATCCTGATCTGACGATGCATCTTAGCGTTGGCGATATGCTGTCAGACTTTTATCTCGACAGAGTGGATGTAGCGCTGCGCTATGGTGAGCCGGAAGATTCCAATATGGTGGCGTTTCAGGTTGCAACTGTGGAACGTGTTGCATTTGCTTCCCCTGACTATCTGTCCCGATTCGGGATGCCAACGCACCCGGAAGATCTGCGCAAGCATAATTGTTTGCGCTATCTGTTGGGGAATCGCGCGTATGACATGTGGGAGTTCGTTAAAGAGGGCGAGAATAGCCGTATCCGGGTGCTGGGTGATCGGGAGAGCAATGATGCCGATATTGTCAGGCGCTGGGCGGTGGCGGGGAAAGGTATCGGTTTTAAATCGATACTGGATCTGAGTGCAGACCTGCGTGCGGGCAATATCGTGCGGTTGTTCCCTGACTATCAATCAGAACCGTTAAGCGTCTGGTTGATCTGCCCAAGCCGGAAGCAAGTCACACCTGCTATTTTGATGCTGCGGGATATGTTGCGAAAGAAATGTGCGGCAGCAGTTGCAGGGTTGTGAATTACCCAAAAACACCGCAGCACACTATGATGGAAGTGTCCGTTGATCGGATATGTATCAGCGGGGCACCCTGAAATCTGGAAGTGGGGATACGTCTATGAGTACAGGTTTAACCAGCGCGTTACATATATTGGCTCAATGGCAGTGCACACCCAATCAGGCACTGGCCATTCTGAAGCTTGATCCTGATCTGCCTTTCCCCGAAGTTTTGAGCGACGAACAGTGTGAACGAGTCACCTTTGTGCTCAATATCCATTCAGACCTCGACACCATATTTGATGATCCTGACGATATCTATGGTTACATGGCGCGTCCGCATGATGATCCCTATTACAACGGTCGATCACCGCTTGAGCTGATCAGCAGTGGGGATCTGACCGTGTTTGGGCGCATCTGCTGGCATATCGATGCGATGCGGGTCAATTGATGCGCACGCCTGAATCTTCCAATACCGGTTGGTAGTGTAAGAAGACGATTGATAACTACGAAGCGTACTTCCCTCCGTTTGTGATCAAAGATTATCGATCTAACAGCTTGGTGATCTTTGTTCGCACCTATCAGTTGAGCATCTGCCTGTCAGCCCCCTTTGTTGACCAAGCATAAGGAATCAGGATCAATAGAATGGCGTGCTACGCATAGATGGCGCAAAAGTTACTTGACGAATATCAAGGCGCTGGATATTAATGGGCGCACAGTTTTTGAACTTTGGTTAAGCAATGAAGGATAGGGCTCTGGATACGGGACACATAAGCACATCTGATGAGCTTCAAGGAATGGATGTTGATGTCGGTCGTGCTGCGCACACCGTTACCCAAGCCTTAGATTACGTTGGAATTGACGATAGAAGTCACGGACGACGGGTGGGTTTAATCTGCCATCGTATCGCACACTTAATGGGGTGGGACCGCGACAGACGGCACTACATTTTGTTGGCCGGCATGCTGCATGACAGTGGCGTATCATCTACTGCAGTGCATAAAAAGCTTGCGGATGAGTTGGAGTGGAATGGGGCTGAACAGCATTGCATCCGTGGTGATTACTTCCTGCGCAATTTCCCGCCATTTCGTCGCTACGCTGAAGCGGTACGCTACCACCATACCCGGTGGGAACATCTGCCAGAGTCGCTGGATCAAACGACGCGTGAGTATGCCAATCTGATTTTTCTTTCAGATCGATTAGACGTTATCTATGCCTCATTTCTTCAAACCCATCCCCATCATCTGGTGTTGCTTCAGCGAGACAAGTTGCTGGACGAATTGCGACCACATATCGGTACGCTGTTTTGTCCTCAACTGTTTGAGGCGCTGGAGCAAGCCGCACTGAAAGACAGTTTTTGGTTAGAGTTGCGAGAAGAGTTTCTGGATGATGCGATTTTCGACACGCTGGCATCCAGCGATTACAAAATCTCATTGAGCTTTAGTGAGATTGAGTCGCTGGGTGAGCTGATCTCACAAGTGGTCGATGCCAAGAGTCCGTTTACGCACTATCACAGTTTAAGGGTTGCCGATCTGGCGTATTCTCTTGCTGAATTGGTGGGCTGCGATCAGTACCACAGCCGTATCCTACGTATTGCTGGGTTGCTGCATGACGTTGGCAAGCTCAGAACGCCCGACGAAATACTGGAAAAGCCGGGTGCGTTAACACCTGAAGAGCTGGCCCAGATGCGCAGCCATCCTTTGGATAGTCGACGTGTATTGAAGGCTATCTTTCCCAATACGCCGATTGCGAAGTGGGCATCTGAACATCACGAAAAACTGGATGGCTCCGGATACCCGTATGGCTGGGAAGGTGATCGGATCGATCTGCCGACGCGCATTTTGTGTATTGCCGATATCTTTCAGGCGTTGTGCCAAAAAAGACCTTATCGAGACCGTCTGAGTGTTGAAGAGGTTTTGGGCATTATGGATAAGATGGCTGATGGCGGACAGCTCGACAAGGATGTGTATGGCACGCTGAAAGAACACAGGGATGATCTGTATCTTCTGGCGATTAAAGAAGGTGCCGTCACCGTAGAAATCTAGACTTGTCATAAGCCGGCTATTGTTCAAGTTCACCCCTTACAATGGCCGGAATCTCCTCTGTATCATCTGCGTCCCTCTATAGCGACACGCTTTATCATCTCCCTGTTGCAGCCTTATTCCTTCACTTTCCCGCTCGCCAGATGGTCATTGATTCGTCAGTGGGTCGGTTTTAGTAATCAGCGGGTCGTTTCCAGCCTCTTACCAATTTTTACGAAAAATTACACTGAATGAACTCTGGGAAGTGAGCCATCTTTCCCACTTCTCGTTCTTCCGTTGAAAGAAGAAACGAGACAGAAACCCGTTTAGTCAGTTGGTAACGAAAAAGGATAACAACAATGAACGCAGCCGATCTGCACAATGACTCCATCGTGATCGATGGTCTGATCTGCGCGAAGTGGAATCGCGAACTGTTTGAAGATATGAGCAAGGGTGGATTGACCGCTGCGAACTGCACGGTGTCCTTCTGGGAAAATTTTCAGGGTACGGTTGATAACATCGTTGAGATGAATCAGCTGATTGAAGAGAGCAGTGACCTGCTGATGAAAGTCCGTACCACCCGTGACATCTATCGTGCGAAAGAAGCAGGTAAGACCGGTGTGATGATGGGTTTTCAGAATGCGCATGCGTTTGAAGATCAGATCGGCTACGTCAAAGTGTTTAAAGATCTGGGCGTGGGCATTGTGCAGATGTGCTACAACACCCAGAACCTGGTCGGCACCGGCTGCTACGAGCGTGACGGTGGTTTGTCCGGTTTCGGTCGCGAGATTGTGGCGGAAATGAATGAAGTGGGTATGTTATGTGACCTGTCTCACGTTGGCCCACAAACCGCAAAAGAAGTGATCGACGAATCCAAAAAACCGGTGGCCTATTCTCACTGCCTGCCATCGGGTCTGAAAGAACATCCACGTAACCGCAGCGATGAAGAACTGAAGTACATCGCGGACAACGGCGGTTTTGTCGGCGTGACAATGTTTACCCCATTCCTGCGTGCGGGTGTGAATGCCACGGTTGACGACTACGTCGAAGCGATCCAGTACATCTACAACATCGTGGGTGAAGATGCGATCGGTATCGGTACTGACTTTACGCAAGGTCACGGTCAGGATTTCTTCGAATACCTGACTCACGATAAGGGCTACGCACGTCGCCTGACCCGCTTTGGCGAGATCATCAATCCTAAAGGCATCCGTACGGTCGGTGAGTTCCCGAACCTGACCGAAGCTTTGTTGCGCAACGGTTTCTCTGAAACACAGGTGCGCAAAATTATGGGCGATAACTGGGTCAACCTGCTGAAAGACGTCTGGGGCGAATAAGCCAACCCACTCCCTGAACCCTGTTTGTGACGGGGCATGAGTTGCCGGGCGATTGGGCTCCTCGGCAACTTGTGCCTTGTTACTCCTAACGTGACACCCGCTGTAAATCATCAATAGCGACCCGGGTGCACGCATAAAGAATTGAATTTGAGGTAGAAAAAAATGGGTGTACACACGCCAGAAATGCCAATCAACGTAGACGACGAAACCGGTGTATGGACAACAGATGCATTGCCAATGCTGTACGTGCCGCGTCACTTCTTCGTTAACAACCACATGGGTATTGAAGAGGAGATCGGTGCCGAGCGTTACGCCGAGATTCTGTACAAAGCGGGTTATAAATCTGCGCACTACTGGTGTGAGAAAGAAGCGGCAGAGCACGGTATCAAGGGTGAGGATATCTGGCATCACTACATGAAACGTCTGTCTCAGCGCGGTTGGGGTTTCTTCATCACGGAAGAGCTGGATCTGGAAAAAGGGACTGCGAAAGTGCGTCTGGAAAACTCCGCATTTGTGTACCAGTACGGTCAGGTTAACCGCAAAGTCGATTACATGTTCACCGGTTGGTTTGCTGGTGCACTAGATCAGATCGCTGAAAGTTTGGGTTACGACGTGCGTACTAAAGCGGAACAGACTCAGTGTGCGGCGGAAGAAGGTTGTGAGGTGGGTTATTTCGAAGTCACCCCACTGTAAAAGCTGCTGAAAGCTATTGCGCTTGGCAGGGCGGTTTCCTGCCGGCGCTCATAACGCTTTCAGTCACCTTTTATGCACGATTTAGACAAGAGCAGAGGCCTTCGGGCTTCAAAAAAATAAATATAAAGGTACGAGAAAGGCTTATAGCGTGGTTGCTTCAAGTTGACTCGTCCAGAGAAGAGATCGGGGTGTTTCCATGTCCCAGTTTGATGTGCTGTTTGAGCCACTCAAGATTAACAAGCTGACGATTCGTAACCGTATTGTCAGCACCGCTCACGCTGAGGTGTATGCCACCGATGGCGGTATGACCACTGATCGCTACGTGAAGTACTACGAAGAGAAAGCCAAAGGCGGTTGTGGTCTTTGCATCTGTGGTGGTTCCAGTGTGGTGTCTATCGACAGCCCGCAAAGCTGGTGGAGTTCCGTCAACCTGTCGACGGATCGGATCATTCCACACTTTCAGAATCTGGCCGATGCGGTGCATAAGCACGGCGGCAAGATCATGATTCAGATTACCCATATGGGCCGTCGTTCCCGTTGGGACGGTGAAAACTGGCCGAACCTGATGTCACCATCCGGTATCCGTGAGCCGGTTCACCGCGCGACCTGTAAGACCATCGAAGAGGAAGAGATCTGGCGCGTGATTGGTGATTTCGCGCAAGCGGCTCGCCGTGCGAAAGAGGGTGGTCTGGACGGTGTTGAACTATCAGCGGTACACCAGCACATGATCGACCAGTTCTGGTCGCCACGTGTAAACAAACGCACCGATAAATGGGGTGGTACCTTCGAAAACCGTATGCGCTTTGGTATGGAAGTGCTGAAAGCGGTACGCGAAGAGGTGGGCCGTGATTTCTGTGTTGGCTTGCGTATTACCGGTGACGAATTCCACCCGGATGGCCTCAACCACGACGACATGAAAGAGATCGCCGCGTACTACAACGCGACAGGCGAAATTGATTACTTCGGTGTTGTTGGCTCCGGTTGTGACACGCACAACACCCTGGCAAACGTTATTCCGAACATGAGCTACCCACCTGAGCCGTTTCTGCATCTGGCGGCTGGTATCAAAGAGGTGGTGGATGTTCCTGTCATTCATGCGCAGAACATCAAAGATCCTAACCAGGCGAAGCGTATCGTTGAAGCCGGTTACGTAGACTTCGTCGGTATGACCCGTGCGCACATCGCTGATCCGCATCTGATCGCCAAGATCAAAATGGATCAGGTGGATCAGATCCGTCAGTGCGTGGGTGCAAACTACTGTATCGACCGTCAGTATCAGGGACTGGACGTGCTCTGTATCCAGAACGCTGCGACCTCCCGTGAATACATGGGCTTGCCACACATCATAGAAAAAACCAGCGGTAACGTACGTAAAGTTGTCGTTGTTGGCGGTGGGCCGGGCGGATTGGAGTCAGCACGTGTTGCCGCAGAGCGCGGTCATAACGTCACGCTGATCGAAAAAGCGGAAGAGCTGGGTGGTCAGATTACCTTGGCGTCCAAAGCACCGCAGCGCGACCAGATCGCAGGTATCACCCGTTGGCTGGTGATGGAGCTTGAGCGTTTGGGTGTTGATATCCGTCTGGGTACCGCTGCGGATGCGGAGTTGGTACGCGAACTGAAACCGGATGTGTGTGTGATCGCCACCGGTGGTCGTCCGTTTATCGATCAGAACCCGGAATGGGGCGCAGAGGAAGGCTTAGTGGTCTCCAGCTGGGATATTCTCAGCGGCAAAGTTGAGCCGGGCAAAAACGTGCTGATCTACGACACCATCTGTGAATTCTCTGGTATGTCTGCAGCCGATTATCTGGCGTCAAAAGGCTCGCTGGTTGAGTTGGTGACTGACGATATCAAGCCGGGTGTTGGCATCGGCGGAACGACCTTCCCAACGTACTACCGTTCTCTGTATGAGAAAGAGGTGATCATGACCTCTGACTTCCTGCTGGAGAAAGTGTATCGCGAAGGTGACAGTCTGGTAGCTGTGCTTGAGAACGAATACACCGGCCAGCGTGAAGAGCGTGTGGTTGATCAGGTGGTGGTTGAGAACGGAACTCGTCCAAACGAAGAGCTGTACTACGCCTTGAAAGAGGAGTCCCGCAACAAGGGGCAGATCGACAACGACGCATTGTTCGATATCAAACCACAGCCTGTGCTCTCAGAATCCGGCGATGGCATGATCCTGTGGCGTTTGGGTGACTGTGTATCCCAGCGCAACACCCATGCTGCGATGTACGACGCATTGCGTCTGTGTAAAGACTTGTAAGGCGCTACCCCGTCACGCCGAACCTTGGGGGTGACGGGCCTTTCAAAAATAACAGGGCAGGCTCACTGCCCGTACACCTGCTCTATGAGGGTGAAAAATGGTTCTCGATTGGTTACCTTCCGTTTTGATCGCTGCCACGCTGTTGCTGGCGGTGGTCGGTGCTGTCCGCCGCATCAGTTTATGGCGTGCGGGCCAGCCAGATCAGGTTGATCTGATCGCCGGTTTGATGGCGATGCCCAAGCGTTATCTGCATGACCTGCACGATGTGGTTGAACGTGACAAATACATGTCCAAAACGCACGCCGCAACCGGTGGTGGTTTTGTCCTTTCTATCGCGCTGATCCTGCTGGTGCATCTGGCGGGTATTGATAGCCAGATTCTGGCGTGGGCGCTGTTGTTTGCGCTGGCGTTGATGTTTGTCGGGGCGATCTTTGTCCTTAAACGTCGTATGGACCCGCCAAGCCGGATCTCAAAAGGCGCGTGGATGCGTCTGCCAAAAAGCCTACTGGCATTTTCCTCTGCCTTTATCATCCTGACCCTGCCTGCAGCCGGTATTTTGCCGGAAGGTACCGGCGGTTGGGTGCTGACGTTGATCCTCAGTGCTGTGATCCTGCTGGGACTTGGCGAGATGCTGTTTGGCATGACCTGGGGCGGGCCGATGAAGCACGCGTTTGCGGGTGCCCTGCATCTGGCGTTCCATCGCCGTCAGGAACGTTTTGGCGGCGGCCGGTCTACCGGTCTGAAACCGGTTGATCTGACTCAGAACGGTCAGACGCTGGATATTCTGGGTGTCTCTAAACCCAAAGACTTTAAGTGGAACCAACTGCTGGGTTTTGATGCCTGCGTGCAATGCGGTAAGTGTGAAGCGATGTGTCCTGCGTTTGCTGCGGGTCAGCCGTTGAACCCGAAAAAACTGATTCAGGATATGGTCGTGGGTCTGGCCGGTGGTACCGATGCCAAATACGCGGGTTCTCCTTATCCGGGTAAAGACGTTGGTAACGCGAAAGGCGGTCCGGATCAGATCATCACTAACGGTCTGGTTGATCCTGAAACGCTTTGGTCCTGCACCACCTGCCGTGCTTGTGTGGAAGAGTGCCCGATGATGATCGAGCATGTGGATGCGATTGTGGATATGCGTCGTTTCCTGACCATGGAAAAGGGTGATACGCCCAACAAAGGCGCAGAAGTGCTGGATAACATCATCGCCACGGATAATCCGAACGGGTATTCACCGGCCAGCCGTGTGAACTGGGCGGCGGATCAGAACCTGCCGTTGATGAGCGATGTAAAGCAAGCCGATGTACTGTTCTGGGTCTCTGATGGTGCGTTTGATATGCGCAGTCAGCGTATCCTGCGTGCGTTCGTTAAGCTGATGAAAGCGGCGAATGTGGATGTGGCTATTCTGGGTGATGAAGAGCTGGATAGCGGTGATGTGGCCCGTCGTCTGGGGGATGATGCTGCGTTCCAGAGCCTGGCTAAACGCAATCTGGAAATTCTGTCTCAATACTCATTCAAGACCATCGTGACCACCGACCCGCATGCTTACCATTGCCTGCGGAACGAATACGGTGATTTTGGTAGCGATGCGCTGGAAGGGGTAGACGTGTTACACCACACCACGTTCCTGAATCAGTTGGTACAGAGCGGTGCGCTGAAACTAGAAGCCTTTAGCGGCGGTACCGTGACCTATCACGATCCGTGTTATCTGGGACGATACAACGGCGAATATGAAGCGCCGCGTGAGTTGCTGCGTTCGTTGGGCATTGAAGTCGCCGAAATGGAGCGCTCCGGTTTCCGTTCACGCTGTTGCGGTGGCGGCGGTGGTGCACCGATCACGGATATTCCAGGTGAACGCCGTATCGCAGATATGCGCATGGAAGATGTGAATAGCACCGGTGCGGAGCTGGTGGCCGTTGGTTGTCAGCAGTGTACGGCGATGCTGGAAGGCGTAGTCGAACCCCGTCCGGAAGTGAAAGACATTGCCGAGATTCTGGTCGATCAGCTGATCGAGGAGGTCCACTGATGAGTGATGTGCTAAGACGAGATCCCCGCGCCGAGTGGATCGCCCGTAACCGATTGCATCCGCTACACGGCACGGTCAGCGTGGGTGATGAAGCCGAAGTCCGTGGTCCATCCGGTCTGCTGCGTAAGAATCCGCATAAGGTTGGATTTATTGGCCCGAACGGCATTAAACGTATTGATCGCCTGAAAGGGAATGGAAACACCGTCGCGATGGGACGCCGCAGCAGCGGTCCTCAGGAAGTATTACTGCCGTTACACAGTGTTGAGCAGCCTGATTTCTACATTGTTGTTGTACCGGATATGGTGGGCGGTCGTCTGACCAGTCAGGACAAAGACATTCTTGGTCAGGCACACAAGCTGGCGCGTGGAATTGAAGGCGGCAATGAACAGCAAGGGGCTGTGGTTGCTGTCTGCTTTGGTGAAAGCAAAGAGGAAGGGTTCGACACCGCCGGTGTGGATCGTCTGATTCTGCTGGATAGTGAAGAGTATCAGGGGTTCTGTCCTGAACAGCAGTTGGCTGCCTTGGTGCAGATCGAAGCCAGCTACCAGCCAAAGCACTGGTTATTCCCGGACAGCGTGAATGGGGGGGCAGACCTCGGTGCGCGTCTGGCGGCACGATTGGGCGAACGTCCAGCCGTACAGGCGTGGCAGGTGGATCACGAAACCACGGTCAGTCGCGGTGCGTCGGGCAGTATTGATATCAGCCGCACGACACCACATATCCTGATGCTGGTAGAGGAGTGTGCTGATCCCATCGACGAAACCCGTCATGAAGCGCAGCCACTGGCACTGGAATCTATACCGCGTGCCATTGCTCAGCTGCAGGATCAGGGACAGGTGGCGGTTGATCCAAATGCAATTCCACTGGCCGAAGCGGAGTTTATTTTGTCGGCGGGCAACGGTATCCATAACTGGGATCAGTTCCACGATACGGCGACTGCGCTGGGCGCCACCGAAGGGGCCAGCCGTGTGGCGGTGGATGATGGCTTTATGCCACGTTTCCGTCAGGTCGGCGCTACCGGCACCTGGGTAACTGCGCGTGTGTATCTGGCCGTAGGTATCTCCGGTGCGATTCAGCACATGCAGGGGATTGGCCAGTGCGACAAGGTGATCGCCATCAATACCGATGCCGGGTGTGACATGGTGAAACGTGCCGCATTGAGTGCCATTGGTGACAGCGAAGAGATTCTGGCTGAACTGCTGAAACTGGCGCAGGAGCATCGTGCAAAACAAAGTGAAGAGGGGGATCAGCATGCAGCCTGAAGGTAAACGCCAAGTGCAGGATCATTCGTTGGATCGTTCACTAGATATCGTATCGTTGATTTCCATCGGTCAGCACCCGCAGTCAGGTCGTGTACGCCGCGCCGAACAAGATGGTCGCGCGGTGGAGCTGGGTATGAATCTGGCAGAGAAACATACGGTGCTGCATGCGGGTGACCCGTTGCAGCAGGCCTTACGTTCCTATGCGGGTATGGGGTTGTCCGAAGTGCAGGTGCTGGACCTCGGTCCCCGTGCTGATGCTGTGCCCGCACTGGTCGAATACTTGCAGGATCATCGCCCGGACATCGTACTGACCGGTGTGCGTGCAGAAAGTGGCGAGTCATCAGGTATGGTGCCATATCTGTTGGCTGAGAAACTCAACTGGCCGGTGGTGGCACGTGTGGCTGATATCGTGTCGGTTGAAAACGGTGTCGCTGAGCTGTTGTTAGCACTGCCGCGCGGTCAACGTCGAGCGTTAAAAGTCCCTCTGCCTTTTGTGGCGACCATTGATAATGCTGCGCCGGAAGCGCGTCAGTCTGCATATGGTCCGGGTCGCCGTGCGCAGGTTGAATCGCTTGATGCTGTGATTGAGGATGACCAGACGCGTAGTGATTGGGTGGAAGCAAAAGCGAAACCACGACCTAAACGTCTGAAAGTGGTTAAGGCAAAAACAGCGGCTGAGCGATTCAAAGCGGCGACCGCAAAACCACAAGGTGAGTCCGGTAAAGTGCTCAAAGACATGCCCGCTGCAGAGCAGGCACGCGAGATTTTTGATCTTCTGTTGGAAGAAAAGGTCATTAGCTGATTGCGATTAAAGTGCCCCTTCCCTAAAGCGGGGGCACTATTTGATCGACTATCTCTACGCCATTCCCTCTATTAGTGCTATCTCATCTCTCAATTTTCTTGGCTTAAAAACTTCTAATGTCGAAGAAACTAACATACTGGTGATCGACCATTATTAGCTTCCAGAATCTGGTTTTTGTAAGACTTCATTGATTTCTTTATGTCCGTGAGATTATGCCGATGTCGCAGGCAGGTATGGGAATGTCGCTTTAAGATGTGTTGGCCAGGTACATAGCGATAGTATAAATAAGGTCGATTAACTGAACTTCCGTTTACGTATAAGAATGCTCTGTTCAGATGTTTTATAAGGCAATAACTCAGTTTGCTTAACGTACAGGCTGTTCCGGTTTCTTATCGCGGTGATATTCAATATAAGGATACAGCAGCATGATGATTGCAGACCTTTTTGACGAAAGTGATTTCAGAGAAAAACTGATCGACCTCGGAATACCTATCGATCAGGACGCAACCTTCGATGAGTGCCGCAGTACAGTATTGGCGTGGTTGGATAGTACACCGGAAGCCGTGTCACATGTCGTTGGGCTTTTTGAGACGTTAAGAAACACTGATGTTGTTCTGTTGCCGGAAGTAGATGAATTTATTGAGAATATTCTTTCAATTCATACGCGTTAGTCTGTATCAGTGATGAATAAAGTTCAGGCAATAAAATCTGCTTTGGAAGTCATTTTGCTGGTTTACATCGTACTGGGTGTCGGCTGGCTAGCTTGGCTGGATATTGCAGGGAATGGATGATGTCTTCATTGTGCAAAAGTTAAAAGGTTCTGCCCGATGAAACGCTATTCTTGAAAATAATTTCCTCTACAAACAACTGACTATTAAGTACTTATATTGCGTTGGTTGTGTCGTTGGTTTGTATTTATATCGCAGATATTGAACGTTTGTTAGTCATTCTTGATTTCGCCTGCTTTATTTCTTGCCGATAGTATCCCTTCTCTGTATCGTCGCCGAAATTATTCTCTCACTATATACATAATCTTATTAGAACGGGGCATTGGCATATGCCCGCCTTCTTATCTGTGCTGCGAAAATCACCTGTTTAAATGGTTTCTATGAGTTGTCGAAAACAGACAGGTTTCAACAGTATCTGTCGTTAAAAGTCAGCTGAATAAAATCACCAACTCGTAAGATAAATAGACCTGATCAAACACCCCGGATGTCACGTCATTGCTGCAGAGACCGAAAGAGCCGGTCTCACATGGGGGAGTTGGAGTATTGGGGGCTCAACGGCTATGCATGCATGACCGATCCCCTGAGTACTCTTAACACCAGATACGCAAGGTGACGCTCGTGACGGGACTGTTTTTGATTGGCGATGTTCGTACTCGATACAGCATATCGTCGCACAGAGCTGCCTCGGCCGATTACGATTCGTATCAGCTGAGCCGCAGGCGGGGATATCAATTCTAATAAGAAAACGGAGTAGTTCTATGAACCAAAGTGTGAAAGACCGTCCTAAGTCGGCGGAGTATACCTCCGACTATAAGGCGGGACAGGACAACGTGCAGGTGATGGGGATGGACGTCCATAACCCCGTATTCACCACAAGTGCATTGGCGATCCTGACCTTTATTGTACTGGCCTTGCTGTTCCCGGCTGATGCAAAAGAGATGCTGGTAGGCGCACGTACCTGGTCAATCGAGACCTTCGATTGGTTGTTTATGATCGCTGGAAACGTATTTGTCCTCTTCTGTTTGGCTTTGATCATTCTGCCTGTCGGCAAGGTTCGTCTGGGCGGCGCGAGTGCAAAACCTGATTTTAGCCGTATGTCCTGGTTCTCAATGCTGTTTGCCGCAGGCATGGGTATCGGTCTGATGTTCTGGAGTGTGGCTGAGCCCGTTGCGTACTACACCGATTGGTGGGGCACACCGCTGAATGCTGAAGCGAAAACACCGGAAGGTGCGTCTGCTGCCATGGGCGCTACGATGTTCCATTGGGGCTTGCACCCATGGGCAATCTACGGTGTCGTTGCACTGGCACTGGGCTTCTTCACCTATAACAAAGGCTTGCCGCTGACGATCCGTTCTGCGTTTTACCCATTGTTTGGTGAGCGTGTTTGGGGGCCAACGGGTCACATCATCGATATCGTTGCTGTACTGGCGACCATCTTTGGTCTGGCTACATCTCTGGGTCTGGGGGCTTCACAGGCGGGTGGTGGTCTGAACTTCCTGTTTGGTATCGAGAACAACATCTCTACTCAGGTGGCGATCATCGTTGTTGTCTCTGCGATTGCGATCTTCTCTGTGGTTCGTGGGTTGGATGGCGGTGTAAAACTGCTAAGTAACCTGAACATGGGTATCGCGGGGGCACTGATGCTGTTCGTGATTCTGGCGGGTTCTTTGGGCGCGTTCTTTGGTAACTGGTTCAGCACTGTCGGCAGCTACGCGGAGAATATTTTCCAGCTGAGTAACTGGATTGATCGTGAAGACGAGAAGTTCTACAAAGGCTGGACCGTTTTCTACTGGGCGTGGTGGGTATCCTGGTCTCCATTCGTGGGTATGTTTATCGCCCGTGTATCCCGTGGCCGTACCGTGCGTGAATTTATGATCGCTGTATTGTTGATCCCTACTTTGGTGTCTTCTGTCTGGATGGCGGCATTTGGTGCGCAGGCGCTGGATCAGATTCAGAACAACGTCGGTCAGCTGGCGGGTGGTTTGGGTGATGTATCGCTGGCGATGTTCCAGATGCTGGAAAACCTGCCAATGGCAGAGATCACTTCTGCTATGGCGATCATCCTGGTGTTGGTATTCTTTATCACCTCATCTGACTCCGGCTCATTAGTTATCGACTCGATCACCGCAGGCGGTAAAGTGGATGCGCCAGTACCACAGCGTATCTTCTGGGCAGTATTGCAGGGTGTTATCGCAGGTGTACTGTTGTACGGCGGTGGCTCAGAAGCACTGACCGCATTACAGGCCGGTGCGATTACAACGGGTCTGCCATTCACGGCAATCCTGTTGCTGATGTGTGTCAGCATCTACAAAGGCCTGAAGACCGAGGTTTAAAGGTTTAAAAACAAGACATGTGGCAAAGCCGGCGTAAGCCGGCTTTTTATTGGCTACTTTTTAGGGAGCCAAATGTGTTTTGCCTCAGGCTGATAATCGCTCCGCCAGAAAATCAATTAGTATTCTTACCCGCCGGGATAGGTTCCGGTTAAGCGGATATATGGCTGAAATCGCCGTCGGTTGTTCATAGTACTCAGTGAGCAGTGGGCGCAATGTCCCTTCTTTAATATGTTTTTGGAACAAGAAACTGGGTCCAAAACCGATTCCCAGCCCTTGTACCATGCCACTGACGACTAAGGTTCCGTCATTACTTGTCAGGTTACCGTTTACCTTGACCGTCATGGTTTCACCGTCCGGTGTACGAAAAGGCCACCCACGGTTCAGCTTTGAGTCACCATAGATCAGACAGTTATGCTGCGTTAGATCAGCAGGGTGGTTTGGCTCTCCCCATGTTGCCACGTATTGGGGCGACGCGACGACTTGAAAGGTACAGTCTGCCAATCTGCGAGATATGAGACTGGAATCTTCCAGTTGCCCGACACGCAGGGCAATATCGATGCCTCCCTCTACCAGATTTTCAAAACGCCCACTCGCAATCACGTCCATATCAATCTCCGGATATTGATGCTGAAACTCTATAAGCAATTGCCCAATACCCGAAATAATCAAACTTTGGGGAACAGTGATGCGTATTTTCCCTCTTGGCGTTTTTTGGCTGTCCATGATCTCTGCACGGGCACTTTCCGCCTCCTCCATGATGAGTTTGCAGTGATTGTAAAATCGGGAGCCCTCATCTGAGAGGCTTAACTTACGCGTTGTGCGGTAAAGCAGCCGAGCTCCTAAGTCTTGTTCCAACAAAGAAACCTGTTTGCTGACAAACGATTTGGACAGTCCCAATCGTTCAGCTGCCGCCGTAAAGCTACCGGTATCCACTACCGCAGCGAAGGTTTCCATTAGCGTTAAAGTATTCACATTATCACCTGCTAGAGAACAATGAGTTTGCTGGTAGCTCGTATATCAGCGTTTAAGAACACAATAAGCTTAACACATAGGATTTCACGTGCATTTGAACGCGAACAAATTTCTACCGAGGTGACAGATGAATAGAGTACATACTGAGCAACAGCACTACGGAGTTGTAGCCAAAGGGTTGCACTGGGGGATGGCATTGATGCTGATCGCACTCATCTCCATAGGGACCTATATGACAGGGTTGGATAAGTCTGATCCCAGCCGGCTAGAGCTATTAGGTATGCATAAATCGTTTGGTGCGATCTTTATGCAGCTTGCGGTGTTTCGATTGATTTGGAGTCGTATTCAGCCAGCACCCACATTGCCGAACGTTCTGTCGGGTTGGGAGAGGTTACTCTCACGCTTTGTAACCGCATCACTTTATCTATTGATGTTGGCCATTCCGTTTAGCGGTATGGCGATGACTAACTTTGCCGGTTATCCCGTCAGCATCTTTGGTCTGATCGATATGCCGATACTGTTCGATAAAAACACAGAGATGGTGGGGCTGGCTAAAAACGCGCATGGCATTCTGGTTTATGCGTTGCTGGTATCGATATTCATGCATATTGCTGGCGCACTCAAACACCGTTTTCTGGATGCTCCGGAGGCAGATGTTCTTCCCCGAATGGTGCCGTTGAAACCACGTGTATAGGGAGGGTCTGCAATCAACTTAATCTTATTTTTTAGATAGTCGGAGTTTAGACGATGTATTCATTAACGCTTCACCACCATCCACTGTCCGTATGCTCCATGAAAGTCCGTTTGGCACTTGAAGAGAAAGGGTTGGAATGGTCAGGACGTGTGATTGATATTGTCCGCGAACAAGAGCAGCTGGAACCCTGGTACTTGAAACTTAATCCCAATGGCGTCATTCCTACGCTGGAGTTTCATGATGGTACACCGGAGTTGGTTACCAACTCAGCCAGTATTATTCGGTTTATTGCAGCATTACCTGAAGGTCGCTCGCTCCTGCCAACGAATGCCTCAGATCTAGAGATGATGGAGGCGCTTATTGATCTGGCAGATCAAATTGATCTACAGATTCTGAGTTATGCACGTCATCCCTCGATGGAAAAGTCTGAGAAGATTTTGGATATGCGCATTCACAAATCGCGTTTGCTCGCTGAACAGCACCCCCAGCTCAAAGAGAGCTATCAGGCATGTGCGGAAAGGTCTGAGAAAAGCAAAAGATTCAGGGTTGATGCTGCGCATATAACGGAAGTGGAAGACCGGGCTTTACAGGCGATTACGTTTGTTGAACAGCAACTGAGGGGCAATAAATACCTGCTGGGTGATCACTATTCCCTGGCAGATGTTATCTGGACGGTTGTCCTCTCAAGGCTCGATTTACTGGGCTATAACGACTGGGTAGCAGGGAATGATTTCCCGCTATTGGCGGGATACTACCAAGATACCCAACGTCGTAAAAGCTACACCCTTGCTCAGGTTCAGAACGAGTGGTGGGACAAATGATTTCTAATACCGTATCGGAGGGTCACATTATGAAAACAACAGTGCGAGCGGCCATTTTACTCATTGGCCTGATCATGTCCTCAATCGCGTTCGCTTCAACCAAATCGCCCACGCAAGACCCTATGGGAGGACAGGACTTTGGACACAGCGTTAAGCATATTGGCAACGGACTCTATGTTTTTCGCTGGTGGGTTTACCGCAATATATTCGTCGTGACTGACGAGGGGGTGATTGTAACTGATCCAATGAATCCGAAAGCGGCCAAGCTATTGCAAAGCGAAATCCGCAAGGTGACAGACAAACCGGTGAAATACGTTGTATACAGTCACAATCACCATGACCATATCTCTGGCGGAAACATCTTTAAAGCAGAGGGCGCTAAGTTTGTTGGCCATAGAAATATGGTGAATCAGCTGAGCGATCACCCAAGCCCTGTCATTCCGATGCCAGATATCACATTTGACGACAGCTACACGCTGACTCTGGGTGGACGTACTTTGGAGCTGACATACCTTGGCCCAAACCATGGTGACAGCCTTGTCGTTATGCGACTGCCTGAAGAGAAGATATTGTTTGTGGTTGATATCGTCACCCCGCGCCGAGTGGCATTCAGAGGCATGCCTGATTTTTGGCCGGATGAGTGGATTCGCTCTTTGAAAGAGATCGAACAGATGGATATTGATTACGTTATCTCTGCCCATGGTCCGCAAAATCAGCCAGCGATTGATTCTGCGTCCGTTGTCACAGAGCAGCGAGTTTACCTTGAGGACTTGATGGCGGCAGTAAAAGACGCGATGGATTCAGGTATTCATAGCCCTGATGCATTACGAGAAAAAGTTAAATTACCGAAGTATCAGGAATGGCGCTATTACGACAAATGGCTGCCAATGAATATCGAACGTATCTGGGCGTTCTATCATATGGGTTGGTAATCATCTAACGGATGTTCGTTGAACATAGGGCAAGCTATTCTAATCCACGAATAGTTTGCCCTTATCTATATGTATTTGTGAGAGGGTGCCGATTATTGCTTATCCTGATTCACTTTCTCGGCCAGTAGACAGAGCATCTCCCACATGAGCGTGGCACCGACCAGCGCGGTTGCACCGCTTGGATCAAACGGCGGCGATACTTCCACCAGATCCGCACCAATCAAATTCAGACCACGTAATCCCCGAACCATCTGCTGGGCTTCAACGGTGGTCAGGCCGCCGATTTCCGGGGTACCTGTACCAGGAGCGAACACCGGGTCGAGACAGTCCACATCAAAACTGATGTAGGTTGCTTGGTTGCCCACTACCTCGCGAGCAACCTCCAATGCTTTATTAACACCGAGTTCGGTAAATTCTTCCATCCGCATGACGCGAATGCCTTGCGCCAGGCCCCAGTCATCGTCATGTTCGCTGTAGAGTCCGCCACGAATACCGATCTGAACCACGCGTTTAGGATCAAGAATGCCTTCTTCTATCGCGCGTCGAAAGGGCGTGCCGTGGGTATATTTGCATGCACCGAAATAACGATCCCATGTATCAGTATGAGCATCGAAGTGCACCATGCCCAGTGGGCCGTGCTTCTTCGCCAGTGCTCTTAAAACGGGCAGACTGACAAGGTGATCACCGCCGGCACCGAGGGGCATGATGTTGTGTTCCACCATCTCGGACACAAAGCCTTCAATCATCTCCAGCGTTTCTTCGATCTGCAGCGGGTTTACCGGTGCATCACCAAAGTCGGCACAATTAGCCAACTTAAACGGACTGAGATTAAGGACGGGGTGAACCTTACGCATCAGCGCTGATGCATCACGAATCTGTCGAGGACCATGTCGGGCACCGGCACGGTTGGTTGTGCCGCCGTCCCATGGCAAGCCATACAGACCGATGTCAGCTTGTGTTGCTTCGGCGATGGTGTAGTGGGGCAGACGCATAAATGTTGCAATGCCGGCATAGCGGGGAACGGTTTCAGACGCTAAAGGACTGAAGCTGAGTTCTGATTGATCTGGCATTTTGGTTCCTCAACTCGAAGTGTAAAGGTTCACTGTATGAGTTGAGGAAGGTGCGATAAATGGCAAATCTGGCAGGTAAAGTTTCCAAAACAAGAAACTATTCGGATTACGCTGGTTATTAGGCTTTTAAGCGTAGCCGGTGGTGGATGTATCCGGGTGTTTGAAGGCCTGCAGCAGGGCTTCACGTAGCAGATTGGGTCGCGAATCTCGTCTGACGATAATCTTAAAAGGTACCTGATAATTGAGGATGCCTGGCAGAAGTGCACGCATAAGCTGCTGATCACTCCAAAGGCTGGCGTAATGCTTAGGCAGGAAACCAATATATTGTCCGCTGAGGATCAGGGTGGCGATTCCTTCGACCTGATAGGAGGTCGCGCTGGCCTTAAGTTGCGGGAATTGTTCCTTCAGCATCACTGAATGGGTGTAACCCGGTGCAATAAAGTCATGCTGACTCACGGTGTCGATGTCGAGCTGATCGCCGGGAACATCAAACAGGGGATGATTGCGCCCGCAGTAGAAAAGGGATGTTTCGTCGTACAGGTCATAGTACGTCAATCCGGGCAGATCATGATGCTGAGGTACGATGCCCATATTAAATCGCCCTTCAATGACCGCTCGCTCGACCTCGTTTGGCGCAGCCACTTGTAGGTTAATTTTGACCTCAGGTTCTTGCTGATGGAAGGCTCCAAGCACATTGACCACGGGCGAGTTGGAGTCAGTAAGCATGTTGTCGGTGAGGCCCAGCGTCAGTTCACCAATCAGGCGGCTGTGCACCGCATTTACGTTGGCGCGAAACTTCTCAAGATCAACCAGCAGTTCTTGTGTTGCTTCATACACAAGGCGGCCGTGGTCTGTCAGTTGAAAACCAGAGCGGCCCCGTTGGCACAGATGCATATCGAGGCGGGTTTCCAAATCAGACATCTGGCGGCTGATCGCCGAACGGCCGATATTCAGTTCGACCTCGGCCGCTGAAAAGCCCCCGCATTCCACCACGGTTTTGAAGATCCGTAGCAGTTTCAGATCGATGTCAGCGATTTGTCCGGAGAGGCTGGTTCGTTTCATAGGCGTAAGCTGGGTCATAAGAGGATGTTTTTTCAGAGTAACCGAAAAAAGCCCTGTCGACATAGCCGACAGGGCGAATTCAGGCGTTACTTATCATTTCAGGTGTTACTTTGTCGTGCGCTTAAATCTCTTCACGGCCCAGCAAACGGAGGATTCGGTTGAGTTTATCTTTACCGCCGATGCTCTCGTAATGCTTTGGCCACACAGAGGTCGTAGCTTTATCGATCCATTCCTTTTCACCGTTAGCAGGATCACTGATGACCATGCCTTTTTCGACCAACTGTTGTTTGATACGGGTTTCGTTTGCGGTCAGGAATTCAGCACTGTGTTTCGTTGCTGCGTTCCCTGCCTCAATGATGGCCTGTTGGACTTCAGGGCTTTGTTCCTGAAACAACGCTTCACTCATGATCAGTGGTTCGATGGAGAAGATGTACCGGATGTTGGTGACATACTTCTGTACGGTATCGAACTTCATCGCATCCACAGTGACATACGGGTTGTCCTGACCATCCACCACGCCTTGCTGTAATGCCGTAAAGGTTTCGGACCATGCCATCGGGGTTGGATTGCCACCCCACGCTTTGTAAGTGTCGATCATGATCTCATTTTTAGGGACACGAACAATGATCTGCTGAAGGTCTTCCAGCGTTTTGACCGGTTGCTTGGAGTTCGTCAACACACGGAAACCGGTATAAGCCCAACCCACAATCCGCACACCGGCATCTTCAACGGTATTTTCAACCAGCTCCGCACCTACTTCACCTTGTGTCAGCAGTTCGGCTTCCTCAAGGCTTTGAATCACATAAGGCAGTGTAAAAACGCCCACTCTTGGGGAGAACGGGGTAACGTTATTAATCGCGAGGATAGAGAAGTCCAGCGTGCCGAGGCCCGCTTCAACGACGGTATCCTGCTCGCTACCCAGCTGACTGTTCATAAACAACTGACCGGTGTATTTACCATCGGTTTTGGCTTCCAGTTGTTCGACAAATTTCAGGCCAAAGGCGTGTTGAGAGCTGCCTTCTGAATCACCACCAGCAATTTTCCAGGTGGTAGCAGCGAATGAGCTGCTGCTGAAGAGGAGTGCGGCGGTCAGTGATAAGGCTACGGCATTATTATTTTTATACTTCATATCTACCTCAGAGTGATTGTGTTGATCTCCAGAGACCTGCGGCGGAGGAGCCGCTATGTCTAACCTGTCTGGAATCATCCTGCGCCAAACCCTCAATTGAATAAATGCAAACATATGGTTGTTTAGTTGCGGCTTTAGGAAACAATACTATATGACAATCATGTTGGATGACGGTTATAGAACCTAAAGATTGACCGCTTCTGGCCACTCTCTAAGTTAGATGTCTGGTTGTTCAGAAAGTGCGAGATACGAACAGAGGGAAGCGTTTTAAAGCGGGAAGGCGCTGTTGTCGTTTATGAGCTAAAGCGGCACTCGCACGTTTTACAGTGGCTGTGCCGCTCATAGATAGCTTTCAATGTACTGACTTGAAAGGAGGAGCCACATATCAGCGTTGTATCCTTTCGTGGGCTGAGGCGTTCGCTAATGAGCTGAGTCCCCCGTGTCCCGAGGTAGAAACGCGTGTCGCTGCCAGATCTCATAATTGGCCCTGAAGGTTGCCAGATCTTCCCAGACCTTTTTGAAGAAAGGATCTTTTGACTCTTCACTGACGACCTGTTGCCAGGTGTCTTCGAATAACGCCAGCATTTCTGGACTCCAATAAAGATTGGTGACACCACGCTCATTGATGTTTTTTTGCATGGCTTGATATTGGATTGCCTCACCTTGGGCCAGCGTGTTGGTCATCGCCGCTTTGCACAACGCTTCCAGTGTGGCTTGTTGGCTGGGATGCATGCTCTGCCAACTGTTCTGGTTGATCAGTAACTCGATGATACTGGCTTGCTGATGCCAGCCGGGGAAGTAGTTGTACTTGGCCACCTTATGAAACCCCAGCATCTGGTCGATAGCGGGTTGAGAAAACTCGGTGGCATCGATGGCACCCCGTTCCAGTGCCGGGAATACTTCCGATCCGGGGATCAACGATACCGAAGCCCCTAAGTTGCTGAACACCTTACCGCCGAGGCCATAAAAGCGCAGCTTCAGGCCTTTCAGATCTTCTGCTGTGTTGATCGGTTGCTTAAACCAGCCACCACTTTCTGGTGCCAACATGGCACAGGGGATCACTTTCACAGAGTATCCCGCCTGTTGGTACATCTCCTGATAGAGCGCCCGCCCGTTACCGTAATAGAGCCAGGCCATAAACTCACCGCTTTCTGGCCCGAAAGGGACTGAGGAGAATATATTGGCTGCCGGTATCTTACCGGCCCAATAGCCGGAGATGGAAAATCCCGCATTCACCTTGCCACGGGATACCGCATCGAGGATTTCGAACGGTGGCACCAGCTTCCCCGGTTCATAGGTTTTTATCTTCAGTGATCCATTACTGATCAGGGCGGCCTGATCCGCGATCCATAATATTGAGCTTTTTACTGCGGGCAGCGCAGAAGGAAAGGCGAGGGGGACTTTTAGTAGCACCGGTTTGATTGTTTCTGCTGCCTGCAACGATGAGACATTTAACAGGGTCGTCAAGCTCACTCCTAAGACCAACATCTGGCGTCGCAGGATACTTTTCCGGCTCATGTTCATCTCCGTGATAGATCGACAGCGGGTCTAGGTAGATTAGGTCTGAATTTATAGGTTCGCCAAACAAGGTGGCGAAAGTATAGGTGTCGACCTACGATTTGAAAGGGGTAGCTGGCTACGTTTGAACTGAAATTGAAGACACAAAGTGTCGGTAATAGGATGACGTTTATTGTTAAGCGATTACTAGGAACGAATCAGTTAGTTCTTAGGTGGAAAAACGGAGAGGGCATATCATCTGATATTTGATTAGACTCAGGCGCATTAACGTGATCACCTATATCAGGCGACATTAGACTTCTATTTACGATACTTCTCTTTCATAGTACGAAGTTAAAAGGCCAACGTCGGCTAGAACGATAAATTGGACTCATCTCGGTTTATATCTGTCATTTCTCCATAGGAAGGAAGTCGCAGCCAGTTTTAACTATCCGATTCATTAGAATTATGGATTAGCTATATTCAAAGCTCTTGAGGGTACTAAAGTGAATCTCTAAACTGGATTAATTGTTTGATCTTACTGGAAATGCTTGCCAGTCGAGACGGCATGACACGTGCACAAATTAATAAGGAAGTTAGTATGGAGCTGCACCTCAACAGTGAACTTGCGTCAACTTTTTCTTTAGCGGCGCAGCAGAACGCCTACCCATTATTGAAGCGAGTGCTCATATCAGCACCCGTTGCAGGCGAGGGGGAGACCTCAACGCCCGTCACTGATATCCGTGTTCGTCTCACCAGCGAGCCCGCCTTTTTTGAGCCTGAAGAGTGGCTCATAGACCGTCTTGAGGCAGCACAGTCCACGAAGCTGCAAGATCGACCGCTAAAACCACACTTCGATAAGTTGTTGGGTCTAACGGAAGAGATGCGGGTTCAGCTAATGTTCGCGGTATCTTATATTGATAGTGACGGGCAGACGCATGAGCTATCGTCACATCATGAAATCAGTTTCTTGCCAGCCGACTATTGGGGCGGTGAATCGCGCCAAGCTGAACTGTTAGGAGCATTTGTTCAGCCCAACGTTCATGCGGTTGAAGCGCTAACCTCTAAAGTCGCACAGGGGCTTCGCAGCGCAGGGCAGAATAGCGCAATCGATGGCTATCAATCCAATACCCGCGAGCGCCCTTTCTTATTTGGTAGCGCGCTCTGGTCAACGCTCTTTAATGAGCGCCTTATCTACTTGTCGCCACCGAACGGATGGGCTGAGCGTGGACAGCGTATTCGTCCTGCTGCCGATATATTGGAGCACAAGACCGCCGCTTGTCTTGATACCTCGGTCCTGTTTGCCAGCTGCCTCGAGAATATGGGATTGAATCCTGTCATCGCGTTAACTAAGACACACGCCTTCTCAGGCTTTTGGTTGATTGATGAGTGCTTCCCTGTGCTTACCAATGACGACCCGATTGATCTCCGCAAGCGCATGGATACATCCGACATCGTGATGTTTGAGACTACGCTGGTCACCAACGATTCGCCTGTAACATTCAAACAAGCTATCGATCGTGCTAAGACCTTGTTGGAAGAGGATCAAGAATCTGAATTCGTGATGTTGATCGACATCAAGCAGGCACGAGCTCGCAGGGTGAAACCGGTAGGGGCCATAGAGGATAAACTCGTAACGGATATGGGTAACGAGGTCGAAGATGGTGCGACAGATGTAACTATAGGCATCGCCGCCCCACCGCAGCTACCACCTGTACGTGGTGATGATCGTGTCTATGAAGAGACCCCTGAAACTCGCGTTGATATGTGGCAGCGTAAGCTACTGGATTTAACAAAACGTAATCCACTGCTAAATGTGAAAAGCTCCGCTCTGAAGCTTTTCTGCCCTGATCTGGGCACGCTCGAAGATATGCTCGCAGCCGATCAGACGTTTAGCTTTGTTGCCGCGGAAGAAACTCCACTCGTTGAGAATGAACGCAGTACCGAGGCATTTCGTCTCAGTACGGGGGAGGATTTACACAGAGAGTTTGCGCTGCAGCAGCTCGACAACAAAAAGCTCATCGTTAACGACACGGTGAGACGCAAGGACGTAAAGCTCGTCGAACTCCTTCGCAAAGCTAAAAATGATTTGGAAGAGGGCGGCACAAATACGCTATTCCTAGCAATTGGTATGCTTCGCTGGAAAGAGGCACCAGATAGTGAAAAATCGTTCCGTGCTCCACTAATTATGTTACCGGTTAAGCTGGAGCGTCGCAGCGCACAGGCTAAGGTAAAGATGCGTCAGCTTCCCGACGAAGAGCCAATCTTTAACCTGACGCTCATTGAGATGCTTCAGAGAGATTACGATATTAATCTTGAGCAGTTGCGCCACGAACTCCCCGAAGATGAATCTGGCGTAGATGTAGAAGGGATTTGGAATATCGTTCGAGCAGCAATCCAGGATCAGCCAGGATTTATTGTCGTTGAAGAGATTGTTCTGGGTTCTTTTTCGTTTGCGAAGTTCCTCATGTGGAAAGATCTTCGCGATCGTACTGAGCTGCTTAAACAAAGCCCGTTTGTAGAGCATCTTGTCGATCATCCATCTGATGCTTTTAAGCAGGAAAGTTCCTTTGTTGAACGTAACGAAGTGGACGATAAGATCAATCCGGAGTCGTTCTACGCGCCGCTTAACTGTGATTCTTCTCAGATGGTTGCGGTAGAGGCCTCGTCCCACCCGCAAGACTTTGTGCTTGAGGGACCGCCAGGTACGGGTAAGTCAGAAACGATTGCGAACATCATCTGTCACAACCTAGCCTTGGGACGGAAAGTGCTGTTCGTGGCCGAGAAGATGGCTGCACTTCAGGTCGTTTACCGTCGTATGGAAAAGGTCGGGCTGGAGCACTTATGTTTGGAGTTACATTCGAACAAAGCAAACAAAAAGTCGGTACTTGATCAGTTGGGTGCGGCATGGACTCAGCGAGAAAGGGCTACTCAGAGTGATTGGATTGCGAAGGCGCAGAAACTAGAGAAAGTCCGTCATGGGTTGAATAACTATGTGGCAGAGCTTCATTGCCACCATGCTCTCGGTCTATCTGCTCGTGATGCAATGGCACGGGTAGTGCGTTTCTCGTATGAGCACCCGTTACGTCTAGAATGGCCTGAAGACCAAAGCCAAGCACCGGTCAGGACAGAAGCTGACCTCGATCCGTACTTGGAAACCGCAAGGGAGTTGGGTATTGCCTTTGGTGAGGTCGAAGATCTCGATCCTACTAACTTTGAGTCGATCATCCAGCTAGAGTTTTCAAACCAGTGGCGTACTTCAGCTGTCGTGTTTGCGAACCGGGTACACACCGCGGCGAATAAAGCGCGTGCAAGCGTTGTGTCCTTATTGGACGCACTAGAGATCCCTCTTGAGCACATCTCACCAGCTAAGCTCACTCAACTTTCGAGTTTGTCTGAACTGTGTGATCTCGCGATGAATGGTGATGTTGATTTCGCGCTTAGGGGAGGTGGTCCATCTCGAGTTAATGCATTGAGCGATAGCATCTCCCTGCACACGAGGTTGCATGATCAGATAAGAGAGTTTGGTCATGGCCTTAAATGGGCGATGCTCGATGAGTGTGAATGGGATCAATGGATTCAACAGCGAAACGAAGCGACAGGTCTTTTCGGTTTTTTGAAGCGTCATAGCCTACGAAAAACGATGCGTGCTAAAGGACTTGATAAGATCGTAGATCTCGAGATTCTTGAGTCAGCAGTTGCTGCACGTGAAACACTTAGACAGCTTAAAAGCAGTGCTGCTGAGCTCGAAGGAACGCCAGCATGGTCCGGTGTGGATTCAGATCCGCAGAAACTCAATAGATCGCTTACGAATGGTTCACTGGCGCTTGAGCTCTTCAAGACGTTTATCGGATCGTTTGCTGATCCGACGCTTCCTATTGGTACGTTGCGCCGCCACTTAATTGATGGTCGAGACTTCCTATCCGAAAGCTCACAGATCGTTGGGCTGGCTCGCAGTGTGGCCTTCGCCGCCGCGAACATTACAGCGCTTAATGAAGACGCTGAAGCTCTAAAAATCAGCATTAACGCTGATGATGATTTTAGCAAAATCGCGTCTGATTTCAGTGTTGTAGCGGATCAGAGTGAACGTTTGAGCCGTTGGTGCCGTTGGTTGGCGGCTAAGAAGCATGCGACTCAGTACCAACTTGAGCCACTATCGCTGATGCTGGAAACACGTGCGATTGCACCACGAGCTTGCGAGGACAATGCAATGACTGCGTTGTGTGTATGGTTGGCACCGAAATTGATCGATCAGAGTCCTTCGTTAGTTCAGTTTGCGGGTGCGTCTCACGAATCCACCATTGAGATGTTTCGTGAGCTTGATGCTGATGTCTCAGCAACAACAGCCGAGTATATCGTGGCTAAGACTGCTGGTAGCGTGCCTGATCGTAACGCCTCTGATACGCCTGCGGAGTATGGTGTACTCGCACGTGAACTGACGAAGAAAACACGGCACAAACCTGTGCGCGCGTTAGTGAATGAAATGGGAGGGGCTCTCACGGATCTGACACCTTGTTTTATGATGTCGCCGCTATCGGTCGCGCAATTCTTGCCTGCCGATTTTGCATTTTTTGATCTCGTGGTATTCGATGAGGCTTCTCAAATCACCACGTGGGATGCCGTTGGCGTGATCGCACGCGGTAAAAACGTCATCGTTGTTGGCGATCCGAAGCAGATGCCGCCAAGCAACACGTTTGGACGCAAAGAGGAAGAAGATTCGGATGAAGGTGATTTAGAATCCATCTTGGATCAGGCGTTAGCGGCGCGTTTGCCTCATCTTCGTTTAACTGGGCACTACCGCAGTCGCCATGAAACACTGATCGCCTTCTCGAACTCGCACTACTACGAGAATCAGTTAACTACGTTCCCGTCAGCGGAAACGAAAGCTAGCGCCGTAACGTTGCACCGAGTAGACGGTGTGTATGCTAAAGGTCGTGGTCAGACTAATGCCATCGAGGCACAAGCGGTAGTCACAGAGGTCGTTCAACGCCTCTCTGGCATGCTTAATGGAGAGCCAGAACGTTCGATGGGTATCGTTACGGTCAACTCACAGCAACAGCGTTTAATTGAAGACCTCGTTGATGAGGCGCGCCGTAAAAACCCCGAACTCGAACGATTCTTTACTGCAACGGATACCTACGATCCGTTATTTGTGAAAAACCTTGAGTCAGTTCAGGGTGATGAGCGGGATATTATTATCCTGTCTCTGACCTACGGCCCGACTGAGCCTGGTGGCCGCACAATGAGTATGAACTTCGGCCCTCTGAATAAGCAGGGAGGGGAGCGCCGATTGAATGTTGCTGTGACGCGCGCAACGACTGAGGTGCTGGTCTTCTCCAGCTTTGATTCATCCATGGTGGATCTGTCTCGTACACAAGCGACGGCGATAGAACATCTTAAAAACTACCTAGAATTCTCCGAACGCGGCCCGATCGCGTTGGCTGAATTTAGTTCAGCTAATTACGGTGTTGATCAGTTTGATTCAGACTTTGAGCAGGCGGTTGCCATGACGCTTCGCGAGAAGGGGTGGAAGGTTCAGACACAAGTGGGGGTATCTAAATTCCGAGTAGATCTGGGCATTGTCCATCCCGATAAACCGGGGGAATACCTCGCAGGTGTTGAGTGTGATGGCGCCACTTACCATGGTTCACCATCAGCACGTGATCGTGATCGCGTACGTCAGGTGATCCTTGAGAACCTTGGTTGGCGCATCGTTCGCTTGTGGTCTACTGACTACTTCCAAGAGCCTGAATATGCGATGAAGAAACTCCACGAGCGCTTAGATACGTTGTTAGCTGAGGATCGTGAGGCAGAGGCAGAGGCAGAGGCAGAGGCAGAGGCAGAGGCAGAGACAGAGACAGAAGCAGAAGCAGTTTTGGAGCACGAATCTGAATCATCGGCAGAGCTCGATCAGGAGTCTTTAAATGCACGGAGTGATGGCCCAAAAGCGGGTGTCTCTCAGGCCGTAATCGAGTTAGAAGAGCCAGTGGAACAGCGCCTTGCCCAAGTCCAGCGCCAAGAGCCATTGTATGAGCCTTTATGTAATCCAAATTCTGCGAATGATGACATTCTGACTATCCTTCCAACATACGAGAAGGATTGCTATTTTCATCCGGATCATCGGATGAATCTAAGCTTATTGGCTAAATCTATATTGGAGCTTAAGAACGGGATTACGCTTCACGAGCTGACTCTCGATATTGCGCACAAGCACAGCTTGAACCGTAGCTCTCGCAAGCAACGTCAGCATCTACGAGATGTGATTAAGAGTTGGGCTGGCTTTTGGCGAGAGGGTGAGGAGAAAACAACCGTTTGGTTATCAGCGGATGATGTGTGCGATGAGATTTCATGGCGTGGTCTTTACGCCTTTGGTATTGAACGCGATTGGAAGGATTTGTGCTATCAAGAGCAGATAGGTGTCGCGCGTGCTGCACTTGCTGCTCAGCCCAATGATCCGATCGGCTGGCTATTCTCTGAATTTAAGGTCGGTCGTCGTCATAGTTCGACGGCAGAGATTTTCCAGACATGGGTCGATAGAGTTCATAATTCTTGATTAGTTAACGAGCGAGTAATCTATCAAGGACGGCATCCTTATCAGAGATAGCCTTCCTTGATAGATGATTGTCGTAACGTTCTTATTATGAAAATGGCTTGAGTATGCTGAGTGAATTAGTAGTATCGATCAATCGAGAAATGTTTCATGTCCGCTATTTGTTGCGGATGCTCCCCTATCTAAATAAGCGTCTTTAATATGAGTAGCCAAATCCATCGGGATAGCTACTCACACACCTCAGTTACGATACTGCTCTAACAATCCCACCATCTCTACCTTCCTTTCCGGACTGGCGAAACTGTATTCAAAGCTGTTTCGGCACAGCGCCAAGGCTTGTTCTTTGCTCATATCCAGTGCGTGATACAGCGCGACAAAGTTTTCAGTCAGGTAGCCACCAAAGTAAGCCGGGTCATCTGAGTTCACGGTGACTTTGACCCCGACGTCGAGCATTTTCAGGATATTGTGTTCGCTCATATCGCTGAAGACCTTGAGGCGGGTATTGGACAGGGGACATACGGTGAGGGCGATCTTCTCTTTCACCAGTCGTTTAATTAGCTGAGGGTCTTCAGATGCACGAACGCCGTGGTCGATGCGATCAACATGCAGCATATCCAGCGCATCAATGACATTTTGTGCAGGGCCTTCTTCACCGGCATGGGCGACGAGTAATAATCCCATCGACTTTGCTTTGGCGAAGACACGTTCAAACTTGGCCGGTGGATGACCTTGTTCCGAGCTATCCAGACCGATACCGATGATCTTGTCCAGATGGGGTTGTGCTTGTTTTAAAGTCTCAAAGGCTTGCGCTTCGCTCAGGTGGCGCAGGAAACACATGATCAGCCCAGAACTCATTCCGAATTGTTTTTTTGCGTCATCTAGTGCACGGCTGATTCCGTTGATCACAGTGGCGAAGGAAATGCCCCTGTCGGTGTGCGTCTGTGGATCAAAAAAGGGTTCAATATGGATCACGTGCTGCGCGCGGCAGTGTTCGATGTAAGCCCATGTCAGCTCGTAGAAATCCTGTTCTGTTTGCAGAACATCAGCGCCCTGATAGTAGAGATCGAGAAAATCCTGAAGGTTGCCAAAGTCGTATGCAGCCTTAAGCTGCTCGACGGATGCGTAGGGCAAATTAATTCCGTTGCGCTCTGCCAGCAGGAACATCAGTTCTGGCTCAAGGGTGCCTTCGATGTGCAGGTGCAGTTCAGCCTTGGGCATCGCGTTCAGGAAGTTTTCCATATTTGAGTCTCGGCGTTTGTATTAGCTCTCAGTGTAGACGCACACGGAGGGTTAACGTAGCGCCTCGTTGAGATGCTACGTGTGATTGAAGACTGTATTTCTGGAGAGAGTCGGAGATTTACAGGTCAACCTGTGATGGTTGAATATCAGGGGAGGTGAACTCTACACGGTTTCGTCCATTGTGCTTGGCCCTATACATAGCGGTGTCTGCACGCGCTAATGTTTCGGAGATTTCCTCCTCTCCGTTGGAGGTGGTGATACCCAGACTGATAGTGATAGGGCTGCGGTCATCAAAAAACGCAGCGCGGACTTCGCGTCGGATTTTCTCACCTAATGCCACCATGTCGTCGAGATCCGTGTTATTTGCAAACAGCAGGAACTCCTCACCACCCCAGCGGCATATGGTGTCAGATGAACGGATAACGTGCCGTAGAACTTTCGCCAGCTTTTTCAGTGTTTCATCACCTTGCTGGTGGCCAAATACATCGTTGATGCGCTTGAAGTGATCAATGTCTAGATACGCAATACCGAGTGGCGTGTTCAATCGCCGAGCAAGGTTCATCTGCAAGACAAGTTGTTTCATCCCCTCGCGGCGATTCACCAGACTGGTGAGCAAATCGTAGGAGGCCAGTTTTTGCAGATTAAGCTCCACATGCTTCTGGTCAGTGATGTTGTGAACTAAACCCATCGCGCGGGTGGGCGATCCGTTTTTATCACGTTCACAGATACGGCCGCGATCCTGTACCCAGAGGTAGTGTCCGTTTCTGTTGCGCAGTCGATAAGTGGCTTCGTAGCGAGGACGTTGTCCTTTCAGATGTTCTTTTATCGTGGCAAGCACCAGCGGTGCATCTTCGGGATGGATGTTGTCTTTCCAGGTATCCAGTACGCCCGGCATCTCGTCGGGTCCGTAACCCAAAAGGCGTTTGAGCTGTGGGCTGAAGGTGACTTCGCCAGTCTGAATGCTCCAGTCCCATGTGCCATCGCTGGCTTCGTTGAGCGCGAAAAGTTCGCTGGAGTTGTCTTCTGAAGCAGAGGGTTCTTGTAGCACTCGGTTGGTGATATCACGGGCTACAGACAAAAAGAAACGCTGGTCGTTCCAGGTGAAGTGCGTTGTATTCACCTCGACCTCTATCTCATGTCCATCACGGTGTTGATGCCTGCCTAGAAAACGAAAGCAGTCTGTTTTGAATATCTCATTGGCAATATCTTTCCACTGCGGTGCGCCATGAACATCCTTTTGCAGGCTTAAAACGCTGTGATTGAGAATGTCATTTGGGGTCATGCCAAGGCTTTTCCACGCCTGAGTATTGCCCCAGATGATATTTGAGGTGACAGGATCGATCAGATACACGGCGTCGGCCAGTTGATCGAATAGTGTTTCCAGCCCGGGAAATTGGGACGCATTCTTGCTAGGCATATTGGTTACATCAGTGACGGATGTGAACCGTTTATTTTATTCGAGTAAATGGTCAATAACTAGTGTAGTTAGTTGGAGACCGGTGCTGATTGGAAAATCCCCAGTTTCATTTGCCAAACAAAAAAGCCAGCGATAAACGCTGGCTTGCCATGCTCTAAGTTATTCTCAACAAGTGCCGGGTCGAAGCTCAGGTAGCAACCATAGTGTCGGCCGATTGACGGGCTGCTCCTGAAGGGCTTCGTAGTCGGTATTACCTATTATGATCAAAAAAGAGCGCCGCTGGGGTGTTGGGTACGGTTAACACCTCAGCGGTAAGGCAGAACTGGTTAACCTTTCAGGTTTTTCTGAACGGTTTCGCTGTACCACTCCATGAAGTTGACGATGCCGAACTCGAAGGTTTCTGAGTAAGGTCCCGGCTGATAGCCGATGGAGTTAATACCGCGCTGGTTTTCTTCGCCCAGAATACGGTCTTGTTCATTGGTTGCGTCCCAGACCTGACGCAGGCGGGCAACATCGTAATCAACACCTTCTACAGCATCTTTGTGCACGAACCATTTGGTGGTCACAATCGATTCCTGTGCGGAGATCGGCAGCACCCGGAATACGATGAAGTGATCAGACTGCATGTGATTCCAGGAGTTTGGCAGATGCAGGATTCGCATCGAACCAAGGCTTGGGTTCTTTACGCGGCCCAATAGTTTTTTGCAGCCCGCTTCGCCGTCCAGCGTCATCACGTGAGTGCCTTTTTTCAGCGGCATACGCACGATACGGTTGCGCAAGCCCGGACCAAAGCTGCGGTGTTCGTGTGGGATACCTTCTGCATCCCATTCAGCGGCTTGAGCGGCGCAATGTTCTCTGAATTCGTCAGAGGCACGTGGATCGTTGGTGTCATCCCATTCCAGCAGGGTGTTCAGCAGTTCTGGGTGGTTGCCCGCACAGTGGTAGCACTCACGGTTGTTTTCGATAACCAGCTTCCAGTTCGCTTGTTCGTACATGTTGGATTCCACCGCCAGCTTGGTGTTCTCCACGTCGTACGGTTCCATGTACTCTTCCAGCGTTTCCAGAAACTCGTCGAAATCACCTTCAGGCTCGTTTTTCGCCAGACACACGAAGACAAAACCGCCGGCAGTTTTGGTGTGTGCTTTTTTCAGGCCGTGTTCTTTCATATCGAACGCGTCACCCATTTCGGTGCCCGCGAATAGCAGGTTGCCTTTAAGGTCGTAGGTCCACTGGTGGTATGGGCACACCAGGTTGGCTACTTTTCCGCGGTGTTCGGTACAAATGCGGGAGCCACGGTGGCGACAGGTGTTGTGGAATGCGTTCACACTGCCGTCGGCATCACGGACAACCAGTACTGGGTTCTGGCCGATCTCTACGGTGAAGTAGTCACCTTTGTTTGGAACCTCGCTGGTCATGCCAACAAACAACCACTCTTTCTGGAACACTTCTTCCATGTCGACGCGGAACATCTGCGGGTCGTTGTAAAGCGGCTGCGGTAAGGAGTAGTTGGCCGGACGCGCTTCGAGCAGATTTGCCATCTCTTCGCGTGCTTCGTCCATCGTCGCATTACGGGTATTGATCAGGTCATTCTGGTTCATTTTATTTTTATCCTCACTAGCACCAGAGTGCAGATTATTTGATGTATCCGTGGTTCATGGGTTGGTGTGTTGGCACGCTATAACCCTGCGACCCGTGATGACATTGTTGATGGGGCTATGCTCGCTCAAGCGTGGGATCGCGGAATGACCATTCGCGACATGATGCTGTACATAAATCGACCTCGGTCTCTGGGCTGATGGGGGGTGGTCGCAATAAGCAACTTATTGTCGTGGATGGCTAACTAGGAAAAAGTGTCTGCGCTGACAATGGGCGGAACTGCTGAAAGATCCCCCGAATGAGAGAACAACTATGACCAATTCAGTGCCAGTGACTGTCAATTCAGACAGCTTTATCCCGGTTAAAACGCAGACCTGGGTCAATGGTCGTCACAATGTCCGCTGTGTAAAGGTGATTGAAGAAACCTGGGATGTACGTACGTTCTGCTTTATGTCTGAGCAGCCGGTAATGTACTTCTTTAAACCCGGTCAATTTGTCACGCTGGAGTTAGAGATCGACGGTAAGCCAACCATGCGTTCGTACACGATCTCCAGCTCGCCGTCTGTGCCCTACAGTTTCTCCATAACGGTGAAGCGTGTGCCGGGTGGTCTGGTATCCAATTGGTTGCACGATAACCTGTCCGAGGGTAACGAACTGGCGGTACACGGCCCGGTAGGTGTCTTTAACTGCATCGATTTCCCGGCTGAAAAAGTGTTGTTGCTGTCCGGCGGTGTCGGTATTACCCCAACGATGTCCATGGCGCGCTGGTGGTTTGATACCAATGCTGATGTGGATATGGCGTTTGTGCACAGCGCGCGTACGCCCCGCGATATTATCTATCAGCGTGAGCTGGATCATATGGCGTCGCGTATTGGTAACTTTAATCTGCATCTCATTTGCGAAAGCATCGAGAATGGTCAGGCATGGCACGGATATCGTGGGTATCTTGATGAGTCTAAACTGGAGATGATTGCGCCCGACTTTATGGAGCGTGAGGTCTTCTGTTGTGGCCCGGGTCCTTATATGAAGGCGGTGAAGAACTTGCTGGAAAGCAAAGGCTTCGACATGAGCCGTTATCATGAAGAATCCTTTGGTGCGACACCGATTGATATTGCCGAAGATGCCAAGGAGCAGGCAGAGACCGCTCAAGTCGAGTCTGATGCGATTACCCAATCCGATATGTTGCGGGTCGAGTTTGCCAATAATGGCAAAAGCATCCAGATTGCACCGGGTGAGACCTTGCATGCGGCGGCCTCTAAACTGGATCTGCACATTCCTAAAGCCTGCGGTATGGGGATCTGCGGTACCTGTAAAGTGATGGTCAAGGACGGTGAGACCACCATGGAGCATAACGGCGGCATTACCGACGATGATGCAGCGGCGGGTTATGTCCTGTCTTGCTGCTGTGTACCGACCAGCGATGTGGTGATCGAGTATTGATCCATGTTGTTGTAACGTTTAAAAAGGCCGCTCTGATCGAGAGATAAAGTAGAGATAGTATGGAAGCCGAACAGATAGAGATCGCGGGTTTTCTAAGTCAGTATCCGCCGTTTAACACATTGCCGGAAGACACGGTGAACCATATTGCGACTCAGATCGAGATCTCCTATTACCGGGCGGGTGCCGATGTATACCGCTTTGGTGATGAGATTCGTGATCTGTGTGTGATTCGCAGCGGGGCGGTCGAGATTTATCGCCGCAACGGCGATCTCTACAACCGCTTGAGTGAGGGTGATCTGTTCGGTCAGCTCGGCTTGTTAATGAACAACAAAGTGCGTCTGCCCGCCCGCACGCTGGAAGACTCGCTGATCTACTTTATCCCTGAAACGCTGTTCACCGCGTTGTGCGATCAGTTCGACGAGTTCGCCTATTTCGTGGAGATGGACGACAACAGCCTGCGTCAGGCGGTCTCCAGCAAACAGGAAAATAACGACCTGATGGTGTCGAAGGTCACCACGTTGATCTCGCGTGAACCGGTCACCATCGATGCTTCTGCCTCAATCCGGCAGGCTGCGCAGAAAATGGCGGAAGAGGCCGTATCCTCGCTATTAATTTTGCATCAGGATGCTGAAAGTGCGGGTGAGGATGAACCTTTGCTCGCGGGTATCCTGACCGATCGTGATCTGCGTATCCGGGTTGTTGCACCGGGGATTGATCTGGATCGACCAGTGACTGAGGTGATGACCAGCGGTCCCATTACGCTGGATGATGATGCGTACGTATTTGAAGCGATGCTAACGATGTTGCGCTTTAACCTGCATCATCTGCCGGTGATGGACGGTAAACGTCCCATCGGTGTTATTGCCACGTCCGATATTGTTCGTTATGAATCCCAAAGCAGCTTATATATGGTCAGCACGATTCTGCGTCAGCAGAGTGTTGAAGAGCTGGTGCAGCTGTCGAAACAGGTCAACTCTTGCTTTGTGCGGATGGTCAACGAGGATGCTAATTCTCATATGATTGGCAGTGCTCTGTCGGTCATCGGACGCAGCTTTAAGCAGCGTTTGCTGGAGTTGGCGGAGGAGAAGTTGGGGTCTCCACCAGTGCCATACTGCTTCCTGGCGCTGGGGTCTATGGCGCGGGACGAACAGCTGATCATTACCGATCAGGACAACGCGCTGATTCTAGACAACCGCTATGATCCGAAGTTACACGGTGAATACTTCGATGAACTGGCGCAGTTTGTCAGTGATGGTCTGGATGCGTGTGGATACACCTATTGCACCGGTCTGATTATGGCGACCAACCCTCAATGGCGAAAAACCCGCCGGGAATGGGAAGCCTGCTTTGCAGATTGGATCGATAACCCGGATCCTGAGGCGTTGTTGAACTGTTCTATCTTCTTCGATCTGGATGGTGTCTGGGGCCGCATTGACTGGGCTAAGCAGCTGAACACCTTTATCGTGCGCCGCTCTAGTATGTCACCACGTTTTCTGGCCTGTTTGGCTCGAAACTCGCTAAGCCGTACGCCGCCATTGGGCTTCTTCAAAGGCTTTGTGATGGAGAAGGATGGGCAGCATCGTAACTCAATCAACCTTAAGCGCCGTGGTACCGCACCACTGGCGGACCTGATCCGCGTGCATGCGCTGGCGGTCGGCTCGACCGCACGTAACTCGTTTGAGCGTCTGGATGATGTGATCGATGCGGGCATTCTGCCGCAAGATCGAGGTACTGATCTGCGTGATGCGCTGGAGTTTATCTCGATGGTGCGTATTCGCCATCAGGCGCTGGATGTGGAGTCAGGACGTGCGCCGGATAACAATATCGAGCCGGATAATGTGTCTGACTTTGAACGGCGAAATCTCAAAGAGGCGTTTCTGGTGCTCAGTAATGCCCAGCGTTTCCTTAAGTTCCGCTATCCCTACACGCGGAAATAATGATGGCGATTACACCCTTACAAACCGTCGCTGATTGGCCATTACTGTTTCGTGAGCTTGCCCTGAGTTCACATGATGAGCGGCTGCAGCTCTTCTATGCCGGAGGCTGTCCGGCAGCGGATACCCCGTTGTCTGACGTGCCGTTTGTCGCGCTGGATTTTGAAACTACCGGGTTGGATGCGGAGCACGATGAAATTGTCAGTATCGGCTTAGTACCCTTTGATCTGCAGCGCATTCGAGTACGCGATGCCCGTCACTGGCTGCTGACGCCGCGTAAAGAGATGGAAGAGAACTCGGTTGTGATTCACGGTATCACCCATTCCGATATTGATGGCGCTCCCGATCTGTATTCCGTTATGGGGCCGCTGCTGGAAGCGATCGCCGGTCGGGTAGTGGTTGTCCACTATCGTTATATTGAGCGTGAATTTCTTAACGCGGGAATAACTCGCCGTGTAGGCGAGGGAATTCAGTTTCCCGTTGTCGACACGATGGAATTGGAAGCGCAGCTCTACCGTAAAGGTTTTTCCTCATTTTGTGGTCGTCTACTTGGTCGCAAACCCACTTCTATTCGTCTGGGTGATAGCCGCAGTCGTTATGGATTACCGCATTATGCGCAACACGACGCGATGGTGGATGCATTAGCCACGGCTGAGCTGTTGCAGGCGCAAATCCGTCACCGCTATAGTGAAGAGACTCCCTTGAGTGAGATCTGTATCTGATCGGAATGGTGGTATTGTCGCGTTTAGGGGTATAGAAATCGCAGATCTTGCCGACACCTATCTAATAATGAACGGTTCGAGTATGTGAAGGGTATCGCGTAGATCAAACTCGAATCAGGGTTATCCTGTTGAACGGTTAGGTATAGCGTGTGTCAATAAACGAGAGTGTAGTTTTCAGTGCTGATGAATTGACAGAACTCTGTGGTGAGGGTTACTTCAATGTGCTGATGAAAAAGCTAGGCGAACTGTTGTCGGCAGACTACACCTTTGTGGCGCGGGTGTTGGAAGATAATCACGCTGAAACCGTCTCGCTCTGGGGCAAAGGTGAGCTCCTGCCGGTCATGCGGTATGACTTGCAAGGCACGCCCTGTGAAGATTTACGTTGTGCAGGGGAAGCCTGCATTCTGAATGGCGTCGTTGAACGCTATCCTGATGATACGCTCCTGCGTGATATGTCCATCGAAGGCTACATTGGGATCACCTTGCAAGATATAGACGGTCAGGTGATCGGCATTTTGTCTGCGTTATTTGAAACACCGATCGACAACGTTGATGTTGAACAAATTTCCCGCTATTTCAATACCTTTGCCGTTAGGGCATCGCGAGAACTTGAACGTATAAAGTACGAGCATTTGCTGAAAACAGAGATCGCTCAGCTACAGGAAAAGAACGACCGCCTTCTAATCGCTCAGCAGGTGTATGATTTTTCCAAAGATGGAATCATCATCACCAACGCAGAGAATCAAATTGTTTATGTTAATGCCTCGTTGGAAGAGATGTCCGGCTTCTCTATGGATGAGCTGCAAGGCGAAAATCCGCGCATACTCAGCGCAGGTCAGCACGGCGGCGACTTCTATCAGCAGTTGTGGCATGACCTGTCTGCGAAGGGGCATTGGCGGGGTGAATTCCTTAATCGCAGTAAAACCGGTCAGATTTACCCTGTGTTTACCAGCATTAGTCTTATCCCGGATAATGCGGGGGACGCAAAGCACTATGTTGCGATTCATCGTGATATTACCTCTGAGAAAGAAGCTCAGGTTCTGATCTCCTATCAGGCTACCCACGATTCGCTCACCGGGTTGCTGAATCGTTATGAATTTAACGCACAGATGGAACGCGAGCTGATTAATATTAAAGCCCGTGGTAACTCCGGCGCGTTTATTTCACTGGATGTTGATGACTTTAAAAGTGTGAACGATACCCAGGGACACGGGGTGGGAGATCTGTTGCTGCAGGCGATTGCCAGAAGGATTAAAAACTGTGTTGGCGAAGGCGATATTCTTGCGCGTTTGGGCGGGGATGAGTTCGCCATTTTTACTGAGTTCACAGAAATCCATAGTGTCGAGAATAAGGTTTCTGACCTGCTGGACTGCTTCAAACCGGCAATTGAAATAGATGGACTGCGGCTACGTTGTGGCACATCGATTGGCGTCAGTATTTTTCCTGATGATGGAGCTGATACCGGCGAGTTGTTTAAGTGTTCTGATCAGGCGATGTATCAGGCCAAGAACGCCGGGGGTTCTACCTATGCATTCTTTACGCCTGAATTACGTGTTGCGGCTGAGCGTCATCAGGATATCCGTATGCGTTTGGCAGATGCCCTTGAGCAGGGTCGTATAGAGGTTAAGTACCAGCCGATTATCAATCTTGCATCAGGAAAAATTGGCCGCTGTGAAGCGTTGGTACGTTGGACTGATCCTGAGTTGGGGGTTGTGCGGCCTGACGAGTTTATTGAAATTGCTGAGCATTCAGGTCTGATTCAACAGCTGGGTTATCAGGTCGTTAAACAGGCGTTGTCCGATATCTATCAGATTAACTCGGCGTTGCGTGAACCTATTGGCGTTGCAATTAACCGCTCGCCGCAGGAATTCATGGATCTGTCCGAGACCGGCGATTATCTGGATGAGCTGGCGATGAAGGCGGGGGTTGCTCCTGAGTTGGTGACAATTGAGTTAACTGAAAGCCTGATGATGAAAGATCCAAAGCTGGCGGAGCGTCAGTTGAATCTGTTGAAAGCAGATGGATTCAGGCTATCGCTGGATGACTTTGGGACGGGGTATTCCTCTCTGGCCTACCTGAAACACTTCCCATTTGATGTGCTTAAAGTGGATCGCTCCTTTGTATCCGATATTGCATCTGACAAAGATGATTATCTGTTGGTGAAAACCATTCTTGAGATGGGTAGTAACCTGGGTATGCACTCCGTTGCAGAAGGTGTGGAAACGGCTGAGCAGTTGGCGCTAGTCACCGAGTTGGGCTGTGAGTGTGTGCAGGGATATTTCTTTTCACCACCGATATCACGTGATGAGTTGCTGAACTACATCGGTACACAGTTTCCCGAGCTGATGGCGTGACGTTGTTGTAATCTCATTTAGCAGAAAAGCCATTCAGCTTACCGGCAGGCAATCTGAATGGCTACAATCAACGTGTAGGCAGCTATGCCGCTACGGTGTTGTGTGGATCAATCACGTATTTCTTCGCCGCACCGCCGTCAAAGTCAGCGTAGCCATCCGGCGCCTGATCCAGAGAGATCATCTGCACGTTGACGGCTTTAGCAATATCCACCTTATCGAACAGAATCGCCTGCATCAGCGGGCGGTGGTATTTCATCACGGGGCACTGACCGGTGTGCAGGGAGTGAGACTTCGCCCAGCCCAGACCAAAGCGCATGCTCAGTGCGCCCTGTTGTGCTGCTTCATCCACTGCACCTGGGTCTTCCGTAACATACAGACCCGGAATACCAATCTGGCCACCTGCACGGGTAATCGACATCGCCGAGTTCAGTACCGTCGCGGGCGCTTCTACGCCGTGGTTGCAACCGCAGGCATGGGCTTCGAAGCCGACACAGTCAACAAACGCATCCACTTCACGTTCACCCAGAATCTCTTCCAGCTTATCTTCCATGTCGCCATCTTGGCGTAGGTCGATCGTTTCACAACCGAAACTGCGTGCCTGGTCCAGACGTTCTGTGATCATGTCGCCGACAATGACACAGGCTGCGCCCAACAACTGAGCAGATACTGCTGCTGCCAGACCCACTGGGCCCGCACCTGCGATATATACGGTTGAGCCTGGACCGACGCCTGCAGTGACGCAGCCGTGGAAACCGGTTGGGAAAATGTCGGATAGTAACGTCAGGTCTTGCAGTTTTTCCATCGCCTGATCGGAATCGGGGAACTTCAGCAAGTTAAAGTCAGCGTAAGGCACCATGACGTACTCTGCCTGACCGCCAACCCAGCCGCCCATATCTACGTAACCGTATGCCGCACCCGGACGGGCAGGGTTTACGTTGAGGCAGATACCGGTTTTGCCTTCTTTGCAGTTACGGCAGCGGCCGCAGGCGATGTTGAATGGAACGGATACGATGTCACCCGGTTTCAGGAATTCTACATCGTTGCCACATTCAATGATCTGTCCGGTGATTTCATGGCCCAGAACGAGACCGGAGGGTGCAGTGGTACGGCCGCGCACCATGTGCTGGTCAGAACCACAGATATTTGTTGTCAGGACACGGAGTATAACCCCGTGGTTGCATTTGCGTTTACCGAGCGACAGTTCCGGGAAGGCGATGGATTCAACTGCAACTTCACCCGGGCCTTTATAGACCACACCCCTGTTGGAATGGTTGCTACACATGGTAACTACTCCTGTTATTTTTGTTTGAGTACACGTCCTGTACGGAGCCGTGGCCTATCACTCTACCCAGCCGCTGAGCAGGGTGGCTGTCCCGAACCGCGCGTAAATTGATCATGAGCGACAGAGGAGGGTTGTCGCGTTGAGAAAAGTTGTTGATAAACAAGGGTGATCCGTCAGTCGTAATGCTGTGTATTGTCATTGGTGGGCAATTGAGATGGAAACAGGACGCAAACAGGCATGAATTAACGGTGACTTCAGCAGCAGGTTTTTGGGTCGCTAGGTCTGCCCCGTTTGGAGAGAGATTTAATAAGATGCTTGATTTACATCAAGACTAACGTCTAGCCTAGTGTCGGTTTTGGATAACTTGGCGGGCCTGAGTGTCGTTTTTGGGGTGATGTGTCGTTTTTGAAACGCATATGATTAGTCCTAACGTGACCGCCCTGAAAAGGCCAAAAACCAGTGCAGGGTCGAGTCGTAAAGTCCGGATAGTCGAGTGTGATCAGAGAGTCCGCCGATTATCTAATTTATTCGTCCTACATAATAAAAAAGCGTAGCAAATGTTTTCATGAGCCTTGGAAACATATTGTCCAGCACATACGCACAGAGGGCATACCAATGACAATTGCTGTAAATCCAACCCTGACTGCAGGAACTAAGAAGGTTACCCGTGTTGGTTTTCTTCTGTTAGATAACTTCACCATGATCGCGCTGGCATCGGCTGTCGAGCCATTACGTATGGCAAATCAGCTATCTGGTTCTGAACTGTATAGTTGGCATATGGTGACTGAGACAGGGGCGCAGGTTTCTGCCAGTGATGGTTTAAGTTTTACACCGGATTTTTCTTTTCAAAATGTGATCGATCTCGACATCGTTATCGTGGCCGGTGGCGTTGATATCACCCGCAGTTTTACCCCCAAACAGGTGAGCTGGTTGCAGCTGATGGGGCGTCGTCGTAACGCCATCATGGGGGGGATTTGTACGGGTGGTTATGTGCTGGCGCATGCCGGCTTGCTGGATGGCTATGATTGCAGCGCCCATTGGGAATGTATGGCTGCATTGCAGGAGCGCTACCCTAAAGCGCGCTGTAACAGCCGTTTGTTCTCCGTTGATCGCAATCGTATGACATCCTCGGGCGGAAACGCGCCACTGGATATGTTCCTGCATATGGTGGCAAAGCAGCACGGGCCTAAGCTGTCGAGTGCGGTGTCGGACATGTTTATCTGCGACCGTATTCGCAGCGAGTTTGACCAGCAGCGTGTGCCTTTGCGTCAGTTGCACAACGGCGGAGAATCTAAGCCTAAATTGGTTGAGGTGATTGAGCTGATGGAAAACAACCTTGAGGAACCGATTGGTTTGGATGAGTTGGCGCATTTCGTCAGTGTATCCAGGCGGCAGCTGGAGCGTATGTTCCTCAAATACCTGAGTTGCTCGCCTTCCCGATACTATCTGCGCTTGCGGTTGGACCGTGCGCGTCAGCTGCTGAAACAGTCCAGTATGTCCATTGTTGAGATCTCAGGTGCCTGTGGATTTATCTCAACGCCGCATTTTAGTCGTTGCTATCGTAAGCATATCGGTATCTCTCCTCGGGATGAGCGTAAGATCGCATGGGCGGCTGACGGTACACAGAACGCCATTCGTGAACCGCTGCAGGATGATAGCCTGATCAGTCTTGCGCGTTCTGCATCTGCGCTGAGCAGTGCCAAGGTAGAACCTAGCTTTGGTTCGATAGCCGTTTAATTACTCTGCTGCGTCTGCGACAGGCGCGGGTATCAAAAAAATCGCATTGAGGTTTGGCCTTAATGCGATTTTTTTTTGCCGTTTTTCCCATTTCCCACTCAGAGTGATCTTATGTTGGATAAGGTCTGTTTTGGTGCGCCTGAAGAAGGCTGTTTTTTGTACGGTTTCAGAAGCGACACTTTGCCTATCCATTTGCGAAATTGCGGCCGCAAACAGGCAAGTTAAAGCGAATGCCTTACATTGTATGTGTGAAATAATAGTCTGTATTTTGTGTTTATATAAGTGAAAGTATCTGGTTTTTATTGTTTCTTGTGGTTAATAAGACTGAATTAATGCCCGTTTGACCGAAGGGTTTCGGATTGATACCTATAACCCTGACAGACCAAAACACATAAAAATAACGACGGGTAATACCATGGTAAAGACTAAAGCAACGCTTCGTTCATTCGTCACCGGTTTGGTAACAGCGGGTGTTCTGATGGCAGGTTCAGTGCAGGCCGCAACACTGAAAATGGCTACCGATTCCGGTGCAAAAGGCTCTCCGGCAGGGGATACGCTTGAACGTTGGGCGGATCTGATTGAAAAAGGCTCTAACGGCGAGATTGACGTTAAGGTGTTCTACCAAAATGAGTTGGGCAGCCAAAACGAAGTCTTCGATTTGCACGTGGCAGGTGACGTTGATGTCATGCTGAACTGGCCAATGACCTCTTACGACAAGCGTATCGGTGTGATTTATACGCCGTATATGACTTTGTCATGGGAAGAGGCAATCAAAGCTTACAGCCCGGGTGGTTGGGTCAACAACATGCTAGGTGGTATCTACGCCGATCTGGGTTTGAAGTTCTTTGGCCCATGGCCTGAAGGCTTCAATGGTGTAGCGACGCGCGGTAAGTACGCGACCAATATCGCAGAAGCTGATGGCCTTAAAGTGCGCACTATGACCGTCTTTCCAGCACCACAAACGATGCAGGCATTAGGCTACCAGACTGCAGCGATCGACTGGGGCGAAGTGTACACCGCACTGCAAACCGGCGTGGTTGATGGTGAAGCAGGCAACGTGATCTATTGGGATTACGAATATTTCCGTGATCAGTTGGATTACTACGTACGCAGCAAGCATTTCTTCATGACGGGCGTACTGAGTATGAATGCTGAGTCTTTCGAAGATCTGTCTGAAGCCCATCAGGCGATCGTGGCTGATGCGGCTAAACAGGTGATGATGCAGCAGTTCAAGGCCGCGAAAACTGCCGATGAGCTGTACGTCAAAAAAGCCGAAGAAGCAGGCATGAAGTACTTCGAACTGTCTGATGAACAGATCAAAGTCTTTGCGCGTGCCGCACGCGAAAAAGTATGGCCGCTTATGGACGAAGAGATCGGCTCCGAGATCATGGGCACCATTCGGAACAACGCGACTAAGCTCTGATCGAGTTTCCCATCCAAACGGTGGGGCAGCACGCTGCTCCGCCGCTTTTTTGTTTCCGAAGGTGCTTCATGATTGTGCGTTTCTTCACCGCGCTGGATAAGAAGATCGGTTGGGTGCTGAATGCGGCTGCGCTTATTAGCAGTCTCATGTTAGTCGGACTGATGCTGTTTCTTGTTCTGGCACGATATGTCTTTGGTTGGTCCATTGTTGGACTGCTGGAAGTGATCATGCTGTTTGGTATGTGGCTGTATATGGTGGGCGGTTTGATCGCCAGCCGGAAGCGTGAGCATCTGGTGGTCGATTTTGTGCAAACCAATATCCAGGATCAGCAGATCCGTCGCTTGCATCAGGCTTTTCTGTCGCTGGTCACGTTGGTGATTACCGGCTTCTTTGTGTATCTCTCCTACCGAATGCTGAAGTGGGGCATGCGCCGTCCGCAGCATACGCCGGGTTTGTCTATCCCGCTCTGGATACCGCAAAGTGCCATTTTGTTTGCCAGTGTCGGCTGTGCGCTCTATGCCTTGCGTGACCTTATTCAGTCAATTATTGGCAATGATACCCATCTTCTCGTGGCACATGAGCCGGCCGAATCTGCTATTGAGGAGGATCGATAATGGAAGGATTAATTGCCGTAGGGCTTCTGTTATTTTTGATGATCGTTGGTGTGCCTGTGGCATGGTCATTTGCCGGTGTATTGGCGTATCTGAGTTTTGCCTACGATGCGAACTTCAATACATTAATGTTGCAGGGTTACCGATCCATCGACTCGGTGATTCTGATCGCTTTACCGCTCTTCGTACTGACCGGTTACCTGATGCAAAGTGGGGGTATCGCCCATAGACTGGTCGACTTCATTGAAGTATTGGTCGGTAAACGTAAGGGCGGAATGGGTGCCTCGATGGTACTGGCTTCCGGAATCTTTGGCGCCATCGCCGGGACGGCAACAGCAGCTGTTGCATCGATTGGCACGATCATGATCGATCCTCTGGAAAAACGCGGTTATCCCCGTGGATATTCCTCTGCATTGCTGGGGATTTCGTCGTTATTGGGTATTTTGATTCCACCCTCGATCACCATGATTTTGTTTGCCGTAGTGACCCGCCAATCGGTAGCTGCCTGTTTTGCGGCTTCAATAGGGCCCGCGCTGCTGTTGATCGCTGGACTGATTCTGATGAACCGCTTCAACGTGGGGCGTCTGTTTGAGGAGGTTTCTGCTGGTGCAAAGGACGGTATGGAAGAACTGCCGGGGAAAGGGATCGCTACCTTAAGGGCGTTACCGGCGCTGTCGTTGCCTATCGTGATTCTTGGTGGTATCTACGGGGGGATCTGTACACCGACAGAAGCGGCGGCGATTGCTGCATTTGTGGCAATTCTCATCGGCTTCTTTATCTACCGTGATCTCACCATCAAACGACTGGGAAGCAGTGTGGTGGCCGCCGCGGAAACCACGGGGACCGTGATTCTGATCTTGTTGTTCAGCTTTATGATTGGCCGTATTCTGGCATCGGAACGTATTCCGCAGGAACTGACTGAAACGATAACCTCATTGGTCAAAGATCCACTGATGATCCTGATCGCGGTGAACATCTTCCTGATCATCACGGGTATGATTATGGATGATGTGTCGGTGACAGTTGTTGTGGCTCCGCTGTTTATGCCGCTTATGATCGCAAGCGGAGTCGATCCAATTCACTATGCATCCATCGTGGCGTGCTCTGTGGTGATTGGTGCCAACAGTCCGCCGGTCGCACCGATACTCTACATGGCATGTAGGATCGGTAAGGTCAGCATTCATCAATCGGTGATGCCTGCGATTAAACTGATGGTGTTTGTGGGCATGCCGGTGATGGCGGTGACCAGCTTTGTACCGGAGCTGTCGCTGTTTATTCCTAAGTTGCTGGGGCTGATGTAAGTGCTCTGCCTATCAGCAGCGTTAGGTTAATAGACGCGTGGTGATGCCCCGCATTTGTGCCTGCTATCAGGTTGAGTGTTGGGTATCGCGTTGCTCGACCCAACCTTGTATCTCTCCATCTGCTCTGTTTGATTAGATAGAGCTCCCCGGTCAGGTGAGGCTGTACCCAACCTA
>NZ_JADEYS010000013.1 GCF_015209595.1 Pontibacterium sinense | reverse complement strand
AGCGCAGCGATTCCCAACATCCAAATCCCATCACCCTCACGTAGGTTGGGACCAACACAGCGATTCCCAACATCTAATCCCATGATTGTGACAAGCGCGCAAACCGTTACGTCCAACCATAAGACTCCATCGACAACACACCATGCAGAATCCCTCCTTCAAGCACGCTGAGATGATCATTCGCATCGCTGGCACCCATCGCTATCAACAGCGGCAGGTAGTGCTCTGCGGTGGGATGTGCTCGTTGAAAGTCATCACTGTATCGCTGTGGTAAGGCAAGCGCTGAGAGATTTCTGTTGGACACCTGCTCACGCACCCAACCTTGAAAGCGTTGTACGTATTCGGCTGGCGGACTTCCCGGTGCGCAGATCTCATACAGATTATGCGTCAGGCCACCTGATGCGATCACCGCAATACCTTGATCCCGCAACGGCAATAACGCTTTACCCAACTTAATCAACGCTTCTGCATCCATTGTCATATCCAGCGATAGCTGAAACACAGGCAGATCTGTATCCGGAAGCAGATGTAACATCGGCACCCAAGCCCCATGATCCCGTCCTCGCTGGGCATTTAGCCCCACGGCTATACCCTGGTTCTCAAGCACCGCCTTAACCTGCGCCGCAATCTCGGATGAACCCGGCGCATCAAACTGAAGCTGGTAGAGTTCACGAGGGAATCCACCAAAATCATGCAGAGTTTCAGGCTGAGCGGCACTCATCAGTTCTAATCCACGGGTCATCCAATGCGGCGAGATCACCAGCACCGACACCACATCGCTGAACTGTTCACCAAAACCTGTCAGTAAAGCGCCAGCCTGCCCCGGCTCTACCGCAAACATCGGTGAGCCGTGGCTGATAAACATTGCGGGAGCACGTTGAGTCATAGATCTTCCTTAAACCATTTGAACCAGGGTAATTCTGGGCCGGCAGGTACAATGCCCGTCGGATTCAGCGCCTGAATCGAATAATATCCCGCTTTGATATGATCGATACGGGTGTTGTTCCGAAACGCTGGGATCTGCAACAGTCGCTCAAGATACGCAGACAGCTCCGGATAATCACTAATCCGCTTTTTGTTGGTTTTGAACAAACCATAATAGGCCACGTCAAAACGCACCAGCGTCACAAACAGACGAATATCACTCTCGGTCAGATGCTCACCCACAGCAAAGGGGTGGCGGGCAAAGTGGCTTTCCAATCCATCTAACGCCTCAAATACTTCGGTATAGGCTTCTTCATAGGCCTGCTGACTAGTCGCGAAGCCGGTACGGTACACGCCGTTGTTCACGCTATCATAGATACGGGCATTGAATGCATCGATCTCAGGCAACCGGTCCGCTGGACTCAGATCGATCCCGAACTGATGCAGCGGTTTCAGGTCGTTATTGAAGATCCGGAGAATATCCGCTGATTCGTTGTTCAGAATGCGCTGTTCCTGTTTGTCCCACAGCACCGGCACGGTGGCCCGCCCGGTGTAGGCCGGATCGGTCTGGGTATACAGCTGATGGATGAACTTCACCGGTTCATCAGCTTCCGGCGTACTGCCCGGATAGTCACCAAACTGCCAGCCCTCATCCGTCAGCTGTGGCTCCACTACACTCACCGAAATGTGTTGTTCCAAACCTAACAACGAGCGGGCTATCAATGTGCGGGTCGCCCATGGACAGATGTATCCCACGTACAGATGGAAACGCGGCGTTGCGTACTCACCTGCGGCCATCAGATTCACCACGTCTGATGGAATCGTTTCACGGAACGCACTGCTCTGACGAATAAACCGTCCCTGCTTGTCCTGCTTCTGCACCGGATCCCACTTCTTTTCCCAAACACCGTTTACCAGCATCAGATTTTCCTCAAATGTTGTTCAACAGGTGCTTGCTGCACTCATGTACTGCAAGCCCCATATCCATACAGCCCGACTTCAGGCAGCAGTCTTAGCCGCCGTGGCCTCGGTTTTATCCTGCTGCAGAGCAAACGCCCCATTACCCAAAAAGAACTGCGCAACAGAGGCTGCAATTAGAAACGCTGGATACTCCCAGCCGCCACCTTCGTTACCAAATCCCCAACCGTTCTGGCCATGCACCAACACGATGGAGCCAAGCAGAACCGGGATCAGCGCCAACGCAATCCAGCGGCTGTAGACACCGAATATCAACGCTACACCACCAGCAATTTCGAGCCCCATCGTCAGCGGCCCAAGAAACGCAGGTAAACCTAATGAACCAAAGAAGCCCGCCGTACCTTCTGGCGTAAATACCAAAAGCTTCAACAGACCGTGTGCCAGATACATAGCACCCAGCGCCAGACGTAAAACAGTCGCGGCATAATCGTTAGAGTTGTTAAGAGTGATCATTTCGTCTTCCCCGTTAAGTTGTTGAGGAATATTTTTGACCAACAAGCATTTCCAAACAATAATCATCTCAATTGACTCATTGTTAATAAATATTGAACAGTATGGATAAACTGAATCTGATGACCTCCTTCATCGCCGTGGCAGAAGAAGGCACTTACACAGCAGCAGCCAAGCATCTGGGCAAAACCAAGGCGCTAATCAGCACCCACGTGTCCCAACTGGAAGGCCTGCTGGATGTTCGGCTGATCACCCGCTCAACTCGCAGCATGCAGCTAACCCCAACGGGACAAAGCTACTACGAAGAAGCCAAAAAAGTACTGGATGACATTGCCACACTGGAGGCACAGGTCAGACAGGAACATCAGACGCTTGTCGGCCGATTGCGTATCTCTGCACCCGCAACGTTTGGCGAGCTGGTGATGATGCCGTTTATCGCCCAGATCACCTCGCAGAACCCACAACTCAATGTGGAGTTAATGCTGAATGATCGCTATGTCGATATCGTGGCGGAGGGATTTGACGCGGCGATACGCATCGGACATCTGGAGGATTCAACGCTGATCGCCCGTCCGGTTGGCAAGATCACCATGCGACTCTGCGCAGCGCCAGAATTTCTCGAGCAACACGGAATGCCCGCGTCACCGGATGATCTCTGCAACCTGCCCTGTGTCTTTGATACCAACTACCGGCAGGCCAACCGCTGGGGATTCACCCATGCCGGTCGGGCACTTGATGTAAAACCCAAGATCATCGCACGCGTGAATAGCGCACTAGCCGCCGCAAATATGGCAAAGACCGGCGCCGCAATCACCTATGCACCGGATTTCGCCGTACAGGACAGTCTGGCGAATGGTCGTTTGATCAGCCTACTGGAAGAGTGCTGCCTGACAGAGATCCCGATCAACATGATCTACCCGCACCGCAAACACCTCTCGGCCAAAGTCACCGCCTTTATCGAGCAGTTTTCAGCGTACGTTCAACAGAGGAATATCGAAGAGAGTGACTGACATTTTCGGCAAGAGCTAAGTGCTGATTCCAGTTTCAGGACAGCGCAAACAGATCGCTCTCTAACGCCAGCAACTTCTGCTTGGCAGGTAATCCGCCTGCATAACCCACTAGCTGACCGTTACTGCCAATAATACGGTGACAAGGCACCAAGATAGAGAGCGCATTCGCGCCATTGGCACTGGCGACAGCACGCACGGCCTTTGGATTATCCATCTTTTCTGCCAGCTGTTTATAGCTGGCCACGCTGCCATAGGGGATCTGTTGTAACTGCTCCCACACCAATTTTTGGAAGCCTGTACCCGCCGTCAGCAGCGGCACATCGAAGTCGCGGCGTTGCTGCAGGAAGTACTCCTCCAACTGCTGGATAGCAAGATCAATCACCGCATCACCCTGCTCTACGAACTCCGCATTGAGTGTTTTCTTAATACGATTATCTACCGCATCGCGCATCTTTCGATAGCGCCAGTCACACAAACATAAACGACCGTCAGTCGCGCCGAGAATCAACTCACCTACCGCCGTGGTGTAATACTGGATACTGATTGTTTTCGTCATGTAGGTGCTCCATCGATAGAACGCTGAACGCCGGACACAACCTTGTGACCGGCAAAGAACGGATGTGCAGTGTGCACCAAACGAATAATTGGAGAAAGCACTTCATATTTCATCGTGCAAGCCGGGATTCCCAACAAGGTCTAAACTTTGTGTCTCCAAGTCACAGGTTGCCGTAAACTTTTACCTCCATTTGCTGGTCCAACTGAACAATCCAACTCGAGGCTGCTGTTATGCATCAGGCAAATCCAGTGTTCCGCTGCGCGTCGTACGTGTTTTCAATCAGTCTGGTTTTCCTTTTATCTATCTCGACGACCTTTGCCGCCAATTTCGGTCACGAAGACGGTATCCAATGGCAACCCTGGGCACAGAGCACCTTCGCCAAAGCCAAAGCAGAGAACAAACTGATTCTGATTAACGTGGGCATGGAAGGGTGTACCGCCTGCAATCGAATGGAACGGGTCACCTATCGCAATCAAGCGGTGATCGATCTGATTAACCAGCACTTCATTGCTGTGGCCGTTGATGCACAAGCCCGACCCGATATAGGGGAACGCTATTCTGACTGGGCATGGCCTGCCACCGCATTTCTACTACCAAATGCCACACAGGTATTCGCAATGGCGGGTAACAAACTGCCGCGAAACTTTATTCCCATGCTGGATGATCTGGTCAGCCAGCACCAACAGGGCACCCTAAAACCCGACCCGAATTCGCCTTATGCCGCACCCAGCCAACCGGTCGACACTGAACTCACCCGTGTACGCGATCGGGTACGTATGCAGCTGGACCGGGCCTATAACGAAAAAACCAACAGCTGGGGACGCTGGGGCATCAACACGGAAGTGGTCGGCCCACGTCTGCATCATCTGTATTACCGCGCCCATCTGTACGATAACGCTGAGTTGCGCAACATGGCACTGAAAGTCAGCGACTCCTTTATTCGTGCATTGGATCCCGTCTGGGGAGGTATCTATCAAGTGCCTATCGCACCGGCCATTTCCCAACTACCGGATCGATTTAACAAACTGCGTGCCATACCGGAGAAACGGATCGGCAACCAAGCCAATGCCCTGCTTGCCCTGAGCGAAGCGTACCAACTCACCAACGATGAAAAGTATCGCCGTGCCGCAACCGAAGTTGATCGTTATCTAAATGACTGGATGCTCAGCCCTAATCAAACTTGGTACGCCAACCAGAAAGATGAACCGGCGGGCCTCCCCCACAATTGGTGGCCGCAGGATTACTGGTTACTGACAACTGATGCAGAGCGTCGAAAATACGGCATCCCACCCATTGATCACGCGGTCTATACCGATAAAAATGCGGAAGTGATCAGCGCCTATACGCGGGCCTATGAGGTGTTCAAAAACAAGGATTATCTTGGTCGCGCGATCAAGGCCGCGGACCACTTGCTGACAGAACGACTACAACCTGATGGCTGGATGCGACAGTCCGTCGATAACCAACAGATGAGTGCCGACCAGCGCGTTCACCCACATACAGAAGAGTTGCGGCCTTTCCTGCGTCCACAAGCCCAATTTGGCACCGCACTGTTGGATCTGTATCAGGCCACCGGACAGGCGCGTTGGTTACAACAGGCCCGCACACTGGCTGATGCCATGCTTACAACCTTGTACGATCATCAAAATAACGGCTTTTTTGCGACCACGCCCGATGATACAGCCTCGCTAATCCCGCCGCGCAAACCTCTGGAAGACAACGCACTGGCGGCCAGCTTCTTTTACGACCTGCACATCCTGACCAAAGACCCGCGTTACCAACCCATTGCCGAAGCGACGATCAGAGCAGTGGCTACACCTGACATTCTGGCACGCGAAGGCAAAATGACCGGAAAAACGGCATTGGCACTGGAGCAACTAACTGCCGCCTATGTCGAGTTCTCAGTTGTTGGTGCGCCAGATTCACCGATTGCTCAAGCACTCTACACGGCGGGCATGGATACCCACCACCCGCGTAAGCTACTGCACTACGAAAAACCAGGGCGTTATCCTGATCTGGGTAAACCGGTGGTCTTTATCTGCAACCCGGATCGTTGCTCTGTTCCACTGTTCACCCCAGAACAGGTTCGTGAAACCGCCGCGACGTTCCGTGCAGGGGCGACATCACTCTAATCAAAACGTATGTGGCATCTGGCACATAGGCTCACCCCAGCCCAATCACACCACCGCTAAAGGTGTGATTGGGCGATTCATCCGCACACACCCACACAGCATTTCCCCCTCCATTCTGCCTACCTTTTCATAACTCAAAGTGGGCCTAATAGATTACTTAAAAATGGGTCTTCGCCTACCCCATCCTATTTTCTATCCTAAGTGGCAATACAGTACTCGCCCACCGGTTCTAACCATGACGGCCGAGATACTTTACCGATCATTGATGGAGTTCTAAAACATGGAAACGCAAATAAACGCACTGGGACAGCATACCGGAGTCGACCTCGATAACTGGCAGCCGCGCGCATATCCCGGATCTGATCCGATGATGGGACGTTATTGCCGACTGGTCGCGCTTTGCCCTGAGACCCATGCACAACAGCTGTTCGAAGCATTTTCAGACGATACCAAGCAGCGCAACTGGACCTACCTGCCGTACGGGCCATTCGACACCCTGGAAAGCTTCAAAGGCTGGTTGGTTGAATCGAGTCAGAGCAGCGATCCACTTTTTTATACGATTATCGATCAGCGTAGTGATCAAGCAGTAGGGTTAGCCAGCTACCTGCGGATTGAACCCACCGTGGGTGCTATCGAAGTGGGTCATATTCACTTCTCACCACGCTTGCAGAAAACACCGTTGGCAACCGAAGCGATGTACCTGATGATGCATCGGGCGTTTGCTGAACTGGGCTACCGTCGTTACGAGTGGAAATGTGATGCCTGCAACCAGGGCTCACGTAATGCCGCTCAACGACTCGGATTCCAGTATGAAGGCATCTTTCGTCAGGCCACACTCTACAAAGGCCGGAATCGGGATACCGCGTGGTTTTCAATCATAGATAAGGAATGGCCCACACTGCAGGTCATGTTCGAGCGCTGGCTGGATGAATCCAACTTTGATCACAACGGCCAACAGATCAACAGCTTGCTAACCTGTTTAAAGGAGTACGCCGCATGAACATCACAGTTTCACCCCTCAGCCATGATGACTACGCACAGTGGCAAACCCTGTTCAGCGCGTATGCCGATTTCTATAAGATGCCGATGGATCGCACGATAATGGAAAACGTCTGGTCATGGATCTTTGATGACAACAAAGCGTTTTTCTCCCTGATCGCCAAAGATGAGAACGGCCAGGCCGTTGGATTTATGCACTACCGGGCGATGCCTTCACCACTGCGAGGCAGAGAGGTTGGATTTCTGGATGACCTGTTTGTCGATCCTGAATGCCGGGGATCAGGTATTGTAGATGCACTCTTCGATGCATTGACCGAATCAGCGAAAGCACAGGGCTGGCCCAACGTAAAATGGATCACCGCCGACAACAACTATCGGGGCCGAGCGGTATATGATCGTGTCGCCAACAAAACCCACTGGCAAACCTATCAACTGGATATTTCTTAAGGACTTAGTACTAAAACAAGTTATACATCCACTAAAGGATTCCCTCATCAGAGTGAATCCTTTCCCCATATCGCCCCCATACCCTCTACAAAAATGCACATCACTCCTGTAGTTTTCCCATCGGCTGATAGGTTTACGTACTCGAAAAATGAGGCGTACGGTATTTAGGCATTTCTATGTGATATGCCGCCTGGTCTGGCGGTAACGGACCGATACTCAGCTAATTAAAAGGATAAACAAAGGATGTTCACTAACATGTACGTTAAAACACTGCGCCATTTGGCACTTCTTCTCGCCACCCCTCTCGCAACCCAAGCCGTAGCAGATATCCATACCGATTATCAGAACGGCGTTGCCGATGCGGCATTTCTGGCGCAATCAGAGATCGACACCAATCTGAACGCAATCACCCCGGAAAATAAAAGTCTGGTCTGGAACGCGGACAAAACCAAAGTGCTGGTATCTACATGGAAAGCTCAGGGCGCTTACGACAAATTCATGAAGCCTTACACCAAAACGTCTGACAACCCAGCCTATGCGGTTTGGGTGACAGCCGTTCCTCAGGTGCATGCATTATGCAGCGCGTTCCTGAAAACTAATGCGGATAAATCGAAACAAGCTCTGGATCTGCGTTTGAAGCAATACTTGGGATTGAGTCCTGACTGGAACTACGACATGTTTGTTGAAATGTGGGTTAGCCCGGACGACATGTTCCGCCCGTGTGTCGACCCTCAGGTGAACGACAAGAGCTGTAACCTGCAGTTTGGCGACACCACACCGAAGGTTAAAAACATTCCTGACTATCAGGACTTTTACAGCGACCTGTATTACAAAAGCTACCGCGCCAGCGCCGGAGTACCTTGGACGGGTGTTGGTTACACCTATGATTGGGGTAACCCAGACAGTGATGTAGGTGCCAGTGAGTACATTCTGGTGCCGGGCGCAGACTATGAAATCAAACGTGCTGTGCCAACCGAACAATACTGCGCCGCTAACTAAGTTCGCCTGCGTATAACCAGATAGCCGACATCGGGGTGAGATCCACCCCGATTATTTAAATCAGGTAAAACATCAGGACTCTTCCAACAACTCAACCATCTGCACAGCTTTCGCTTGGCTAATCTCCCCCATCAAAGACGGATTCGATAACGCGTATACATAATCTTCGATGGCTGAATACTCGATATCGTCACGACACTCGATAAAGATCGCCCACTCCTCAAGGTCATCGGCTGATATCATCTCAGCAACGTATTGCTTCAGCACACCCACCAGAACCGATACCGAAGCCACAACAGGCTCAAACTCCGGCTCCCATGGGCAGCTAAGAAGATACCCAATCGCTTCGTCGCGATTGGGATCAAAGGTGATGATCTGTAGCAGTGCTTCTGTTTTATCGATACTCATGACGCGGAGTGTCTAACAGAATGGTACTGTCGGCAAGTGGGTGGGCGGCGACTTAGACAATAGCCTCTCGTTATCCTGACTGCTTTTGAGCGGGCATTACCACCTTTCCGTTATTTAACGAGATTATTTGGTCTACATGCATTTTATTGAGAACGGTTTCCATCAGTCCATACGTAAACTGTTCATCGAACAGAATATCGTTTAGAGCACCCATACCCATAGAATTGGAAAGGCGTATACTCCAGATTTTTTCATTATTCTTACGACTCACTAGTTTAGCTTCTGCATACATGAAAACCACGCTTGCGCCATGCGTGTGCATAGCCATATTATTGCTTCCTAAAAACTCAACAACCAACAAGTAATCACTATCCTTGCCATCCGTTGAATAAGTCCTGCTACCAGAAAAGCCATTTAGCTCAAGAACCTTCGGAGCATATTCTTTCATTAATTTTGGCATCTGATCATAGTTCAACCAACCATACATCACACTTGAATCTACCGTACTTCTAAATTCTCTATGAATATATAAAACACTCATATTTGAGACAGGAGAGTCAGGCTTTTTCCAGACTTCTGAGTTCATCGAGGTTGTTGCCGAGCAACCTGACAAAATAGCAAAAAAACCAGCTAGCAGAACTCTCATTAAAAACTTATTCCTAAACATATCAATATCCTTGTTAAGTATTTACAACTCTAGACTTAGCCACATAATCATGCAGACATTATTTGTTAAATCTAAAAATAAAGACACTATCAACCAGTAAAAGTTAAAACGACCAACGCAGGCGAGCTTTAGCGAGCCCTACGCTACTTGTTGCGCATTCATGTTTGGCCTTGTTATGTGGCTCTCAAAAAATCCCGTATAAAAGTCATCAACACTAATAATGAAAATATCACGACACAACCCAAGAAGGCTCTAATTGATCGCTTCACTGCAATAGCTTGCTTCATAGCAGTTTTGTATTCTTCGGAGTCTTGATCAAAGTGAATTTTCACTTCAGCTTCCGAAAGCATTCCATCCACATAAAACTTCTTTCCATATCGATTTTTGTACTTTTTTTCCAATATTTCCTTTACATCTCCCATATGATACTGAGCAATAATGTTATAAATAAACATATAGAAAAACAGTACAATAAATACAATTAATAGCGGAACTATCACAATCCTTTCATCAAAAAACACGTATCCATACCTCGACTACCGATTCACTAATACATAACGCTCTGCGCACAGGCGAGGAGCAAAGCGGCGAGTCCAGACCACTCGCGGACGATTGTGGCGTGCCTTGTTATAGCTCATACGCTAAAAACGGGAATCGTTTTCACAAGGCACACCATCATGATCACCGTCCATTTTAGTATTAGGACAATGGTTGATGAAATATACGGCTTCTGCACGTGAGGTCATTTGGCTGCAGTGCTGACGCCCATCGCATGAGAATTGTGGATCAGGAATAGAACGTACGGATTCCACCGACTGCTGCCGTAATGGCTCAGCATAAACAGGGTTGGGGGTGTTTGTAGACTTCTGGTAGTACTGCCACCCTGCGGCAACAACTAAAGCTAGTAATAACAGCTTTCTCAACGTAAACATCCTTATTTAAATAGAGCTATAACGCCGTTGTAACCGGCTAAAAATAGTTGGCTAAAGTTTTGTGAGGCACGAACAAAGCCAACTATTTTTTGTCCGCGTTGACAACCTTGTTATACCTGTCAATGAAGTGGGTAAATTGACAAGGCGAATTCATCATAAACGTCAACATCTTCAGGCTTTTGGTAATCAAATATTTCATACGATATATCAAATTTTTTATGATAATTAAAGTCGTAGAATTTGTAAGACCATTCCTCTTCTGAGTTTAAGACTATCCCTTTCGATTCCAAAGCTTTAACAACTAAGTCATAGAATACAAAATCCTTGTCTAACATTTCAAAAGAGTAGTTATCAAGCTCGAAGTTACATGAAAAAGATATCTCGACTATCCCTTTTAGGTGAAACAAATCCCATTCTTTATCTATGTCAACGCTAAACTCCACCGACTTAGAAATGAATGTGTTTTCAATGATTTCAACCTCAAATGTAATATCGCCAAATGCGTCATCAGAGAAAAGTATGTTTGTTACTATCTCTCGGCCAAACTTGTCAAATAATGAATCTATTTTTTCTGGCTCTAAGCTTAGCTTTTTAAGCCTTCGAGCTTGTTGGTTACGAAGGCTCTGTAAAATCACTGATAAATTATCTGTAGCAAAACAGGATGTCGCTTCAAAATCGCTATGGAATGGTTCTAACTCTTTGCTGTTTTTATTGGAAAGTTTGCAGAAGTCTTTTAAATTTTTCGTGTACAGGATTACTTGATTTCTTTTACTTTGTTTCTTTTTCGCAGATACAGCAATCAGATAATCTTTATACCCGAGCTCAACTTTATCATTAGTGAACGGGTGCTTTTTTAAGTACATTCTCCTCACAATTTCAGAATGGTCTTCTTTAGGGTATGGGAGCACTGTAATACGATGCTTTTTAATGAAATCATATAGATGATGCTCATATTGCTCTTTTCTTTTTCGTAGGTCCTTACTTGTTTCATCAACATTGAAACTGTTAATCTTTTTGGTCAACAAGGTTTTTTGAAGCGCATCGAACGATTTAATCAAAGAATCCACTTCATCGTCAAATTTTTGGGAGTATTGTCCGATTAGCTCGTCAATGACCACTTGCGGGAAACATATATTTATTTTATATATGCTAGAAAATTTAATTAATTTCCTTAAATCAACCTTTGTAAGGTCAAAATCATTAAATAAAATATTTGTATCTATAACTATATACTTGAACATGTTAATTCTTTCTTGAAAAGGTCACTGACTATAACCAAGGTATAACGCCCCAATAAGGGGCTTTTAATTGTTGACTAAAATGTGTAGCGGAGCGAAACCTAGCCAACAGTTAAAAGTCCCGCTTGATTGGCTTGTTATGTTTCGATTTCAACAAATTGTTCAAAACATTCAGTACACAGCCAATTATCATTTTCAGAATTATGATAGCCAATAGCATGTTCAGGCTGTTCACTTTTATAAAGTTTCCACCAGCATATTTGGCAGTGGTCATGATCCCAGTTTTCAGAATCAGAGTACCATTGGGTTTTCGACCATTTTTTTGTTTTAGCCCATGCAATGGGTTCTTCTACATCTTCTTTTTTCCATTCATCTCCATGAATAGTAACCATTTCCATAACAGTATCTCTAAAGAAACATAACGCTTTTGTAATGGGCCGCATTGCTGCGAAGCAGCGCAGTTCGCGGTCCAGCCTGAAAGGCGATTATTCACAAACTTGTTATGATTTATAATCGCATAAGGTATCGATACCTTTTCGAGATGATTTTACAAAATATTTTTTACCAAGAACGTCTTTAAAAAAGAATTTTTTCACTCTTTTTCCACTATGGAACGCGTCATAAAGCTCAGTCATATCATCATGCTTTATTCTCACTTCATATATATCACCATCTTCAAGTTTGACTCCGATATTATGCGCTAATTGCTCTGGAAGCTTTATGAAATCACCGCCGTCATCTCTATCTATTTTTTCAGAGTTTATTGGAGTTGAACTAGACTCTTTTCTTGATATTTGAGACCCAAAGTCAGTGAGTATTACAGGCCTTGGCCCCCTGTTAACTGCATAAATTCTCAACTGAGGAGGTGGATTTTCTGGGTCTTTTGAACCATCTAGGACCACAGTAGCGAAAGCGCACAACTTACTACGATCCCTATATATCCTGTAACCACTCACAACAAGGCTTGCCACCGAAATGAATACTGCAAACAACGATAGATATATTTCCATATTCTTCTATAAACTCGATAAAATAGTTACTCATAAAGCTTAGATAGACGGCACCGTAAAGAAAGCTTGGCGGCCGTGTTGCGCAAGCAATACGAGTGACAAGCTTTTAGGTGTCCGTTTATCGGTTTGTTATATGTCGATCGTACTTCTGCGACTTGGGAAATGACGATATCCATTCGTAGCTCTGTCCTTTTATCTACAACGTACGAGGTGTCCGCTGAGTTTCGCATCCTTGCTTCGAATCGGCTGCGCCGTCCGTCTTAACGCGTGTTAAGCGGCGTCGCTGAGACTTCGAAGCCTACACAAAGGTTGAAACGCTGACTATAGCCCTACGACTAATTGCTGTATATTTATACAGCCCACCAGCACACCAACAAATCCCGCTCCTTTCTTGAGCGATTGATCATATAACAGCTAAATAGACGTCAATTTGACGTATTTAAACGCGTCAAATTGATATATATCTCCGGAATGGGGGACGAACGAAAGGCAGGTAACGTATTGATGATCATAAGTTTGTCCTTCACTGCGTGCCGCCATCCATTGGGGAAATACATCAAACTGATAGGCTATTCTGGCACAGGTGTGGGTTCTGCGAAACTGGGGGCTGACTGAAATACCTGATATGTATCAACCACTGGTGAGTGTTTGCCCTAGCGCAAACATACAAAGGGAGATAGAACGAAGGGGATGGTCTTGATGCTTGTCGCAAGCTAATCAGGTAGCTGGCCTGCATCAAAAACCTTCTGAGATATGGCGCTATTCAGCTTCCGCCAAACGATTATCAGCATCTCTTAAGCGACGGGACATTTCACGAGAGAGGTTAAGTAGCAGTACACCAAAGTCGTTCGGCAGGTCTTGCTGTAACTCGCTAAAAAGGTGGCAGCTGACTTTTAACACAAGGGTGGGTTTTGTCGCAGCGGCATCCCCTACCCGGCTATGCAAACCGATCATCGCTACAAAGCCGACTTCCGTACCAAACTCATAGTCACGGATATGGGTCTGCTTACGCTGACAGGGTTTGTGAAACCCAATACAGCCATCGAGTATGACGTAGAAGCAATCACCCGCGTCACCTATTCTGAACAACTCATCACCAGATTCCATCTGCAACAGGTCGCCCTTGTCGAAGAGGTAATGCAGTGCATCGTCTGTCAGTGCACCGAATGTAGATGCATTTTTGAAGTAATCCAGACCATAACGTTCAAGAAGTTGTGCAGAGGTAATCTGTGCGGTCATTCGGATAGGTTCCTGTATGAACTCAGGTGTCTACCTGTAGCGTAGCAAATCAGTGTATGGATACGGGATTGCACCAAGGTGGTAGAGATCCATCAGATGAATAGCGTTAAATGAGATGCACCCTAAGGATATTCAGATATGACGGGGATAGGGATTGGAAACGAAACGGGTACCGACAACAAAGCCGGTACCCGAGCAGGTTGAAACACAACTAGAACGTGAGCAACCAGGTACTTAATGACGGCACCAGTGCAACCAGTACCCATGTCGCCATCAATGCATAGAGATACGGTAACGTCGATTTCACCAATCTGAGATACGGTATCCCGGTCATACTACTGGCGACATACAGGTTCAGACCGTATGGCGGCGTGATGAAGCCAATCGCATCACCAATCAGGAACAGCACCGCGAAGTGGATCGGATCAACACCGATACTCGCCGCAATTGGTGCCAGAATCGGCGCCAGAATGATGGTATTCGGCAAACTTTCCAGCACGGTACCGGCCAGCAACACCAGCAGCAGACATGCGAACAATATTGGGTAGTAACCGCCCAGCATACTGATCACGTCAGTGATGAACTCTTTAGCCCCCAGCAGCGACAGTACCTGCTGCATAACAACAGAGACGGCAATCAAAGGAGCCAGCATGCCGGTGATCTGACCGGAGCGCATCAGGATCGTTGGCAGAGCCTTGAGCTTGATTTCGCGTGTGACGAACACACCCGCCAGCAAACAGAATCCAGTGGTGATACCTGCCGCTTCGGTCGGCGAGAATGCGCCGGTATAAATACCCCAGAGTACGATACCAATGGCCAGAAAACCCAGCCATGCGCGCATACCCATTTTGGCCGCTCGCTTAGCTTCAAACTTCTGCAAGACCCCCCAACCGTTCTTACGACAGATGAAGTAACACACCAGCTGCATCGCCACGACCATCATGATGCCCGGAATCAAACCGGCCATAAATAGATCGCCGATTGGCAGGTTCATCATAAAGCCGTAAACGATGAAGATAATACTCGGTGGAATGATGATGCCTACGGTACCACCTGCTGCGATGGTCGCTGCAGCAAATTTCTCTTCGTATTTACCCTTCTTCATCTCCGGGTGCATGATGCCCCCGATGGTCGCAGTTGTTGCGGAGTTGGACCCGGAGATCGCTGCGAACAAGCCACACGCGCCCAATGAGGCCATACCCAAACCACCGTGCATCCAGCCCAGACAGGAGTATGCAAAGTCAGAAAGTCGTTTTGCGATCCCGGCGGCGTTGATTAAGTCACCGGTGAGTATAAACAACGGCAATGCCAACAGGCCGTAGAAGCTCAGGCCTTCGTACAGGGTCACACCCACGTTAGCCAGCGTAAAATCGATAACCAGACTGACGCCTACGACCCACAGTGAAATCACCAGAAAGATCGGTACGCCAAAAATAAACAGTGCAGTTACACCGAGGCTGATTAAGGTAATTAATAAACCATCCATCAATCTGCTCCTTAATCAAACAGCTGTGCTGAAGTCGTCAGTGGACGACCGGCGGAAAAGTTACGAATATCCTGTCGCAGATTCTGTACGACACGTGTTAGCAACAATGACCATGCAACCGGTGTCGCCATGTAGAACCACCACTGCATCACATCATCCGTCCCCTGCACGATGGCAAAGTTATCGTAGGAGATATATACCTGCTCGATGGAGTAGTACACAACGACTGCGCCCATGATGAACCAGCAAACTGCATCCAGTAGTAAGCACGCAAACTGCGCTTTATACGACAGTCGCTCGCGGACTTCCGTAAAGCGCAGATGGGATCGGCGCATAGTGTTGTAAGAGGCACCCATCCAGGTGAGCCATAGAAACAGGTAGATTGGAATAGTCGTACTCCAAGGAGCCTGTTCATTGAAAAAGAACCGACGAATCACCTCGACAAAGATGATGCCTGCCATTGAGATGTAGGATACGAGGATCACTGATTTCTCAAGGTTCTGTTCGACGGCGCGAAACATAGACCCTATGGTCATTTTGCTCGCCTCCTGATGATGTCGCGAAGTATCGCTCTTCCGACCTGTAGTTGAAGTCTGTACACCCGAATTCACGGTATCTCTCCACATTGTGGTTCAAAATTGCAGAGCTATCCCCTGATTCCACATAGAAAAGAAGAGCCAAAGAGAAGATCAATGTGTTCTGCAAGAATAGAGAGGCTGACCCCATCGCCTTAACGACAGAGCCAGCCGGGAGTGCTAGAAATTAGCTCTTCCACCAGCGGCGAGGTTCAACGTTCTCCGCCAAGGTATCACGAGGTATTTCACGTGCGATTTTGTGAATAGAGCTGTAGGTGTCATGACCGCCGGACCATTTGTCCAGACGCTCACGCCATTTAGCCCAAGGCTCAGGATTGAACTCAGGTGCACAAATACGTTCGGCTTTCGCACGCTCTGCATCAGACAGTGCGGCAACGCGTACGTTGTGCTGATCGAACAATGTACCCGGCAAGGACGGCACGGTAGCACCCACTGTGTTCACCAGCGCAGCTTCCTGAGCTGCCTGGATCTTCACCTGTGTTAGGTAAGACGATTCCATAACCGCATCCTGCAATTCACCGCTGAACGCGTCGAACTGGCTTGCACTCATCATCGTTGCTTCTGTACCACAGAAGAAACGCAGATCAACAGACTGAGACACAACCGGAGACATGTTGGCATAACCTACTGCACCGGCCCATGTTTCTGCACCATCAATCAAACCCTGCTTCAGGCCATCAAGTGTTTCAGACCACGCGATCGGTACTGGGTTAAGCTCCAGCAACTGCATCGCGATTCGACCCAGCTGTGTACCTGTTACACGGTTTTTAGTACCGCGTAGCTGCTCGATGCTGGTGATGAGCGGTTTATCCTGCCAACCCATACCCATCTGCAAGCCACGTAGTTCACAGTGAGAGAAGAGGAACTGGAGGCCATGCTTGGTACGCAGAGGATCACGCAGCAGCTTCTGGCTATCAGGGTGGTACAGGAAGTGGTACTGGGAAGCACGTGTTGGGAACATGTACGCATAGTCGAGTACGTTCAGGTACGGTGCGCCACCTGCAGAGTTCTGCGTGGACGCGGTGAACATATCAACAATGCCCTGCTGGGTCTTCTTAACGCAGTTAAGCTGACCGCAGATCTGGTTATCGCCAACGAATTCAACACGAATTTCACCATCAGTGCGCTCTTCGATGTCGTTCAGGAAATCGAGACAACCGGCACGTTCAATCAACAAGTTCTTTTCGTTAAAACCTGAAGCACCGAACGTCAGGGTATGTTTCGCCGGTTTTTTAAAGCGACGATTAGCATTGCTCTCTGCAGCTTGGGCAAGCTGAGGCAGAGAGAAACTACCCAAAGCGGCAGCGGCCAATACTGTAGAACTCATTCCGTAGGTAGCAGCGACCCGAAAGAAATCACGACGAGAAACAGTTTCCTTTGTGTTCTCTTGGGAGGTGGTTACTTTCTTCATTTTAAGTACCCGTATTTATTTTTATTCAATGAGGGGTTCAAAGTTTTTCGGCCTCTAATTGACCTTAGTCAAATTCAAGCCGCGTATTAAATAAAGCACACAAAATAACTTCATTCAAATCTTTTTGATAAAAAAAGTATCGTTTTGGTGTATTTTTGTAATTTCTATTGCAGTTAAAGCCAACCTTAGCGATCATGATCTAACCACTGATCTGCTGAAACGCTTATATGACGGGGGTTTCGTCAACATCTCCGGGGCAGATTAGAGATACATGGACATTCAGATTATTTTTACCCAACTCCTGCGAACTTGCCCTCAGTGTTTATACGGATAAATGACATTTTCATAAAAAAATTGAATAATTGGTCTCATCAATCCTACGAAATGGCACTTTATGATTTAGCTACTGTACGGGCCTCTTAGGCTGCGTAGACCTTCTAGCTGTTAGAAATCTTCAACTCAAACCCAAATTTTGTTTCATTTTTGGTTTATAATGAGACTTTTGCGGTTACAAGCAATACAACATCGATACGATTAAGGCAGGGTTCTTTACGTGACAGACACTAAAACGAAGGATAGAGGCTCATCCATCCAACGGGCGTTACAGATCATCGAAATCGTATCTAGCGCTGAAATGCCGATGACACCCAGCGAAATCAATCGCTCGCTAAAACTCCCTAAACCCACCATCCACCGTCTCTGTACTCAGCTGGAAGAGGAAGGTTATCTCCTGTCCCGGTTAGATGGCAGAGGACTATTGCCCGGCCCCAAGCTCAACAAAATTGCGCTGGGAGTGCTGAGCAATAACGATTTCCTGCGTACACGCCGCCACGCGATCCTTCAGCAGCTCTCAGAAAAGCTCGGTGAGACCTGTAACATTTCAGTACCCGACGGTGGTGAGATGATCTACTTCGACCGTGTTGAGACGCACTGGCCCCTGCGTGTTCAGCTACAGATCAATGATCGTGTCCCCCTGCATTGTACGGCCAGTGGCAAACTGTTCCTGAGTGAACTGTCTAGCATCAAACGCACCCGCTTGCTAAGCCGTATTGAGCTTGAACGCTATACGCCCAACACTCTGATCAGCGCGGAAGCACTGAAGCCGGAGTTACGCAAAATCCGCCAAAACGGCGTGGGTATTGATAACGAAGAGTTTCTTCAAGGCATGATTGCAGTCTCCCTGCCGATTCGAGATAAGGACGGACACCTGTATGCCGCACTCGCGATGCATGCGCCTACCGCCCGCCTTTCCCTGGAAAACGCCTTAGAGCATGTACCGGTTATGCGTGAGGCTGCAGATGAACTGGCTGCGTTAATGGATGATCTATCTGATCCGGACGCTGCGCCCGACGAAGACTAAGCATCAAAAAATGCCATTCTTCAGGCACAAAAAACCCGCCCTCAGCACACTGAGGACGGGAAGGGAGTGCGGTTCAAACTGCGGTGGCAGTATGAGCCGACGGTGACTTAGCATCCTCTTTCATCATGTCTGAACATTTTTCAGCAATCATGATGGTCGGTGCGTTGGTATTGCCTGAGACGATAACCGGCATAATCGACGCATCCGCGACCCTTAAGCCCTCCAGCCCATGTACACGTAGACGATCATCAACAACGGCCATCTCATCATGTCCCATCTTGCAGGTTCCGGTTGGGTGATAGATGGTCGTGGCGCGATTACGGGCATATTCCAACAACTCGGCATCGGTCTGATGCTGAACGCCCGGCTCGTGCTCCTCTTGAATCAGCGGAGCCAATGCAGGCGCATTTACGATACGGCGAGTCACCTTAATCGATTCGATTGCGGTTTTCTGGTCCTCTTCTGTGGCCAGATAATTTGGATGAATCGCCGGGTAATCCCGTGGATTGCGGGATTTAAGTTCGATATGACCGGTACTCGTTGGACGCAACTGACACACAGACGCAGTAAATGCAGAGAAGCGATGTGTGCCATCAGCAGGCTTATCTGCACTGAGTGGCTGTAAGTGGTACTGGATATCCGGTCGTACCATGTTCTTATCTGTTTTGGTGAAGATACACACCTGACTGGCCGCCATCGTCAATGGACCGGTACGGAACAGCGCGTATTCGATACCCATCATCACCTTACGAATCGGATTGTTCACCTCATCGTTCAGCGTGATCGGTTTATTCACCTTATAAATCGTACGAATCTGTAGATGATCCTGCAGGTTCTTACCGACACCCGGCATATCTTTAACGACAGAAATACCGTGCTTCTCCAACTCATTGCGATCCCCGACACCTGACAGCATCAGTAACTGCGGAGAGTTGATTGCACCTGCCGATAATACGATCTCTTTATCGCAATGAATGTGGGTCATCTGGCCATCGATTTCAACATCCAGACCCACCGCTCGGCTACCTTCAAACACAATGCGATGCACTTGTGCTTTGGTTGCCGCATCCAAATTAGGACGCTTCAGTGCCGGACGCAGGAAACCAACAGCAGTACTACAACGGGTACCGTTTCGGTTGATGGTGAGCTGAAAATACCCCACCCCTTCTTGCGTTTCACCATTGCTGTCTTCGTTACGCGGGATGCCTACCTGTTCAGCAGCATCAATAAACTTATCGCAAATCTCACGACGGATACGGATATTGGATACGGCCAGCGGGCCACCAACACCGTGATACTTATCTGCACCACGTTCCTGATCTTCTGACTTTATGAAGTACGGCAGAATGTCATCGTAGGACCAGCCTTTATTTCCCAGCTCAGCCCAGTCGTCATAGTCTTCTTTCTGACCACGCACATACAGCAAACCATTCAGGGAACTTGATCCGCCCAGTACTTTACCGCGCGGCCACTGTAGCTGGCGTCCATTGATACCCGGATCGGGTTCAGTCATGTAACACCAGTCGGTTTTAGGATTGTGCATGGTTTTAAAGTAACCGATCGGCACGTGAATCCAGGGATTGCTATCTTTGTTACCCGCTTCCAACAGCAACACGCTGTTGTCAGGGTTTTCGGACAGGCGGTTGGCCAATACACAGCCCGCAGAGCCAGCACCGATCACGATATAGTCATAGGTCTTATTCAAAGACATCACTCATACCATCTCATCTTATTGTTATTTGGGAGTCAGCTACTTACCCGCACCTTCCAGTTCATTCGCACGGATAAGTAGCTGTTCAATCAGCTGTCACGCCACTGTCAGGCACAGGTCGTTCCGTGACTGACCAATTCAGTATCATCTCGAAAAACCAATAAATCAACATTTTATTTAGTTTTTGATATTTATTGTCTCATTTAAATTTGATTATGTAATTTTTATGTTCTATCTTTCAGGTGTCCTGTCCCCAATAGCTTGATCTAGTACTCACCCAAAAAAGTACTAACCCAGGACACACTGATCAGAGGGACCTGATCAACTAACAACAATAAGAAAAAATAATAAAAGTGAGTTAATACATGTCCGCACTCTTTCACCTGAACCGTGACAGTAATGCTTCAACGCTGCAGAACCAGATTCGTGAACATCTGGTTAACGCGATACTAGGCGGCTATCTGCCCGCCGATGAACCGCTCCCATCCAGTCGCAGCCTCGCAAAATCACTGCAGGTTGCACGTAACACCATCGTGTTGGTCTATGACGAACTCACCGCCGACGGTTATCTGATTTCCAAAGAACGCAGTGGCTACTTCGTTGACCCCGCCTTTCTGAATAACCAGACACAAGCGGCAAATAGCGACGAAGAAGCCAACGATACGGTATACAAAAAAACCGATTGGACGAAAAAACTGAAGGTCCATGCCGGTACTCAGCAAAACCCGAGTCAGGCTCATGCCTGGCAATCGTTCCCCTACCCGTTTGTTTACGCACAACTCGACAGCAAGCTGTTCCCGATTGATAGCTGGCGTAAATGCTGGCGTGATGCGGTCAGCGTTCAGGCGATCCGCGACTGGACCTCTGATCGCTACGATAGCGATGACCCAATGCTGATCGATCAGATCCAGAAACGGATTTTGCCTAACCGGGGAATACAGGCGGATAGCGATGAAATTCTTGTCACCATCGGATCTCAGCACGCCCTTTACCTGTTAGCCCAATTGTTGCTGGATCAGACATCGAAGTTTGGTATAGAAGATCCCGGCTATACCAGCGCGGGACATATTGCTGAAGTGATTGGTGCCAGTGTGGCCAGCCTACCGGTTGATGAGCAGGGGCTGGTGGTGAACGATGGACTAAACGGCTGCAATGCGCTCTACATTACACCGAGCTACCAGTGCCCAACTACGGTTACCATGCCGCTTCAACGACGTATGGAGCTGCTGGAAAAAGCGACCGAGCAGGATTTTGTTATCATCGAAGATGACTACGAGATGGAGATTAACTACGACTCCAATCCTGTTCCTGCGCTCAAAAGCCTCGATAAACATGATCAGGTGCTCTACATCGGCAGTTTATCCAAGACACTCGCACCCGGTTTGCGTATGGGATTTATGGTGGGGCCAAAAGAGCTGATCCGCGAAGCCCGTAATTTACGCCAACTGATGCTACGACACCCCCCGCTCAACAACCAGCGCGCCGTCGCGTTGTTCCTGGCGCAGGGGTATCACGACGCTTTACTGCGCCGTCTCTCCCGTAATTTTCAGGATCGTAGTGAAGCGATGGCCGCCGCGCTGGACAAGTATCTGCCCGGCAGTTACCAACAGCCATCGGGCGGCTCATCCTACTGGTGTAAAGTGCCTGAACATATCGACACTGCAGTGCTAAAAGAAGAAGCAGCTAAACGTGGCCTGCTGATTATCTCCTGCAGCAGTTACCATTTTGGCGACCATCTGCCAAAGAACTACGTCAAGCTGGGTTTCTCTGCGATCGATATATCTGCTATTGAGCCAGGCATTAAGATATTGGCAGAGCTTATTCGGGAGATGTCCTAATGTCCTAATCTCTTAAACCTGATACCTGGGCTCAAAATCGGGACGAGGTGCTCTATCCAGTCCCGATTTTTATCTCTGATAATCCGTTTATCTGGACTCAGCAACACGCCAGCGGTTGGATCTAATCACCTTCCATCCTTCCCGTTAGCATCAAAGAATACCCATCGCCCTCCCTATCTTCTGTAGATACTCACCTCTACGACAAGGACTCGCCCTATGACACCCGAACAGATCGCAGCATTTATTCTGGTGATGATTGTCGGCACCTATACCCAAACCGTCACGGGCTTTGGTATGGGCATGATCGTACTGGGCGTTGTTGCACAGTTTGACCTGACCACAATCACCTTTGCTTCCGTGATTATCAGCCTGATGATGCTCGCGAATGGCTCTATTGCGCTCAAAGGCAGGCTGCAGGTACTGGACAAACAGGCGCTGAAGTACTCGATTATTGGGTTGGTGCCAGCACTTATTCTTGGTGTGTTTTTACTGACCTATTTAAGCCGCGATTTTGCACGCATCTTGCAAGGCATTCTGGGCGGTGCCATTTTCCTCGGCGGGGTCTTTATCATGATGAAGCCCGAACCTTTGAAGATACGTAGCGGTAATTTGAGCTTCAGTATTGCTGGCGCCACGGCCGGTGTTTTGGGTGGTTTGTTCAGCATCGCGGGTCCACCCTTGGTGTATCAGTACTACCGCCAACCCTTCAGTATCGACAACATACGTTTATCCTTGCTCGCCATATTCCTCATGATGAACATCGGCCGGCTGATTGTACTGGCCATTCAGGGTGAACTAACACTGGATATGCTTTGGATCGGCTTGATTTGTGTACCTGCCGTATCCCTCGCAACTGTTGCTGGCCGTCGTTTTCCACCACCGTTTAGCGATCAAACCATGCGACGCCTCTCGTTTCTCCTGCTGGTACTGATCGGTATCAGCCTGATGTTGACGGCTTAACCCACTTGCAAATCATTCATGCTGCCAGCAGTTTCTATTCAGACTGCTATCTTTGTTGGTGAGACTACCCAGTATACGAGAGAGGCAATCATGAACACGTTTACGATTGAGTCCTGGTGCAAACCGGCGGGAGCTGAAAAGTCTGTCCCGATGGGGCTGATTAGCTTTCGTGTTGGCGAAGATTATCGACTTCAGATGGAATCCATCGAAGACCGCTTAGCCGCGAACGACGACGAAACCCAAGCGGATATTAAGGTCAATCTATCAAGCCTTGAGCTGAAAACACCGGAAGACTGTGGCGCACTGGCAGATGCGTCATTCCACGTATTCGTGCACAAACACGAGCATCGGGGGCATTTCTTCCTGAAAGGCCACCGAGCTACTGATGACGCACTGATCTATTCCAATGCGGTGTTAGTCGATGAGTTAGGCTAACTCCAACCGATCGACCCTAAAAGACCTGATGGTTTTGATCGCAGCATCAATGACCGTTGGGTCTTTTTCTATATGGCTTCGGTGTCGACATAGACACGCACTCTCTTCAAATCCTCTTTATCGTCGCTCTCAATCACCGCACCAGACAGGTTTACTTCCACGTTAAAGTCATCGTGACTGATTGCGGGTCAACTACAACAGCCCATCGCGGTTCAGTCAGGAAATTTAAGCGTTTCATTGGTACGCCATCTACAAAGATACAGGCAATCAACCCCAGTCTTTGCTCTATCCAACCGCCTACTCATTCGTGACGGGAATCTCCGTGGTATTTTTATACTCTTCCATGGCAAACAAGGTACTAAACTTCACCACATTCGGATCGTAGTTCAACAGACGATCACAGAGCGCGGCGTACTCTTTCATATCCCTTAGGTGCAACACCAGAATGACATCTGCCTCACCAGTAACAGAATACGCCTGCGTGATCGCACCTTCCTGTTTCACCTTTTCAACGAAATCCTTGCGTGCCTCCGTACCGTGACGCTCCAGACTCACTTCAACGATGCCACACAATGAACGGTCCAGCTTATCCGGGTCCACTAGCACCACGGTTTTGGTAATCACACCGTCCGCTTTAAGCTTCTGTACCCGGCGCAAACAACTGGATGGAGACAAATTAACCAATGCCGCCAGATCCACATTGGATAGTGACGCATCCTGCTGCATCACCTCTAGAATTCGACGATCAATGTTATCCATTGCAACTTCTAACCACTATTAATATCACTTACGCAATAATAGCGCACAAATGCAAAATCATTGACCACACATTCGAAACACTTTTCGATAGCATAAAGCCATAGAATCTAATGACTTATGGCAACAATGAAATGTCTATTACCCTGATCTCCTCTGTTTTCGAACACCTAAAATCGATCATCAAAGATTCGATCCATCTCTTTTGGTCGCTTGTTAAGGTCATGATTCCGGTGATGATCGCCGTGAAGGTGGCTCAGGATCTGGGTGTCATCGATACACTCGCACTGTGGTTAAGCCCACTGATGGGTATCGTCGGTTTGCCAGAACAGGCCGGATTGGTCTGGGTCAGTGCCTTGCTGGTCAACATTTACGGCGGTGCCGCAGTATTTATCGGCATTCTGCCCAATCTAGAAATCACCGTGGCCGAAGTGACCGTGCTCTGGTCGATGGTGTTGATTGCCCACGCCCTGCCCGTTGAACAACGCATTGCACAGAAAGCCGGTGCCAGCTTCTGGTTTACCGCAGCGCTGAGATTCTTTGGCGCACTGATCTATGGCGCAGGTCTCAACGCAATCTACAAAGCCGGAGGCTGGTTGCAACAACCACTGGAGTTGGCCTGGTTGCCTCAACTGGAAGACACCAGTAAAGCGACGTGGGCAGACTGGACCTGGAGTAATGTTCAGTCGTTATTTTGGGTGTTTGTCATCATCGTGGTGTTGCTGGTTGTACTGAAGCTATTTGATCTGCTAAAGATCACCGATCTGCTATCAAAAGTTCTGACCCCCATCCTCAGAGTGATGGGCATTGAAGGCCGCGCGACTACACTGACCATGTTCGGCACGCTGCTAGGACTGACCTACGGCGGCGCACTGATTATCAAGGAAGCCCAAGCGGGTCATGTCGCTAAGAAGGACATCTTCCTGTCACTGTGCTTTATGAGCCTGTGTCACAGCCTGATAGAGGATACGTTGTTTGTAATGGCCCTCGGGGCGGACGCTACCGGTGTATTGCTAGGACGCTTTATCTTTTCCGTGGTGGTCGTAGCGATGATTGCCATTGTGCTAAACAAATTTAGGCACCCTATCACGTCAACTCATCAAAACTAGAGGACTCTCACCAGCGTCTCTATCTCTGCCTAATTGAAGAAGTAAGCGAAGGAAGAACGCAGCGGCGTGAAAGCGGTATACTTACCGCTTTCACCATCTGCGAAGGACACGGCGAACCATGGCAAAATCCCCGAAGAAAGAGGTCGTATCAGACGAAACCAAAACGGACGCGTTGAAGATCGCCCGCGCAACCCAAAAGCCGGGCCAGACCAAGGAACAGACCAAACTGATCGCCCAGGGGATCGAGAAAGGGATTGCTCAGTACAAAAAACAGCAAAAGTCCAAGGCTCGTGAGCAGGATCGCCAGCGAAAGAAGGTGAAATCCGCAGCCTCTGCCGCTGCACCTGAATCAGTTAACGACACGCCCCAAACGGCCCATGGCTCTAAACTCCCATGGATTCTACTTGTGATCTCCTGGCTGGCGTTCGCCGCTTACCTGTTCAATCAACACAGTGGCTGAGTGCTTTCTGGCCGACCGTTCATCATCCAAGCAATGGTTCTAATATAGGGTAGGCACAGTGTCCTTCTTCAACCGATAAGCGACCAACCCCGGTCGCTGTCTGGCCCAAAAAGACACATATCCCATGCGCTAGAGACGAGACGTTAATAAGGGAAGAGTTACACCCTGCGAAGCACAAACATTTGATAACCAAATTCATCCGGGTACTGATGGCAGATCGCAAGCTCCTCTTCAATATCCTTAAGCGCAGGTGACCCTATCATTTTATCTTTAATGGAATTGACTCGCGCCTGAAGTGGTTCGAAGTAGGCAGTCCACGCCTCTTCGTTTAAGGTGAAACTACCAACGACCTCATAACCTTCAGTTTCCGATTGTTTAACACGTTCATCGACGGTTGCCATCTCCGGGTAGGCCTTTTCCCAGTAAGCTGCAACCTCTTCACTGGGACTGTTTGTGAGCCAGACTAAGTCGCTAAACACCAAGACTCCACCGTCTTCCAACAGTGTTTTCCATTCATTAAGCGCTTTAGTCACGCCCATAATATAGGCGCTGCCTTCTGACCAGATAACGTCAAAGCTGGCTGCCTTAAATGGTAAATCCATCATGCTTGCACAGCTTGTCATTACTTTGTGATCGACACCCACCTCCTTTGCCCGCTCCACTAAACGCGCTAGCGCTGGAGCATCGTTATCGACTGCGGTGATCTGTGCTTCGGACTGTTCAGCGAGCACAAAGGTAGCAACACCATTCCCGCACCCCACTTCAAGGATCTTCTTCGGCGTGAACGGGATTTTTGATAACGCTTTTAATGTCTCAGCGTCTGAACCGGGGCCCCATCTGTCGAGTGCTTCATACACACGGAGAAAGTCAGCCATATAACGCTCATGTTCGTTCATATTCTTTGATAACCATTTTAATCTTAGAGCTTCCTTTTCGTTGAAGCCTTGTTTTATTAGCCAATCTAAATGTGCATCGGGTGCCACTCTGTCGATGGTTTCATGCCATTCTTTATGGCCTTTTTCCCCTAACAGCGCAGAGAGCAAGCATCTGGCTTTCTGTTTTTCGGCGATTTCATCATCCAATTGAGATAATCGATTCAGCAGCACCTCTCGATCTATCCGAGCGTTTAAGCACGCTTTACATTCATTTAGCGTGAGCCCTCCGGCATGGAGCTGCTGTATCAATCGTAAACGTTGGATATCGTATTCGCTGTATATGCGATAACCATTGCTGAGTCGTTTCCCTTCAATCAGCCCTAGTTTTTCGTAATACAGTAGTGTGGTACGTGATAACCCAACCTGCTCCGCAAGCTCTGATATTCGATACATCAATTGTTCCTCTTGAAGGAGCGCTTATCCCTGTTGAAAACCATCATAAACTGTAAATCAGTAGACAGGTCAATAGGGAGATCGCTAAGCAATCAGGCCAATGTGGTGGTTACAAAAGTCAGCGAAAAGAACCAAGAGACGTGATGAAAAACATCTCTTCAGATGTCCACATTATCTCGGTAAACGACCTGTAGAGAGTTCAGGTAAGGCATTCAGGATAGACCGTTCGCGATGCTTGCTAAGTTACAAAAGCAGATCTGGGGATTTGTGTTTTCAGGCAAACTGCACTGACGCGGTATCGCGAGTTTCTAGACAACGCTCAGGTTGGCTACTCCTGAATCGCATGTTTGATATAGGCACGGCAGATATTACGGGTCAGGTTCATTAAGAGGATAAAGGACTGTTCACCATCGATCTCCGGCAGGGAGGCAAACAAAGGGTTTCGAATATGCAGTACTACAGAACCCACGGTCGGTGTCACATCACCGATCACCGGATTCATTGAAAGCATGCTGATAAAACCCACACATTCGCCAGGCCTGAGAACGTTAACGATTTGGTTTTTTAGCTGTGGGCCACAATAGAGTGTGCTATCACCGTCGATCAGTATGTAAAAACCGTTCGGTGACTGGCCATCCTGGAATAGCAGATCGCCGGGCTCCGTGCGGTATATCTCGCACTGATCCAACAGATGCTCGACAAAGTCCTGATTCAAAGCACCAAACACTGACAACTCCCGAAGGTGCTCAATGGTGTAATGCTGATCAAACTGCGCTTTAGTTAATGGCTCCATGGATACTACCTCCACTACTCTGCATCCAGTGTAGTTAAGCCCTCACCGGGTTGCATCGCAACAGGTGGTTATTTTCAATGCTAAAAGTCTGTTATGTCATATCCAGAGCGCCATCTACATCAATGCCGAGATAACGAACGGTGCTCTCAACTTGCTATCAATAACCCGCTTAAACAGAGCAAGTTCTCGATGAGCTTCGGCGATCTGAATCCTGATGCGGATAACCCAGATGTCCCTGAGCTTGAGTGATTTCTTCTGACCGACCCGTTTCCCTTTGTTTCACGGTGAGTGTTTGGAGTGGTATAGAGGAGCAGCCATGGTAAGGCTCCTTTGTTGCGGTTGGAAACGTAAAGCTTAGGATCATTGAGATGGACGATTTCCGACCCTAAGCGGACATTCAATCTGTACAACCGGGAGCCTGCAATGCAGGTTATTCGATGTTATTCACGGTAATCATTGTGGCAAGCTTTGCAGGACTGCGCTAATTCAGAATATGCTTTAGCAGCCCCGTCAGCATCTTTGTTTAAACCAGACCGCTGAAGCCGCTCTGAAGCCCTGATTTGAGTGTCGGCACGTACTTCAAACCGTTCAAACTCTTCCCAGATTAGATTCAGCGCTTCCGATGGAGGCTGATTTGAGCCTTCAGGGAAGTAGTCTGTCAACTTCCTTGCCCATCGGTTAATTACCATCGCTTCCTGGGCGACAACAGTAAAGTCATCGTTGCGAACCGCTTTCTTGAGCAGCTTCATCGACTTTTTAGATTCTTTGAAGTTATCCATTCGTTCTTTAACGATACCCGTCGCTCCTGAGTGAGCCCAAAGCGTGGAAGAGAAAGTAAAAAACGTGACAAAAAGCACTTTGGACCTGAAATTCATACACTCTATCCTTCAATATCGAGTTACTGATAATACCATGACGTTTGACTACATCCGGGCGAATATCCTAGCCCATAGTAACCGAATTTAAGCTTGCCAAATTGCTTTTTTAACGCTGCGATAACATCCACATCGAGCCATTAAGCGACCATCCTGGTCGCAAAGCCAGTTTGATTACAATCATCAGAAAGGAAGTCACTTTCCGACCCAAAGCGGACGTTCACAGTATGTTGTGTTTGAAGCTATAGTAAGGCTCCTCCCTTGGTTAATTAGGAGCAATGTAAGAGATCAATGGACAAACTGACGATCAGCACGGTGGCTCAAAAGGCAGGTGTGGGTGTCGAGACCATAAGATATTACCAGCGTATTGGACTCATCCTTGAACCAGCGAAGCCTGCTTCAGGGTATCGAACATACGCCGTTCAAGATGTTCAGCAGATACAGTTCATACAGCGAGCAAAGAAACTCGGATTTAGTCTTGTTGAGATTAAGATTCTGCTGTCCCTTGGTGAGGGGAGTTGTGATCAAACCAAGCAACTGGCATCCAGTAAGCTGGATGATGTAAAAGGGAAAATCAAAGACCTTCGTGCTATCGCAAATACGCTAGAGACACTGATCAACTCATGCGAAGACAACAGCTCTAATACTTCCTGCCCGATCATTGAGGCCATTTCACAGGGCCAATGACTCATGCTTGATTCCGTACCATGGTACGGAGTTTATACTCAATGTATCGATTGATTTTGAGGTGTTGGGATATAGGTATGCAGTTATCAATACTTACCGAAAAGTTGGGGGCGCTGGGAGCTATAGTCTCGGCAATGGGGTGCGCATCATGCTTTCCCGTGCTAGGTGCACTGGGGTCCGCATTAGGAATGGGGTTCTTGGCACAATTTGAAGGAACCTTCATCAATACGTTACTTCCGTTATTTGCGACCATTGCACTCGTCTCTGCCTTAGCCTCATGGTGGTCATATAAACACCATCTGAGAGGCGTTCTAACCATTGCAGGACCGATTATGGTGCTGGCCACCTTGTACCTTTTCTGGACCGACGCATGGAGTACTTACATGTTTTATGCCGCGCTTGCACTCATGTTTGGGGTAGCCGTCTGGGATCTAACTTCACCGCTGCACCGAGTTTGCCAAACCATTAGACAGAGCAAGGAGTCGTAATGAGCAACAAGATCGTTTTAGAATCGACTATTACCTGCCCCGAGTGCGGCTATTCAAAAATTGAATCCATGCCAACCGACGCGTGCCAATGGTTTTACGAATGTGAAGGGTGCGGCAAGTTGCTGAAGCCGCTTCCTGGAGACTGTTGTGTGTACTGCTCTTATGGCACGGTTCCCTGCCCGCCAATACAGGAAGGCACAAGTTGTTGTTCATCCAACATTCAGTCCTGACTGAGATGTACGCTTTGTGCCGAAAGCGGGACATTTAATGCCAAATCAAGTCAAAAGAACTCAAGAAAACGTTACAACTAATGACCTTACAAACGCGTTTCCGGTCGCTGAAAACAACCACCCTATCACCGCTAAGTTAAGGCATAAGGTCAGCCAAAAAACGATTCGAAAACGCGTCTTGCTCGATTTATGCCTCAGCAGCTGTTGCGCTAATAATGCGCCGGGCCAACCGCCCACCAATGATAAGAGGTGCAGCGTTTTCTCCGGAATCCGCCAGACGCCACGTTTCGCTTTTGACTTATCGATAGCATAAATGACAAAGGTCAGCAGACTCAGCGCCAGATAAGCCATGCCCAATGGCATTGGAATCCATGTAAAATACGTGGCCGCACCCACCGTACTGAGGAATACGACAGCCGCACTAATGAGCAGCCCCGAAGCGCGGATTATTCGCGGTTTAGTGATACAAGTTGCCACGTTCAGTGATCCAGAGTAGCTAGTGCAGCAATAATCTTGCGGGCATTTTCTTCCAAGACCTCTGGCTCTTCAAACCGCTTAGCATGTTCGAACAGTCCTTTCAGCGATCCGGGAAAGATATGAAAATGAAAGTGCGGAACACTCTGTCCAGCGACACGCCCGTTATGCTGAAACAATGTGGAACCGCTGATTCCCATCGCTTTCTCAACCGCGCGCCCCATCAACCGCACCGTTTTCAGGCAGGCATTAGCAGACTCTTCCGACAGATCATATAAGGTGATTGCAGGCTCTTTGGGGATCACCAGCACATGTCCGTGAGTCTGCGGCATGATGTCCATAATTGCCAACGTTTGGTCATCTTCGTACAGTTTGATACAGGGAGCTTCTCCCCTCAGGATCTGAGCAAAAACGTTGTTCTCATCGTATGCAGGATTCATCGCAGACTTCCTTTCGTGTGAATGACTCAATGGTAACGGTGCGTATCTTACAAACTCAGTGTCAACATAACACCCTCTTGACCTGCTCACCCATAGGCCTTTCAGCCACGGCCCCTCAATTCTGTACCCCTGAATATTAACTATTTTGTGTCTGTGCTCGTTTCAACGCTCGTTTTACTCTAATGGAATCAATGACTGTCCTTTCTAAGCGAGACCTTTTCCAGCATGTATCAGTACGATGAATTAGACCACGAGGTTGTGCAAAACCGGGTTCTGCAATTCAGACATCAGATGGAACGTTATCTGAACGGCGATATCAGCGAAGAAGCCTTTTTACCTCTGCGCTTACAAAACGGACTTTACGTGCAGAAACATGCCCCGATGTTACGGGTTGCGGTGCCCTACGGCATGCTCTCCTCCACACAGCTGCGCATGATGGCAAAGATCTGTAGGGACTATGATCGCAATTACTGCCACATCACGACCCGTCAGAACATCCAGTTTAATTGGGTTGAACTCACAGATGTGCCCGACATTCTGGACGAGCTGGCGAGCGCAGAGATGCACGCAATCCAGACGAGCGGTAACTGCATCCGCAACACCACCTCCGATCCACTGGCGGGTGTCGTCGACGATGAAGTCACCGATCCACGCCCTTATTGCGAGATCATCCGTCAGTGGTCGACGCTGCATCCTGAGTTCGCCTTTTTACCACGGAAGTTCAAAATTGCCGTGATTGGTGCCGAAGAAGACCGCGCCTCTATCCGCTTACACGATATCGGCCTGCGACTGGTACGATCAGACAGTGGCGAGTTAGGATTTAATGTCTGGGCTGGCGGCGGATTAGGCCGCACCCCAATGCTGGGCAGCTTGATCCGTGAGTTCTTACCCCAAACGCAGTTATTGGGTTATCTCAAAGCAATTTTGCGCGTCTATAACCGCTATGGCCGTAGAGACAACAAGTACAAAGCACGTATCAAAATTCTGGTCAGCAGTCTGGGGACCGAGGAATTCACCCATCAGGTAGAGCAGGAGTTCGAGCGTAACTACGCAGCCGATCCCCAGCTTAGCAATGAGGAGATCTCTTACGCCCAGTCCTTCTTCTCTGCACCGGATTATGAACCATTCGAAGCAGACAGCGATTTACCGGTACCTATTTCCGCCCCCGAGTCATACCACCGCTGGATTGAGCGCAATGTACGGCCGCACAAACAGCACGGCTACCGTATCGTCACGTTGTCTCTGAAATACTTCGGACAAGCCCCCGGTGATATAACAACCGAGCAGCTGGAAAGTATCGCAGAACTGGCTGATCGTTACTCATTCGGCGAAGTACGCACCACACAGCAGCAAAACATCGTGCTAACGGATGTGAAACGCACGGACCTGTTTAACCTCTGGCATGAGATTAACCGACTGAATTTGGCGACGCCGACAGTAGGTACATTGATCGATACGGTGTGCTGCCCGGGCGGAGATTTCTGTAATTTGGCAAATGCCCGTTCTCTGTCGGTTAACGCAGCGATTCAGCAACGTTTTGAAGATCTGGACCGGCTCTACGCGCTCGGCGATTTGAGCCTGCGCATATCCGGCTGCATCAATGCCTGCGCCCATCACCATATCGCCAATATAGGCATTCTGGGGGTGGATAAAAACGGTGAGGAATTTTACCAAATCACCCTGGGCGGACAGACAGGCAGGCAATCAGGCATTGGGAAAGTACTGGGGCCGTCGCTCCCACACGATAAGGTCGCACCTGCTGTCGAGCGCATCATTGAGGTGTATTTAGAAGCACGTTCAAGCGCCACCGAAACCTTTACCACAACCTATCAGCGTCTGGGCAAGGCCCCGTTTAAGGAGCGAGTATATGCAACAGGTCTTTAAAAACGGTGTCATTCAAGATGATCACTGGTCACATCTTGATGCGCAGATTGGCGCTGACTTTACGCCTGAGCCTGAGGTTCACTATATACTGCCACTCGACATCTGGCAGGGTTTCGCCGGTGACTTCAGCGGATTCATAAGCTGCCCTGGTATTACAATCAGCGCTGACGCCGATTTAGCGTCCCTCGCAGATGCGATTGAACGCGTTCCATTGATCGCTATCGAATTCTGTAGTTTCACCGATGGTTCCGGTTTTTCAACCGCGTCATTGCTACGTGAAGATTACAAATTCGACGGCGAGTTGAGGGCAATGGGCGCAATTTTGCCGGATCAGGTGCCTTATCTACTGCGATGTGGATTTAACAGCGTGGAATTTCCCCGTGCTGAAGATCTGCAACACGCCGTAGCGCTGACCGGAGGAGCCGGACAGAGTTATCAGGGTGACGTCGAAACCCCGAGAACACCGTTCCAGCAGCGCATCGCAAAATAGTACTCACTGAATAACACATCTGGCCGGACAGACGTTAGACTACAAGGAGACAACACACGTTGGATAACACCCGCGGCAGTATCTTTATGATCTTGGCAATGGCAGCCTTTGCCGTCGAAGATATGTTCATTAAGGCAGCGGCGGACTTTGCCCCGCTGGGTGTTGTGCTCACGCTGTTTGGTCTGGGCGGCATGTTGATCTTTATCGGACTGACATGGCGCCGGGGTGAAAAGGTATTTAACCGTGCCGTGCTCTCCCGCCCTATTTTGATCAGAGCAGCCTGTGAAGTGGTCGGCCGCCTCTGCTTTGCGTTGGCGATCATCCTGACGCCGCTATCCAGTGCCTCTGCGATTCTGCAAGCAACGCCACTGGTGGTGGTGATCGGTGCCGCACTGCTCTTTGGGGAACATGTCGGATTTAAGCGATGGTTGGCCATCCTGATAGGGTTTGTGGGTGTCCTGATGATCGTACGACCGGGGCTGGATGGCTTTAACCCGGCATCTATCTTTGCCGTTATAAGCACACTAGGGTTTGCCGGACGTGATCTGGCTACCCGTGCGGCGCCGCCCGTTCTGTCTAATATGCAGCTGGGCGTATATGGCTTCTTCGTATTGATACCAACAGGCATTGTACTTCAGCTGTCCGGTGATCTGTTCGGCTTTGAGGCCCTGGATATACACACATTAATCGCTGACCCGAATGCCGCATGGCTCATTCTGGGTTCCGTCGTGTTTGGCGTGATCGCCTACTATTCCCTAACGATCGCAATGCGTACTGGGGATGTCTCTGTGGTCACCCCGTTTCGCTATACCCGTTTGTTGTTCGCATTAATTCTGGGGATGCTGATCTTCAATGAAGAACCTGATGCAATGACATTGCTCGGCGGCTTGTTGGTGGTGGTCAGCGGTGCCTATACGTTGCTGCAAAGCAGACGAAGCAAAGTCACTATCAACAGCCCCCGCCTTACCCTGCGCTGAAGTACTAACAGTCTCCCGTGTTTACGCTGGCTGACAGCGTTTACACGGTCTGAATCCCACAATACTTGCAGCCTCCATATCCGCAAAAAACCGCAAATTTTCAGGTTTCGCGGAACGTGATGAACAAGATGGTTTGCACACAATGCCCGTCGTCACCACGCCATAGAAAAACAAACCGTCCATAGACGCATCTCTTTTCTTAACTGCTTCTCTCATTTCCTGTATTGATGGCATAGACACTCCGCTACCTGCAATTTCTAAGATGATATTTACCATCACAGTCCATTTTTCAACCTGACACCACCCGAATCTTGCACACACCGTAGTCCACTGAAAAAGCCAATTAACGACTCATATGAAAAGCGTGCAAGAATCGGGTGGCCCTTGTACGACTGTCCCGATACATTGACCAAATTGCTTTTATAAACGTGTGGAAACTACCGTGACGCTATCGATTAATACTTCAATGAATCTGCGTGAATGGATCATCCTGATCGCATTGTCTGTCTTATGGGGCGGGTCATTCTTCTTCGTCGGCGTGGCCGTCACCGAACTGCCGCCTCTAACGCTGGTGGCCCTACGCGTCGGTATTGCAGCGGCAGCGTTATGGACTATTGCTCTGATAATGGGACTAACGATCCCCAAATGCCCACGGACCTGGTTTGCATTTCTGGGTATGGGGCTGCTGAACAATGTCATCCCGTTTGTACTGATCGTGTGGGGACAAACACAGATTGCATCAGGTCTGGCTTCCATTCTTAATGCCACAACACCGCTGTTTACTGTGATTGTGGCAGGTGTGGTTTTGGCAGACGAGCGCGCAACCGTATCGAAGCTGATGGGTGTCGTTATCGGTTTCTTCGGTGTCGCTGTTATGATCGGGCTACCCGAAGTCGGCGCGGGAAATGAGGGGGCCAGCCTCATTGCTCAAGTGGCCATACTCGTGGCAGCGCTGTCGTATGCGTTTGCCGGTGTGTATGGTCGCCGTTTCAAAAAGATGGCGGTGAATCCGTTGATCACGGCCGCGGGACAGGTCACCGCATCAACGGTGATTATGATCCCTATCGCTATGCTATATGATGGTCCATTCGATATTAGCGCCCCAAGCATGCAGAGCTGGGCCGCACTGCTTGGTTTGGGAATTCTGTCTACAGCCTTGGCCTATGTACTGTACTTTAAATTGCTGGAATCAGCTGGAGCGACCAACCTGCTGCTGGTGACACTACTGATCCCGGTTTCGGCCATTGTGCTCGGCGCGCTGTTTCTTAACGAAACCCTGCACACCTATCATTTTATCGGTATGGCGTTTATTGCGGTCGGGTTGTCCGCGATTGACGGACGGTTGTGGCGATACAAGATCGCACACAGCCGCCACAACCCTGAATAATATGCCGGCGTAGACCGCCTTATGCCGACAATTCCTGTCCGATCCGTTCAACCTTATCCAGCAGGCGTTCAAGGTGCGCCTGAGTAACTTCGGTATTTGCCAGTATCAGACGAATACCGGTGCGGCCTTTGTATTGGGCATAGTCCACATAAGGGCCGCCTGAGCGCATCATCGTTTTACAGATAGTGATATTCAACTGGCGAAGCTCCTCTTCATCAGAGATATGTTCCGGTTTATAGCGGAACAACACGTTGAGGTAGCTGGCAGGGACCAGCATCTCCAGTGATTCCCGCTGTTCAATCTGCAACACGCATTCTGTTTTCATGGTCTGCAGATAATCGATCTTATCGGAGAACCCCTGATTACCAATCGCTTTCCAACTCAACCATACCTTGAGCGCATCGGCGCGACGGCCGCACTGAATCGAACGTTCACCCAAGTTGTAATCCGCATTTTCATCGGCGTGGAACAGGTAATCGCCACCACCACCGGAACAGCAGGCTTTCAACGCACCCGGTTGTTTCACCAGAATCACTGCGGCGGTAATCGGTACGTTCATCAGTTTATGCGCATCCCATGCGAAAGAATCCGCCAAATGGCTATCTTCCAGCAAGTGACGGTGTGTTTCAGAGAACAGAATGGGTCCCCCCCAGGCACCGTCGATGTGCAGCCAGATATCATGGGCTTTGGCTATTTCACTGCATGCTGCGACCGGATCATACGCCCCCGTCACGGTCGTACCGGCGGTCAGGCCAATAAAGAACGGTACATGGCCTTTTGCCAGCGTCTTCTCGATCTCTTCCGCTAAGGCATCCGGTCGCATCCGGCCATTTTCATCGGTGGCGACGGCGATCAGGTTATCGGTACCGATACCCAGCACGTTCGCGGCTTTTTGCCCGGAGTAATGGGCTTGATCGGAGACATACGCGACCAGCGTTTTACCGTTTGCACCTTGTGTTTTATAGTCTGGGCACGCGTGGTGACGGGCCAGCATCATACCGATCAGGTTTGCCTGACTACCACCGGCAACCATCACTCCTTCGGCGGGATTGCCGTCCTGATTGAAACCCACCAGTTCATTCCATTTACGGATCAGCTCCATCTCCATCAAGGTCGCAACAGGCCCAACCTGATAGGTGTGCATGGTGGCGTTGCTGAGACTGGTGATCCAGTCACCCAGCACGGCGTATTTGTTCTGGCCGGAATAGAGCAGCTTGTAGAATTCGGCCTGCGATACATCGGGGTTGTAATGCAGGTAGGACTGAATGGCAGATTCCAGCGTCTCCCGATCACTTCCCTGCTGACCCAATGTCAGATCCAATTTCTGCTCCAGCTCAGCGGCTGGCGGAGCCTGCACAACGGGACGGCCTTCAGGTAACCACTCGTTTACCGCCCGGATCAGGATTTCCAGATTCTCTTGCATCGCTCTTGCCTCATCGGTGCGTGATCTACGCATCATTCTGTTTGCAGCATGGGAACTCAACGTCTTAACCGCTGCTTTATCTATGCCAATGAGTATATTCAGGAGTTCTGCGCGGCAACCAATGCTGATTTGCTTAAGAGTGGTTACTTTTCGGCATGAGGCACAATTGAAGTGCGGGAATTACTCCTGGTTGTAGAGTTCCTGCAGGTAGTTCCAGAACTGATTGGCAGCACTGCAGGCAGGTTGGTGCAGACGATAGAGACGGATGCTCAGATCCAGGCTGTGCAGCGGTTCATCCAGAATCACCAACTGACCACGTTCCAGTTCAGGACGGATCAGACTGCGCGGCAACCACGCCATACCATAGCCGTTCAACACCAGTGCTTTTAGAGCTTCTGATAAGGCATTTTCGCAGGCCAGATGAATATCCAGCTCGGGCGGCAGACGTGACAGACACTCCCGCTGTAACAAACGGCCAAAGAAGGACTCCGCCGGATGACCCAGCAGCTTCAGTGGTTCGCCCTCAACAATGGCGTGCAGAGGCAGCCCCCCTTCATTCACACCCGATACGGGCACCAGTTCATCGACACCCACTTGCAGGCTTTCTACATCATCACGTTGTAATTGGCTGAAAATATCGGATGAGGCATAACACAGTAGGAAGTCGCCGTTGCCAGAAAGGAAGGCTTCCACATTATCGTGCAGATTGCCGGATTCCACTTTGATTAACGCACCATCGGTGAGCGCTTCCAGTGTTTTCATCCACGGAGGGAAAAAAGAAACGGCCAGTGCGTGCTGCGCCACAATTAAGAGTTGTTCCCGCGCCGATTGGATATCCCGCATCTGATTGCGCACCGCGTAGGTCTGGCTAATCAGCTGGCGCGCATGATCTGCAAAGGCTTCCCCCGCCGGAGTTAGCGTGGTGGGGTATTTATCGCGATCCACCAAGCTGACACCCAGCCAGTTTTCCAACGAGCGAATGCGCCGACTGAACGCCGGTTGGGTCACAAACCGAGACTCCGCTGCCTTTGAAAAGCTGCCCTGTTCCACCAGCGCAACAAAGTCTTTTAACCATTTCAGTTCCATCAATGCACCCGTCCATACCGCTTGAATTCAGGACTGTAAATCACCCATGCCGAAAAGTAACCGCCTTCTCTAAAAATAGCATTGGTCTGTTGCGACGCCCTACTCCTACTATCTAACCATCAAGGGGCTATACCGGTTAAGACCCGTCCACACTAAAGTACGAAGAATAAGAATGAAGGATGTGCCAATGGAATATCTGAAAAGATCCACCGCTCCGGTCGCTGAAAACGACGAACGTATCCACCAGACTGTGAAGCAGATGCTGGCGCGTATTGAAGCCGACGGTGAAAGTGCGGTGCGCGAATACGCTGCACAGTTTGATAACTGGCAGGGAGATTTCATCCTCTCTGACGAAAAACGTGCTGAACTGATCGCACAAGTACCCGAACAGACCAAACTGGATATTCAGTTCGCCTATAAACAGGTGAAAACCTTTGCCGAAGCACAACGCGCCAGCCTGACTGAGTTTGAGATTGAATCCGCACCGGGCGTTAAACTGGGTCAGAAAGTTATTCCGGTTAACTGTGCAGGTTGTTATGTCCCAGGCGGACGCTATTCCCATGCGGCATCCGCGTTGATGAGCATCGCCACTGCGAAAGTCGCGGGTGTAGAAACCATCGTTGCGTGCTCACCACCAAAAGATGGCAGCATCCATCCGGCGATTGTCTACGCGATGGATCTGGCCGGTGCCGACATCATTCTGGAGATGGGCGGTGTCCATGCAGTAGCAACCATGGCTAAAGGCCTGTTTACCGGCGTGTCCGCGGATATTCTGGTCGGACCGGGTAACGGTTATGTGGCCGAAGCCAAACGTCTGCTGTTCGGGGAAGTTGGTATCGATGTATTCGCCGGCCCTACCGAATCCGCCATCATCGCAGATGACAGTGCCGACCCGATGACCATCGCGGTGGATCTGGTCTCTCAGGCTGAACACGGTTACGACTCTCCAGTCTGGCTGTTTACCACCAGCCGTCGTATTGGTGAGCAAGTGGCTGAGTTGATGCCAAAAGTGGCTGCCGACATGCCCAATCAGGAGGTTGTACAATCCGCGTGGGATAATCATGGCGAAATCATCTTCTGCGAAACTCGCGAAGAGTGTGTACGTGTGAGCGACGAATACGCCTCTGAACACCTACAGGTCATTGCCGATGATCTGGACTGGTGGCGCGATACTCTGAAGAACTACGGCTCTCTGTTCCTCGGTGAAGGTGCGACCGTGACCCATGGCGACAAGTGCTCCGGCACCAACCACATCCTGCCCACCAAACGGGTTGCCCGTTACAGTGGCGGTTTGAACGTACATAAATTCCTGAAGATCCTGACCTATCAAGCGATCAGCAAAGAGGCGAATCTTGAATTCAGTGCTGCCGGTTCCCGTATCTCCCGTGCGGAAGGGATGGAAGGTCATGCGCGTGCCTGCGATTGGCGCTTGCGTAAGTACTTCCCTGATCAGGAGTGGGATTTCCATGTGTATGATCAGAAGCGTTACGACTGAGGACAGCAGACAATGAAACAGTTTACGAAGTCATTCACGCAGCAGGAATCGATCCCTGACACAGGTATCGAGGCGGCGGTTGAGGTGATGCGTAGCGGTCGTCTGCACCGCTACAACACCCTACCCGATGAAAAGAGCGAAACCGATCTGCTGGAGCTGGAGTTCGCCGAATATATGGGCGTGCCTTATGCGCTGGCATGCTCCTCCGGCGGTTACGCACTGCATGTGGCCATGCGTGCTGCGGGTGTAGAAGCAGGCGACAAGGTGCTGTGTAACGCGTTTACGCTAGCCCCGGTCCCCGGCGCGATCCACAACAGTGGTGCGGTGCCGGTATTGATCGATGTAGCAGAAGACTACTGCATTGATCTGGATGACCTGGAACAGAAAGCAGAGGCCAGCGGCGCGAAATATCTAATGCTGTCCCATATGCGGGGGCATCTGGCAGACATGGATCGCATCATGGCGATCTGTGAACGCTATAACCTCTTTCTGATCGAAGATTGCGCGCATACGATGGGCGCCAGCTGGAACGGCAAAAAAAGCGGGACCTTTGGTGATGTTGCCTGTTTTAGCACCCAGACCTACAAACACATCAACTCCGGTGAAGGTGGTTTCCTGACCACCCGCCACCCTGAAGTGATGGCGCGGGCGATCATGCACTCCGGTTCGTACATGCTGTTTGAACGCCACTTTGCCGCACCACCCAAAGAGGTGTTTGAGCAGATCCGTTATGAGACGCCAAACTACAGCGGACGTATGGATAACCTGCGTGCAGCGATTCTTCGTCCGCAACTGGCCGATCTGGAAACCCAGTGCGAACGCTGGAACAGCCGCTACCGTATTCTGGAAACACTCTTTAACCAGAGCAGTGCGATCAACATTCCGGCACGGCCTGACGCAGAACACTTTGTCGCCAGTTCCATCCAGTTCTCCCTGCCCGGATTTACCGCGGATGAGATTCAGGACGTGGTGAAACGATGCGGTGAACGTGGGGTGATCCTAAAATGGTTTGGCGATGATATCCCGCGGGATTACACCAGCCGATACGATAGCTGGCGCTATATCGAAGATATGCCGCAGTTACCTAAGACCGAAAAGATACTATCGACTCTGCTGGACATGCGCATCCCACTGACCTTCAGTGAAGATGACTGCACGTTGATCGGGGAGATTATCGTGGAGGTTGTAAACGGCTAATCCATGCCGGGGCATGTCGTGTTCGTCACGCATGCCCCGTTTAACTTAACTTACAGCTTTTTCTGATCTATTAAAGCGCTGAGTGGCTTGCAGCTCTACCGTCGTACCTGCTGCGCCTGCGCCCAATTTAAACTGGTTAACCAGCCCTTCAAGCTGATGGCAAAGATCAACCAACTGATTGTTGACCCGACGCGCATCAACAGTACCGTTTGCCGTATCATCGGCGATCTGATCCATATGCACCACTCGCTCATAAATGCCTTCGGCCGTGCTCGCTTGCCGTTCCGAAGCTTCAGCAATGTGAATGTTCATCTCCGCGAGAATACTCATTGCGTCAGTAATGCGCTGGAAGTATTCCCCTGTGTGTTTCACATGTTCCACACCTTTATCTGCGCTCTTTTTACCCGCATTCATCACAGTAACTGAGTGACGCGCCTGGTGCTGCAATTCATCGATGATGTCATGTATCTGTTGAGTCGAACTCTGGGTACGTGCAGCGAGGTTTCTCACCTCATCAGCAACCACGGAGAAACCACGTCCAGCGTCACCAGCACGGGCGGCTTCAATAGCTGCATTCAGCGCCAGTAAGTTAGTTTGCTCAGCGATCCCCTGTATCACCTCAAGCACAGTACTGATCGACTTACTTTGCTCATTCAGCTTTTCAATGACATCCGCCGCATTCGCCACTTCGTGCGACAGGCTCTCGATCACATTAACCGTCTTATCCGTTACGGCCATGCCTTCATTGATTTCGCGATAAGCATGCTCTGAGGCCACACGTGCTTCAGACGTGCTAGTCGCAATGGATTGAACTGATGCAGTCAGTTCTTCAATGGCAATCTTCGCCGCATGACTATCTTCGTGCTGGCGATCCGCACCCGCGGTGGTTTTATCAACACTTTGTGAAACACACACAGTGGCATCATCAATCACGCGGGTTGTTTTAGCCACGCTACTAACCACAGCATGAATCTTTTCCAGAAAGCTATTCAATCGCCGTTCCAGCGTCGCAATCTCATCATTGGTGCGCACCGTGAGCTTAACGGACAGGTCTCCACGTCCGTCTGCCAAGGCACCAATATGATCCGTCATCTCACGAATAGGTTTGACCAGCGAGCCAGCCAGCAGATACGCAACGATAACAACAAGAATGGCAGATACAATAATCTCCATCATCAAATCCATACGCATCGCAGCAACGGGGGCCAAGGCTTCCGCTTCATCCATCTCAGACATCATCGCCCAGGTAATGTCTTTAATTTTGATTGGCGTGAATGACGACAACACCCGATTTCCGTTGTAATCAATCACAATACGCGTATCGGTTTCTCCTGCTAATGCCGCATTACTTGCATCGGTATCCACACTGCCTTTTTCTGGGTTCGCAAACGACGCCAGTACCGTATGGTTAATTGGATCGAGGTAGGAATCTGACCGCATCAATTTGTCGGGTCCGACAAGATAGGTTTCGCCCGTCTCACCTAAACCTGCCCGTTCTTTCATCGCATCATTCAGGTGATCGATAGAGAGCTGCAATACAACAACCATCTCAAGAGTGCCGGTTTTATCCAGTATTGGCTGTCCTATAAATGCTGCCGGTGCATTTTGGGAAGGCGCATACGAGGCAAAATCAACAATTTCAGACCGGTGGCTTTTCGTAATCTTGCGATACAGCTTAGCCAGATTGGAATTTGCATACGGGCCGCTGGCTAAGCTTGTTTGATAATCCGGTTCACGCTCCACAGAGTAAAAAATGTAGCCATCAGCGTTGATCAGAAAGAGATCATAATACTCTTCCAACTCTTTAAACTGGGTATAAAACGCATGCGCGTCTGCATCGACCTTATCCAGATCCATACGACCGTTGTGGACTTGCAGGTGTGTTGTTGCTGAAGCCAATATCGCCAGATCAGCAAAGCGCTCGGTAAAGTAGTCATCCAACAAGCGCTTTTTAAGCTCTCTGATACTTGTTAGCTGTTGGTAACCCTGCTGCTCCAGCGACCTAGCAGTATCAACACTACTGATCCACATAGCGACAAATAAAGGTACGATGCCCATGAACAGAAGCGCGATGAGTAACTTTTGACGGATATTAAGGGCACGGAACATGCACTACCTCCCTGTTATTGATGTAAATCCTTCTCTATTAACAGGTAACACTAGTCGTGCACCAGAATTGTGCAAGTCGTCTATCCAATAAATCGACCTTTACTAACAAGTCTGTTTTTCGCTATTGCACAAAAGGCGTATATCCAATCCTAAAAAACAGAATTAGAACGCAGATTATTGAAAACAAGGCAGCCCCTGCAAACTCAATCCCTCTCTCCTGTATATATACGCGCTCGTTGGTTTTCCAAAACAAAGCAGCTTTCTGAACGATTCCCAAAAAACACTAAAAAATATTGCACAAAATTCTTTCCCATGTGATCTGTACAAATTTTAACCACGTATGGGTAAGTAACTCTCAGGACAACTCACGAATGGAAACTTGATATAACCCAATATGCGACAGCATCGCGAAAAATGGGAGTAACACCCGTGAAAACAACAATACGTGCAACCATCGCAGCCATCGCTCTATCACTACCTATGGCGACATTAGCCGACGACCATCGAGGTCCAAAAGACAACTACAGCGTTGTTGATGCTGCTCTGGCGGTCAACGGAGAAGGCAGTCCATTTAAAGGCAGCTTTGACACATTGATCGCGCTATTAACCGAAGACGTTCCCGGCCGAGCAGACATCCTTAATGCTCTTGATGGAAAACGCCAATACACTGTGTTTGCCCCCACGGATGACGCTTTTGCCGCGCTGGAACAGACAGTTTTAACGCTGGGTTATTGCAGCCTGGCAGATCTTGACCCACAGGTAGTAAATACTGTGTTGCTGTATCACGTGGCTCACGGGCGCCGTGATTCATCTGATGTACTAGGTTCAAGTCGTATTCGAATGTTGACAGGGGATTTTCTGAAGCACAAATCAGCGGTGTTAACCGACAACCTGATGCGCGATGCCGAGCTCATTCCCGGTGCGCTAGATGTTGAAGCGGATAATGGGATTATTCATGCAATTAAAGCGGTTGTTCTACCAATACTGCCCGATCCGGGTCCCGGCGGCTGTTCTTAATCGCTACGCCCGATAAAGCCCACCCCAGTAGGTGGGCTTTACACGTTACTGCCAGATAAACACCAAGCACGACACAGTCAATCCACCCATAATAAGGTTAAACCAGCGCATTGCTGCAGGTGACGAGAGAAAGCGACCGACCACGGTGCCAAAAGCAGCCCATAGTGAAATGCATGGAAACCCCATCAGCATGAAAATCACCGCTACCCAGAACACCGACATCCAATAGTCATCTCCAGCTAATGTGAATGAACCGATGGCGGTAATCACCATCATCCAGGCTTTGGGGTTCAAAAACTGAAATAACGCACCACCCATCAAACTCATTGGTCGCGCGTCGCTCTCGCCGTCCACCCGCGATGTTTCTGCCGTCGCGATCTTCCACGCTAGATAAACAAGATAAGAGCTGGCGGCAACTTTTAGCGTTGATTGCACCGCCGGATAACGTTCAAAAACCACGCCCAGCCCCGCGGCGACCAGTACATTCATAACCAAAATACCGATCACGATTCCAACCATATGGGGCAGCGTACGCCAGTAACCGAAGTTCGCACCGGATGCTGTCAGCATCACATTATTGGGACCGGGTGTACCGGATGTCACGGTTGCAAACAAAGCAACCGAAAGCATTAACTGTATATCCACTCTGGTAGTCTCCTATGTCGAGAGGTGCATATACAAAGCTGATCCATGTCGTGTTCGAACAATTACATTGTATCGATACAATTTATAAGATAGGCTTCAATTATGCGTTGATTTGTATATTTAAGGGGTACAATCAAAGCTACCAAACAATAAAAACGATGACAAAGGTTTTATTGTCACCATGACAATCCTAGATATCGCACTTTCCGACAATGCAGGCCCACGTTATAAGCAGGTTGCGGATCAATTAGCGACACTGATTGAAAACGGTACGCTGTCAGCCAACGTTCGCTTACCCACTCACCGTGCACTGGCTGATCAGTTGGGTGTCACTGTAGGCACAGTGACCCGTGCATACGCTGAAGCCGAACGAAGAGGGCTCGTCGAAGCCCGCGTTGGCGCAGGCACCTATGTCTGTGCGCGTGAAACCAATCACTGGACCTTCGACACGCCGCACTCTTCACAGCTGGAATGTCATTTCGGATACAACGTCCCTCCCCTATTAGATCGGGCGGATATGCTCAACCGGGCCATGCAAAAGCTGGCTGGTAATCCGGCAACACTTAATCAACTCATGCTGTATCAATTACCCGAAGGCATCATGCAGCACCGTGAAGTCCTCGCACACTGGCTGCAACAGCAAGGTGTCAATCTATCCGCGGACCGGCTGCTTTTCAGTTCAGGTGCTCAACACGCGACCCAAATGGCCCTTGATGCCTATTGCCGTGCCGGTGACACCTTGCTGGTCGAAAAATACAGCTATCCCGGCCTGATCAGCCTTGCGCGACAACACCAATTGAGCCTCAAACCGCTAGAGATGGATGATGAAGGGATCATTCCTGAATCGTTGGATGCGGCTTGCCGCCTATACCAACCTCGTCTGATCTACAGCATGCCCACATTGCAGAATCCGACGACCGCAACCATGAGTCTGGAACGACGTCACGCCATTCTCGACGTATGCCGTAAGCACAACCTCTATCTCATTGAAGATGAGGTGAACGGCCTGCTACCCGAAGAACGCCCCGACCCTTTTGTGAACCTTGATTCTGAACAAGTCATCCATATCGGGGCACTGTCGAAATGTCTGGCACCAGGACTCCGTGTTGGCTACATACAGGTTCCCCAGCGGCTATATGAGCAGATGACTACCACCCTGCAAAATCACAGCTGGATGACCAGCCCTTTGCTGACCGGTATTGCTACGGAATTGATTCAAAGCGGTGATGCGGTAAGAGTCCTGTCGCAAATCCGTAGTGAGATGAAGGTACGTCTGGAGATCACCCGTGAAATATTGGGGGACTTTGATCTGCGTACCAGTGAAAGTTGCTTCCATATTTGGCTGACGCTGCCAGAGCACCTGCGCCTTGGAGAGTTTGTCACAGCCGCAACAGAAAACGGGATCAGTCTGAAATCTGCCGAGCTGTTCGTCCCTCCCGGCGGTGCGGTGCCACCTGCGGTACGACTATCGGTAAGCTCCCCTGCCAACCGCGATATTCTGCGGTCAGGGTTGTTAAAAGTGCGAGAATTGCTGGAACAGGAACCTACCGGCGGCTTTGCTTTATAAACTGCCGTAAGGCTGGGTAGGACAAGAATTAAAAAGCAGTGGAGTACAGAGATCGGCAATCCGTCAGAACCGATGGTTGCCGTCAATATGCAGGTTATTAATTTTTGTTTTGCCCAACACCTTCAGCAGGACGTTTCTAAGAAACCGCAGCATGGGATAAAAAATATAGGATAGGCGTTTGGATCGGAACAGGTAATAGTTAAGCCGATTCAACAGGCCGGAGCGACTGCTGATCAACGCCAGAGCATGAATCGCATCCGATCCGTAATAGATCTGTCCATCCAATTTCAGCACCATACCCTGATCAATATCCAGCCCTAATGCTGTGATCTCTTCCAATTCTTCACTGTTTTCACGGGCATCAATCAGCCGAAGCTTCCCCACTGTTTCCCGTATTCTGACCACCTGGCAATAATTGTCACAGGCCGGACATTCCTTATCATAAATCAGCAATACTTCGTTGTTGCTCATAGCGGCTCTTTCTCCGTCAAGACTCCGATATTGCATCCACTAACGCGGCCAGGGCCTGATCCCCATCTCTGAAAACGGGCCAACCATCACCGGTTAAGACCGCACTGATCCCTTTAATATCCGCGATCCTCATCACCGATGCGACAGCGGTATCAGGATGACTTAGTTTTCCCTGTGGCAGAATACAAAGCTCGCCGCCTTTATGCGCCCGGATCAAATCACCGGTAATCAAGGTATCCCCTTCAACAACAAAGGCCAGCTCACCGGGTGTTTTTGATCCATCTAAGCGATACACATCAAGCCCGCCCAATAGGTCATCCCCCTCGTCCAGCCAGCGGGAACACACAATCGGGAAGCTTTCCTGCTCAGCCATTGGCCCGCATATTTCTGCGCCTGTTATCTGCGCCAACGCTTCAGCAGCACGGATATGATCTGAATTAGAGACCAGAATATGACTGACTTTACCAAGCGATAGCAGATGCGCTTTATCGTGTTCAGATAGCGGCAGCGGATCAAACACTGCATTCCCTTCATCCCTCACCCACAGATAGCTGTGAAAATCGATATTCCGATCTTCATCAAATTCACTCCAGCAATACAGATTATTTTTATGAAGCAGTTTCATAACAATCTCTCAACGGCGTTTGGTGTGTTTGACGGACAGGCACGGGGTATCATCTGCCGTCCCATATCAATTGCATTCGCTAATTATGGTGTACAGCAGAGATAAAGTCAGATGAGGAAACGCTGGCGGGGCCAAGTATGAGAAGGAGATGATGAAGTGAAGGGGTACGAAAGATAGCAGGGCCGGAAATTTCCGACCCTTGAAGAACTTAGGGGACAGATTTATTTTTTACGCGGACGCCCTCTTCCCCTATGTTCGACTCTGATAGAAGTAATACGCTCTATTTTGGAGATGAAAGAGGCTGAGCCCGTTAACTGGTTCCTATTGACTGAGCTACGAATAAAGCTCAGCTCATCGTCTCCGATCCCCTCGGAAACATATGCTTCGTAATTTTCTGGATCGGATAAACCAGATAACGTATCGCAAACGTTACTAAAATGGCTATTCCCTATATGTTCATTGAAACTTGACCAGCGGTAATCTTGCGGTGTAGGGACAATTCCTGCCCGGACCGGATTCAGCTCAATATAACGGGCGCAATTAAATAGGTAAGCGTCACTATCCACGACACTGGACTTGTATCGCCCATCCCACAAGGTGCCATTTCTTAAATATTTTGCATTAAAATACCGCGTTTGCCTTCCTGCTAATCGTTTCATCAGCAGTCCAAGCCCTTCAGATGTTGAGGGCTCTAAAAGAAGGTGGATGTGATTTGTCATAAGACAATACGCATACAACTTCACTCCATACTCACACCGCCAATCTTTAAGAGAAGAGAGGTAATAGGAATAGTCCTCATCTTCAAGAAAGACGGGCTGCTTGTTGTGACCTCGTTGAATGACGTGATGAGGGTATCCTGTAACGACGAGCCGTCCTGACCTGGGCATATTTGTTCCTCCTTGAACACTTTCACCTAAGACATCAAAAGTTATATCACGACCTATCTCGTTATTCTCAAACAAAAAATAAATCTGTCCCCTTTTGTGTTACAAAGAAGCCAGTCACAAACACATAGGGAAATGTCATGTTTGAACCAGGTAGAGAATATCGTCGTCGCAGTGAAATCCACGCTCTATACAATGGACAACAGCAAGGAGGGATTTCTTGTCCGAAAGATCATCCATATATCTTCATTTTTTCTTCTAATACAGGGAAGGATTACGGTTATAAGGATGAGTTTCATGACGATATTTTCTGGTATACCGGGATGGGACAAACTGGGGACATGAAGATGATTTCAGGTAATCGTGAAATACGCGATCATGCTGAAAATGGCAAGACGATCTTTGTATTTGAGCAAACTCGCAAATCATATGTTCGCTTCATCGGCAAAGGTGAATATCTAGGCCATCACGAAGAGACTCGTCCAGATAAAGATGGAATGGATCGCAAAGCGTTTATATTCCATCTGGATATTGATTCATCACCTAATAGCAATACAGTGGAAGAGCATGCTCCCTCATACGCAACGCCTGATATAAAAGCTTTCCCAAAGCTATCACTTAGTCAGCTCAGAGACCTGGCGGTCCGTACAAGCCTGATCCCAAACTCTGAGAAAGAAAAAACGCACATTGCACGGCGACGTTCAGCAGCGCTAAAAATATATGTTCAGAAACGTGCTGAGGGAAAGTGTGAAGGTTGTGGTAGTGACGCGCCTTTTCTATCATCAAAAGGCCCTTTCTTAGAGTGTCATCATCTACATCGCTTAGCAGACGGAGGGCCAGACCACCCACAAAATGTGGTGGCCCTTTGCCCTAACTGTCATCGCAAAGCTCACTACTCTAAAGATGCGCAATCATTCAATGAGAAACTGAAGACCGTCGCCCTTAGAAAGGAGCCTCGATAACCTTTACGACCGTTCTCGTCCTTTGAGTGCTGAATCCAACGTCTGGCTGATCAATGCATTGATCGTCATTGGACCCACACCGCCCGGTACAGGGGTAATAGCCGCAGCACGGTTTTCTAAACCTGTTTTCTCGATATCGCCAATCGCACCCGGATGATAACCAGCGTCGACTACCACCGCGCCATCTTTGATCCATTCGGCTTTGATCAGTTCCGGACGACCGACGGCGCCGACAACGATATCTGCACGCCCCACCTGCTCTGCCAGATCTTCAGTACGGGAATGACAGATCGTCACGGTAGCATTGGCATTCAGCAGCATCGCTGCCATCGGCTTACCCAAAATAGGGCTACGGCCAACAACCACCGCATGCTTACCTTCCATCGGGATATCGTAATGGCGCAGCAAGGTCATGATGCCCGCTGGTGTTGCAGAACCGAATGCAGGTTCACCCATCGCCATGCGGCCGAAACCTTGCGTAGTCACACCATCAACATCTTTTTCGATGGCGATGCTGTCAAAACAAGCGCGCTCATCGATCTGATCCGGTACAGGATGCTGTAACAGGATACCGTTAACGGATGCATCATTGTTCAGACGGTTGATCTCAGCCAACAGCTGCTCAGTGGTGGTGCTGGCAGGCATTTCGATGCTGAGAGAGCCCATCCCGACACGCTTACAGGCATTGATCTTCATCTGCACGTAGGTGGCTGATGCTGGATCGTCACCGACCAAAATCGTTGCCAGCGTTGGTTTACGACCGCCATCTGCGATCAGTTTTTCTACGGAACTGTGCAGTTGTTCTTCGCGGCTTTTCGCCAGTGCTTTACCATCCAGAATCAGGGCGGACATCGATCAAACCTCTTAAGAAAATGTCTTAATTTAACTGTGGTGTAACAAGAGCCGAAAAACTACCTGTTCTTTCAGCTTTTGTATAGGATTCTTGGTTGTTCAAAAGTTAGGGCGAAGCAACTACGTGCCCCGGCCTCAGGGCACCTCCAATATTCTGCAGCAACCAACCAGACACAGAACCTTGGTTAGCCCGGACACGCAGCGCTTCTAATCGTGGCTAGAAATTAGTCCTCTAGCACTTAATTTTTTCCATGGTTGGATCAAATACTGAACGCAGAGACGGTTTCACCGTATAGCGTTCACACTCCACTTCAATTTCGAAGTGAGCGCTGTCCAGCCAATCTTTTACCACACCTTCAGGGCGCTCTACATATCCCATTGCGACAGTCGCGCCAACGGTGTGACAGAACATACCGGCCGTCGTACGACCGACGATTTTGCCATCAGCCCAGATCGGCTCTTCGTGGTAACACAATGGTTCAGGATTCTCGAACACGAAGGCGACAAAACGCTTGGTCAGCGGTCCCTGCGCTTTCTGTTCCAGCAGGGCTTCTTTACCGATAAAACCACCCTCTTTCTCAAAGTCAGACGCGAAGCTCAGGCCTGCTTCCAGCACGGTGTCTTCATCCGTAATGTCGTGTCCCCAGTGACGGTAGCACTTCTCCATACGCAGAGAGTTCATGGTGTGATAGCCGTATGGACGGATACCAAACTCTTCACCCGCTTCCATCACTGCATCGTAGACGCTTGGCGCATATTCAGTCGGGATATACAGCTCCCAACCCAGCTCACCCACGTAAGTAATACGTGACGCTCGAACCATCGCATAGTGCATGTCAATCTCACGGGAGGTCGCAAACGGGAACCCTTCATGAGACAGATCAGCCTTAGTGATTTTGCTTAACGTTTTACGCGCATTCGGTCCCATCACGGTCACCACCGCGTACGCAGAGGTCATATCCGTCAGGACAACCATGTGGTCTTCTTTGTGCCGGCGTAACCAGTCCATATCGCGGGTCTGACACGCCACACCGGATACCACTAGGTAACGGTCATCTGCCAGACGGGTCACGGTCACATCGGCTTCAATACCACCGCGCTCGTTCAACCACTGGGTGTAGACCATCTTGCCAACAGGTACGGCCACATTGTTACTACAGATGCGGTTGAGGAATTTTTCCGCATCCGGGCCTTCGACCTGATACTTACAGAAAGAAGACTGGTCCATCACACCCACGCTGTTGCGTACGGCTTCATGTTCAGCTTTGTTGTTGCCGAACCAGTTCTGGCGACCAAAGGAGTATTCGTACTCCGGCGTCTGACCTTCATCGGCGAACCAGTTCGCACGTTCCCAGCCATTCTCGGAACCAAATACTGCGCCCTGTGCTTTCAGCTGATCATGCAAAACAGAGCGGCGTACGCCACGGGCGGTTTTGAACTGCTTAAATGGGAAATGGGTTTCATACAGCAGACCCAGCGACTCAGTGGTACGGTCGTAGAGGTAATCCTGCGTCCCCTGGAACGGCATATTACGACGAATATCCACATCCCACAGATCACGTGGTGCATGACCTTTATGGATCCACTCCGCCAGCATCTTACCAGCGCCGCCCGCTGACTGGATACCCACTGAGTTAAAGCCCGCTGCAACAAAGTAGTTACGCAGCTCTGGTGCCTCACCCAGGTGATAACGGTCATCCGGCGTAAACGCTTCAGGACCGTTAAAGAACACCTGCAGACCGGTCTGCTCCAACAGCGGCACACGATGCATCGCAGCTTCGAGATACGGCTCGAGATGCTCAAAATCGTCTGGCAGCTGATCGAAATGGAAATCTTCCGGAATACCTTTCATACCCCAAGGCTTAGCGCCCGGTTCAAACATACCGACTAGCAACTTGCCCGCATCTTCTTTGTAGTAGCAGTAACCGTCCATATCACGCAGAGTTGGCAAACCGTGTTGCAAGTCCGGCATATTTTCGGTCACAACATAGAAGTGCTCAGCCGCATGCAGAGGTACGTTTACACCCGCTTTACGGCCGAATTCCCGCGCCCACATACCGGCACAGTTCACGACATATTCGGCGTCAATATCGCCCAACTCGGTAACAACACCCGATGCTTTACCATCGCGTGTTTTGATATCCAGTACTTTGCAGTTTTCAAAGATCTGAGCGCCGCCCATGCGAGCGCCTTTTGCCAGTGCCTGCGTCACATCAACCGGGCTGGCCATACCGTCCATCGGCAGATGAATCGCACCTAACAGATCATCGGTGTTCAGCAGCGGCCACATCTCTTTGGCCTGCTCTGGTGAGATCACATCACACGGGAAACCCGCAACTTTCGCCATCGACGCGCCGCGTTTCAGTTCCGCCAGACGTTCTTTATTAGTCGCTACTGTCAGCGAGCCGTTACGTACAAACCCTGTGGCTTGTCCGGTTTCGGCTTCCAGCTGTTCGTACAGGCTGGCGCTGTAGTTGGCCAGCATGGACATGTTGTAGGTTGCGCGCAGTGTCGGTACCAGACCGGCCGCGTGCCAAGTTGTACCGCATGTGAGCGTACGACGCTCCAGTAGCACGACATCGGTAAAACCCAGTCTGGTCAGGTGGTATGCCACGCTGCAGCCGATTACGCCGCCGCCGACAATGACCACCTGTGCAGATGTTGGTAGTTGCTTCGTCATTATTATTCTCCACAATCCCGCGCCCTGACACGGGAACTATGCTTGCTATATCTATTAACTGAAGATAACCGTTTTGTTTCCGTGCACCAGAATACGGTCTTCCAAATGGGCACGCAGACCACGGGCCAATACGGTTTTCTCGACATCCTTACCCAGACGGACCAGATCATCGACCTTGTCGCTGTGGCTAACACGGACTACGTCCTGATCAATAATCGGGCCTTCATCGAGCTGTTCAGTCACGTAATGGCAGGTTGCACCAATCAGTTTCACACCACGGCGGGACGCCTGATGGTAAGGTTTCGCGCCTATAAACGATGGCAGGAAACTGTGGTGGATGTTGATGACCTTATGACGCAACTTTTCACATAACGCTTGCGGCAGAATCTGCATGTAGCGAGCGAGTACCACACAATCAGCTTTGTACTCGTCCACCAGCTGTTCAACCTGAGCGAAGCCCGGTGCTTTGTTGTCTTTCTCGATCACCACGTGATGGAACGGGATGCCGTACCATTCAACCAGCCCGCGCATATCTTCATGATTGGAGATCACGCACGGAATGTCGCAGTCCAGATCACCACTCTTCCAACGGTCCAACAGATCAGATAGGCAGTGACTGCCCTTACTGGCCATAATGACAACCTGCTTCTTTTCAGTTGTATCGATCAATCGCAGATTAAGCTTGAGTTCGTCTTTCAGAGATTCAAACTGACGGCGCAACTCATCGATGCCACACGGTAATGAGTCACCCTGAATTTCAAAGCGAGAGAAGAACCAGTTACTTTCTTCATCGGAGTGATGCGCTGCTTCAGAGATCCATCCCCCATTACGGGTAATCACTTCTCCGGCACGTGTGACAATGCCCACCTGATCGGGGCAATCCAATATCAGTCGAAAATTGCGGCTCATGATATTTATCCTTCAGACCTGTCGTCTCACCTGACGAACGCGGGTCTTAATCTGCGAATTGTTATTATGGGTGCCCGCTGATGACCTCAGTCATCATCCGGGCACGGCGTACAACAGGAGGCTTAACCCAGCGCTTTTTCAAGCTCTGGCAATACCTCGAACAGGTCAGCGACCAGACCAAAATCAGCCACGTTAAAGATCGGAGCTTCTTCATCTTTGTTGATCGCAACGATGACCTTGGAATCTTTCATACCGGCCAGATGCTGAATTGCACCTGAGATACCCACAGCGATGTAGAGATCCGGTGCCACGATCTTGCCGGTCTGACCGACCTGCATATCGTTGGACACGAAACCGGAATCAACTGCCGCACGGGACGCGCCCACAGCCGCACCCATTTTGTCTGCCACCGCTTCCAGCAATGGGAAGTTATCGCCGCTCTGCATGCCACGACCACCCGAGATAATAATGCGTGCGGAGGTCAGCTCAGGACGTTCGGAAACACTCAACTCTTCACCTATAAAGGAAGAGAGACCGCTCGCACTCGTCGTTTCCAGGTTAATCGCTTCTGCACTACCACCCGTCTCCGCCACCGCAGCAAACGCAGTGGAACGTACCGTGATGACCTTCAGCGCATCGCTGCTCTGAACCTTAGCCAGTGCATTACCCGCGTAGATCGGACGTATAAAGGTATCGGCAGATACAACTTCTGTAATTTCGGAGATCTGCGCCACATCCATCAATGCTGCAACACGAGGCATCAGGTTCTTACCCATTGTCGTCGCAGATGCCAGCAAGTGACCGTATTCACCCCCGCGCAACTGATCGATCAGTACATTCGCTACATCTTCCGGTAGCTGATGGGCCAAACTCTCAGCATCGGCAACCATAATGCGGTCTACGTCCGGAAGGGCTGCGGCCTGCTCTACAACGGCATTGCACGCCTGACCACAGATGATCAGTTCAATCGCACCACCGCTTTGAGCTTTCACTTCTACGGCAGCCTGTAGCGTGTTCAGCGTCGCCGCTTTCAGCTGGCTGTTGTCATGTTCTGCAACAACCAGAATTGCATTACCTGCGCCCATTACAGCACCCCCGCATCGTTTTTCAGTTTCTCGACCAGCTCAGAGACAGAGCCTACTTTTATACCCGCCGCGCGTTCTGGTGGGTTAGTCACTTCCAGCACGGTCAGACGCGGACTGATATCAATGCCAAGGTCTTCCGGCGTCTGAGTTTCCAGCGGTTTACGCTTCGCTTTCATGATATTTGGCAGTGATGCGTAACGCGGTTCGTTCAGGCGTAGATCGGTTGTCACAACAGCCGGAAGCTTCAGGCTTACCTTCTGCAATCCACCGTCAATTTCACGGGTGACTTGCAGTGCATCACCTTCAATAGCGACTTCAGAGGCAAAGGTGCCTTGTGGCATACCCGTCAGCGCAGCCAGCATCTGGCCCGTCTGATTATTGTCACCATCAATAGACTGTTTACCCAGAATCACCATGCCTGGCTGCTCCTGATCAACAACTGCTTTTAGCAGCTTGGCAACAGCCAGCGGTTCAGGGGATTCATCCGTCTTGATCTGCAGGGCACGATCGGCACCCAGCGCCAGTGCCGTGCGCAGCTGTTCCTGACAGGTATCAGGACCAATGCTGACGACCAGCACTTCACTCGCGTGGCCTTTTTCCTTCAATCGGATAGCTTCTTCAATAGCGATTTCACAAAACGGGTTGATGGCCATTTTGATATTCGCCAGCTCAACTGCCGAGTTATCGGCTTTCACACGGACTTTGACGTTGGCATCAACAACCCGCTTTATAGCAACCAGTACTTTCATCACTACCTCGTGATATTTGGATTACTTTTTCATCTTAAATGAAATTTTTATTATTTATTTCACATTAATGATTAAATTTATCCACCCGCACTGTCAATGAATTTATTTAAATAGTTTTGACTGAATGACTGCCGCACTGTTTTGGGGCAGAAGGAAAAAAGAAACATGACGATGGCGCGCTCAATACATCACCCAAGGAAAAGACGTTTTTTCCAACCGTCTAAACAGATTCGAATCCAACATGCTTTCCGCTGATCAATTAATAATCAGAGCATCAAGATTTATTACCTGTTAGAAAAACTAACATCTAAAAAGAAATACTCAATTGTCCCCCTCCTCATTCCCTTGCAGTATCGAAAGAAGGGCACCGAAGCATACGTTCTCAAGTTCGCTCACCACGAACCGGACACACTAAAAATAAGAATTCGCATATGCGATGCAGAGGTAATTATGAAAGTGACCGTTACGAATATCTTTAAGGCCGTTGTTTTAACGTCTTCAGCATTCGCGGCAAGCACTGCGCTCGCAGGAGATAAACCTGACACTGTTACCGTAGGGTATTTTCTCGAATGGCCGACTGCCAACCAGATCGCTCAGGTAGAAAAAACGTACGACAAGGTCATGGGTGTCAACATGGAGTGGCGTGCATTTGACTCTGGCACCGCAATGTCAGCAGCTATGGCGTCCGGCGATGTAGACATGGCTTACTCACAGGGACTCGTGCCGTTTACCGTAGCGGTATCACAGGGCTTACCTATCACCATGGTAGGGATCGCCGTGTCCTATGCAGAGAATGACAACTGTGTTGTCAGCGAAAAATCCGGCATTACTCAGGCAAACGCGAAAGAACTGGAAGGCAAAAAAGTCGCTGTACCGTTCGGTACAGTTGCGCATTACAAAATGCTGAAAGTGATGAGCCACCTGAATGTCGACAGCACGAATATCCACCTGCTGGATATGGCACCGGCTGACAGTGCCGCCGCGATTGCACGTGGTGACGTTGCCATGGCCTGTGGTTGGGGTGGTGCGCTGCGCCGCATGAAGGCGTACGGCGATGTATTGATGAGCGCAGAAGACCAGGAAAAGATCGGTATTCGCGTATTTGATGTCATCTCCGTCAACAACAAGTTCGCGAAAAAGCATCCTGAACTTGTGACTCAGTTCCTTAAAGTGACTAACGACTCCAACAGCTCCTTCCTTCAAAACCCAGAGAAATACCAGCCCGTTATTGCTAAGGCGTCCGGCCTGAATCTAGACGATTCCAATCAGGTACTCGCATTGTTCGACTTCCCTCTCAAAGATGCACAGCTATCGTCTGACTGGATGGGCGGTACGGTTCAAAGCTACACCAAAGAAGTGGCTGATTTCTTTGTACTGCACAAACAGATTCCAAAAGCATTGCCTGATTACAGCGCAAGCATCGACAGCAGCTTTTACCAGAAAGTGGATTAACACGTACTCAATCTGAGCCGTCGGGTAAGGCGCACCAGTCGCCCTGCCCGGCATCCATTTTTGTGTTTTCAATTTTCTGGTTTGTAAGGATTTAGCTATGTCAGATCTCGTTGTGAATGACGTATCCATGGTGTTCGACACACCCAATGGCGAACAGGTGCAGGCGCTGCATGACGTCTCTTTCTCATTAAAACAGGGAGAGTTGTTATCCATCCTTGGCCCATCCGGCTGCGGTAAAAGTACGTTGTTGAATATCATTGCGGGCTTTCTTGCGCCCACAAAAGGCACTGTGGCGCTGGCCTCTACGGAGCTTCATGGTCCCGGTTCAGATCGCGGCATGGTGTTTCAGCAAGGCGCTCTATTCGAGTGGCTCACGGTGGCCGAAAACATCAGTTTTGGTCCCCAGATGAAAGGCATGCCAAAGGAAAAGATCGATGAAACTGTCGACCATCTTTTGCAGACTGTCGGTCTGCAGGACTTCGGTGACAAACCGATCTATGAACTGTCCGGCGGTATGCAACAACGCGTTGCGCTCGCCCGGTGTCTGGCCAATGACCCCGACGTTATCCTGATGGATGAGCCGCTGGGTGCACTGGATGCCCTGACGCGTGAAAAGATGCAAAGTCTGGTTCTGAAACTCTGGAAAGAGACAGGGAAGACCATCATTCTGATCACCCACAGTGTTGAAGAAGCGCTGTTCTTAGGTGAAAAACTGTTTGTGATGGCGCCCCGACCGGGCCGTATCAAAAAGCAATATTCTCTACCCTTTGCCGACGCTGGCCTTACCCAAAACCCTCGTGACATAAAAGCGTCTCCTGAATTCATCTCTACCCGTGAAGAGGTTCTATCGATGATCTGGGAGATGGAAGAGGAAATTATGGGTCTGGCTACCGGTACAGGAGGTTAAACAATGACACTTATACAAACACTTAAGCATAAAATTGGTTTCGGTACGGACGGCCTGACTAAACGTAAGACCGTAACGTTTGGTGATACCACCGCCGTATCCGATGGCCGGATGTGGAGTTTTCTCTCCGTATTTGTGCTGTCTATTGCCTGGTACCTAGGTAGCGCATTAGAGCTGGTCAACCCTATTTTCTGGCCTGCCCCGTCCGCAGTCTGGGATCAGTTCACGGCAATCTCGCAGGATGGATACCGTAACTTCTCTCTGTGGGAGCATATCTGGGCCAGCCTCTACCGAATTTTTGTCGGCTTCGCGCTGGGCTGCCTGATCGGTATTCCACTGGGCTTTGCAATGGGTCTATCTGAACTCATGCGCGGTTGGTTTGATCCGATTGTCGAGTTCTTCCGTCCGATCCCACCCTTGGCATTTATTCCACTGGTGATCATCTGGTCCGGTATCGGTGAACGTTCCAAAATCCTGCTGCTGTTCTTTGCTGCACTCTGGATTATGGTGATCGCGGCCCGTGCCGGGGTCGGTAGTGTAAAACTGTCCAAGATCCATGCTGCTTACTCTTTGGGCGCAACCAAACGCCAGATCCTTATGCATGTCATTCTGCCGAACTCACTGCCTGAGATCTTCACCGGTATGCGCGTTGCGATGGGTATCTGCTGGGGTACCGTAGTTGCGGCGGAGCTGGTGGCCGCTGAATCGGGTGTCGGCTTTATGATTATGGCCGCCAGTAAGTTCCTGGCGACGGACATAGTGGTGCTTGGCGTCATCATCGTAGGTCTGATCGGCTATGCCATCGATATATTGATGCGCAAGCTCGAAGCAAAACTGATTCCGTGGAAAGGCAGAGCCTGATCGTCTCAATTGCATTCGATGGTAAAGGTTTGAAATAGCATCCACGAGTACGCCAGCTTACTGACCTTCCGTAAAGAGCCCAGCCAAATCCGGCCGGGCTCTTTTGTATCTACCATACCGCCCCTTTCCCCACACGACACCGCCTTATTTACGCAGCATTTATACCCAGAGCCACTAAGCTATAGATATGGAGCCTCAACACAGGTTCATGGATGTATACGGTCCATGAATAGTGATTCACATAACAGGAGGTGGCCGTATGAAACGCCTCTACTATCTCACCGATACGATAGACAGCACGGAAAGCATCTCTAAAGACCTTCACCTTTTAGGCATAACCGACTGGAACCTTCATGTTCTGAGTAAGGACGATGACGGACTCTTCCGCCACCACATCCACGGTGCAAATACATTACAAAGGCTGGACCTGATCCATTCCGGTGAACAAGGTGCGCTGATCGGCGTCGTGATTGGATTATGCATCGGGGTGGCTTTGATGCTGGGTAAGCCGTTCGGAATTGCACTTGATCTGATCGCCATCGGTGCCATCGTCGCGCTATTTACGCTCTTTGGCACGTGGGTGGGCGGTTTATCGGGTCTGTCGCACGAAAGCTATAAGATAAAGCGTTTCCATGATGATCTGGATGCAGGCAAGTATTTGATCATGGTCGATTTCAGAAAAGCCCGGGAACCCGATGTCGTGCAGCTGATGGAAAACCAGCATCCTGAAGCCCAATTTGCCGGGAAAGATACCACCTGGATCAATCCATTTAAGTTCGCACACGAAAAAGTGAGCCATTGAGCTAATCCCAACCGTCATCACCGATGACCTAAGAGTGAATAAGGTAAGGCCGCAGTTTGTTCCTCATGCGGCCTTTTCGATGATGCCCACATCGACCTTATAAGCTCACGCTGCCCCATCTCATAGTGACCGATCAGTTGAAGGAAATTGCCAGTCAATCAGACGCGAACAGCCAGTGAAGAGAGTCGCCTACCACCAGTAAGATAATTCATCATCTTCCCGATAAAGTGATTAGTATGAATCTGTTCCTGAGAATGTTTTATCTTCTGGCTGCATCCTTTTTTAAACCTCGCCTACCCATTGAGCACCCGAGCAATACCTTGTCGATGCGCGTGCTGCCCAACGACATTGATATCAACCGGCATATGAATAACGGACGCTATCTGACGATCTGTGACTTGTCCCGCGTTGATATGTTTATACGTACCGGGCTGGCCAAAACGATGGTTAAAGAAGGCTGGATGCCTGTGATCTCAGAACATTCCATGCGCTATCGAAAACCATTGGGCCTATTTCAAAAATATGAGGTGAGCATGGAGATCACTGGATGGGATGAGAAATTTTTTAGTATGACGCACACGTTCGTCGTCGGTGATCGAGTTGTCGCCGAAGGGACATCACGGGGCTGTGTAATCAGTAAGCAAGGTGTCATCCCACCTTCAGACGTGATGCACCGTGTTAAAACCCGGCTTGAGAAGGCTCAAGCCTGAAGCGCTCAACCCGCACGCTGCAGCGCTTTATCCGCCATGATCTGACGATACAGCCAGTTGGAAAAATAATTAACCTTGGAGTCAGACAAACTGCGCGACGAGCGAACCAGATACCAGGCACCGATCTCTGGTACTTTCAGGTCCAGCGGCATCACCAGCTTTTTGTCCGCCAGATCGCCGCTGGCAAAAAACGACTGCACCACCGCAACACCCTGCCCTGCAATAGCCGCTTCCATTGCTAACTGGTGATTACCATGCTCACTCACCACGTTGATATGGCTTTCATCCATGCCAACGGCCGCCAGCCATGCCGAGAGGTTTTTCGGCGATTCAGTGATATTTAGAAACGGCTTTTCTAACAACTCAATTACCGAGAGCGTCGGTTTATCTTCCATCAAAGATGGGCTACAGACCGGAATTAACATCCCTTTAAATAACGGCTGATACACCAGACCCGGCTCAGTTTTTTCGCTGTAAATAATACCGATATCGGCAGCGTCCGGTTCGAAATCCCAGTCATAATACGAGCTGTACAGTTCGATCCTGATATCTGGATACTGCTCCTGAAAGTTACCTAACCGCTGAACCAGCCAACGCGATGCGATCCCCATATAAACCTGAACGGACAGATCGCCCTTATCCGGGTCGCCAAAAATCCGATAAGTGCTGCTTTCAATTGCACTCAGGGCATCACGAATCTCTACAACATATCTGGCGCCCACTTCAGTCAAGGCGATGCTTCGGCCCAATCGCTCAAATAGCGGTTGCCCCAAATCCTGTTCCAGATTTTTAATCTGGTGGCTAACCGCCGAATGTGTCACATTCAGCTCTTTCGCTGCTTGCTGAAAACTCAGCAAACGCGCGGTTGCCTCAAATGCCCGCAACGCATGTAATGATGGAATATGCCGTTTCATGTCCCTTCCTTGCCCTCTATACCTACCAGACCCGCACTAACGTGCTGAACGGTGCGCGCCACTGCCTAACAACCAATCCCTGAAGATCCTTGAGGCGTCTGACAGATCTTTATCGCTCTGATAGCACAAATAATAGCTGCCTTCGGTTGAAATGCTGTCTACAAACGGCGCCACTAACTGCTTGGCCAGCACCCCCTCCCGCATTAATTCGTCATACATCAGGCACACACCAAACCCGTTTGCCGCCATCGATACCGCCGTTGCATGGCTGTCCATATACTGGTGAGATTGCTCATCCGTATTATCCAGCTCCATCATTTCCAACCATTTACTCCAGCCTTGCGGTGTACCAATCACATCCAATAACACCATGCTTTCGAGATCTGATGGCTGACGAATCCGTTTAGCATTTGCCACGCTGCAATAGGGTCGTAACTGTTTTGAAACCAGTGGATGACATTCAAACCCCGGCCAATTCCCTGCGCCATATCGGATCTCCAGTTCCGCCGTGGAGATGTCAAAATCCGTCGCCCAGTTGGTGCCGAGCTGCCGAATCGTGATCTGCGGATAGATCGTATTGAACCGATGCAATCTCGGCGCAAGCCAAAGCACACCAAAAGCACTGTTTACATTCACTTCAACCACCGCCTGATTGAGCGGTGTAAAGATTTGTGCGGCGCCGGTATTCAGCTGTCGCATGCTGTCCTGAACCAGTGGAAGGAAGGATCGACCCGCATCCGTCAGCTGAATTGTACGGTTCGCTCGTAGGAATAATTTTTGATTCAGATGATGCTCCAACAGCTGTATTTGCTGGCTTACAGCGGATTGGCTCATATTCAGTTCCTGCGCAGACAGGGTAAAACTCAAACGCCTTCCTGCTGCTTCAAACGTTCGAAGCCAATTGAGTTGAATGTTATTTGTCAGCATCTCTTTCATAAGCAGTACTTATCCAAAAGCGAGAAATATATCGTTTGTAAGAGGTCGAACACATTCATAACATCGATAGCTAAGCAGTTACAACAATAATTAATTCGATCCAGTATTGGCTCAACGATGGGAATACACATATGAAGAATAAAACTGAAGTATTAATCATTGGCGGCGGCATTGCGGGTGTGAGTACTCTTTACCACCTGACAAAACTGGGTATGACCGATGTCATGCTCACCGAAAAAATTGAGCTGACTTCAGGTTCTACCTGGCACGCTGCCGGCAATTTGCCGCACTTCAGTAACAGCTACAACGTCATGAAACTCCAACAGTACAGTATCGATCTGTACGGCCGTTTACAGGAAGAAACCGGCCAGCCGGTTGACCATCATCCAACCGGTGCAGTGCGTCTGGCGCACACTCAGGATCGCATGGACGAGTTTGAACGCGTGGTTGCGATGTCCGATCTGGCGGGCCTGAATCTGGAGATGGTCTCCGTTGAACGCCTGCAGGAGTTGTACCCGTATCTGGATACAACCGGCCTGCTGGGCGGTATGTGGGATCCGGCCGATGGTCACATCGATCCGACCAGTGTCACCAACGCAATGGCTGCCGGTGCACGTGCCGCCGGTGCAACCATCGTGCGTAGCAACCCGGTATCCGCGATTGAGCAACAAGACAATGGCCGCTGGCTGGTCACCACCGAAAAAGGCGTGATTGATGCCGGTGTGATCGTCAACGCAGCGGGTTTCCGTGCGAATGAAGTGGCAGAAATGGTTGGGCATCACCTGCCGATGGCGTCCATGGAGCACCAGTTCATCGTTACCGATAACATTCCAGAACTGGAAGAACGCGACCATATGCTGCCCATGCTGCGCGACCCGGATGTGTCCTACTACCTGCGTCAGGAAGGCAAAGGTTTCATCCTTGGCCCATACGAAAAAGGTGGTATTCCGTGGGCCGTTGATGGTGTGCCTGCTGCATTCGGTCAGGAACTACTTCAACCGGATCTGGATCGTATCGAAGACATCATGTGCACCGCGATGGAACAGGTCGAACTGATCACCAAGGCCGGTATCAAAACTGTCGTGAATGGTCCGATCACCTACACGCCAGACGGCCACCCACTGATTGGTCCGGTGCATGGTTACACCAACTACTTCGTCTGCACCGGTTTCAACTTCGGCATCGTTCAGGGCGGTGGCGCGGGCCACTTCATGTCCCAGTGGATCGTCAACGGTCATCCAGAGCTGGATCTCTTCGAACTGGACCCACGTCGTTTTGGTGATTACTCCGATCACAAGTACTGCGTTGATAAAGCGACCGAAGTGTACGCAAACGAATATCAGCTCGGCTTCCCGAACGAGTACGCCATGCGCCCTGCACAGCGCGGCCTCAAAAAGGCACCAGCCTACGACCGTCAGAGCGAGAAAAACGCGGTATTCGGCGCATACTACGGATGGGAACGTGCAAGCTGGTTTGCTCCGGAAGGTGTAGAACCTCAGGAACACCACAGTTTCCGTCGCGGAAACTGGTTTGAGCCGGTGGCAGCAGAATGTACTCACGTACAAGAACATGTCGGCTTGCTGGATCTGTCGCCATTTACCAAGTTTGAAATTGCCGGCGATGGCGCGCATGCATGGTTGGAGTCACTCTCACCAAACCGCATCCCAACGGACGTGGGCGCAACCGCATTGGCCCACCCGCTGACAGCTGAAGGCGGCGTGGCATGGGAATTCTCCATCACCAAATTGCAGAACGGCAGCTACTACATGATGGCCCCTGCTGCCGGGGAGTTATTGATCGAAGATTGGCTGACCCAGCGACTGCCAACCGATACCAGCGTAGAACTGACCAACATCACCCGTCAGTACGGCACACTGGTTCTGGCCGGACCGGATGCGCGTAAAGTGCTGGCTAAACTGACCGACTCTGACCTGAGCAATGAAGGATTCCCTTGGTTCACCGGACAGGAGATCGAAGTAGCAGGCGCACCTGTTCGCGCCCTGCGTATGAACTTCGTCGGCGAGCTGGGCTGGGAGCTGCATCACCCGATTGAGCATCAGGCGGCACTGTATGACGCCCTGATCGACGCGGGTAACGAGTGGGATATTAAAGACTTCGGTCTGCGGGCTATGGACTCCATGCGTCTTGAGAAAGGCTACCCAATGTGGGGCCACGATCTGATTACCGAATTCACGGCACTGGAAGCGAATCTGGGCTGGTTCGTTAAGCTGGATAAAGGCGAGTTTGAAGGTCGTGCAGCACTCGCTCTCCAGAAAGAACAAGGTGTAGAAACCAAGCTGGTACTGCTGGAAATCGATACCACCGACGTAGATGCAGCCACCGGCATGGAACCGGTCTATCAGGATGGCAACGTTGTGGGTCAGGTCAGCTCGGGTGGTTACGGTCACCGTGTACAGAAGAGTCTGGCGCTCGCGTACATCAACACTGATGCCATCGCTGCTGACCTCACCGTGAAGATTCTAGGCAACCACTACCCAGCAAAAGCAACAAAAGGTTGTGTTTACGATCCGAAAGGCGAACTGTTGAAGTCGGATGCATAAAGTTCTGTCATAAGTAACTTTACGTTACGTTTAGCCCGACCCTGCGTCGGGCTTTTTTCTTCAAAGGAGCGCTCAATAGCTGTTGCGATTAGTCTATGAAGCTAAAAACTCTTACGTAGAAGGAGTAACTAGTTTTTCATAGTTACTTGGTGATAACCCCACTCAATCCAAGGGAGCAACGCCCTAACATCTTCTGTACTTACAGTCGCTCCACACCATATCCTAAGTCCCGGAGGCGCATCTCGATACGATCCTATATCGTAAGCAACATTTTCACTCTGAAGTAACTCAACCAGTTCATTGACCTGATCAACATTTAAACTAAGTGTTAAACACACGCTTGTATTAGATCGCGTGACGGGATCCCTAGCTAAGAATTGAATCCAATCACGCTCATTAACAAAGGCTTCAATTTCCTTGAGGCTTGCGTTACTTGTTTGTACGGCACTTGTGATACCACCTGCTGAACGAAACCAGTTCAGTGCATCCTGATAGTCTGAAACACAAAGCATCGACGGTGTATTGATCGTCGCCCCCTCAAAAATGCCTTCAATCAACCTCCCGTTCTTTGTCATACGAAAGATTTTGGGCAAGGGCCAATTAGGTGTATAGCTTTCTAAGCGCTCTATGGCACGAGGACTAAGAACGACAACCCCATGGGCTCCCTCTCCACCAATCACTTTTTGCCAGCTAAATGTGATGACATCGAGCTTATCCCATGGCAATTCCATTGCAAACACAGCTGAAGTTGCATCACAAATGGTCAGCCCCTCACGATCTGCAGCAATCCAATCACCATTGCTGACTTTTACTCCAGACGAAGTACCATTCCATGTAAAAACGATATCGTGATACGGATTTGTTTGGGTGAGATCAGGTAACTCCCCATAGTTCGCCGTTATGTGGTTAGCATTCAGTTGTAATTGTTCAGTAATGTCATCATACCAAGCTGCTCCGAAACTCTCCCAAGAACATACATCGATAGGGCGCGTACCCAACATACTCCACAACACCATTTCAACTGCACCAGTATCAGATGCGGGAACAATCCCGACCTTATAATCATCCGGTATACCAAGTAATTCAGCTGTATCGTTAATAGATCGCTTCAATACATGTTTACCCAACGTAGAACGATGTGATCGGCCTAATACTGTGATGTCTAGATCTGCAACGTTATAGCCTGGCCTCTTACGGCATGGACCAGAAGAAAAGTAAGGATTTTTAGGCTTAATATCTGGATGAGAGTTCACGCTATATCCCGGTGAAATAGAAATGCTGCGATGTGACCACAGCATCTCAAACTGAGTTGTTTAATATGCTAAATTAGATCTCGACTCATATTTTACAGACGACTGATCCCTACCCCACTTTTATTAGACAGACTGTAAACATAGGCTGTGATCAAGTGGATCTTATCTTCGCTCAACAACGTATTATGTGCTGGCATCACACCGTTACGGCCATTACGAATGGAGTGGGCAACATTCTCAAAAGCACCGCCGTATAACCAAATATTATCAGTCAGATTCGGTGCTCCCAGTGCCAACATTCCACGGGCATCGGCGCCATGACACGCCGCACACAGTGCCTGAAATTGAGGTTTTCCTTTTTCAACGGAGCCAGCATCCACCTGTCCACCGCTCAGGCTCAGGACGTAAGACGTTACATCACGTATACCCTCTTCGCCCAGAACCGCACCCCAGGGTGGCATGCCGCCTTGTCGACCATGAGCGATGGTTGTCTGGATAGTCGCAGGATCTCCACCGTACAACCAATCAGTGTCGGTTAGGTTTGGAAAACCATACGAACCCGATCCGGTAGATCCATGACACAGAGCACAGTTATTGGCAAACATGCGCTGACCCATTTTTAAGCCCGCTTCATTACCGGGTTGCTGCAGTTCTTCAACAGACATTGCTGCATATTTTGCAAATACCGGCTTGTACTGTTCTTCTGCATGCGCCATTTCCTCCTGCCATTGACCAGTAGAAGACCAACCCAACAACCCCTGAAAATTACCTAAACCTGGATAAAGTACTAAATAGCCAAGACTAAAAATAACTGTGGCCATAAACATCTGGAACCACCAGCGTGGCAGAGGGTTGTCATACTCTTCGATACCGTCAAATTCATGCCCTAATGTTTCTTCAGTTGCTTCTTTATGCGTCTCACTCTTACGAGTCGCCAATAGCAACCAGGTACAGCCAAAAATGACTGCCAGGGTAATTACAGATACCCATGCACTCCAAAAAGCACTCATTTTGTTCTTCTCCTGTTATCGATCTGTACAGCAGCCCCTTCGTTTCTATCCGCGAAGGGGAGGTTTGCAGCATCATTAAACTTTGACGTGTTCTTTGGGTGCAAAACCCAGACAAACAAAGCGAGGAATGTGATGAGCATTACCACCACAATATAGGGACCATAAACATCGTAACTCACAGGCTGATTACCGTACTTTATCGTAGTTAGTGTGCAGCTTACCCAGCGACTGGAGGTACGCTACGACTGCATCAATCTCATATTTTCCCCGGACGGCACTCTGTGCACCCGCGATCTGCTCATCGGTAAAAGGAACCCCCAAAGCACGCTGAACTTCAAACTTCCTGGCGGTATCGTCGCCACTTAACTTGTTTTCGAACAACCATGGGTAAGATGGCATCTTAGACTCAGGTACAACATCACGAGGGTTGTACAAATGAGCACGATGCCAATCATCAGAGTAACGAGCACCGACGCGTGCCAGATCAGGCCCGGTGCGCTTAGAACCCCAAAGATGAGGATGTTCCCAAACATGTTCATTTGCCGTGGAAAAATGGCCATAACGTTCTGTCTCTGCACGAAACGGTCGGATTTGCTGGGTGTGGCATACCGTACAACCTTCGCGAATATATATATCACGCCCCTCCAGCTCCAGTGCAGTATAAGTACGCAGACCTTCGATTGGCTTGGTTGTTGATGGTTGAAAGAAAAGAGGCACAATCTCTGCAAGACCACCGCCACTGATCACGAGAATAATAAGCAGGCTCATCAGGCCGATATTTTTTTCAATCAATTCATGCTTGATCATATTCATCTACCCCTATGGCCTTAAGCGACGTGCGCTGTAACAGTTGCTTGTGGTGCTGAACTGTCTTTGCGAATGGTTTGCCAGGTGTTGAATGCCATCAACAGCATCCCTGTCAGGAAGAATATTCCGCCCAACCATCGAACGAAGAATCCAGGGTGAGAGGCTTCCAGAGCTTCCACAAAGCTATATGTCAGGGTCCCGTCCTCATTGACTGCACGCCACATTAACCCCTGTAAGATGCCGTTAACCCACATCGCACAGATGTACAAAACAGTACCAATGGTGGCCAGCCAGAAGTGTGTATTGATCAGGCCCATGGAATACATCTGTGTCTTGCCAAATAAGCGAGGGATCATGTGATACACAGAACCGATAGAGATCATCGCAACCCAACCTAGCGCCCCTGCGTGTACATGACCAACCGTCCAGTCTGTGTAGTGGGACAGAGCATTTACAGTTTTAATCGACATCATCGGTCCTTCGAAGGTAGACATACCGTAGAAAGAAAGGGACACAACCAGAAAACGCAGAATCGGATCAGTACGCAGTTTGTGCCATGCACCAGACAGGGTCATCATGCCGTTGATCATTCCGCCCCAGGATGGAGCCAACAAGATCAGGGACATCACCATTGCTACAGATTGAGTCCAATCAGGCAGGGATGTGTAATGCAGGTGGTGACCACCCGCCCACATGTACGTTGCTATCAATGCCCAGAAATGAACGATGGATAGACGGTAAGAGAAAATTGGGCGCTCCGCCTGCTTAGGAACAAAGTAATACATCATTCCCAGGAAACCCGCCGTCAGGAAGAAACCTACCGCATTGTGGCCGTACCACCACTGAACCATTGCGTCGACGGTACCGGCATATACCGAGTAAGACTTCCACAGCGTCACCGGTATTGCTGCACTGTTCACGATATGCAGAACAGCGATCGTGATAATGAAAGACATATAAAACCAGTTGCCCACATAGATATGAGAGGTTTTACGTACTTTCACTGTGCCTAAGAACACAATCCCATAGGCCACCCATACAATGGTAATAAGTACATCAATTGGCCACTCCATCTCTGCATACTCTTTTGTAGAGGTCATGCCCAAAGGCAGCGTGATGATTGTGCTGATAATGACAAGCTGCCAAGCCCAAAAGGTAAAGGCCGCTAATTTGTCGGAAAACAACCTAACCCGACACGTCCGTTGTACGACGTAGTAAGAGGTTGCAAATAAGGCGCAACCTCCGAACGCAAAAATAACTGCGTTTGTGTGTAACGGCCGTAGCCGTCCGAAACTTAACCAGGGCGTATCAAAGTTAAGTGCAGGCCAGACCAGCTGGGCTGCAATTAGGACACCAATAGCCATTCCGACAATACCCCAAACGACTGTCATAATGGCAAACTGGCGCACCACCTTGTAATTGTACGTGGGGTGTTCCGCTGCTGTGCTCATATTAGGCTCTCATCACCAATTCATTCATAATATTTATTTGTTTTTCTAAAAAATAATTCCTATACACGACCTTGATACTTCCATATGAACAACCCCCTACCTCTTAATATTCAAATACCAAAATGAAACCCATATAGAACAAAAAGATATTTCCTAACAGAAAATAACAGGCATAAAAAGCTGAAAACCAACCGAGTTAAACGAGCCAATCACGCTAAGATTTTCAGCTATTTTCCAGCAGCGTTAAGCAGGGATATATCCGTCTCCAAACAGACAGCCAAGGAGGGTACAGGTTTTCGTTTTACTTGCTCTTATGCATGAAAGTCACTCCCATCCCTGAGACACTTAAACCATTCATATTTCGGATCAACCTGAGCGTTATCGATATTCCTCGGTTCACTGTCATTCTCATCACGGACATCACGCCCGGTAAATGACCTTAATTCGATGTTAAACCGACTGTATTTTTCTGGATCTGGTGTGCTGGCGTGAAGGTGCGCGCTGGAAAAGCAAAGGATATCACCAGGGTTAACGACAACGCTTACTGCATCAGAGCTCTGTAGTTCCTGAGTCGCCGAAGGCGCATACGGGTATTCGATACATGATGGTCGATCGCTCAGCATCGCTGTTGTTCGAGCGGCGCAAAACGCTTCGTATGACCAATTATCCGTATCATTTGATACTGGGGTCTGCCAGTACTTGGGATAAAACACGATTGTGTTTGCTTCTGTAAGAGAATAAACACTACTCCACCAGTTGATCTGCTGCTGAATATTGCTGCCCCATGTATCTCGATGAACGCCAATCTTTCCTCTGGTCAAATTTGTTACGTTTGGTATTGGAGGGACACAGCGCAGGAATAAACTATCCGCATAATTTCCTCCCAAATCCATACCGGATTGACCTAATGCCAGTTTAAAAAATGGCAAGACATCCCTGTTATTGCGAAAATCTTTCTGTAGATTTTTCATATTGACGTCAAACAAATCCGGACATTTCGAAACGACCCGCATAGGATCATTGCCGAAGTTTTCACGGATCATCCTATCCAAAATACAATTAACTTCTAACATTCCAGGGATTTGCTTAAAAACAATCAAACTACCGTTATATAAAAGCTCATTACGTTCACAATCACTCATGGGTACAGATGTATAGATAATATCAATCATGATAAAAACCGCTGGCGTTTACGATAATGAGGAGAAACAACATGCACACCGAATAAATTATTTCTCTGTCCCATCGAATTAATTCAGTGGACTCATCGCTACGAGAAAACCATATAAACGCTATAGCTTGCCCTCTAGATGTGTTTTTTTAATGCCTGAGTAACATCCACGAAAAAATCATAACGACCTCCCGGAAACGAAACCTGACTGCAGGCTTTGAGATGGAATGATCTGATAAACCACGCAGGCACTGAGGGATAAAAGCGCTTCCTCGCCTCATACAATGCATGGTCATCTTCGTCATATTGATACAAAGCCTTAGTACTCGCGTTCAGACAGAATGTTGAACAGAGACTAAAACATGGGAAAGGATAGGCACAGACCTAGATTTATCAAAATTAATGTACACAGATCAGGTTCTAGCGGTCACTGAGTAGTATCTCGGGTAAACGATTCAGGGCATTCACCCTCTTTGGGCTCCACGGGTGTTCAAAACTAATGCGCAGATAATTCTGGAACTGACCGGAGACGGAGAAAAGTGGCCCTGGAGTAATCACCACGTTGTGTTCCAACGCTTTGGTATATGCCCCAAGCGTATCCACGGATTCCGGAAGCTCAACCCACACCGACAAACCACCCTGAGGAAGGTTAACGCGTAAATCACATGGCCAGTCGTGCAAATGGGCAATCAAGCAGTCACGACGTTCCCTCAACTCCTTTCGCAGTTTGCGTAGGTGAGTCGCAAATCCACCTTCTTCCATATAATCCGCCACGCCCTGCTGCAGGTATCGACTGCTAGCCAATTGAGTCACGAGTTTTAACCGTATGATACGAGAGTGCCAACGGGCCCCTGAGATCCAGCCAAGCCTGAGATCACGTGACATACACTTAGAAAAAGAGCTGCACAAAATGACCCTGCTTTCAGTGTCTATCGCTTTGAGAGGATCCGGCACCGCGCCAAATGCGGTGTCACCATAGATATCATCCTCGATAATCGCTAAATCATACTGTTCCGCAAGTTCAAGAATGCGCTTTCTGGATGAGTCGGGCATCAACACCCCGCTGGGCGTGCCAAATGCGGGCGAAACAATGCAGGCTTTAATTTTCCAATTCTTTAGAGCTTCTTCCAGCGAATCAGTATCTATCCCCGATTCTACCGATGTTGGCACTTCTACAACTTTTAGTTCCAGCTGTTCCAGTAACTGCAAAGCGCCGTAAAACCCCGGAGACTCTACTGCAACAACATCTCCCTTCTCACACGTTGCCATAAGTGCAAGAAACAGTGCATGCTGACACCCCGAGGTAATGCATAACTCATCTGGCGAAACGATCCAGCCACGTCTCGAATTGTGTAAAGCCAACTGCTCTCGCAATCGCAGGTTTCCTGCGGGCTCATCATAATACTGATAATCATCCCCTCGCTGCCGTCTCAACGACCTCCCGATAGAACGGTTTAACGCCACTACACCTGGAGGCAGGTCACCCACATTGAGATCAGGCAACAGATCAAACGCCGCACTTCGTCCCATAATATCGAGTAACAGATCACTTACTGTAACCAGCTGAGGCTCGTCGATTTGGACACGGGATTGCGGTATCTCAAGCGCCTTGGGCTGAAAACGCACGAAATATCCCGCCTTTGGACGTGCTTCCAACAACCCCTGGGCCTCTAACCGCTGCAATGCATGCTGTACGGTAGATCTGGATAAACCGTGCTCTTGGCAAAGCGTTCTAATTGACGGTAAACGCTCCCCCAAGCGCCACCGCTGTTTCTGGATCCCCTCCTGTAACCAACTTTCCAGCTGGTGATAAAGGTAATCGGTCGCCATTTTTTTCTCCAAACATCAATCTGTGCACATCGTTGTTACTTTTTTTACACCTGTACCCACATTCAACACAAGCGTATTTTTCTTTCATCAACAATTCATGTGCGATCAATGATGGAAAAGATACTTGTCACTTACATTGGAACTTCTCCTACAAACAACGATGGAAAAGTTCGCGTTCATCTAACAGAAGGCAAATTTCAAAAACTACGACACTTAACCAACTGGCCTCTGATCACATTGCTTTTCGGTCTGGTTTGGATACAGATTGACGGTCACCCTTGGTTTCTTTTTATCATCGAGCAACAACGTATTGTCCTATTTAGTCGCGCCTTCTCTTGGCATGATCTGCTACTTCTGACGGAATTGCTGATCACAGGTGCCTGCTTGACAGCTTCTTTGGGGAGGAGTTGGTGTGGCTTCGTGTGTCCACAAAGCATGTGGATATGGCTATATCTAAGAATTAACCCTTTAAATACAACGCGGCCTACGTAATGCATAGCGCCAGACTATCGAGCACGCCAAACGGGAGTCTAGTTTTCTACACTATCTTTCGCTACTGACGCCGCCTCCATCTCGGAGCACACCCGGTTACGTCCTTCAGCCTTGGCACGGTACAACTGAGTATCTGCCCGGCTCATCAGAGCATCTAAGGATACAGACGGGGAAATCTCATGCTCAAATACCAAACCTATACTCACTGACACGTGGATAACGTGCGGAGGGAATTTAAACGGTTGATCAGCTACGGTTGCACAGATCCTCTTGGCTAACTGCACCGATTGTTCTTGTGTAGTTTCAGGTAAGATGATCGCAAATTCCTCACCGCCAATACGCCCTAAGGTATCACTGCTCCTCAGTTGATCGCTCACACGCCGGCAGATGGATTTAAGCACCAGATCCCCCTGTGCATGTCCATAGCAATCATTTACCCGTTTAAAGTGATCAACATCCAGTAACAGAACCGCAATGGGTCGGTGATAACGCCGAGCACGATGAATCTCTTGCGCGGCCAATTCCGTAAACTTTCGACGATTATATTCACCTGTGAGAATATCGATTGACGATAGATGCTTGTAGCGGATCACCTCCCTTTCGTTGATAAGTGAACGGACATACTCATAGTCACTGCGCAACAAGCCACGCCGACACAGTTCGTATGCCGAAGCCATATGACGAAACTCATCATTAGCCTCAATACCTTCGACCTTCACTGATCGATCACCCGTAGAAAGATGTGTTAACGCCTTGGTTAGATGGCTGACAGGTGCGATAACACTGCGTACTAAAAGAAAACATACCGTAATAGAGATAGTCATTAACACAGCCGCCAACAATATTAATGACATCATATTTTGGCGTAATTCTAATACAAAGTTAGATGTTTGCTGTTGAAGGTAAGAGGAAAGCTGGCGATTCAATACTTGAATTTCATCCATGCGACGCGTTTGACTTTTCCACCAAACAATCGGATCTAAATAGTTAAGATTTTGTTTACTCCATGCATCAATTAGTTTCGCTTCTTCCTTTTTTGCAGTTCTATATATTTCACCGAATTCTAATTCTTTAAACATTTCACGTTGTTTCGGGACTGCGGTCCGATAGAACGTGGTTATGAAACCACGCTGTTCGCCCAACACCTTTAAGAACATATGCAAACTGTCTGCGTTGACGCTGCGTAGTTCAATTGATTTTGTACCAAGAGCTCGCCCAACTCCGACCTTTTCCTTAAAATGCATCACCGATATATTAGCGATGATTGCATTGTTCAGGTCATGGGGCATTTCAACATGAATCATCTGATCCGCGATTGTCAGCAGCCCTTCTATAACCGAGGTGTAGCCTGTACGTAGCACACTTGACTTGATTGCTCGGGCGTCCATCGACCGTCTTAACTGAGCAATATCATTTCGCCAATTTGCAACCGTTTCTGCCTGACTTTTGAGTCTTGAATCCGAAGCTTCTGAATAACGCCGCCATAGCGAATCAATGGCGGCATCGGTATTCCCTCTAATATCCCCGACGTCAGAGAAAAAGTTGGTGAAACCAGAATTTATAACCCCAACACTCATACCTCTTTCGGCTTGCAATAAATGTATTAATTCTGATGAGCTCTTCACCGTCTCAAAAATAACATTTAATTTTTGTGCTTCTTTTAGCTGTTGAAAATCACTCCAGATATTAATCAAGCAAAATATCAGCATTGAAAACACGGGAATACAAACCACCATCAACATACGGCGTTTAAATGCAACGCTCTTGGCTAACCAACTGGCCAGTTTATTAAAACGATTGTCAACGCCTGAAAACCGTCTCGGATAACTTTCTTCTTCGGATAGTTGAGCTAACTTAGTATCTTCTGTCACTATGTGCTTTATCAACCAATCGGACAAATAATGCACAACGTCTTCTGCAACACTCCTTGACGACGATGTTACGACAGCGCTTTTTAACTGCTCGATATCTTTAATAAACTGCTGATGCTGCTGTACATGGCGACCCGTGTATTCGAAGCTACACCGCATCATGAGTTCTTCTTCACGCGCAAAATGATGCCTGATGTAACGCTCGAGATTCCCGAACGTATGGCTCAATACAGCCTCTTCCGCGCCTTGCTCTAACGCGTCAAAGAGATCGTTGATTAGCTTTATCAGGGTCTTATGATCATCATCAATGGCTTGAATACCGACACTCAAACCATCATTCCATTCGATCATTGCCATCAGGCATCCGCTCTCCGCTAGCTGACGATATTGCTCTTCCTTGGCTCAAATAAATGCCTGATAAGGCGGTGCTTTGACTACAGCTATTGGGAAAAGGTGCGTGTTCGGCACTGCAAAGCCGACTCACCTAGACATTATAGTTTAACGGTTGTGTAACTCTAGGTTACCAACCGTTAAAACGGAGTATATGTTTAACATCATAGAGAACACTCAACAACGCCAGCCCACTTAACATGTGGACCACGTAAAGAACATGATCACAGGTGCAACTCTCATCAGTAGCCTAAAACACATAGAGAACGGAGCACTGAAAGCTTCACGTTAGCCGTAAAAATGACAAGCAAAGATGAGGGCTTGGAAACCGAAGTCAGCCTAGGTCTGAGCAATAGAGACCCAACCTGTCAAAGTTCAAACTACATATTCGGGTAATTCGGTCCACCCATTCCTTCAGGTGTCATCCAGCGGATGTTCTGCGCAGGGTCTTTAATGTCACAGGTTTTACAATGCAGACAGTTTTGCGCATTAATCTGGAAGCGAGGACTCCCCTCCTCTTCGATCACTTCGTATACCCCAGCCGGACAGAAACGTTGCGCCGGTTCTGCATACGTTGGCAAATTTTGGGTGAGCGGGATATCTGAATCGGCCAGCTGCAGATGACAGGGCTGGTCCTCTTCGTGGTTGGTGTTGGACAAAAATACCGAGGACAGTTTATCGAAGCTGATCTTACCATCGGGTTTTGGGTAGGAGATCGGAGCAAAACCACTGGCCGGTTTTAGCTGAGCGTAGTCTTCGTGATTGTCGTGCAAGGTAAAGGGAAGCTTACCGTTACACAGGTTCTGATCCACAAAGTTAAATGCGCCGCCCATGATCGGTCCCATTTTATGCAACGCCGGACCAAAGTTACGACTGCGATACAGCTCGTCATACAGCCATGAGGACTCAAAGCGGTCAATGTAACCCGTGAGTTCCTTGCCGCCCTCACAGCCGTTAACGATAGCGTCAAATATCGTTTCGGCGGCCAACATACCCGACTTCATCGCAGTATGCGTGCCTTTGATTTTGGAGAAATTCAGCGTGCCTGCGTCACAGCCCACCAGCAGTCCGCCCGGAAAAGTCATCTTCGGCAGTGCATTCAGCCCGCCTTTAGTAATTGCACGAGCACCGTAGGAGATACGCGTGCCGCCCTCCAAATACTGTTTCAGCACCGGATGATGCTTCATGGTCTGGAACTCATCAAACGGGCTGACGTACGGATTGTCGTAGTTCAAGTCAACGATCAATCCCACAACGACCTGATTATTATCCGTGTGGTACAGAAAGAAACCACCGCTGGTATTACCCGTCAGCGGCCAGCCCGCACCGTGCAACACCAAACCTGGCTGGTGTAATGCAGGATCAATATCCCAGAGTTCTTTGATCCCTAATCCGTAGTGCTGAGCGTCAGCATCAGAGCTTAAATTGAACTGCTCATTCAATTGTTTACCCAGATGCCCACGGCAACCTTCGGAGAACACCGTATATTTCGCATGTAATTCCATACCCGGCATATAACCATCTTTCTGTTCGCCGTTCATGCCGATGCCCATATCGCCGGTGGCAATACCTTTTACACTGCCGTCATCGTTGTACAGCACTTCGGCGGCGGAAAATCCCGGAAAGACTTCAACACCCAGCCCTTCTGCCTGCTCCGCCAGCCAGCGACACAAATTCCCCACGCTGGCGATGTAGTTGCCATGGTTATGCATCGTTTTCGGTACGACACAGTTGGGGAGTTTCTGCGCTTTTTCTGCGCCTTTTAACAGGAAGATCTGATCTTCAGTAACAGCTGTATTCAGCGGTGCGCCGCGTTCTTTCCAGTCTGGAAACAATTCATCCAGCGCACGGGGTTCAACGACTGCACCCGATAAAATATGGGCACCGACTTCGGATCCCTTTTCCACGACACATACGGTCAGCTCACGATTCTGGTCATGAGCTTGCTGCATCAAGCGGCACGCAGTGGACAGGCCTGATGGCCCTGCTCCCACTATAACAACATCAAACTCCATCGCTTCGCGTTCCATAATGCACTCCTCTTATTCTTATCACTACTTATATAGGCGTATCACTTAAGGACTCGTTCGGAATCCGTCTAAATACAACCGCGATCACCAATTTATAAATACATGAAATTATAAAGTCAATTTTTCATATATGAATATAAATGCACATATGACCATCTTTTGAGCATTAATCGATAAATATACTAATCCCATCAATAAGCTCAGGTAATACATGACCCGAAAAACACATAACTTATTGTTTTATATGAATTTACAATTGAAGTAAAAATGCACAAAAAACGAACAGACAGGGTTGCCATCAAAAATAGTTTGGTGCAGGATAAATGAAAAAATAATTATATATTTCATGTAAAACACAATGATACATACAGCTAATACCCGTTCCAGTGTTGATCCGTCCGGCCTGCTCGAATACTCAGTGGTGTATACCGACCGCTCCCTGAACCATATGTCGAAGTCATTTCAGACGGTGATGAACGACATCTCCCGCACCTTAAAAAGCGTTTATGGCGCACAGTCAGCTGTTGTTGTACCCGGCAGCGGCACCTTCGGTATGGAAGCGGTGGCTCGCCAGTTTGCCAGCGACAAGAAATGTCTGGTGATCCGTAACGGTTGGTTCAGCTACCGTTGGACGCAGATCTTTGAAATGGGTGATATCCCATCCAGCTGCACGGTGATGAAAGCCCGTAAAACCTCCGATGAATCACTGGCGCCGTTTACCCCAGCACCTATTGATGAGGTTGTAGCCAAGATTCTGGAAGAGAAACCAGATGTGGTGTTTGCACCTCATGTGGAAACATCCTCTGGCATGATTTTGCCGGAATCCTATCTGCGTGCTGTCTCCGATGCGGTTCACGCTGTCGGCGGTCTGTTTGTTCTGGATTGCATTGCATCTGGAACGATCTGGGTCGATATGGATGCCTGCGGTATTGACGTTCTGATCAGCGCACCACAGAAAGGCTGGAGCGGTTCTCCGTGTTGCGCTCTGGTCATGCTGAACGCTGACGCGCGCGCCAGGATCGAAGACACCCAAAGCAGCAGCTTCGCGTGTGATCTGAAGAAATGGCTACAGATCATGGAAACCTATGAGCAAGGCGGCCATGCCTACCATGCGACCATGCCGACCGACTCCCTCGCGCGTTTCAGCGAAGTGATGAACGAAACTGAAGCTTATGGTTTTGACAAACTGCGTTCGGCTCAGCAGAAATTGGGCGACAAAGTCCGTGCAACGCTGGCTGAGCGCGGCATTAAGAGTGTTGCCGCGGAAGGCTTCCAGGCACCCGGTGTTGTTGTGAGCTACACCGGTGACAGCGCCATTCACAACGGTCAGAAGTTCGCATCCGAAGGCATGCAGATCGCCGCCGGTGTTCCACTTCAGTGTGATGAACCCGCTGACTTCAAAACCTTCCGCATTGGCCTGTTCGGTCTCGATAAACTCTATGATGTCGACGCCGCCGTAAAGACCTTTGCGGACACTCTGGATCGCATTAGTTAATCCTGACCTCATCCAGCTAAGCCCCGTCATATTCGTCTTGGTTGCATGTCACCAGTGCTGTATTACAGCCTTTGATGTGCAGCCAGGGCCAACGTTTTCAAATAAAAATAAATGGTGAAAAGCGATGAAAATGGCACCAAAACTTACGCTCGACGATGCAAAAGTCATCATGCAGGCCTGTGTCTCTGAGGCCGAAGCGATCAATGTTGATATGGACATTGCGATCACGGATGACAGCGGCAACCTGCTGATGTTTCAGCGCATGGATAATGCCCGCGTGACCAGTATTGATATCAGTATTGGCAAGTCTTTTACCGCCTCGGCTGCACGCAAATCGACCCGCGCCTATGGCGAGATCAGTGTTCCCGGCAAACCGGCTTTTGGTATCAACACCAGTAATCAGGGCCGCTTCTCTATTGTGGCTGGCGGTCTTCCGTTGTTTGCCGACGACCAGATTGTGGGTGGTGTGGGTTGCAGCTCCGGCACACCGGATCAGGACGAGATGGTTTCCCAGGCAGGCGTTGATGCTTTCCTGGAACTGATCAATACCGAAACCCAACCGATGCAAGCCTGCAACTGATCTGAGGACACACACTGATGTTTAAGAAAGACGATACTATTCAGGGTTATGATGCCGATCTTTGGACTGCGATGGAGCAGGAAGCACAGCGTCAGGAAGAACACATCGAACTGATCGCATCTGAAAACTACACCAGTCCACGTGTGATGAAGGCACAAGGTTCGGTACTGACCAACAAATACGCCGAAGGTTATCCGGGTAAACGTTACTACGGTGGTTGTGAACACGTCGATACGGTTGAGCAACTAGTGATCGATCGCGCAGCAGAACTCTTCGGTGCAGACTACTGCAACGTACAACCCCACTCCGGCTCTCAGGCGAATGCCGCTGTATACATGGCGCTGTGTGAACCGGGTGATACGGTTCTGGGGATGAGTCTCGCCCACGGCGGCCACCTGACTCACGGCTCAAAAGTCAGTTTTTCCGGCAAGATATACAACGCAGTTCAGTACGGTCTGAACGATGAAACCGGCGAGATCGACTACGATCAGGTGGAGCGTTTGGCGCAGGAACATAAACCGAAGATGATTGTGGCCGGTTTCTCCGCCTATTCCCGCATCATCGACTGGCAGCGTTTCCGTGATATCGCGGACGCGGTCGGCGCATACCTGTTTGTTGATATGGCCCACATTGCGGGTCTGGTCGCAGCAGGTCTCTACCCAACACCGGTGCCGATTGCCGATGTGGTTACGACCACAACCCACAAAACCCTGCGCGGCCCGCGTGGTGGTTTGATTCTGGCGAAGTCCAACCCTGAGATTGAGAAGAAGCTGAACTCTGCGGTGTTCCCGGGCGGTCAGGGTGGCCCGCTGATGCATGTGATCGCCGCCAAAGCCGTCGCCTTCAAAGAAGCACTGGAACCTGAGTTTTCATCCTATCAGAAGCAGGTATTAGTCAACGCCCGCACCATGGCTGACGTGTTTATCGAGCGAGGTTATGACGTTGTTTCCGGCGGTACCGATGATCATCTGTTTTTGCTGAGCCTGATCAAACAGGGCATTACCGGTAAAGACGCAGATGCGGCATTGGGTCTTGCGAACATTACCGTCAACAAGAACTCCGTTCCCAACGACCCGAACTCGCCGTTCGTGACCAGCGGGTTGCGTATTGGTTCTCCGGCTGTCACCAGCCGAGGCTTTAAAATCGAGCAGTGCCGTCAGTTGACCCATTGGATCTGCGACATTCTTGATGACATGGGCAACCCAGAGGTCATTGAGAAGGTTAAACAGCAAGTGACTGCATTATGTGCTGATTTCCCCGTGTATCGCTAACCGACAGTTTTGATGCAGGTGCTCCGGCTGCGCGTCAGCCGGTTAGCACCTATTCGTAAACTCAATATCGCTACGCTCACGTACGCAGCATGTGTACGCGAGTGGATGCAATAAAGGTGAATGCACTATGGCTATCAGTATTTTTGACTTGCTGAAGGTCGGTATCGGCCCGTCCAGCTCGCACACTGTAGGCCCTATGAAGGCCGCATTATTGTTCGTCGAAGGCTTACAGGACAACCACCTGATCTCGCGGGTTGCCCGCGTCGAGTCGCAACTCTATGGCTCACTCGGCGCGACCGGCAAAGGTCATGGCACCGGCTCCGCGGTGATTATGGGATTAGAAGGTCATGCGCCGGAAACAGTCGATCCAGGTACCGTTGATCCACGCGTTACTGAAGTCACTCTCTATAACCGGCTTCGGTTGATGGCGCAGCATGACGTGTACTTTAACGTCGAACGTGACTTGATCTATCACCGCAAAGACAGCTTGCCGTATCACCCCAACGGAATGACGTTTACCGCATGGGATGCAGACGGTCACACGTTGTCACACCGCGTGTATTACTCAGTAGGTGGCGGGTTTGTGGTGGATGAAGACGCTGCGGGCGCGAACCGGATTATGGAAGATGAAACCCAACTTCCCTACCCGTTTCGTAATGCGGCAGAGCTTCTCATCATGTGCGAGGAGAATGATCTCTCCATCAGCGACCTGATGATGGAAAACGAGAAGGCATGGCGCTCCGAAAACGAGGTCCGCGAAGGCATTCTGCATCTGTGGCAGGTCATGCGTGAGTGTGTCCAGAACGGCTTCCGTAACGAAGGTATCTTGCCCGGTGGATTGAAGGTAAAACGTCGTGCAGCGTCCCTGCATAGCGACCTGAAGCAGCGCACCCGTATGGATATGATCACCCCGTCACTGGGCGCGATGGACTGGGTCAATCTCTACGCACTGGCGGTCAGTGAAGAGAATGCGGCCGGTGGCCGCATGGTCACAGCACCCACCAACGGTGCGGCGGGCATTATCCCAGCGGTGCTGCACTACTACGACAAGTTCTGCCCCAACACAGACGAAGAAGGCATTATCAAGTTCCTGCTGGCCGCGACGGCGATCGGCATCTTGTGCAAGCTGAACGCGTCTATTTCCGGGGCTGAAATCGGTTGCCAGGGCGAAGTTGGCTCTGCCTGCGCGATGGCAGCGGCGGGACTGGCAGAGGCAACAGGCGGCACACCCGCCCAAGTCGAGAATGCAGCAGAAATCGGCATCGAACATAACCTTGGACTCACCTGCGACCCGATCGGCGGGCTGGTTCAGGTGCCTTGTATCGAACGTAACGCCATGGCAGCCATGAAAGCGATCAACGCGGCGTCCATGGCGATTCGTGGCGATGGCACCCACTTCGTCTCGTTAGACAAAGCCATCACCACGATGCGTGATACGGGCCATGACATGTCAGAAAAATACAAAGAAACATCACGAGGAGGACTTGCCGTCAACGTCATCGAATGTTGACCATCACGATTTTATAGTTGCTGTATAGGTACGATCCCCAACGCTCTTTTTACCCGGTTTTACCGGGTCTTTTTTTGCCTGGCATTCGTCTGATAAGTGCAACGTAGACACCGGTATTTAATCACTCTAAATGAGATACCCGATAATTCGATGGATAGACCCACGCTTAGACTGATCGATAGGAAATATCAGTCGGGCCTAAGAGACGTGTAAAGGAAAGAGTAACGGAAGAGAGATGAGCCATCCTTGGCTCGATCAGGTGAGGCTTTGATTTTAGTCTTGCAAAATAACGTAGTATTTCTGGCAGGTTTCCAGCACTTCCCAGTAGCCATCAAACCCGTAAGGCAACATAAATGAATCACCCGCTTTGTAACGCTTCTGTCCACCTTTGGCGTCACTGATGATCACATCGCCTGATATGATGTAACAAAACTCCCGACGCCCTGGCACCGCTTTCCACTTACCCGGTTCGCTTTCCCACAAGCCCGCAATAAATTTGCCGTCCAGTTCCTCGACATAATTCACGATGCCTTGTTTTGGATCCCCTTTCAGCAGGCGATCCGGTGGCGTAACAAATGCACCGAGTGGCGCGGGATGGTCATCAAAATTTACAACCTGATCAATGTAGCTGGGTGTCATCGCTATCTCCTTAACGTTTTTCATCACGAGCAAAGTAGTAGTGGTAAAGCGCACGCTGACCTACACGGCGAAACGGCGCAAACGGAAATTTGGGTGCGGGTTTAGTCAATACGGGCAGGTCATGGCCTTCGGTACGCCCGACAACCTTTTCAGCCAGACGCATACCTGCCTGCACCGAAAAGGTGACACCACTACCGCCATAACCGATGGCGTAATAGATGGAGTTGTCTTCTGCCTCATGAATATGTGGCACATCGTCAAACGTCACACACACCCAACCGCCCCATTGGTAGTCATAGGTCAGATCCCCCAATGCGCTGAACTTCGATTTCAGTGCACGCATCAGGTTATCGTTATGTTTAGGATTACCGGCATCCGCGCCGGTTATCGCGCTGCGGCCGCCAATTAAGATCCGGTTATCCGGCAACTTGCGATAGTAGAAACGCAACGTTCGGGTATCCGTAATGACATCACTACTGACAAACTGTGTCGCAGACAGCTCGGTGTCCGTCAATGCACGGGTCACGACGACATTCGATAGCACGGGGAAGGAACGGTCTTTCAGTTTGGGATGCAATGTTTGTGAGGTATACCCGTTGGTGGCGCAGATCACCTTCTTTGCACGCACCACGCCACCCGGGGTGACCAGCAAATGACGATCGCCTTCGCGATACCACTCTTTAACCGGGCTATTCGTATGGATACGCGCGCCGGCTGCACGGGCTAGTCGATGGTAGCCGTATGCCAGTTTAAGCGGATGCACGCCAAAGCCATCTCGAAAACGCATGGCTCCGTGAGCTTCATCACTATTGAAGTGCTGGGCCTTCAACTCTTCGGCACCAAGAATATCGACATCGTAGTTGAAGAAATCCTTCAAGAACCCGGCTTCAGAACGGATCACATCCATCATACGCGGGCGATGCGCGACCCAGAGGAGGCCTTCAGGCTGACGGTCACAATCAATCTCTTCGTCCTTGATCAGGCCACGCACCCGATCCAAGCCTTCAAAAATTTCATCGAACATACGACGAGCCATCGTTTCGCCATAGCGTTTAATCATTTTCTGATAGGAAAGGCGACCACCCGCTTTTAGAGCAAAGCCTCCATTACGACCGCTACACCCCCAGCCGGAACCGTTGGCCTCCAATACAGCGGTTTCTACACCGTGTTCGCTCGCCAAATAATAGGCTGCACTCAGGCCGGTATACCCACCACCAATAATCGCAACTTCGACGTCAAAATCGGCCTGCACTGGACCGTCATCATCAGGGGCATTACCGGCTGTATCTACCCAGTAAGAGTCGGGATAAGACAGTCCGCCGGGATCAGCAGACACTAATGGATCGTACATCACACACTCCTGTTATGACTCAGGCTTTCGCCGAGGTCATAAACTCAATTTTTTATTTTTTTGCTCGGCTTTACCCGGCTTGTTGAGTGCAAAGATAAATCCCACAAATGAAATTATCAACTATATTTTCATTTTTATTAAATTTACGTGATTTTTATCACAGGAAATAATCGTCCATTTATTGAACCTTTATCTAATTTAATCAGACAGTTAGCCAGCCAATGCAGATTTAATTACATCATGAGAAATGAAAATTTTCTGGGAGCAAAAACCTGTCTGGCCTTTGTTAAGAATGCACGGCGCGTGCCGCCTTCCATGAAAGGTCAAATTTTGAGTGAGAAGAAAGGAGCAGAACAGGAGAAACGCGAGCCCGTGGCATCGGACGGTAGAAGTACTGGCAGAAGACACCTACCCCGACTGATAACGAAGGTTCCAGGAATCAAAAACAGAGACGTAAGATAACGGTATAAATTTCATACAAAAATAAGGGGAAAGAACTGAATTTGCACTGACGGCAAACCAGATCAATCCCCGGCTTCTATCTGCGATACAGCTATTTAGGTTGTTGAGCTCTGCATAGAGCTGCAGCATGTCTATGGATACACGGCGGTAACTAAGATCGATGCCGGGTTAACACTCAGTACCCACCACCCACTATCGTCCATATAACAACGGCATCTTCATTCGCTGATGGATTACGTACCCAGTGTGCTTCCTTACCCGTTAGGGAAAAGCTATCTCCGGCCTGTAGCAGGTAGCGCTTATCACCGACACCGAGTTCCAGCATACCCGATTGCACAAAGCCGCCTTCTTCACCCTTACGCTCGCGAGACTCGGTACTGCCCGCTTCCGGGGCAAAGGTGGTAAGGATCATCTGTAACTGATCACTCAGACGTGGCGACAAAAGCTCTTCACGTATTCCTGTTCCCGAAAAGTTCAGACTACGGCGGGCATCACCACGTACGATGTAATTGAGCTCATCGACGGGGGCTTCGTTATCCGTATGAAAGAACCAACTGATCTGCACACTCAGAACTTCACAGATCTTCTGTAGTACCGGTATAGGTAAAGCAGACACACCCCGCTCTACCTGACTGACATACCCAACAGAGCGATCAATTTTCTCTGCCATAGTCGTCAATGTAATCTTCTTGGCTTTACGAAGATCGCGAATCTGGCGACCGATACGTAAGTTCTCTGCCTCTGCAGTATCCTTTTCTTTCTGGTTCATAGACTACCTGCTACAACGATTTCTGCGCCTCTTATAGGCAACATTACCTGTCCATAATGGACTGAGCCTGACTGTACCTTCAGCTGTTATTCATTTGGGACTATACAAAATCATAGTAATGAAGGTAACACGCTATTTTTCATATATTGTATGGTTATTAGCTATAACTTTCATTTATTTAACATAGCGCACTAATTCAGAGAGAGTAGGCGCCCTTTTGAGTAGCGCAGACTGATCATAGATTCAACAACCAACGAATACAGGGGAATCTATCTGTAATACCAAAGAGTGAACCCCCTCAAAGCTGGGCGAACTCAACTATAGTACTTACATTAGAAACTCCCTTGAAGCTCCCTAAATACGGGCCTTTCAGGCTGGCTCCACTCCATGCGGAAAGCTGGTCCTAAAAAAGAAAATCTCATGGGTTGAGTATGTATAGCATTATCACGCTGAGATTCTGAAACCTGCTGGCAACCCTGGCAGATAACAAGAAACAGATTTTCACGGAGTGATGATGGCCCGGGAGCCTGAGATGTGACCGTCTGCTTATACAGAGACATTCCACTTCAACGTTTGCGGGTCGGTCAGCCCAGGTTGACCACCATGACTCTCCCACCCGTCTAAGGATGGGTGGATCAAAAATTTCAGGAGTTACTTATGACACATAAGAATAAGATCGCAAAAGTACTTTCCCTGACCGCTGGCTTGGTCTTCTCTGCAAGCACCATGGCAGCAAACTGGAATATCGCTGTAGGTGACGGCGGCGGTAGTGCACAGGAAGCGTTAGGCCTCAAGTTCATTGAAGCTCTGCAGAAGAACACCGACGGTAAACATTCCGCTAAGCTGTTCCTGAATGGTCAGCTGGGTTCCGAGCAGGATACTGTGAACGATGCAGCGATCGGCACACTGGATTTTTCCATCCTGGCAAGTAACAACCTCGCTCCTTTCTCCCCTACTCTGGGTATTCTGTCCCTGCCATACATCTTCGAAAACCTGGATCAGGCTCAGAAGACTGTTGAAGGGCCTGTTGGTGAAGAACTCATCAAGAACACCATTCGTGATTCCGGTGTTCGTATCGTAGGCTGGACTTACTCCGGCTTCCGTGTACTGAGTAACTCTAAGAAGCCTATCCAGAAGCTGGCTGACCTGGACGGTGTCGTGGTTCGTGTTCCTAAAAACGAAATCATGATCGATACCTACAAGTCTTGGGGCAACAACCCTACGCCTATGGCTTGGTCTGAAACCTTCACAGCTCTGCAACAGGGCGTTGTTGACGGTCAGGACACTCCATACACCACTATCTACGCGATGAAGTTTGGTGAAGTACAGAAGTACATCACTGACCTGCATTACCTGTTCCTGCTGGAGCCTCTGATCATTTCTGAATCCCTGTTCCAGGATCAGAACGAAGCAACTCAGAAGGCAATTCTGGCAGCGGGTACTGAAGCGACCGCTTACAGCCTGCAGTGGCTGAAAGACCAGGAAGCAACCATCAAGAAAGAGCTGGTGAGCAAGTACGGCATGCAGATCGACTCTCTGCAGGACGAAGCTGAATGGGCGAAGCGCGCTCAGAACGCTGTATGGCCTAAGTTCTACGAATCTGTAGGCGGTAAAGGCAAAGTGAACGAACTGCTGCGCTCTCTGGGTCGTGATGAAATCTAAGGTTTAATTCTTTAAACCGGAGTTTTTATCCATCCAGTCTATGCACCCGTCCTCGGGTGCATAGATCTTTACGGGAGATAGCCACATGGGCAGTAAAATCTTTAAATTCCTCGATAATATTGAAAGCTATATCTGTCGCACGCTGCTGGCCATGTTTGTCACACTGCTGTTTGCTCAGATTGTCTCGCGCCAGTTATTTGGCTACTCCTTCTCTTGGAGTGAAGAGCTTTCCGTATATATGTTTGTATGGTTTGTGTTCTTTGGTGCCAGTTACGCCGCCAAACTTGCCGCTCACAACCGGGTAACATTCCAATACAAACTGATGCCAGCATGGTTACCACCCATTCTGGAAGTTTTATCCGATCTGATCTGGATTGGCTTCAACTGCTACTTCGTCTATCTGGCTTACGACTTTGTTTTCAACCGTATGAACCTGTTTTGGAAGTCTCAGACGCTGGGTATACCGATGAAGTATATCTATCTGATCTTACCGATTGCGTTTGCACTTATGACGATTCGCATCATCCAGGTGAACTACTACAAACTGGTTAAAGGCATCGACATCCGTGACCCTGACTCTCAGGAACTGGAAGAGTTAATGGACCACGATATCGACGAAGATAAGAAAAAAGACGCCGCATAATCCAGGAGCAGGTCAATGGCTGAATCATCTATTGTACTCATTTTATTCGGGTCCTTTTTGGTCCTGCTGGTGATGGGCGCACCCGTGACAGTAGCACTTGGGGTCGCGGCACTATCATCTTTTCTGTATCTCGAACAGAACCCTATTAAGTTCGTCCAGATTGCATTTACGTCAGTGGGCTCATTCCCGCTGATGGCACTACCCTCCTTCATCCTTGCGGGTGCATTAATGGAGGCTGCAGGTATATCCAAACGCTTGGTAACGCTCGCTGAAAGTTTCGCAGGCCCGGTAACTGGCGGCATCTCCGCTGCAACCGTATTGGCATGCATGTTCTTTGGCGCGATCTCCGGCTCCGGCCCTGCAACCACTGCAGCGGTAGGCATGCTGATGATCCCTGCGATGGTTAAACGCGGTTACGATAAAGGCTACGCTTCTGCAATTACCGCATCCTCAGGAGGCCTGGGTATCGTTATCCCACCGTCCATTCCGATGGTTATCTTTGGTATCTCTGCGATTGGTCTGAGCGTACCGATGGAAGCAGTCGCGAAACACGGTGAGTTCCAGAGCGTATCCATCACTAAGATGTTTATCGCAGGCGTACTGCCAGGTCTGGTAATCTCTATCAGCCTGATGACGCTGAACTATATCCGCTGTCGCCGCCTGGGTTACAAAGGCACCGCAGAAGGTTGGGATTTCAAACATATCGCTGAAGCGTTCCGTACTGGCTTCTGGTCTGTCATGGCACCATTGGTTATTTTGGGCGGTATCTATTCCGGCTTCTTTACACCAACAGAGTCTGCGATTGTTGCGATCTTCTACACCCTGTTTGTCGGCGTATTTATCCATAAGGAGCTGACTTGGGCAGATCTGTTCCGTTCGTTGGAAACCACGACATGGCTATCTGGTCGCGTGCTATTGATCCTGTTCACAGCAACCGTATTTGGTCGCTTGCTGGTAGAGAATCAGATTCCTGCAATTGTTGCAGAATCGATGCTGAGCCTGACGGATAACATCTACCTGATCTGGTTCCTGATCATCGCATTCCTGCTGTTCGTGGGTATGTTTATGGAAACCCTGGCAGCGATCATGATCCTGACGCCTGTATTGCTACCTGTGACCTATAACCTGGGTATCGATCCGGTTCACTTCGGTATCGTCATGGTATGTAGTTTGTCGATAGGCTTCGCGACACCGCCATTGGGTGAGAACTTGTTCGTCGCCTCCGGTATATCGAACATCTCACTGGAAGAGGTTACGGTGAAAGCATTGCCATTTGCATTGGTTTCGACAATCGCCGTATTTATTATCGCGTTCTTCCCAGAGATCTCTCTGTTCCTGCCACGCGTATTTGGCTATTAGATAAACAGGGACTTCGCTTAGTCCGCACCTGTCTCTCAGGTGCGGACTGCTCAAATAGCTCAATCAGGAATTAAGATTATGCTACCTGAAATCCGCAAAATTCTTTACAGCACTGACTTGTCTAAAGGCTCTACAGCTGCATTTGAACAGGCAACTTATCTGGCTAAGAAAACCGGTGCAGAGATTCATATCCTGCATGTGGTAGAGAAGCTTTCCAGCGACGCGAAAATCACCTTCCAGACCTACGTGATGGATTCAAAGAGCCGTCATGATATTTTGAAAGAACGCGTACACCGTGCAGAAGATAAACTGATGGTGCGACAGGAACACTTCTGGGATGAGCTCTATAAAGACGAATCCGACGTACGTAAACAGATAAAATCCATCAATGTTGTCGAAGCCTATCCTGCAGAGACCGTTATCAAATACTCGAAGGAGTTAGATGTAGACATCATTGTTATGGGTACGCACGAGAAAGGGATCATGCATACCTTCCTCGGCAGCGTCGCAAAGAACGTACTGAATCGCTCCCGCATCCCTGTATTGATCGTCCCGCTTCCAGAGAAAGAGGGTTAACCTCTTCGACTCCGAATTAAAGCCGGACAACAAAAAAGCCCCGTTTCACAAGAGACGGGGCTTTTTTTATGGAGACAGAACGCGATTCGGGAAACCGAATCTACAGTTATCGCTTAACCCGCGATACCTACGAAATCGTAACGAGGCTCTTCGACCTTCGGCTGCGCTTTTGGCACTTCCCGCATCATTGGCTTTTCCTGTTTTACAGTTGCGCACACTTTTACAGCTTGCACAGGGTTACGAACAGTTACCGATGGTTGTACCGCAGCTTGAGCCAACATATTCGCCTCTCTTACAGGTTAGGGCCAATGACGAACCATTTAGCGGTTCGGATGGGGCCAGTTATTAATTAACGATGGAGCCAGTATAGAGAATCCGCACAAACTGTAAACGAATAAAAAACTAATTATTAATAACCAAAAGAAATATAAAACATAACCCATTAAAACTAAAGACTATTTTCAGAGCAGCTCTGTACAAATATCACACAATATTTTTTCAGTCTGGTCCTAAATCGACCTATTCACTGGCGCTTGGTCCTGACGGCCACGATTCATATAGTGCTTATCTGATCGTCAAAAGTTGATGAGAGTAGGAACAATGAACACCCAAATCGATATTCAGACCCCCTCGCTCCAGCACTCAGACTGGAACACGCCTAGCCAGCAGGTTGGCAGCGGTTACGATGCGCGCAGCAGCGAAAATGGCCTGCTGACAATTATGTACGGCAGCCTGGAGCACGCCTCTAGATTTGAGTGGCTGAATGCTGGCCGCACGCTGGTCGATAAAACCTACATCAACATACTTTGGCAAGCGGCCGATCTACCCCCAACGGGGGTTGATCGTACACGCATGGCTTCAGATCTGGATGCATTTGTCCGTGCGCACCTGCAGCCGTTATGGCAGGAATTTGAACACCTGACCCACGACGAAAAGCATCAGCTCACAATCAAGCTGGTTGAGCGTGCGGCAAATGACGTGTTTGGCACCGGCTATCAAGAGGAAGCCTCTAGCTGGTTGCTCTACTACCTCTGCCCGCCGCTGCCCGTATTCCCGATGAATGATGTTTTACGCAATGTGATTGCTGATACTCAGGGCAAATCCGTCCTGAACAGTTACGCGGAATACCATCAGGCTTGTCGCCAGCAGTTCAGCCACTTGCTACCTCATATTCACAGCACTGCGCCGGCAGCAGAATACGGCACCGTGCGCGAAATCGACGCGATCAACCAGATACTGCGTGGCAGTGACTGGTGGCAGCGCCGATGCCTGATTCACCATCTACTGACAGCATGATCTGACTGCACATCAGATCTTGCCGTTTCCGCAAGACTAAGAACTACGATTTCGGAGGACTATCATGCCAGGACTACTGCCAAACGTGGACCCTGAGGGGCTGCTCGAGTATTCAGTGGTGTATACCGACCGCTCGCTGAACCATATGTCCCAAGCTTTTCAGGGTGTCATGAAGGACATCTCATCCACACTGAAGCAGGTGTATAACGCCCACTCCGTGGCGGTTGTACCTGGCAGCGGCACTTTTGCAATGGAAGCGGTCTCCCGACAGTTTGCGAATAACCGCAAGTGCCTGATTATCCGCAACGGCTGGTTCAGCTTCCGCTGGAGCCAGATTTTCGAAATGGGAAAAATCCCATCTGAAGAGATTGTCCTTAAGGCCCGCCAAACATCAGATGACGCGACTGCGCCTTTTGCGCCGACACCCATCGAAGAGGTCGTCTCTGCGATCAAAGCTGCACGTCCTGATATGGTGTTTGCGCCGCATGTCGAGACCGCATCCGGCATGATTCTGCCTGATGACTACATCCGCGCCGTGGCTGATGCTGTCCATGAAGTGGGCGGTATCTTTGTCCTCGACTGTATTGCATCCGGTACGTTGTGGGTGGATATGGAAGCCTCTGGCGTCGACATCCTGATCAGCGCACCACAAAAAGGCTGGAGTGGCTCCCCCTGCTGTGGCCTCGTGATGATGAACGAAACCGTCCGTCAGATGATCGACGATACCACCAGCAGCAGCTTCGCCTGTGATCTGAAGAAGTGGCTGCAGATTATGGAGACCTATGAAGGCGGTGCGCATGCCTATCATGCCACGATGCCAACGGACTCCCTGACCCGCTTCCGCGATGTTATGAAAGAAACCGAAGCACTAGGATTCGATAACATCCGCAATGCTCAGCAAACATTGGGAGATCGTGTGCGTGCCCTGCTGGCCAGCAAAGGCATACAGAGCGTCGCCGCTGAAGGCTTTCAGGCACCGGGGGTTGTTGTGAGCTACACTGGCGATGCAGAGATCCAGAACGGTAAGATGTTTGTCGCAGAAGGCCTGCAAATTGCAGCAGGCGTGCCATTGCAATGCGACGAACCTGAAGGCTTCCAGACTTTCCGACTCGGACTGTTCGGGCTGGATAAATTGACCGACATTGACGGCACAGTCGCAGCCTTGGAAACAGCACTCACCAACGTAGTAGACGCCTAAACCAAACACCAACGTTGTTACCGTGTCCTCGGTAGCAACGTTATATTCCATATTCAGAACACCCCTTTCTGGAATATTCATTATTCCTATCCCAAAATTTCGCCTATATTTCCTGTCAGCTTTGTTTAAATTTGCTCAGGAGTTTTTATGCTTGCGGTTATCTTTGAAGTTTGGCCAACTACGGAAGGCAAAAAAGAGTATCTAGAGATCGCGGCTAATTTGCGCACATTTCTTGAAGATCGCGATGGTTTTATCTCCATTGACCGTTACCAAAGCCTAAACGATGAAGGTAAGATCCTCAGTCTCTCTTTTTGGCGCGATGAAGAAGCCATCCGTGTATGGCGAAATTTGTTTGAACACCGCTGCGCTCAACAACAAGGTAAACTGGAGCTTTTCAAAAACTACCGCATCCGTGTTGCCAGCGTTGTGCGTGATTACAGCCTTGATGTACGCGCAGAAGCCCCGGCAGATTCAGTGACGGCACTCGACTGAATAGCCATTCCTATTGCAACCTTACGCTTGTAGTCTGATGGTATTCTGCGCATCAGCACAGGCAGTGGTAATTCACCTATGTCTCTTCGAATAGGTGGATTCTACACAACAATTTAGCTCAACCGTTTCAGGAACAGATGATGGCCCCAACATTAGCATTTGATGTCTATGGCACACTTATCGATACCCATGGGGTCGTCGGCAAACTCACCGAGCTTCTCGGCGATGATGGAAAGGCTCAATCCTTCTCTCAGACATGGCGCGATAAACAACTGGAATATTCATTCCGCCGAGGGCTGATGCAGAACTACGAAAACTTTGCAGTGGTCACCCGCGACGCCCTTAACTATGCCGATCAGTTTTGCCAAACCCAATTCACTGACGCCCAGAAAAGTGAACTACTTGCGGTATACCGCACCCTGCCCGCCTTCCATGACGTTGAAAGTGGACTGACCGAATTGAAAAATGCAGGCTGCAAACTGTTCGCGTTTTCCAACGGCAGCGCGGATGCGGTTGAAACTCTACTGCAAGCAGCGGGCATCCGCGAATTCTTCGACGGGGTGGTGAGCGTGGACGACATGAAGTCATTCAAGCCCAATCCGGGTGTATACAGCCACTTCATGCGCGAAAGCGGCGTGACTGGCGCAGAGGCCTGGCTCATATCCAGCAACCCGTTTGATGTCATTGGCTCCATCTCCGCAGGTATGAACGCTGCCTGGGTAAAACGCTCCCCCAATGCCATCTTTGATCCATGGGGTATCGAACCCACAACGATCGTCAGCAACCTGACCGAACTGAAAAGCAATATTATCGACTAACCTGTTGACCTTACTATAACCTCAAGCCTTATGTTGAGCGCATCAATACACTGATCCCACAACATCTGGCTTAGAGGTCACTATGAACGCCACCACATGCCCTACCCCATCACCACTTAACGACGAAGCATTCATCTCCGCATTTGAAGATCTAAGCCTGTCGCCTGAACTATTTGACCACAAAGGCCATATGCGAATCTGCTGGCTCTATCTCAATCGCTATTCTCTGGATATCGCCCTTCAACGCACCTGTGACGGAATTCAATCTTATGCCACCAGCCTCGGTGCTACGGATAAATTTGACTATCCACTCACAGCAGCATTTGTGCGCATCATGTCACAACGCGTTGATGCCGATACCACAGCAAACTGGGCGACGTTTTTAGATCAGAATAAGGATTTAGTTGACGATGCTAAGGGCGTTATCCGCCAGTACGATGCAACGCTCGTAAAATAAGCGCCACGCACATAACGGAGTTGGCGATAATAGAAGGATGTATGGCCTGCATACGCGCTGTCGGCCATGCATCCGAAGATCTCATGTGAAGAAGAGACAATGATTCATGTACACCATCGGCCAGTTGATGAAGCAATTCCAATTATCGCGTAGCACACTGATCTACTACGATAAGATCGGCCTGCTGCAACCCTCCGCCCGCAGCAACGCCAACTACCGGATGTATACACAGAAGGATATGCAGCGCATGGAACAAATCACGCTGTATAAAGACGCTGGCTTACCGTTGGAAGAAATTGCCTGCTTGCTTAATGAAGCCAACAGTCAGTCCACCGCGTTACTGGAACAACATCTGGCCAACCTCAATCATGAAATTGGCCAGCTTCGGCAACAACAACAGCGGGTACTAAAAATACTTGGAAAAGCATCCGCACTGCGGAACAGCCGTACAATGGATAAAGCTCAATGGGTCGCGATTCTTGAAGCAACAGGAATGGATGAAACGGCGATGCGGCAGTGGCATGTTGAGTTCGAACGCAGCCTGCCGGAAGCACATCAGGATTTTTTGGAATCGCTTAATATAGACAGCGACGAAATTGCTTACATTCGTCGCTGCTCACAAGCAGAGTGGACACGCCCCGCCACACAGGAGTGATGCTTTAGTTGCGCAATGCCAGATATGCACCAGCGCTGGCCATAATAGATCCTGCCCCGCGGTTTAAACGCTTCATCGCCCGCTCAGAACGAAACCAGCCGCGGGCCTTGGACGCAAATACAGCGATAGCCATCAAACCGATCATCAATGCCACCAGCGTCAGCACAGACGCCAATACAATATCACCGCTGCTCAGCACAGTCAGATCCATAAAGGTCGGCAGGAAAGCCACATAAAACAGGATAACCTTGGGGTTAGAGGCGGAGATCAGAAAGCCCTGCACAAAGCTCAACGCCATGCCCGAACGCGTCAATCGGTTATTGCTCTGATCCAGGGACACCGGTGCAGTCCACATCTTCCATCCCAGATAAAGCAGATATGCAGCCCCGACAATACGGATCACCGTAAACAGCTCCGACCAGTGTGTCGCGATAGCAGCCAAACCTAAACACGCGGCGATGAGATAGAGAATATCGCTGATCGTCATACCCAGTGCCAACAACACACAGCTGCTCGCCCCATTGGTTAACGCACGCGCCAGAATGGCAAACACGCCAGGGCCCGGTGTTACACCAAAGATCAGGATCGCGATAAAGAATGAGATTGCACTTTCAATAGTCATGATAGAAATTCAGCAAAGTAAACGTTACAAATCGAGAAGCCAATTATCATATCCCCATATACATAACACCAGCTATACCTGATACCTATAAAATTCGCCCCTAAAATCTATCCCGAAAATTACATGAATTTTTCTAATCTTTAGTTCAAGAATAACTCGTTATTTTATCCAAAGGTCAGCCCCTACAATACAACCCACTTATATAACCACACCAATCTGCACGCCAAGGTGATATCCATGAACAACGCTGAAACACAACTCGCTCAGATTCTTCGTAATGATCCAGAATTACGTCAAAAGCTGGCTCTGATTAGTGAATTGACTTCAGTTGCAAAGATGATTTCTAGTGGCATCAAGACGCTGCTAAGTATTCGACTTCCGTTTCTTGCTCATCCGGCTTACCACATTAATTCTCGCAAAACCGTCTGATCACGATAACGTTGATTTGCTGGTCTCTATCAACCAAGACCAGCCCAGCCCCTTAAAAGAGTTACTAATGAAAATTAGTCACCCTTACCCCCCCGCAATATCCACACGCCTTATCAGACGTTGTATGACCCCCTCTTTATCTAAGCCCTCACCCACCATCAAAAGAATCCGGAAGTCGGGCCTGAAGTCATAAATAGTCGTAATCCCTATCCATAGGAAATCACCGAAAGGCAGATGCTCGCAATAGGTGAAGCGTCTTGTCATTTAAAAATACCCACAAAATTAAATGTATTATACAAGCACCTTTCAAATCATGGTGTTATTTGGACTATGCGCCGAAGCAACCCCCTTAAAAAGCTTCAAACCTACAAAAATAATGTTAGAATCCGTTTCAATAATTACCCGCAAAGCCTGTAATTGCTAATTTCTACGTAGTAATATTGTTTTATTTTCATATCATTCAAGAATTAGTTTGCCGCGATATCGTTAGCCTCAGTTTGTCCGATGTCGTTATAAGAGCCTTGCACCCATCTGCCCAACCGCCCAAACTGGTAATAAATTTATGCCGTCGGGCGAGCACGCAGAAAGTACCTATCATGCTCGGTATGGAATGTTGAGTTCATGAAGTCATTCTCCAATAGCACACGTTATCTGACTATGCTGATCGCAGTCACAGTTCTGCTATCAGTCTCTGCTGTCGTCTATGTCGATCAGGCTCATTATCAGGCGAAACGCCACGCGATAAAAAACACGGCGACCGGATTTGCGAGCCAGATCAAACAGAACGTAGACCATGCACTTTCTGCAACTTATGCGCTTGCAACCTTCGTTCGACAAAATCAAGGCAACGTTGAAACCTTCGATCAGGTCGCTTCAGAACTCCTCAACTACTATCCAAGCGCTACAGCCATTCAGTTGTCGCCAAACGGCATTATCAGCCACACCCACCCACTGGAGGGAAACGAACGCGCGCTCGGATACAACTTACTGCAAGATAGTCGAAGGGATGAAGCAGCATTTCGTGCCATGAAGACCGGACAGCTCACCATGAGCGATCCTTTCACCCTGGTACAAGGAGGACTCGCGGCTGCCGGACGACTACCCGTTTTTCTTGAAACACGCGAGCAAAAACAACAATTCTGGGGATTCAGCAACGTCTTGATTCGTTTTCCTGATGTCCTGGAAAATACCAAGCTCCACAACCTGGATGAACAGGGACTTGCATATCGTCTATTCAGCGTCGACCCACATTCGGGAATACCGATGCTGCTGGCCCAGTCCGACAGCCCTATCAGCGATAGTCCAATCTCTGTACCCATTGCAGTCCCTGATGGCGAGTGGAAACTCGAAGTCACGCCGGTGTCTGGTTGGCGTAACGGATACTGGTTGCTACTGGATATCATTGCCGGGCTGTCTTTTTGCTTGCTGGTTGTTGTCACTGTGCTGCTGGTAAGAAAGTTACGACAGGATCAGGCCACACTTGAACAAGCGGTTGAACAACGGACTACCGCACTCACCACGACACTTAAACACACCGAACTCGCACTCAGGACCGCTCGCCAAAGCTGGTTTGAAATGGACCTCAATAGTGGTGAAATCTGGGTGGGCGATGAATACCCCGCGCTGCTTGACTACGAACGGGACGAATTCCAGACCGATCTGGACACCTTGAAAAACGGCGTACATCCAGACGATCTGGCTCAACTGACTGAGATGCTTGAAACGTGCGCGACAACCGGCGAAACCACAGAGATCGAATTTCGTCGTCGCACCAAAAAAGGATATTGGCTATGGCTGCACGCTGTCTCTGAAATTGTGCATGTAGCAGAAGACGACACCCCTACCCGGGTGATCGGTGTCGTCACCGATATTTCACGGCGCAAGCACACAGAAATTCTCGAATCTGCACGTCTCAAAGTGCTGGAGCAACTGGTCCAGAACGTCCCACTGGACACCATTTTTATGTCGATCATCAGCATGATCGAAGACACGAGCCGTGGTGCACTGTGCAGTATTTTGCTGCTTGATGAAGAGAAGAAACATCTGCATATGGGCGCAGCACCTAACTTACCGGATTTCTACAATGAGGCAGTTGAAGGTATTGCAATTGGTGACGGCGTTGGTAGCTGCGGCACAGCGGCGTTTCTAAAGAAACGCGTCATCGTAGAAGACATCAACACCCACCCCTATTGGGCACCCTACACAGAGTTGGCCCAGCAGGCGGGACTGGCCTCATGCTGGTCAGAACCCATTCTGCATGGTGACGGGGAAATTCTTGGTACGTTTGCCATCTATCATCCAATACCCTCAACACCCAATGCGCAAGATTTGGAAATCATTGATTTTGCAGCCCGACTTGCCATGCTGGCGATCGATAAAACCCGGACGAATACCCGGTTAAACCTGTTATCCAATGTCTTCGATGAAGCAGAAGAAGGCATTATGGTCACAGATGCTCTCGCTCGTATCGTCGACGTCAATCCGAAATTCTGTGAAATCACCGGCTACACACGGGAAGAAGCCCTCAATAATAATCCGAACATGCTTAGTTCCGGCAAACAGGATGCGTCTTTCTACAACGATCTTTGGCAGGAGCTTAAACGAGAAGGCTCATGGCGTGGCGAGATATGGAATCGCAGAAAAGATGGTGAGTTATACATCGAGCAGCTCACGATCTCCGATATTAGCAATACCTCCGGTGAGATCACGAACTACGTGGGCATCTTTTCTGACATCACCCAGCTGAAAACCCAACAGCAGGCACTGGAGATGATGGCCTACCACGACGTACTGACCCAGCTACCTAACCGTGTGTTGCTAACAGATCGGTTCCAACAGGCCACCGCGCGCTGCAATCGAACCGGCAGCTTGCTCGCTGTCTGCTTTCTGGATCTCGATAACTTTAAACAGGTTAACGATCACTACGGCCATAACATCGGTGACCAACTGCTCGTCCAGGTATCCGAGCGCATTCTCTCCTGTATCCGAGATGAAGATACTGCATCCCGACTGGGCGGAGACGAATTTGCTATTCTCATCGGCGATATTCACTCCACAGAAGATTGCCGTGAAGCTCTGGACCGCATCCACAGTACGATCTGCGAACCGTTTTATATCGATGGACATGAACTGCATATCACCGCTTCCAGCGGGATCACTATCTACCCACACGATCAGGTAGACATTGATACCCTACTCCGCCATGCAGACCAGGCAATGTATCGAGTCAAACTGGGCGGTAAGAACAATTTTGATATGTTCAACGCCAAAGACGATCAGCAACTGATAGAGACGCATAACAAACGGCGTGACATTGAACAGGCATTCCGTGAGCAGCAGTTTGTGCTCTATTACCAACCTAAAGTGAACATGTGTACCGGCGAAGTGTGGGGTGTCGAAGCCTTGATCCGCTGGAACCATCCCGAAAAAGGAATACTTCCACCCTTTAGCTTCCTGCCTGCTATCTCAGGTACAAACCTTGAAATCGAGATCGGCAATTGGGTCATCAAAGAAGCACTTCTTCAAGTCAGCAACTGGCATAAGGCAGGCTTGAAGCTGGACGTGAGTATCAACGTGTCCGCCTTTCATCTGTTGTCTCCAGACTTTGAGTCTGAACTCACCGTCAGTCTGGCCGAATACCCACAGATCGATACGCAGTATATTCAGCTGGAGATACTGGAGAGCACAGACTTCGGAAACCTTCAGGCGATCAATAAGATCATCGAGAGCTGTCAAAACAACCTGGGCGTGAGTTTCGCCCTGGATGATTTTGGTACCGGATTCTCCTCACTAGCGCATCTGAGAAACCTGACCGCCGACAACATTAAGATCGATTGCAGTTTTGTCACCCATCTAATGTCGAGTCCGGACGATTTCCGCATCGTCGACGGCGTCATCAGGCTTGCCGAAGCATTTGACCGTAATGTCATTGCAGAAGGTGTCGAGACTGTTTGGGAGGGATTGATGCTGCTACTGATGGGCTGTGAAAACGCACAGGGCTATGCTATTGCGCGCCCAATGCCTGCAGAAAAGCTCCCCACTTGGCTGAAGGGCTTTGAACCCTTTGATGCATGGCAGGCATTTAAGGGGCGCAATCTGTCTCAGCGCCAAACCATGATCGAACTGTTCCTGCTCTCCCTCAATTACTGGACTACGGAATTTGAGCAAGCACTCAGATCTGACCCATCGATCGAACCTGCGTGGCCGATTGCGGATCAACAACTCTCCCATTGTTTCGCTTGGAGCGAACGATGCCGTAAAGAGCATTTGATCAGCGAAAGTATGTTACGTGATATCGACGAACGCCGTGACCACGTCCACCTATTGGCCCAGGAAATCGAAAATCAATATCGCTGTGGTGATGTTGCACAAGCACGCTCACGTCTTCCTGAGTTAGAGTACTTAGTTGATGATGTTCGCCAACAGCTAAGCACTATATAGCCAAACACCTAAACGAAAAAAAGAGAGCAAGCGCTCTCTTTTTTGTTATATGAACTGTTTTTTATCTGAAATCAGGCAGCAACTTCTTCACATTTAAGCAGATGAGCGCGCTGCTCCAGCAACGTTTTATCCAACGAATATAAGGTATCCAGGATATGCATATGCAGACTGCCCGGACCTTCAGATTTTGCAGCAGCAACTTCACCAGAAACAGACAACGCTAACAATGCCTGAACAGTCGCATCAAACGCACGACGGTTAACCGCCAGAAACGTCGCAACAAACGCGGTCGCAGCACAACCCATCGCCGACACACGGGTCTGCATTTCGTCGCCGTTTGCAATCATCAGGGCTTTCGTCCCGTCCGTAATAATATCGGCTTCACCCGTCTGCGCGACAACAGCGCCCGTCTCCTGAGCCAGAATCCAGGCTGCATCGGGCGTATCCCGCCCTACCAATGCTTTAATTTCGGCGATATTGCCACGGATCACGGTGGGTTTTAGCTCAAGCAGTTCACGTGCATATTCGCACCGTTTCTCTGACGCATGCGCGGAAACCGGATCTAACACCCAAGGACGCTGATAGTCATTAGCCGTTTCGATCGCGGGAATGATGGCGGCCTTACGTGCTGCGTCCAAGGTACCGATATTGATACTCAGCGCATCGGAGCTGGCAACAAACTCACGAATCTCATCGATACCCATCGTGAGAGAGGGTCGTGCGCCAACAGCCAACACAATATCAGAAGTAAAATCCATGGCAGCAGTATTGGTAATGCACTGCACACGAGGTTTCTGCTGGCCAATGGTCGACAGCATTGTTGCGCAAGAACGCGCGTAATCCAGATTGCTCTGGGACTCAACATCAAACACTTTAAATACGGTTGACATATACGGCCTCCGATACGGATCTGAATGCAGCACCTGCGCTGCAATCGGCTAAATTTGTTGCAAGGCAACCACCAGCTGGGTTCGGTTTTCAACTTCAAGTTTTCGCAGGATGCTAGACATATGCGTTTTGACCGTATGTTCAGTCAACGACATCTTGTCAGCGATCTGCTTGTTACGCAGACCGCACTTCACCAGATTCAGGACCTTGTTTTCCTGATTAGACAACCGACACAGGGCATACCCAAGGCGGGTCTTTTGTGCGCCCCACTGGTCCAGTGACACTTTTTCATTGAAGCGCCAGGTACCCCCCGCGAGAATCTCACGCAGGGCCTCACCCAACTCACTCAACGGTGCGGTTTTGGCGACAACACCATCGACACCACTCATACGCGCACGGCGCATCAATGCCACATCGGTATCATCAGTGAGCATCAGCAGGCGGGCATTGTTGTTTTGCTTAAAGCGTGCCAGCGCTTCCAGTTCAACAAGCCCCGGAAGACGGGCATCCACGACGATCATCATTGCCCCTTGCACATGCTCTACAGCATGCTGCAAACCGTCAAAACTCTCGACGATCTGGGAAACGACAGTAATACCGGACTTACCCATAACCAGCTCTACACCTAATGCATAAAGCGGTGATGAATCAGCAATAATGATTTTCATGGTCGCGCCCTGTTAGCTCAGTTCGCGCTGTAAGCGTGCACGTTCTTCATCTGTGTACTGAACGTAGCCTACGGGAATATGGTCGTTGATCGCTTCACGTACTTGCTGTGCGTCCTCTGCGGAAAAGCCACCACACATCTCAATAAGCTGTATACCTTTGGTGAGCATCTCCTGAGCAACCAACACAGCCTGCGATACATCAGAAACACCAGCCACTGACATATCAAAGTTTTCGCTATGTAGGCGGGCATGATGTTTAAACATTTCAAGATCGGCGCTTTTAACAATAAAACCATAACGCTGTAACGGCATGTCGCACTCCATTGTGTATTCTTATAATTTGAACGGCATAGGTTCATTAAAGACCGGTTACATGAAATCGATTAGAGCCAGAACTTTTCGGATTTTAGAGCCAGCCAATTTACAAAGCAGAACAAGCTATATTAGCCGCCAAATCGCATCATATCGGTGCAAGTTATGCCAGAGATGGGAACGCGAGGAAAAATGTAAAAGAAAGGCGCTCCCCCTTAAAGGAGGAGCGATTTAGCCAAATCAGGCCGATTAGAAGGTGTAATTCATCATCAGTCGGAGTTCATCGATATCACTGTACGCATCTGCCTCGATATGGGCGTAACGCACACGGAAGCTCATACCCTGCAAGTTACCGTCCGCCAGCGTATAGGTCATATCTACGTTGGTTTCCGTTTCATCCACTTCGGTGGTACCAACCTCATAGGTACCCTCAACGTGCCTGATCAGCCCTTTCAAGCCAGGGACGCCCGGAAATACGTAGTCTGCCCGAAGCTGATAAGAATCTTCATCCTTACGGTTAAAGTCATTGAACTGCACCGAGTTCCACACGCCCGGCAGGGTCTGGTCACTGCCACCCCATGCGAAATCATAGGCATAATCCCCTCCGATCGTTTGGAAGGATGCCAGCAGTTTCAGGTTGCCCATCGAATAGCGCGCGGCGATATTCGTCATGGTGGAGTTATAGTCAGGATTCGAATACAGATTCCCTTCTGCTTCGCCATCATAGTGATAGAAATCCAACAACAGGCTTCTCATATCGCCCAAATCAAACGTGTAGTTGGCATTCAGGTATATCTGGCGTTGATAGTCATCTGCATAGCCGTAGGACGCATGAACCCCTAAGCCGTTATCAGCCGTATACCCGCCCCCGACGACGACGATCTCGTAGTCCTCACCATTGGAGGTAAACTCGTCAAAGGAAAGGTTTGACCGGGTGCGTGCCTCATCACTATAAACCGCATAAAATTCCGCACTATCAACGCTACCAGTCAGCATCGCTACCTGATGGGCACCGGGAGTAGAACGAATATCCGGATCATTTAGCAGCGGCAGCCCCATGATGACCCGCCCCACACGCACGTCGACGCCATCAGTTATTGCAACGTCAACAAATGCCTGGCCTATCTTAGCCGAGCTCGTGGTTCCTCCATCACTTTCGACGCGCAATACATCTGTACCTGCATCGTTATTTCGACCATCCAGTTTGATATTCACCAACCCGGTCAATCCTACTCGTAAACGCTCTGCGAACGTCGGGGACATATAATCTGCCCTGAACGCCTGCGCCATCGCAACCCTGTCTTCAGGCCCTTCACGGAAGTCACGATTAAAGTAGAAGGTTCGAGTACTGAGCGAAAACTCAGCCTCATCAGCAGCACTAACGAAAGGCACTGTCGCAATGGATGCAACCAGTACCGCACTATTTACCAGAGTCTTTGGAAAGTTAGCCATACTCAGATCCTGTCCTATCAACACGTTAGTTGTTCAGTCAGTTGTGGCTTTCCGGTCAAAGTAGAGTGTCGGACTCTTAGCAGAAGGGGTGCAGACAGAATACGCACACACCAGACGCGTTAGCCAAACCAAATAGGAGGGGCAAAGCGCATCCCCTTCAGGTCGTAAAGCTGTCTGGAGCTCATTCTTCTGTTAAAAAACAGTAGATCCGTGCGCCAGAGCCCCAGAACACGTATACGTAGCATAGTTCATATTTCTGAAATGATTTTTTCTCACGCCGCTGAAACGCAGATAACACGGGACTTAACGTGTATTTTTAGGCAGAAGTCAGGACAGAGCATAAAGAAAAGCCCGCCCCTCCCGGATAGGAGGAGCGGTAAATTCAGCATCATGCCGAATAGAGTTAACGCAGGGTTAAAAAGAACGGATAGGAAAACAATGATTGAGTTGAAATCACTTTTGGGACATATCGAAGAGTCACGTCTCGGTAATAGACATTAACCTTCTGCGGTTTGCGCCTGCACCACCGTAATGGCAATGACATTTACCACATCATTGGCGCTGCAGCCGCGGGACAGATCATTTGCCGGTTTTTTCAAACCCTGCAAAATAGGACCGATTGCGTCTGCTTTACCAATACGTTCAGCCAGCTTGTAACCAATATTCCCTGCCTCAAGGTTCGGGAAAATCAATACGTTAGCTCGACCATGTGTTTCTGATGACGCCACTTTACGTTCGGCTATTTCTGCCACGATAGCGGCATCAAGCTGCACATCACCATCGATCGCAAGATCAGGCAGCTGTTCTTTAACCAGACGCGTGGCTTCGACTACTTTATCTACGGCAGCATGCTTGGCACTGCCGCTGGTAGAGAAGGACAACATCGCCACTTTTGGATCTTCATTTAACAGCGTGCGTGCACTGTTCGATGCGGACATCGCGATCTGCGCCAGCTGCTCGGCGTTGGGATCAATGACCAGACCGCAGTCTGAGAAGATCACGCCGCCTTTAAGCTCATGAAACGATTCGCACAGCATCATCAGGAAGAAACTGGAGATCATGCTGCTGTTCGGCGCCATACCAATAATCTGAATCGCCGCACGTACCGTGTCACCCGTGGTATACACCGCACCACACACTGAACCATCTGCATCATCCAAGTGCACCATCATCTGGGCAAAGTGCAAAGGATCACAGATCAGCTCAGCGGCTTTCTCTTCGGTCATACCCTTCGCCTGACGCAAACGATACAGTTCTGCTGCATATCGATCTGCGGCGGGAGACTCAGATGGGTCAACCAGCGTAACACCTGCCAGACTAACGCCCTGTTCAGCTGCTTTGGACTGGATGTTAGCAACGTTACCCAGCAACGTGATTCGTGCGATACCGCGCTCGGTTGCGGTCGCAGCAGCTTCGATAATACGTGGGTCTTCACCTTCAGCCAGAACAATGGCACGCGGGTCATCACCTGCACGTTTAAAAATATTATTGAGGGCCTTCATCCGGTTACTCCTTAGGTAGATTGAGAGGAGCCTCTGAATAAACCACTCACTGCCCGCGAGCAGAGAACGGGCGTGTAACACTGACCAGACAAGCAGCAAGTGGTTTATTCAGAAGTTCCTAACGCTTAGGTCAGGAAAGAACCGGAGGCCATATGGCCTCCGGTTTTATAGATCTGGATTACTCAGACTTATGTGAAGTCTTTGTATTTTTCCAGGTGACGAACTGGCTTGGACAGTGCGTCGCGGCGGAACGGATCGCCCAGCTCACGAGTACACATGATCTCGATAACAGTTGTCTTACGGTTTTCCATCTGATCGTTCAGTGCAGCAGTCAGTGCAGGACCAACATCTTCCAGCTTGTCTACGGTTACACCTTCAGCACCCATGGAGCGTGCGATTTCTGCGAAGCTTGGGTTTTCCAGCTCGCCTGCTACGAAGCGACGGTTGTAGAAATCAACCTGGTTCTTCTTCTCTGCGCCCCACTGACGGTTGTGGAATACGATAGAAGTTACCGGGATGTCTTCACGTACACAGGTCATGATTTCCATCATGGACATGCCCCATGCGCCATCACCCGCGTAGGAGATCCCTGGGCGTTCTGGAGCCGCAACTTTTGCACCAATCATTGTTGGCAGTGCGTAACCACAGTTACCGAAGGACATCGCTGCGAAGAAAGAACGTGGACGGTCAAAACGCAGGTAGCTGTTGGAAACAGAGTTGATGTTACCGATATCGGTAGACACCATTACGTCTGCAGGCATCGCTTTTTCCAGCTCACGCAGAACCTGACGTGGGTGCAGGTAGTTGCCTTCTTCACCGGACTGCTCTTCGATCATCTCCATGGAGTAATCGTCGCGCTCGTGGATCCACTCGTCCAGCTCAGCTTCCCAAGCCGCTTTCTCAGCTGCGATCTTTTCAGCACGCGCTTCGCGGTTTTCCAGACACTTAGGTGCTTTGTCTGCCATCAGTGCCATCAGTGCTTTAGCTGCTGCTTTCGCATCGCCGCAGATACCAACGTCAACTTTCTTAACCAGACCCAGCATCTTAGCGTTGCAATCAACCTGGATGATTTTTGCATCTTTCGGCCAGTAATCCAGACCGTGCTGAGGCAAAGTACCGAAAGGCCCCAGACGGGTACCCAGTGCCAGTACAACGTCAGCCTGTGCCAACAGTTTCATACCTGCTTTAGAACCCTGGTAACCCAGAGGACCACACCAGTTAGGGTGAGATGCAGGGAAGGAGTCGTTGTGCAGGTAGCTGTTTACAACTGGCAGACCCAGCTGCTCAGACAGTGCGATTGCTTCTTCGTAAGCATCGCCCAGTACAACACCACCACCGGAGATCATTACTGGGAACTCAGCGCTCGCCAGCAATTCTGCAGCAGCTTTCAGAGATTCTTCACCGCCCGCAGCACGTTCGATGCGAATTGGCTCAGGGATTTCACAATCGATGTCGCCGTAGAACAAGTCACGTGGGATGTTCAGCTGAGTCGGACCGTTTTCCAACATAGCGCGGTCGAAACAACGCGCAGTGTATTCAGCCATACGGCTGTTGTTGGTAACAGTTACCTGGTACTTAGTGATTGTTTCGAAGAACGGCAGCTGCTGAGCTTCCTGGAAACCACCCAACCACTGAGTGTTAGTACCGGTTTCTGGAGTGATACATACTACTGGGGAGTGAGCCCAGTAAGCAGCAGCAATTGCAGTTACAAAGTTAGTGATACCCGGACCGTTCTGAGCGATACATACACCGTGACGACCAGAGACGCGAGAGTAACCGTCAGCCATGTGGCCAGCACCCTGCTCGTGTACTACAGGGATCAGGCGGATGCCTGCTGGGGTGAAAATGTCCATCGCATCCATAAATGCAGAACCCATGATACCGAAGGAATCGGTAACACCGTTCGCAACGAGGGTTTCTACCATCGCTTCACTAGGAGTCATACGAGCCATAATAGGAATTCCTTAATGTTATTTTTATAAGCAGCAGCCAAAGGCCACCGCCGTCAACGGTTGAGTAATTAAACGCTGTAAGGTGTGTACTCACGCCCTAAAGCAACGGCAACTTCTTCGCTGGTGATCTTGCCATCGTGCACATTGAGGCCATTCGCGAGATGTGGGTCTCGGCGAATCGCTTCCTGCCAGCCAAGATCGGCCAGCGACACGATAAATGGCAAGGTCGCATTGTTCAGTGCCAGAGTGGAGGTGCGAGCAACCGCACCCGGCATGTTGGCAACGCAGTAATGCACTACGTCATCAACGATGTAGGTTGGTTCTTGATGTGTCGTCGCGTGGGAGGTTTCGAAACAACCACCCTGATCGATCGCCACATCCACCACAGCGGACCCCGGCTTCATGCGGGAGACCATCTCTGCGGTTACCAGTTTTGGTGCAGCAGCGCCCGGAATCAGGACACCACCAATCACCAGATCAGCTGAGAGCACATGCTCTTCCAGCGATGCTTTGCTGGAGTAAACAGTGGTCACAGCCGTACCAAATTCAGATACAAGACGGCGCAATACATCAACAGAGCGATCCAGAATGACCACCTGTGCGCCCATACCAATGGCCATGCGCGCCGCGTTTGAGCCCACCACACCACCACCAATGATGGTGACTTTTGCAGGCTCTACGCCTGGCACCCCGCCCAGCAGCATGCCGCGACCGGCGCGGGATTTTTCCAGACATGCCGCACCGGCCTGAATGGACATGCGACCGGCAACTTCAGACATCGGCGCCAGCAGAGGCAGGCCACCGCGGTCAGAGGTCACTGTTTCGTATGCAATACAAGTTGCACCACTCGCCTGCAGATCATCGGTCTGCTCTGGGTCTGGTGCGAGGTGAAGGTAAGTAAACAGCAGCTGACCCGGGCGCAGCATTTTGCGCTCTACCGCCTGCGGCTCTTTTACTTTTACGATCATGTCAGCAGAAGCAAAAATCTCTTCTGCTGTGTTAGCAATAGTTGCGCCTGCTGCGCGGTAATCATCATCACTGAAACCAATACCGATACCGCCGTTGGTTTCTACAACAACCTGATGACCACGGCTCGTCAGCTCCTGAGCGCTGGCCGGAACCATACCGATACGGTATTCGTGGTTTTTAATCTCTTTAGGTACACCGATCAACATTTTGTCCACTCCCAGTTTTTCTATTTTTATCGTTATGAGTAGTAGAGGTTGTTTCGTACCGACGTCCTATCTCTAAGGATCAAGTGAAGCGGCAGATGCCTGTACGAATGTCTTGGTAAACAGATTAGGAGGGTGGCCCAATTCTCAGTAGAACCAGTTTTGAGGTACGGGTTGAGCCAGAGACAAAAACAGGGAAAGGATATTTAAAAATCTAACAATTTCAGCAAGTTACAGAATGGAACCAAAACAAAACGACCACCTGATCCAGGTGGTCGTTTGGGTGTTTACTGGTTACAAATCAGACCATAGAGTGGATCAATTCAGCCAGCTTTTTAATGCCAGGTTCGATCCGGTCTGTGGATATAGAGGAATACCCTAAACGGAAATAATTCTTCGGTGCGGGTTCTTGAAGGAAGTGAATCGCCCCAGGCTCAATCAGGATACTTTCCTCTTTCGCCCGCTTCTGCAGCTCATCAGTATCCAGACCCTCAGGGCCTTTTACCCAATAACAGGAGCCACCGAACGTTGGTTGATCATGGGACTCCGGCAGATGCCGGGTCAGCGCTTCATCCATTGCGCGCCAACGCGTCTGATAGTTACGCATGATGTTCATGATCAGGGAGTCGTGATAACCCCGCTCCAGGAACAAGGCGACTGAACGCTGATTGTTCGCAGCGGGATGCCGCACCATCAAACGACGCAACGCCCTTGCCTCACGGATAAACTCCGCAGGCCCCACCAGATAACCCACACGCAAGCCAGGCGCCAACGTTTTGGACAAACTCCCGATGTACAACACGCGGTCGTTTTTATCCAGACTTTTCAAGGCAGGGATCGGGTTAGACTTAAAGTTGGTTTCACTCTCGTAGTCATCTTCAATGATCACGAAATCATCTTCATCGGCCCGCTTAAGCAACTCGTAGCGTCGCTCGATAGGCATCGTCACCGTCGTCGGACACTGATGACTTGGCGTCGTAAATACCAGATCACACCCTTTCAGGCGATCGTCCACCAGCATACCGTCTTTATCGACGGGAATTGGACGCACCTGTGACGGGTTCAACTTGGCGATGTTGCGAATATCAACATAGCCGGGGTTTTCCAGACCAATCGTACTCTGTTTATCCAATAGCAACTGCGCAAGGATATAGAGTGCTTGCTGGGCGCCCACCGTCACCAAAATCTGATCCGACGAAGCCCACACACCACGACGGGGCAGCAAACGGGTCCGAATCTGCTCCACCAGCAGAGGATCATCATTATCAAAGCGGTCTGCCGCCCAGTCGCTGATAGACGGGCCACTCACCGCATCACGGCAGCACTCGCGCCAGTTCACCGTTGGAAACAGCGAGGCATCGAACTGACCATAAATAAATGGGTATTCGTATTTTTGCCAATCGCGAGGTTTACAAATATTGGTCTGATCGGTTGGATTCAGCTTAAAACGCTTACTCCATATAGGGGGGTGCGTTGGTTCACCGCGGGTATCAGATTCAGGTTGCTCGGCCAGCGTCACCTGTCCAGACAGAATATCTGGATTCACATAATAGCCACTGCGTTCGCGCGCAATTAAGTAACCGTCATCAAGCAGGTGTTCGTATGCCAACACCACCGTGTTACGCGCCACATCAAGCTGTTGCGCAAGCTTGCGACTTGATGGGAGCGGAGCATCCACCGGGATATTTCCGTTGAGTATCGCCGTTGCGATCTGCTCTCTCAGCTGTTGCTGCAGGCTGCCACCTTTGCCTGGCGTTAAGTGGAATAGCTGAAACATTTACTTCGCCTTCGTTATCGTTATTATTTGCACTCATGTACTGACCATCTAATCCATTAGAGAGCGTACTCCTGCAAGTTTTGTTCCTTTAAAACAGCAGAAAGTCTGCAAAGAGCAGAAAACAGGCGTTACGGAGTCAGTATAGATCATTACCACTGGTTGCCAGCAGCATCATTCTCTTATCTTGTTGTTTTTATTAGAGAACAACTTGTTTTATACGATTCACCCAGTCATTACCAGATGTAGCACGTATTTATTTAAGTGACCGCAGACTGCAGTCAATGATCATTCATTCAAGAAAAGATGTAGTGAAGGGCGCTGCAAGACGGCCCATCACACAGGCCTGATAAAAAAACCGGAGTCAGGGCAACAGCAATGCCGAGACTCCGGAGGACCTCATGGTAAGGCGTTACGCGTTAGGAGCCAGCTCCGCAAGCGCGTTGTCGATTGCATCAACGATCTTGTCGATGTCAGCCTGAGTCGCTATCAGCGCCGGGCTCAGACATACGGTGTTGTTGTACTCTTTGAAAGAGCGGTTAGTACGACCGATGATGACGCCGTTCTGCATGCAGTGTGCACCAATCTGGATCGGCAGTGTTTCATCAACCGGCTCTTTGGTTACACGATCTTTCACCAGCTCGAAGCCCGCGAACAAACCTTTACCACGTACATCACCGATAACGTCGTATTTTTCCATCAGCTGGTTCAGACGACCGCGCAGGTACTCGCCCTGCTCTACAACGTTGTCCAGCAGATTTTCATTTTCGATGATTTCCATGTTAACCAGAGCCGCCGCAGGACCCGCAGTACAGCCACCGAAGGTGGAGATATCACGGAAGTAATCCATACGAGCGTCTTCAGGGTCTTTAAACATGTTGAAGACTTCTTCAGTGGTCACGGTGCAGGAGATCGCTGCGTAACCGGAAGCAACACCTTTTGCCATCGTTACCATGTCTGGCTTAACACCGTAGTGCTGGTAACCGAACCATTTACCGGTACGACCCAGGCCACATACCACTTCATCAATGTGCAGCAGGATGTCGTATTTTTTGCAGATTTCCTGGACGCGATCCCAGTAACCCTGAGGTGGCTCAATTACACCACCACCGGCAGTGATTGGCTCCAGGCACAATGCACCAACAGTGTCCGCGCCTTCAGCCAGAATCACTTTTTCGATCTGGTCTGCAGCCCATACGCCGTAGTTTTCGGTATCTGCATCATCCTGTGCGCGGTATTCGCAGCAGTGTGGTACTTCAACGAAACCTGGAGTGAAAGGTCCATACTGATTCTTACGCTCGTACTGACCCGTCGCACTCAGTGCAGTAATGGTTGTACCGTGGTAATCACGCTCACGGAACAGCACTTTATGTTTCTTACCGCCGTATTTCTTTTCAGCGATCTGTCGAACGATTTTGAATGCTTTCTCGTTCGCTTCAGAACCGGAGTTAGAGTAGTAAACTCGGCTCATACCCGGCATTTTGTCGATCAGTTTTTCAGCAAACTGCGCCGCTGGTACGTTGCCCGCAGTCTGTGCAAAGTAGTTCATGGTTACCAGCTGGTCGCGTACTGCGTCAGCAATTTCAGTACGGCCATAGCCAACGTTTACTGTCCATACAGCACCGGAAACCGCGTCTAGGTACTCGTTACCTTTTGCGTCCCAGACCCGCATGCCTTCACCCTTAACGATCACCATCGGATCATTTTCTTCAAAAGGCTTATGCTGGGTAATGTGATGCCAAACGTGGTTACGGTCGTTGCCCACAACTTCTTTGGCGTCAAATTCGTTAGCGTTATAAGTCATACTCACCTCCTCTGAGGGTACTGTTATTTTTATGCAGAGGCGGGAGTCACACTCCCATCTTCCGGCTTACTCTTAGCTCAAAGTGTGTTTCCGAATATCGAAACCACCCATCTTCACGAACGACAAAACCGGGCGTGCCCTGATGTCCTTCAATGCCTCATAAGCTACCGATCATCGAGGAAAACCAGTTAGAACCAGATGATTGGGAAACATGATGCCAGTAGGTTTTATGGGGGTTTCGTTTTGGTTGAAGCTCCGGTTTACAGGGGTTACAGCTTGGTGCCAGGTTTAAATTTTTCGCTGTTAATCAGGGGAAAAAGTTAGTTGATCATCTTGATGGATTTCTTTGGTGTCGCCCCTTAAGGGCAAGACAAGGGGTGCAACCGCGCCCCCCTTACCAATCCCCCACGGCCCCGCTACTTGCCGGACAAGCCCGGTACCCTGCGCGTTTCACAAATAAAACGAAGCAAATAAATTCGGCCAGAGGCCCCAGACAGAATTTGCTTTTAGTCGTTTTATTTGCGAAATACTCGGCGGCGTAGAGGGGAGTGAGTTTCGTGCCAACTGATAACATGGGCGCGATGAGATCCGATGTAGGGCAGCCGGAAGGCTATCCCAGCAAAACCTCTGCAAAGCCTCTGCTCTTCCCCTCAACCACTTAACGAATCCCCACATAAGTTATTTATTCACTTAACTCGGCGAAAGTTATTTTAGATTTAACGAAACTTTCTCCTATCACAAAATCAGCCCGTAGGTTGGGTCGAGCGAAGCGACACCCAACACACAGGTTATCTGAAGATGGGTTTGTTGGGTGTCGCCTATGGCTCGATCCAACCTACGAGATTGATGTTCTCGCTGGTCATGTTGCCCACTGGCACCAACCTGCTGGACTCATATCGTCCACAAAGCTGGACCTTAACCCCTTCCCCTCTTCTCTCCCAACATACACACCAACCAAAAATAAAAACAAATCGGCTACTCCAACAGCCGATTCTGAGGCTAAGAACATGATCCGACTCACCGTAAACGGCGAAAGCATGCAGCTCTACAGTGCAAACAACCTGCAAGAGCTATTGGACAAACTGCACCTGGGTGCCCAGCGCGTTGCAGTAGAAGTTAACTGCGAAATTATCCCGCGAAGCCTGCACGCGCAAACCCGTGTACGCGAAGGTGATCGCATCGAAATCGTACGTGCGATTGGCGGTGGCTAAGGCTCCTGCCCAGCCCCTTCCGCAGCCCTAAACCCCGCTCGTAAAGAGCCTTTGAGTGCAGGTAATACGCATGACTACAGAGATTTCCCTTAACGATCCGATGATCGTCGCTGGCCGCAGCTTTAACTCTCGCCTGATGGTGGGTACCGGCAAATACAAAGACATGGCTGAGACACAGCAAGCCATCGAAGCCAGTGGTGCAGAGATCGTCACCGTTGCCCTGCGCCGCACGAACATCGGCCAGAACCCGGGTGAGCCCAACCTGCTGGATGTCGTATCACCAGAGAAATACACCATCCTGCCGAACACCGCATTTTGCTACACCGCAGACGAAGCCGTACGTACTTGCCGGCTCGCTCGTGAGCTACTGGACGGCCACGATCTGGTGAAGCTGGAAGTACTGGGTGATGACAAAACTTTATATCCAAACGTGACGGAAACGCTGGCTGCTGCCGAAACCCTGATCAAAGACGGTTTTAAGGTCATGGTTTACACCAGCGATGATCCGCTGGTTGCGAAACGTCTGGAAGAGATGGGCTGTGTTGCCGTCATGCCATTGGGTGCGCCGATCGGCTCTGGCTTGGGTATCTGTAACCCGAATAACATCAAATTGATTCTGGAAAACGCCAACGTTCCAATCATCGTGGATGCGGGTGTGGGCACCCCTTCCGACGCAACACTGGCGATGGAACTGGGTTGTGAAGGTGTCTTGATGAATAGTGCCATTGCTCATGCACAGAACCCTGTCCTCATGGCACAAGCGATGCGCAAAGCGGTTGAGTGTGGCCGCGAGGGTTATCTGGCAGGTCGTATGCCACGTAAATCTTATGCTACTGCGTCTTCACCGATGGAAGGACTGATCGGCTCCAAGTAAGCCGGAGTCACACCGATATCGCTATAAAGGGGACGGACCTGTTATCGCTAACGCGCTGATAGATCCGTCCCCTTTTACTGCAAAGAACCGCAGCAATGCTTATATCTTTTATTGCTACCACATATACAGGGATTGTTTCGGCCAATCATCATTCTTTTCTGCGTCTTTATACCCATACAGACTTCATTAACATAACCATCAAATTTCATCGACTCCGGTAGAGCCTTGATAGGCTTACCATGATGAATAAGAAGTTGATTGCGCTTCAAACAGGCTTCTACATAACCTGAGTTATGGATTGTCATCGATCTCTCTAACCAAACCAACAACACTGCACTCACCGCGCTATTACTTCTCGATATAGCATGCTGTATCTCGACTTCTAATTCCTTTAATCGCTCACTCGCAACCTTTCCTTGGAGATCAGGAATAAAAAGAGATGCATCAATCACCACAAGACCAAAACAATTGATCCCGACAGCCTTTATTTGCTTATTGGCTTTAACAATAATCTTTGATATTCGCTTAAGACTTACTGTATCTAAGAGTTTTTTGCATTCCACTAAACAGGGCAGCTCTAATCCTTGTCCGTCTAATCTAAAGTCAGGGAAACTATTTTCTTCATAAGGAGTTACCGAAAAGCCTTTCGAATTAGCCCATGAAGCAAGGTTTAACTCAGTTTGAAGGCTTAGATAGATACCTGGATCATGTACTCCAGATCTAATTCTGGAACGAACTTGCTCATCGCCAAAGTTTGAGAAATCACTAAGTACAAGCTTTTCAAGGTCTGTCATATGGACCGGCGTACCACTGCATCGTACAAGGACATCCAAATCTAAAAGAACGCCACATAGTGAGTAAATTAACTCTTCATTATCAGGGAAACGCAATATATTCTGCTGAATTTGAAGCTGATCTGCTATTGCAAACACTTTATAAGCGGGATGATGATCAATCCGATACTTTGGTTTCGAAAACCAGTCTTCTCCCATCAATGAAATCACAACTTTTTTGTGTATTTCCAACATCTCTTGAGTATTCAATCCGCTATCCTTTTCCGATACAAATACTTAAATGTTCATGTTGTTCTTTCGAAATTACTAATGAACAGTTCTTCCTTTTCCATATTAGAAAATTTTTGAGGGTCGAATCTATTTCCGATATAGACCACCCTCACACGTCGACCCGGTACAGCAGCTCAGGTATTCAGCTTATCGCTATAACGGGCCCGGAGCTTTTGTAATTTTGGACTAATCACCATCTGGCAATACCCTGCACCGGAGTTCTCTTGATAGTAATTCTGATGTCCGTCTTCTGCTTTGTAGAATGTCTGAAACGGCTCAACAGTCGTGACGATTGCATCACTAAAGTCAGCCTGTGCTTCCGCGCGAATTTTCTCTGCGCTTTCTTGCTGTTGAGTATCATGCGGCAAGATCACACTGCGGTATTGCGTGCCACGATCCGCGCCTTGCTGGTTCAGAGTCGTAGGATCATGGGTGCCGAAGTGAACACGTAACAGGTCTTCATAACTGATGACCGCCGGATCAAACTCTATTTGAATGACTTCAGCGTGGCCGGTCGTTCCGGTGCAGATCTCGCGGTAACACGGATTCTTAATCTGGCCGCCGCTGTATCCACTCGCCACCGTCTTTACACCACGCAGGTTTTGGAAGATCGCTTCAGTACACCAGAAGCATCCACCACCAAAGGTTGCAATCTCTGTTTGGCTATTACTCATGGCTCACTGTCCTTCTACTTTCTTAAGCGCTACTGCGTTCATGCAGTAACGTAATCCACTCGGTTCCGGCCCATCAGGAAACACATGTCCCAAATGCGCATCACACGTATTGCAGACTGTTTCGATGCGGCGTGACGCCAGCGAATTATCACCATGATAGGCGATCACATTGTCCGTCAGTGGCTGGGTAAACGACGGCCACCCCGTACCGGACTCAAACTTTTCATTGGCATCAAACAAGCGGGTACCACAGCAAACACACGCGTAAATACCGGGCTGAAACAGACTGCACATCTCTGAACTAAACGCCCGCTCAGTGCCACTTTGGCGGGTAACACGATACTCATCCGGGGCCAATTGCGCGCGCCATTCTGCATCCGTTTTAACAACTTTATGATCAGGTGCCAGGTTACCGTTGTCGGCTAGCCCCAGTACATCACCCCATTTCAACATGGTTCATCTCCTTCTCGAAGCCAAACTAGAACTGCACATGCAAGACCACGTGCGGCAATTCATTGGACGTCGTTTTTACTGTTTTGCTCAACTCATCACTGAAAATTTATGTACTGTCCGTCGTTTCGTTGATGCAGCACTCATCTTGCAGGAAAGCGACCAGCGCATCCAACTCCGTATATTGAGGCACACAATATAATGTACGGCCTTCCCGACGCTGGACCACCAATCCCACATTCACCAGCCGTGTAATATGATGGGACAGCGTTGAACCTGGTACACCTAAAGCCGATTGAATCTCTCCCACCGGAACACCGGTCTTACCGCCTTTGACCAGATAGCGAAAGATTTCCAGACGGGTGGCATGACCCAATTCAGCCAGGCGTTTTGCAGCGATTTCGATCTGCATTTCATCTTCCTTCCTGCCATTCTTATTTCGATAATACTAGAAATAACTTGACGCCACAAAGACTCTTGAGTCAGAATAATTCCATATTTCTACAAACATGGAATTATAAAATATCTAACGAATTCATTTCTATGCTCAACGATGCTCTGGGGATGTTCGCCTTTCTTGGGGTGGAGCTCACGGCGCTATTTCTGGTGATCAGCTTTATTGTGGGTGTCCTGCAGGAATTTATCCCGGCAAAAAAAATACAAGGCATCCTCAGCGCGAAAAGTGGTAAAGGTTACTTTTCTGCCGCAGTCCTGGGTGGGATTACACCATTTTGCAGTTGTTCGACCATTCCGATGCTAACCGGACTGCTAAAAGCCAAGGCCGGATTTGGCCCCACCGTTGTGTTTCTATTCACATCACCGCTGCTCAACCCAATCATTATCGGATTGTTCCTCGCGACATTTGGGCTAGAGGTCACACTGGCATACGCTACCGTTGCTTTAAGCGTGTCCGTTGTCGCCGGATACCTGCTGGAGAGACTAAACTTCGCACGATACATTCGACCTGAGGTGTTCGGAGACAAACCCGTGGGAAGCTGCTCCGCAAATACCGGTTGCGGGAGTGAAAAACCGACCTCATCTTCAGCGCCATCATGCAGTGTCAGTGATGAAAGATCTGGCAGTTCAGATAGCATCTCTGTTTCATGCAACGGCGTGGCGAGCTTGCCAGTCGTCGATAATCGCTGGAAAAGGATCGGCGCAGAAACCTGGAGTCAGTTCACTAAGGTATTGCCCTACCTTCTGCTGGGCATTGCCATCGGCTCATTCACTTATGGTTTCATGCCTGCCGACATGATTGCGCAATATGCGGGGGCAGACAATCCACTCGCCATTCCTGTTGCAGCAGTCATTGGCGTGCCACTCTACATTCGAGCTGAAGCCGTGATTCCTCTCTCCTCGGTACTCGCCACCAAAGGGATGGGAATGGGAGCCATTATGGCATTAATCATTGGCAGCGCAGGCGCCAGCCTGACTGAAGTCATCCTGCTCAAATCGATGTTCAAATCACCGATGATTATCGCCTTCCTCATCGTGATCTTTAGCATGGCGATAATGGCAGGTGCTCTCTTCCACTACATGTTTTAAGTCGTTCAAAAAAGACAGGTTTATTTCTCCGGGCAATAGATCTGTCTTCTAGTTCACATATACTAGGGGGGACCCAAAACCAAAGGACCCGCATGATGGATCTGCTTATTCTCGGACTGGTACTGTTTTTTATCCCACACATGATTTCTGTGGTGAATCATCAATGGCGTGACCGTACCACCAAACAGGTCGGTGAACTGACCTGGAAAGCGCTCTACGCCCTGATATCACTGGCAGGCTTTTTGCTGATCATCAAGGGATACGGTGAAGCCCGTCTGACCTCTGAATTTCTTTACACTACACCACAGTGGATGGGGCATCTGGTGGCGCTGTTAATGCTGCCGGTATTTCCTCTCCTGCTGGCCACCTACCTACCTGGGCGGATCCAATCCATTACCAAGCACCCGATGCTGGTTGCGACCAAACTGTGGGCTTTATCCCACCTGCTGGTAAACGGTCGAGTCGCTGAGATTTTGCTGTTTGGTAGTTTTCTGATTTGGGCCGTGCTGGTGCGAATCTCGCTTAAGCGCCGTCCACAGCGCGTTGTGCCAAGCGCACCTAAAAAGGCAATGAACGATGTGATTGCACTGGTTGTCGGTATCGGACTTTACGTGGTCTTTGCGTTACATCTCCACCGCATGCTGATCGGCGTCTCGCCATTCGGTTAACGGTTAAGGCGTTAACCTACGTCAGGAGCGGCCCCTGTTGTTTTTATCCCGTCGCTCCTGCTGTGCCCTTCGATCTCGCGCAAAAAGACACCCTTTGATAGGTACGCAAAGCTCTGGTATCTGATCATCATTCGTCTGAATTTTCACCTCACCACTGAAGTCCCCGACTTGAGTTTTATCCGGCAAATACCGAATCATCAACTGGTAGCGATCCCCTTCGGGAAGTCGCTCAGAATGAATCTGGATATTGTCTAAATCGGTGCTCACCGTGATTTCAAAGTCACCACTGCCTTTCCGGTACACCATTAATCTCTGGGTTAATGCATCTACGATTTTCTGATCTTTAGTGAGCGACAGTGGCAATCGGCTCATGTCGACTCTTTCAGGAAAGGTATAAACACGCTCCCTAATCCAGGTATTGGCCGTCAGCGTCATCGACGCACCTTCGCCCTCTCCGGTCTTCAGATAAACCGGCTCACTGAGTTTAGCCCCGGGTTTAATACCGCTTAACGTCAGTGTCACCGCATAATGCTCACCCGGCACCAGCGTAGCGACGTTTACATCAAAGCGGTTACTCCCATGCTCCGTGTCCGAGATAAATAATGGCTGCGACTGGTGATTGATAATTTCGATGGTTGCCTGCTCAGAGTGCCCTAAATCTGTTGCGACGAAAAACTCCGAGTACGGTTTGAATTCGATAGGAGGTACAAAAAATCCATCTACCGTAAATTCAACCGGTGCAACAGAGTCTTCGTAAAAGTGAACTTTTATTGTTCCGCCATAAGGCCCTAACGAACGCTGATCTGCCAATCCCAATGTGAATTCACCGACACCCCCTGCAGCAACGGTTTGCGTCACATCATGGGCTACGAGCGGTGGTGTCAGCTGAACACTGCGAACTTTGAGTGGTCGGTCAGTCGGATTATCGAAATACAATATCCGATGTACAGAGTCACCCGGCAACACCTTACCTAACGTAATGTGCCGTACACATTTTGACATCATGACACGGCGCTCATCGGAGCATAGACGCCCCGAAAAAGAAGCCATAACCGTCAGGAACAAGTACTGTAGTAATAACATGATCACCATTCCCGATAAGTACACTGCGTATCAACCGATACAATCGAAGTAACCTGACGGCATCGACATGCAGTCAACTGCGGCCTCACCCGTCACCGGTGTGACACGATCTGTGAGGTCGAAGGGAGATTGGGGTTCTACGCGCCGTTCATCAGGAACGGCCCCACACCCTATCGGTACTTTATTTGAAAGCACCTATACCTGGCACCTTCACAATCAGACTCAACATCACCTTTAGCCATTTTCGCTTCCACCCTCACTCTACCGGTCCTTCCGTTTACCCTAGGTTCTCACCACAGGAGGCATAGCACAGTGGTTCAGGTTGATATGCACATTTAATTTCTGCTTGTCTCAACCCTAGCGTTAACCCAGCTTAACAATTGGGATTATTTTGCTGTTTGATTGCATTTTTTTGCACTTACTTATCCCGCTCCCTAAAAACCGCACAAAAACATAACGTTACTGCTGGTGAATTTTTGTACACACACATTCTTATCTAATAAATCCCTTTCATGACTGTAACATCCGCTTTACACCTCTATTTCCTTTACTCACCACTTCCCCGGCCTCCCGAGACCACCCCGCATGGTAGAATGAGCGTAGTAGAACCTAAAACTCGTTTAAAAACTCACTATCAGGCAAATGGATGTAATGGACAGGGTATTATCCGATTACCGCACCCCGCTACACGTGCTGCCCCTGCTGGCGCTATCGACCCTTTTCGCATCGTCCGTCTGGTTTGCTGCCAATGCGGTTATGCCCTCCTTAGCCAAAGCCTTGGGCGATGGTCAGACACCTGCAGATATCACCACTGCCGTACAATTGGGTTTTATCGTGGGCACTTTCACGTTTGCCGCCCTTGCGATCGCCGACCGCTTTGCTCCCAGTCGGGTCTTTATGATTAGCAGTGCTCTGGCTGCACTATCTAACTACAGTGTGGTTTGGGTCAGCGATCAGTACTCCGGTGTCCTGATTGCTCGTTTTCTCGTCGGCTTTTTTCTTGCAGGCATCTATCCCGTCGGGATGAAAATAGCCGTCAGCTGGTATCCTAAGGGATTAGGAATGGCCCTGGGCTTTCTCGTCGGCGCACTAGTACTGGGCACCGCATTCCCCCATTTGGTAAGGGCGCTGGGACAGGACTGGCCGTGGCAAACAGTGATTCAAACTACGTCTGCTTCAGCGGTCATCGGCGGCTTAATCATCTGGACACTGCTCGGAGATGGTCCCAATCGCCCTGTTGCGGGTGAACTGCATCCACGTGCGCTGATCGACGCATTTCGACAACGGAATTTTCGTGCATCCGCCTGTGGTTACTTTGGCCATATGTGGGAGCTCTATACATTCTGGGCGTTTGTACCACTGTGGCTTGTCGCCTATCAGGAATGGCACCAGATCGACCCATTACCGGTCTCATTGTGGAGCTTCCTGATTATCGCGGCCGGTAGCATCGGGTGCGCAGGAGGAGGTTTGCTCACGCCACGCATAGGCCCGCCACCGGTAGCTGGTATTCAGCTGTCTGTATCCGGGATCTGTTGCCTGTTATCACCATTGATCTTTCTACTGCCCGTGGAAGCCTTTCTATTAGCACTTGTGATTTGGGGTGTCGCGGTGGCGGGTGACTCCCCGCAATTTTCTGCACTGAATGCGGTCAATGCACCGCCCCAGCTGGCCGGTTCAGCATTGACCATGGTGAACTGTATCGGTTTCAGTATTTCGATCGTAAGCCTGCAGGCGATGGAAGCATTGGTGGGTGTACTACCTGACCAGTGGCTTTTTCTAATACTTGTACCAGGCCCCCTGATGGGGATGCTTTACTTCAAGCCCTTGTTACAGGATCAGACCAGCTAAGAGTCGTGCACTAAAGGTGCTTTGCGATGTGGCCTGTCAAATGAATACGCCACATCGCAAAAGAGGGTTCAAATCAAGTACAACCAGCGTCATAACGCTGATCTTCCAGATGCCTGAGCACCTCATCTTTCTCGACAGATTTACGCACTGTTTCTAATTGATCCAGTTCCTCTTCGGTAAAGCATTCCAGTGCTTCGCGGAACGCCACTTCCAACAATTCTGCTGCGATACAGCTCATATCTTTGTTATACACCAACTCCATCGTTCTGAGCTGGTCATACAGTTCGGTTGGGATCGGCGTTTTTACGTTTTTCACTGACGAACTCGACAGATCGCAGTGCATCCCAGCATCCTCTCCACTGGTACGTAGTTTTTCAACTACCTCAACAATTTTGGTATTCATAGTGCCTCCTGATAACGTCAGGCGGGAAAATAGAAATGGCTGCTTCTTTAATCAGGTATAGACAGCGATACAAAGGCTGTAAATGGATTTAAATTCAGGACGATCACGCTAACTAACGGTTTACGGCGACAGTAAAAGCGTTCATATTTCACCCCCGTGACATTATCGGTGAATGAGACAGCACAATGAGCAAGCCCCAAATCAGCATAGGTTTAAGTAATCCAAAAAGTCCGACAAACGTGGGAGCGGTGATGCGCGCTGCGGGGTGCTTTCAGGCAAATGCTGTTTTCTACACGGGCGAGCGCTACGACAAAGCGGCACGTTTTCATACCGATACTAAAAATCGTACGCTCAGTATTCCGCTAACAGGCACACCTTCACTGCTCGATAGTATTCCAGAAGGTGCAAAGGTGGTGTGTGTTGATCTGGTTGAAGGCGCGACGCCCCTACCCCAGTTTGAACACCCTGAAAACGCCTTTTATATCTTTGGGCCAGAAGATGGCACGATTACTCAAGACATCATTGATCAGGCTGATGCCGTAGTCTACGTCCCGACCATTGGTTGCCTGAATCTAGCAGCTTCAGTCAATGTGCTCCTGTATGACAGACTGGCTAAATCAGAGATGAGTATTGCCGGTGATGACTTGATCCGTGCCAGCCGCGATACCAACAATAAAGTGAAAGTGACGACACCAGTCCTGGAAAACGCCTGATCTATAAATCAACTCACCCGGGGTCCCCAACGTAGTCCGCAGCCCTCCCATTTGCCGAACGAATATGCTACCGTGCGCGGCCATTTTTGTTCTGCGGATTTCTCACAACCATGATCGCCGGATTCGATTACGGAAGCTCCAATTGCGCCATTGGCGTTCTAAATACCACCTCTCCTTCAGGTATTGAACTGCTGCCACTCCATGGCGACCAGCGTTTTTTGCCCTCAACCCTGTACGCCCTGTCACGTGAATTGATCTGTGAAGCCGTGGCAAAACAGATTGAAAACCCGGTGCTGCGTGAACGCTATATGGCTGAGCGCGCTAATCAGTTGCGGATGGCGGCCGCATCCCGACGCGAACACGATATCCAATCCGGTGAACAGACCCTGTTTGTCGGCGAAGCCGCCATCGAGAACTATATCGATCTGCCTGAAGAGGGATATTTCATCAAATCACCCAAATCATTTTTGGGTGTAAGTGGATTGCGTGCAGAACACCTGGCGTTCTTCGAAGATATTGTCAGTGCGATGATGTGTGAGATTAAAAAAGCCGCTGAACGCAATCTGGATGGAAAGATTCGTCATACCGTCATCGGCCGTCCGGTCAATTTTCAGGGTACCGGCGGTGAAGACTCCAACCGACAAGCCAGTGAAATTCTGCACCGTGCGGCAGCCCGTGCAGGTTTCGAATCCGTTGAGCTTCTGTACGAACCGCTAGCCGCAGGTATCAATTTCGAATCCGATCTGACGGACAATAAAACCGTACTGGTGGTCGACGTTGGCGGTGGTACCACAGACTGCTCCGTGGTGCGTATGGGGCCGGATCATCGTGTAAAGGCAGAGCGAAAAGACGATTTCCTCGGTCACAGTGGTTCCCGTGTAGGTGGTAATGATCTGGATATCAATCTCGCCTACAAAGGCCTGATGCCGGTATTTGGCTTGGGAGGTCAGCTTAAAAGCGGTCGCCCACTGCCAACACAGCCCTACTGGAATGCGGTATCGGTCAACGATATCCCGGCGCAAACAGAGTTTAACTCCATGCAGAATATCGAGCTGATGGAGCAGCTACAGCGTGATGCACAAGAGCCACATAAACTGGGTCGTTTGCTGCAACTCCAAGAGCATAAGCAGAACTATCAGTTGGTGCGCAGCGCCGAGCAGACCAAAATAAAGCTGTCGGATCAGGCTGAATACGATGTTGATTTAGGCTATATCGACAAAGACCTAACCCAGCGCATCGGCACAGATTTATACGAACAGGCGGTAGAACGTCCAGTATCCAAAATCGTTGATTTGATGAGCGAAGCGCTGACACAGGCACAGTGCCAGCCTGACCTGATCTACGTCACGGGCGGCACCGCAAAGTCACCGGTTGTGCGTGAAGCCATTGCACGCAAGTTAGGTGATATCCCCGTCGTCGATGGCGATCACTTTGGCAGTGTGACCGCAGGTCTGACTCAGTGGGCGGAAAAGATCTACCGTTAAAACCGTAATTTTGAGATACCCTGATCTTCGCCGGAATTCCCTGCTTCACGCGCTAGCGCTCTTCCGGCTCTCCCCAAGACAAAACTCAGCCAATGCTTCTCAGCTTTATTGGGTGTTCACCCGTTCCACTGACGCGGGTTGATGCTCAAGCCCGACTCCTGGCCGACGAGCTACCGCTGGACGAATCAGCAGAGGCACGCCCCCAAAAAAATAGGAAATATTCTTATATGTACTCCGCTAAACATTGAACTACCTTACCAGAACCAAAAACAACACAATAAATAGGAAATTGGGCGTATGAATAAAGCAGTTTTAGGTACAAGCTTTCTTCTTGCCTTGTCGCCGGTTGTAGCAAGTGCGGAAGGGTTTTATATAGGTGGTTCAGTCGGTAACAGTAAGGTGATGGTATCCTCTGAGGACAAAGCTGCAGTCGCTTCGGCGGGGGGGAGTGTTGACGATGATGATACGGGGTACAAAGCAAACGTAGGCTATCGGTTCACCCCAAACTATGCAGTAGAAGCTTTCTATGTGGATTTTGGTGAAGCTAGTGTGACTGATGGTGTTGATACAGGCACGGTTGATGCGGATGGAGTGGGTGCAAGATTATTGATGATGGCTCCTTTTGGGGACGGCTTCGATTTGTATGCATCGCTGGGCTTTCATTCATGGGACGCAGATTTTTCCTCGACTAATGGCTTCAACGCCAGTGATGATAATACCGATGTAAATTACGGTTTAGGTCTAAGTTATACCTATGAACGAGTTACCTTCAGAGGTGAGTTCGAGCGCTTCGAGCTTGATACTGAAGACGTAGACTTACTTACTGCAGGTGTGACAATTAACTTCTAACGCTTATAGCTCCCACTTATAAGTGGGAGCAGCAATCTGAAAATCACCTAGTGCCCTAAGCACTTTGCAGTGATCTAATCATCTTGGGCACCGTTTCACCGGCAATACTGTGAAAAATACGATGAACGTAAAACGGCGAAAAATGACTGGTCCATACGACATTCTCTAGACTCAGCTTCTAATCTAGATTATCTGAAATAACACCATCTCCTTGTTGATGTGTCGTATGTATTCAGTGTTCACCTTCACGTTTTTCATCATTGCTCTTATAGAAGTATCACCGGGGGAAACGCCATCTGAGGCACTCAGAGGATAAATAAAAGCCCAAGAATCTACCCGATCACCAATATTACATAGCAACGCTATTCGCAGTGCAGTGCAGGCAAATACTTTAACTAGCAGTCGTCTGATGAAACTCGATCACGTTGTCATCGGGATCACGGACAAAGATAAACGAAGCGCCATCCGGTGTAACGATAGGCCCTTCGGTAATCGTGTAATTGATCGATTCAAGATACGCCTGAGCCGCTTGCAAATCTGTGACTTCAAGCGCGATATGGGTGAAACCTGTATATTTTTCAGGGACATCCATCAATACATTCAATGTCTTCGATTCGGAGCCATTCAGAATGAAGTTGATATTAATGCCTGATGGATGTTCCATCACCGCCACGGGTTCCGGGCCCACTGGACCCACAATAAATACAAATCCGAGTTTTTCGTAAAAGCCACGGGCAACATCCAGATCCGTCACCCTTAACCCCACATGGTTGATTCCGGTAATCTCTTTCATCGTAACCTCATCTTTGTAGCTCCCTCGTTCCATCCAATCATCCTATTTGATCATATATCCCAAAACCGCCCAACCAAGAGGCCTTCAGGCTGGAACCACACATCATGAACGGGTTGGGTCTATAGATCATATTAGCCTCGAATTTATAGTGATCCCATGAGCTAAAAAGCCCTGAGCCTTTGGAGAGGTTCTGTTAGTGCTCTGCGGGTATTGGTGTCTGTGATCCAGATCCCAATACCCGACTTGTGAGGCATAACGTTGTTTTGCTGCGCAAGGGCTAGCGGTGATTACGATATCCGATACCACACTTTACGGGCCCGATACCTGCTAAGTGTTGCCACGAATACGAGCCACGCCGCGAACCAGAGTGCTATCACAACCTCTTCTAGGGCCTAATCCGATAAACAGGAACCGATTCATGACGACCCCTTACATCAAAATAAAAAACCACATCAACGGCGTCTGGGTAGATGAAAGCAACGGTCAGTACGAGCCGCTGCGTAATCCTTCCACCGGTGCAGTGATTGGAGAAGTACCGCTGTCTTCTCCGGAAACCTCCCGTGCAGCGGTTGCTGCTGCAGCTGAAGCATTCCCTGCGTGGAGCGCCACACCGCTGCCAAAACGTATGGATTACATCTTCCAGATGTATCGTGCGATGCAGGACAACCTGGAGCCTCTGGCAGAGGCAATCGCGATTGATCAGGCCAAACACATCGCCGAAGCACGCGGTGAAGTGGGTCGTGTAATCGAGATCCTGCAGATGGCATGCACCATTCCAGCACTGATTCAGGGTGAGACGGTTCAGGGCATCGCCAACAACATCAACGGCCGCCTGATTAAAGCGCCACTGGGTGTGTTCTGCGGTGTCGCACCGTTCAACTTCCCGGCGCTGGTATTTGGCTGGTTCATCCCATTCGCCATCGGTACCGGCAACACCTTCGTGTACAAACCATCCACCGAATCGCCACTGTTCATGCAGAAGATGATGCAGTTGATGGTTGATGTTGGCCTGCCTGAAGGTGTTGTAAACATCGTACACGGTGACCGTGAAACCGTTGAAGCCTGGTACGACGATGACAATGTAGCGGGCGTATGCCTGGTCGGCTCTACGCCAACGGCAAAAGCAATCGCTGAAGGTTGTGGTCGCGGCGGCAAAAAAACCATGCTATTGGGCGGCGCAAAAAACTTCCTTGTTGCGATGGAAGATGCACCAATGGACCTGATGATCGAGAACATCCTGATGTCCGGTTACGGCTCTGCGGGACAACGTTGTCTGGCAGTATCCAATATCGCTGTGGTACCGGAAATCTACGACGAATTTGTCGAGCGGCTGCTGGAAGCCTCTAAAAACATCAGTGTGGGTGATGCCATGGACCCGGATGTATTTATGGGTCCGGTCATCTCCGCAAACGCGAAAGAGCGGATCGAAAACTACATCAATATCGGTGTAGAAGGAGGTGCAACGCTGGCACTGGACGGTCGTAATCCGGACATCGCGGATGCAAACAAGGACGGTTACTTCGTTGGGCCCACCGTATTCACTGATGTCACCCCCTGCATGCAGATCGCCCGTGAAGAGATCTTCGGTCCGGTGCTGAGCGTGATGAAAGTGGGTTGCATCGACGGTGCGCTACGCATGATCAAAAACCATGATATGGGTAACGGCGCGGTCATCTTTACCCAAAACGCGTTCTATACCGAAAAATTCATCAATGAAGCTGATGTCGGCATGGTCGGCGTAAACGTCGGTATCTGTGCACCGCACCCCTACCTGCCGTTTGGCGGTATCAAAGGCTCTCTGGTTGGTAACAACAAGGTTCAGGGTAAAGATGCGATCGACTTCTTCACCCAGAACAAAGTGGCTACCGTACGTGTGGTTGATCCTCGCGGTAACAAACCAGCGGAAGCAAAGCCTGCAGATAGCTCTGTGCGTAGCTGCGTGGCAAGCTGATCTGAAGTGAATGTTGGGAATCGCTTCGCTCGTCACCAACCTACACAGATACGATGTAGGTCGGGATGAGCACAGCAATTCCCAACACACACAAAAAAGGGGAGTGAATTCAATTCAGTCCCCTTTTTTGTTCTCTGCGTCGAAGAATGCGCCAATGACTATGCGCTAATCTTCAGACGCAGCTTATCGCATAAGGCTTTTAGCTGGTCGGACTCTTCTTGAGTCAGTGGAGACTGGCACGCCATGGATTTAGGAATCTCCTGAGCCCGCGACTTCAGTGACTTTCCTTCATCTGTCAGCTGTAACAGGCAGGAACGCTCATCCTGTTTACAGCGCACACGTTCAAGCAGCCCTTTTCCTTCCAAACGTTTTAACAATGGCGTGGTGGTACCGGAATCCATATGGACCTTCTCCCCAAGCGCCTTAACACTGATGCCATCCTCAGCCCACAGCACCATCATCGCCAGATATTGTGGATAGGTCAGATCCAGATCTAGCAAAGCTGTTCTATACGACCGCACCATCGCATTCGCCGCACTATACAGTGAAAAGCAGCTCTGATTTTCAATACACAATGACGCGTCGTTATTCTCTTGGCTCATATCGTTATCCCGAATTATTATTTTAATATGTACACAATTATATTGCGCGCAATCTAAATGACAAGTAAGATTGCTCTCAAGTTGGTTGCGCACAAGTTAATTGCTCGCCACCATTAAATTCTATCAGGATGATCCTTAATCTCAACTACGACTTCAGAGGTTATGTATGTACATCAAGAAAGCATCGCTAATGATTTCGGCACTGTTGTTTTCTCTATCGGGTATGAGTCAGGCAGAACAACTCAGTACTCAGCAGATAGAGCTCACAAAACGAACCGATGAAGTTGCAGCGCAGAGACTGATTAATCATCCCGATCCGATCGAACTGAAAGTTTTACATAATTTATATTTGAGGACACACACATGAAAAACATCGTAACTGTATTCGCACTGGCTTCTGCTATCTTCGCTGGTTCCGCTTCTGTTGCTGTTGCAAGCACTCAGGAAAGTCACTTCGGCGATGGTATTCAGGTTGAAACAGCTTCTCACTTTGCTTCTTCTGAAGAAGTTGTAGTTGATGACGCGAACATTCCAACTCACCCTTACAATGTGGACCTGTACGCTGGTTCCCACTAAGGCCTGAACTCTTTGCAACATCTCCCCTTCAAAACGATTCCTCTAGCGAGGGATCGTTTTGATCCTTACGCCAAGCACACCTGCGACATTTAATACGCTCAAACCAATTCAGGTGTTCAGCGTAAAACCTCTAGATACCAGTCGATCGTGTTGCTCAAACCTTCATCGAAACCAATCTCAGGCAACCACCCTAACGCGTTATGGATTTTATGCGTGTCCAAACCATATCTATGATCGTGTCCCGGTCTATCTTCAACGAACGTAATCAAATCCTCATAGCGACACACGCCACGCGGTTTATCCGGTATCTTGTCTTCTAACACCGAACAAATACGCCGCACTAGTTCTAAATTGTTATGTTCGTTATTAGCGCCAACGTTATATGTCTCTCCTGGCGTGCCCTTCTCCAGCACGTGTATCAATGCAGCGGCATGATCATCCACGTATAACCAGTCACGAACCTGCTGACCGTCGCCGTATATAGGCAGCGGCTTGCCGGCTAACGCCTGCTTGATCATCAGCGGAATCAGCTTCTCATCATGCTGATAAGGACCATAATTGTTGGAGCAACATGTCACTAGCACTGGCAAGCCATAGGTACGACCCCAGGCACGAACCAGATGATCGGCGGCCGCTTTACTGGCAGAGTACGGCGAACTCGGGCAATAGGAGCTGGATTCGTTAAACAATCCCCCATCACGCCCCAGATCACCATAAACTTCATCGGTTGATACTTGTAGATAGCGGAAGCGTTCTCTCTGCCGCCCTTCTAACCCCAACCAATAACTCCGCGAAAGCTCCAGTAGCGTCTGCGTCCCCACCACATTCGTCTGAATAAAAATGTCCGGACCGCCAATCGAGTTATCTACGTGGGTCTCTGCCGCCAAATGGATCACGCAATCGGGTGTATACCGTTCAAAAACGCCTGACATTTCATGAGAGTCACAAATATTCGCTTTCACGAAATGATGCTTTTCAAAAGCTGCAAACTCGATCAGGACGTCGGTATTGGCCGCATAGGTAAGCATGTCGACGTTAATAACAGAATGATCGGTTTGAGTAAGGATATAGCGAACCAGCGCGCTACCGATAAAACCGGCGCCGCCCGTAACAAGAATCTGCATTCAGATTGCAGCTCCGCATAGATAAGATAAACACCGATTTTACCAATACGGAAACAGAGGAAGAAGCCATATCGCGGATAAGGGAAGCTGAGCTGAGAATGAAAAAGAGCAAACGCCCCATCCTATTTCCGCGTTATAGATGGTAAATCACTTATATTCGGTACACATCGTATCCAGATCAGAGATTTCACGGCTCATTTCACGAGTGACGTTGATCATCAGGATCTTAAACTCTTCAGGAAATTTCTCGCAAAAGTGGTGAAATAACTCAGCTGGAATCTCCAGCAGATAGCCATCGTCTTCCATCACTTGGTTACCGTGACGTTTTTGCAGGCCGATCATACCGACAAAACCCACCTGCTCGCCGGGTTTGTAGTAACGCAATTCCACCATCTGACCGCAGACCTCTTTGGCTTTATGGAAACGTGTGCCGCCACTGATGATGATATAAAAGGATTCGGAGGTGTCGTTAGCAGAGTAAATCTTATCGCCGGGGGCGCAGTGAATCAGGTTTCCCTGCTCCAGAAGATAGGTGAGGCTTTCATCGGAGAGCGCACCAAACATCGCCAGATCACGACAGTAAGTTAGCGGAAATTGGCTTTTTAGTTCTGCGTACGTCTGTTGTTGCATAGCTCGATCCCTTAGCCGGAAGCGCTACCAAGTATAGTCAATATAATCGTAGCACTATGGCAAGCTGCCGTAGATAGCCAGAAGGTCGACTAACCCATTGATATATTGCTATCTGGTATGTCAGATCAACCATTCATCAATAATATTCGATGCTGGGATACGCCTGCATACCGATGCAGGGCCGCCCTTCATACTGCAAGCTGGCTAACTACCTTCAATGAAGGCGAAGTCCATTCTGCACGGTGTTTCAATCATATTTACGAAACGAAACCCAAAAAACAGATAAAAAAAGAGGGGCTATAAAGCCCCTCTATATGAGTGCGGTTCATCCGTAAACCGTTTGAGCGAGCACGTTTAACTGAGCTTCGAATGACTGGTGGATCTGCGCAACGCCACCCGAAGCCGAAAATAAACGCTGGGTCTTACCACTTGTAAGGTAAGAAGGGACAGATAACAGCCCGGTAAGGCTGTCATCCGAATTCGCTATGTCGATAAATCGACGTGCTTAGTAGTTGTACTTACCAGCAGAGTACAGAGCCTGGGCTTTTTCCCAAGTTGCACCGATCTGGCCGTCGCCGACAGGCTGGCCGTCCAGTTCTACAACCGGAGCGATCTCTTTACTGGAGCTGGTCAGCCAGATTTCGTCCGCGTTGCGAACTTCATCCATAGTCACGATGCGCTCTTCAACTTTGATAGAGCCATCTTTCGCCAGGATATCCAGCAGCATCAGACGGGTGATACCCGGCAGGATCTGGTGATCCAGCGGAGGCGTGATCACAACGCCATCTTTAACGATGTATGCGTTGCATGCACTACCTTCGGTCATTTCACCGTCAGCGTTGTACAAAATGATTTCGTTGTTGCCAGACTCATAACCCTGCTGGAAGTGCATAACGTTGCCCAGCAGTGCAGTCGATTTGATGTTGCAACGTTTCCAGCGCAGATCTTCGGTGCTGGATACTTTGTATGCTTTAGCAACTGCTTTATCAGCAACAGGCGCAGCTGGAATTTCGAATACGAATGCAAATACAGTCGCTTCTACATCTTCTGGGTACGCGTGGAAACGCTTGCTATCAGTACCGCGGGACACGTGCAGGTAGATACCCAGGTTGCCGCCGCCATTCTTTTCAATCAGGTTTTCGCAGACTGCGCGCCATTCATCCTGAGAGTAGCCAAATTTAATGCCGATCAGGTCCATGCCCTGATCCATACGCTCGATGTGTGGAGCGAAACCAACCAGTTTGCCATCGTAAGAAGGGATCACCTCATAGATGCCATCACCAAACAAAAAGCCACGGTCCATCGGCGAGATCTTCGCTTCGTCCATTGGCATGTAGGATCCGTTTAAAAAAACAATACTCATAACAAACTCCAAACCATCGGTGGCTTCAAACCGTGAGTCCCCTCACTTCACCACCCTATCGATAAACTTAATCACGCACTCCGCAGGCCGCAGTGCGTGCGATTAATCATGCAAATCCAGTTAACTTACGCAATTCCAGCAACATCGCTTCGCCATCGGCGGCAGGCAGGCTGTCTTCTGTCAGGGTGTTGTCACGGGTAACACCGTCAACACTGCCACGTTCAGACAGGTACTGCAGAATCGCTACGTTGTCGAAATCAGACAGCAGGTCTTTTCCTTCCAACCAACCCATCAGTGCAACCAGTGCATGGCCACCCCAGTTGGATACATCAGCGACAACCAGTTCGCTGCAACGGGTCACTGCTGGCGTAATATCCAGAGAACGCAGTGCCGGGCGAACGTTACCCATGCCAATTTCGTTACCACCGTCGCCAATCGCAATGGATGGGCAACCGGCTTCTTTCATAATCTCATCGAAGCTTGCGGAATGCGGAGTGATTGATTCACCGCGCATGTTGTAATAACCCGCATCTTCAGCTTGTCCTGGGCGCTCAATAGAGATCACCAGTTGCGGCTTGTACTGTTCCAGCACCTCATCTGCAACCGTCAGGCGTGCTTCCAGATCCATCTCACCAATTGGCAGTTTGTGGATGCGGTAGTCAGTCGCCAGTTCAGTTGCCAGTGGGTCGCCACACACCATGATTGGTGTCGCACCGCAGGCTTCGAATGCACGGTACAAAGAGATCGCACCCACAGGGCCATCAGTCTCAAATGTACCTGCAACTGGGAAACCAGTACCAATCAATACCGTACCTGTGCACTGCTGCATCATCATCGCTGCACGCAAGCAGTAACCTGGCAACATCATGCCCTGCACTGTTTTCATGCCACGGAGGTCACGGGATACCAACAGTTCTTCAATCGCCAGGCTAAGCTTCATCGCTTCTTGCATCTGGGACTGGGGGGTAATTTCCTGTTTCATATTCACGAAGGTACTCCAGTTATTATTCTTAGCAGGCCAGCGGTTCAATCACCGCGTTGCGGCGTTGGGTCAGCAGGTGCAAATTGTGGGCATCATCAATGGTGATGGCTTCAAATGTCAGGGTTGCGCCCGGCGTCATCTGCGCCAGCTTCGCGGTATCCAACGACAACATAGAACCCAGTTTCGGGTAGCCACCAATCGTCTGACGGTCGTTCAGCAGAATGATCGGCTGACCGTCTGCAGGCACCTGAATCGCACCGTGACAGATCCCTTCAGACAAGATGCCATCCAGTGAAGGCTTGATCTCAGGTCCGCTGACGCGATATCCCATGCGATCACTGCGATCCGTCGTCTGGTATTCGCTGCTGAAAAAGCGCGCCATTTGCAGATCACTGAACGCATGTTTCTGATAACCCGGAATCACACGCAGATGTGCACGCTTGTCATAGGTCGGACGGTGCTGTTCCGGCAGGACCAGACAACCGTTCGCCGATGCAGCGGTACACGGCAGAAAATCATTGGGTGCCAGCTTGCCACCGTTCAACCCACCAATGGATTCACGCGTGACGGTTGCGGCACTGCCAAAGCTATGTTCGATATGGAATCCACCTGCAACTGCCAGATACGCGCGGCAACCTGCGGTGGCATAACCCAGCTCAATCACATCGCCGGCATTAATGGCATGACTGCGCCATTGCTCTTTTGCCTGACCGTTGATGCTCAATGGCAGTTCAGCACCGGTCACTGCAATACGAGTGTTGATCTGAGCTTCCAGAATCAATCCGCCAAAGCTGACTTCCAGCGCGGTGACGTCAGTGCTGTTATCACACAGGCGGTTAGCCCAGCTGAACGCTTCAGCATCCAACGGCCCACCACATGTCAGACCAATGCCGTGTTTACCAAATCGACCGGCATCCTGAATCAACGTCATCAGGCCCGGCTGACGAACTCGGAAGCCTTGAGTTTGAGCATTGTTATGCGTCATCTAAGCTGCCTCCCAGTTCAAAAAAATCGTTGCGGCTAATCGCTTCGAAACGCACGCGATCACCGACTTCTACCGGCATCGTTGGCTGTGCGTCTGGATCGAACATGCGCTGCGGGCAACGTCCAATCAAATTCCAACCACCCGGAGAAACCGCCGGATAGATGGCGGTCTGACGATCAGCAATCGCCACAGCGCCGCGCGGCACACGCTGGCGAGGTGTCGACAGACGCGGCGCAGCAATGCGCTCATCCACATCACCCAGATACGCAAAACCCGGTGCAAAGCCGATGGCATACACGCGGTATTCACCGGCCTGATGGATCTGGATCACTTCGTCGATGGTCAGCTTCGCATTACGTGCCAACTGCTCCAGATCTTCACCGGAGTCTGTACCGTAATACACCGGCAGCGTCACGATACGACCCTGCTCGGATGATTCATCGGACAGATTAGCCATCACCTTGCGGATACCCCGACGTACGTCCAGATGATCGCAGCGGAACATATCAAAAATCAGCAATACAGAGGCGTATGAAGGCACCAGATCAATCAGCTTCTCACCCAGTTCCTGCTTCAGCAGTCGGGAAGCCTGTTCAACCCGGTTTGCCACACCCGGCTCACCGTGTTCACCCAGATAGAGGATCAGGGCATTTTCGCCTGCAACCTCTATTCTCATGCTTCAATCACTCCGCGAATCGCTTCGATCGCACGCACACCGGCTTCGTTGTCACCGTGTACACACAGCGTATCCGCATCAATTTTCAGGGTGTTACCACTGACCGTTGTCACTGTGCCTTCACTGCACAGTTGTTCAACCTGAGCCAGCATCTTTTCACGGTCATGCACCGCACCCGGCTTGCTGCGGGCCAGCAGTTTGCCGTCATCGTCATAGCAACGGTCGGCAAAAGCTTCGAACAACACTTCAATGCCTGTGTCTTTCGCTTCGGCACGGTGCTGGTCACCCTGCGGTGTTGCCTGCAACATCAACGCGATTGGGCGGTGGTATTCAGCAATAGACTGCATCACAGCGGCGCGAACGTCGTCGCGTGCCATCATGTCGTTGTACAGTGCGCCATGCGGTTTAACGTAGGTCAGTTCCAGACCTTGCGTACGGGCCATGCCGTCCAGCGCAGCGATCTGGTAATGCATCAGTGCAACAATTTCCGCTGGCTGACAATTCATAGAACGACGACCAAAACCGACCAGATCCTGATAACCCGGATGTGCACCCACGGTGACATTGTTCTCTTTCGCCAGCGCCAGTGTGCGCTGCATTACCAGTGGATCACCGGCATGGAAACCACAGGCAATATTTGCCTGATCAATGTGGGGCATCACAGCGGCGTCCAGACCCATTGTCCAGGCACCAAAGCTTTCACCAAGATCGCAGTTCAGTTTTATTGTCATTCTTATAATCCTCTGTAACCGGTCCGGACGTTGCGCGTTCCAGACCGCTTACTCACTTAATACGTATTCAGAACTCAGAGCACGGCCAGACGGCTGTTTGGCAGATCGGTCACCAGCATGTGACCCGGGCTGTGAGTGATACAGAACGGTGGTTTAGCCTGTTCCAGCGCGACCTGTGGTGTTACACCACACGCCCAGAACACAGGAACTTCACCGTCTTTAATGGTCACGGCATCGCCGTAATCCGGCGTATTGATATCTGAGATGCCGATCTGCGCAGGATCACCAAAGTGAATCGGTGCGCCGTGTACAGATGGGAAACGGCTGCAGATCTGGATCGCACGGATCGCATCAACCGGTTTCATTGGACGCATGGAGACAACCGTATCACCGCTGAAACGACCCGCTGGTTTGCAGGCCACGTTGGTGCGGTACATCGGAACGTTCACACCTTCGGTGACGTTACGCACATCCAGACCATCAGCAATCAGTGCTTCTTCAAAAGAGAATGAGCAACCCAAAGCAAAGGTCACCAGATCATCACGCCAGTAGTCACGAATATCATCGACTTCCTGTGCGAATTCACCGTCCTTAAAGATGCGGTATTTCGGCACATCGGTACGGATATCCAGATCTTCGCCCAGCGCCAGAATGCCGGTATCGCCCGGCTGTGCGGACATACCCACCAGCGGACACGGTTTCTGGTTCAGCTGGCAGAACTGCAGGAATTCATTCGCCCAGTCAGCCGGCAGGATCGCCAGATTGCACTGTACGAAACCCTGCGCCACACCGGAGGTGTTGCCTGTAAATTCGCCGGAACGCACTGCGCGACGCAGTTCTACCGGAGACATTTCAGTATTCATGACCATCTTTAACGGCTCCTTATTTAAATCGATCGTTGCGTACAGATACGGTCTCACCACCACGTTTATAAACACGTGGCACACGGTCAGAGATGGAACAAACGATCTCGTAGTTGATGGTGCCCAGATCCTGAGCGGCGTTATCAACAGTAATGTTGTCATTGATCAGGCTGACCTGATCACCGACACACACGCTCTCGTCAACGCGAATCATGGTCTGATCCATGCACACACGTCCAACGATTGGGTATTCTTTCCCGTTGATCTCAACAGGACGATTCTGATGGTAGCGCAACCAGCCATCGGCATAACCGATTGGCATCACGCCGACCAACATGTCTTCTTCTGCTTCGAATGTCGCGCCATAACCCACTTTGTCACCCGCCTTCAGACGTTTAACCTGGGTAATACGGCTGTGCAGAGAAAATGCCTGCTTCAGTTCGCATGGCAGTTCGAACTCATCACTCGGTGCCAGTCCATACATGGAGATACCAAGGCGACCACCATTTGCCGCCGTCTGCTGCGGATGACGCAACAAGGCAGCGCTGTTGGACTGGTGCACGTATTTGAAGCGACTCAGATCAGTATCAGCCGTAATCGCTTTCACTTTATCGATCTGATTCTGGTAGTGATCAACACAGCCATCGGCGGTCGCAAAGTGCGTGAACAAACCGATCAGATTCAGGTTCGTTTCCGCATCTAGCATGCTGCAGGCTTTGGCAAAGCTTTCTGCATTGGTCACACCAATTCGATGCATGCCACTATCAATTTTCAGATGCACGTTTGCAGGTACACCCTGATAACCCGCAGCGGCTTCGATCCAGTTCAGATCGTGGGCCGTTACATCAATATTCTGTTCTGCAGCAACTGCAATATCGGCTGGGCGAATCGGGCCCATCACCAATACCGGAACGTCTCTAATTTCACGACGCAGATTCAGCGCCTCATCCAGAAAGGCGACGGCCAGCATGTTGGCACCGGCATCCAGTGCTGCACGGGCTACTTCAACGTCACCATGACCATACGCATTCGCTTTCACCACGGCATAAAGGTTTTCAAACCCCGCATGGCGTTTAATATTGCTTACGTTTTCGGCGATACGATCCAGATCGACTTCGACCCAGGTGTCACGGTAGAACATTCAACATTCCTCTTTAGCAGCACATCGGGCAGCAAATAAAACCCGAACCGAATATTGTACTGATACCCAATACCCAAACCAGAAAAATAGCTGCGTTTTCACTGCATTTTTCAGGATTAATTTTCGTTAAGAAAACTCAAACAGGATAAAACCCCAAAACCAAAGTTTCTTACAACGACTTGCACCAACATAAACCACTAACGGCACAAAAAGGCCCACAAAACCGACCCAGACATGCACTATAGAAAAGCACAAGGAGCCCCACTAAGGACCAACAGACAAATCGGCGTTGGGCCAATTGTCCAAACCACTTTATTTTGGAGTAAAAAAGACCGAATCACGTTCCCTAAAACGGAAAAACGCCGGTTCTCCTCTCAGAGATACCGACGCCCTAGAATAGCTAGCGCTCAGAACACCTGCCGAATATGCCTAGCGTTGCTGCTCCGCCAAGTAGTCCAACACAAACTGCAATACCGCCGTTTCATCATTGATATCCAGCTGTGGTATCTCTCGCTGAAGGGCTAATGGCCTATCCGCAGCAATTGCGATAACACTGTCATCGGTTGGATGAATGAGATCTTTCTCCAACACTGTACGATGCAGTTCAATTTTTGGGATCGCTTCGCGCTTGAAACCCTCAACCAGCACCAAGTCCAGAGTTGAGTGATCCATGCGACTTAACATGCGGGCAAAGGAAGGATAATCCCCCTGATCCTCCTCCACCATCAAAGCCCAGCGGGTGTGGGAGCTAATCAACATCTGATCTGCGCCGGATTTACGTAATTCGTAACTGTCTTTACCGGGGTGGTCAATATCAAACTTATGGTGAGCATGCTTAATCACACCCACACGTACCCCCTGCTCTTTTAGCAACGGGATCAACTTTCGAAACAAGGTGGTTTTGCCTGTACCACTCCACGCCACAAACCCGAGCAGCGCTGGCATCTGCTGCAACTCCGCCAGTTCATCGCGGCTATTCACATTGACAAATGCATCCGGTTTATCGGAAAAGTCGACCTCGACCACTTTATGCTGACCGTACCAGCGATCAACTTTACGCTCGCCCTCTTTAAGAGCCGTTTGCAAACTACTCAGTAGTTCACGACGCATCAGCGCAACAACCGACTGCATACGATTACCGTCATTCGCGACAGCAATCTCTGCACCCGATGCTTCAGCCATCTTCAACATCCGGTTGACCAGATCATCCGGCAGCGAAGGCGTATCACAAGGTACAAACATCACCCAGTCCGTGGGAGCATGATGCAAGCCGGTTGCCATCCCCATCAATGGCCCCTGAAAATCCCCTTCCAGATCACTAACAATAGGCATCCCTAATGCACTGTACGCGTCCATACTGCGATTGGCATTAATCAGACAACGACCAACCTGAGGCCGGATTGTTTCCAGTACATGGCTGATCAACGGTTTTCCGCTGAGTTCCACCCAACCTTTATCCATTCCTCCCATACGGCGTGCCATACCACCGGCCAGAATGACCGCGGTCACCTTCTCGGCGTATTTGTTCAACTCTGACATGTGGCGCACTCCTGATCGACCGAACGGAAACAAAGCTAGCCAAAGTACCTGAACGACACCTCGACTAAAAGCCTGAATACTCTAAATATAACGCTGAATTTCGATTTGCCATATTTACCTGATTAATCAGTGTATTAACGACAACGATTAAGGTTAGGACCAATTTGGCGGAACGGATGGGTACTGCGGGAAAACGAGCGAGACGCGGGTCGCTGAATTGGGAGATAGATGTTGGGAATCGCTACGCTCGTCCCAACCAACATTAAGCATTACAGCCTCGTAGGTTGGGCCAGGCAACGCGATACCCAACACAGAACGTTGCGCAAACGAGCGAAGCACAGATCACAGAAGTGGAAGACACCTGCTGGAAATTACCTGCGCTCGCTCCAACCGACATTAAGCATTGCTACCCTGTAGGTTGGGTCGAGCAACGCGATACCCAACACTCAACCTGATAGCAGGCACAAATGCGGGGCATCACTACGCGTCTATTAACCTAACGCTGCTGATAGGCAGAGCACTTACATCAGCCCCAACAACTTAGCCCTGTAGATACCATCTCTCCATATGTGCCTCAAGTGATTGATTAGGTCATTTGAGGTACATATTCAGTTTGCTGTTTCA
>NZ_JADEYS010000012.1 GCF_015209595.1 Pontibacterium sinense | reverse complement strand
GGCTCCTCGAGCTGGACTCGAACCAGCGACCAATAGATTAACAGTCTACTGCTCTACCAACTGAGCTATCGAGGAACTACACGCTCATACTCCCGCCATTTTAGAAATGGCGGAGGGATAGGGATTCGAACCCTAGGGCCCTCTCGGACCGCTGGTTTTCAAGACCAGTGCTTTCGACCACTCAGCCATCCCTCCGTAGGAGTGGCGCGTATATTACCTCGATCAATTTTTCTGTCAACAACGAGAAGCCATCTTTTTCAAAGTTTTTGCATTTATTTTCGTTTTTCCTGAAAACGCTTAATAAACAACCAGAAAGCGGCCAGAAAATTGATCGCTCAACAACCAGCATCAGAATTCCTTCCGAATCCTTAAGTTTTGTTTAATTTTCTTATGGGATACTGAAACCATTTTAAATGGAGCCTGCCCCTGATGCGTTTGTTGTTAATCGAAGACGACCCCCTGCTGGGTCAGGGCATTATGCTCGCACTGCAAGCCAGGAATTATCGAGTCGATTGGCAACAAACCGGGTCAGCCGGTTTGCAAGTCATGCAGCACGATAGCGCCGGCGTTGTCATCCTTGACCTGAACCTACCCGATATGGACGGACTTGAAGTGTTACAGCAAGCCCGACAACAAGGGATCGCCACACCGGTTCTGATCCTGACAGCCCGCGATGCGATCGAGGAACGGATTACTGGCCTCGATAAGGGTGCGGACGATTATCTGGTTAAACCATTTGATCTTGATGAACTGGAAGCTCGAATCCGTGCGTTGCACCGCCGCGCATCAGGTCGCGATCAGGAGTACATTGAACACGGTGATCTCACCATTAACACGGCGGCGCGCGAGGTTAAGTTCCAAAACCATTCAATGACACTGGGACGACGAGAGTACGATCTGCTGCTGAGCCTGCTGAACGCTAAAGGACGTGTACTCACCCGCCGCCAGATTGAGGAAGAGATTTACGAGGATGACCCGGAAAGCAATGCGCTGGAAGTTCATATCCACGCCCTGCGTAAGAAGTTTGGCAAGAGTCTGATTCGCACGGTTCGTGGCGTTGGCTACATGGTGGAGAACTAACATGCGTTCAATTCAGAACCGTATTCTATGCGCACTCGCGGGGCTGTTCAGCATCGCTACTCTGGTCTTGCTGAGCTGGACATGGTCGACCACCCACCATGAAGTCGAAGAAGTATACGATGCATCACTGGTACAGTTTGCCCGCCAGTTCGCCAGTCAGCTCACTCTCAGCGATGATCCAGACACCCTACTTTCTTCCATGCGAGCATCAGTGCGTCAGGCTGAGGCCGCGATGCCGCCACGCACAGGCAGCGAAGATGAATACGAAGAGGGTTATCGTAGCCTTAACACTTATGATCCGGGCCACTATTACGAACAGAATCAGGGCTTTCAGGTGTGGGATACGCATGGCGCTCTGCTCTATTCATCACCTTCTGATCTACAACTACCCGCGCCAGAAAATGCAGGCTTTGATACACATACTACCGAGACCGCCCAACAGCAGCGCAGTTACACACTTTATCTTCCTAGGCAGTCTCTATGGATACGTGCCAGCCAACCACTGGCCCTGCGTACAGAGGTAGCAGAGGAAGTCGCTGAACAGGTTTTATTGCCTTTAGCCGTGGTGATTGCCAGTCTGATCGTGGCCATCACGCTGACGGTCAATCTCAACCTGCGCCCGCTTAAAAAGATCAGCCGGGAACTGGATCAGCGCAATAGCGCGGAGCTTTCGCCGATCAACAGCAAACACTTACCCAGCGAATTGCAGGCCCCGGTCGAGTCACTTAACCGAATGTTCCAACGGGTTGCCGATACCCTGCGGCGTGAACGCCGCTTTACCAGTGATGCCGCCCACGAGCTGCGCACACCGCTGGCCGCCTTGCGTATTCATATCGAACGTCTCGCGCTCTGCGATGAACAGGCAGCACCGCTATCTGCGGGCCTGAACCGGATGGAGCGGGTGGTTACACAACTCCTTATGCTGGCGCGACTGGAGCCGCGTAAAAGTGAACAGCTGGAGCAGCAAGCGCTGGATGGTGATCAACTGGCCGCAAACCTGATCGCAGAACTGGTCCCGCATGCACTTAAACGCGGTGTTCAGATCGAGCTAATCAACCACACAGCTCAGCCGCTTTACGCCGAGCCCACACTGATCGAAATCCTGCTACGTAACCTGATAGAAAACGCCATTCGCTATACCTGTATCGGCGATACCATCATTGTTTCATTGTCCAAAGAACAGCAGAACTTCCTGATCAGCGTTGCAGATCACGGTCCGGGGCTGAATGCTGTACAAAAATCACAGGTCGTTCAGCGTTTCTACCGACAAAACAAGGCAGACAGCGAGGGGGCCGGGCTGGGGTTTTCGATCATCGATCAGATAGTCACCCTGCATTTGGGAGAATACCAGCTGCAGGACACAGCCGATGAGGGCGGCTTAACGGTACAGGTAATACTGCCTCAACCTTAAGTTTGTTTTAAGTTTGCTGCGCGACAATAGCCTCATTCACACGACTTAATGAGGCTCTACCGATGAAAGCACTGATCACTGCCACCACTGTCCTGATGCTTGCGACCACTCAGGTTCAAGCCGGTCCACGTTGTACCGATGGTAATCAGCAAGACTGGATCCCTGCGGAAATCATGCAACAGCAGATCAAAGATCAGGGATTCAAAATCAAGAAGTTTAAAGTCACCAGCGGTGGTTGCTATGAGATCTACGGCTGGGATCAGACGAATAACCGCGTCGAGGTTTATTTCCATCCCGTCTCGGGTGACGCTGTAAAAACCAAGATGAAGTAACCATGCTTACTCCATCGCAACAGACCGTGAAGGTGTGGGATCCGTTGATCCGCACCTTCCACTGGTCACTGGCCACCAGTTTTCTGCTCAACTATTTTCTGCTGGAAGAAGGTGAGTCTGCCCATGAGTGGGTCGGCTATCTGACGTTAGCGCTGGTCGCCGTGCGGATTGTCTGGGGGTTTATTGGCCCCCGGAACGCACGTTTCAGTGACTTCTGGCCGACACCCACTCATATCAAACATCACCTGTGTGAGCTGCTACGTGGCGATACACCCTCCCCTGATCGTCATAATCCAATCGGCGGACTGATGATTCTGGTGCTGCTGGCAGGCGTCGTGCTCACGGGCTTGTCTGGCTGGTTAGCCATGACGGATCTGTTCTGGGGAGAGGATTGGATAGAAGACCTGCATGAAACCAGCGCTAATCTGGTGATGGGCTTGGTAGGTTTTCATATCGTCGCTGTCATCTGGTTCAGCCGACGTGGCCCCCACAACCTCATACGCATCATGCTGACAGGTTATCGGGATACATGACCACCCGTTTACAAAGCCATCTATCTCGTCGGTGCAGATTTACCCGCATACCGGGTTATGCCCGGTATGCCTTTAGCGTCACAGCATAACCAGACGTTCAGCTAACTCTTTCTCAACGATACGCTCGCTAAATAGCATCGGGTCGATGGGCTTACTCAGATAATAGCCTTGTACTGAATAACACCCGGCGTCACGTAAAAAGTGCAGCTGCTGAGCGGTTTCGACACCTTCCGCCACCACCTTCAGCCCCAACGCTTTTGCCATTTCGATAGCAGCAACAATCAACTGCTGATCACTGGCATCAACGGCCAGATCACGTACAAAGCTGCGGTCAATCTTAATAACATCAAACGGGAACATCTTCAGGTAGGCCAGCGATGAATAGCCCGTGCCAAAATCATCCATCGATAACATCACGCCCAGTGCTTTCAGATCATCCAATACCTGTGCGGTACCGGAATCCTTTTTCACCAGTAAACCTTCTGTCAGCTCCAGTACCAGCGCCTGAGCCGGAAACCCGGTTTCATCCAATACGGACTTAAGCAGATAGATAAAGTCCTGATGGCGTAACTGGCGCGGTGAGATATTCACCGCCAGATAAAAGTCTTTCAAGCCTTCATCCAGCCATTTACGACCCTGCGTACACGCCGTCTTCAGAATCCAGTGACCAATTTCCACAATAAGTCCGGTTTGTTCTGCCAACGGGATAAAATTATCCGGCCCGACAAACCCCAGTTCCTCACTGCGCCAGCGTACCAGTACTTCAGCCCCCAGCAAGCGCCGGTCATCAGAGCCGAAGATCGGCTGATAGTGGAGATAGAGTTCGTTGTTCTGCAGGGCAGAGCGCAGATGCCGTTCCATCTCCACCCGCACCGCCACATCTTCGTTCATGCTGGATTGATAGAAACCGTAGCTGTTGCCGCTGTTCTCCACCTTACAGCGATGCATGGCGATATCAGCATGCTGAAGCAAGCTCACTTCATCGCGACCATCATCGGGATAGATAGCGATACCGACGGTGCCTGAGATATAGAAACGGTGTTCCTCAATTTCGAATTCGTGTTCCAGCTCCTGCAATACCTGCTGCGCCATACGCGGCGCTTCGCTTTCGGCATTCACTTCGTCCAGCAGCATAACAAACTCATCTGCACCGTATCGCGCCAGCGTATCGCCAATGCGGGTAACAGACAGCAAACGCTGGGCAACAGCGATCAGCAGTTGATCACCGGCTTCGTGCCCCATACCGTCATTGATCTTTTTAAAATCATCCAGATCGATATACAACACCGCGACATTTGTGTTGTTCTCTGCCGCATGTTCCAGCGAGCGCTTCAGACGTTCAGTAAATAGCTGCTTATTGGGCAGATCGGTGAGCAGGTCAAACTGCGCCTGATAACGAATGGTGGCTTCTTGCTGCTTAAATTCGGTGATATCACGCAGGCAAGCCACACGTACCGACTCACCCTCCAATTCACTATTCTTAGCGAACACCTCCATCGGGAACTCTCGCCCATCTTTGCGCAACGCCTGTACTTCATAAGGCAGCTCCATCCCGGTATGTACATTATGAAAACCCACCGCGATACTTTCCGGTGCAAGCAGATCCCAGACTTCCATAGAAGCCAGTTCTTCACGGCTATAGCCAAACATCCGTTCCACGACAGTATTTAGATCAACGATTTTGCCCCGTCGATGGATCAGAATACCCTCGTTGGAAATATCACCCAGCTGATACAGACGTGCTTCTGTTTTAACACGCTTGCGCTCCTCAGCCACTTGCAGCTTCAGACTCTGGCGCCAGCGCAGAAACATCACCGCAAAGATTAAAGACAGCACACCAAACAGGGGAATGGTCAGCTCGGTCAGATTCTTGATCTGGTTGAATGTTGTTACCGGATACCCTTCGCGAAGATAAAAGACCTGCCAGCCGTTTAAACGCTCTAATGGGGCCTTTTCCAGTACAAAATCACGCTCATTCACTTTGATACGCCCGGCATCATCGACTTGCTCGAAGCCAAGGCTTTCAATACGCGTATCACCAAACTGGCGTGATGAGAGCACCTGTTTCTGCTGGATTTCGCTCAAGGGCCATAAGCTTTTCAGGATCCAGTCAGAATTCGTGGCCGCAAAGACAATACCCTGTGAATCCACCAGCATCAGGTTGCGGCGCTCTTTGGTGAGTTCTTCGTCAATTCGATCGGCGGCCAATTTGACGACCATCACACCGAGGGTGTGGTCCTGCTCATCCGCCATTAACTGGCTAAAATACACACCCCGCTTACGCGTGGTGACACCATACGCAGCATAGATATCCTGTCGCTGGGTCAACGCATTTTTAAAATAGGGGCGGAAAGCAAAGTTTTTTCCCTTGAGAGGAACGGGACCAATATCCGAGTTGTGGATCGTGATCGTACCTTCGTCATCAAGTGCGTAACAAATTGAGGCTTTTTGGGTACGACAAACCAGATCAAGCAGGTAACGCCCTTTTTGCTCACCTTCGGCGGACGTTTCATGCATGTAATCGCGCAGGGCGGGTAATCCTGCTACGGTTTCAACCAGACGCTGCTGATTTTCCAGAAAGACATCCAACTTACTGGCAACAACCTGAGCATCGCGCTGCCCTTCTTTACGTTCAAGTTGAACAGTCAGCAATGCGGCCGAGTAGTGATAGTTAAGATACACACTGACAACCGCGGCTAAGGCACACACAACAGTCAACGCAAAGAGAATGCCTTTTTTATTCATACAGATACCAATACGCGAAATCCATCTCGTTGAATACCACTACCACCATTATTTTTAAACCGTCTCGTTACCTGAGACGGCATATTTCAGCCAATTCTCTGACTTTAATACGTCAATTCCCTAACAATAGCGCCACATTCTATGTGGCATTGCATGATCAAGCCAGTGTGCCAACCCAGACCACCTGCGTCGGTTTGTCGCTGGTTATGCAGCATCGGCGATTTAACGTAAAATGGGTATCAGCGATTGCTGGTGCATCCGTGCTACATACACTGCCCGGACACCAGCCCTGAGATGGCTCAGCCGTAAGGAATAATATCTGCGCTGAACCGTTAGAAACTTAATACATCCATAAGAGAGTTCCACTATGCCTCTGCTCGACAGTTTTACGGTTGACCACACCCGTATGAATGCACCTGCTGTCCGTGTTGCAAAGTCCATGACCACCCCAGGCGGAGATACCATTACGGTATTCGATCTGCGTTTCTGCCGTCCGAATGAAGAAATTCTGACCGAACGTGGTATTCACACGCTGGAACATCTGTTTGCAGGCTTTATGCGCGATCACCTGAACGGCCCCAACGTTGAGATTATCGACATCTCCCCGATGGGCTGCCGCACCGGTTTCTACATGAGTCTGATCGGCACACCGGATGAGCAGCAGGTTGCTGAATCCTGGTTAGCAGCGATGGAAGATGTCATGGGTGTACAGACTCAGAATCAGATTCCTGAACTGAACGAATACCAGTGTGGCACCTATGCAATGCACTCACTGGAAGAAGCAAAAGCGATTGCCGAAGACATTAAATCCCGCGGCGTTGCAGTGAACTCCAATGACGAACTAAAACTGGATCCGAAGTTCCTGCAAGAACACAGCTGATCGCCATTACGGAGTTATCCCCGGCATCTGTGGATAACTCCGTGCAAAAGCTCCGCGTATCTCGCCCTGCCCCAACGCTAACAAGGGGTCGGGGATTCTGATGATCTTTTATCCACCCCCTCTCGACGGAACATTTCAGGGCCAATTTTTATGTCTAAAAAAGTCTATTGCATGGCACAGTTTCAGCCTAAGCCAGGTAAAGAAGCGGAACTCTTCAGCGTTCTGCAGTCGCTGGAACCGAATACCCAACGCGAGGACGGTTGCATTCAGTATACAGTGACACGTCACATCAGCAGTCCCTTCGCTGAAGGTAGCAGCTTCCCCATCGTATTTAACGAAATTTGGCAAGACAATGCCGCTTTTGAAGCACACTGCCAGCGCGCTGAAATTGTTAACTTCTTTGAAACCCAGTGCGTAGCAGAAGACGGTTTGGTCGCAGATTTCAATGTATGCGTTTACTCAGACGAGCCCGCTAATTACGACCGCCCACAGCTTGACATCTGATTGCCAAAACGGCTTTCCAGACCTCCGATTTAGGACCCGTAATTCTTGAATATTAGCTCTGTTCATCTTTAACAGAGCGCGTTATGCTTGATGTTCATACGGGTCCCACATTGGATGTCAGACCTATTGTAGTGATGCGATAAACCAGACTGACCGCCACTGTCTTAGGATACCGCTGCTATGCAACCGAACAAAAAGCTACTGCGCTTTCTAAAGCAGTTTTTTATTCAGAAGCCCGAGCTACACCATCCGGATGACGGCCATCTGCTGCCAACCGTTGAGTTTTATCAGCTGCTGGATAAAGAACGCTTTCGTGCTGATCGTCTGGGCAATCCTTTCAGCCTGGTGATTATCCCCCTGCCCGAAGCATTGCAGTCTCCTCCCCGACTGCGGCACATCACCTCGCATATACATGCTCAAACCCGACTGATCGATGAATTAGGCTGGTTTGCGCCGGGAACTCTGGGACTTTATCTGTTCAATACACCCGAGGCCGGCGCTCAGGTTGTACTCTCACGTATTCGAGAACAATTGGAATACCCTGAGTTGCTCGACGACATACAGGTCATGGTCTACCCGGATACGGAAGTACGTAGCACCTTGGACGAAGAGAGCGAAGAGAATGGTGATAATCGTATTCAGGAGCGTCTCAACCTGAATCTGGTCGCCACCATCCAACAAGTATCCGGGGAGAATATCGGCCCAGCCACAACACAAACAGTAACCCGGGATATTTCAGCCAGCGGGGCATACTTACTCACCTCAACGTCATTGCCTGAAGGTACGCAGTTAGAACTGGAAGTGTTGCTGCCATTTGAAGAGTTACGGCCGCTAGAAGCCTCAGGGAAAGATATTGCGCTAAAGGCGATCGGCCACGTAGTCCGCTCGGACATGGAGGGAGTGGCCGTTCAGTTCGTCAATTCTCAGAACATGAAAACATTCCGGAAACTGAAGTTTGACGATTTGCCACAACAATAGACGTAGTTAGGACGTGGTGATTATTGATGAATAAACCTCTTCTCAATCCAGACAGTATCGGCGGCAATGCTCAGAGCCTTTTTCTAAAAAAAGTCCCCCTCTGGAAGACCGCCATGGACAAAGCTGGCGCGTTATGTGCGTTGTTGATGCTCTCCCCCATTCTCATCTGTACCTACATCATTATCAAAGTCACCGACCCGGGCCCGGCTTTTTTTGTACAACCGCGGATGGGACGTGGCGGCACGCCTTTTGGCATGTTCAAGTTTCGCTCCATGGTGACCAACGCTGAAGCCTTAAAAGCTAAACTGATGGAACAGAACGAACGCGATGGACCGGCCTTTAAGATGACGGATGATCCCCGCATCACACCCATCGGACGCTTTATTCGTAAATGGAGTATCGATGAGCTGCCGCAGCTGTACAACGTTTTGCGCGGCGATATGAGCTTGGTGGGTCCACGTCCTCTGCCAGTGACCGAAGACAAACAGATGGGACAGTGGCATGTCATGCGTCGGGAAGTCAAACCGGGGATTACCTGCCTCTGGCAGATTGCAGACCGCGATAATATCGGTTTTGACGAATGGATCAGGCTGGATATTCAGTATATCCGCAACTTGTCGTTCTGGCTGGATATTAAGATTTTGCTATTAACGATACCTGCGGTCCTGACCAACCGCGGTGCGAAGTAACGTTAACTCGGCGTATTCCCTACCTCATCAAGCTCAAGCTGCAGAGATAGTGCAATCCTTTGCCATTGGACTCCCTGTGCTACTCCTATTCCAGCTCCCAATCCCTCATCCACAGGAAATACGGGAGCGGGCAAACTATACTGCTGCTACTTTTATATGTAACTGAAGGTCTAAGCAGGACATGCCACTAACAGATCAAGGGATGTCCTCCATGTACCTTTGCTGACAACCTATCAGAGCTGAGCGAGAATCGCCTCCGTGAGTACGCGTGCAGAACGACTGAAGCAGGCACGGATGCGCGTCAATCTGACCCAGGTAGAGGCGGCAAAACGTCTTGCCAAGGCAGTATCTACGATTAAGGGCTGGGAGAGTAATCAGGGGACCGAACCGGCCACCCTGAACGATGTCGCGCGTGTGTGTAAACTGTATGACATCTCCATCGACTACTACGTCAATGGACATACTCCAAGTAACTTTCAGATCAATAATCTAAGTCGGAATCAACGCCGTCTGATCGAAGCCTTTGGTCATCTTTCCCCTGCGGCACAACATGCATTGATGTTAGCCTTAGAACAACTCGCAGACGACACCACACAATAATTTTTATATTTCAATGTATTAAGAAATACATTGCCGGCTTTGGTTTACAACGCCAGCGTCTCACCTTCTATCAGCGGTACAAAACGCACATCCAGCACTGGTTGCGTTGTCACTTCACCCGCTGCATCCTTATCCACCTGATACAACACCTGCGCGCCGTTCTCGGGGCCAATCGGAATCATCATGCGCCCTCCTTTTTTTAACTGCTCGATCAACGCGGGTGGTATCTTCTCAGCGGCAGCGGTCACAATGATACGATCATAGGGCGCAGCCTCCGGATACCCCAGATAGCCATTCCCTAATAACGGATAAACATTATCGTAGTGCATCTTGTGTAACTGCGAGGATGCCTGACGGAAAAGGGGAGCGATAATTTCGATGGTATAAACCTTTGAGGTCAGAAGAGACAATACCGCCGCCTGATACCCCGATCCGGTCCCGACTTCCAAACAGATATGGTCCTTTTCCGGCCTGAGCAGGTCGGTCATCAAAGCAACGATATAGGGCTGAGAGATGGTCTGTTCATAACCAATCGGCAGGGCGATATTTTCATAAGCCTCAACCACCAGCCCGTCCGGTACAAAACGTGATCTCTGAACTGAACGAATGGCGGTCATTACGTTTTCAGCAAACCGCCCCCGACCGGTGAGCCGGGCAGTCTCACGTGCAGTGCGTGCTATCGCCTGCAACATCTGGTGACATTCCGTCATGATATCCCCCTTGGGGAATCTGCGGATAAGCCCTCCGTTTACGCACAAGACCTATTCGCCGGCTCCCCCTTTACAGAAAAGAGAGTGTAGTGACTCCTTTAAGACTAGCAGCCAACAACATTGAACACGAACCGAAACCCACATTACAGGTCACTTTTGGAATGCGTTTACTCCAATGCAACAACGATGATGGATTGATAGAACTTCCACTTGGTAGGAATCACAACACAGCGGGTATTTTTCGGCAGACTGACTTTCTCAGGTTCACCTTTAATGACCACAGGCACCGAAATCATAAACTCGGCCCCAAATGCCTGACGGGCATTTCCCGCAATGGTATTGGCGATCTCACCAACCAGATCACAAAGGTGATCAGTCGTGACGTCCTTCTCCCCCATTGCCAGCAAAATATAACTGAGTAATGCCTGCGGACACGTGTAATAAACACAACCTTTACGCCGCCCGGATATGCCGATGATTCCGGTGTAGTCCTCAACAATGGGATGATTGGAATCCAGCAGGTAGGGCACTCCAATCTCTACTTCATCCAACCCCAGCTGCTGATAGAAATGCGCCAAGCTGTTAATAAATACCTCAATGGTATCCTGCTCTAGATTCTTACTCATGATGATTCACCTGCCGTAGCGTCCATGCCTGCTCATCAGTCCTGTGCCAGTTCAAGCAACGCATCCCGTAGCTCCTGATCAGTAAAAGGCTTACATAAGAAACCGTGTGCCCCACTCGCCAGAGCCCCAATCGCTGTTGCTTTGTCCGATAACGCAGATACCACCAATATGCGTGCCTGAGGGCACAACGAGGCCAGAACCGGTATCGCTTCTGGTCCATCCATATTCGGCATCGTCAGGTCGATCGTGATCATATCTGGCTGGGTTTCCCGAGCCACCTCAATCGCGTTTATGCCATCCTCCGCTGTACCGACCACTGCATACCCGTCCAGCCCATGCGTACGTGAAATACGGCGACGGATCACCATCGAATCATCCACTATCATCAACCGCTTCATACCGCCTCCGCCACAAGACTATCTTCCAACTGGGATGTGGGTATCAGGAAAGAGATTTCGCAGTAGCGTCTGGGCTGGTTTGAAATACGGATACGCCCTTTCATTTTATTGACATTGGTACGGACTAAATCCATTCCGATACCCCGTCCAGCATGCTCATTTGCCTCTGCGGCGGTGGAAAAGCCCGGCTCGAAGATCAGTCCCATCACACGGGTACGGGAAAAACCGTCCAGCACCTCACGGCTGTATAAACCTTTTGCTTCCGCTTGCTCACGAAGACGTTTCAGATTCAAGCCCTGCCCATCATCTCTGACACTGACTCTTAGACCATCAGCCTCCAAGCTCACCCTGACATCAATCGTTCCGGTAGGAGGCTTACCCGCCAGCAAACGCACCTCCGCTGACTCAACACCGTGGACAACGGCATTGCGCACCAGCTGAATCACACTTGCCTGCACCAAAATACGCTGCTCGGCGGAAAGTACTGCGGCCTCCTCCGCATCAAACGTCACGCTGATCGCTTTATCGTTCTCTTGTGCGATACGTTTGGCCAAACGCATGATTGGCTGTTCATCGAGGGGCAGTGGTATCTGCTCTGTCGTAACGGCACCACTCTCTGCAACTACCTGAACCGGTTGTAGGTTCTGCAACAGATCAGAGATCTCACGTAGTTCAGCGATCAACTGGAGAAAGTCGTTCAGGGACAACGTCAACGGCAGAAAATCACTGCCTTGCAAACCCTCCGTTTTTTGCAATATTTGCAGCTGATCTTCGAAATGGTGTGCCGCCGTGGCAATCTGCAACAGGTCTAACGCACCCGCATCACCTTTGACCCGATGCACAATGCGCAAACAGTTCTGCAGCTTGGCGTTATAACCTTGAGGTTCTGCCGCCTCATCTTTCAAGGTGTCGTTGATCGCATGCAGATCCTGTTCAGTCCGGGAGAGGAATGCACTCAACGTAGTACTGTCCAGATGCGCCAGTTTTTTCAGCGCATCGGTGTGCAAACCTTGTTGATTTCGGGCCGCTTCCAGTGACTGACGCAATGCAACCGTCTCGGTAATATCCAGCACCGTCACCAGAATATGGCTGATTTTTCCATCCTCAATAGTGCGGTTAAAACGGAAAGAGAGGTGTTTAACCGCATAGCCACCATTGGCTTGGGGCAAACTCACTTCAACATCAGATAGTGGATTCAAAGAACCGATCAGGTTTTCCTTTACCTGCTCATTCAGCAATAGCTTGATGTATTCCTCGGTGGTGGTCATGTCCTGTCCCACGACCAGATTGTGTAGCAAACTTCTGAACGACATTCCGGCAAAATCACGATCCCCGAAAATCGCTTTAACCGACTCGGAATACTGGCTCCCGATGATCAGATTGGAATCCAGCAGTAACAGCCCTTCACGCACCGTCAGCAGGATCTCCTGAGTCTCTTTACGGGCAAACTCTGCCACGGCATCACTGCTGCGCAACTGGCCAATAAAGTGGAATAGAATCAGGAAAAAGTTAAGGATCGCCAGCGTAATCGCCGATGCCTGAATCCAACGTAAGGTATCCGATTTTTGCTTCGCAACCGATTCCAGATCGTTGGTCAGATCGTTCATCAGTTTGAGCAGAGTCAGGTTATTCTGCTTGGCGATATCCACCAGATGAGATAGCAACGGCCTACCACTGTTACTCTCCCTTTCGAGCCGTGAAAAATCTCGCCGGATAGGTTTCCAGATCGCCAGACTCTCCTCAACAACCGCGATAGAGATCGGCGTTTCTACAGCCGCCAGAAAAATTTCCTGCCCCGTCGCATCCGATGTATATCCACCGGAATGAAACGCTTGCAGCGTACGATCAAACAGCGCAACAGAAGAGAGCATCTCCTGATAAGCGTCAGCACCGGATGCACCCTGCGCCAAGTCGTTCTGATAATCCAACAGTGCTTTGACCGATTTCTGCGACAGCATGCGCTGGCGACCCGCCAAGTTAACGTTCACCGCATCGCTGGCAATCTGGCTGGATATATAGAAGTTAAGCCCCAGTACACCCAAATCCAAAATGATAAACATGGCAACCGAGATTACGATTGCACGGTACTTCCCGAAGTTCCTGGCAAAAAACATAATGACCCCTGCCCGTCATCCATAGACCTACAGAGGCATAACAAGTTACGTGCCAAATCCGCTGGCATTCAGAACGCCTACTTACAAAGCCATTAAATGGCCAGTAACGCGTTAAAAACAAAGTGGTTTTTATCATCTAACCTTTTTTCGAAAGCAACACACCTCAACGCCACTGAAACCGAACCTGCCTCCGAAACGTGCACGCGCTGTCGCATGCTCTGAATATGTGCACCCCGAAGAACCGATCAAACAAAAACCAGCTGTTCACTTATTCGTGTTCCGGCTATTACCCCTAAGTAATAACCCTGATACACTGGGCATCCACTTTTTGTCGGGTATATACCATGTCACAGGCATATCTGGTTGCAGCAGCAAAAACAGTCGACGGTCAGGGCAGTCTGGACTCTATTCAACGCTACGAAGAGCAATTGGCAGAGCTGGGCATTCCGCTGCAGGAGCTGTTTATCGAGCGGCTAGACAGCGATTGGCATGCACCCGAAAAGCCAAATCACTTCCGCAGTGGTTGCGGCCCGATTGAAGCGCTCAATCACGCGCACCAGCTTATTGCCGATGGCGCTCCAGCCGTAGCAATTCGCGGTGAAGAGCTGATTAAATCCGGCTATCCGAGAGACCAGCGCCTGCAGTTAATGGCCGTGTACGGTGATGACTACCCACTGACACAAGGGTATGACGACGTTGCGCAGCAGTTTATCCAGAATCAAAACATCGATGCGGATCAGTTCCGTACAATCGCGGCGGCCCTGTTTGAGAACTACCAACGTAGCTACCTGTCCACGCTGGACGCGCAGAATGATGTGGTTGATGTCAGTCAAGCCACCCCTGCTGCCCGCTGGTTTGAGCTGATCACCCCGCTATTCCGGGGCGTTGATTGTGCCAACCCGCTGATCGACTTCAACGGTGTCATACTCCTGTGCAATGCAGACACGGCTGATGCACTCAACATTGCTCAGCCACAGCGGGTTGCTGTACGTGGTGTTGGCTTAGGGCGCTTGCCGGAAGACGGGCCGTCTGAGATCGAAAACATCGCGCACTATACTCATATGAAACTCGCCTATCAGCGCAGTTGTGAGCAGGCACAGATCGATTTCAGCGACCGCTTTATGCGTGGTGAAGCCCTGTTGGATACGTACACCTGCTATCCGGTTGTGCCTATGGCTTTCCTCCTGAACAGCGGTTTAGTCAGCTCAGTGGATAAGATCCCCGACTTCCTGAAAGAATATCCCATCACGATTACCGGGGGCATGAACCTAGCACGCGCGCCCTGGAACAACCCCGCATTGAACGGCTTGATTTGCATGTATCAGCAGCTCACCAGCGGAGAGATTTCACTGGGTGCCGTACATGGTAACGGTGGTCTTGGATATCGTCAGGGCGTGGCTATTCTGGAACGGGAAGTAGGATAAATTATCAACGACGTGCACGCTTAGCTGTGCACGATGGTATGTTCACGCTCGAACGAGGCGTACAGCAGACAGTCGCTGAGGGCGATCGACTTATTACCGGTGATCATAAACAACTTCAGCGGGCGGGCGGTAAGCAGTTTACGGCCCTCCAGTCTGAAAAAGGTCGAAAACACATCCCTCTCTGCGGCATTTCTTACCCGTAAAATACGGGCACCACAGTGCTCCCCAAGCCAACCAATATGCGTTCCTTCAGGGGCTGTACCAAAGTTGTGTTCTTCCAAATTATTACGGATAGTCAGGTCCACGTCCGGTATAGCCATATCGGCGAATTCGATCTGGCTGTTCGGGTGTAACTCCAGTCGTACCGGATGCCGGTAGAGATCGATCTGAATACCATCATGGGGCAAACGCATGACATGCTCTTCATATAAATAGCGGGCCAATCCATCCACCGCCAGTTCGTCCGAACGCACATCACCCGCCCCGCCACACTCCACCGTCACGACCGGCATCACACTGTTACTCATCTCCATGATCGCACCGAGCGTCAGATCTGTAATGATCAGATGGCTGGTAAACAGTGAGATAAGTGCCTCGTGGGCGGGATCTTCATGGGTCGCAACCCCAAACGCCGGACTGCGACCCGAGGTATTGTGAATATCGATCATGCACTCCGGCTGGTAGCTATCGATCAACGCCAGCATGTGTTCAGCAATGGCCCCGTTATAATCATCGTACGGTGGGCTAAAACAGCGATTCATATCACGCTGGCCGGGCAAAATACGATGCTTGTAGAGTTCCTCCGTCAGCGCGGCCTTCACCGAGATGATAAAACACACGATGTTGACCGCAGGCGTGCCACCACTACGTAACCATCGATGCACGGCCTTTAACCCCGAAGGTTCATTACCGTGCAGCAGTGTGCAGATAGCACGGGTGCGACTGCGATCATGCCCCTCCACGGTGATCATTACCGGACCTCCCAGCTGATTCAAAAAACCCTCTACGCTGGAGGAAATCATCTCCGGCGTGGGATTGTGTATACAGTGTATCGGCTGTTGTTCCCTGTTAGTCACCTGCTCTCCATCCAGCTAGAAACGGGTTGGTTGTTACGTACATGTTCAATATAACGCTTAACCATCAGGGTCAGCGCACGATGCCGCACTTCAGTGTTCAATAGTCGCTTAAAGGTCTTCAGCTGCCAACAGGCACCCGTCATACGGTTTTGAATACGCTGCCGGATAATTCCCAGGTAGTGTGTGATCTCTGACTCATCTACCCCCATTTGCCGTAATCCCTCTTCAGCCAACGGTAATAACGACATAGCCAGCTCACACGCTGGTAGCGTCACCAGCGGTTTATGGCCCTCAGGGTCAGGCCACAATAAACGTGCCATCAGGCCCTTTTCCGCTGCACGATAGAAATTATGTTCGACAGCCAGAAAAGGCATCGTAGGAATTCGCGCTTCCATATCTTTGCTCATGCCTTCCGCTAACCCTATCAGGAACGCGGCATTTGCCATCATGTCACAAGGGCTCGGGCCCGCAGGTAAAGCCCGCATCTCTATTCTCAGGTGTCCCCCTCCGGCATCATCAAATATGGGCCGATTCCACGGCCAGACAGTCCCCTGATGCAAGCGCAGTTCATATAACGAAGGCAATTCACCCGCGCCCACCAGCGCCAGTGCATCTTCCCCGTTGCAAATGGGTAGGATCGGTTCATGAAGATGGACGGATTCTGCAAACAGTTCATAGGCCCCCTGCCTCACCCAACCGTGCCCAAAGCTGACCCGCGAAGGCAGATGTGCTTCACGCACGTCCCGGGTACGACCGTCTATCGCGTGTTTAATCAGCGGAATCCGGGTTTCATGCCACAACCGTTGCCCAAGCATAAAGGGCGAATTGCCCGCAATCGCCAATACGATGGGTGTCGCGAGCTGCATAGCATTAAATAGTTCGGCAAAACGTTCCGGTGCAACACGGCAGTGCAATTGCATGGAGGTGTTCGCCCCTTCCAGGGTGACATCACGAGAGCGTAAAGAGATCGGTTCCGGGCCATTGATCCGAACCGAAAACAGCTCCCCTCGCATACGGGAAAGAGCGCGCGTCAGCGCATGAAAGCGAGGTAGATTAGTCATCGCATGAGGGCCAAAGTGCCGCCGCTTCAATGTCGGTAGAATACCTATGGGAACGACTTGTCCAGCGTATTGATCGGCCGCCTGCTGCAGCGCATTCAGCGCACCCAGAATCTCATTTTCCAGTTGGGTGAACGGTGCTCCTTTCGCGACCACCGGGGATAGGTTGTACTCAAGATTGTACCGATTCAGCTCCAAAGCTAACTGAGGATCGTTAACCTCAGCGTGGAGCGCCTGATTAACAAACAATGGACGCCCTTGCTGGTCGACAATATAGATCTCCAGCTCAGCGCCGAGGGTGGTTTCACCTGCCCCAAATCCCGGCCGTTTCAGCAACTGCGCTAAGGCTTGCAGATTGCCGTTCAACTGGTTTTTGAAACGACCATACTCTGCGGCTGAAAATTCAGACTTTTCGATATCCAGGCCCATCGTGTTCCGCCTGCTGTTTCGATGCATTTCAGCATGGCACGGATACCTGCAGTTCTCAAATCAGCCCATACTCCTTGCGGGCTTAGCCCCGGATCAGGTCACTGTTCATTCGCGAGTGCTGTGCTATAGTCGGGCACTTCTCAGGATACGGATATATCAAAGGATCAAGACAGTGATCAGGAATCTGGTGATCAAAGGGCTGGGCTTTGCGGGCATCCCGGCTATGCTCCATAAAACGCTGAAACGGCGTGGCATTTCTATTCTGGCGTACCACGGTGTGCTGGATAAACCGCTGCCTTTTGATGACTGGTGTTTTATCAGTCAGGAAACCTTTGATGAACAGATTCGTTATCTGAGTGCACACTTCAATATTGTGCATCTGTCTGAAGCGGTGCAGATGCTGGATAACGGGGATGTTGATAAACCGACGGCAGTCATTACTTTCGACGATGGTTATCAGAATAACTATGACTTCGCATTTCCCATCCTGAAGAAATACAACGCCCCAGCCACAATCTACCTGGTCTCCGACCAGATGAACGGTGAAGATACCCTCTGGTTCTGTCGCCTGAATCAGGCATTGTCTGAAACCTCAGAAACGGCCCTCAGCTGGAACGGTATGCACTTCAACCTCAGCAGCCCGGCGGGTAAAGCAGCCGCATCTGCACAGATTCAGGGCTCCCTGAAAGGGATGGTTAACAGCCGTCTGAATACCGAAGTTAAGCAACTCATCTCAACGCTGGGTGGCGATCCCGACAAGTCAATTGAAAACCATTCGCCCTATCGACTGCTGAGTCAGGCCGAAATTGATGAGATGCGGGATTCAGGATTGGTCGAGTTTGGTGCGCATACCTGCAGCCATGCGATTCTCAGCCGCTTGTCGGCGGAAGAACAAGCGCGGGAGATCAATGATTCCAAGCTGGCTATTGAAGGGATGGTGGGCCGAAGCTGTGATCACTTTGCCTATCCAAACGGCAGTGTTCAGGATCACGATCCGATTACAGCACAGTTGATCAGCGACGCGGGATTTGCCAGCTGCGTGAATATGCGCCCGGGCGCAAACCTGCCCGACACCGAACGCATGCATCTTTATCGCTACGGTATCGGGTCTGATACCACCTTCAGCCGCTTCAAGCTGATGGTGCACCATATTCGCTGACTAATATGGGTGACTCAACGCTGGGTCACCTGACTTTCACGCAACCGCTGCGTGAGTTTCATATTCTCAAATGCCTTTTCGTAATAGGTCGGCGACAGCGTCATCGCACGATCAAAGTAAAACTCTGCCTTTTCATACTTGCCTTCCAGCAAACAGATATAGCCGACATCGTTATGAGCGCTGGCGGGTTCCATCACCTGTTCAAATGCAGTGAGAGCCGATCCATAGTTCTCTTGACGGGCATAAAGCAGTCCCAGATTACGCCATGCCTGCGGGGATTTAGGGTCCAGTCGCAAGGCTGCTTTGTAGGACCTCTCCGCTTTTTCCCATTGATTGCTCAAGTAGTATGAGTAGCCTCTGTTATTGAGCGTAATCGCCGCTTTGGGATTGATCTCCAGAGATAGGCTGTATAGTGACTGCGCCCGGTCATGATCACCTTTGAGATCCGCGACAACGCCCAACCCATTGTAAGCATGTGCGGGAGATTCCCGGTCCGCCTCAATCTGTTTAGACACCGCTGCAATTTCATCTTCAGTCAAAGATCCGGCACTAATCTGATCCGAGTTATCGGCCTGTAGGCGAGATCGGTCAGCTTCGATTGATTTGTTAAAGTATGAATGCGCTTCTTTGAAACGGTTTGCTTTCAGATAAAGAACACCCAGAGATTCATTCCCATAAATGTGGTTTGAATCTCGAGCTAAAACCCCTTCAAAGGCCATGATAGCCTTGCCGGTATTACCCCGTTCGAGGTGAATCTGGCCAATTTTGTAGAGCGCCTCAGTATTGTTTTCATCAAGCTCCATCGACTGAATATACATATACAGCGCTTTGTCATATTCGCCAGCCCGGAGCTGCTGATCACCTAATTCAACCCCTTCCTCAGCGGTCTTTGCCACCGGCAGGTTGGAGAAGGTGACTGTAGAGCGCCCTTCATACAACGCATTTTCATCGACCTTTTCCGGTACCTCCTGAGTCGCAGAGCAACCTGCAATTCCGACCAACATACTAAACAGCATCCAACGCCAGCATTGGTTTTGTCGCGGCGTTACCCTATCTATCGAGAGCGTCATCATCCTGGAACTCCTTCTCAGATAATCCCCTATCTTCCAAAGACCTCTAACACCTTTAGAACGGCAGGCCCAACGGCTACCAGGAAAAAACCTGGCCACATGCAGAAGGTAAGTGGAAAGATCATTTTAGTACCAATCTTAGCCGCTAATTCCTCTGCGCGCTGCATACGCTTATCACGAAACTCTTCGGAATAGACACGCAAGGTGTCCGCAATACTGCCACCAAAGCGCATACTCTGGTCCAGAAGCGCGACTAAACCCTTAATATCATCGACACCAGTACGGGCGGCCATATTCTTCAGTGCATCGATACGATGTACACCTGCACGAATCTCGACGTTTACAAGTACCAATTCTTCAGCAAGCTCTGGATGGCTGACATCCAGCTCCTGGGCAACACGTTGCAGCGCTGCCGATAATCCAAGCCCGGACTCCACACATACAACCAACAGATCCAGTGCATCGGGGAAACTAGAGTGAATGGTTTTAATGCGCTTTGTCGCCATACGATCCAATAATATGGAAGGCAACATATACCCCGCCAATGCACTTAACATCGCATAGACAAAGATTTGGCGGGTCGTCACCTCGGGTAGGAAACCTGCGCCAAACACAACAATTCCAAAGAAGCACAAAACCAAAAATACCTTGAGCGCATAAAAGTTTTTGACCGCGCTATCAGCGCGAAAACCAGCATGCATCAGCTTTTGGCGTACCTGAAACGTATGATGCTCTTGTTTAGGCACCAACAATTTAGTTAAAGGATCGAGGCTATCGATCATTCTGCTGCCTGGCTCACCTGCATGGGTACTCCCCCCAGTTTTGGTGAGCACACGTTTACGGCTTTCAAACGGTGACGCGATGGATCCCAGCAACACCATGAGACTAAATGCAAACGCAAGCGCCGCAGCCGCGGCTAAAGCCACAAAAACCAAACGGGTATAGCTTTCGTTCTGAAGCTGTTCGTTGATAAGCTCTAATAGAAAGTCCATGGTTCTATACCTCTATCTTCAGAATCCGGCGTATCCAATAGATACCAAGCACCATCATCACACAGGCACCAATAACCAACTGACGGCCATCCGGACTTTCCACGAGAATAGGTAGATAGTCTGGTGTTGTGAAATAGATGATCACGAAAAGAGTGAAAGGAACCAACGTCAGGATCCATGCGGATAAGCGCCCCTCTGCGGAGAGCGTTTTAATCTTGCGCTGAAAACGGAACCGGCCACGAATAACCTGGCTGATTTTATCCAGAATTTCTGCCAAATTACCGCCGGTCTCTTTCTGCACCAGCACAGAGGTGACAAACGCCATCAACGTAATACTGGGCACGCGTTCCAGTAAGCCAAGCATCGCTCGACGCAAGTCATTACCGTAGTTCAGGTCGGCAAAGGTAATCCCAAATTCTTTGGCTATAGGGCCGTCCAAACCATCTGCAACAATGTGTAGAGACTCACTGAATGGGTGACCGGCCTGCAGGGCACGTTTGATAATATCAATCGCCTCTGGCAACTGTTCATCAAAGCGATCCATACGTTTCCGTCGATCAGAAAAAACCTTAATAAATGGCATTGCTAACCCAGCAATAGCAGCTAATACAGCCACCCCCCACATATTGCTAAGCAATCCTACCGAAAGAAACGCCACCGCCCCCAGCAACAGAGCCAGGAGGACTAGCTTATAGGCCAGAATCAGATGTCCTGATTGCTCAATAACGCGGGCGAGACGCTCCATCCCGGGAAGCTGCTCAAGACTACGCTCGAGGCTGCCCAGTCTCTTGAGGTACTTCTCACGTAACAAATTGCTGATCGGTGGCTTGTCTGACTGCTGCTGTATCTCCTGCAGCCTTTTTTGCAAACGTTTACGGGCACTGCGTGATTCCCCAAACACCGGCACAGTAATACCAAATGTCAGCAGAAATACCGCTATACCGACCATTAGAAAGAACGTAATGGGACCTAACTCGATATCCATGGATCTATCTCCCTCTTACTCGGGCTCAAACAGAGCTAAAGGCAGATCTATGCCCTTCTGAGCGAGCGTCTGATGGAAGTAAGGCACAACACCGGTGGCTTTAAAGTCCCCCAGTACATTGCCATCCTCGTCCAATCCATGACGTTGGAAGTGGAACAGCTCCGACATCGTAATAATGTCACCTTCCATTCCGTTAACTTCCTGAATACTGAGCAAGCGTCGACGCCCATCCTCCAAACGCCCCACCTGCAATACGACATCAATTGCCGATGCAATTTGTGACCGCAGGGCCTTCGTTGGGAAGTTGATACCCGTCATCGATACCATGTTCTCTACTCGTCCGAGTGCATCGCGCGCACTGTTGGCGTGGATGGTGGTCAGAGAACCGTCATGACCGGTGTTCATGGCTTGCAACATATCCAGGGTTTCACCACCTCGAACCTCACCTAAAACAATTCGGTCCGGGCGCATACGCAGACTATTTTTTACCAATTCACGCTGGGTCACCTCACCCTTATTTTCAATATTAGGGGGGCGGGTTTCTAACCGAACCACATGAGGCTGCTGCAGCTGCAACTCAGCGGAGTCTTCAATGGTGACAATACGTTCATCTTCAGGGATAAATCCTGAGAGAATGTTCAGCATGGTGGTTTTACCGGAACCGGTACCACCGGAGATCAATATATTCAGCCGCGCTTTAACGATCCCTTTCAAAATCGGTGCAACTTGTGCTGGCACAGACCCCAATTCAACCAGGTTATCCATGTTAAGCAGCTCAACCGCAAAGCGTCGAATCGACATCTGCGGCCCATCTAACGCCAGTGGCGGGATAATCACGTTAACTCGGGACCCATCCTGCAGTCGTGCATCAACCATCGGCGATGCTTCATCGATATGGCGGCCAACACTGGAAACAATGCGGTCGATGATATTCAGCAAATGAGTATTACTGGTGAACTTCACCGGACAATGTTCCAACTTACCAAAGCGCTCGACGTAAACCGTGTTGCAACCGTTAACCAATATATCGGAGATCGTCGAATCCGTGAGCAAGGGTTCCAACGGTCCCAGGCCCATAATTTCGTTTTCGATCTGATCAACGATACGTTCGCGGGTTATCGCGCTAAGAGGCACATCTGATTCAGACATCAGGTGCGCACAGATCTCCCTGATCTGACGGCGTGCTTCTTTTTCTTCCAAGCTGTCGATGAGTGACAGATCCATCACTTTCAAGAGTTCTTTATAGATCTGCTCCTTACACTCCGCTTCCGCCGGAGAGAGCAAAGTGATATTCAGTGCGGGTTTTGCCTTTTTTTGAGATTTTTTCTCACCACATTCATCCTCCATGATGTCAGTGTCTGTCACAGGCTCTTCTTGAGTTGCCTGCCCCCGTAGCTCGTTGAGACGTTCGCTTAGTAGTGACATGTCTTAGGCTCCCTTAAGCTTGGCAAACAGCCGTCCAAGAACAGTGTTTTCTTCAGTATCTTTATTTCCCTTCACGACTTCACAGAGATCCATCATCGCCTTTGATATGGGCGCCCGACGAGCAATGTCGAGCAGCGGGATACCGTCGTTGAGGCTTTCCGAAACATTTTTAAAGTCGTTGGGTATACAGATCAAAGAGCGCTGTTTGAGGGCATTCTCAATCTCTGTTCGGGTGATCATGGCGTTTTTTTGATAACGGTTAACCACCACATCCAGATGCTCATTGGGAATTTCCAGATCATCGCGCAGTACATCCATCAAACGCGCAGTGTCACGCAGATGAGTGATACTCTGCTGCGTGACAATGACGACCTGATCGGCCATCTCCAATACGGTAGAGGTGATCAGATCGATCTGCCGTGGCACATCAATCACAACATGGTGATGCGCACGAGCCATAAGGGCTATCAGGTGACGTAACCGCTCGCTGGACACTTCATCGTTAAGAATCATGCGCCCCTCTTCGACCCCCATCACGCGTAAGCCGCTGTCATGCTTCACCAGATAACCATCCAGTGCTATCGCATCCAGGTCATCCACGTTGTCCAACGCTTCTTTGATACCATGCTTTAGGTTGAGATCCAGATAATATGACAAAGACCCAAATTGCAGATCCAAATCTACCAGAGCGACACTTTCATCACACTCCTGTACAAGCGCATGTGCAACGTTGGACGCGATCAGACTGGCACCCGATCCTCCTTTTGCATTCATAACAACCGTGATGCGCGCATCCTGGTTTGCCGGATTATCCTGAACTTCGCGACTCAGATGCTCAACGGAACGCAGTACCTCCTCTGGATCAAACGGTTCCACAAAGAAATCGCGAGCACCAGCCTGCATGCTATGGCGCATCACCTGTGGATCACTTTCCGCACTGACAATAATCATGGGTGGACGCTGCGTGGCCGGTCGGGCATTTAACGCTTCCAGCTCCACCTCCCAGTTGGTATCCAAGCGGACCACCAACAGATCCGGCATCCTCTCCAGCCCATCCAGCGGATCGGTATGCCCATTCACCATGACCTGCGATTTAATCTTGGTCTTCGGCAACGGTGCCAGCACCTGCTGTAAACTATCTACAGCTGACGTTGATCGGCTTGCGATCAATATCTGGCAGTCCCTGTGACCGAGGTCCAATCGGGTCTGATGCGCGGTATGATTTACTAGGTCATTCATCATGCTCATCTCCCTAAGAACAGCTCGCCGAGCTTCCATCCGGATGTACACCCAGGCTTTCACTTGGAATAGTTGTTGAGAAGTCAGGTACCGGCACATTAAGATTCAGACCAGGTATCAACAGCTGATGCTGATACCCGTTGATACTGGCCCGCACATAACGGATAAGGGTCACGGCAGTGGCGGGATTGCTGATATCAGCCAGGTCACCGTCGTCCTCGAAGTATTCAATCGTCACCATTGCGGCATCCAAGCCGGGTAGAAAATCACCGTTGAAACGCGCTTGATCGCTTACAAATGTCTGCGAGGTTGCATCCACCGGGCAAACCGCCGCTAATCGCGCACCGCGCCGGGTAACTTCATCCAGCAGATTCATCGCATACATCAGACGTGCAAACTCAAGTACTCCGAAAAGCACCAGAAAGAACACGCCACCGATAATGGCAAACTCCACACTGGTCATACCTTGTTGTTTTTTACGATTCAGGATTCTAAACATCAGATTAACCTCCTCTCATCGCACGCATCGTGACCGAAGAACTCAGGGTCATCGTCAGCGGTATATCATCGACCAGACCAAAACCTGGGATCGACGTAAAAACCATGGGGGTGTAGTCATAGGAAACCGTGACACGCACTTCATCTTGAGTAGGATCATCGACGGTGACATCCGTAGTCGTTAAACCATTAAGCAGCGGATTACCGGTACCCGTGGTATTGCCGTACACCACCAGATTGGTCGCTTCAGTGCCATAAAACCCATTGACATAAATATCCGTGTTCCCGGTTTCTGCATGGATCGCCAGATGTCGCACACCGTTACGTTGCGCTTTGGTTAGTGTGTTGTAGTCATACAGTAAGCGGCCTATTTCTGCCGTGCCTAAAAAGAGCAACAACAACATCGGTAGCATGACCGTGAACTCAACGATAGCCAGTCCGGACTGATTTTTTTTCTGATGGCGAAAGGCGACTATGGTGTTCATCATGAGTCTCCACTATCCGGATCACGGAACAAGACAATCTGCGTAGGCAAACTTGGTGAGGCACCAGGATCAATTCCCCCAGCGACATCACAACCCCGGGCATCGGCCGCACCGACAAACTGACCAAAGAAATCTGCACCGTTATTACCCTGAGAGCCACGTTGCAGGAGCATAAAACAGCCGTAACCCTGCACGGTAATTGGCGAACTGGTACCGTTTGTGAGTCCAGTGCAATGACCAATCGGCAGCACCATCATGCGACGGTAAGGTTCACCGGATAAATTACAGGTTTCACCATCCGCACAGCTGGAATCTACCGCTCCCAGGTAATCGTTGTAATCAAACAGATCAGGCGCAGGCGCACCATCTTCGGTTTGCACCGTCCCGTCATCCGCCAGAATCAGCTCATCACTCACATCTTCCAGCGCTTCCTGGGTGACATAATCTGGCGGTACATACTCTTGATTTTGCCCTGTACCAAAAGTGCCACCATCAAAACGCGCATTCAGACCAGTTAACGCAGGACCCACTTTATTACCGGGTTCGGAATCCACGGTTTCTTCACCCGACACCGGATCATAATCCGCACACAATCCAGTCTTGGCACCGGCTAAGGCATCGCGAATGTAGTTACCCCCCTGATTGTCCCCCAGACGCAACAGGTGGAAGTTACCCGGACCAATATCCTGATTATTACCGGCAGATATTTTTACAGAGGTCACATCATCCAATGTCAGATTGGTGGAAGAATCCGGTACCGTATATCCGTAATAACTGTCTGCTGCACATCCTGCATCATTTCCGCCGTCACAACATCCGGCTGTCCCCGGCTCGCAGCCACATGCCAGCATTGGCACCAGATCACAGATCCCAGTGACATTAATGGGACCGGACACCGCGCTGGCTGAAGCCACCGTTTGATCCACTCCCAATACACGAATCAACCAGGTATCCAGAGTGACGCCAGAGACTATGACCCGCACATAGGGCGGTGTTGCGGACGAGACAAAAGGATTCAAAGTAGGCGAATACTGCACCGTAAAAACAATATCACCGTTACCATCATCCCAATCAGCCAACAGTGGTTCATTACCCGGCGCGCCCAGATTATCTTCAAAGGTTGCCTGAGCGGCGGCTGTGGCAACAGCCATACTGTCGGTGCTTTTTAGCGTTTTAGCGGCAGTGAGTGCGGCGGCATCAACCGCATTTTGTAATCGCGTTTTAGTTAAAAACATGTGACCACCATCAAGTGCAAGACCAGCCACCGCCAGTATTGCGACCATTCCAATAGTCACCATGATCATTACGACGCCTCGCTGCCCTTTCAGGCTACGCAGCATTTTCATCCGGGTTGAATAAGACCTGTCCATCGTCAGTTCCTCCTATTCAACATCAATTTATTGAGGCTACCCACAGACCTAATCAACACCGGGTCTGTGGGTTAGAGTGTGTATCAAGATCTATTTACTACCGCCGCCAATATTGACCTCAATGGTATTTTTAACGGCACTTCTGTCACCGGCATCCGCTCGGTAGGTTTTAACAACTCGCGCAGCAATAGTGCCATCCAGCGGTGGGTTTCCATCCTCAACCACCCTGTCAGGATTTGCTGTCTGAAGTTCAGTCACTTGGTGGTAACCTTCACCCTGTTCTGGCAGGGCGGAGTTGCCGTATCCAGCACACCCACCCACTGCAGCGCTTAGCAGAAGAACAACAACTGGCATCTGAATTTCTGATAGTTTCATTGTCCTGTCCTCTGCTAGTTAATACTGTGCCCAAAGGTGCTTTCCGATCCTCCAGCGGCCGATCGTATGACCGAGTCGGAGTCATCAACAGCAAAGCTTTCGGCCGTAGGTTCTTCCTCTAGTGCTGAATCTTCTTCGCTGGCGGGTGCTTCTTCGCTTGCAGTATCAGATGTAACCACCGTATGAGTTTTCCCCAGCAGGTAGAACTCGAAATCATTCGGCTCTACGAAGCCGGCACCCGGCAGTACGATTTCGTCTGCATTAAATGGCTGAGCGAGTGTTGGCGTCACTAAGATCACCAGCTCGGTTTCACCTTTCTCATACTCTTGGCTGCGGAACAGATGTCCCAATACTGGGATGTCACCTAAGCCAGGAAATTTAGAGACAGCATCACGCATGTTTTCGTTAATCAATCCTGCAATACCAATGGTCTGCCCATCTCCCAGCTCAACTGTTGAGCGAGCACTGCGCTTGGTTAACGCTGGCACGAAAAAACTTGAACTGGCGGATGTACCAGAACCCGTTCCGATCGATATTGAACTGGAGCTGGTCAACTCGCTGACACTTACATTGAGATTTAAGTTAATGCGACCGGAGTCCAGTACTACCGGAATGAACTTCAGACCGACCCCAAACTCTTTAAACTCAATAGTGATCCCATCATCGTCCGGCACTGGGATAGGAAATTCACCACCAGACAGGAATTCAGCTTCCTGGCCCGTTAGCGCAGTCAATGTCGGCTCTGCCAACACCTTGGCAAGACCGTTCTCTTTAGCGGCATCGATAGCCAGTGAGAACATGAAGTCGTCATCCAGGAAGCTAGCAAAAATCCCCTTATCAGGAATCGACAGATTCCCTGGCGCAAACTCGTCTACCGCAGGTCCGGTAACGGCACCGCTGTTAAACAGCCCCCGGCGAAGGCCATTTTCATCTACCAGATCAGGGAAGCTCGCACCGCCGTTCACCGCGCCGAAGTTCACATCACCCCCCTCGGCGAAGGCGTGAAACTTAACGCCTAATCGCTTAATCACTGATCGGGATACCTCAGCAACGGTCACTTTCAACATCACCTGTTGCGAGCCACCGATGCTCATGAGGTTAATGACGTTCCCTTTCTGGGTGGCACCGTCTGAAGATGGTTCCTGTAGATAGCTATGTGCGACTTTCATCGCTGTATCCATGCTCAATGCATTGGATAATTCGCCACTGAGGACAATCGCGCCCTGTGACGTATTCACACGGATGGGTTCACCCGGCAGAAGCTGATGCAATTTGGCTTTTAAGGAATTCAGGTCTGGGGTGACCTCTACATCCAACGATTGAGTGAGATTGTTCTTACTGTCCCACATAAGAATGTTGGTGGTGCCTATTCCGTTCCCAACGATATACACCTGATTGGCTCGCATCACCAAGATATCAGCCACTTCTTTATTACCGACTGATATTTTGTGAACCGGCCCCCCAAGTTGAATAATTCGAGACTTATAAAGCGGAACATTGACGATTTGAGCGACTCTTTCCAGAGCGACGGCCTCAGCTGCTGCATGAACCTTACTGAACGCCAGTGAAGCGACCAGCAGCAGCATGAGCAGCTGCAAAAGCCATCTTTCCGACAGGCTGTGACGGCCTGTATGCATTATGGTTGCTGAATATGCCATGATCATTCCTCTGCTTTCCCTTGTGGCTTGATCACGAGGTCTTTTAAGGCTTCATGAATCTCCACACTTCATTTGTTGTGCAACTGCATTACATCGGAACCTTCTTCGACTGCCACTGTGTACCTTTAATCACGATCACTTTAGGTGGTGCGACATAGGTACGTTTTGGTTTTGGTTTTGCTTTTGCGACCTGCTTCGGCTCTTCTACCGGATTACGCAAGGTCAGCTGGATGTTGCCTTCGCCACGTGCTTTCGCCAGCTGTTCCGCCTGTCTAGGCGTCACTTCCAGAGTAACGGCACGCACCACAACCGGATCGTTTTTATCAGTCCGGGCGGTCTGGTCAACCGCAAGTACCTTGATATCCTTAAGCACTGTCTCTGTAATGACACGCTTGCTATTACCGGAAGATCGTGACGAAATTACATCCACCTTATTACCTGGTAGCAGGAAACCGGCCACACCTACGACATCATTTACGCGAACTGTAAATGCACGCATATTGGGTTCAATCAAGGCCGCCAAGGTTGCGCCTTCCAGGTGATCAGAAACGCGCTCCATACGAATAATTTCCCCAGGCAACAAGATGTCTGTGGTGACTTTTCCAATCACATCATCAATGGCGTGAAAACTATTTTCCGGAGCGACATCCTTAGGCATCATCACAACTTTGAGGTGACGTTTTTCGATCGTATGCCCATAGGGAATATCTAGAGCTGCCAGTACAACCGGCGTTCCTATCTCTTCCTGTTTCGCGACAGTTGTCTGCTGCGAACTGATCCAGTTGTTTGCAATCCACGCCGCACCAACGGCGAAGGCGATCGATAAGAAGAACAAGGTCAGCGTTCTGCGTTTAAACATGATTAAACCCTCCCTCGAGGCATTAACGTTCGGTCATCTGCTGTTGCTCATCCAGACTTACAAAGTAACTGTCCCACGCCCAGTCAAGGTGTTCAGGCTGTAACTGGCCCTCTCCCCCTTGATACTGAAATCGATCCCAGGCCATCCCCAACAGGTCACGAGGGTGACAAGGGCGCAGAGCAACGCCTTTGGTTCCATGTAACTGGTAAAGCGCGTAGTGCAATAATTCAGGGTCGAACGGAATGTTGCGCTCGGCACACTCCTGACGCCAAATCTGCTCGTAGTGGTTCGGCTCCAGGAAACCGAAGTACACCTTGTAACCAATACGTCGCAGGAAGGCTTCATCAGCCAGATCCAGCGGATTGATGTTAGAAGAAAACACTACCACCTGATCAAACGGCGTCTGCACATGCTTACCTGCACTCAGTGTCAGGTAATCTTTGTGTTCTTCCAGGGGTACAATCCAGCGGTTGAAGATCTCCATCGGCGTCGCACGTTGACGTCCCATATCATCAATGATGAAAATGCCGTTATTTGCTTTGAGCTGCAGCGGTGCCTGATACTCCTTCAGCACACCATTAAAACTCACTTCAAGCATCTCCATTCCCAGCTCACCACCGGTGATCACAACAGGTCGCTCACATAGTACGAAGCGTGCGTCGTAATCATCATTGAGGCGCAGATTGGGATTAGTCTTCAATTCTTCAACCGGATGGTGAATCAAAGGATCAAACAAACTGACAACGCTGCCATCAATTTCCAGCGAGTAGGGTATGAGACAGCTGTCATCAAACAGCGCCATCATCTTTTGAGTAATGTAGGTTTTACCGGTACCAGCGGGTCCATAAATAAAGATGGCTCGGCCAGAATTCAGCGCAGGTCCAAGCTGTTCTTTAATCTCAGACTTGAGTGAAATTTTGGAAAAGGCACGACAGAAATGGTCGCGAGTCACGGTATAGTTATGTACGGACTGAGCCGCAACAACTTCACGATATAACTCGATTGGCACAGGTGCCGGACCGACATAACCACTCTTTGCAAACGCATCAACGGCATAGTCACGACCGCGCTGGGTCAGTCCGTAATATAGCTCTCGTTGTTCAAAACCACGTGAATGAACCTCGATCAATACTTCCTTACGCAGGAAGCTGACAATGTTCTCAATCACCGGGCCAGAGAGAGCCACCCGTTGCATTATTTGTTTAAGGGTCAGCAACCCAGCATCATTGATGTGTTTAACAAAGAGTTCAGCCAAAAAGTGCAGGGAAAGCCCTGTTTCTTCCACCGTAGTTGGTCGCGGTGCGCGCGTTCTAAGGCCGTTATCTTCTAATACGTCTTCGTTAAGTAAATGGGAATTCATTGTCCTTCTCCCCACAATTGCCACCGATAGCTCAACTCGCTACTTAAGTGATAAAAGTCCAGCTCTGAATACCAGCCAAGTGCTAAAACGCATCCCCCTGCGATAGCTACACCAAAAGGGAAACGACGCCCAGCGATTGAGTCTGTGTTAGGACTAGAGATATGTTTGGAATGTATGGCCACGGCGTAGCGTTGCACAAACGATGCCCACTCCCCTCTGCTGGTAATAAGCATCAAAGCGTAGACACCTCCCAGACATAATCCAAAAGCAGCGGATAAAGCTGCAATTTTCACCGTCGTCAGGCTGCCTACTGCTACCATTAGCTTCACATCGCCAGCTCCCATGCCTCCCGTCAAATAGAAAGGTAGGAAGATGGCCAATCCTACTGCCGCGCCAGTCAGCGCAGTGATCAACCCATCCAGGCCCAAAAACAGCGTTTGCAGAGTCAGGCCAACCAGTAAAGAGCTGTATGTCAGCCAGTTGGGAATACGATTGCGGCGCAAATCCGTTAGCGCCGCAGTCATGAGTACCAGCAGGAGAAAAACAGTAGACAGGTCGTATGTTAAATAGCCCAACATTGTTCTTTCCTCCCTCTCTGTCCCCAGCTGGTTTACATCAGTTCTTCAATCATCCTGATTAAGCACCATCACAATCGGTACCGCCGACATTGGTACACAAGGTGTTAATAGCACCGCCAACGGCAGTACCTAATTCAGTGAAAGATACAACCAAGACTGCGGCAACCAAACTACCCGCCACTGCGTACTCAACAGTAGTCAGACCTTCTTCTTCTTTCAGAAAAGCAATCAATGTGTCTTTAAAAGTTTTCATTGTTCTGTCCTCGGGTTTTTGCATGTCCTGCTTGTTTGAATCAGCGTTCGCATGCAGGTATGTCAATCAACTCACGCTGGGAACTATAGGAGGGGATTTGGAGGGGCATTGGGACTATCTTGCGAAAACCTTGTCACTATTCAAATTTTCGGACCGTACGCTCAGTAATGAAAATGTTTCATGAGATTTACACTATAAACAGGCCGAAATGGCTAATAGATGTACAGATATAAACTAAAATAGATGAAACAGTGTTTACAGTACGTAATAGATACATAACGGCAACTGTACACTTTCGGATCACATGTATCGTGATAGTGGAAGGGAAATTCATGGAAAAATCAGTCCTACTCTGGATAGACATGAAGGCCTCTAGAAGTGAAGAAGGCGTTTCTATCCTGTTTGAAAAATATTTTGTTGTGCGAATGATCGGTGCCGATCAAGCAGCGATGTTGACGCCTTCCGACATAACGCCCAGCGCCATCTGTTTTGATTACGACTTCCCAGATAAGTACGGTTTAGACCTGTTACGTTCCACGCGAATGAACTTTCCGACCTTGCCCGTCTTGCTGCTAACCGAGCAACATTCTGAAGCGCTAGCAATTTGGGCACTGCGTATGAGGGTATGGGATTTTTTGGTTAAACCGCTCAACGCAGCACAGACCGAACAAGAGATCCACCAGCTGAAGAATCAGATAGATACTCATGAGCACTGGGAAACAACCCCCTTCAACGGATCTAATGTTCCGCCCATTCCCGAAGAAGCTCGCTTCATTAATAACGGTACGCAAGAGGAACGCTCATTAGCCCCAGCGGTCTCCTATATTCAGCAACATCTGACTGAAAAGATCTCGGAAGAACAGATGGCCTGCCTTTGTCGTATGCGACCATTCCAATTCAGTCGCAGCTTCCGCAAAATTTGTGGGATTACATTTCAGGAGTTTGTGCAACGTACTCGAATTGAAGAAGCAATGCGCCTTCTGCAAAACCCAAACATGACGGTGCTTGATATTGCACTATCGGTGGGTTTTCGCGATCAATCATACTTTACCCGCGTCTTCAAAAAACATATCGGTATGGCTCCCACCGCTTACCGTGACAGCCGCATCATCGGCGAGACAATCCACAGTTCAGAGCATGAAACTCTGGATATGTTTGGCACACACTGACTTTATCGCACACATATCCCTTTCTCTGAGATCACCTTGTTGCAATGGACGCGACAGGGTTTCGGTAATTCCAGACGTTTATCGCACGCGCCCAATGTAGAAGCTAAATATCCTTCAATGGGACTGTCCCTTTGGGGTTGTTATTGGTACCTAATACCAGAAGAACCACTCTCTCAGAGATCTATCGCTTCGTATTGGTTACGCTGGTCTGAACAAACGCTTATTCGCCCAACGATATCGGCCATTGAGTGAAAAATTCACGATGCCGTGGCATATAAAAATGCACAGTTGCAGCGTAAGCGGGGATTCAGGGGCTTTATCGTAGGCGATTTTTGCGACACTGACGGAATCGTCAGTCATCGGGAACACGAATGCAGAATTGACCTGAATCGATTACAAAGACTTATATTGCATAGAGGGGGTGGGAGATGGATCTCCTTTTGATCATTTCAACACAGATATCTTGAAATACGGGGAACCATCTCATAAGCCACCGTGTTATCAGTGGCTTTTATATTGTGACGTAGATAATCAGATTGGCTGACGACTTTCAGTGGTCAGAATCAGTAGCAGGGCTTCACTATGCTCCAGCGCATCACGTCCCAGTGGGGTCAGATAGCCACCATCGTCCTGAGTGATCAGGCCTTTATCGTGCAAGCGCTGTGCAGCTTCGATCATCTCTGTTGCTGCCGTGTTATGGACTTTGATACCACTCTGGGTTGATTCCAGAGAAAACTGGCTAAGCAGGTTGAGTTCGTCAAGCAGAGACTGAGAGTACGGCATTCGTCGGATTCCTTCTGTCAGACCGGGCGATGGTGCCCGGTTCTATAAGACGTAACAGCAGGTCAGACGCGATGAGCAGTAGTGTCGGCTTTATCAGCCTGAGTGATACTCTCTGGCAGATTGCCATGCTGCACAATACGAATGACCTTCTCTACTCTAACACCTTTACGGTGAGATTTGGCACGATAAGGGTTGCCGGTGGCTTCTGCCAGTGCGTGAAAATCCATAATGTGACTCCTTTTATATTTATTGTGGGGTGTTCGTGGGTATTTTCGTTGGAGTACGAGATGGAACGGTGTAGCAGTTGATCGTCAGGGCCTGAGTTTGAACATCGATAACCCCATGTATGAGTCTCTAATATCAATCAGATAAAAATGATTCACCAGTCAACTTTCGTTTGATGTGCTGCTGCAGCATGTTTAGATTTCATATTTGAAAGATGCCTGGATGCCCTCTGGCAAATAGCTCTGCATATGATAAAAAGACAATAAATTCCGTTGGAAAAGCGCAGCAAAACGCAGCTTTATTTCTGCCGAAGCGCGCTATTATTCGTAAAAATTCCGTCTACTAAATTCAATCCGGAGGTCTTCCGATGAGCATTACCCGTATGGAAACCGGCCAGCGTATGAGCCGTATCGTTATTCACAACAACACAGTATATCTCTGCGGCCAGGTTGCTGCGGATGCGTCAGCGGGCATTGAAGAACAGACCCAGACTATGTTGGATAAAGTTGATGCGTTGCTGGAACAGGCGGGAAGTGACCGTGAGCACATCCTGTCCGCAACGTTGTACATTCGTGACATGAAGGATTTTGCAGCAATGAATGCTGTATGGGATGCATGGGTTCCTGAAGGTCACGCTCCTGCTCGCGCATGTGTGGAAGCGCGTATGGCACGTCAGGAATTGCTGGTCGAGGTATCAGTGGTTGCGGCGCAGAAGTAAAGCAGCCTATGCCACAACGGAGATCAGCTGCATAAGCAGCTGATCTTGTATCGCGCATCGCTTTTATTGTCGCCGTTCATACCGGGGCTTCCGGTATCTAATTCAGCATATCTGCAGTGGTTTCGTATTGCTCTGCCAGTAAGAAGTCTGCGGCTGTTTGTCCTTCATCTCTTAATACTGAAGCCTGGCGCCTCAGCTCCCGGATCATATCTTCCCTGCGAATGCGCGGTTCTGCGCGTTGCAACTGCGGTGCTTTATTCGGATCGGCCTGATAGTACATCTTCGAATCCTCTTCGCATATTATTCTAATATCGCTGCGTCTCTGAGCGGACAACGTACAGAGATTCAGTATAGACGCTCTCTGAAAGGAGAAGAGGGTTGGCAGAAAATATGGATTCCAAAGTGCACAAAAGCAGTTTTTTATTGTTCCAGGTCATTTTAGAACTGCTGCATCATTTCTCGCACTCTGCGGTCGTCCACGCACCTTTTGGCATAACTCAGTGTGGCGTCACTGCAGTGTATCGATTCCATATCAGCAGGCAGTTCTGCACCTGAATTGATTAGGAAGTGAATCAGTTCAAGACGCTCTGTTCCTAATGCCAGAGGCATTAGATCGGGGTCCTGAGTGAGCTGGCTCCCGTATTCAATCAAGCGACTCAGATGCACCATCTGTTCGGTTTCAGAGCAGTGATAGAAACATGCGCTGAGCAAATTATCCGTGTTGGCGTCTGCACCGGCGCGTAGAAGTTGAGTGATCAGATTCAGACTGTTCTCAGATTGCTGTAAAGCCAATAGCAATAAAGGCCGGCCGCAACTGGCCAGTGCATTCGCATTACACCCCTGATTCATGATCAGTTCCAGTGACTTGGGTTGTTGAGCACCAATAGCAACCTCTGCTGCGGATTGCTTATCTCGTAACGGAGAATCCAAGGCTGCCGCATCAAATTTCGTCAGCAGTCGGGCAAGCTTATCCAAGTCCGCATCAATGATGGCGTTAATCAGTTTCTGGTTACGGCTGGAGGTAAGTATTTTTAGCATGGCGTTTCAAAATCCCAGACGGCTGCGCAGTGGTTTAATTGTGAGCAATAGCAATACAACCGCTGCCACCCAGTGGAGCAGCATATATTCACTGCCGTATTGATGATCGCTAATCCCTGCAGCAAGCTCGAATGCGGCATCACCCAGCAAGGCATCGACCAGCAACCCGAGACCCACCGCGCTGATACTGATACCTGTCAGATAAAGGACGACCGCACGTTTACCCAGTTCCCGGATCAATATACCAAGAGATGCGATGTTTGTAGCGGGGCCCACCAGCAGGAAAACCAGCACCGTACCCGGGGATAATCCGGCAACAAGCAGTGCAGCGGCTAGTGGTGTTGAGGCGCTGGCGCAAATATACAGTGGTAAGCCAACCAAAAGCATCAGCAGCATGGCGCCTAATCCGGAACCATGGGCAGTGAGATTGCCCGGCTCAACAAGTGATGCGATCACCGCGGCCATCACCAGACCAAACGCCATCCAGTATTTTATATCGTCCAGAACATCGACCAGTGCGAAGCGTAATCCAGCCCAGATACCTGGTTTTTTTGTAGGTATTGTTTCAGTTTTAGATTGGCTGCTGCAGCATGATGCCTGAGGTGGAGCCTCTTTAACTGCATTTTTACTGCTGCAACAACTGCTTGTTGTTGTGACCGTGGCAACGGGGTCAGCTGCTTTTTTACTGCCGCAGCAGCTGGTTGTCGTCATGACAGGGGCAACGGGCTCGGCCGCTTTTTTACTGGAGCAGCCGCCAGCATCCGATGCTGAACTTTCTGCGGGTGATTCCTCTGCCTGCTTGCTTCTACAACAGCTTTTTACAGGAGTTTTTTGATCTGCAGTTGCTTTAGCCGTCCCGTCCCGATCAAAAAACAGGACCAGCAAACCACTCGCAATCGCACTGGTGATCGCAGAGAACGGACGGATGATCGCCATCACGGGACCCATCAATGCATAAGTGACGGAAATGGAGTCGATGCCTGTTTCTGGAGTCGCTATCAGGAAGGATGTGGTGGCCGGCTTAGAAGCCCCGCTACGGTGTAAGCCAATCGCGGTCGGTAACACGCCACACGAGCACAGAGGAAGAGGAGCTCCGATCAGCGCGGCACGGATGACGGACCCCGGACCTTTTCCGCTGAGAAGGCGCTTGACGAGTTTCTCAGGAATCCAGCCTTTGATGACCGCCGCCAGCGATAAACCGAATAATAACCAGATCGCAGTTTCGAGATAGATATTTAGCAGGTTTTCCAGAAACGTCATGGGCAACGATAGCTCTTAATGTCGGTGCATGGATCTTAATTCGATGCTTCTAATATACGCCGATTGAATAAATGCAGCGAGACTAATCAAATGACGCCCCAAACACGCAAGAGATAGATACCTGCACTCAGACTCAATACCGATCCTAAAGTGGTCGTCAAAATAATATTGGCAGCCAACTCCCCGTTCGCGCCCGTTGCTTTTGCCATCACAAAGCTGGCGGCGGCGGTTGGGCAGCCAAAAAGAATAAACAGCATGGCCAGATCCTGGCCGCGAAAACCATAAATCCATGCACCAATACTCAGACCCACCGGCAAAATAACCAACTTGGTCGAGGTTGCCCAGAATGCCATGGCGGAGGTGTCTTTCAGGCTCTTTATGCTGAGGGAGCCGCCAATGGCTAGCAGTGCAAGCGGAAGCGTGAGGTTAGCAAAATAGCGGCCGGTTTTTTCCACGACTTCAGGTAACGTCCAACCCATAAAGGAGAACGGTAACGCAAAAAGTACCGCCAGGATCAGTGGATTCTTAATGATTTCCAGAAGTGCTGAGCTGAACTTTAAACCGCCCTCTTTATGCAGCGGTAAGGTAAGAGCAAAAATTGACAGTACATTATACAGCGGGATCACCATCGCCAACAGGATCGATGCTTGCGCCAGCCCGGAGTCCGCAAATAAGTTATAGGAAACGGCTAAGCCAATAATTCCGTAGTTACCGCGAAATGCCCCTTGAATAAACGCCCCCAGATCCCGCCCATCCTTGATCCAGCGTGCTGCCAGCCACCACAAAAGGACAAAAGAACTTAGGGTGGCACCCACAAAGTAGATCAACTGATCAGGATTAAACACCGATTGAAAATTGGTGCCGGAGATCGCCATAAATACCAGTGCAGGCAGAGTGAGCGTAAACACCAGTCTGGAGGCTGTGCTGACAAAAGGGGCATCAATCAGGCCAATGCGCTTAAGTACGATACCGAGGAAAACAATAAAAAAGATCGGTGCAACGGTATTGGCGGTAAACGCCAGAGATTGCAGGTAGAGTTCCAACGTGAATGATCCGCCGTAGAAGTATCAGTGAGATGAATACGGCGCAATTTTAGCACAAAGGCAATGCCGGAGTTGTGACCTCCCAGGACGTTCAGCGGTACGAAATCAGCGTACTTATTGATGAAGCTTGGGGTAGTCGAAACGGGTGAGCGTACCGCAGCTTTCTGCCAGCTCCGACCAGCTGGTGATACTCAGATGGATATGCAGGAGTCCAGCGGTAGGAAATTTTTCCAGCACATCATGGGTGAGAAAATAACCCAGATCTTGCAGCCCCGGATTGTGGCCAAACATCATGATATGACGGTAACGGTCTGATTGGTTCTGTAATACGTTAAGTAAGGTTTCGTAGCAGGACTCGTATAACTCGGGAATTTTCCGGATCTCTTCCAGAGGCATTTCCAATGACTGACTCACCGATTCAGCGGTGGTGACCGCTCTGACAGCGCCGCTACTCAGAATCAGATCAGGAAAGAGCTCAAACTTAACAATGCGCTCTCCTAAAGCAGGCAGGTCGCGCAGACCTCGTTTGTTAAGCGGGCGTTCAAAGTCGCTGAGACTCGGATCGTTCCAACAGGATTTTGCGTGCCGGATTAGGGTGAGCTGACGCATGATGTTTCCCCCCTTTGAGTTACTAGTATTGTGGTAAAGGGGTAAAACCTCAAAGAAAAAACAAAAAAACGCCCGAGCCATCAGCTGGCTACGGGCGTTTTATGATCACTGAATTTAGCGATAATCGTAGAAACCGCGACCGGCCTTTTTACCCAACCAGCCCGCTGCGACGTACTTGCGCAGCAACGGTGCCGGGCGGTATTTATCTTCGCCCAGATCGTGATGCAGGACCTCCATCACCGCTAAGCAGGTATCCAGACCAATAAAGTCGGCCAGCGTCAGTGGGCCCATCGGGTGCGCACACCCCAGCTGCATCGCGGTGTCGATATCCTCTACATTCGCGATACCTTCTTCCAATACATAGCAGGCTTCGTTGAGCATCGGCACCAGAATACGGTTAACGACAAACCCCGCTTTATCATTACAAGCGACCGGGCTCTTTCCAAGCTGTTCCGTAAATGCCTTAGCCGTGTCAAAGGTGCTGTCGCTGGTCGCGAGACCTCGAATCACTTCAACCAACGCCATCACAGGCACCGGGTTGAAGAAGTGCATACCGACCACTTTATCCGGACGACTGGTCGCCGCACCTATGGTCGTGATGCTGATAGAGCTCGTATTGGATGCCAGAATGGTGTCGGCTTTGCATACCGAATCCAGATGCTGAAACAGGTTGAGCTTCAGGGTAATGTCTTCACTGGCCGCCTCGATCACCAGATCACAATCAGCCAGATCGGTCAGCGAGCCAACCGGCGTAATATGCTGAAGCAGGGTATCTGCCTCGCCGGCTGTGATCTTCTCTCTTTCCACCTGTGAATTCAGGCGCTTGGCGATGCTATTAAGTCCACTTTGGGCTGCTTGCAGATTTACGTCTGAGATTCGTACCGCGATGCCTGCGGCAGCGATAACCTGAGCAATACCGGAACCCATCTGTCCCGCACCGACTACACCTACTGAGCTGATCGTTGTCATCTGTCCCCATCCACTATACGCAAAATTTTGCACACTGAGATTAATCGTTACCGGCCAGTATAAGGGAATGTACTGATATGCGACAGCACTGGGCTATGCCTCTTTCGGTGGGGTAAGTTTGCTGAAGTCGTCGGCACCTGGCCCGAGTGGCTGACCGTAACTAAATTCAACATAGTTGCCGTTAGGGTCCCGCAGTCCACAGTAATAGCCCACCGGAAAAGGCTCCTGGCGGGGCTCCCATACCAGACTCCCTGCCTGGCGTGCCCGCTGAGCTATATCATCAACGGCAGCATGGCTGTCTAACGCAAAGCCAAAGTGCCGATAGTCGTTATCCGCCAACACCAGATTCTGCCCCCCATTCATTAATACGAAAATGAAATCAGCTTCGCGTGAAGGCTCAGCCATCCATATGATCTTTTTCGGACCGTGCTGACGCTGATGAATAATTGCCATGCCACAGAACTGACGATAAAACTGAACGCACGCGTCAATGTCTTCCACGTGTAATGCAATATGTGTCAAACGGGGTGTCTGCATAATAAAACATCCAGTCGATTCAGAATTGAGTATATAGAAGATATAGCTTAGAAACGGCGGGGGTGATGCGAGGCGGTGTTGTCGTTCAGGTATGAGGATTGCGCCCCCGGTTTATAATTTTAATAAACTAGTTTATTGCTTAAACCGTTCTGTCTCCGGGGGCGGCGAGCAGAAAAGTATCTCGTGTTTAGTGGTCGTCCAGCAGACCTTTATCAACAATTCGCCATGTCAACTCACAGGCTTCCAGCCTTTCCAAAAGCGTTGCTTCAATCTCCTCATCGGTCAGTACTGCTTCTAACTCGTTTTTATTTTTCCGGTCGAGTGTAGGCTCCTCCATAGGAGGGTGTTGGTTGCTTCTCATTGTTAACCGCCCTCTGTAATACTTGGTTGGTCATGTCCTTTCTGAAGCTTACCAAGAGGTATTAGCCCCTCTGTTGAGAGGTCTTTTTTATTGTTGGTAAGCGGTCTGGGTGAGACCGCATCTCCTAAAGGCTAGCACTGATCAAAAAAAAGTCACACCTTTTAGTGGGCTTTAATATCCGACTATTCAAATATGAATTATTTGTTACAAATATATTTTTGGTAAGTTATTGAATATTTACATTAACAGATTGATATCTATGAATTTTATTTTTTATTTCTCTTGGTTTTAATACAAGATTTTTTAATTTCTCTGGGCTATTTAGCGAATATTTAAGGCTTACACATGCTTGCTGAGGAGAAATAAACAAACGTTTGATTAGCGGAATTCCTATTCGAATATCCTTGCACATTATTCTCGCTTCTCTCGTCTCAGTGCCATACTAGAATGAGTTCTGTAAGCAACCCAGCAAGCGTACATGGAGTGAGGACAGGGTTATGACGGTTGAACGGGGACACTCTATCCCTGAGGCGATCAATCCTCAGGGCTTTAAAAACGTAACGGATATTGCGGCATGGGCCTGCAGTCAATATGCCGACAAACCAGCGTTTACCAGTCTCGGGCGTACCTTAAGTTTTCAGGAGCTTGACGAGCTGGCAGACGCCTTCGCGGTGTATCTGCAAAGCAATACGAATCTGGAACCGGGCGACCGTATCGCAGTCCAGTTGCCCAACATCGTGCAGTATCCCGTCGTACTGCTTGGGGCAATGCGAGCCGGCCTGGTCGTGGTCAATACCAACCCCCTCTACACCACATCCGAAATGCAGCATCAGTTTTGTGATTCAGGTGCAAAGGCACTGGTTATCCACAAAAGCATGGCCCGCAATGCTGAGCAGATTCTGGATGAGACGGAGATCGAAACGGTCTTTGTTACACAGGTGGGTGATTTGCACAGCTTTCTCAAGCGAGTGCTGATCAATGCGACGGTTAAATACGTTAAAAAAATGGAGCCGCCATTCAATCTGCCTCAGGCGATCCAACTATTTGACGCACTGGATCAGTGCCTCGGGCAGATCCCTGTGCCCGTGGAGATTAATAGTGAAGATATTGCGGTCCTGCAATACACCGGTGGGACCACTGGGGTATCAAAAGGGGCGATGCTGACCCACGCCAATCTCGTCTCCAATGTATTACAGACGAGTGATCGTATTAATGCCGTCGGTGATGGCTGGCAAAATACGGTGATTGCCCCCTTACCCCTATACCATATCTATGCATTCACCCTGGCACAGATTGTTCTGCTGGCAGGTGGACACAGCGTGCTAATTCCCAATCCACGAGATATGCCCGGTTTTATTAAAGAGCTGGGGCATTGGCAGACAAGTACGTTTCTTGGGCTGAATACATTGTTTGTTGGCCTATGTAACCAGCCAGCGTTTGCGGACATCGACTTCAGTCACCTGCGGATGACGGTATCGGGCGGCATGGCGTTAACGCATGCGGCGGCTGAACAATGGGAGCAGGCCACAGGGTGCAGCATTATGGAAGGTTATGGCCTGACCGAAACATCACCGGTTGTCTCGGTGAACCCCTATGGCGGGATACAAGTGGGCACCATAGGGCTGCCACTGCTGGAAACAGAGATTAAAGTGATTGATGCTGACGGTGTCACATTACCCACCGAGCAACCCGGCGAGCTCTGTGTGCGTGGACCGCAGGTCATGAAAGGCTACTGGCACAAGACACATGAAACGGAAGCGGTGTTTACCGCTGATGGCTATCTGCGTACGGGGGATGTCGCCGTGTTGCAACAGGACGGCTATCTGCGGATTGTTGACCGGGCTAAAGATATGATTATCACGTCCGGATTTAACGTATACCCCAGCGAAGTGGAGGACGTGATCTGTGATCATCCGGAAGTTCTGGAGTGTGCGGTCATTGGTGTGCCGGATGCCGTGTGTGGTGAAGCGGTAAAAGCGTTTGTCGTCAGTGCATCAGAAAATCTATCGCAAGAGACGTTGCAGAAGTGGTGCCACAGTCAGTTGACCGGCTACAAAATTCCGAAGAGCGTGGAGTTTTCAGAGGAACTCCCAAAAACGAATGTTGGCAAAGTACTGCGTCGAAAGCTGCGTGAAAATCACCCACAGTGATTGATCATGCCCCATACGCTGAATAGGGATGATCACAATGTGTGTGATCATCCCTATTATTTAGCTTGTTCTTAATCCGCTTTTTGTAACAACCTCACTCAATGCCCAAGCGAGGGATTTCAATCTTTGGGCAGCGGTCCATCACCACGTCCAGCCCCGCGTCACGTGCCCGTTGTGCACCGGCCTCATGAATCACATCCAGCTGTAACCACACCGCTTTCGCCCCAACCTGAATCGCTTCGTCAATCACTGCACCCGCCGCTTCAGAGTTTCGAAATACATCGACCATATCGATCGGCTTTTCAATCTCTGCTAAGGAAGCAACAACCGGTTGGCCTAATATATCGCTACCCGCTTTAAGCGGATTGACCGGAATGACGTCATAGCCCCGTGCCAATAGATAATTCATAACCCGAAAGCTGGCGCGCTCCGGTTTGGGGCTTGCCCCAACCAACGCAATCACTTTGCTTTGGTTGAGCACCTTTATCACAACCTCATCCATCGGGCTCAACAGCTCCACTTCACTCATCAGCTTCCCCTTGGGAACAGATCGGACATGCCTTATCTTTACGTAACTTCAGAGAGCGCCATTCCATCGTACGACCATCAAGAAGTAGCAGTTTCCCAACGAGAGGCTCCCCTACCCCCGCCAGGACTTTCAGTGCTTCCATCGCCTGCACTGACCCCACGATTCCGACCAATGGCGCTAACACACCCGATTCTGAGCAGGTCAGGTTTTCATCATCACCCTGCTTATATAAACATTGGTAACAGGGTGAATCATCTTGCCGAGAATCATAAACGGCAATCTGCCCTTCCATACGGATAGCAGCCCCGGAGACCAGTGGTTTCTTGTGAACAACACACGCCCTGTTCACCGCAAAGCGCGTCGTAAAGTTGTCGGTGCAATCCACCACCAGATCGACCTCAGACACCAGTTTCTCGAGTTCTTCGTCAGAAAGACGGCGATCAATCGCTGTAAATTTTGTATCCGGATTGAGTGCCGACAACGTTGCCTGAGCCGAAGTCACTTTCGGTTCACCAATGCGCTGGGTAGTGTGTACGATTTGTCGTTGCAGATTGGACAGATCAACTTCATCATCATCCACCAGCACCAGTTCGCCAACGCCTGCAGCGGCAAGATACATAGAAACCGGACTACCCAGTCCACCCACGCCAAGAATCAAAACACGGGCATTTAGCCACGCTTCCTGACCGTCGATCTCAACCTCGGGTAACATAATCTGGCGGCTGTACCGCAATAACTGCTCATCACTTAACATTTTCTAACTACCTCTTACCCAACAGCCGAGTGTCACCCGGTCCCGGTCACCCAAATCTTGAATGGTTGCAACGTCGTCATACCCCAGCTGTTCTAACAGCGCACGCACGCGTTGTCCTTGATCGTAACCATGTTCGAACAGCAACCAGCCTCCCCTATTCAGATACTCACGGGCATCACTGGCGATCTTTTCAATATCAGCCATCCCCTGCTTATCAGCAATCAAGGCGCTCAGGGGTTCAAAGCGAACATCCCCCTGCTGCAAATGAGGATCCTGTGGATCGATATAGGGTGGATTGCTAACGATCATATCAAAGCGCCCAACCAGAGGCTCAAACCAACTCCCCTGGACAAAGTCAGCATTGCGGATTTCAAGTCGCTGGCGATTACGTTCCGCCAATACCACTGCGGCATCCACGCGATCACAACCCACCACTTGCCAACCCAAACGCTCAGAGGCCAGAGCCAACGCGATAGCACCCGTGCCGGTTCCCAGATCTGCCACCCGATACGGGCCATTCGCCAACTTATCCAGCGCAACTTCGACCAGCGTCTCTGTTTCGGGCCGAGGAATCAGCGTATCCGCCGTCACTTCCAAATCCAGAGTCCAAAATGCCTGAGATCCGATCAGATGCGCCACCGGCTCACCTTTCAGGCGGCGGGTCAGTAATTGCTCGTAAGCCCGCTGATCAGGTTCTGACACTTCTCTGTCTGACCAGGTAAATAGATAACTGCGAGGGCGCTGCAATACATGGCACAGTAACAACTCAGCATCCAGACGGGACGAATCACTCACCCCTTGCAGACGCTCATGCAGCGCCACGGCCTGTTCGATATTCATTCGATTCCAAAGGTTAAACTAGCTTCAGCCCCATACTACCGCGACATCCACCACCATAGAAGTCGACCTAGGAGCCAATCTTAACGTCGACGATGATTTACAACTGGGTTGCGTCAGAAACAAAACAGCCCCGATACCGCAAAGCATCGAGGCTGTTTTTACAGATCAGCTTGAGCATGAATCAGCTATCGGACAACGCACCTAACTGCTCTGCCTGATACTCGTTCATCAACGGATCAACCACATGCCCAAGATCTCCAGTCATCACTTCCTGCAGCTTATAGAGCGTCAGATTGATCCGGTGATCGGTAACCCGGCCCTGCGGATAGTTGTAAGTCCTGATACGCTCAGAACGGTCACCACTGCCGACCAGACTTTTACGCGTGCTTGCCTGCTCTGCCGCATGGCGTTCCGTTTCAGCGGCCTGCAAGCGGGACGCCAGCAAAGACATCGCCTTCGCGCGGTTCTTATGCTGCGAACGCTCCTCCTGACACTCCACCACCACGCCCGTTGGGATATGGGTCAGACGGATTGCCGAATCGGTCTTGTTGACGTGCTGACCACCGGCCCCCGAGGCACGGAAAGTATCCACTCGCAGATCAGCTTTGTTGATCTCGATCGCCTCAACCTCATCCATTTCGGGCATGACCGCGACCGTACAGGCAGAGGTATGGATACGGCCCTGAGATTCAGTCTCTGGCACACGTTGTACCCGATGTGCACCGGATTCAAACTTCAGACGGGAAAACACATCGGTCCCGACAACACGGCTGATCAATTCCTTATAACCACCATGCTCACCTTCATTGGCGCTTACAATCTCAACGCGCCATCCCTGTGATTCGGCATAGCGGGAGTACATGCGAAACAGGTCACCCGAGAAAATAGCCGCCTCATCGCCGCCGGTACCCGCACGAATCTCCAGAAAGACGTTACGCGCGTCGTTCGGGTCTTTGGGCAACAACAGAATCTGCAGCTCAGTTTCTAGGCTCTCGATCCGCTCTTTCGCATCAGACAGCTCATCTTTCGCCATCTCACGCATATCGGGATCACTGTCTTTCATCATCAGCTCGGCTTCTTCCTGATCGGCCTGCGCTTCATTGTAAGCTTCAAAGCTTTTGACGACTGGCTCCAGCTCGGCATATTCCTTCGAATAGTCACGGAACAGATTCTGATCAGAAATAACGTCGGCATCAGACATCAGCGCAGCAAGCTCTTCGTAGCGATCGCTGAGCTTTTCTAGTTTAGCGAGAATAGACTCTTTCATTTATGGGTATCGTTCTGATCCGTTTCGGAAAGCTGGTACAACTCCTGTACCAGCGACAAAAGCTCAGTACGACCTTCCGCACTGGCTTTACGCATTTGAATGGTTGGCTGATGCAGCATTTTATTCGTCAGGCCACGGGCTAGCTGAGTGATAACCTCCTCCGCTGATTTCCCATTCTTCAACTGACGCAACGCTTTATCCAGTTCCTGATCGCGGGTAATTTCCGCTTGGCTGCGCAGCGAGGTTAATGTATCAACCGCCAGCAAAGAACGAAGCTGACGCATAAAATCATGCGCCCCAACTTCGATAATCTCTTCAGCCTCGCGCGCCGCACTTTCACGACTGCGCTGATTCTCTTCGATCACCTCTTTCAGGTCATCGACGGTGTACAGGTAAACATCATCCAGATCAGCGACCTGAGGCTCGATATCACGCGGTACCGCGATATCCACCATAAAGATCGGTTCATGCTTGCGCTTTTTCAGTGCGCTTTCCACAGCACCTTTACCCAGTATCGGTAACTGACTGGCTGTGGATGCAATGACAATATCAGCGTTGCAGAGCGCATCAGGAATATCACCCAACAAGATAGCGCGCCCGTCGACTTCGTTCGCAAGCGACAATGCACGGTTTAATGTCCGGTTTGCCACCGTAATATCCTGAACACCCGCCTGAGACAGATGCCGGGCCACCAGCTCAATGGTTTCACCCGCGCCGATTAATAACGCCTTACTGCTGCGTAGATCGGAAAAGATATGCTGTGCCAGACTCACCGCCGCGTACGCAACCGATACCGGGTTTTCACCAATCGCCGTATCAGTACGTACCTGCTTTGCAACCGAGAAGGTTTGCTGAAACAGGCGTCCCAGTTCAGCACCCACATGGCCATGTTCCTGCGACAACGCAAAAGATGACTTCAGCTGTCCCAGGATCTGAGGCTCACCTAGTACCAGCGAGTCCAATCCGCTGGCAACACGCATCATGTGACGCGCAGCATCTTCATCCCAGTGAGCATAAGAACAGTCCTGCAGCTGATCGGGGTCCAGATCATGAAATTCCCCGAGCCATTCCAGTAAGGCACGCGTACCTTCCAGCTCAGTGGTGCAATACAGTTCCGTACGATTACAGGTCGAGAGAATAGCGATCTCTTTAAGCGCAGCCGAGCCTCGGGCGCCAGATAGAGCGTCCGCCAATTGTTCGGGAGAAAACGCTACCCGTTCCCTCACCGATACCGGAGCGGTTTTGTGGTTAATACCTAAAGCCAGTAAAGCCATGACGCCCAAAAACTACCTCTGTAACGGAGACGAATACCGCCCTGTAATTTCAATCAAGCGCGCTATGATACAACGCTTTACACAAAAGGTTAAAAATCCCGTCCCTATTTGTTAATCCAAGGCTCAATTAATTGTGTCTTCATTGCTGAACGGTGACAGTCTGTCTACGACTGAACCATCCGCCCACGCGGCAGTCCACAGTCTGTTACACTGACATTCATATAAAGATTCATCTATATTGACCTGAACATACAGGGACGCTGGCTCATCATCACATGAAAATACGCCTCTACGCTCTAATCACTGCATTCGCACTCACTGGTTGCAGTCTGCAAACTATCAAACAGCAGTCTGCAGGCAACGATTCACCGCCTATATATAAGCAGGGTGAGTTCAATCGAGAGTCTGTGTATGAATTGCTGGTTGCTGAACTGGCCGGACAAAAAGGTCAGTTTGAACTGGCGATGGCCAACTATCTGAAGCAGGCTCGCCTGACCCGTGACCCGAATATTGCTGAGCGCGCCACCCGTGTCGCTCAATACCTACGAAACGTCGGAGCTATCACCGAGGCCGCTGAGCTGTGGATCGCTACCGATCCCGAAAACCCAGAACCGTATCAAATATCTGCCAGCATTCTGCTGCACCAAAAGCGCTACGATGAAGCCCTCCCGCTGGTCGACCGAGCACTGGAATATGACCGTCCGCGTATGCTCGCCGTAATCCGTAGCCAGATTCCCGAAATGTCTGCCGACGTATCCACCGGATATCTCAGCTTGTTTGATGAGATGCTCGCCAACAATCCCAACCAGGCCGATCTTCTCGTCACACAAGGCTTGCTGCATAAACAGCAAGGCAACAACAATGCAGCGCTCAACGCGTTTAACACCGCACTACAGGTCAATCGCAACAACGTAGACGCCGTCGCCCAAAAAGCAGAATTGCAACGCCTCCAGGGCGATTTTCGCAATGCGCTGATGACTATTCGCCCAGCACTGAAGTCTCAGCCAGACAACCAGCCACTCCTGATTTTGAAAACACAACTGCTTTTCCAGTCTGGCCAGCTGAAGCAAGGGGTGACTGAAGCCAACCGTATTCTGAAGCAGAATGGACAGGATTATCAGCTTAAGTTCTATCTTGCACTCCTGATGCTGGAAAACAATCAGACTGCCGAAGCAAAGGAACTGTTCGAAGAACTGCGGGGACAGAACGAAAATGATACCCGTCCCCATTTTTACCTTGGAGCCATTGCCCAGCAAAACGGGAAGATCGAACAAGCGATTGCCCATTTCGAAAAAGTTGATGACCCAGCAACCACTTTTCAGGCAATCAGCCGGATCGCCACCCTGCTGGACACACCTGAAGACCGCGAACGCCTCTCCGTGATTGTCAGCGATGTGCGTAAAACTCGCCCAGATCTTGCTCCTCAACTATTTACTCTTCAGGCAGAGTGGCTGAACCTGCACGACTTTTCAGACGAAGCATTGATACTGCTGGAAGAGGCTATTGCACGCTTTGAAAATGACGTCAGCCTGCTTTATACGCGCGCAATGCTGCTGGAAGCGACCGACTTTGATCGGGCAGAAATCGATCTGCGCCGCATCTTGCAAATTGAACCTAATAGTTCGCTGGCATTGAATGCTCTGGGTTACACCCTGACCGTCCATACCGAACGTTACGAAGAAGCGCATCAACTCATCTCCCGGGCGCTAAAAATGCGTCCTGACGATCCAGCCATTATCGATTCAATGGGCTGGGTACTTTTTAAACTGCAACGTTACGATGAAGCCGTCGAATACTTACTACGCGCATATGAAGCGATTCCTGACGGTGAAGTGGCATCACACCTGATTCAGGCCTATTGGGCAAAAGGTGAAAAAGACAAAGCACTGGCGCTTTTGAAGCAAGGACTCAATAAGAGCCCTGACAATAGTCATCTGCAGGAAGCCGCACAGGCGATTGGAGCACAGTAAGTCATGCCGCAGTTTTTACAGGTTGCTCTGCTGGCGACACTTTTAACCCTGACCGGCTGTAGCTCGTTCACTACCAGTGAACAACCCCCAATACCTCAGATCAACAGCTGGAACGATCACCAGCAACAAATGGCACTGCTGACACACTGGGAACTGAGCGGAAAAATTGGTATTCGCTCCCCCCAGGACAATCAATCAGCAAACCTTTTCTGGCAACAGCAAGATCAGAAATATGTCATTGAGATGACGGGCCCCCTGGGGCAGGGAGGCGCACGCATTACCGGGCAGCCAGGTCATATTCAGGTTAGCATCGCAGGTGAAGGCGATTTTCAGGCGGGCTCTCCTGAAGCACTGCTGCAGGACACCCTTGGCTGGAGCGTCCCTGTCGAGCAATTTCAATGGTGGGTACGCGGCCTGCCTGCACCTGACTCCTCCTTTCAACAACAGATGAATAACAACCGCCTCGATGAATTGATGCAGGATGGCTGGCACGTGCGCTATCTGCGCTATAAACAGCACGACATTTATACACTTCCGAGTAAAATTCGACTCAGTCGCGATGCACTCAGTATCACGTTAATCATTAAGGAGTGGACCCCACTTCATTAGCCTTCCCGGTGTTGACTTTCCACAACGCATCTAAGAGAATGTGCGCCTCTTTAAACGGGAGGCTGAATCCTCCATAGAGGAGATTACTGGGGTATCGCCAAGCGGTAAGGCACAGGATTCTGATTCCTGCATGCGGAGGTTCGAATCCTCCTACCCCAGCCAAACACTCATGAACGATTCCCTTTCTGAAAAAAATCCCGATCTAATTACCGAAAAGGTGCACGCTGTGTCCAAGATGATGGTCTTCACCGGCAATGCTAACCCGGAACTCGCTCGCAAAGTTGTTGAGCGTCTGGATATCCCAATGGGTAAAGCAAACGTTGGCCGGTTTAGCGATGGTGAAGTAACTGTTGAGATTCAGGAAAATGTCCGTGGTAAGGACGTCTTCATCATTCAATCCACTTGTGCGCCTACCAACGACAACCTGATGGAACTGATTGTGCTGTCTGATGCGCTGCGTCGTGCATCTGCTTCACGTATCACTGCCGTAATCCCTTACTTCGGTTACGCACGTCAGGATCGTCGCCCACGTTCAGCACGTGTGCCTATTACTGCAAAAGTAGTTGCTGATCTGATGTCCAACATCGGTATCGACCGCGTTCTGACCGTAGACTTGCACGCCGACCAGATTCAGGGCTTCTTCTCTGTACCGGTTGATAACGTATACGGCTCTCCAGTTTTGCTGGATGACATCGTCGATCAGGAATACGAAAATTCCATGATTGTTTCCCCTGACGTGGGCGGCGTAGTCCGTGCCCGCGCAGTAGCGAAACAGCTGGATTGCGATCTGGCAATTATCGACAAACGCCGTGAGCGCGCAAACGAATCTCAGGTAATGAACATTATCGGTGATGTTGAAGGCCGCACCTGCATCCTGGTAGATGACATGTGTGATACAGCCGGCACCTTGTGCAAAGCAGCACAGGCGCTGAAAGACAACGGCGCAGCACGCGTTGTTGCCTACGCTACCCACGCGGTACTGTCTGGCCCGGCTATCGACAACATCAACAACTCCAAGCTGGATGAGCTGGTTGTTTCCGATACTATTCCGCTGAGCAACGCTGCTCAGGACTGCAGCAAGATCCGTCAGCTGACACTGGCACCTATGCTGGCTGAAGCCGTACGTCGTGTTTGCAACGAAGAATCTATCAGCGCCATGTTCCGATAAGGAACGGCACTGACCGCCCTGGATCAAAAGTCCGGAGCATACAAGCCCACTAGGGCATCAATCAGCTGCAAAGCTCTGGTCGCGGAGGTTTGCAGTTTTGCTTATTAAAGGTATTTAAAATGTCTGATTTCGTAATTAACGCTGTAGCGCGCGAAGATGAGGGGAAAGGTGCGAGCCGCCGCCTGCGTCGTGCTGGTCTGGTTCCTGGTATCATTTACGGTGGTGATAAGCGCAAAAAACCTGCTGCTATCTCTATCCCTAACAACGAACTGATCAAAGACATCCAAGATGAAACTTTCTTCTCTTCTATCCTGACTATTAAACTGGATGACAAAGAAGAAAAAGTAATCATCAAAGATCTGCAGCGTCACCCTGCTCGTCCAGAAGTTCTGCACGCAGACTTCCAGCGCATCACCAAAACAACTCAGATCAAGATCGTTGTACCTCTGCAGTTCGCTAACTTCGAAAAATCTGCTGCTGCTAAAGCATCAGCTAAATTCGCAGTTGAGAAGAACACTGTTGAAGTACTGTGTCTGGCTGACAAACTGCCAGAAGCACTGATTGTTGATATGGCTAACGCTGAACTGGGTCAGGTTCTTCACCTGTCCGACATCTCTATGCCAGAAGGTGTTGAGATCGTTGCACTGCGTCGCGGTTCCGACCACGACCAGGGTATCGGTTACGTATACGCTCCACGTGGCGCGAAAGCTGCAGGCTAATTGCCCGCACTATAGCCCGCTAAAGGTACCGGCATGAAGGACAAAATTCAGCTTATCGTAGGCCTGGGAAATCCAGGCGCTCAATACGCTAATACACGCCATAATGCCGGTGCTGAGTTTGTTGAGCAGCTTGCTGCTCAACAACTCACCTCTCTGCAGCCCGACAAGAAATACCACGGGCTCTACGCAAAGACTCAGATAAACGGTCAGGCAGTCCACCTGCTAGTACCCACGACGTTTATGAATCTGAGCGGCCAGTCAGTTTCTTCACTGGCGAACTTCTTCAAAATCCCCCCTGAATCTATATTGGTTGCCCATGACGAGCTGGATCTGCCTCCGGGTGTCGCTCGCTTCAAGAAAGGGGGTGGTCACGGCGGCCACAATGGCTTGCGTGACATCATCAGTAAGTTAGGCAACAACAAGAATTTCTATCGTCTTCGTCTGGGTATTGGTCATCCCGGCCATGCCAGTCAGGTATCTGGCTTTGTCTTAAGCAAAGCACCTGTCAGCGAAAGACAGGCAACAGATGACGCTACACACGAAGCGATTCGCTATCTACCCCAAGCCCTTGATGGCGACTGGGCAAAAGCGATGAATCAACTCCACAGTTTCAAAGGTTAACGGTAGGACTCACCATGGGTTTTAAATGCGGTATCGTCGGTTTGCCCAATGTTGGCAAATCCACCCTGTTCAACGCACTGACCAAAGCAGGCATCGCGGCCGAAAACTACGCGTTCTGCACCATCGAGCCAAACTCAGGCATCGTACCAATGCCAGATCCACGTCTCGATAAACTGGCAGACATTGTTAATCCTCAGCGCGTATTACCTACGACAATGGAGTTTGTAGATATTGCGGGATTGGTTGCCGGCGCCTCTAAAGGTGAAGGTCTGGGCAATAAGTTTCTGGCTAATATTCGTGAAACTGACGCGATTGCACATGTCGTACGCTGCTTCGAAAACGAAGACGTACAGCACGTTGCCAACCGCATCGATCCGCTGGAAGATATCGACATCATCAACACCGAGCTGGCCCTTTCCGACCTGGAGTCGGTTGAGAAGCAGCTACAGCGCGTTCTGCGTGTTGCTAAAAGCGGCGATAAAGATGCCATCAAGCAGAAAGAGATGCTTGAACGCCTGCAAGACCAATTAGGTGCCGGCAATCCAGTTCGTGCAATGGATCTGAACGATGACGAAGCCCAACTGATCAAACAGTTCCATTTGCTGACGGTTAAACCAACCATGTACATCGCTAACGTCGATGAAGATGGATTTGAAAACAACCCTCATCTGGACGCGGTACGCTCACTGGCTGAATCAGAAGGCGCGCAAATCGTCGCTATCTGCAATAAGCTGGAAGCAGAAATTGCCGAACTGGAAGACGAAGAGCGCGACATGTTCCTGGAAGACCTCGGCATGGAAGAAGCAGGTCTGGATCGCGTTATCCGCGCTGGTTACAACCTGCTAGGCCTGCAGACCTATTTTACAGCCGGTGAAAAAGAAGTCCGCGCATGGACTGTCAAAGTTGGTGCAACCGCACCACAGGCGGCTGGCGTTATCCACACCGACTTTGAAAAAGGCTTTATCCGCGCCGAGGTTGTCTCATATGACGACTTTATCGAATACAACGGAGAACAAGGGGCGAAGGACGCTGGACGCTGGCGTCTGGAAGGCAAAGACTACATCGTTAATGATGGCGATGTTGTTCACTTCCGCTTTAACGTCTGATCTTTAGATCCACCTTACCTCTTCCCCCAAAAAAACCGATCCCATCAGGATCGGTTTTTTTATGCCCAAACTGTACAGACCTTAACCACTTTTTAGCCTTTTTTGAGTCTTCTGGGACGCGCTCGAAAAAAGATAAAAAAAAACGCACTTTCCTTTAACTTTTTTGCACACAACCTGTTGACACATAAGCCGAAACAGAGAATAATTCGCGACCTCAACAGCACGGCAATATAGCTCAGTTGGTTAGAGCATCGCATTCATAATGCGAGGGTCGCAGGTTCGAGTCCCGCTATTGCCACCATGTTGTTGAGATTGAGAAATGCAGGGGTATAGCCAAGCGGTAAGGCAACGGGTTTTGATCTCGTCATGCGTTGGTTCGAATCCAGCTACCCCTGCCACTCTATTCAGGCAATATAGCTCAGTTGGTTAGAGCATCGCATTCATAATGCGAGGGTCGCAGGTTCGAGTCCCGCTATTGCCACCATTTCCTCTGATCACCGGTTGAAATGCTTTTAACTAACCTTGTTTAGTTAGCCTGTCTGAATAGACGATAAATCAGGTTCTGCTACGAGAACCAGCAAAGACATTCGTGTTTGCACTACATTGTTGGGGTATCGCCAAGCGGTAAGGCACAGGATTCTGATTCCTGCATGCGGAGGTTCGAATCCTCCTACCCCAGCCACTCTCCTATTTATTCTAGTAAAAAACACCTAAGTGTTTCCCCTCAGTTAAAGTTTGTCTTATATCAAAGACTGATCAAAATATGTCCTGACTTTCATTTCCAAACCCTTTAAACTTGACCGCCTAAACAAGGACTGAAAGCCAGCGCCCGGGGATAGCGCATGACCCAATCACCTTCATTTGCAACCAAAGCGGTCTTAGACCAGCTCTCGACACGGCGGCGTCAGAGATTGAGAAAGAACGTACAGCTAATGTTTCTGGGAATGTCTGCAGAAGAGACAGACCCGATCATTCGGCTTTTGCGCGCCTCTCGGCTGGCTCCTCGTGGACATCTGGTATCAACTGAACAGGAATTCCTGGATGCGCTAAGCGAGCGTTCCTGGGATGTTATTCTGTTTACCACCAACCAGAGCGCTTTCAGTGGCAAGAATGCGATGCATCATCTGCGTCGCCTTGATAAAGATATCCCCCTTATTCAGCTGGTACCCAACTCTGACAGCCATTATCTGCTTCAAGGCTTGAAGAACAACATTCAGGCCGTCGTACCGCTGGAAGAAAAAGAGCTGCTGATGCTGGCGATTCGGCGCGAGCTCGAACATCTGGAAAGCCGCCGCAAACTGCGCCAGACAGAATCATCGCTTTCCGATGCAGAAAAACAGTACGAATCCCTATTAGAAAGCTCTACCCACGCAATCGCTTGCTGTGATGGTGATACCATCCTGTTCGCTAACCAAAGCATAGCCACGTTACTGGGTTTCGAATCCCCCGAAACACTGCTTGGTACATCCCTCTCTCTCTGCTTTAGCCAGAGCCATAAAGAGGAGCTGCAAGAGCAGCTTCAGATGATGCAACAGGAAAACCTGCGCAACGCGAGCTTACAGCTAACTGCCGTACGCGCAGATGAAACCGAATTCGATACCAACCTCGCTTTGCGCCCCGCGCGTTATAACAACAGCGCATGCATTCAAATTACTCTGAGTGCTGAACGCAAAGAAGAAGAACAGGTACTGCAGGACAAACTTGATTTGGTGTCCGGCCTGTATAATCTGGATTACTTCAATAACGAGCTGGACGAAACACTGCAGCGCGCGATGGAAGGTGGTGCCGACTGTAATCTGCTGTATATCAGCCTGGATAACTACCTTGAGATTCGCTCTGACATCGGCATAGAAGGCTGCGATCAGGTGGTTCGTGATATCTCCACATTGCTGAAGAAACACGTTAACAAGGCACACTTACTCGCTCGCCCAGAAGAAGACAGCTTTGCGGTCATTTATCACGACCCAAATCCGGACAAAGCAACGACGCTGGCGAGCAAACTGTGCAAAGCCATTTCAGGCAATATATCTGAATCCAGCAGCACCACGATTCAGACGACCTGCTCTATTGGTGTAACCACCATCAGTGATAACACACCGACCCGTAAAGTTATTCTGGAACGCGCACGCGGAGCAGCAGACAGTATCCGTGCCGACAATCAACGCGGCAATGGCGTCAAGCTATACGAATCGGTCGAGAGCAATACCGATGAATCCGCGGATCAGGTCTTCATGCTGGAAGATGCTATTCAGCAGAAAAATATGAAACTGCTGTTCCAGCCGATCGTGGCACTGAACAGCCAGGACATCACCGACCACCACTACGAAACCTTCCTGCGACTGATTGGCGAGAAAGGCGAAGAGATCTCTCCGAATAACTTCCTAGACACGCTGGATCAGGCAGACATCAGTATCAAGGTAGATCGCTGGGTTATTAAAGAGACCATGCTGAATATGCAGCGTGAATTCCGCCGTAAGCAGCGTAACCGCGTCTTTATCAATTTATCCAGCCGCACCCTACGGGATAGAAAAACGCTGCTGTGGCTGTCTGAGTTGCTTCGCAAGGCGGGTTTGCCTGCCAACTATCTGGTATTCCAGATCAGCGAAAACGATGCGTCTTCCTACTTGAAGCACGCTAAGTTCTTTGCCGATACATTGCGGAAGCTTCATTGCCAGATCTGTATCAAACATTTCGGCAGCTCTATCAATTCGGAGTTGGTACTGAAGCAAGTTAATCCGGACTACGTAAAACTGGATGGCAGCTACATCCAGGAATTGAACGAAGCTGGCGCAGACAGCAAAGATGTTCTCAAATTGCTGCACACCTTAAAAGTACAGAAGAAAGTCACGATTGCACCTCTGGTTGAAGGTACGCGTGTAATGGGTACTCTCTGGAAAGCGGGCGTAGACTTCGTGCAGGGCAATTACTTGCAGCCGCCAAAAGATGCAATGGATTACGACTTCTTCGATAGCTGATATTTGATATAGCTATATGCAAATAGCCAATTGATATATAAAAATTCAATGGCTATACTGAAATTCAGGCTGTGTCACTACAGGCTGTTGATTGCTTTCTATTCCAAAGTTAGTCACTGACTTGGAGACTACATTTCCTCGTAAGGTCGTCCTTACGGGGATTTTTTATGCCTGCTGTCCCATCCTCATCCCCTATTTCGCGCAACTCACGTTAGCCAGACTATACTTCCATCAGCGTTTAAACATTTTTTTTGCATAGATCCGATGGAATTCAAATGATTAGCTTTCTCGATCAAACGAGCCGCCTGTTGATTGTTCTTTGCCTGGCGTTTATTGGAGAGTCTCTGATATTTTTGGAGGGCGGGAATTTCCAGCAGCTACAGAACTCTTTACTGGTTCTACTGCTGGTTGTAGGAACGCGCCTTTATACCAAGCCATTGATTAAGGCTCGACAGGCAATACGCATAAAAAAACCCTTCTGAATCCACCAACATAGCGATACAGAAGGGTTTCTTCAATCCGACGGGGTTCACCCCTATCGTATAGTTATTTCAGCGCGTCACGGTCACGGAAACCAATTAGGTACAGAATACCATCCAGACCCAAGGTAGAAATCGCCTGCTTAGCGCTTTCCCGCACTAACGGCTTGGCACGGAAAGCGATACCCAAACCTGCAATAGACAGCATCGGCAGATCGTTTGCACCATCACCGACAGCAATCGTCTGCTCCAGACGAACACCCTCTTTCTCCGCGATTTCACGCAACAGCTCAGCCTTTCGCTCGCCGTTAACGATCGTACCTTTCACTTCACCGGTGACTTTTCCGTCAACGATATCCAGCTCATTGGCATAGACATAATCAAACCCGAGCTTCTCCTGCAAGTGATGGCCAAAATACGTAAAGCCACCGGACAAAATAGCCGTCTTAAAGCCCAACCCTTTGAGGTTAGACACCAGCTCTTCAACCCCTTCGGTCATTGGCAAACGCTCAGCCACATCCTGCAACACGGATGCATCCAAACCTTTTAGCAAGCCCACACGACGACGGAAGCTTTCGTTGAAGTCGATCTCGCCACGCATGGCTGATTCGGTAATCTCGATAACCTGATCACCCACACCCGCTTCGATCGCCAACTCATCGATCACCTCCGCTTCAATCAGCGTCGAGTCCATATCAAAGACCACCAGGCGGCGATTCCGACGGAAGATATTGTCTTCCTGAAAGGCGATATCAACATCCAGATCACTGGCCGCTTTCAGGAATTCAGCACGCAATGCACCCGCATCATGCGGCGCCCCTCGCACAGAAAACTCGACGCAGGCTTTTGTCTGATCTACTGCCTCTTCCAGAGAGATACGTCCTGACAAGCGGCTGATATTATCGATATTCAGACCATGACTGGCCGCAATACGGGTCACACAACCGATATGGTCTGCGGTGATCTTACGTGCCAGCAAGGTGATGATGTGACGGGACTTACCCTGACCCACAACCCAGCCTTCGTATTCACCTTCATCAACCGGCTGAAAACGAATGTTCATGTTAAGTTCGTGTGCTTTAAACAACACATCACGCAGAAGCGGAGAAGATTCAGCTTCTTTAGGTACTTCGATAAGAATGCCCAGCGACAAAGTGTTGTGGATGACAGCCTGACCAATATCGAGGACATTGATACTGTAGTCCGCCAGAATATTGGTGATCGCTGAAGTAACACCCGGTTTATCATCACCGGAAATTGTGAGCAGAATGATCTCTTTCATCAAAAAGTGTTCCGTAGCCGGTCGGTTTCGGCGCAAATTATAACAGAGCTGAACAAATTCATATCTATGATTACAGTAATAAGGTTACAACATCAGGACGACCTCATTGGATGATCTGATCAGCTGGATAAACAGCTACGCCACCCAGAGTATTTTTATCGCCACCGCTCTATTAGCTTTGCTCGAATCACTCGCGTTTGTCGGCATTCTGGTGCCCGGCGTGGCGATATTGGCAACAATCAGCTGGCTAGCCGGACAACAGGCGCTCTCCCTTCCTCTGTTACTGCTGAGCGGCTTTTTAGGTGCGGTGGCAGGTGATTGGATCAGCTATATACTGGGGCGCTATGCCAGCCATTGGATCGCCTCACTCAAAATCATGCAACGACACCCCAACTGGATTGCAGAGGGTGAACGTTTTTTTGCACGTTACGGTGGTCTCAGCATCTTTCTGGGCCGCTTTATCGGACCGATCCGGGCGGTGATCCCGTTTATTGCCGGAAGTTGCGCGATGCCTCCCGCACGTTTTCTGGTGTTTAATCTGCTTTCAGCAGCGTTCTGGGCGCCGGTATACCTTATCCCCGCATATTGGCTGGGCCAGCAGGCAGAAGAACTCAAGATGGGTTGGAATATCTGGCTGCAACTAGTCGCACTGGTCGTGTTTATTGGTGTCCTGTTTCACGCTATACACCACCAACTGACACCGGGAAAGCATGTCTACCGCTGGCTGCATCCATTCGCTACTGGTGCCAAAGATCTGTTACGAACCTATGTCTTTATTGTACTGACGACCCTGCTGCTGATCCTCTGCATCACCTTTCGACAGCTCACCGGTGTCTCTCCACTTGAGTTGGAGGTATACAACCAGCTTCATCCATCACCCGAATACCTACACGTGTACGCAGTGTTCGCAACACTCCTCGGTGATGGTATCTATCTGATTGTCGGCAGCCTACTAACCGCGATACTGCTGAGCGTCCACACGCGTGCCCGAACGGCTGTCATGTTCCTGCTACTAATGCTGGGCGTCTTACTACTCAATGTTGCCATTAAACACAGCCTAGGCTGGCCACGTCCGGAACTGGGACAGCTACTGTATGACAGCGACAGCTTCCCCAGCGGACACGCCTCCAGTGCCGCCACTCTGCTGGCAAGCTGGGCGGTGCTTTTTGCACACGGCTGCTGCGCAACCCTCAAACGCCGTATCTATCTGGCGTTTATGCTGCCCATAGTATCCGTGGCACTGTCGCGGGTTATACTCGGCGTGCATTGGCCATTAGATGTGATTGCCGGTCTTGCGGAGGGGTTGCTGCTTGCAGCCATCTTGCGCTGGTATTTGGGAAGGTCGAAAGAAATGCCCCTGCCAACGGTTTTTCGACGCTGGCTGGGGATGGGGATTTTACTACTGACAGTGGGATATGCAGCCCTGAAAGGGACTGCGGCTCTCAGCTTCTACACGCACTAAAACCTTAACGTGCAGTTTTCTTAACACTTCGCTTGGTCGGTTTCTTTGCGCCACCTGCAGCCACCCGACTGCCTGGAGACTTTCTACTGGTTTTGGTTTTAGCTTTGCGCTTAATCGACTTCTTACTTTTGCCTTTGGCTTTTGGTGATAACTCAGCCAACTCTCGCTCTGCGGACGAAAGTTTTGCCAGGCGCTCATCCTTCTTCGCCGCAGACGCCTGCTTACGACGCGGGTTGTGTGGATCAGCCGCCTTGGCCTTACGCGTCACCGGGCGTTTGCGTGGCTTCTTACTGTTGTCCCACTCTTCCTTGCGCCCGACATGTTCTTTTTCGCCACCTTTAGATTTAAAGCCGACCTCCGAAGGTGCGCTGATTTTACCTTCCGCCAACAACTGGCGCTTCTTCACCTTCTCACGCTTCTCGATGGTTTTTACCAGCTCGAAATCGATCTTACGTTCATCCAGATCAACCCGTACAACCTGCACCCGTAAGCGATCACCCAGACGGAAATTCTTGCGGGTCCGCTCGCCAACTAAGCGTTGTTTCGCCGCATCAAAGTTGTAATAGTCCCCCGGCAAGGCGGTGACATGGATCAGCCCCTCAACAAAGACATCTTCCAGCTCAACAAAGACACCAAAACCCGTCACAGCCGAGATCACGCCATCGAACTCTTCGCCGACCTGATCCTGCATGTACTCGCACTTCAACCACGCCACTACATCACGGGTAGCATCATCGGCACGACGCTCGGTCATCGAACAGTGTTCACCCAGCTGCAGCATCTGCTCCATGCTGTAACCGTATTGGAAATCCATATTCAATGAGAACTCATCCGGACGACCAATCGCCCGATCCTCTTTGGACGAGTGGATCATGGCGCGGATCGCACGGTGCACCATCAGGTCCGGGTAACGGCGGATCGGCGACGTAAAGTGGGTATACGCGGTGTACGCCAGACCGAAGTGACCTTTGTTGTCCGGACTATAAACCGCCTGACGCATAGAACGTAGCATCATGGTCTGGATCACATGACGGTCCGGACGCCCTTCAATCTGCTCTGCCAACAACTGATAGTCGCTCGGTGACGGCTCTTCACCACCGCCCAGGTTCAAGCCCAGCTCACCCAAGTACGCGCGCAAACTAGTCAGTTTCTGCTCTTTTGGCCCTTCGTGCACACGATACAGAGACGGGACTTTCAACTTGCTCAGGAAGCGTGCGGTCGCAACATTCGCGCAGAGCATGCACTCTTCAATCAGCTTGTGGGCATCGTTGCGGGTGACCGGCACAATCTTTTCAATCTTGCGCTCTTCACCAAACAAAATACGGGTTTCAGTGGTTTCAAAATCGATGGCACCACGAGTGTCACGTGCAGCGCGCAAGCCGTGGTAAAGACTGTGCAGCGATTCCAGATGCGGCACCACCTCACTGTATTCAGTCCGTAAGCGCTGCCCCTCATCACTCTCTGCTTCCATCAGCATCTTGCCAACTTTGGTGTAGGTCAGGCGTGCATGAGACTGGATCACCGCTTCATAGAATTTGTAACCGGACAGGTTACCCGACTCACTGATGGTCATCTCACACACCATAGCCAGACGGTCAACATGCGGGTTCAGTGAGCACAAACCGTTGGATAACAGCTCCGGCAACATCGGCACCACAAATTCCGGGAAATACACCGAGTTGCCGCGGTTGTGACCTTCGATATCCAGCGCACTGTTCGGACGCACATACCAGGACACGTCCGCAATCGCGACCCATAGACGCCAGCCACCGGAACGCTTCTTCTCCGCATAAACCGCATCATCAAAGTCTTTGGCATCTTCACCATCGATGGTCACCAGCGGCAACGCCCGCAGATCCACACGATTGGATTTTGCTCTCTCTTCCACCTCAGCGGTCAGATCACCGATCTCCTGGCGCACATCATCGGGCCACTCGTCCGGCACATCGTAGTTTGCGATGGCGACCTTGATCTCCATACCCGGTGCCATATGGTCGCCCAACACTTCGGTCACATGCGCCTGAGGCATCTGACGCTTGCCCGGCTGGCGAAATAACTCCACCACCACCAACTGCTGGTCTTTATACTTCAGCGGGTTTTCCGGATTAGGAACAATCAGGACTTTTTGCGTCACACGCTGATTTTCCGGGACCAGCTCACCGAACCCTTTCTCACCGGTAAAGCGCCCCACCAGTTTGCGGGTACAGTGCTCCAGCACTTCGACAATTTTGCCTTCTCGACGACCTTTCTGATCAACGCCGACTTCCTGAACTAACACGCGATCGCCATCAAACACTTTGCGCATTTCACGCGGTGTCAGGAACAGATCTTCACCACCCTCATCCGGCTTCGTAAAACCAAACCCATCACGATGACCAATGACGCGACCCGGAATCAGCGCCATGCGCTTGATCAGACAGAACTCATTCTTACGGTTGCTCATCAACTGACCATCACGGCACATCGCCTTCAGACGGTGCATCAGCGGATCAGCCGTGGCGGCATCATAGATCTCCAGCTCGCGGCAGAGATGTTTATGACTGATCGGCGCATTCCAGTGATCCATAAATTCCATAATGAACGCGCGACTTGGAATCGCAGTACCGTATTTCTCTGCCTCAGCGGCTGCCTGAGGGTCTTTTTCGATCCAGTTATTACCCATGCGGAGAGTTTGGCCTTTATCTATTCAAATCTATTTAGTTGAGTCTAACTCATGTCGTGCTTTCTATCTTCATTTCAGGGACTTAGCATGCCGTTAAAGGGCCCCAAAAACGAAAAAAGCCAGCGGTTAGCTGGCTTTTGAAAGACATTTATGGAGAAGCAGGCTTATGGACGCTCGTCCACTTCCTCTTCTTTCTCCGGTGGCATCAGGTCTTCCTTACAGATATTCATCATCAACAGCACGTTTGCCGCCACATAGATGGAGGAGTATGTACCAATCACCACACCCACCAGCAACGCAATCGCAAAGCCATGAATCATCTCACCACCAAAGACCGCCAGTGCAACCAGCACCAACATGGTGGTCAAGGAAGTTACCAACGTACGTCCCAGCGTCTGACTCAGGGAGATATTCATAATCTCCGTCGACGTGCCTTTACGGACCTTTCGGAAGTTCTCACGGATCCGGTCTGCCACAACGATGGTATCGTTGAGCGAGTAACCGATCACCGCCAGAATCGCCGCCAGTACGGTCAGATCAAAGTCCAGCTGCAGTACCGAGAAGAAACCCAGTACGATCAGCACGTCGTGCGCCAGTGCCGACACAGCGCCTACTGAGAATTTGAACTGGAAACGGAAGGCTACGTACACCATGATCATGAACAGTGCCAGCAGCATGCCCATACCACCCTGCTCACGCAGCTCCTCACCCACCTGAGCACCAACAAACTCGTTACGGCGCAAGGTCAGTTCCTGAGCTTCACCGTCCTGCAGCGCAGCAACCACTTTATCACCCAGTTTCGGGTCGTGGTCCTGCCCCAGACGGATCAGGATATCGGTCGGCGAACCAAAGGTCTGCACAACCGCATCGTTGTAACCAGCAGACTCCAACTGGCCACGGATATGATTCAGATCCGCTGGCTGTTCGTAGCCAACTTCCACCAGACTACCGCCGGTAAAGTCGAGGCCCAGTTTCAGGCCATTCACCGCCAGAGAGCCGATGGAGATCAGCAGCAGGACTGCCGAGAACACTGTCGCAATCTTGCGCAGGCCCATGAAGTTATAAAGCTTATTCGTCATCTCACGTGCTCCCTTAGATCGACAGCTTCTTAAGCTGACGACCACCGTAGGTCAGGTTAACCAGAGAACGGCTCACAATGATCGCCGTAAACATGGAGGTCACGATACCCACGGACAGCGTGATCGCGAAACCTTTCACCGGACCGGTACCCATCGCAAACAGGATAATGGCAGCCAGCAAAGTGGTGATGTTGGCATCAAAAATAGTGGTAAATGCGCGTTCGAAACCCGCATGGATCGCCGATTGCGGCGGCAAACCGTTGGCCAGCTCCTCTTTGATACGCGAGAAGATCAGCACGTTGGCGTCCACCGCCATACCGACTGTCAATACGATACCCGCGATACCCGGCAGGGTCAGCGTCGCCGATAGCATCGACATCACCGCCACCAGCAGCACCAGGTTGAGCGTCAGCGCAACGTTCGCCAGCAAACCAAAGACGCGGTAGTACAGCACCATGAAAACCAGCACCAGTGCAAAGCCGATCTGCACAGAGGTCAGACCCAGCTCAATGTTCTCAGCACCCAGGCTTGGACCGACCGTACGCTCTTCCACGAAGTAGATTGGCGCAGCCAGTGCACCGGCGCGCAGCAACAGGGCCAGCTCAGAGGACTCGCCTGCGCCGTCCAGACCGGTAATACGGAACTGGTTACCCAGTACAGACTGGATGGTTGCCAGAGAAATAATGTTCTTCTCCTGGTAACGTACCTTGCTGGTCACCGTTTCGCCATCAACCTTCTTAACCACCGTGCGCTCTTTGTCTTCTACAAACAACACAGCCATACGGCGTTTCACCGCATTACGGGTGGTACGGTTCATCAGCTCACCGCCCTGGCTATCCAGAGTGATGTTAACTTGCGGCTGGCCGTTTTCGTCGAAGCTCGCCTGTGCGTTCGCAACATTATCACCCTTGATGATAATCGCTTTCTCAAGCGTGGCTTTTCGACCCTCTTCGCTACGGAACTCATAGGTTTCCGTCGTAGCAGAAGACGCAGTTGTCTTCGCTTCCAGACGGAATTCCAGCGTGGCTGTTTTACCGATAATTTTCTTCGCGGCTGCCGTATCCTGAATACCCGGCAACTGCACTACGATACGGTTACGACCCTGACGCTGAACCAGCGGCTCAGCCACACCCAGCTCGTTTACTCGATTTCGCAGCGTTGTAAGGTTCTGCTTCAGCGCGTAGTCTTCGATCTCACGGATCTTAGCTTCAGACAGGTTTACAACCACATAGAATGCATTGTCGCGGTCATCGGCGCTGATCAGGAAGCCCTGGTACTCTTTACGCAGGAAACTCAGTGCATTGTCGCGGGTTTCGAGCTTGGTGAATTTCACCGCCAGGCTGCCATCTTCCTGTGTCGTTACACTGCGGTAACGTAGCTTTTCTTCACGCAGCTTACGCTTGATGTCAGAGTTGTAGTTTTCCAGCTTCTGCGCCACAGCGGTTGGCAGATCAACTTCCAACAGGAAGTGCACACCACCACGCAGGTCGAGACCCAGCTTCATCGGACCGGCACCAATAGAGGTCAACCAATCAGGGGTCGTCGGTGCCAGGTTAAGTGCGGCGATGTAGTTGTCACCCAAAATGCTGGATACCAGCACTTTAGCCTTGAGCTGCGTTTCACCATCAGGGAAACGGATCAGGCCATTACGGGCAGTCAACTCAGAAGATTTGATTTCGATACCCTCTTTTTTCAGGGCATCAGTTACACGGTCCAGCAAACGCTGATCCACCGTGTAGATATCACGGGTACCTGTCACCTGAATGGCGTGGTCATCCGGATAGAGGTTTGGCGCGGCATATAGCGCACCCAGTGCCAGCACAAAAATGACCAGCAGGTTTTTCCAGAGGGGGTATCGGTTGAGCATAGTGCCCTGTCCCTATCAGATACAAAAACGCCACTGTGTCAGTGGCGTTTCCTTATGAGGCGAAAAATCAGATGCTTTTCAGGGTGCCTTTCGGAAGCGCTGCTGACACGTGGTTTTTCTGGAATGTCAGCTCGTTACCTTCGCTTACTTCCAAAACAACGTAGTCGTCGTTCAGCTTCACAACTTTGCCCAAAATGCCGCCAGCGGTCAGCACTTCATCACCTTTGGTCAAACCACCTACCAGCTCGCGGTGCTCTTTAGCGCGCTTGGACTGTGGACGCCACATGAAGAAGTAGAAAATCAGACCAAAACCAGCCAGAAACAGCAGGTTAAACATACCATCCATTGGAGCGGCGCCAGCTGCAGATTCAGCATAGGCAGGAGAAATCAGGAAGCTCATTCAGCTTACTCCTAAACGTATTAAAAGAATTCTTTAGACTTATATGGTGTCTAACGGTGGCGTTTCAAGGCCCCGAAGACGATAAAATTCGTCCACAAAGTCGCTCAATTTACCCTGTTCAATAGCCTCACGCAATCCAGCCATTAGTACCTGGTAGTAGTGCAGGTTATGGATGGTATTCAGCTGGGCACCCAGGATCTCTTTACACTTATCCAAATGGTTCAGATAAGAGCGACTAAAGTTCTGACAGGTATAACAGTCGCATGTTTCATCCACAGGGCGGGTATCGGTTTTATTGGCCGCATTACGGATTTTAACAATACCGGTCGTTGTGAACAGGAAACCATTGCGGGCGTTACGAGTTGGCATCACACAATCGAACATATCCACACCACGGCGCACCGCTTCGACGATATCTTCAGGCTTACCCACACCCATCAGGTAACGTGGCTTGTCTTCCGGCATTTTGTACGCCAGATGATCCAACACGTTTTTCATGTCTTCTTTTGGCTCACCGACAGACAGACCACCGATAGCATAACCATCGAAGCCAACCTGAGTCAGACCTTCCAGAGACTCGTCACGCAGGTGAGGATACATCCCCCCCTGTACGATCCCAAACAGCGCCGACGGGTTATCCCCATGGGCTTTTTTGGAGCGCTCAGCCCAACGCAAAGATAAACGCATCGATTGAGCCGCCTCAGTTTCCGTTGCCGGATACGGGGTACACTCATCAAAGATCATCACGATATCAGAGCCCAGCTCACGCTGAACCTCCATCGAACGTTCCGGGCTCAGCATCACCTTGTCACCGTTGACCGGCGACTGGAAGGTCACACCCTCTTCAGTGATCTTGCGCATATTGCCCAGACTGAACACCTGAAAACCACCGGAGTCGGTCAGGATCGGCCCCTTCCACTGCATAAAGTCGTGCAGGTCACCGTGCTGACGCACAATCTCAGTACCCGGACGCAGCATCAGATGGAAGGTATTACCCAACACAATCTGTGCACCGGTCGCCTCGATATCACGCGGTAACATACCTTTAACAGTGCCGTAGGTACCTACTGGCATAAACGCAGGGGTTTCCACCTCACCGCGTGGGAATGAGAGGCGACCACGACGAGCTTTCCCGTCATCAGCCAGCTTCTCAAACTTCATGAAACACTCTCGGCTCACTTTGCCTCCAAAGACCCGGTCTTACGGGTAATAAACATCGCATCACCGTAACTGAAGAAACGGTAACACTCTTCTACCGCCACCTTGTAAGCCTGCATCACGTGTTCGTAACCCGCAAAGGCACTCACCAGCATCAGCAAGGTAGATTCCGGTAGGTGGAAATTTGTAATCAGCACATCAACCACACGGTATTCATAACCGGGGAAGATAAAGATATCGGTGTCACCCATATACGGCTGGATCTCGCCCTCTTTACTGGCGGTTTCCAGACAACGCACACTGGTCGTACCCACCGCGATCACGCGACCGCCGCGGGCCTTAGTCGCTTTCACCTGTTCACAGACGGTTTCACTGACTTCGATATACTCAGCGTGCATCTTGTGCTCATCGATGCTGTCCACTTTCACCGGCTGAAAGGTACCCGCACCCACGTGCAGGGTCACAAAGGCTTTCTCCACACCTTTCTCTTCCAGCTGAGCCAGCAACGCCTCATCAAAGTGCAGACCCGCCGTTGGTGCCGCAACCGCACCCGGCTTAGCGTTATACACCGTCTGATAACGTTCACGATCAGACAACTGATCTTCACGCTTCATATACGGTGGCAGCGGCATATGACCAAACTGCTCCAGCGCGGCAATCAGATGCCCGTCCAGCTGAAATTCCAGCTCGAACAACTTATCGTGGCGCGCCACCATCGTAGCTTCAAGATCACCTTCCAGCAGCAGCTTAGCGCCGGGCTTCGGCGACCGGCTGGAACGGATATGGGCCAGCGCGCGCTTTTCATCCAGCACCCGCTCTATCAGCACCTCAATTTTACCGCCGCTTTCCTTCTGGCCAAACAGCCGCGCAGGGATCACACGGGTGTCGTTAAACACCACCAGATCACCCGGCTCAACCAGATCCAGCACATCGGCAAAGTGTCGGTGAGTCAGCTCACCACTGTTCCCATCAAGGCAAAGCAACCGGCTCTGCGTCCGCTTTTCCAGCGGAAAGCTGGCGATCAGCTCCTCGGGAAGCTCAAAATGAAAATCTTTAACCTGCATCTAGCGTACTTACACTCGCAATTCGAAGGTCGCGTATTCTAAAGGAATCGTAAAAATTTTGCAGACAAATGACACTAACCCATTGACGTCACGTAAAAGATTTCTATAATACGCCTCTCTTTGCTGTTCAACCGTAGTGAAATTGCTAACGACAGAGGCTCAAAAGGCTTTTGTGTTACAGGATCTACACGTACAGAAAGACGCTCAACAAGACCGATGCCAGTGTGATGGAATTGGTAGACATAGGGGATTCAAAATCCCCCGCCCTTAAAAGCGTGCCGGTTCGAGTCCGGCCACTGGTACCATGTTCTTGTTGAAGACTAAGCAGTCTTAAGAAATCGAGCACTCTTCGGAGCCTCGATTTTTTTGTGCCTGAAATTTATCTCCTTCCTATATTCCCTATCTCTTTTTCCAAATTCACTTCTTTCTACTGTTACCTTTTATTACCTGCTAGACAGCTGCTTACCAATCCAGCCTGCGTCCTGCTTTCTATAAATAGACCAACGCTGCGCCTTAGGCACTAATCGACAGCAATCCTGGTCTTTGTTTTGTACCCTCAATAGACCAAAAGCCCCACATTTCAATCGTTGCACATTTCGCAATACAGTAATGATTATATCTCAATATACGCAAGACTCAGGTTGCGATACAGTAGCGTCATTCACTGATGGGCTTGCCTTGTATTCTGTGCCGGGCATAATCACCCCGTCAGAAATATTATGAATTTCGTGTGGCCGCCACATAGGCGAACACTCACCAATTTAGATGGAAATATTCAGCTATGTCTAATAACTACTTCAACACCCTGCCACTGCGCGAGCAGCTGGAACAACTGGCTAAATGTCGCTTCATGGACATTTCTGAATTCCCTGACGGCGTAGAAGCGCTGAAAGGCAAAAAAATGGTTGTTATCGGTTGTGGTGCACAGGGTCTGGCTCAGGGCATGAACCTGCGTGACAGCGGCTGCGACGTTTCTTACGCTCTGCGTGAAGCGGCTATTGCTGAAAAGCGCCAGTCTTGGAAAAACGCGACTGAAAACGGTTTTGTTGTAGGTACTTACGAAGAGCTGATCCCAACAGCTGACGTGGTTCTGAACCTGACACCTGATAAGCAGCACACAGCTGTTGTAAACGCTGTAATGCCGCTGATGAAAGAAGGCGCTTGCCTGTCTTACTCTCACGGTTTCAACATCGTTGAAGAAGGCATGCAGATCCGTGACGACCTGACTGTCATCATGGTTGCACCTAAGTGCCCAGGTTCTGAAGTACGTAACGAATACGTACGTGGCTTCGGTGTACCAACGCTGATCGCTGTTCACGAAGACAACGATCCTAAAGGCGAAGGTCTGGCACTGGCTAAGGCATACGCTGTAGGTACTGGCGGTCACAAAGCGGGCGTTCTGATGTCCTCTTTCATCGCTGAAGTTAAGTCCGACCTGATGGGCGAGCAGACTATCCTGTGCGGTATGCTGCAGACCGGTTCCCTGCTGTGCTTCGACAAGATGGTTGAAGAAGGTATCGAGCCTGGTTACGCATCCAAGCTGATTCAGTACGGTTGGGAAACCATCACTGAAGCACTGAAATACGGCGGCGTAACCAACATGCTCGATCGCCTGTCTAACCCAGCTAAGATCAAAGCATTCGATCTGGCTGAAGAGCTGAAAGTTATCATGCGTCCGCTGTACAACAAGCACCAGGACGACATCATCGATGGCACTTTCTCCCGCGTTATGATGGAAGACTGGGCTAACGACGACGTTAACCTGCTGGGCTGGCGCGCAGAAACTGCTGAAACCGCTTTCGAGAAAACTCCAGCTGGCGATGTAGAGATCTCCGAGCAGGAATACTTCGACAACGGCATCCTGATGGTTGCTATGGTTAAAGCAGGTGTTGAGCTGGCATTCGAAACAATGACAGCTGCGGGCATCATCGCTGACTCTGCATACTACGAGTCTCTGCACGAAACTCCGCTGATCGCGAACACTATCGCACGTAAGAAGCTGTACGAGATGAACGCGACTATCTCCGATACTGCTGAATACGGTTGCTACCTGTACAACCACGCATGTCTGCCTCTGCTGGCTGACTTCATGAAGGACATCAAAACCGACGTTATCGGTAAAGGTCTGGACCTGGAAGACACTGGCGTAGACAACGCTCGCCTGATCGAAGTGAACGCTGCACTGCGCGCTCACCCGGTTGAAGCGATCGGTACTACCCTGCGTGGCCACATGGCTGACATGAAGAAGATCGTTTGATTTCGATCTCACCTGTAACCTGTTACAGGTAATAGAAGGCCGGGACTAACCTCCTGGCCTTTTTTTTAGCTTTCTTTTCGCAAAGCCCCTAACGCAACACCCTATTTAAGCTAATGCCGGATAACCGATACCTATGAACATTCGTCTGGACAACCTGACCGTAAATTTTGATGACCGCTTTCAACTGGATGAGATCAACTGGCAGCTCGATGATAGCCAGCACTGGGTCATTACCGGCGCGAACGGTTCGGGTAAATCGGCTTTAGCAGCCATTCTCGCCGGTGCCGGTGAGCATGTTTCCGGCAATTTGGAAGGCGTTCCTGCAAAAGTCGGGCTGGTTTCCTTTGAGGCACAGGCCGAACTGATTGAACGCGAACGTAAAAAAGATGACGCCGATATTATGGACGTTATCTCTGAAGGTACCCCGGTACACGAGATTCTCAGTGAAGACGGTCGTAACCCAGAGCTGGTGAATCAGCTGGTAACGATGTTTAAGCTGGATACACTGGTTGATCGTTCCTTCCGCAAACTCTCCACGGGCGAATCCCGCAAAGTGATGCTGATCCGCGCGCTGGCCAGCGAACCGGACCTGCTGATACTGGATGAGCCTTTCGACGGTCTTGATGCCCACACGCTGGAGATGCTGCAACAGTATCTGGCAACACTGGTAGAAACCGTGCCGATGGTACTGGTGCTTAACCGTTTTGATGAGTTCCCGGATTTCATCACTCATATCGCGTATGTCGATCATGGCCGCTTGCAGCACCAGATCGATCGCAACAACAGCGATGCTTACAACGAGCTGTACAAACTGCTACACCTGAAAACCACCGATCTAGCCGTACCGGCAGCCGATCCTGAAAATGACATTCCACGTCTGGATCCAACACAACCGCTGGTGCGCCTGAGCAGCATCAATATCACCTATGATGGCCACCGTATTATCGATTCACTGGACTGGACCATCGAACGTAACCAGCACTGGCAGCTGAGTGGCCCGAACGGCAGCGGTAAAACCGGCTTGCTGTCTCTGATCACCGGCGACCACCCACAGTGTTATGTAAACGATATTTTTGTCTTTGGCTTCAAGCGCGGCAGCGGCGAAAGCATCTGGCAGATCAAACAGTTTATCGGCTACGTCTCCACCGCCCTGCAGTGGGAATACAAAGTGGGCACCGGCCTGCGCAATGTGATTATCTCCGGCTTCTACGACAGCATCGGTCTGTACACCAAAGCCACCGATAAGCAGAAGCAGATCGCTGACGAGTGGCTGGCCCTGCTGGGCATGACTGATCGTGCGGATACACCCTTCAACAAGCTGTCCTACGGTGACCAGCGCCTGCTGCTGATCGCCCGTGCGATGGTGAAACACCCACCGTTGCTGATCCTCGATGAACCCTGTCTGGGTCTGGATGATATGAACCGTCAGCTGGTATTGGCGCTGATTGAGAAGATCTGTGCTGGCAGCGAGACCTCGGTGCTCTATGTGAACCACCACCCGGAAGATCAGATCAAAGGTATCGACAACTACCTGGCACTCGAGAAAAAGTAACGAGAAGCCGATCACGTCTGCCCGTCATTCACGGGCAGACCACATCATTCGTTCCCACGCTCCCGTGTGGGAGCTTAGACCTACTCACCATGCGGGAACGGTTACGACAGCTGTATGGATTCCCACGGAGGATCATGGGAACCAGTACGATCCCGGACCGACCTGTTTCACGCTTAGAACAAGGCATTCAGATTATCCAGCTCCGGCTGAATATCCCCGATGTTCTCCCTCACCCATGCTGCGTTGTAGTACGTATCAAGGTAGCGCTCGCCACTGTCACACATCAACGTCACGATAGAGCCTTGCTCACCGTTCGCTTTCATCTCCTGTGCCACCTGCAACGCGCCCCAGAGATTGGTACCGGTCGACGCACCCGCTTTACGTCCTATACGGCCTTCCAGCCAATGAATCGTCGCAATACTGGCGGCATCCGATACTTTTAGCATCGCGTCGATGATGGCAGGCTGAAAAGACGCTTCAACCTGCGGACGACCAATCCCCTCGATTTTACTGCCCACGGACGCGGTCAGCTCGGTATCACCTGACTGGTAGCTGTCGTAGAACACGGAGTTTTCTGGATCAACCACCAGCAGGCGAGAGTCCAGCCCCTTGTAGCGAATATAGCGCCCGATAGTCGCTGACGTACCGCCCGTGCCCGCACTCATCACCACGGTATGCGGCACTGGGTGCGGTTCTGCTTCCATCTGGCGGAAGATGCTTTCAGCGATATTATTGTTACCCCGCCAGTCGGTGGCCCGCTCGGCGTAGGTAAACTGATCCATGAAATAGCCCCCCAGCTCAGCCGCAACTTTCACGGCTTCGCTGTGCATCTGTGTGGCCGACTCAACGAAATGACAACGGCCGCCATAAAGTGCGATCTGTTTGATTTTGCTTTGTGCGGTACTGCGGGGCATCACGGCGATAAAGGGCACCCCGATCATGCGGGCAAAGTACGCTTCAGAGACCGCGCTACTGCCTGAAGACGCTTCCACCACCGTAGTATTTTCGGTAATCCTGCCATTACACACTGCATACAAAAACAGGGAGCGTGCCAGACGGTGCTTCAGACTGCCGGTTGGATGGGTGCTTTCATCCTTGAGGTAGATATCAACCCCTTCAATCTTCAGGCCTTCCAGCTTGATGAGATGCGTATCCGCAGACCGCTGATAATCTGCAGAAATTTTACCAACTGATTCAGCCACCCAAGACGACATAACCGACCCTCTGTTCAGATTAAAACCACAGGCTTTAATCTAGCAAGGGAGCGGTAGAAATATTTTGCGAGTTCTTGACAACATACGCCCCGAAAGAGAATTATTTTTTATTCAACACAACAAAAATAGAATTCAATACTATGGATAAGATAGACAAGAAGATTCTGAACCTTCTACAGACTGACTGTACCCTCTCCGTCAGCGAGATTGCAGAGCACGTAAACTTATCCACAACGCCCTGCTGGAAGCGGATCAAGCGATTGGAAGATGAGGGGATCATCAAAGCGCGGGTTGCCCTTCTTGATGGCACAAAGATTCAACTGGGCATCTCAGTGTTTGTGCATATCAAAACCCAGCATCACGATACGGAGTGGCTGGAGAATTTCGCCTCACGGGTGATGCATTATGATGAAGTGGTGGAATGCTATCGTATGTCGGGTGAGTGGGATTACCTCTTACGCGTGGTCGTGAAAGATATCGCGGCCTTTGATGCATTCTACAAAAACCTGATCAACGGAATCGACGGTCTGTCCAATGTCACCTCAAGCTTTTCTATGGAGGAGATCAAATACACCACCAAGCTACCCATCGCCTAAAGCGATGACAGGGAGATCCCCTGTAAAGGCGTACGGTTTATTCCCGGTATAGATCTTTTAGCCAATTGCGAAAACCGCTTCCGAGCACTATCGTCGCCGGATTGATATTATTGATGGATCACTCCATGTCGAACCGGGACAGCCAAGCGATACTCTCACCTGACTATTTTAAGCACGGCAGTCTTGTTCTGATCCTCGGTGTCGTTGCCGGTTTTGTGGCGGATTATCTGTTTAATCTGACTCTCAGCCAGGCGCTTTCCAGCCACGAATATGGCGACTATAAGGTTGCGTATGCGTTTGCCGCGCTTGCCAGCGTACTGATACTGCTCGGCGGTGACAGAGTTGCTCCGAGGATTCTGTCAGGCCCCCTAGCTAAAGGTGACAACCGTGGTGTGTGGGAGTTTTTACGCTTTTATCTATGGATCGGCGCGGCACTCTCTTTGGTGGTCATCATCTGCACCTGCGCCGCCAGCGTGATGCATCTGGGCTCCTCTGATCTGCAGGATCACCACCCCTTGCTCTTGATGTCGTTTGTGCTGCCATTGATTGCGATTGGTGCCCTGCTGAGCCGGATTCTGCAATCGGCGAAACACCTGGCACTGTCCAACTTGCCCTGGCGAATCGCGTTGCCCTTGCTAAAGATCACGCTGATTTTTGGCTTGATGGCGGTTTTTACCAAGGTTGAGCTATGGCAGGTCATCGCATCGGGAGCGCTCTCCGTATGCGCGATTATCGGCTGGCAATGGCACAAGATCCGGCAATTAAATCTGGTCACACTTCAGCGTGCACCCGATACCCTGCGAGGACAACAGCTCCTGAAGCTATCGGTGCCGATGATGCTGGCGATGCTGATCACCCTTGCCCTCAATCAGATCGACCTCTTCATGTTAGAGATGCTGGCAGAAGAACATGACGTCGGCCATTTCGCCGCAGCAGCCACCACCGCACATGTGCTACCCGTTGCACAAGTCACCATTGCCGGGCTGTTCCTGCCGCTGATTGCACCGGCCTTAGAACGCGGAGAAAAAGCGGCCCGTACCCTATTCTGGCAGGGCCAGAAGATCACCACCGTGGCGATCATCGCGCTGGCCGCAGGGTTGATCATCTCTGGACAATGGTTGCTCTCATTTTTCGGCAGCGACTTCTTGCAAGCGAAACAAGCACTGGTTTATCTGATCTCAGGCTATGCGGTTTGGGCACTGGCGGCATTTTCATCCACGTGGCTGCAATACTCCCACAAGGGCAGCTATGTGGTGCTGATTGGCTGCATCACTCTGTCTATTGATGCCGTCTGCAACTTCTGGTTCATCCCGTTATACGGCATCAACGGTGCGGCCATTGCCACCATGCTTGCGATGAGTCTGGCAGCATTGATGACGTGGGCGGCCTATTACTGGCATCAGGTGCAACTCACTCAGCAAGCCCGACAACAGAACGCTTGAAGGGCCTGTGGGCGTAAGCCGATTTATTGCGCGGTCCAGCCACCATCCACAGGCAGTGCAGCTCCGGTCATTGAGGCGGCCGCATCGCCGCATAAAAAGACCACCATCTCCCCTAGCTGCTCAACGGTGACAAATTTTTTCGTCGGCTGCGCTTTTAACAGGACATCCCGCTTCACCTCGTCTTCAGTGATACCACGCGCTTGGGCGGTATCGGGAATCTGCTTCTCGACCAGCGGTGTCAGCACATACCCCGGACAGATCGCATTCACGGTAATGCCCTGTTCCGCCGCTTCCAGCGCGACGGTTTTAGTGAAACCTACCAGTCCGTGTTTAGCCGCGACATACGCCGATTTATAGGGCGATGCGACCAATCCATGGGCGGAGGCCAGATTGATAATGCGCCCCCAGCCCTGTGCCTTCATCCCCGGCAGCGCCAGTTTGGTCGTATGAAACGCACTGGAGAGATTGATGGACATGATCGCGTCCCACTTCTCAGTCGGAAATTCATCCACCGGCGCAACGTGCTGAATACCTGCGTTATTGACCACCACATCGATCTGTCCGAAGGTGTCTAGCGCTTCTTCCATCATCGTCGCAATCGCTTGGGGACAACTCATATCCGCAGCTGAATAGACAACCTCCACACCGTAGGTATCGGACAGGTTTTTACGAATTTGCTCAATCACCAGCGTATCGCCGAAGCCATTGAGCATGACATTCATACCTTTTTTGGCCAGTGCAGTTGCGATACCCAGGCCTATTCCGCTGGTTGAGCCTGTCACAATGGCATTTTTACGTTGGGTCATCAGTGAATCTCCGTTGATTATTATTAGAACGTTCTCAACGTCACTGCTAACGGGCTTCGGTATCGGCCCACTGTTGGCTACTCAGTGACGAGCCCAACCTAGAGCAAGACAGATGCCACAAAGAACATTTTCATAAAGAACAAACGGTTACAGATTTTCAAGGCAGAACTGCGGTGTGATTACTACCCACGAACTGGATAAAAAATCAGACAGAACCCAGACAACTGTATGACATACCATTCAATATCTAGTCACCGCAGACAAGATGCGGGCAGGAGTCATACTGGAAGTCCAAAAGGCGCAGAATTGCACTAGGTAGCTATCTGGGGTGTAAATAGATGTAAAGATATAAAGTCAGAACGTCTGTGATACGGAAGGAACGCGTAAGCACAGGTAAACGGAATGTGGCGGCTTCGCCAGTAACCACTGGTCACTGAACGAAGCCTAACCAAGAATGGATGAATACCCGACCACTTGGGTGATCAGATACGAAAGCGGCTGATTTCCGATTGCAGATTTGTCGCCAGATTCTTCAGACGCTCCCCACTGGCAGAGACCGTATTGGCAGCTTCCACTGTCGTCTCAGCACCTTTGGTAATCGTCATCAAATTACCGTTCATCTCTTCGGACACCAGACTCTGCTGCTCTGTCGCGGCGGCCACTTGCAGACCCATGTCACGCACGCGGCTCATATCAGTCACGATCAGACTTAACTTATCACCGGCATGCTTGGCGGCACTCACGCTGTCTTCTGCCCGCTGCCGTGACCGATCCATCACATCTACCGCTTTACGCGCTGCTTTGCTCAAGCGCTCGTTCAGGCTTTGAATCTCTTCGGTGGAATCACGTGAGTGACGCGCCAGTTCACGTACTTCATCCGCCACAACCGCAAAACCACGGCCGGTTTCACCGGCACGCGCTGCTTCAATCGCCGCATTCAGCGCCAATAGATTCGTCTGATCCGATATTTTCTGAATATGATTCAGCACGTTGCTGATCTGCTCGGTGTCCTTTTCAAGGTCTTTGATCACCGCTGCCGCTTCTTCAACTTCTGCCGCCAGCTCCTGGATCTTAGCGATAGAGCTGTCCACATCACGATTGCCATCATCGGCTTCCTGATCTGCATTCTCTATCGCCATGGAGGTTTCACCTGCGCTTCGGGCTACCTCTTCAATACTGGCCGTCATCTCCGTCATCGCGGCCGACAGCAACTCTGATTCCTGCGCCTGCCGGTCCAGTGCACCACTGGTTTCCTTCGCACTGCTCGACAACTCTTCAGCGTTGCTGGTCAGTTGATTGGTGCTATTGGTGATCTCACGAATAAGCCCCTGAAAAACTTCTAACGTTGAATCAATGCGGCCACTCACACGGCCAAACTCATCATGGCTGTTCACTTCGGTGCGTACCTTCAGGTCTCCACCCGCCACACGCTCCATAACATCGTGAATCCGTTCCAATGGCTCAATGATCGATCGCCCGATGACAGCAGCCACCCCCGCCATGAGCGCCAGCGCAATCACCAACTGAACCACCAACTGGATCAGGTTATCACTGAGGGTTTCGTTCAGATCATCGATATACACACCGCTGCCGATGACCCACCCCCACGGATTAAACGCGCGGGCATAAGATAGCTTCGGTTGAGGCTCCGTCTCACCGGCATGCGGCCAGTCATAACGGAACAGAGCCGTACTTTTTCCTGAGCCGATCAACGCGGCCATATCACTGAACAGCAGTTGTCCGCTGCTGGTGCGAGTGCGGCTCATATCTTTTCCAACCAACGATCGATTGCCTCCATGGACCATCATGGTCGCTGAACGATCAACAACGAAGAAGTAGCCATCTTCTCCATAAGTCATATTTTCCAATAAGATACGCGCTTCACTACGAGCCTCTTCTGCCGTGATCTGCCCACTATTTACGCGCGTCTCCTGCTCTTCCAGCACACTGTAGGCACTATCGATCAGTACCTGCAGTTGCAACTCCCGCTCGGCATACAATGAGGCCCGCATCTCGACCAGCGCCATCACCGTCAGGACGATCAATGCTGTGGCGGCCAGTAAAATCAGGCTCCATAGCTTGTAGCGCACCGAGAGATTGGAAAACTTCATTCTGCAACACTCCATATTATTGCGAGAGTTTCGATCTGAAACTCTAGGACAAACTGACTAAGAGAAAACATGTGAAACGACTCAACACCCCAAACCTATCCAGGCCTGTAACCACGTTCAGAGCACTGATCTAACCTGTGAAACCGTGCTGATAAGAGGCAGTGTCATTCTTTTCCTTCATCCAAATTTCAAACAAAAAACAGAAATATGTCAGAACTAGAAAACGAGACCAACCCTTGTAAAGCATTCGTAAAAACAATTCAAGAACTCATGTACTTAAAACATATTCCCGGTGATAACCATCAACTTTCCAGAAATTAAACGCAACATACGGAAAGACACTGTTCTGTAAATAGACTTAATTGAAACAACCGCATGAAAACAAAGCAGCAAACCCCCTTGAAAATTTAAACGCATCAAGCTGACGATTAAGTACCGTACAGTTACGCTTAGCCCGGTGCATACCCCCCCTCCCTGCTCACACCTCTTCCCCTCTTAAGTCGTAATCCTCCCTTCAATCAGTCATATATTTGCTACGCTGAAAGCACATGGATTGAGGAGAACGGTGCGAGATGTTGTTACGGGTATTGTGCTGCCAGCTTGGACTTATCGTGCTGTTGGGAATCTCTCCTATCGCAACAGCAGCCTTAGAACTGACGGCCGAGGAAAAAAGCTACCTGAGCAATCGGGAGCCCGTGAAGTTCTGCGTTGACCCGAACTGGATGCCCTTTGAAGCGATTGATAAACAGGGACGCTATACCGGTGTAAGCTCCGACTTTATGGAGGAATTCGCACGCCTCCTGAATATCCGGCTAGAACTCGTCCCCACCGACAACTGGAGCGATTCGCTCAACAATGCAAAACAGCGGGTCTGTGATCTGTTACCCATGATCAATATCAGTCCTGAGCGCGAACAGTTTCTGAGTTTTACTGAACCTTATGTATCCATGCCCGTAGTGCTGATCTCTGACCAAAACACCCGCTACCTCGACGGCTTAAAAAGTCTGGAAGGCCATAAACTGGTCATCCCCGCAGGCTATATCTTTGCCGAGCATGTGCGCGATAACTTTCCACAGCTTGACGTTCAATATGCAGACTCACTGTTAGAATCACTGCGTACCGTTGCCAAAGGTGAAGCCCTGGCTACGATGGCGACCCTGCCGATCGCGCTGTACCAGATCGAACGTCATGGTCTGGGCACCCTGAAAATCAGCGGGCATACCAATGTAAATATCGAGCTGAGCATCGGTGTGCGCAATGATGATCCACTGCTCGCCAGTGCGTTTCAAAAAGCCGTACAGGCGTTACCTATCGAGCTGCACGACCAAATCCTCGCACGCTGGTACCGGGTCAACGTCGAGCAGGCGCGCGATTACACCATTTTACTTGTGCTCGTCGCCTTACTGTCCGTCATTGCTGCATTCCTCTCCTATCGCAACTACAGCAGCCGGAAATTCAATGCCCAGCTGGCTAAGGTTAATGCGCGCCTGAGTGACCGGAACCAACGCTTAGAACAACTTGGAAAAAGAGACTATCTGACAGGTATTTATCACCGGATCAACATGGATTCGGAGCTGGAAAAGGATATCGATCACTGTGCCAACCAAGGACAGCCCTTACATGTCATCCTGTTCGATCTGGATAACTTCAGTCAGATCAACATTGAACATAGCCACCCGGTCGGCGACCTGCTGCTGGTAGAGGTGAGTCGGTTAGTTGAAGAGCGGCTGCCCGACAATACGTATTTTGGTCGCTGGGGCGGCGATAGTTTTTTGGTGTTATGCCCCCAGTCATCCGCCGAAGACACACATAAAATCGCTGAAGTGCTGCATACCACCATCAACTGTCATCGCTTCAGTGAGAATGTACACCTGAGTGCAACCGTCGCTGTCGCCACTTGTCATCCGCACGAGCATCAATCTAAGTTGATGAAAGAGATTGAGCAGCTGATCCGGGACAAAAAGAAAGAGGGGCCGGGACAGCTTACCAGTCTGACTATAGAGACCACCGAGTAAGACAGATAGAACGTCCCTCCGGCATGAAGTTGTTTTACTTGCCTCTAACCTCTGCAACGCCAGATTAACGAAGATCGCGACATCCGTGGTCTTCCCTCATCTCCGAAATGACACTTTGCTCTTCGCCAAATCCCAACTATTCTGTCACAGTTATTTATTACGCTGGTGCAGCATAATATTTTTAAACCCAGCACTGCAGTTACACTCAACCTGCCAGGAGGCATTAAAATCATGGAATTCAGAGCACTTATTGCAGTTGTCGCGCTCGCGTTTACTGCGACCGCATTTGCACAATCAAAAGACCCTGTAGATTCTTCTATCGCGTCTCTGCCGGCCTTAAACGCCCAGCAGACGCAAACATCGATCTCCGGTCTGTCCTCGGGTGCATTTATGGCCGCACAGTTTCACATCGCCTACTCCGACGACTTGGTCGGGGCCGGAGTAGTCGCTGGAGGCCCGTGGAATTGCGCAGGCAGCAATCCACTGATTGCACCACTGGCAACCGCGGTATCAACTTGTATGAATCCATGCAAATACACGTGGTTCTGCCCTGACTCCCTATTTCCGGATAGCACGTTTTTATCCAAGCTCGCACAGGATAAAGCCGAGGAAGGCGTCATCGATGACGTTGCGAATATTCTGGACGACAAGGTCTATATCTTTTCAGGACAATCCGATGAGACAGTGGTCACTCAAGTCGTTGATAGCACAGAAGATTTTTACCTTAAGCTGGGCGTGGATGCCTCTCAAATCCGCTACAACACCTCTGTGAATGCCGGACATGCGTTTATTACCAACGATCCGGCCGATACCGTGTGTGACGAAACCCAGCCACCGTTTATCAACAACTGCGACCTGGAACAGGCGACTCGCCTGCTCGACCATATCTACGGTGACCTGCAACCCCCTGTAGGGCGTCTGACCGGCGAACTGCTGCGCTTCAATCAGCGTGAATTCTTCGAATCCGATATGACCAGCATGGACGACGCAGCATACGTCTATATTCCGAAAGCCTGTAAAGAAGAGTCCTGTCGTGTGCATGTGGCACTGCACGGGTGTGAACAAGGTATTGGCACGCTGGGCACAGGTTACGTGACCGGCACCGGGTATAACGAAGTCGCGGACGACAACCAGATCATCGTACTTTATCCACAGATCCGTAAGTCAGAACCGCTGCCGTTCAATCCTAAAGGCTGCTGGGACTTCTGGGGGTACAGCAGCGGCGATACACCGCCATATAAGTATTACCAGAAAGATGCACCACAGATGATCGCTATCAAGAAGATGATAGATCGACTAACAACAGCCAACACCCCATCCTCCCAATCAACAGCCAACCATTAAGCCTAGATAGTCCAACCTTATATCCTCATGCAGTTACTCATACACCGAACCGGGCAGCCATTCCGGTGTATGAGTCCAGGCTGATCACGTCCTTAATCAGCACTGATAACACCCCGTTATATCGTTATAAACTGCATTAAGGGCTCAATATTTGTCCCCACAACTCATTTTTGATCAAGCATTCTTGATATAGATCAAGTGGTCCCGCATCCCGTCCTTTTAGTGCCTGACAGATCGAGATTTCAATCTATCCTTCCTGCTCCTGTTATCCGATATACAAATACTTACAGTTTTCATTTCGTCCATGCATCCAAATTACCAGTCCCTGTTATCAACCATCAGCCGAATGGCATACGCGCTGGTTGTTTTTTTAAAGCGCTCTCTCCGCCACAAAAGTGCCCTGTTTAAGGTGGCGGTATTTGCGTTGATCTATTCGATCACTGGTGCCGCCACCCTAAGCTTCCTGTCGGTGGACTATCAGCTTCTCAATATGTGGGTCTCCACCGGATTGGCCCTGCCCGTTTTGCTGATCGGAGGGCTGAGGTACTGGCCCGGTATCCTGATCGGCACGATGCTGGGAGGCATCGGGATAGACAGCACGCCGGGGCAATTATTAGGGGTCGGTATCGGCAATACGCTGGGGGCATTAGCGGCAGTGGGCTACCTGACGCACAGTTACCACACCACACTACGAATGCAAACCTTCAGAGATTACTTTCACATTGCCATGGCAGGCCTTGTCTGTGCAGCAACGTCAGCGACCCTGAGTACATTCTCAAGGTGGCTCTTCTCACCTGACGTCCCTCTCGATCTGATCTATGACTTTATCCATTGGTGGCAGGGAGACCTCATAGGTGTACTGGTGATCTCCGTATCGATATTGGTTTGGAGAACACCGCCGAAAGTGGCGTACTCCCATGCATTGCTCAGTGAAGTGCTCATTTTTGTCGTTGTGACCCTTTTGACCGCTTTCGCTATCTTTTCAGACGGTGCCAGTGGTTGGCTGGAGTCCTACCTGATGTTCGCCTTTGTCGCTTGGGGCGGTGTGCGTTTCCAAATGCACGGCGCGCTGTTTGTCATTTCGGTGTGTACCCTTCTGGGCGCGGGATATCTGGTCGAAGGCACGGTCAGCACCGGGGAGTCGCAGCCCATTCATGGCCTGACAAACTTCTGGATGTTCCTCATGGCACTGTCAGCCATCGGTACCGTATTGGCCCTCTCCATCCAGGAAAAACAGCAGTTAGAAAATGCGGCCATCACCCGCAGCGAAGTCCTCCAAAAACTCTATCAAGGTGCCACACTGTCCGAAGTCCTCGACTTTGCGTTACGGCTGATTGAACGGGATAACCCGGACTTTCGCTGCTGCGCAGCTATCTACAACAACAGCGAATCCAATATCGAACATATCAGCGCCCCTAAACTAAAAAAACATGCAAATGATCAGGCACTCAATGCCCTCGCCCAGCAAGGTTTGTCGGATTGTGTCCGTCAACGCTTTACTATTTCAGATGTCACTTGCGATCCCTATTGGTCCGCACATCTAAATATTGCTGAGGCATTAAACATACGCGCAGGCTACTCAACTCCGATCATCGGTAAAAGCGGCAAACAGCTCGGTGCTTTTTCCATCTATAAGAAATACAGCGGAGCCCCCTCGGGGATTGAACGTAGACTGGTCAGCCGTATCGCCACGTTAATGGCCTTAGTCGTTGAACAGAACCGTCTGTCGGAAGATCTGCAGCTGGCGTCACTGATCTTCGGTAATAGCAGCGAAGCGATGACGGTCACCGATGCAAACGGCCTGATTTTAGCGGTGAACCCGGCCTTTACCGCCGTAACCGGTTACGAGTTTTCCGAAGTTAAAGGCCAGAAAACCAGCATCCTGAGTTCCGACCTGCAAGACCGCTCGTTTTACCAGAAGATGTGGCACTCATTGTCAGAAACCGGCGCCTGGCAGGGAGAGATCTGGAACAAAAAGAAAAGTGGAGAGCTCTACCCTGAATGGCTCACCATCAATACCGTCTATAACAATGACGGTCTGCCTCACCGCCGGGTCGCCCTGTTCTCAGACCTGTCGGCACAAAAAGAGTCAGAGAAGCTGATCTGGCAGCAGGCCAACCTGGATGCCCTAACCTCCCTGCCCAACCGCACGATGTTCCAGGATCTGCTAACCAGCACCATGTGCGAAGCCGATTTCTCAGGTTTGCCCATGGCTCTGCTGTTTATCGACCTGGACCGATTTAAAGACGTCAACGATTCCCTCGGTCACCATCAGGGGGACGACCTTTTGAAGCAGGTCGCTGCACGGATCAGTAACTGTGTGCGCCAGTCCGATGTGGTGGCGCGCTTGGGTGGTGACGAATTTACCGTCATTCTAAAACAGGTATCGGATGCCCGCAGCCCGGAACGTGTCGCCTCCGACATCATTAATAGCCTGTCGTCGGCTTACACCTTAGACGACGGTGAAGTGAATTACCTATCCGCCAGCATCGGCATCAGCCTGTACCCAAATGACGCTCAGGACTCCGAATCACTGCTGAAAAATGCAGATCAGGCAATGTACATGGCCAAACGGCAGGGGCGTAACCGTTTTCAGTTCTTTACACCACAAATGGAAGAGGAAACGCGCGAGCGTATCCAACTGACCTCAGACCTGAAAACAGCCACCCAAAAACAGGAGATGGTGGCCTATTACCAACCCATCATCGACCTACAAAACGCGTCAGTATATAAAGCCGAACTTTTATTACGCTGGATACATCCCAAACGCGGTTTTGTCAGCCCGGCTGATTTTATTCCTCTGGCGGAAGAGACCGGTATCGTCGTTGAAATTGGTGACTGGGTGTTTATAGAAGCCATCAAACAGGTCGAGCAGTGGCGCCAACAGTTGGATGAACGCTTCCAGGTCAGTGTAAACGCGTCTCCAATTCAGTTTCAGGATGCCGACGGCAAACTGTCCAACTGGACCACGCTCATGGAACAACGCGGTGTATCGGGCGATGCAGTCGCAATCGAGATCACAGAAAACTTGCTCATGCAGTCCGGTGATGGGGTCACCGATACGCTCAAAGGATTCCGGACCGCAGGGCTGAGTATTTCACTGGACGATTTTGGAACCGGCTATTCGTCCCTCTCTTATCTGCGACAACTGGATATCGACTTTCTTAAAATCGATCAGTCATTTGTCCGCAATCTGACACCGGATTCCAGTGAACTGTCATTGTGCGAAGCCATCATCGTGATGGCACACAAACTGGGCATCAAAGTCATAGCTGAAGGCATTGAAACACAAGAACAAAAGGCACTGTTAACTCAAGCAGGATGCGACTACGGCCAGGGTTATCTGTTCTCCAAACCGGTACCGGCCAACCAATTTGAGGATTGGTACCAACACCACCACGTCGAGCCATGCGCAAAATAGGCATTCATCCTAAATGAAAAACAAGATTACGCCGATCAACCACGAACGCGTTTTGAAAGCGAGTGACTTCATCGTTTCGAAAACGGATGCATCGGGTCGTATCACTTACTGCAACGAGATATTTATCGAACTTTCCGGCTATTCCGAAGAAGAGCTTTTAGGCGCACAGCACAACATCGTGCGCCATCCGGACATGCCCCGCGGCGTGTTCCACTTTCTCTGGACCACGATCAACGAGGGCCGGGAATGCTTTGCTTATGTTAAAAATATGGCAAAAGACGGTAGTTATTACTGGGTATTTGCCAACGTCACCCCCGATACCGGCCCTGATGGTCGGCCTGCCGGTTATTTCTCGGTGCGGCGCAAACCCCATCCGGATGCGATTGCTGCCATAACGAATATCTATGCCGCGATGCTGGCCGAAGAACAAAAAGCCGGTCCACGCAACGCTATTGAAGCCTCCCTTAATCTACTCCATTCAAAACTTGAGCAACTCAATCTCAGCTATGAAGAATTTATCCTTTCTATCTAAGGCAACGTACGAAGTTGTCTTTCTTAACACATTGTTGTTCATCGCCGGGCTGATTGGTGTTGCATCCCACGGCTGGCAACCTCTGGACTGGTTATGGCTGGGCTCCCTGATGGTGTTTGGGATCGGCAGTGCCTATTTCTACCTGCGCCAGCTGAAAATAGCCCTATCCCCGTTAACTGAGATTGCCCGTGTCGCCAGCGAGATCAGTAACGGCCAGTTAGGTTCACGCATCACCCATATCCGTCGTAAGGACAACCTGGGCGAGGTCTGCTGGCACTTCAACAATATGCTGGACCAGCTGGAAACCTGCTTCCGCGAACAATCCACCGCCCTGAAATTCGCCAGTGAAGGCAAATTTTTCCGCAAGATGCAGACCTCGGGATTGCACGGCGCTTATCTCGAAGCACTGGAGCAGGGCAACGCCTCGCTGGACATTCTTCTGGATAACCACAAACGGGAGATGCGCAATAAACTGTTATCCAACCTAGGGCACCTGAACGCTGAGAATTTGCTAAAGAACATGTCCACCAGCCAAACCGACATTCTCGGTATCGTGGCCGCCACTGAAGATCTGGAAGCTCTATCCGCGAAAAATGCACATGCAGCAGAGGAAAGTATTCACTCCATGACCGAGATGAGTGCGACCTTCAGCAGTCTGCTCAACAAGATTGACCAAACCGCTCAAGCAGTGGAGGACTTCAACGCCCGTCAGGAGGAGGTATCCAACTCGGTCAACCTGATCACCACCATTGCGGATCAAACGAACCTGCTCGCTTTGAATGCAGCCATTGAAGCTGCACGAGCGGGAGAACACGGGCGTGGTTTTTCGGTGGTAGCGGATGAAGTCAGAAGCCTCGCTGAACACTCAAAGAAAGCCTCATCCGAGATCTCTGATGTGATGCAAGCGCTGCGCAGCGATTCCGCCCGGATGCTGAGCAACACCTCCTCCATGCGCGAGATGTCGACCACCTCAAGTAATACTCTGGGACGGTTTGAAGAACACTTCAACGAAGTCGCCACCGCGTCCAATATGGCCCTGTCACGCATTAGTTACATCCATGATGTAAGCTTTGCGTCCCTCGCCAAGCTTGAGCACTTTATCCACAAACAAAACGGTTACACCGCCGTGAACCTCGGTCGCCATTCAGACAATGCAGAGCTGGCAGATATAGCAGAGCACGAGTGCCGTTTAGGTCAGTGGTTAAATTCTGACGAATCGGCACAGAACTTTGGTCAGTTGCGTGCATTCAATTCGATCCCTGCCCCTCATGCCAATATGCATCAGCATATGCAACAAGCACTCTCGCTGATCGACCAGGATTGGGAACGCAATTTAGATGTGCAGCAACAGCTGTATAGCACCTTTGAACAGGTAGAGACCGCCTGCGATACGGTGATCGATACACTGGATGAAATGGTCAGTGCGAAGCATGGTGTTAAACTCTCAAACCAGCCACGCTCCCTCAATATACATTCGTCACCTAAAATGAATCGCTTAGCAGCGGCCTGACCGCGGTGCATTATCGATGTACGTAACCCGTGGCGACAGGGATGTCCCGCGCCCTCCCTTGCCCCTCAACGATCAGTAAAGATACACCTACCTCACCCACTGCTACCTGGTCTGAGTGCTAAACTTATCCCGTGTAATAAGGAGTGTATATGGGATTATCTCTATCTCAGATCGGCTCTATTATGTGGCCGGGACGTCAGTACTTGCGCCTACCGTCATACATCGTATTGATCGCACAGCTGATGGTGTCCACACCCGCTTTGGCTACCGATATCGATGCGCTGATCAAGCACATTGATCACCTCTGGCGTGGTGAAACCTCCCGCGCCGAAATGGAGATGCAGGTCAAAACCCAACGTTACCAACGCACGATGACCATGGAAACGTGGTCACGCGGCAAAGAGTATTCTCTGGTCAGGATCCGTAATCCGGTAAAAGACCGTGGCATCGCCACGCTTAAGGTCGAGGCCAATATCTGGAACTACCTGCCCAAGATCAACCGCGTAACCAAGATCCCTTCCAGCATGATGTCCGGCTCCTGGATGGGCAGTCATTTCACCAATGATGACCTGATAAAAGAGAGTACCTTCGCTGAAGATTATCAATCCGCCATCAGTTTCGAGGGTGAGCGCAACGGTCAGATGCTCTACGAGATCACGTCGATCCCCAACGTCGACGCAGCGGTGGTCTGGGGTAAGGTGATCATGCAGATTGAGCAGCACACACTGGCACCACTGCAAGCGCTGTATTACGACGAAGAGGGGGTGTTAATCCGCACCCTCACATTTGATCAACAGCGCACGCTGGACGACCGGGTGATTCCCATGCGTCTGACCTTACAACCCACCGATAAACCCAACGAATCCACGGTGATTATCTATCGCAATATCCGCTTTGGTGTCCCGCTGGACAGCACCTTCTTTTCACTTAAAAATCTGCAGCGACTCCGGTAGCAGCCAATGCCTGTCCAGACTGCTAACTCATCCAGTCTGTCGATGTTGTTGTTTATGGCGTGGCGTAATCTCTGGCGCAACCCTGTACGCAGTCTACTGACGGTTTCTGCGTTGGCGGGCGGACTGATCATGATCATTCTCTATTCCGCTTTACTAACGGGCATGACACGTCAGATGTCGCAGCACGCGACAGAGATATCCACCGGTCATCTTCAGCTCCAGCGTCAGGCGTTCATCGACGATCGCGATCTCTACGCGACCCTGCCCTGGCCCTATCTACAACAACTGGAAGCCAGACACCCTGAGATGCACTTCGCGCCACGCCTGTACGCTGCGGGACTGGCCAGTGCAGAAAACACCTCAACCGGTGTGATGATCAAAGCCATTGATCCTCTACGTGAACGCCAGACCACCCGGATGCTCGAACATATCCGCCAAGGCAAAGCCGACTTTGCTATTGCCGACCACACCGCATCAGGACTGCCCCGCTACAACCTGGTGATCGGTGCTCAACTGGCAAAAAACATGCAACTGACACCGGGCAGTGAACTGATTCTGGTCACTCAAGCCGCCGATGGCAGTATCGGCAACGCGCTGTTTCGGGTCGCAGCAATCCTGAAACCACTGGAGCCCAACTTTGACCGGATGGGTGTGCTGATGTCGATAGAAGCCTTTCAGCAACTGATGTATCTGGAAGATGGATTTCACGAACTGGCAATCAAGTTAGAGATCATAGATCAGCTCGACAGCGCGCAGGTCACACTCATTCAGCAGCTGGCAGCCTTCACCCACGAACAGCCACTGGAACCACTAGGCGGCGATCCGATCATCCGCAACTGGCGCCAACTTAACCCGGCGGTATCCGAGATGCTTGAGCTCAGCCAGACGATGATGCTTTTCGTGGGCCTGATTGTGATCAGCCTGGCGTCGATGGGGATGCTCAACACCATGCTGATGGCCGTGCACGAACGTACCCACGAATTCGGCATCCTGCTCGCCATCGGCATGAAGCGCAGGATCTTATTAGCAATGGTACTGTTTGAGTCTTTTCTACTGGCGTTGGTATCTGCCGCGCTCGGGTCCGCTGTTGGTTCTCTGATGACCGTCTATCTGGAGCGGGACGGGATCGATCTCAGCCACTACATGCCTGACGGTTATGACTGGGCGGGCGTGGTGTTTGAACCGGTGATGCAGATCTACCTCGAACCCACCCATGTCCTTCACGCCTGCGGTCTGATGATGACCGTCACGCTGCTCACCGCCCTTATCCCTGCCTGGCGAATGGCACGCCTCAATCCAGCCGAGGTGATGCGATGACGCACGAGACATTCCATCACCATACGACCGATCTGCCATCGAGCCAGCTTGCCCTGCGCATGCTCCTGCAGCTGGCATGGCGAAACCTCTGGCGACACCGTAAACGCACCCTGATCACTCTCAGTTCCATCGCCATCGGCTTCAGCCTGGCAGTGATCTCCATCGGGTTGGGAGATGGCAGCCATAACTCAATGGTGCGTAACGCGATTCAGTTGGGCGAGGGGCACCTCACCGTACAGCCACCGGGCTATCTGGCGTCACCCGCGAATCACCGGTTTATCCCCGACGGGCAAACACTCGCTCAGCAGATGCAACAGCTGGAGATTGCCGGCCATATCGATCCGCGTATTTCGCTGCAGATATTAGCAAGCACCGCCCATAACTCGGTCGGTAGCAGCTTGCAGGGCATGGATACACAGCATGATCAGCGTATCCGTTTGCTTAAACCCAAGTTGATCGCCGGTCTCTGGCTGGAACCGGACGATCAGCGTGGCATTTTGATTGGCGTAGGGATGTCTCGCAAGCTCAAAGCCAAGGTCGGCAGTAAAGTGGTATTGATGGCGGGAAAACAGAGCGGAGATTCACAAGCGCAGCTGGGGCGGGTACGGGGAATCTTCGCCTCTGGGGTCTCCGAGCTGGATGACTTTCTGGTACTGAGCGAGATCGATTTTGCCCGCTACTTTCTGCTCGGAGAATCAGACAGTGACGTTGCCGACACCCCGGCGACACCTATTACACGCGTTGCCGTATTTCTGGACAACCCCGACCACTTAAACCACTGGAAAACCCAGTTATCCACAGTCCTGAAATCGGAGCATATCGCCGTACTCGACTGGCAGGAGATGATGCCGCAGCTGGTGCAGTTCATCATCGTGGATGACGCCGGGAACTACATCTTCCTCACGCTGATACTGATTATGGTGGGATTTGGCATCATCAATACGGTACTGATGAGTGTACTGGAACGTACCCGCGAATTCGGCCTGTTGCGTGCGCTGGGTTTAAGCCGCTACCACCTATTGTTGCTGGTGTTTGCCGAATCTTTACTGCTAAGCGTATTGGCTGTCACCGCAGGCTGGTTGATAGGTGGATCAGCCCACCTCTGGTTTGCCAGTCAGGGGATCGATCTGTCCGGGGTGATGAACGAAAGTACCGAAATCATGGGCACTTTTATCGATCCGGTGGTGTATACCGAGCTGTCCTGGGCCCGGATTATCCAGCTCACGACCATTATCTTTATCACCACACTGTCGAGCGGGATCTATCCGGCCATCAAGGCCGCCCGTGTTACACCGGTGGAGGCGCTGCGCACATGACCTGTTTGCGGGCAAATCAGACCAATCAGCAGGGAGATCAAAAATGGCATTACTGACACTGGAGGCGATCAGCAAACACTATCGGCAGGGTGAGATTGATTTACCGGCGCTCAAACAGGTGGACCTGAGCGTTGAGCCCGGCGAATTTGCCGCGCTGGTCGGCCCCTCCGGTTCGGGTAAAACGACCTTGCTGAATATCATCGGCGGCCTGGATGTCCCCAATCAGGGGCACGTCTGGTTGCACGGTACCGATCTCACCCGGCTTAAAGACGCTCAGCTGTCCGACTTCCGACTATTTCAGCTGGGTTTTATATTTCAGGCTTACAACCTGGTACCGGTCCTGAGCGCGCTGGAAAACGTCGAACTGATTATGGTGCTTCAGGGCCGCCCCAGCGCAGAGCGGGAAGCCCGGGCCAGGCATTATCTGTCATTAGTGGGACTGGAGGACGTGATGCTGCGCCGCCCATCAGCATTAAGCGGCGGTCAACAACAGCGCGTTGCGGTTGCGCGGGCGCTGGCAGCGGGGCCACGTCTGGTGCTGGCCGATGAACCCACCGCCAATCTGGATTCAGAAAACGCCACGGCCCTGCTGGACATCATGCACCGGCTTTGCCGGGAGGAAAAAACCACCTTTATTTTCTCCACCCACGACCCACGAGTTATGGAGCGTGCCGAACGTATTATCACGCTGCGCGACGGAGCCATCGTGCAGGATCAACACCTGAATCAGACCGCTTATGCAGATCACAACTAGCATCCCGGTCCTGCTGGCAACGCTGCTATGCTGCCTGCCATCGGCTACCGTGCTATTTGCAGCGGAACTCACCGGCCGTGCAGCGCTGTTGGGATTGCTCAGCGAAACACCCAAAGGGGCCACCATCAACCGCGACACCCTGAGCGCCAATCAGCAGAGCTTACGCCTGATGCTGGCCCGCAATAGCGACCGGGATGAGTGGTCGCTCCATCTGCGCGCCAGCCGCCTACAAAGCAATGGGGTCTCTGCAGAGCGCCGGACAGCCCGTGATCTGTTCCGCTATCGGCAGCTCGCGGGCAGTGTACTTGAGCACGCCAGCAACAATCATCAAGCACAACTGGCCTATGAGATTGACCGCGCCGTTTATCAGCGTCATTTTAGCACCAGCACGTTAAGCATTGGCCGACAGCCCATCGACTGGGGCAGCGGCCGCTTCTGGCAACCGTTCAATGTGTTCGGTGCGTTCGCCCCCACCGATCTGGATACCGATTACAAAGCGGGCATCGATACTCTGGTCTATGACTGGTACCCCACTCCCTTTTCATCACTGACTGCCGTATACGCCTTTGCACCAAACGACGCCGACACACATTCAAACAGCGCAGCCCTGTATTACCGCCAGCCCGCTGGAGATCAATCTGAAATCGCATTCATAGCTGGCGAAGTTGTGGATAACCGTCTTTGGGGAGCCTCTGTGGAGAGTGAATGGTCGGGCGTTGGCTGGCGTGTCGAAGGGGTGTTTTTCGATCAACCGCAGCCTGCGCAGGATGGCCTGCTCTGGATCGCCGGTCTGGATTACCAGTTTGAGAATGGTACGCTGCTGAATCTGGAATGGTACGACAATACATTAGGTAGCGGGAGCCAGTCCTCACTACCGCAGGGGCATGCCAGCCTGTTGATCCAAAACGGACTGCAACAGCACCTCAGCCGACAAGTTCTGGGGATGGGCCTGAGTAAAGATCTGACACCCCTGCTGCATGGCAGTTATACCCTGCTGCTCAGCCCGTTACGCGATAATCAGAACGAACGCCACGTTTCCTCTCTGCATCAGTTTAATGCTCTTTATTCGCTGAGTGACGAATCAGATCTGCTCGTATCCTTTCAGTTTACGCAGGGTAAAGGCCTGAACCCGTCGGGCCAGCCTCAATCGGAGTTTGGCCACCAGCCTGCCAATATCATCCTACGCTGGCGGCTGTATTTTTAAGGCGTTCACTCAGCGTCTTTCTGTCTCAAATACCCATGCAATTTGCAGGTATAGAGCGGTGAACTATGCTTCGTAAGTATCGCCTTACATTTTTGCGGCTGAATACTACAGGCATAGATTATGCGTATTGCAACGATCAGCAAGGACAAGAAATCTGTCGCGGTAAAACCGAACCTGACAAACTACCCCCTTCTTTACCATGACTTCACCTGGCAAGAGGCCCGTACCTGTATCGACGGTCTGCCGGACGGCGCTCTCAATATCGCCTACGAAGCCGTAGACCGCCACTTAAAACGCGGGCTGGGTGAGAAAACGGCGATTCTCTGGCTGTCTAAAGACGGTCATACTCAAACACTGAGCTACCGCGAACTGTCTGAACAAACCAGTCGCTTTGCCTCGGTGTTGCAACTCTTGGGGGTACGTAAAGGCGATCGTGTATTCGGGTTGCTGGGACGCACTCCGGGCCTCTATATCGCACTGCTGGGCAGCCTGAAAAATGGCTCTGTGTTTTCGCCGTTATTTTCAGCATTTGGTCCTGAGCCAATCCGTTCACGGATGAGCATCGGTGATGCACGCGTCCTGGTCACAACGGAACGGCTCTACCGTAAAAAAGTGATGCCCTGGCGCGACCAAATGCCCGGACTCAAACACATCCTTCTGCTTGATACGTCCGATGATCTGCCAGCCGGCTGCCTCGACCTCAATCGACTGTTGGCAGGCGCAGATCCTACCAGCCCGGCAGAACCCACCGACCCGGAAGATATGGCCCTGCTGCATTTCACGAGCGGAACGACGGGCACTCCCAAAGGCGCGGTACATGCCCACCAAGCGGTGCTCTACCACATCCTCTCCAGTCGCTATGCACTCGACCTGCACCCCGATGATACCTACTGGTGCACCGCCGACCCGGGCTGGGTAACCGGAACCTCCTATGGTGTGATTGCGCCTCTTTGTACGGGGGTCACGATGGTGGTCGACGAGGCGGAGTTTGACGCGGCTCACTGGTACGACATCCTCCAGAAACAACAGGTCAGTGTCTGGTATACCGCCCCGACGGCGATTCGCATGTTGATGAAAGCCGGTGATGAGCTGGCTCAGGCCTATGACCTGTCTCACCTGCGGTTTATGGCCAGCGTAGGAGAACCGCTCAACCCTGAAGCTGTCCTCTGGAGTCAGCAGGTACTGGGGCGCCCCTTTCATGACAACTGGTGGCAAACCGAAACCGGAGGCATCATGCTGGCCAACTTTGCCTCAGAAGCGATCAAGCCCGGCTCGATGGGTCGACCGCTACCGGGCATAGAAGCGGCGATCGTTAAGCGGGATATCAAGGGCGCCCTGGTATTTATCGAGGATGATTACGAGGTCGGTGAGCTGGCACTGAAGTGTGGATGGCCCTCCATGTTTCGTGGATACCTCGATGCCGAAGACCGCTATCAATCCTGCTTTCAGGATGGCTGGTACTTGAGTGGCGATCTCGCCTCCCGCGATGTGGACGGCTACTACTGGTTTGTCGGCCGCGCAGATGACGTGATCAAGTCCGCCGGTCATTTAGTGGGACCGTTTGAAGTAGAAAGTGTGTTGCTGGAACACCCCTCTGTCGCCGAAGCGGCGGTTATCGGCATTCCCGATCCAGTGGTTGGTGAAATGGTTAAAGCCTATGTCGCCCTGAAAGCGGGTTTCAAAGCCGATGAGGCGTTACGCAAGACACTGCTTGGCCATGCCCGTAAATATCTGGGGGCCTCCATCGCACCCAAAGAGATTGTTTTTCGCGACAATCTGCCTAAAACCCGCAGCGGAAAAATCATGCGTCGCCTACTGAAAGCAAGAGAGCTCGGCCTGCCGGAAGGCGATATCTCAACGCTGGAGAGTGACGAAACATGACCGATATCCACGATAAGCCCCATATTCGCCGCAGCCATTTATTACAGCTATTGCAGAATATGATCCGTATCCGTCGGTTTGAAGAGAAATGCGCAGAACTCTACACGCTGGAGAAAATCCGTGGCTTTCTCCACCTCTATATTGGCGAAGAGGCGATCGCCGTGGGCTGTAATCAAGCCCTGCAGCCAGAGGATGCTTTAATCTGTACCTACCGCGAGCACGGCCATGCACTGGCCCGCGGTGTCTCAATGACTGCCGTGATGGCCGAAATGTATGGCAAGCTGAATGGTTGTAGCCATGGCCGCGGCGGCTCCATGCACCTGTTTGACGCCGACACCCGGTTTTACGGCGGCAACGCCATTGTCGCAGGCGGGTTACCTCTGGCCGTGGGATTGGCACTGGCCGACAAACTGCAAAATCGTCACCGGGTGACCGCTTGTTTCTTTGGTGAAGGTGCCGTGGCGGAAGGTGAGTTTCACGAAAGCCTCAATCTGGCCGCCCTCTGGCAACTGCCGGTGCTATTTGTCTGCGAAAACAACCTCTACGCCATGGGCACCGCCCTTGATATCTCGGAGTCGGAACAGGATATTCATCATAAAGCGGAGAGCTATCAACTCAGTGCCGAGGTGGTGGATGGTATGAATTTGGTGGCAGTGGAACAGGCGGCCCACAACGCCTGCGAGGCGATTCGTAAGGATGGTCTACCCCGCTTTCTGGAGTGCCGGACCTACCGTTTTCGTGCCCATTCGATGTTCGACAGCCAGCTCTATCGCGACAAAGAAGAGGTGGATGCATGGCGCCAGAAAGGTCCGATTGTGCAGCTGGTCAACTGGCTCCGGGACAACCAACAATTTCGCGATGAAGAGCTGAACACGATTGAACGAGACGTAGAAAGGGAGATCAGCGAAGCCGTAGCCGCCGCCGAGCACGGTGAGTTTGAAGACGCCTCCAGTTTGCTTCGGGATGTTTACACCCCGGGGGCGTCACAATGAATAACGAATCTCCCCGCAGCATGAGTTATCGCGAAGCGATCCACGAAGCCCTGCGTGAAGCGATGCAAACAGATCCACGGGTATTTCTGATGGGCGAAGATGTCGGACACTACGGCGGCTGTTATGGCGTGTCCAAAGGATTGCTGGATGAATTTGGAGAAACGCGTATTCGTGACACCCCCCTGTCAGAATCCGGCTTTGTCGGAGCCGGTATCGGTGCGGCGCTGGGCGGAATGCGGCCCGTCGTTGAGGTAATGACCGTCAACTTCAGCCTGCTGGCACTCGACCAGATCGTTAATAACGCAGCCACTATCCGCCATATGTCCGGGGGACAGTTCAGTGTGCCTTTAGTCATCCGTATGGCTACCGGAGCCGGTCGCCAGCTTGCCGCGCAGCATTCACATAGTCTGGAATGCTGGTATGCCCACGTCCCGGGTCTTAAGGTGTTGGCGCCCGCGACCATCGCCGATGCGCGCTTCATGCTATCGATGGCCTTGCAAGACCCCGATCCTGTCGTGATTTTTGAGCATGTCATGCTCTACAACAACGAAGCGCCGATCCCTAGCGCGGATCAATGCCTGCCAATGGAACAAGCAGCGATCCGTCGTGAAGGCAGTGACATTACACTGATCACCTACGGCGGTTCGCTACCTAAAGCACTCGCGGCGGCAGATCAACTCGCCCACGCCGGTATTAGTGCGGAGGTACTCGACCTGCGCAGCTTGCGCCCACTGGATAGCGCAACCATCGTCAGTAGCCTCAGCAAAACCCATCGTGCCGTTATTATTGATGAAGGCTGGCGCACCGGCTCTCTGGCCGGCGAAATCAGCGCAATAATCATGGAGCAGGCTTTCTGGGAGCTGGATGCCCCGGTAGCCCGGATATGCAGCCAGGAAGTCCCCATCCCCTACCCTAAACATCTGGAGGACGCGGCGCTGCCCCAACAAACCGACATTGTGAACACAGCCAAGCAGGTGCTGGGGGTACAATGATCGAGCTGACGATGCCCTCCTTTAGCGCTGATATGGAGAGCGGCATTCTCACGGAATGGCTTGTAAAGCCAGGAGACGCTGTCAAAAAAGGCGAGATCATCGCCGTGATTGAAACCCAGAAAGGGGCGATTGATATGGAGGCGTTCCAGTCCGGTATCATTCATACACTACGGGTCGAACCCGGCAGCAGCGTGCCTGTCGGTCATCCGATTGCCACACTGGAGACAGAGATTACGGCTGACTCGACAGCCGACTCAGCAGCCCAAGTCCCCCCCCAGACCACACGTATCAAAGCCTCACCTCTGGCCCGTCAGCTGGCGCTCCACAACCATATCGATCTGGCTGGCTTGAACGGCAGCGGTCCCGAGGGAGCCATTGTTGCGCACGATTTAGAATCGCAGAAGTTCATCGATAAAACCCCCGCTACTGAAACACTGAACCACACAAAACCCCAGGCCACCGGCCGTGATGAACAGCAGATGATGCGCCGGGCCATAGCCTCCGCCATGTCGCGTTCCAAGCGGGAGATTCCCCACTACTATCTGGCCACCACCATCGATCTGCAACCTGCGCTGGAGTGGATGACCCACTACAACCACGACAAACCACCAGAAGCGCAGCTGCTGATGACTGCCCTGTTACACAAGGCGGTCGCACTCGCTCTGACCCGCAATCCAGAACTGAACGGCTTCTATACACAGGGTCATTTTCAACCGGCATCAGAGATCCATCTGGGAATGGCAATCTCCATGCGTAACTGGGGCCTGATCACCCCGGCTTTGCACCATGCAGACCAACAAAGTCTGCCTGACTTAATGCAGCAGATGCGAGACCTGACCTTACGCGCCCGACGAGGCGGCCTGCGCAGCTCAGAGATGACCGATGCCACCATCACTGTCAGCGGTATGGGGGATCGAGGCGTGGAAACCCTGTTCGGCATTATTTATCCACCACAGGTCGCCATCGTCGGCCTCGGCAAACCGATGCTGCAACCTTGGGTAGTGGATGGAAAGGTGCGACCACGTCTTCTTTTCAATCTCACTCTGGCCGCTGATCACCGGGTCAGTGATGGCCATCAGGGCGGGCGGTTTCTTGGAAAGGTCAATAAACTGCTGCAAAACCCAGCCGGATTATAGCGGTCTATCAAGAGTGACTGGAGTGACTATGAAACAGGAACAGATCGACGCGATTGTATTCGAGGAGTTGCAGAATATTGCTCCGGAGTTGGAGCCGGACACGCTGGACCGGGAGGAAGATCTGCGCGACGAGCTGGATATCGATTCGATGGACTTTATGATCCTGATAATTGCTCTCGGAAAGCGGCTGAATATACGCATACCTGATACAGACCACCATCTGCTGAATAGCATCAACAACCTGCTCGCGTACCTGTATAAGTCTGCGGCCTGAAACCCGTCTCCAGCATCATTCTCGATGGATAGGGGCGACCTCACCGTCGCCCCTATCCATGAACGATCAGAAAATTACTGCGGCCATTTCATCTCGCCTTCCAGCACTTTTGCGCTGATCTGCAAAGAGCCGGTGCCACCTTTACCCGGGTAACGTGACTCCATCGCTTCAATCAGCTCAACGGAGTCCGCTGCTTTTGCCGATTCCTCTTCAAAGGTTTTCACGTAGGTATAGGTGTAATTGATCGCGGTCAGATCACCTTTGTTATCACCCAGATAATGTCCAGGAATCACACGTTCGGGTTGCAACGCGGTCACAGAATCCAGGGTACCACGCCAGTGATCACGGGATTCTTGTGTCTGCGTATCCGCCACCCAGACATGCATATTGTCGTACAACGCGACACCACCCAGCACCGTTTTACTTTCAGGAATCCAAAGGAAAGCATGTGCCGGATCAGGGCCATCCAATCCAACCACTTTGATTTTCTCGCCATCAACACTCAGCGTATCCCCCTTAAGAGGCTTTGGAATCACCAGCATCTGCGGCGCATTTTCACCCAGAATCGGTCCCCAGTAGGCTTCCTTACGCACAATGGTCTGCTGGATCTTTTTGATGGTTTCCTCACTCGCTAGCACAGTCACATCCGGGAACTGGGTTTTGATGACATCCAGACCAAAGTAAAAATCCGGATCCGCAGCACTGATAAACACTGTGGTCAGTTTTTTACCACTGTCACGGATCATCTTTACCAGCGCCTGCGCATCGTTACGCTGGAACTGTGCATCAATCAGCATCGCTTCGTGGTCACCTGTAATCAGGGTAGACGTCACCGGAAACATACTTTTTTCACCCGGGTTATATACCTGCAATGTCAGATCACTGTCTGCAACAGCACTCAGCGGGGTGTAGGCGACGGCGGTTGCTACCGCAGTGATCGCCGTGCGTTTCAGAACTGTGGATAGATTTAGCATTGTTATCGACCTCTCAGACTCAATCGGTTAATTCGTTCATTAATCAGCTGAGGTCTATGCTAAATTTCAACCAGAGAAACAAAAACCGTATATCAAGCAATGAATAATTGCTTATTCCGGACATATTAATTTCAGGATTGAGGCCCTTATGGACCGTCTTACTGCCGCTGAAGTGTTTATTACCATTATTGAACGCGGCAGTATGATCGCTGCCGCCGACGCGCTGGATATGTCGAGATCGATGGTGACCCGCTATCTGGCCCAGATGGAGTCATGGGCGGGTACCCGACTGCTGCATCGCTCAACCCGCCGCCTAAGTCTCACTGCAGAAGGGGAAAAAGCGCTGCTTCATTGTCAGCGGTTACGAGAGATTTCACAGGAAGTTGAAGCCGGCTTAGGGGACAGTCGCGAAAAGCCACGTGGACGTCTGCGTATCAGCTGTTCGCAGTTTGTCGCGCAGCTGATGCTGCTACCCTCCCTGAACAGTTATCTGCGCCGCTACCCTGACGTGGCCGTGGACCTGCAGATCCGCAATGAGATGATTAATCTGGTGGAAGAGCGGATTGATCTGGCGATACGGATCACCAATACCCTCGACCCGAACATCATCGCCCGTCCGCTGGGCCAGTGCCCCTCGGTGCTCTGCGCCAGCCCGGAATATTTGCAACAACGGGGAACCCCGCTGTCCGCTGAACAGCTCAAGAACCATAACTGTTTGGTGTATGCGAACTTCGGCACCAGTGTGTGGGAGTTCATCTATCAAGAGGATCTGGTGTCAGTCCCTGTCACAGGCAACCTGAGTGCCAACGACACCACGGTATTACTCAGCGCAGTGCGCAGTCACAGCGGTATATCCATGCTACCGCTGATGTCAGCCGCGCCTTATCTCGCATCTGGCGAACTGGTACAGGTATTACCCGACTATCAACCGCACGCTTTGGGTATCTATGGTATCTACCGTTCACGTACCCATATGCCACAGGCGCTCAGATTGCTGATTGATCAGTTGGTCGAGGACTTTGCCCAACAGGTATAACCCATAGACCTGCTGAGGAGTCAGGGCATCGGAAGACGATACCCTGACTTCACTATCACACGGACGCTTCCTTTTCCTGCAACGCTTCGACCAATGCCAGTGCTTTCTGCTCCTGGGTATCAATCGACTGCGTGCCTCCTACACTGTTCAACTCAGCGATCAGCTTGTCATTAGAGGAACACACAAACACCGGTACCTCAGGTGCCACATGATTGAGCGCGTGCGCAACCTGACGGATACGCTCTTCGTTGCTCATCGCGATGATGACCGCCCGTGCCTGCTCAATGTGAATTCCGCGTAAAACCTGGCTCCGGCTGGCATTACCAAAGATCACTGGCAGGTATTCCTCTTCTGCGTGGCGATACATGTGGGCTTCATGCTCTAGCCCCACATAAGCGATCTGCTCTTTACTCAAATGCAGCCCAACCCGACGCCCCAGTGATCCGAACCCACAAATCACCACCTGATTCGCTTCCACGTGTCCCGGTCCTTCATGCATAGCCGCCGCTGGGGAAACAAGTTCTTCCTCGTCCCCACTTTTCACCATCCAGTCGGTGATTCGATCCAGTGAACGGAACAGGAACGGGGTCAGCATCATGGTAAAGACAATCGCCATCACCAATATCTGGCCAAATGCAGCATCCATAAACAGATTATTGGCCTGTGCGGTTTCAAACACCACAAACGAGAATTCACCGCACTGAGAGAGCAGCAGCGCTGTTTTCAGTGACGTTCGGGTACCGTGAAATACCCGAATCAAAGCAAAGAGAATCAGGCTCTTTACTGCCAGCAATCCCACCATCACGCCCAGAATCAGCAACAGATTATCTAGCACAAACGGCGGACTGACCTGCATCCCGACGGTGATAAAAAACACCCCTAGCAGCAGATCACGAAACGGGATCAGGTCGGCCTCCACCTGATGTTTATAGTGCGTTTCGGCAATCACCATACCGGCAATAAAAGCACCCAACGAGTAGGAGAATCCAAGCGTATGCGCCAGCTGCGCTGCGCCAATCACAAACAGCAATAATGCACCGATAAAGATCTCGTTGGAACGTGCGCCAATCACCTGTTCCATCAGGTGTGGCGTGGCGAAACGGGCCCCCACAAACAGCAATGCAAAGACAATCGCACCGTCGATCACCACATTCAGCAATAGTTCCGGCACACTCTGATGGGTACTGGCAAAAATAGACACCATCAGCAATAACGGGATCACCGCTATATCTTGAAACAGCAATACGCCGACAGCATTACGCCCATAGAGATTGCCTACCTTGCGATTTTTCGTCAGCAGGTTCAACACAATGGCGGTGGATGACAACGCCAACGCCAGACTGACAATCAGGTTCACTGCGGGTTCAAGCGCCAGTAACCAATGTCCTATGAAGAAAAAGACCGCCGCGGTAATACCCATTTGTAAGGCGCCGTAAAGGAACACCTCTTTTTTCATCAGCTTTAACTTTTGCGGTGAAAATTCCAGCCCAATGGTAAACATCAAAAACACGATGCCGAACTCGGCCACCGTTTCTAAACTCGCACTGTGCTCCAGATCAAAAGCAAAACCCACCGCCATACCAGTGAGAATGTATCCAATCACCGACTCCACCTGCAGTTTTTTCAGCAGTACATTTAATACCAGTGATAACCCTGCGCAGATCAGAATCAGAGTAATAAGGTTTTCCATAGTGACGTCTTTCGTTCCCGATTATTCCAACTCTGATCATAGCTGACCTTCAAGCGCTTAAACATGGGTCAGCCGTCGAATAAGTTGCTGAATTTGATAGGTATCAGGCAAGATAGTGATCAACTGAACTTCGCACTGGAATCACAGTCACCTACGAAGGTCACAGCGCATCTGAGCACTGCTTAATAAAGGGAACTTATCACGGTCAGATGGTTCCTATTACGGGACATATGAAGGTGAGAACCGCCCGACTGAGCAACCGCCTCCGGTGATTCGCTGAGAATGCCGAAAATTCGGCTGTTCAGCGACTAAACGCACGCCTATAATCGCTCGCCGTTACTATTATTTTACAAGCTGGGATTTAGCCTCAATGGATAACGCACTACTGGAACAACTGGGTACCAAAATTGATCAACTGCTGGACGAGATGGAACTGCTGCGCATGGAAGTGAGCGAACTGCGTGCCGAACGTGACAGTCTGACGTCTGAACGCGATAATCTGCTGTCTAACCAGACAGATTCAACGGATCGCATCAAAGCTCTGCTGGGTCGGTTCGACAACCTGGACGCTGCATAACAAGCACCGATCTATTCGGCAGGATATCGTACACCTGTCTGTCGAACGGTCACGCTTGCATGAGTTCCGGAATAGCACCTGCACTTACTGCTGTTACAGCGGTTCTATTCCGGGCTACCTGCCTCTAATCCCTCCTAACGCACCTCAAATCCCGACGAACCATCCCCTGCAAACAACGTCTCGATCCGGTTAATTTCCTCCACCAGAATATCGATAAACGCCGATGCCAACAGTGATTGCGGTCGATGGGCCGGGGTCAGAATCGACACCATGAGCGGCACCACCGGTGCAAACGGTCGAAACACCAACTGTGGCTCCACCTGATGATAATCGTAATAACTGCTCGCGGTGATGGGATCACAGATGCAGTAACACAACTTCTCCTCCACCAGCTTTAACGCTGGCTGGAAGTTGCGTAACTCAAAGCGCGGCTCAAACACAGCCTTCTCCTTACGAAACGCTTCGCGACTGGCAATCAGGTTCGGATGATCTTCCTGTAAGACCGCCAACGGTTTGCCCGACAGATCCTGCGGTGTGATCAGTGCTTTCTCCGCCAGCGGATCATCGTGACGAAGCGCACAGACACAGCTCAGTTCGAAATTTTGCATCGCCAGTGCACTGTTCGGTGGAGGTGTTTCCGCCAGGCCCAGATCGTATTGCTGTGAGGCGACCCACTCTTCAATGATGGCCGAGGCACGCATCATCAAGGAGATCTTCACCTGCGGCTTATCCTGCACAAAATCAGCCACCAGCCGGGGCATCATGAACTGAGAAGATGCGGGCATGCAGGCGATACGCAACCGTCCCTCTTTCAACGAGGCCAGCTCTTTCATCGTACGCGACGTATGTGCCAGTCGTTCCAGCACCGCTTCCGTCTCCTCCAGAAAAAACTGCGCTTCGGGTTTACGCACCAGCCGCCCGCGCTGGCGTTCAAACAGTGTCAGCCCCAACTCCTCTTCCAGACTGGCAATCAGAGAGCTGACCGCCGGCTGGGTTCGATTCAACGCCCGTGCCGCTTCTGAGATTGATCCGGTGCGCATCACTTCACGAAATGCCTGCAACTGGCGAATGCTGAGATTCATAAAATCCTCTGATCTGTAAAACCCACTGATTTGTAAGGCAACTTCCCTAAAGCATAAAAAAAATCTATGGACTGATCAATATTATCGTTTTGATTTTATAGGGTGTGATTGCGAATATTTCACAACGGAATCTGCGCTGTTGTCTCTGCCTCCGGCTCACAGACCCAGTGCACATCCAAAACTAATAACTACAAGAACGTTGTGATTTGAGGAAACACGCCCATGAACCGATTCGTCAGTATTCTTCTGACCGGGCTGATCTGTTTGGTGGCCCTCGGACAGTTTGTCCAGGTAATCACCCGCTACGTGCTGGAGATCCCGGTGATGGGTCTGGAGGAAAGTCTCCTCTACCCAACCATGTGGCTCTACCTGCTAGGGGCAGTGAACGCATCCCGCGAGAACACCCATATCCGCGCTAACGTGCTGGAAATATTCCTGAAAACCCGTCATCAGCACACGATCCTCGCCATCATCGGTGAAGTTGTGAGTCTGGTTGTGGGTTGCTGGCTCACATACTGGGCATGGCGCTTTACCAAGTACTCCTGGCGGGTATGGAAAGAGAGCCCAACCCTGTACATCCCTACTTTTTACGTCGATATCGCCTTAATGACCGGCTTGGTATTGATGATGCTGTACACCGCTATGCACCTCGTCGGCCATATTCGCGAGCTGTTTGCTGATGAGGAGCCGAATCATGGTTGAAGTTGCGCTGATGGCGGTGGCCGTACTGGTCATCCTGTTAACCCTTGGCATCCCACTGCCGTACTGCTTTGGTGGCGGTTTGATGGTGATGTATTTCCTTGGCGATGTTGTGATGAAAGGCAACATGCTATGGGGCTTCCAGCAGCTGGGTAACCCGGTGCTGCTGGCAATTCCGCTGTTTGTCCTGGCCGGCACCATTATGAGTGTCAGTGGGATCGCGGCCAGTTTGTTGCGCTTTGTGAACATCTTTGTAGGTCATCTACGCGGTGGTCTGGGTGTGGTTGCAACCATCAGCTGTGCGCTGATTGGTGCAATCTCCGGCTCCGGTCTGACCGGTGTCGCGGCGATAGGTCCGTTGCTGATCCCTGAGATGGAGAAACAAGGTTATCCACGTGAATACGCAACGGCACTGATCGCCAACGCCTCTCTGCTCGGTCTGCTGATTCCACCGAGTGTGACCATGATCGTGTATGGCTGGGTCACCGATACCTCCATCCTCGCCTGTTTCCTGGCTACCTTAGGTCCGGGTTTGCTGATCATGGCGAACTTCTCCGTGGTGAACATCTGGTTGGCGCGTAAGTTCCCGCTGAAGCTGGAAGAACGCCCTAAAGGTGAAGAGTTTGTCGCTGAAGTCTCCCGTCGTGGCTTTAAAGCAACACCTGCGCTGCTGATGCCCGTGATCATTCTGGGCGGCATCTACGGCGGCATCATGACGCCAACCGAAGCGGCGGCCGTATCGGTGATCTATGCGATCCCTGTGGGTTTCCTGATCTACAAAGGTCTGGACTGGAAAACCTTCCTCGGTGCCGGCAAAGAAGCCTCCACCTCGGTGGGTGCGATCATGCTGATGATTCTGTTCTCCATGATTCTGTCGCAGATGTTTGTACTGGAAAGTGTGCCTCAGCAGCTGGTTGAAGCGATCTTCTCCATCACCGAAGACAAAGTGATCCTGCTGATTCTGATCAACGTGCTGCTGTTCCTGGTTGGCATGGTTGTTAACGACGTCACCGCCATCATTCTGATCGCCCCACTGCTGCTCCCACTGATGGAAGCGATCGGCATCAGCCCGGTGCAGTTCGCAGCGATCATGGGTGTGAACACCGCCATGGGTGGGGTAACGCCACCGTATGCCTCGATCCTGTATCTGGGGGCGCGTATCGGCAAGGTGCAGGTCACCAAGGTGATTCGTCCAGCGATGATCCTGATCATCACCGGTTACCTGCCAGTGGTGTTCCTGACCTCCTTCTGGTCTGACCTGTCACTGGGTCTGCCAGCGCTGTTTGGCTATTGATCGACGTTACATAGAAACACTGAAAAAGATCCCGAAAGCCGGGTCATTACGATCCGGCTACGGAACCAACGAGAAAGTCCCGGACTTATTCGAAGGATCCTGAACCTGTTATCAGGTTCCCAAATATAAAAAGAAGTAAATGAGGATAATGAGATGAAACTGAACCTGTTGTGCAAAACCGTAAGTGCGGCCATGTTTGCCGGTGTCCTGAGCGTGTCTGCTGTTGCTGAAGCGGCAACGCTGAAGATCAGCCACATCCGCCCACAAGGCACGATTGTTGATAACGAGCTGAAGGAATTTGCAGGTAACGTAGAAACAGCCACTGAAGGTGATGTGAAGGTTAAGATCTTTGCTGCCAGCGCGCTGGGCGACTACACCACCGTACAGGAGCGTATCTCCGTAGGTGCTGTGGATATGGCTGTACAGCCTGCCGCGACTGCAGCGTCCCGTCAGATGCAGATCACCTACTTCCCATACGTCGCAGCTAACTGGAAAGAAGCAAAAGTTGCTTACGGTCCAGGCGGTGCGATCTACGAAGCGATGAAAGAACTGTACGCGAAACAGGACATCACCATGCTGGCCGCGTACCCGGTTTACTTCGGTGGCGTAGCACTGAACCGTGATGCAGTTTCTCCGGGCAACCCGAACGTCGATAAAGGCATCAAGGTACGTGTACCGGGCATCAAGAGCTTCCAGCTGACATCTGACTCTCTGGGTTACATCAGCTCCCCAATTCCATTCTCTGAAGCATTCACCGCCGTACAGACCGGTGTTGTAGACGGTGTGATCGGTTCCGGTGCAGAGGGTTACTACGCCTCTTTCCGTGACGTAACTAAAACCTACGTGCCGGTTAACACCCACTTCGAAGCTTGGTACATGGTAATCAACTCTGAGACGCTGGCTGACCTGGACAGTGATGACCGTGCCGCGCTGATCAAAGCCGCGACTGACTTCGAAGCAAAACGCTGGGAGCGTGCTGAAGCGGATCAGGGCGATTACGAACAGAAACTGGCTGACCACGGTGCCACTATCGTGAAACTGTCTGATGAAGAGCTGGCTGCAGCGGCGAAAAAAGTTCGCGCTGAAGTATGGCCAAAAATCCTCGACGACATCGGTGCTGAGTGGGGTCAGGGCGTTCTGGATCAGATCAAAAACTGATCGACCCTCTACCTGAAGACAGACCTGTGCGGCGGATGCCTCGCTGCACAGGCTCTGCTCTCATCCCCGGCGAGCAGCCAGCCATGCTGTTCGTCGTACCTGATCCGCCACTTCTGCAGTGTCAGAGCTGGCCAAAGACCGCGTAACCCAACACCGACGCAACAGGTTTCTATGATGTTCCGATATCTATCGCAACCGTCAGGGTCTCAGTCCGATCCACAGATCCATTTGACGATTAATGACCGCGAGATCCGCGTGCCCGCCGGTACCAGTGTCTGGGCCGCGATGGCGCAGGCAGGTGATACCGTAACCCGGCTTTCTCCCGTCACCGAACAGGAACGCTCCGCTTACTGTGCCATGGGCGTGTGTTTTGAGTGTCTGGTTGAGATTGATGGCATGCCAAACCGTCAGGCGTGTCTGACACAGGTGTGCGAAGGCATGTCTGTGAAACGTCAGGAAATTACCCAAACCAGCGATGCGTTTGCCGATGTATCCGGCAACAACGCTGTGCAATATCAGGAGGGCCAATAAATGAATATCTACAGCCCGAGTGATGATTCACCCAACGAATTCAATCCCGGCAGCAGCTACGATATAGCCATCATTGGCGCGGGCCCTGCGGGAATGTCAGCAGCCATCACGGCTGCTGATGCCGGTGCGACCGTTGTCGTACTGGACGATAAACCTCAGCCCGGTGGCCAGATCTACCGTAAAGTGACCAGCAGCCCGCTGACACAACCGGAAGCACTGGGCGAAGACTACCTGAAAGGCGCCAAACTGGTTGAAGCCTTTCAAAACTGCAACGCCGAACATCTGCACGGTGCCAGTGTCTGGCATGTGGGCGATAACGGCGAAGTACTATTCTCCCGCGATGGTGGCACCCAGAGCCTGACCGCACGTGAGCTGATTATCAGCGGCGGCGCGATGGAACGCCCTTTTCCGATTCCGGGCTGGCACCTGCCGGGTGTCATGTCTGCTGGCAGTGCACAGGTCATGCTGAAGTCCGACGGACTGGTGCGCGATAACGCGGTATTTGTTGGTACCGGACCCTTGTTGTACCTGATCGTGGCGCAGTACCTGCGCTTAGGTGTACCGGTCAAAGCACTGATCGATACCACCCCAAAATCCGCCTATATCGACTCAATGAAAGAGATAAGCGGCACGTTAAGCGCGCCCAAGATGGTCAGCAAAGGTTTATTGCTGCTCAATGAGATCCGCAAGGCGGGCGTACCCGTTTACCGTTTTGCCAAAGATCTGGAGATTACCGGCGAGAGTGCGGCCACAGGCTTGAAATTCACCTCAGGTCACGAAGGCCGCCAGATCGAAGCCGACCATATTTTCCTGCATCAGGGCGTCATTCCCAACCTGAACCTGACCCGTGCTTTAGGTCTGGAACATGATTGGTGTGAACAACAGCTCTGCTGGAAACCCAAGCTTAACCGTTGGGGCCAAAGCTCCGTGCCAACGATCTCCGTAGCCGGTGACGGCAGTGGTATCGTCGGCGCTGATGGTGCTGCATTGATGGGGAAACTGGTGGCACTGAATCAGCTGCAACGTCACCACCAGATCAGTGCAGAGGAACGCGACCAGCAAGCACGTCCGCTGTTTCGTGAACTCGAAAAGCTCAACAAATTCCGCCGTTTTATCGACCGACTGTATCGCCCGATTGATGCCCACCGCATCCCCGACGCACCTGACACGGTGGTATGTCGCTGTGAAGAACGCACCGTCGCCGATCTGCAACGGGGCTTTGAACTCGGCGCGAGTGGGCCTCAGGATCTGAAAGGCATGACTCGCTGTGGCATGGGCCCCTGTCAGGGGCGTCAGTGCGGTCACACCGTCAGCGAACTGCTGGCCCAGTGGCGAGATACCACGGTCGATCAGGTCGGTTACTACCGCCTGCGCTCTCCGATGCGTTTGCTTAACCTGACCGAATTGGGTCAGTTCAGCCGTGTAGAGCCGGCCCAACAGTCCAATACAGGAGCCAAGTCATGACCAGTATGAACAGCGATGTACTGATTATTGGTGGTGGTATTCAGGGCTGTGCCACCGCTTACAATCTGGCGCGTCAGGGCGTCTCCGTCACCGTTCTGGAGAAGGATTGGGTCTCCCGTCACGCCTCCGGTGTGAACGCAGGCGGTGTACGCCTGCTCGGCCGTGATGTCGCAGAGGTAGAGCTGAGCAAAGCATCCATGGCGCTCTGGCACCGGCTGGATGATGAGCTGGATGCTGACACCGGCTTTCGTGCCCGTTCGCTGATCAATATCGCTGCCGATACTCAGGATCTGGATACCCTGCGCAACCGTCAGTCCCTGATGCACGGTCTGGGCTATCACCACGAAGTGATGATCGATCAACAAGAATTGCGTGAGCGACTGCCCCACGTGGCCCCGCACTGTGTCGGTGGCGTGGTGTCAGAGACGGATGGCTATGCCATTCCCTATCAATCCACGCTGGCGTTTCGCCGTGCGGCTGAGCGATCGGGCGCACAGTTTATTGAAGGGGTTGCCGCTCAGCAGATCCGTAAGGTGGGTCAGCACTGGCTGGTAGAAACCGATAAAGGCCGCTATGAAGCGGAACATCTGGTGAACTGCTCCGGCGCATGGGCTGACAAGGTGGCCGTTAAAATCGGCGACAATGTACCTCTGACCCACAGCGCTCCGATGCTGATGATCACCACCCGCATGCCACATTTTGCCACGCCAGTAGTGGGTGCGGTCAGCCGCCCGTTGTCCTTTAAACAGTTTGAAAACGGCACCGTCCTGATCGGTGGTGGCGCGAAAGGGTTTGCCGACCGGGACAACAACCGGACCCGCCTCGACTACGCCAAAATGGCCGTAGGTGCACGTAATGTGGTGGAGTTTTTCCCGATCATGAAAACCGCTTCGGTTAACCGGATGTGGGCCGGATTAGAAGCCTACATGCCGGATAACCTGCCCGTGATTGGCAAAAGTGTCAACGCAGACAACGCCTATCACGCCTTTGGTTTTTCCGCCCATGGTTTCCAGATGGGACCGATTGTCGGTCAGGTGATGGCCGAGCTGATTATCGACGGAAAATCACGCTTTGATCTGAACAAACTGCGCATCGACCGCTTCGAGCGCAAGGTGCTGTAAACCCTCGTAAGAGACTTTTGAACACCCTCATTGATATCCGGAGAGACAGAGAAATGAGCATCGAGCGTATTGGTTCTAACGACCGCATGAGCAAAATTGTTAAACACAACGGCACCGTATACCTGTGTGGTCAGACCGCTAGCGATCCTGAATGGGATACGGCGGAACAGACTCAGCGCTGCCTGGATAAGATTGATGCCCTGCTGGCAGAAGCGGGCAGTGAGCGTAACAAACTCCTGTCTATCACCATCTATGTACGTGACATGAAAGATTTTGCGGCGATGAATGCTGTTTATGACGCATGGGTCGCTGACTGCGAAAAACCGGCACGTGCGTGTGTTGAAGCGCGTATGGCACGCCCCGACGTACTGGTCGAATTCACAGTGATCGCCGCTCAGTAACGTTTTTATTAGCTTGGCAAAACCGGGACCGTTGGTCAGAGCTTCACCACTCTGACTGACACTCCTGTGATGGAACGCATGACCTGCTCCATCCTTTTTGGCCGCTACTTGCCTTCGCCGGTAGCGGCTTTTTTTTGTCTGCAGAAAACGTAACACCGATGACGTTAACAATAATGTGCAGAGCCGTCTTTAGACTGCCAGCAGACTAATCACCCAACACTAAACGATTAGCTCACCCACCTTAAAGTACCCTGTTCAGGGACGATTGAACGTTCTAGTCTGAAACTAAACTTATTTCTTCAACCACTGAACTTCTGCGCAATCTACCGCTCCAAGGCCACTATGATCTATTTACCTGCATTCCGCTCACATCCCTTGCTTGCCCTGCTGGCCGCGCTGTTAATCGCGTCCCTGCTGGGTCGTGGTTTGTTGGCGGTACAGCAGGGGCAACACGCATCGGCACCGATGATCGATCCACAGATCAAAGCGCAACAACACGGCCACTACCACCCACCAGAACTCGGCCACTTCCACGATGAAAGCCTTGAGTTATCTGATAGTAGCCACACCTTACTCCACAGCATCAGTGCGATAGAAAACCAACTGAATCATCCCGGCCTTACCACGCGGCTAACTAAATCCCGTGTACCTTTGCAGAATTATCTGCTCCCCGATCCGACGGATCCCCAACTGCCCGGTCTATACCGACCACCTCGGGTTTAACGCATCCCGTTCCACCATGGAACCGTTCAACGTTGAAGAATCCTTCGCTGCGTTTATACACAGCGGACTTATCAACTTGCCTCCGAATTAGGAGAAAACGATGCGTATATCATCATTTGACGGCAGGGATTTCGCCCTGTCCGTCCGGATACTCCTGCCCGTGTTACTGCTATTAGTCACGGCTGGCTTCAGTCCCTCCGGTTTTGCCCACGGCGTGACCGAAGGTGATGCCCTGTTTATCGAACAAACCAGCGGTGTACAACTGCTGCCTTTTATCTACCTCGGTGCCAAACATATGGTCACCGGATACGACCACCTTCTGTTCCTGCTGGGGGTGATCTTTTTCCTCTACCGCATGCGTGAAGTGGGTATCTACGTCACCCTCTTTGCCGTTGGCCACAGTGTGACACTGCTGTTCGGCGTGCTCAGCGAAATCCACGTGAATCCATACATTGTGGACGCCATCATCGGATTATCGGTGGTTTATAAAGCGCTGGATAATCTGGGCGCCTTTAGACGCTGGCTTGGGTTTCAGCCCAATACCAAAGCGGCGGTACTGATCTTTGGCTTCTTTCACGGCTTCGGTCTGGCAACCAAACTGCAGGACTTCACACTGTCCGAGGACGGTCTGGTCGCCAACATTCTGGCCTTCAATTTGGGTGTCGAAATGGGTCAGTTGCTGGCCTTGGGTGGCATTCTGATCATCATGAACTTCTGGCGCCGAAGCCGGGCGTTTTCCTATCAGGCCTTTACGGCCAATGTGGTGCTGATGGCGGCAGGGTTCCTGCTGATCGGCTATCAAATGACCGGCTACCTGATTGCAGCCTGAGGAGAGAACCATGCGAGATATTTCTGATATGACTACCGACGGCCTGCCATCCAACGCCAGTTTGATTAAAGCCACAATTGCCGCCGCCGCACTGGGAGGCGTTCTGCTGGTGACCACCGTATTACCGGCTGAATACGGCATCGACCCGACCGGACTGGGTAAAGCGATGGGCCTGACCCAGCTCAACTCATCTACAAAATCCACGCCCCCCGTCCCTGCCACCGTAGTAACAGCAACACCACCGGCGGTGAATGCCGTTGCCGCGGTTGCGGCCGTTTCAGCTGCCGCATCAACACCGACGGTTGAAACTGACAATGACGATGAAAACAGCCCCGTACGTAAACGCGACAGCGCCTACCAGACCCGCACTATGACGCTGTCCCTCGCGCCCGGTCAGGGCACAGAAATCAAAGCCGTGATGGAGGCCGGAGAACGCTTTGTCTTCAACTGGAAAACCGAAGGCGGTGCGGTGAACTTTGATATGCACGGCGAGCCACCCAACGCCAAGCGTGACGAGTTCACCAGCTATTGGTTTGCCCGTAACCAGCGCCAGGCCAGCGGTTCATTTACCGCACCGTTTAAAGGTACCCACGGCTGGTATTGGCGTAACCGAGGCACAAAACCCGTAAAAGTTAATGTCTCTCTGAGCGGTTTCTTCCGCGACGTATATATGCCCTAAACAATGCCCTGATCCAGGGTAATTCACCACGGTGCACAGTCCTCTCTGTGCACCGTTCTCCTATCTATTGTCTTTACGTTATTCACATCAAAGTTTGCTGTAATTTCAGTGGCTTGCCCCTGCTTTTTATCCGCAAGACTTATGAAACACTCGTTCAGCGTGCTAAGCTGGTTTGAGCTAAAAATGAGTGCCTTTGAAAGACAGAGAAAACGCATGACTGGTCTGAAAGTTCTGATTGTTGACGACGCGCGCTTTATTCGCGATCTGGTTTCCAAAATTGTAAGCAGTGGTTTCCCAAATTCAGAGGTTAAAGCCGCTGAGGACGGAGAAGCTGGCCGCAAGATGATGATGCAACACCAGTTCGACATCATATTGTGTGACTGGGAGATGCCGGGGCTATCAGGTCTCGAAGTTTTACAGTGGGCACGCCAGCAACCCAACTATCAGAAAGTCCCGTTCCTGATGGTCACCAGCCGCGGCGAACGTGATTATGTGTTACAAGCGGTGCAGTCCGGGGTTAACGATTACATTGGCAAACCCTTTGAACCGTCCCACCTTATCGATAAGATCAAAACCTGGCTGGCAAAAGGCGGAGAGACCAGTTCTGTCGCCCGCCGCCGTGCCGCCGAAATGCTGGCCGCCGAACAGAAAACCCAAAAGCCCGCCCCAAAAAAACCAAAAGGTCTTGCCCAACTGCGTTTGGGCGGTGGAGTCCACCGCTGTGCGGTGAAAGATCTGACCCTACAACAGGTGCGTGTTGCCGTAAAACGGGAAGATGTGATTCCAGCCATGCTAGAGGCAACGGTTGTCGATATCGAACAGGCTGATGGCAGCACTGTGCAGCTAAACGGTTTCGTGCGCGCAGTTGAAGCCCACGAACCTAAAGTTGATACCGCATTCTTAAACGTCGATGTACTTTTCGTGGATAACGATCCAGAGAAGATGGCACTGTTGTCCCGTTACATCGAACGGATGAATAAAAGCACCGGTTAATTGACCAACATTCCTGGATACCACGTAGCGGGATTATCCACCCCGCTACGATAGTCATTCGCCTTGGCCAACCTTCCCAATATGTAAGTCGCTCATAACCTCACCACGTTCTCTACGTTAGAGATCTACCCCAGATCGAGGTTATTCCTTCCTCACCAAAATCAACTCGAACTGGGACTCACACACGCACCTGCCACTTTATACCCCTATTCCGCCTGAATTCGGCATTTTCCAATCATTTTCCCCTCCAATTTGAACCAATAGCTCTGCGCTGCAGCTCTACCATGTACCTCTGTTCAAAACTTTTAATAACAAAGAGGTGCTCCAGTGAACTTAAATATCGCAGTGATCCCAGGTGATGGTATTGGTACAGAAGTGATGCCAGAGGGTATCCGGGCAGTGGAGGCCGCCTGCCGAAAGTTTGATATCGATATCAGCTGGGAATGGTTCGATTGGTCCTGCGAAACGTGGTTAAAAACCGGTCGCATGATGCCAGAAGACGGGATCGAGCAGCTGTCTAAATTCGACGCGGTGTATCTTGGCGCTGTCGGTTTCCCAACCGTACCGGACCATATCTCTCTGTGGGGCCTCCTGATTCCTATTCGCAGAGAGTTCGAGCAATACATCAACTTACGTCCAGTACGTTTATTTGAGGGTGTTTCTTGCCCACTCGCGAACAAAAAACCTGGCGACATTGATTTCTACGTTGTCCGCGAAAACTGCGAAGGTGAATACTCAGATATTGGCGGCCGCATCTACAGCGGCTCTGATCATGAAGTCGTTGTACAGCAGTCTGTTTTCACAAAGCGCGGTGTTAACCGTGTGCTGAAATACGCATTTGATCTAGCCCATAAACGCCCGCGACAACAATTAGCATCAGCCACCAAGTCCAATGGCATTATCCACTCAATGCCTTTCTGGGACGAGTGTGTTGAAGAGATGGCAACTCACTATCCACAGGTAAAGGTAGATAAATATCATATCGATATTCTGACTGCTAACTTCGTCAATAAACCCGAAACGTATGATGTGGTTGTCGGTTCAAACCTGTTCGGAGATATTCTCTCGGATTTGGGCCCCGGCATTACAGGCACGATTGCAATCGCGCCGTCCGCCAATATCAACCCGACGGGTGATTTCCCGTCAATGTTTGAACCTGTACATGGCTCTGCACCGGATATCGCAGGTCAGGGGATTGCCAACCCTATCGGAATGATTTGGTCCGGTGCAATGATGCTTGAACATCTGGGTTATCCAGAAGCACACGATTCCATCATGCGGGCTATTGAAGAGACGCTAAAAAACAGTGAGAACCTGACACCAGATATGGGCGGAAAAGCAACCACGGCTCAGCTTGGTGAAACCATCGCTGCATCGATACGAGGATGTGAATCATGATTGAGATCATGCAAAAAAACCTACTGAAAACCCAGGCGTTTGTTGATGGAGAATGGGTTGATGCAGACAACGGAAAAACTTTCGATGTCTACAACCCCGCAACGGGCGAGAAGATCGCCTCGTGTGCAGATTTAAGCGCCAACGAAGCACAACATGCCATCGAGCGCTCAAACAATGCATTTGTGAAATGGCGCAAAACGACTGCCAAACATCGCGCGAGCCTGTTACGTAAGTGGTACGAACTGGTCATGGAAAATCAGGAAGACCTGGCTCAGATTCTAACCGCGGAACAAGGTAAAGCGCTGTTAGAGTCTCGCGGGGAAATTGCCTACGGTGCGTCCTATATTGAATGGTTTGCAGAAGAAGCTAAACGTAGTTATGGCGACGTGCTGCCCACCGTATCGGATGACCGCCGCCTACTAACGATTAAACAACCCGTAGGGGTTGTCAGTGCCATTACACCGTGGAACTTTCCAACCGCAATGATTACCCGGAAAGCATCTCCAGCCCTGGCAGCAGGTTGCACTATCGTTATCAAACCTGCGGCAGAAACACCGCTTTCAGCTTTGGCCTTAGCAGAGCTTGCACGTCAGGCGGGTATTCCTGACGGTGTCATTAATGTCATTACGAGCACAAACAGCAGAGAAGTAGGGCTTGAACTAACAACCAACCCTTTAGTGAAGAAGGTCACGTTCACAGGCTCCACTCCTGTCGGCAAAATTCTGCTAACTCAGGCAGCGCAAACTGTGAAAAAAGTGTCGATGGAACTCGGAGGAAATGCGCCTGTTCTTGTGTTTGAAGACGCTGACCTTGAACAAGCCGCAAATGGTGCCCTGTTTGCAAAGTTCCGCAACTGTGGTCAAACCTGCACTTGTGCAAATCGAATCATTGTTCACGAGAACGTTTACGATGAGTTCGTGGATATCTTCACCGCTAAGGTTAAAGCGCTGAAACAAGGTAACGGGGTTGAAGACGGTGTCGAAATCGGCCCGCTCATTAACGAAAAAGCGGTCAATGATGTTAATGCGCTGATGGAAGATGCATGTGATCAGGGGGCAACAGCTATCATCACACATCAACTGGACGATACATTGAAAGGAAGCTTCTATCCTCCAACGATATTGACCAATGTTTCGCCTAAAGCACGCGTGTTTAGCGAAGAAATTTTTGGACCGGTCGCTCCGATCTTCAAGTTCTCTTCCGATGAAGAAGGCATCGCCCTGGCAAATGATACCGAATACGGACTGGCATCTTACATCTACACCAAGGACTACACACGTATCTGGAAAGTGAGTGAGGAGCTGGAATACGGCATGGTGGGTATCAACGAAACTTCGATCGCCGCAGATGTTATTCCTTTTGGTGGCGTAAAAGAATCGGGCCTGGGGCGTGAAGGTTCAAAGTATGGCTTAGACGACTTCACCGAAATGAAATACCTCTGCATGGGCGGAATGTAAAAGTTGAATGCTCTGGGAGGCCAAAAGCCTCCCCTTTGCCACCGCCAGACAGTGGCTTTTTTATTTTTGGAGAACACACAATGACGACTGTCGACTATGAAAACTTTGCGAACCTTAAGCTACAGACGGGCACTATTGTTGAAATTGACGATTTTAAAAGGGCACGTAATCCCTCTTACAAAGTAAAAGTCGATTTTGGCAACGAAGACGTCCGCTGGTCCAGTGCTCAGATAACCCGTTACGCCAAAGAGGAGCTTATAGGTAAACAAGTGATCTGCATTACTAACCTACCTGAACGAAATATTGCCGGCTTCATGTCCCAAATGCTCATTCTCGGTGTACCAGATGAAGACGGGGGCACCATACTGCTATCCCCCGATCTGGCAGTGAATAATGGAGTACAAGTCTTCTGACATTCTATGCTGCAAGCCCCCCAGAACTCAGCATAATCTAGTTTTTGGGGCCGCCTTTCAGCACCTCCCTCTCCTTGAGCCATGCAATCATTATGCTTACTGATGAGCGTTGCTACTGATCAGTAAACCTTGTTCCAAATGGTTACATACGGCGAAGCACTTTCTCAGACGCTTACCTGAGAAGCTCTTTTGAAGGGAGCATGCTCCCTTCGTTTTTTGCCTTCAGGAACAACCCTAAAACACAGCCCACAAAGCTGAATATAAAAAGGTTGGACATGAATAAAGACGCATTAATGACATTTGATCGTCAGCACCTGTTTCACCCGGTATTGCCACCCCACGTTCATGAGGAACATGGTGCGCTCATCCTGGAAAGTGCAAAAGGTGCCTATGTTAAAGATATCGATGGTCATGAACTATTGGACGGCTTTTCTGGCCTGTGGTGTGTAAATGCCGGCTATGGCCATGAGTCCATTATTAACGCAGCGCATGAACAGCTGAAGACGCTGCCCTATGCCACCGGTTATTTCCACTTTGCATCAGAGCCGACTATACAGCTCGCAAAACGTCTGGCAGATTTAGCACCCGGCAACCTGAACAAAGTGTATTTCACGCTCGGTGGTTCCGATGCTGTCGACAGTGCAATTCGCCTTATTCGTTTCTACTTCAATTCATTGGGCAAACTGAATAAGAAAAACATCATTGCGTTAGAAAAAGGCTATCACGGCTCCAGCAGCACAGGAGCAGGCCTCACAGCATTGCCTGTTTTCCATCAGAAATTTGATCTTCCATTGGCTTGGCAGCATCACATTCCTTCCCACTACCCGTACCGAAACGGTGAAGGACTTAGCGATCAGGAAATCATCAATAAGTCTGTGTCCGACCTCAAAGCGAAAGTAGAACAGCTTGGCGGGCCGGACCATGTAGCCGCATTTTTCTGTGAACCGGTACAGGGATCGGGTGGCGTCATTGTGCCTCCCACCGGCTATCTGAAAGCGATGCGGGATACGTGTAGAGAGTTGGATATTCTTTTCCTGGCAGACGAAGTGATCACCGGATTTGGCCGTACCGGTCCCATGTTCGCCTGTGAAACAGAAGGTGTAGTGCCAGACATGATGACTGTCGCAAAAGGCCTAACATCAGGTTATGCACCTATGGGGGCTCTGCTGATGGGTGATCATATCTATGACGTCATTGCAGATGGTGCAGGTAATACACCGGTAGGCCATGGTTTTACCTACTCCGGTCACCCTGTAAGCGCAGCCATCGGACTCGCCGTACTCGATCTGTACGAATCGGGGGGGCTGCTGGATAACGGACAAAAAGTTGGTAACTACTTCGAGCAAAAATTGCGAGGTCTGTCAGATCACCCGCTTATTGGAGAAGTAAGAACGGCAGGTATGCTTGCGGGTATCGAACTAGTCGTTGATAAAACAAACAAAACCAAACCTTCAGCGGCATTGCAGGTATCCCCGAAAATGTACAAAGAAGGCTATAAAAACGGCTTAATCTTCCGTGCTTTTGCAGACGACGTGATCGGTTTTGCACCACCACTATGCTGCACTGTATCAGACATCGACATTCTGATCGCACGATTTGAAAAAACGCTGAATAATGTACTGAATATTGAGGAGATAAGAAATGAAGTTGTCTGATTACAAAGCGCTGACATTTGATGTTTACGGCACTCTGATCGATTGGGAAAGCGGCATGGTCGCGGGACTTAAGCCATTGACTGATAAAGTTGACCGCATACTCACACGTGATGAAATTTTGGAGGCTCATGCTCGTCATGAATCATTCCAACAAGCTTATACTCCTGCAAAACGCTATCAAGATCTGCTGCCAATCGTATACCGCCGCCTGGCTGAAGAGTGGAATGTTGAAGTAACGCTGGACGAGTGTGAAGCTTACGGCCAATCAGTAAAGGACTGGCCTGCGTTTCCTGATTCCCCTGGAGCATTGCAGTACCTGAAGAAGCACTTCAAGCTGGTCGTACTGACCAACACCGACAACGATTCATTCCAGCACAGTCAGGCAAAACTGCAGGTCGAATTCGATGGTCGTTATACAGCGGAAGACGTAGGTTCCTACAAGCCCGCAGACCGTAACTTTGATTACATGCTAGAAAAGCTGAAATCGCTGGGCGTGGAAAGGCATGAGGTTCTGCATACGGCTGAAAGTATGTTCCATGACCACGAGCCCGCGAACAAATACGGTCTGGCGAACTGCCACATCTACCGCCGTTATAACCAAGACGGATTTGGTGCGACGATGACACCAGGTGAAATGCCCACTTATGACTTCCGCTTTAACAGCATGGCTGATCTGGTGAAAGCGCATCAGAAAGAGCTGGAAGGCTAAGGCACTGAAAACAAAGGGGTGTGAATCCAGTTACACCCCACTCCTTTGATTGATCCTCTCTCGTAAACCCTCTATATTAAAATTCATAACAAACACGGGGTGAGATATGTCTTCAGATCATAAGCTGGATCGTATTGATATCAGGATTCTAGCAGAGCTCCAAAAAAACGGCCGAATCACTAATGTGAATCTAGCGGACAAGGTCGGTCTCTCCCCCAGCCCTTGCTTAAAGCGCGTAAAAAAGCTTGAAGAAGCAAATTATGTGGTCGGCTATGGCGCTCAAATTGATCTGGCAAAGCTAGGCGATTATGTAACTGTATTTACAGAATTTACGTTGAACCAGCATTTCCGACACAATTTTCATGAATTTGAGAAAACACTTACTACGTATCCAGAGGTAGTTGAATGCCACCTTATCAGTGGTGGTTATGACTATCTCGTAAAATTTGTCGTTAAAAGCATAAGTCATTACCAAGAAGTTATTGACCATCTTTTAGAGAAAGAAAAAATGGTTCGAGAATACTTTAGCTATATAGTAATAAAAACACCGATTGAAAGCCGCTCAGTTACATTAGAAAAAATATTCTCATGAATCTCTAATTTTAAACTCAATCGCCAAAATATAATGCTCTTATCTTCAGACATACAGCACTAAGCCCCAAAACAACTTACTAATCAGCATAAAAAATCTTCATTATCAATTAATATCCTCAGAATCCACACCTGAGAATACTAAGATGTTCTATAAAAGTTCGCTAACAGCAATCCTCATGACTATTGTGTCAGGGGTGCTCATGGCGACCTCGGCTGTCGTATTTAAATGGATAGAAATTTCAGCAGAGATATTTATTTTCTTCCGTATGTTTATTGGTGCTATTTTTTTTGCACTATATCTATTCATAATCAGGCAACCGCTAAGACATAAAAATGGATTTCCACTGTCCTCGTGTATCGCCGGCGCATGTCTAGCCGCTGTATTTATCCTTTATATGAAGAGCCTGAGCTATCTGGGCATGACAGTAGCCATTATGTTTGTATACATGGGTCCTTTGCTAGCGACAATAGCAGCACATTTTATCTTTCAGGAGCGCTTAAACCAAAAGACATTAGCACTGATCACCACTGCATTCCTTGGCTTCTTGATGATTCAGGACTTTTCTTCTGGAAAAATCCTGCACTTGGATACCGGCATCACCTTAGGACTGGGGGCCGCAATATCCTATGCGTTATTTGTCATTATCAACCGTTACCCTGTCTCAGCTGACGAACAGAACGTACGCATTTTTTATCAGCTATTATCAGGCGCGATTGTATGCATTCCATTCACTCCTGACTTCTCCAGCAATTTTTCAAGCGAACAGTGGATTGGATTCATATTCACCGGATTTTTCCCCGGTTGCTTAGCCATATTTTTTGCCGTTAGCGCTATTCAACGTTTAGAGACATCTGTGGTCAATACGCTGCTTTATATCGAACCTGTATTTGTTGCCGTATTCGGCTGGTTAATTTTCCACGAGCCGCTCTCGTTAAATCAATCAATCGGCACCCTAATAATCATTACTAGCAGCCTCCTTCTGGTTATCTCAAAACACAAAAGCAAGAGTCACCATCGGGTTAAAAAATCTTTATAAGACGACCACATCGACGATGATATTTTTGTAGCTTTTTAGACAAATATAAAACCTTTTCTGCTGTTTCCTGCCGTCATAGAGCACTTTTCACCTCTCTCGCCACGGTATCTTAAATATGTTTGAACTGGTCGTTGTTACTGTCTTCGGATGTCCCCCGATACAGCGATTTGTTCAGCACCTACATATAAACATGATAAAAGGTGTACAAAATGAAAAAGCTCATCAAAGCGATCAGCCTCGCAGCTGGTGTAACGGCCACATCTCTAGCTGCCTCTGTCCCAGCATACGCAGACACGACAATCCGTATTGCAGGAACACATGCACCCGATCAATACGCGTCTCAGGTCTTGGACAAAATCAAGGATCGCTTAGAACAAGCCGATGTGGGACTGAAGGTGAAAGTGTTCCCTGCGAGTCAACTTGGTTCAGGCGAGCAGCTATTAGGTGACGCCATTCGTGGCAGTATCGATATCGTCCATGCTTATGTTTACAGCCACAAAGATCCGGTACTAGAGCTGTCTTCATTGCCCTATCTGTTTACCTCTTATGATCAGATGGCCAAAGCTTATAAACCTGGTTCAGTTTATTTCGACACCATGGAACACCGCTTAGACCGTATGGGACTAAAGCTTCTGGGGATCACCGGTGAAGGCTTTATCGGTGTAATGGCGTCCAAGAAACCGGAAAACATCAACACCACTGAAAAGAAAGGCATGAATATCCGTGTATGGAGTTCTCCCGCTGCACAATCCGCCACCCAGACTATGGGCTACAACACGACAACCATCGATTGGGGTGATGCTTTTGCCGCCATTCAGCAACGAGTCGTTGATGGCATGATTGGCGCTACTCCAGAAGCCACGTACGCAACCTTTAAAGAAGCAATTAAGTACTACGTACCCTATAACGCGTTTGTTGAAAGCACGTCCTACTATGCGAGTGAAAAAAGCTGGAACAAAAAACTTAACCAGGAACAACGGGACCTGATTAAGAAAGTATTCGCGGAAGAAGCGGCTAAATTTGTAGATTGGAGTCGTCAGAATGACGCCAAGTACCTAGCCGAACTTGAAAAGTTTGGCGTTGAAGTCTTACCTGTTGCCGAAGGAGACCTGAACAACATCGCGGAAGAAGTGCGTGATACTACCTGGCCTCTGATGGAAGAACGTATCGGTAAGGATTTGATGGCCAAGGTTCGTGCTGAACTGTCCCAAAACTGATCCAGCTGCTTAGTCTGTTATGGCCCTTCATTGAAGGGCCATTTCCTCCTTCCCTAGATCACAGCGGTTTTCAGCTATGCATTTAAATCTTCCCAGTCATTTAGACCGATTCGTCCAATTCATGTTAGGGATCAAACGTCTGATCCTGATCATAAGCAGCTTAATCATGGCCCTGACGTTCTGTCTGGTCGTGGTCATGCGTTACATCTTCGAAGCTGACCTTTTCGCCTATGAAGAGTGGATTTTGGTCATCGCGTTCTGGATGTACTTTATCGGAGGAGCTGTCGGCAGCTACGAAAACAGTCACATTAAGGCTGATTTCCTGCTGACCGTATTAAAAACAGCCCGAGCTAAATGGGTCCTGGTTAACGTGACGCTTACTCTTGAATTTATCATCTGCTCAATTCTGTGTTATTGGGCCTTTCTGATGATTCAAGAAGAATTGGTTGCTTATCCCGAATGGCAGAGGACTTCGGCCCTCCAGATCCCGTTCATTGTTCCACGACTCAGTATTTTTATCGGCTTGATGTTCATGGCGTTCTACACCTTGTTACACCTATACAGCGGTTTGAGATCCGGTCCTTCCGAAGAATGGGTTAACGAAGAAATACCCCCTAACTCGAATTAAGGATGCAGGTATCACTATGTTAATTCTTATTACACTCGCTATCTTATGTATAGCCCTCGTTATGGGGATGCCCGTTCCATTCGCATTCGGCGCAGCCCTAATCTACATCGGAGTCACTGGTGATCATGATGTAGCCGGTTTCATGCCCTCCGGCCACTGGCGTATGAACGTTCTGGTATTGCTTGCTATACCGCTGTTTATCATGGCCGGCGGGATTATGGAGAAAGGCAAAATCGCCAAACCCTTAATCGACCTGGCAGAGGTATTTGTTGGTCGTATCAAAGGCGGTTTGTCCTACGCAGGCGTCTGTGCAAGTGGCATTTTCGGTGCTATTTCAGGTAGTGCAACGGCAACGCTGACATGTATTGGCAGCATCATGATGCCGCAGCTTGAAAAAGCGAACTACCCTAGAGGTCTGTCCGCCGCATTGTTAACCAGTGCTGCTCCTCTGGGTTTACTGATCCCACCAAGCTCCATCCAAATTATCTATGCATGGGTGACTCGTCAGTCCGTGCTCAAGTGCTTCTTGGCCACGATAGTGCCCGGCCTGATTTTGATGGTGTTACTTTGTATCGTAAACGCCGTTTTGCTACGCAAACATAAGAACATTAAGACGTTACCACCAACCAACAATTTCGCAGGTGAGGTTGCGAAACAGTCGCGCCTCGCATTGCCTGCCCTATTAATGCCCGTCATTATTTTAGGAGGTATCTATGGCGGCATTATGACTCCGACTGAGGCAGCAGGAATTGCTGTAATCTATGCAATCCCTCTGGGTTTCTTTGTGTATAAAGGGCTGAATGTTAAGAACTTCTCTGAGGCTTTGATACAAACGGCTACAACGACCGGTGTAGTGATGGTCATGTTCTTTATGGTTATGATCGTGAGCCGACTTCTGGTCTTTGAAGACATTCCCGGATTAGCCGAAGAATTGATCTTCTCAGTATCTGATAATCCAATTGTCATCCTGGTGATGATCAACTTTGTCATGATTCTGATCGGTATGCTGATGGACGACGTGAGTGGTGTTCTACTCGCTTCACCATTGCTGTTTCCTATAGCCCAGAAGCTGGGGATGGACCCAATTCAGTTCGCTGCTGTATTAGGCGTGAATTTAGGCATGGGAAACATTACACCTCCGACAGCGCCATTGCTCTATCTCGGAGCGCGAGTGACAGGCGCCAAGGTGAGCGAAATGTTAAAGCCAACCCTTATTTTCATCACATTTGCATGGCTGCCAACATTGGTCATTACCACTTACATTCCTGAAGTTTCACTTTTCCTTCCAGAGTTACTACTCGGGTAACAGCTCATCTTTCAGACTGGCCAATCACCTTGGTCAGTCTGAAAGAGACTCTTATCAACTCCATATTTTTCACTCCTTATCAGGGCATACAGTAAATGCGACATGAAAGGCTCCAATGCAAGAATCGGGTGGAGATCGATTACGGGCTGACGCACACTTAGAGCGTAGTAACATCATCCCCGGAAACAGATCTGTCAGGACACCTCATGAACTCAGAGCAACACTACAGCACCGTGGCACGGGCCATTGAGTTTATCCACAGTCAGGCCCGTCAGCAGCCGACACTGGCCGAAATTGCAGCGGCGGTGGATAGCAGCGAATCCCACCTACAACGGGTCTTTAGTAGCTGGGCAGGCATCTCACCTAAGCGTTTCCTGCAATACCTGACGAAGGAGTATGCCCGGCAAGCCTTACAGCGCTCCGGTGACCTACTCAGTGTGACACTGGATAGTGGTCTTTCCAGCCCTGGGCGCTTGCATGATTTGATGATTTCCTGCGAAGCGATGACGCCCGGTGAGATCAAAAATGGCGCCAAGGGTATGCGCATCGGTTATGGTTTTGCGATGACGCCATTTGGTCATGCACTCATCGGCTGGACCGAGCGTGGCATTTGTTACCTGGCATTTTGTTCCGATGATGAAGCGACGCGTTTACACGAACTGAAAAGCCAGTGGCCGGCGGCGGATATCAGCGAAGATTGCGGCACAGCGGTTCAATATGCCAACCAGATCTTTCCCTACACACCGCAACCAGGAAAATTGCATCTGGTGTTGCGCGGCACCAATTTCCAGATCAAAGTCTGGGAAGCGTTAATGAAGCTCATGCCTGGAGAACGCATCTCCTATGGGCAACTGGCACATCAACTCGGTATGCCCAATGCACAGCGGGCGGTAGGCAGCGCGGTGGCAAAAAATAACATTGGCTTTCTGATTCCCTGCCATAGGGTTATTAAAGGGACTGGCGACAGCGGCAATTACCGCTGGGGCTGCGAGCGTAAACAAGCCATACAAGTGTGGGAAACCGGCCACTCCAATATACAGATGGACGCAGATACTCAGTGAGCGCCGCAGTCGCTCATGACCTTGAGGCGAAGCATTGGAGTACGCTCGTGAGCGTTGGCGTCACGACTCATTGAATATCAGCGCCTTCAAGTCACACACCTCAGATCAGCTTTTTTGTCCGTGATCAGTTTTTTTGGTGAATTATTGAACAAATTATTTGTGCGACGCACAACAGATCCATATAATACTTAGGTCTTAGAAAATGGTATGTATCTGGAGCTGATCTATGAAAAACACTGTCTACACAGGCATCGCAAATGACGACCGCCGTATTGCCGCTGAACTGCAGGCAATGGGTGCTTTTGATCAGGCTCAAGCGGATGAGAAATCTGCACTGGTGAAAGCAATTGAAGCGGCAGGTGAATTTGTGACCTGGATGCGCTGGAAGGGTGAAGTGGGTGTCTACGGTTGTCGCGTAGGGGCTGCACATGCACGCCGTGTAGAGGCACTGGCAGCTTAAGCCAAGTGACCTTCGCTGCAGCAGACACTCATCGAGTTCTGCTGCAGGTTCTTCCCGTCAATGTGTCCGGCTTTTTTGTCCGTCTGCTCTCATTTACACTATTTGATTATCCCGGGTCCGTACGCAATTACGCCCGTCTTCCTTCGCCTGATATACGCCAAGATCCGCTGATTTAATTAACATCTCCGGACCTTCCATCGCCTGCGTTCGTGCGGAAACCCCCACGCTGATACTACCGTGCCACTCTCCTTCTCCCGCAGATACACGCATCGCGTTCACCTGTGCGCGAACGTTCTCCGCGACCATCAGCCCGTCTTCCAGTCCCGTATCCGGGCAGATGATCAGGAATTCATCGCCACCGAGGCGTGCAACGATGTCATCGGAACGGACTGAATCTTTCAGCGTATTGGCCAGCTCTTTTAACACCACATCGCCGGCATCATGCCCGTAAGTATCGTTGATCTGTTTAAATCCATCAGCGTCGATCATCATGCAACTGAGCGCTGAAAACTGTTGATCCGCACGCAGCCACTCTTGCTCAAACGCAATCAGCGCATGGCGGCGGTTAGGCAACCCGGTCAGTACATCGGTCATCGCTATCGCTTCCAGCCGAGCGTTGGCTTCTGCCAAATCATGGGTGCGCGCATCAACCCGCTCTTCCAATGTTCGGTTCAGCTCCGTGAGCTGGCGGTTACGTTTAGACACCTGCTGAAACAGGCCGTTAAGCGCGTGCAACAGCGGCTCGGTCGATGTCGCACGATCACGTTCCTCTCGTTCGAAAGCATCGGCACCACTGGTACCTGCTTTGATCGCATCAACCTGACGCGACATGGACATATCGGTGCCTAAGATATGATACGCCAGCCAATGGGTCAGAAACTTCAACACCGGTTCGCCCGATTCAAGACCGTTTTCACGCAGCTCATCACGCATATGCAGAACTTCTTCGATGAAGTGCTTGTGCGCTTCTTTGTGCGGTTTAAGGTGGCGCGGATCAATACCCGACTCCTCCATAAACTGCTCTTCTTCGCTGAAATGATAGTGGGTGTATTCAGTCAGTTCCTGAAGCAGGCTTTCCATCATGACCGTGGTCACTTCGCTTCGCTCCGCCAACAGATCACCAAACTGGTTGATAATGTCCACCAGCCGGTGGTGTTGCTGATCAACCTCTTCGATCCCTGTCAGAAAGCTTTTATTCCAGCGAAATGATTCCATATAAACAGCCTCGTACAGCACATAAAAAATAGTGCACCATAGTGTGGCTAAACGTATTTAAGGTCCAGTAGGGACAATGGGTTACATGATATTGATCAATGTTCAGGCAGCCCAGAATACCGCCAGTTTCCATCGTGACCGGCCCCGTTTTAGGGTAAGAGGCAATACTCCGCTCAGGTTATACTGCCAATTGAATACGGCGTTATGAATAGAGACCGCTCCCGAAGAAACATCTTTCCTCGCTCTGCACCGATGTACGGAACCGGTCACCGAACTGTTTGATGAAGCCGACCTGCTCTCCGATATCCCGTACGTTGCCAACGCCACACGTCTGCCACAAAAGATCACCGATGCCCCAGCATCAGTCACCATCATAGACCGCGATATTATCGACGCGTCGGGTGCTGTCACCGTTCCGGATCTATTCCGCTTGGTGCCTGGCATGCAGGCTTATTCAGTCACCCGTAACCGCAGCGCCGTGACCTATCACGGTATGAGCGGCCCTTTCCCAATCGCCTTGAAGTCATGATCACTGGCCGCAGTATTTATCTGCCGATGCTGTTCACCGTGGACTGGGGATCGATTGGTATTGCATTGGTTGACATACGCCATATCGAGGTGATACGCGGCTCCAACGTTCCGGCATTCGGTTCCAATGCGCTGTTAGGCGCGATCAATATCGTGACGAAGTCGCCCGTTGAGCAAAGCGAAAATTCCGTCAGCGCGATGACCGGAGCCAACGGCACCCACGAAATACAGTTTCGGTTAGGAGGATTATCTGGGGATAACTTTAGTTTCCAATTGGCTGGCGGTTGCAGCGGAAATGCGGGTAACGCCCGCTATCGGGACGGATTACAAAACCTGTTCGATCCGCAGTATTCTGAATTCTACGAATTCAATGAAGTGGACCGACGGATGTATCTCCGGGGGACGTTAAGTGTCTGATTCAGCTCCCTGAGCTAAACATCTGTGCTATAACCCAATGAGTGCTGACGGATCACACTGACTGGGTTAGGATAACCGTTCAATAATAACAACGATATGGTTATGGACTGGATACTCACCAACAACGGCTTCATTCTTGAAGCTATTGTGATGACAGGCATTATTATCTACGTGGGTACCCGTATATAACCGCGAATTAGTACCGGATTATGACGCGATTACAGAATGGACCTGTTGTATCTGTGCTCTTATCGGCTTGGCGTTTTACGCGTTGTCTTGCTCCTTTAGGCGCTCTTTCATTTTCACTCGCTGCCCCGCTGACGTTCGCCAGCGACGGCGTTACCGATTTCACTGAAGCTGACCTCTTTGCCGATATTCCAGAGGTACTATCAGCCACCCGTTTGCCTCAGCGCCTCACCGAAGCGCCGGCGGCGATTACCATCATTGATCGGGAGATGATTGATGCTTCCGCCGCGACCCGTATTCCGGATTTACTCAGGCTGGTGCCGGGCATGCAGGTCTTTCATGTCTCCCGCAACCAGACGGGGGTGACCTATCACGGCGTAAGTGATAATTTCCCCAATCGCATGGAAGTGATGATTGATGGCCGCAGTATTTATCTGCCACTGCTTTCAACGGTGGGCTGGGAAACCATCGGTATTGAGCTGGACGACATCGACCGCATCGAAGTGGTCCGTGGCTCCAACGTTCCCACACAGGGGTCCAACGCATTTCTTGGATCGATCAACATCATCACCCGCACGTCTCTTAACGAACCCAATAACAGTGCCAAAGTTCTAACCGGTAACCGGGGGGAGAAGCGTGCGGAACTGCGTCATAGCCTGTTTACGGACTTTGGGCACTTACGTATCTCCGCAGGAAGCAGCGCTCACGACGGCAGTCCCCTGTATAACGAAACAGCTGACAACCAATACCTAAACCTCAGCGGCTCATCAACGCTGTCATTACGCGACACCATAGATCTTCAACTGGGTTTCGCCCGGGGTGAAACCTTTATCGTGGATGCAGGTTCATTGCGCCATGTGCCCAGCCCACGTGATCACGACGCCAACTTTCAATATCTGGTGTGGAATCACGCAGCCTCAGATGAAAACGAGTTTCGTCTCAGCTTTTATCACAACTACCTGAAACTCAATGTCGATGCGATACCAGCCAACGAATGGTTATCCCGTGAGTTTGAGGTAGACCTGGCCACAGCGACCGGTTTTGCGAATCTGTTTGGTGTGGACGGCTCAATGATCCGACCCGATTCAGAGCACGGAACATCAGAACAGTATGATATTGAGCTGCAACACACCCACTACGCCAATGAATCACTCAGCCTGATCAGTGGCTTGGGATACCGATACGAACAGGCTAAGAGTGACGTTTTGCTGGATACCGAAAGCTGGATCGTGGAAGAGCGTGGGCGTGCCTTTGCCAACGCGCAGTGGAACCAGACCGATCAACTGGTCTGGAATCTTGGAGCCATGCACGAAACCGCCTCAATCGCAAGCAACCGTCTTTCCCCCCGGCTGGCACTCAACTATCTCATTGACGAAAGCACCAGTGTTCGTGCCGCACGGACACGTGCCTTTCGTATGCCCTCTATCCTGGAGCGACATAACACTTATTTCCTGCGCCAGAATGATGCCAACGGCAATCGTATTCTGGAACAGCAAGCCTCTCCCGCAGAAGGCCTGATCCCCGGTCAGATAGACACCACAGAGCTCGGTTTCTATTGTTTGATTCCGGAAAACAATCTGCAGTTAGATGTACGCCTGTTTCATGAACGCGTCAGCCAGGGCATCCGCTCAAAATTTGTCGAGGTCGATCCTGATCTGGTGATCGACGACCCGGTACTGGCATCTCTGGAAAATGGTACAAGTATTACCAAAGGAAATGTTGAGTTCTTTGACGCCGAAGGCATCGAATTTCAGGTAAAATACAAACCTCAGCCCGAAACACTGGTGCTGCTGAACTACGGGCATGTTGAAATTGATGGTCAGTATCTGAAAAAACCTAACGATACTTTCCAGCTACACCACTATGCCCCTAAGGATACCGCCTCAGTACTTGTCAGCCATCAGTTCGATGATCAGTGGCAGGCAAGTCTGGCCCACTACTTCATGGGTTCAACCCGCTGGTTAGAAGGCACCAGCGGCAAAGAGGTACGTAAAGCGTATCAGCGGACAGATCTGCAGATCAAAAAACGATTCCCGCTGACTCAACACACCGATGCAGAGGTTAAGCTGATTGTGCAAAACCTTCTGGATAAGCGCTATCAGGAGTTTTATGCCAACAACCATTTCGATCGCCGCGCCTACGTGGAATTCAAACTACTCTATTAATTGAGTAGCCGACTCACAATGGATTGTGTCAATGGCAATATCGCCGCGTAAATCTTTCCGGGCATTCAACGTCCGCTGTTTAATCAGCTGCGTTGTTTATCTTTTTCTGGCATTGGTTTCAGAGGTATACGCGCGCCCGCTGGTTGTACTCAGCGACGATACCCGTAGCTACCAAAAAGTGCTGAACGCTATTCGGCACTATAGTGATCAGCCGGTTGCCAGCATTTCCACCGACCAGCTTCTGCTCAACCCAAAACAACTGGATCAAGAACCTCACGATTACTACGTGGCCGTCGGTTCTCGCGCCACCAACACCTTACTGCGTTTACTACCCGCTGAAGCACCACCGCTGCTCTCCACGTTTATTCCACGTCGCAGTTACCAGAACCTGATCCAAACCTATAACAACAGCGCAACGGTGCTTGCGAACAAGGTATCCGCGATCTACCTTGATCAGCCCTATTCCCGACAATTGCGGCTGGCGCGCCTGATCCGACCCGACGCAGATACGATTGGGGCCGCTTTTAGCTCACAATCAGCGCGCGACCTGCCTCTGCTCGAAGATGCACTCAACGCCACCGGACTGACATTGAGTCACCGGGTGCTGGACGAAGATAAAAATCCGATCAAACAACTCCAGCCGTTGCTGGAGTCCAGTGATATTTTTCTCACACTGCCGGATAAGGCGGTCTTTAACCGTACAACGGCCAAGTGGATTCTCTATATCTCATTCCGCTTGCGTGTGCCTCTATTGGGCTTCTCTCGCAAATATGTAGATGCGGGTGCTGTTGCGGGGGTCTACTCAACCGCCTCTCAGATCGGGCGTTACACCGGGGAAGTGATGGCCACATTGAACCCACTACAACCGGTCCTGCCCAAACCCCGTTATCCCGTCTATTTTTCTGTTGCAACGAATCCATCTGCGGCCAAAAAGCTGCGCATGGATGTTCCTGCCGAGGCTGTACTTGAGCAGAAGCTTAAGGAGGCGGAGCAGTGATCCTGAGCCGATTCAAAAATATTACCATTCGCCAGTGGGTGCTGATTGTCAGCTTGTTGCCCCTGGTGTTGATTACGCTGCTGCTTGGCAGTTATTTTATCCACACCCAATTGCAGGACGCCGAAAATGCCCTGCGTGAGCGTGGCGAAAGCATGTCACATCTAATGGCATCTGCAGCCGAGTTCGGCCTGATCACGGATAACAAAGAGATGCTGTCCAGCCTAATCCGTCATCCAAATAAAGATATCGACGTTGCTGATATCGTCTTTCTCAACAGCGACTTTAACGTGGTATTGCGTTCTGACCAGTACGGCTCGGATATCCGACAGGATTTGAATTACCCACATTTCACCGATAAATACATTTTCTTCCTACAACCGGTAACGGCCACCGGCATCGACGTTTTAGACTCCCCGGAATTTACCGATTCAAGCGGAGTTGAAGCACGTCCGCCCCAGATCGGCTGGGTCGCGGTTATTTTATCGAGGGTTCACACCCAACACCGTCAGCAAGAGATCATCCTGAAGGGGATATCAATTGCACTCGTGGGTCTGTTTCTTACGCTATTTATCGCCATCCGTTTTGGCCGCCGTATCACAACGCCAATATTGCGTATCACCGAGGTGGTCAAACAACTTGAAAAAGGTCAGCTGGATGTGCGTTCCCCCTCCGTTGCAACGGGTGAGCTTAAGACACTGTCACGCGGTATTAACCGTTTGGCACAGCGGGTACAGGAATCCAACCAGACACTGGAAAGTCAGGTCAATCGGTCGACCACCCGCCTGCGTGCAACACTGGTGCATCTGGAACGGCAGAACCTGGCACTGATCGCGGCCCGTAAGAAAGCCGATGGCGCAAACCGCACTAAGGACGATTTCCTCGCACGCATGAGTCACGAGCTGCGGACACCACTCACGTCCGTACTGGGTTTCTCCCGTCTGCTGGATAAAACCGAGCTTCGCCCGGAGCAAAAAGAATACACGCGGATCATCAACCAAACGTCATCCCTGCTGTTATCGATCATTGATGACATTCTGGATTTCTCCAAGCTGCAGTCCAACGCCATTAAGCTGGAGAAACTCTCCCTGAATGTCGATTCACTGGTCAGCGATATTGTCGAAATGCAGGCCCCCGCAGCCCATGCCAAAGGGCTGGAACTGATCCCATTGGTCGCACCGGACATCCCGGCAGATCTACACGGTGATCCGATGCGTCTGCGCCAGATTTTGACCAACCTGGTGAGTAACGCGATTAAATTCACCGACCACGGTCACGTCGTGATCCGGGTCTATCAGGAGAAACAGAGCGACGACAGTTCGACCTTGCTGTTTGAGGTAGAAGACACCGGCGTTGGTATTCCGAAAAACCGTATCCGGAATCTTTTTCAGGCATTCACTCAGGCGGATAACTCCATCACCCGCAAGTTTGGAGGCTCTGGTCTGGGATTGGTCATCGCTCGACTGCTATCAGAGCTGATGGGTGGCAGTATTGAGCTGAACAGCGAAGAAAACAGCGGCACAACCGTCAGCGTATACATCCCAATGTACTGCCCAGAATCTCAGGTAATACCTGCAACCTATCATGGCGGACAAGTACTGATTTTCGACCAGCACCCGCTCAACCGTCGTAACCTAAAAAACCAGCTTAGCTATTTAGCACCGAAACCAATATCCGTTACGACCTGCGAAGAGATGCTACGCCGCCAGTCGGAACAAGAGATCAGCACCATTGTCTGGGGACTGGAGCCTAATGCGACCCGCTCCAGCACGTTTGCAGAAGAACTACGCATCGTCTGCGCACAGTATCAGGGTCCGCTGATCTTACTGGCGTGCGAACCGCCTGAACTGGCCCTGCCAGAAAACATCACCGTACTGCGTAAACCCACACGGACCGGAAACCTGCTCAGCGCGGTTCTGCCAGACCGGTTTGATGCACCGGAGAATGAATACAGCGAAAAAGAGGTGGAGCTGCCGCTACGGATACTGGTGGCCGAAGATAACGACTTCAACCGTCTGTTGATCACCCGTATTCTGGAACAGGCCGGCGCTGAAGTCGTGATCAGCACCAACGGTGAAGATGCCATCAAGTATGAGCAGAAAGAGACATTCGACCTTATTTTGATGGATGTTCATATGCCAAAAGTGGACGGCATTCAGGCGACAGCCGCGATTCGCCAGCGCAATAAAGAGATCCCGATTATCGCCCTCACCGCGAATGTTGTTGCCAGCGAGCATCAGCGCTTGATCCATGCCGGTGCCAATACCGTATTGTTGAAACCGATCAACGATCAGGAAGTAAAAACCGCGATCAACGCACTGACACAAAAAACGGCTCTGACTACCCGCACACCTGCGGAAGCCAGTTCCAATGCTCAGATGCTCGAAGACTACCAGATCAGCAAAGACCTTCTTCATCAGGAACTTCTTGATCAGCTCACCGGGTTATTCTCAGGCTTTGAAGACCGCAGCTCCGAAAAAATGCGTCATCACTCGCACCAGTTATTGGGGCTGGCCGGTCTCTATGAACTGCCTGAACTGGAGATGGTGGGGATCGAACTGAACCGGGCAATCAAGCAGGATAATATTCGTCAGACGTGGGATGCGTTATGGCGTTTACAGCGGATGGTCGAACACAGTCAGTACTAGTTCTGAACGTATGTCGAGCGCGCTCAGAACTCTTTATAGGACGGTTCTTTTGCGATGAGAATCTCAAGTTTTTCTGCGACCTTACCGATCCGCTCACGGCCGTCACGACCATAGATATTCAACCCGGGGGTGGCAGGAGGATGTTCGTCATCCCCTTCGTCAACAGCAACACAGAGCTGACGGATCTCCTCCAGATCAGGGTCATGCGGAATCGGCATACCCAGAAATAACTGCCAGGCGCCCTCATTGCCCTGATTGCTGGCGACGTCTTTTAAGAGCTGCAATGTATCCTGACGTGATGGACGATAGGTCGGCGCGCGACCAAACACCAAGGCGACCGCCAACCCACCCACAATGAGCAGGGTCACCAGAAAAATCGCAATAAACTCCATCAGTGAAAGTGCTTTTCAAATGGATAAGAGGCCAACAGCCCTGCAGCTTTCAGCAAGGCATCTTTGTGCTCGGCTTCTATCTGCTTCATCTCTTGTGTATAGCGCCACCGCTCCTGTTTATCCAGCTCCTTCCACTTCTTCAGATACGGGATATGACGGGTCCGCTCAAACACCTCATTGATAACACTGAAATCAGGTTCCTGCTTTAGCTGAGGTGATAAGTTGTCCAGCAACACGCTAATACGAATCGTACCTTCGGTCAGTGTCATCCGCTCATCATGAATCATCGCATTGGCAATCACATGGATACTCTCGATCAGGTAATCACGCTGTTCCTGCGCTTTCGCCTCCAAAGCATGCAACTTAGCCGCCTGCTCTTCTTGTGCTGCTTTGATCGTTGCCCGCTGACGCAGGATAAATACAACTAACCCAGCACACACCAGCAACCCAACGGCGATCAGACCATATACCCACGTCTCAGACATTGTCTCTCCTAACAGGACCTGTTTAGATACAACTCAAATAGATTGAGGCCACTATGCAAATTCTCGCAAATGCGCCCAGCGTGGGCGATATTATCCACGAACTGTATCTAAAACCCACTCATTTATCGGTTGAAGGGGCGGCAGAGCTATGCGGCATTCCCCTTGAGCAGTTCCAGCGTATTCTGGATGGATCTGAGACCATCGGGTATGAGTTGTCATATAAACTCGCACAGGGATTTAAAACCTCCTACACCTTCTGGCTGCATCTGGCGCAGGATCATCAAACAGAGTCGGTCACGCACACAGAACCCACTTCACAGGATGATAGCGATGTCAGCAACTGAAACCCATTACCGGGGGCTGGAGCGGATGTACCATGCAGCCCCGATTAATAAGCTGCTGGAAAGTACACTCAATGTTGAGAAAGGCAGTTCAACGATCCTCAGCACGGTGCAACTGGATTACTTTCATGCGGCAGGTTCGATGCATGGCTGCTTGTACTTCAAGGCACTGGACGATGCGGCTTATTTTGCTGCGGCCAGCCGTAACCGTTCCCAATTTTTGGTGACCACCGGATTTACGACATACATCACCCGTGCAGTCAGTGAAGGCCCACTTACGACCAAAGGCAGGCTGATCAGTGCTGGTAAGCAGTTATTGGTTGCGGAAGCGGTGATGTACGATCCCCGTGGACGTGAAGTTGCTCGTGGCAGCGGGACCTTTATGCCCAGCGGAAAGCTGCTGGCAGAACAGCCAGGATATACCGACTGATATTTGTCATCAGGGTAATACACGGATGTCTACCCTATCCATATTGCCCTGTTGATCCACAACACTGATCTGATACCGTCCCGCCTGCGTCAGCTGATAGGGCAAACCGTTCTGACTGCGGCCGATATATCCCCCGTTCAGATACCAGTCCCGATACCCTGATCCCCCTTCCGCATTTAGCATGATATCCAGTGCCTCGGTTCGATGAGCGCCGGGCAGTTGTAAGAGTGCATCCGTGGGCCAGCTGGTGATATGCAGCGGTGCTTCGGCCGCCCCAGAACTTCGTTGACAGCGGGCATCCAGTGGTGGCAACCGGTGCTGATTCTGCCAATGCCGGGGAAGCCAGGGATCCACGGCTTCCGGCCACAGCGCAATCAATGCAGGCTCTAATGTATGACCGGGAAGACAAGCTGGCTCAGCACGTTTTCCACTCACCGGATCAAGCCAGATCTGATTCACCTGTTTCTGTAGCGTCAATTCAGAAGTTTCGGGCAATGTCGCTGGTGCAGTATCGTTTAGCAACCAAGCGTCATAACGTTTGAGGCAGTTGGGCGCGGTATTTTCACGGCGCGTGTGCTGAGTCCCCGCAGGCCAGCAGATCGTTTGCCGACTGACAGATTCAGGCTGCTGCGGATGTTCTGCTTCAGAGCTTGGCAGTGCCGCATGCACCCGAAACAACAAGGGCGCAGCCGTCACACGGCCATAACGCCCCGGACTGGCACTGCCATCGGGTCGTCCAACCCAGACACCAATACTCCAGTCAGGCGAAACACCCATCGCCCAGGCTTCCCTATATCCGTAGCTGGTGCCTGTTTTCCATGCTAAATCCCATTCCTTCCGGGTGTGCTGACCGATACGCCGGTAAGGATGTTGCGCCAACATATCCCGAATGATCCAGGCCGCACCGGAAGACATCAGATACCGCTCCTGCTTTGGGCTGTCAGTCTGAAAACGAGGGCTGATCGCTTTTCCGTCTCTCGCTAATGCACTGTAGATCCCCAGCAACGATTCCAGCTGCACACCAATCCCCCCCAGAATCACCGAGGTATTGGGCTTTGCACTGCCCGGGCCAAAGGTTTTCAAGCCCCCGTTCTGCAAACGCGTGACAAAGCGATCTGCGCCGAAGTGTTCGATAAGCTGCACTGCGGGCACATTCAACGAGCGTTGCAGCGCCGAGGTAGCCGTCACCGGGCCATTGAAAAAGCCGCTGAAATTCTGCGGGCGATATTGGCTTTTGAAACGTGGTGCATCGATCAGCAGAGAGTGAGAGTGGATCAGCCCCTCATCCAACGCAAACCCATAAAGGAAAGGCTTCAGGGTTGAGCCGGGAGAGCGTACGGCCTGAATGATATCCACCTGTCCGGCACGCTTTTGCGACCAGAAATCGGCGGAGCCAATGTAGGAGCGAACAGCACCATCCCGATTTCGCATCACCATAACCGCAACCGAATGCTCCTCACTCAGGGACTCCGTGTATTGATCAACTAAGCGCTCCAACTGAATCTGAAGGTCATAATCCAGCGTGGTGTTGATCGTCCGGCAATCCGTGCAGTCCTGATAGAGCCGTCTTGCCAGCAGAGGTGCGACATTGGGCATTCCTTGAGCAAACGTCGATACAGGCTCCTGCCGGGCATCGTTAATCCGCTGCAAAGACCATAATCCCAACGATTGCATCCTTTGCAGTACTTTGTCGCGTGCTTGCCGGGCCCGTTGTGGATGGCGGTCGGGACGATAGTCGCTTGGACGCTGGGGCAATACCGCCAGCAATGCAGCTTCCGCATCACTCATTTGTAAGGCGGGTTTATCAAAGTAGTAATAACTGGCCGCCTGAACGCCCGACAACGTGCCACCAAACGAAGCGATATTCAGGTAGATGCTTAGGATTTCCGCTTTGCTATAGTGCCACTCCAACTGCAAGGCCCGCAGAATCTGCGAGAGCTTTCCTAAGTAGCTGCGGGCATGCGGATAGAGCAAACGCGACACCTGCATGGTCAGCGTCGACCCACCGGACAACACCCGTTCGCTGCGCAGGTTTTGCCAACCGGCGCGCAGCAGCGCCAGAGGATTCACCCCTGGGTGCTGATAGAACCAGCGATCCTCGTAGGCGAGTAACAACTCCAGATAGGTCGGCGAGACCTGCTCGAGTGTAACGGGGTAACGCCATTGGTGATTAGCACCGGGAAATGCCCGTAATGGGGTGCCATCTTCAGCTAATACAACGGTGCTAACCGCAGGGATAGGGGCCATGGGATACAGACGATCCAAGGATCCAAACAGCCCTGCAACCAGGGCTACCGAGACAGCAACCCCGATGACCAGGCGACGAAGGCGTTTCATTCCCCAGCAATAATCCGAATCTGTCCCGCTGCAGACCCATTGTGGCGCAGTTCTGGTCGGTACATATCTTCAGCAAAGGTAGGCGGTACGGTGAACACACCCGGCGATACCACCCGTGCCAGATAGAAGACTCGAGCGCTTTTAGCCCAACCGGGATTCAACGCAACGACATACCGATCATCCCGAAACTCCTGGTGACGAATATCCTGCCCCTGCATGATATCCACAGGCGACTGACCATCAAACTTGAGGTTATCCAGTTCATAAGCCGTTGCCAGATTCTGGTTTTCCAGCTCCAGTCCCGCCGGTAACAAGTCAACCAGCAACAGGTGATGGGTGGTTTGTGCCACATTGGTTTGCAACTCAACCAGCACCATCTCTCCGGTTTCCAGCGTTTGATCTTTCAGCGGTTTGCCATCCAGATCGTAGAAACGCCTGATCACATCAATGCCGTTGCTTTCGGCAGCGGGGGTCTGTTTGCTATAGCCGGATAAACGAGCAGTCAGGTACGCGGTTTTGTCACTCAGGTTTTTGATACTCAGTCCGTCCATCAGAACTTGCGCCTCATACTGACTGTACAGGCCGCTCAGGTCTTTAAGCGCTACCACTTTATCGCCCAAAGTTAACTCGGCAGACAACGTGTCCGCAGGCATTTGCTGCAAGATTAAACCCGCCATCACCAGTGCATTGCGTTCTTGCGTACTGAGCCATGTACGCTGCTTAAGTTGTTTATCCAGTGCAAACAGTAGCGGTCCCCAGTGGGATTCGGGCAGCTTCGTTTCCAACATCCAGTACAAGGCCAGCGCCAGATCTCTGACTTTGCTGCCATAGGTGCTGCTTTTAAAGGTACGCGACGCCAGTGAAAGCTGTGCCTGAGTCAGTGCGGCATCCGCCCGCTTTTGATCACCTGCTTGCTGTAAGCCAAGACCGAGCTGCAATAACCCCAGCGCCGTCCAGTTTTTGCCTTTGTTGTCATACAGGCTACGCAACTCCGACAGACGTGCTTGTCCGTTGCGCGCCAGTACCTGAGCAGCATATGCACTCACCGCAAAACGGGTACGCTGCATGTTGTTTGCATACTCACTGTGAATCCAACGGGGATTGCGCAGGTAACGCTGAACACGCTGCAGTGCTTGTTGCAGGTTCTGCTCGGGCACGCGATACCCCTGATCTCGAGCACGCATCAGGAAGTCGGTCACATACACCGTAAGCCAATACTCTTCTGGACTTTGATTACCCCACAGGCCGAAACCGCCACTGCTTTTTTGCATACCCAGTAAACGCTGGATGGCTAATCGAATCGCGGCCTGACGCTCCTGATCGGATTCACCCTCAATGCCCAGATCTCGCAGCCTGTTGGTCGTGGTAAACAACTGTGAAAACACACCACTGGTGGTTTGCTCCAGACAGCCATAAGGATAACTGCGCAACGCCTGAATATGGCGACTGATCGCCAGCGGCGGTTTTGCTGATACGTTGAGTGATAACTCGGTGCTGGAAAGTATCAATGGAGAAAGCGCATCCATCGGTAAACTGAAGCTATCCCCCTGAGACAATACCTGCTGCCAGCGGGACTCGCTGGACGACCACGCCGGACGTGAAGAGAGATACCAACGTCGACTGAAAGCACTGTCTGCCCCCTCCTCCAAACCTTCCAGACCACTCACGGACAGGTCAATAGAAACACGTCCAAATTCCTCAGTCGCATGCACGGGGATCTGCACAACGGTGCGCTCATTATCGACCAGCGTCACCGACTGCTTAAGGTGATTTTGACCACCCTCTAATACCAATCTGGCGTCCAACTTCATATCCAAACTAATAGTCTGCTCTCGGCCACTCAGGTTATGTAACTGCAGGGCCAATTCTGATTGATCGCCAATCGCCAGAAATCGCGGCTTAACCAATGCCGTCACCAGTGGTGCGGCAACCTGTAATTCATCGGCACTTGAGCCATAGCTATCATCGGAAAAAGCCAACGCCATCAAGCGCACGCGACCGTTAAAATCAGGGAAATGCACAGGGACCTGCGCCTGCCCGTTTTCATCCACATCAACCACACCTGAAAACAGCGATACGATCTGTACGTCAGAGGCTTGCTGATCCCCGCCGCGTTGCAGGTCTGCATCACCGCCAAAGCGCAATGTCGCAAGATCACCATCATCTGCGTCAATCAGCGCACCGTAACTATCGCGTACATCGACACCGTAGCGGCGCTGACCAAAAAAGCCTTCAAACGGATCGGGGGTTTCAAAGCGGGTGATGTTAAGTACTCCCAGATCCACGGCGGCGAGCGTTAAACCAACGCGTGAAGGAATATCGCCGCCAGCACGGCGGCTGATCTGCACGGGGATGGTCAGGGATTTCTCCGGCAACGCTTTGGCAGGCAGATCCAGCGTGACGTCTAAGCGACGTTTGTCGCGTAACAGACGCAGGGGCTGAATCCCCATCATCCGGCGGGGCAATCGTGTTTCACGCTCAAGACCTGGCTGAACCAACATCACAGAGAGATAGAGGTCGTGACGATTCCAGCTTGGGTCCACCGGAAGTTCGATGGTTGCACCTTCTTCGGGGACGGAAATCTTACGCCAATAGAGCGGCTGATCCCCTTCAACGACCAGATAACCATCTCCCGCTGCGGGCGGTTGCAGGCGCATCTGAACCTTATCCCCTGCGCGGTAAGCGTCTTGATCCAGCGAGATACCAATACGGTCGGGCCTCCCCGATAAGGCTTGTTCCTGTTCGCTCCAACCGGCTTTAAAGCGGTAACTACTGATCAGGCCGCTATCTGGATTTTTGACTTCCAACCGGTAGTAGCCCCACTCTACCGGCACCTCGATCTCGCTGGTCTGATCAGCATTCAGTGAAATCGTTTGATTGAATACCGGATACTGGCGCTCGGTATAGTTGTTACTCCAACCTTCAGCATCCGAATATACCCAGTGGTAACGTCGATGTTCACGTATCAAGGTAACTTCAAGATCATCCCGTGCCAGCTTCTCATCGCCATCGGTGTAGATCAGTTCGAAACTCGCGTTACCGTTGTAATCCGTGGTGTGTTCCTCAAACAAAGGGCGGATCCCAACCAGCTGAGGGGCAGGTAATACGTAGCTACTAAAGGAACGACTAACCGGCCGCCCCCCCATATCCTGCAAGCTCTCGAACAATCTGAGTCGCAGAGGCGTTTTGGTTTTTTGCCAGAACGGTTTTACCTTGAGCTGAGTTTCACCCTGACTATCGAGTTTCTGGTTATCCAGTTCAACTCGACGGTTCCAGTCGGTCTCGCGTATATCTCCAAAATAGTAATCGGAAAAGGCCTCAAACGGATGCGCATACATCGCGACAACCAGCTCTGACTGCAGTTGATTTCCATCGGCAGGCGCACCATATAAATATTGGCCAGACACCTTCAGCATCAGAGCTTCGGTTGCACTAATCCGTTCTTCGCCATCGAGTATTAACGACATGCGTTCTGGTAGAAACTCCTCCACCTGAAAACTGTATTCACTACGGGTCTGATCCGGCAGCAGTACAGAGAGTATCCAGCGACCGGTCGGCTGATCTTTAGCAATAGGAAAGGTCGTTTCGTAATAGTTAAGCTCATCAGGTGTAATCGTACGTGTACTGACAACGCGACCATCAGGTTGTTGCAGCGACGCCTGCAACGGAATCCCCGGCACCATCTCTCCGTCACGGCCTCGCAGTAAACCACTGACCGTCACCGATTCCCCTGGACGGTAGAGATCACGTGCTGAGTAAAGGAATAACGTTTGCGCCTGCGGGTTCAACCCAGTGACTGGAAATTCAGAAAGATCCAGCGCCGGACCATACAAGCGCACCAGTGTTGTATCTTCCGCTGAACTAGCTACCAATATTTTAGGAGTAGCATCACCACTCAGATCCAGATCGCGAAAGCTTGCACGGCCATTGGTTGTCGAGGACTGAGTCGCAATAACCTTCCCATCTCCGGTCAGCAATGAAAGCTCTATACCTGACTGAGGTTCAGCGGTGGATAGCGCACTCACATAGGCGTCGATTTGCTGATCATAGATACGCAGTTGGACACCCAGATCAGTCACCGCAAACCACGTCGCTGGATAGCTATAATCGTAATTACCGGAGCGGCGCATCACGGCCAGGTACGTACCTTTCTGTTGCAAGGCAACGATATCCTTAACGGGTAAGTAACTGGTAGCCTGCGCATTGCGCGCCATAGTCAGATCAAAACGTCCGGTATAAGCCAATTCAAGCTGCGGTATGTATTCCCGCACCCGCCAAAACTCCTGCTGCCCCGGCTTTTGATTATCGGCCAGAAAACTCACTAAACGCTCTGCAGGGATACGGTAAAAATCCACATCAACCGATTTAGCGTTGCGTGAAATAACCGGTAAACCCTTCGTCAGTTTATGGGCCAATAAATTCCCACGCCCGACAAAACCCAACATGGGAGAGAGGGCTTCTGTTTTTAACACGACAGAAAACGGCTCTGAAATGGCTTGTTTCAACTGCGATGGCATGCCCGCCAGGACAGTGACTTTATAGGATTTTTCAGGCAATAAATGAGGGAAATAGAGTGTTGTGGCGGTATCACCGGCAGCCCACTCTCCGTTAACACGTTGACCGGAATCGGCTTCGACCTGAAGCCACTGGGCAACCTTACCCTCTGCTGCGACTGGTGCAGTAAAGGTAACCGCTGCCGCAAGACGCCCCTGATAAAACTCAGTACTGATATCTGCAACCCTGAAATCCACACCTTCAAAGCGTGTGTCCGGTTCCACTACCTCTGGCGGTATAACCTGAATATGCTGTGTCTCAGTACTAGGGGATACTTGCTCGGATACCTGATCGAGCGTTTGAACAGGAGCCTGGGAATCATCGTCACCGCATCCTACTAGCAATGCCACAACGAATAAAAGAAAAGACCAATTCGCGGGTTTTACCGACATGTTTCCACTCCCTGATAGCCATAAGTCCGTTACCGATAAGTGGAAATAGTAGCACGTAGATTTGAAGGTAAGCTTAACAACAGAAAGAGTGACTAACGTTATAGTGTTGTATGCAACATAAAACCCAGACCTGAAGGTGCCCCCTGTAGGGTCGTCTTTAGGCGACCTGCACTTTGGTGAAGCGCGGATGGCTTGTTCAAGTTCGGAACTAAGGTGATTAACAGAAGGCAGCTGATGCCTGCCTGGTTGCCTGAAGACAACCCTACAATAAGATGGGAGCGCGCAGTGCGCGGCCGTTTTGATCTCCGGCCATAACGAAAAAACCCCAGCTGCATCGCAACTGGG
>NZ_JADEYS010000011.1 GCF_015209595.1 Pontibacterium sinense | reverse complement strand
TCCCATTCGTCTAGTGGCCTAGGACACCGCCCTTTCACGGCGGTAACAGGGGTTCGAACCCCCTATGGGACGCCATTCCTTTCTAAGACTTTATCCCCCACTTTATTTTCCAAATTGTTGAACTCAAAGCAGTCATTTTCCCGAATCTGCATTAAACTACTTCATTAATAGTTATCCATATGTGGTTTTTTGTAATACGACCGTTGTACTTTTCGTACTAACCATCAGGATGGATGTGTCGGCTAACACAGCGGAAGTGATCTGGTCATGAAAATTTTCCGTGCCATTGTCTTAATAACGCTCGGGTTACTTACAAGCCTTTGTGCTCAGGCAGAAGGCGTTGTAGTTAATTCTGGCATTACTGAGATGTCCGTCAGCAGGCAGTTTATGTTGTCTGTATTTGCGATGCGTACTCAGCGCTGGCCGGATGGTACGCCGGTTCAGGTTTTTGTGTTGCCGGATGATCATCCCCACCATATTCAATTCGTAAAATCCTCTCTGCATATATATCCGTATCAGCTACGCAATATTTGGGACCGAGCCGTATTTTCCGGTTCAGGCCACTCCCCGCATGTTGTTCAGACTGAGCAGGAAATGCTGGAACGCTTACGCATTGTAAAAGGAGCGGTGGGTTATACCTCAAAGGATTTGGAGGATGAGCAAGGTGTTAAACAGCTCGAAATTTACTAAGTACCTCGCGGTTGCAGGAATTGGATTGATGCCATACACGGTATCAGCATCCGGTGCGCCTGAAGAATGGGAAATCAATGGATTTGTGACCCAAGGGTATTTCCACTCGGACCACAATAATGTGTTTGGTCAGAGTGAAGACGGCAGTGCAGATTTCCGCGAACTGGCGCTAAATACCGCCTGGCAGGCTCGGGGGGATCTGTTCTTTGCCGGCCAGTTGATGTCTCGTCGTGCAGGTAAAGTGCAAGATGGAAGTCCACGCATTGATTATGCGCTTTTGGACTACCGTTTTGATGAAGGCACGCGTGGCAGAAGTGGTATCCGCATTGGACGAATTAAGAACCCGTTCGGGTTTTATAATGAAACCCGTGATGTCGCGTTTACCCGGCCGGGTATTTTATTGGCTCAAGCAGTGTATTTCGATAATGCCCGGGACCTGCAGTTGTCGTCAGATGGTATTTCTTTGTATGGCACCCGTAACTTTACGGATGGTTGGGTAGACGTGGATCTGCTGTTGGGCAAGCCCAATACCGAAACTTCTGTAGAGTATGCGTATCTGAGTCAAGACTGGCCCGGAGCCTTAGATGACGGCAAAGGCTTTATGTGGCGAACAGTCTATAATACTAACGATCAGCGTTGGCGCCTTGGCTTGACCATGGGACGCTTTAATCTGGAGTTCAATGCAGATGAGCCAAGTTTGGCGACATTGCCGCTGTTAACTCAGATGATTGCCCCCCGCGATGGCCATATCGATATCGACGCTTATCTTTTGTCGTTGCAATACAATCTGGAACATTGGAGCCTGACTGCTGAGTTTTCTAGACAGAAAGTAAATTGGGGAACGTTGAACGGTATATTTGCGACTGACCCGGAAAACCGGTTTGAATCAGGCTATTTGCAGGCAGAGTATAGGGTAAATCCTCGCTGGAGCCTGATGATACGTTATGAAGAGTTATATCTTGATATAGATGATAGGGATGGAACTGAGGCGGAAGCTCGTTTGGGGAAACCAGCACATACGCAATATGCCAAAGATTTGATTTTTGGCATCGGCTGGCAGCCTTCCAGTCAGTGGCTATTGCGTGCTGAATGGCACCATGTGCGGGGTACTGGGTGGTTACCTGAACAAGATAATCCTGATCAGAATATGCTCCAAAGGGATTGGAATCTCTATGCCTTGCAGGCGACTTATAGGTTCTGAATGGAATGAGCAACCCGATAAATACCAAACCGGAACAGACCAAAAGGTTCATCAGTTTACGCTGGAAAACCTTCATGATGTTGGTGCTGGTGCTTTTTGTAGTCCACTGTAGCTACTCTTTTATTGCGTTTTCCCAGCAAGAGCAGCAGTTTCAGATGGAGCGGGACCGGTTGAATGACCGTGACTTGGCTGTTCTGGAAGGTTTAGTCTCTTCTTCCTACCAGCGGCTACTGGAGCTGGGCGAAATTCTGTCGCTGATGGCGATAGACCAGTATGCGGGTGACGGCGATCCTTTAGTCGCACTCAGTCAGACTATCAATTTGAACTTCGACCGTTTTTCTCTGAACGGTTCTCTTGATTCGATCTATCTCTACGATGGTCAAGCGCGCTTGGTTGAAGGGCGTGGTATGACGATCGCTTTGCCTAAGTCTGTTATTGAGACGGTGATTGCCACTGAAAAACCTGTCCGCAATCTGTATTGCTCAATTGATTGTTTACGTTATGTTGCTCTGCCGATTCAGTTCCGTGGCGACAATATGGGGGTCATGGTTGTTGGTCGTACATTGATTGACGTAGTGCTTTCATTTAACCGTCAGCGTGGCCGTGATATTGGTTTGGCATTCCGTATGCCTCCCGCCAGCAGTGAATTGCCTGAATGGGGGTTGAGCTTTAAGTACCTGACGCAAAAAGGCCTAAATATTCAGGTGTTGCAAGCGTTGGTTGCGCAGTACCCCTATTCATCCCGTGGTGGGGTATATCAGGTTGATTACAACGCTCGTACCTATGAAGTGGTCTTAAAAGTCCCTGAAGGGATCGCAAACGATGTGGCGTTTTGGGTGTTGGTAGAAGATTTGACCCAGGACAAACACGCGATGTATCGCAAGTTTTTCTCCAGCCTAGCTTTAGCGGCAGCGGGTTTGCTGGTGGCTGCGGTACTGCAACTATCGGTTTTACGTGGGCCGATGAATTACCTATCGCGTATTGCCAGACTGTTACCGAAACTTGCGGAAAGCTCCTATGACGAAGTGAAGGATGAATTGCAGGAGGCTCCAAGACGTAACGGCCGCTATCTGGATGAATTGGATGTGCTCAGGGATAGTACGCTGGGTTTGACCACGCAGCTGGAGTGTCTTGAGGTTTCAATTCTGGAGCGGACACAGAAGTTACAGGATCGCTCTGATGCGCTTGAGCGCGAGCGTGATTTTGTGAACAACCTGCTGAACACGGCGCAGGCGATTATTCTGACTCAGGATGAACAGGGTTTTGTTATGACCCTCAATAGTTGTGGTCAGAATCTACTGGGCATCGGAGAGGATCAGTTTGGTGAGGTAAAATTTAGCGAGCTGGGTCACACTGAGCAAAGTTGGCGTGAACATCAGCAGCAGTTAGAACGTATTGAAAATGGCTATAGTGCGCAGGCTCAGGGCGAAACACAAATTATGGATCGCTACTCAGAGCGACGTGATATTGCCTGGATGCACTCTCGCTTGAACAGCGTATCTGACGATGCCCCCGCGATGCTGACGGTGGGTATTGATATCACTGAACGCAAGTTTGCAGAACGCCAGCTCTACTGGCTAGCGAACCATGATGTCTTAACCTCCTTACCTAATCGTCTGCTCTTTAAAAATCAGCTGGAAGACAGTATTCGTGCGGCCAGCAGAAAGCAGCGACCGATTGCCGTACTGTTTTGTGATATCGATGGCTTTAAAGATGTAAATGATGCCATGGGGCATGGGGTCGGCGATGAATTGTTGAATCAAGCGGCGAAGCGTCTTAATAACCTGACGGGTGAGCACGATATGCTTTCTCGTATGGGAAGTGATGAATTTGTCATCGTCAAAACGGATCTGCCCGATGTTAATCAGGTTGAGTCCTATGCACAGCCAATTTTGCAGGCATTTCGTGAACCGTTCTATATTGATGGTTTCGAGATCTACACCACGCTTAGTGTTGGTATCAGTACTTATCCCGATCATGGGGATGACTTTGCGACCCTGACTAAGAATGCTGATGTGGCGTTGTTCCATGCAAAAGATGGTGGCAAAAACTGTTGTTGTGTCTTTAACCAGGTCTTAGGCACACAGCGTGATGAACGTTTTTCTCTGGTTAATGACTTGCATAAAGCATTGGATCGGGATGAGCTGCATTTGCACTATCAGCCTCAGGTGGACAGTGTATCGGGCAAGTTGGTGGGTGTTGAAGCATTGCTGCGCTGGCAGCATCCTGTGGCGGGTATGATTTCACCGGCGCGATTTATCCCGTTGGCAGAAGAGCAGGGTTTGATTGTTGAGATCGGTGAGTGGGTATTGCGTCAGGCATGCTCTCAGATGAAGCACTGGCAGTCTCAGGGACTTAGTGATGTGCGTGTTGGGGTCAACCTGGCAGGCCAGCAGATGATGCATGAGCACTTGCTCAATACAGTTGATAGCGCATTGGAAGATAGCGGCTTGGACCCGCACTATCTTGATCTTGAGGTGACCGAGAACTTTTTGATCAAGCAGCCGGAGCTGCTGGTACCTAAACTGTTTAAGCTTCGAGAAAAAGGGATATCCATTTCAATGGATGACTTTGGGACGGGGTTCTCATCACTGAGTTATCTGAAAAAGCTGCCGGTTGATACGCTTAAAATTGACCAGAGCTTTATCCGTGATATTGGTACAGATAAAGACGATGAGTCGATTGTTCGTGCGATTATCGTGTTGTGTCATAGCTTGGGCATTCAGGTGCTGGCAGAAGGGGTTGAAACCAAACCGCAACTTGAATTCCTGCAAGATCACGAATGCTCTTTGATTCAGGGGTATTACTATAGCAAGCCGCTGCCGCCAAAAGAGTTGCTCACGTTTGCGTTGGCGCGCCAGCAGGGTGAAGTGATTGCTTAAACGCCGTCAGGCTTGCAGGCTAGGGTGTGCCCAAATGTGTTTAGCCGTGTAAGCGGCTGATACTTTTGATAGGTTCGTCGTAATATTTTGAGCTGCTTCTGCTTCTGCTTCTGCTTGGAATACTGTTCTTCGCATAATGAATACAATCGCCAGCCAAGACCTGCTGGCGATGTTATATCTAAATGATCATTGGGCTTAGTTTAATTCAAAGACACTTGAACGTGCTTTAAGGTAATCAAACTCCTCGCCGTTTTCTTCCGCTTCAAAACTCATCTCGTCAAGACGCTGAAATTTTTCGATCTCATCGTCTGGCATGTTGTGCAGGCAGCTTCCGCCAAAGTACCACAACAAATCGCGGGCTATCAGGTGGACCAGATCCGGATACATGCGAAAGGCACGGTCCAGCAGGTCTTGCCCATGTTCACGTACTTCACCGGCACCGGATTCAAAATCTTCGATCAGTTGCTTCAGGTTTGCGATGAACTCTGCATCATCTTTGGTGAGTTCTTCTCGTGTAAACGGATCGCTCTTGATGAAGTTGTTATAGGCAATTTTCAGAAAATTCAGGTGGTGAATCTGATAGGGGGTCATGCGTTTCTCCGTCTGTCGATCAGTCCCATTTTATAACCAGTGGACGCTGGCAGCTATAGCCGTTGTTGCGATATGGGCCGGGATATTGTTGAAGTCCTGAAATTCTCGTTCAAGTGAGAGTTTTTGGTACGGGTTTTTCCTCAAATTGCGGCTGGGGCGCTATAATATGCGCCTGCCGCTGGTCGTGGGCTGACAGCGAGAGTAGAGACTGAGTCGGATACTGCAATAGAGTGTTGCAGCCGTTGAATCGTCCGCTAACCGCCCACACTATGCTGACACCAGCCAATCGGGAAGTATCAATGACCACAGCGTTATCTATAAACAATCTGCGTAAAGTATATGACAACGGCTTTGAAGCGTTGAAAGGGATCTCATTGCAGGTTGAAGAGGGTGATTTCTTTGCTCTGCTCGGCCCTAATGGAGCCGGCAAATCCACCACACTGGGAATCGTTTCCTCATTGGTGAATAAAACCGAAGGTTCTGTCTCCGTGTTTGGCCATGACATGGAGCGTGAACTGTCTAAGGCAAAGAAATGTCTGGGTGTGGTGCCGCAGGAGTTCAACTTCAACATGTTTGAGAAGGTGATCGATATTATCGTCACTCAGGCAGGTTACTACGGTATTCCACTCAACGAAGCACGGGAACGAGCAGAATTCTATCTGCGCAAGCTGGGTTTATGGGAAAAACGTAATGAACGTGCTCGTATGCTTTCAGGTGGCATGAAACGCCGTCTGATGATTGCGCGTGCGCTGATCCATAATCCTCGCTTGCTGATTCTCGATGAGCCGACTGCGGGGGTTGATATTGAGTTACGCCGTTCGATGTGGGAGTTTCTGCAGGAAATTAATGCTGCTGGGACAACTATTATCCTCACCACGCATTACCTGGAAGAAGCTGAAAGTCTGTGTCGTAACATCGCTATTATCGACCACGGAACGATTGTGCAAGACACCAGTATGCGAGAGCTGCTTCTGCAGCTGAATACCGAAACCTTCATCTTGGATGTGAATCCACCACTGCAAAGCAAGCCGCGACTCAACGGTTATACCTGCGAATTACTGGACGACCACACGCTGGAGGTGGAGGTGGAACGCGAGCAGGGGCTGAATGCCATCTTCCAGGCGCTGGAAACACAAGGTATACAGGTTTCCAGCATGCGAAACAAAGCGAACCGGCTGGAAGAGTTGTTTGTCTCTTTAGTTGATAAAAATCTGGCGCAGGAAAAAGCATGACCTCTAGAGAACTGTTTGTCGCTTTCAGTACGATCGTTACCAAAGAGATCCGACGTTTTACCCGTATATGGGGGCAAACGTTGCTGCCGCCAGCGATCACTATGACCCTGTACTTCATCATCTTCGGTAACCTGATTGGTTCTCGTATTGGTGAAATGGGGGGCTTTAACTACATGGAGTATATTGTTCCCGGACTGATCATGATGTCAGTGATCACCAACTCCTACGGTAACGTGGTGTCCTCGTTTTACAGCACCAAGTTTCAACGTAACATTGAAGAGCTGTTGGTATCCCCGATACCCTATTGGGTCATCCTGAGTGGTTACGTGTTGGGCGGGGTTTCGCGTGGTCTGGCGGTGGGCTTTATTGTCACAATGCTGTCGTTGTTTTTCACCGATTTGCAGATTCATAATATCGGTATAACAGTGAGTATTGTATTCCTGACGGCGGTGCTGTTTGCTCTGGGTGGATTTATCAACGCGGTGTTTGCCAACTCGTTTGATGATATTTCCATTGTTCCTACGTTTATCCTGACACCACTGACCTATCTCGGTGGGGTGTTCTATTCCATCTCGCTGTTACCGGATTTCTGGCAGGGCGTTTCGATGTTGAACCCGATCCTCTACATGGTGAATACCTTCAGATACGGTATTCTGGGGGTTAGTGATATCAACATCCTGTTTGCCTACGGCATGATTTTACTGTTTATCGTGGTACTGTTTAGCGTATCACTACACCTGCTGAAAAGCGGAAAAGGTATTAGAAGTTAATGAAACAAGATGAGTTACTGAACAGTTCTCCGCTGGGTCAGGATACCCAGTATGTGAATAGCTATGATGCGTCGTTGCTGTTTCCGATCCAGCGTGACCTGAAGTGGAAAGAACGTCATATCGAGCGCGCCGAACTGCCGTTCAAAGGCGTGGATATCTGGAACGCCTATGAAGTCTCCTGGCTGAATACGAAAGGTAAGCCTAATGTACGTCTGGCTGAGTTCCGTATTCCAGCTGATTCCAAAAATATCGTCGAGTCCAAATCATTCAAGCTGTATCTGAACTCTTTCAATCTGAGCCGCTTTGAAACTGAAGCTGAAGTGGTTGCGCGGATGGAGAAGGATCTGAGTCAGGCAGCAGAAGGGCAGGTGCAGGTGATTCTGTATCACCCGGATAAAGCGCCTGCCTTTGGCCAGTTCACCGGCTTCTGTCTGGACAATCAGGATGTAGAAATCGATAGCTACAGTCCGAATGCAGAGTTGCTGAGTAGCGACCATGAGGTGGTGGAAGAGGTTCTTTATAGTCACCTGCTGAAATCCAACTGTCCAGTCACCGGTCAGCCGGACTGGGCGACTATCGGTATCAGTTACAAAGGCCTGGAGATTGATCGGGAAGGTTTGCTGAAGTACCTGATCTCCTATCGTGAGCACGGTGATTTTCACGAGCAATGTGTTGAGAATATTTTTATGGATATCTGGCAGCAGTGTCAGCCAGAAAGCCTCAGCGTATACGCTCGCTATGTTCGTCGTGGCGGTCTGGATATCAATCCGTTCCGTAGCACGGATCTGGATGATATTGATAACCTGCGTCTAAGCCGACAATAATAAAAAACTTTACAGTGGAGTTTTATCGCCCCATGGATGCTCTCGAATTACTGCACAACCGCGTTTCCTGTCCTTTACTGCTGGAGCCTGCTCCGACGGCTTCACAGATGGATAATATGTTCAAAGCGGCCATGCGTGCGCCGGATCATGCCGCCCTGAGACCATGGCGTTTTATGGTCGTAGAAGGTGATCAGCGTGCGGCGCTTGGGGATATCTATCTAAAAGCTTCGCTGCAAGATGATGCTGAGCTGAGTGAGGCTAAGCAGAAGAAACTGCGGAATGCGCCACTGCGTGCGCCTGTTGTTGTGGTGGTCGTTGCTCATAAGACAGAACACCCTAAAGTGCCAGTTAGTGAACAGCTGATTACGGTGGGCTGTGCTACCCACGCCATGCTGTATGCCGCGCATGCGCAAGGCGTCGGCGCGATGTGGCGCACGGGAGCGATGGCGTACCATCCGACAGTGATGGACGAGCTTGGATTGGCTGATAACGAAGAGATTGTGGGTTTTTTGTATTTGGGAACCCCCAAAGTAGTGCGTCAGGCTCCACAGGTAGACGTGGAATCTTATGTAACACGCTGGGAGGTATCATGAGTCAATACCAGCAAACCGCTGACGAATTTCTGAGTTGGCTGAAAGGTCAGATTCCGCTGATTAATCATATGGGTTTTAAGCCACTGAACTACGATGGTCAAAGCCTCGAAATGGGGGCGGAACTGGAACCCAACGTCAATGACAAAGGGACTGGCTTTGGGGGATCACTTGCGACGGTTGCGACCCTCTGCGGTTGGAGTTTGGTGACGCTGCATCTGCGTGAAATGGGGCGCGATGATGATGTTGTGATTCGGGACAGTCATCTGGAATACCTATTGCCGGTCACGGATGATTTTGTTGCACGTACGGCGTTGCCGGATGAAGAAACCGTTACGGGTTTTGATGCGCGTATGAAAGAGAAAGGTCGTGCCCGTATGGATCTTGTGATTGAGATTTGTCAGGGGGATCAGGTTGCGATGCGTCTTTCCGGGAGTTATACCGCGCTAGAGAAACGACGGGGATAGTTGTAACTCTATTGATAGCAAAAAGCCGCTAGTAAGCGGCTTTTTTGTGTCCGGTATCGGCTTTCTGTTCGGTTCGGTAAGCTTTTACAATGATGACCGGTGATTTAGGTACGTCACGGTACATTCCTTTGGACATGGTCGGTAGCCGACTGATCTTCATCACAATATCCATTCCGTTGACGACTTTGCCGAATACTGCATAACCCGGCCCGCGTGCGCCTGGATTCAAAAAGGTGTTGTTCACGGTATTGATAAAAAACTGTGCAGTGGCACTGTTTGGATGTTGGGTGCGAGCCATGGCAATCGTACCTGGCAGGTTTTTCAGACCATTGCTGGACTCGTTTTCAATCGCCGCTTTAGTTGTCTTCTTGTTCATCGCTTCGGTGAACCCGCCACCCTGAATCATAAAGCCTGCGATGACGCGGTGAAAAACGGTACCGTTATAAAAGCCTTCATCGACGTAACTCAGGAAATTGGCGACTGTTTTAGGGGCTTTGTCTCCATCCAGCTCCAACTCGATTATTCCCTGATTGGTTTCCAGTGTAACCAGCGTTGGGGCGGCCTGTAACAAACCGGAAAAAGTAAGCAGAAGCGCGCAGCAGAGGCTGTAAAGAGTGCGGGTGGTCATCAGTATCTCCTGAATTATGACAAATTATGATCTAAGCTGATTTGAGTTAGCCAACGCCATCAGTATGTTCGCAAGGCATTTAGGTTAGCTGCTCGCCGCTGATATTCCCAGTGGTTATTGAACTGTACTTTTTTGGTCGTAAAGATTCGGCAAGGTATGCCGTTAACCATCATAGTTTGTAGTGCAGAGAATGGCATAAAAGAGGGGATGACCTTATGCCACAAGTTCCTTTTGAGTTTGTTGCACTCGATCATGTAGTACTGCGTGTGCAAGACATGGACAGCGCGTTGCATTTCTACTCGGAGATTTTAGGCTGTTCCGAAGAGCGTCGTGTTCCCGCCATTGGATTGGTGCAGCTCCGTGCCGGAAGCTCACTGATCGACCTTCTTCCATCTGACAGCCCAGATCTGCGTTCGCAGAATATGGACCATTTTTGCCTGAGAATCACACCCTTTGATCCAGCTCGTATCAAAAAATACCTTCATGCGTATGCTGAAGGGGAGATTGAATTGCGGTATGGAGCACAAGGGATGGGACGCTCACTCTACATTTCAGATCCCGATGGCAACATCGTAGAACTGAAGGAAGAGCTATCGGCATGAGAAAAGAATGTACCACCTATAACTATTATTAAAAATGGACTACAGGACCTGATGTAGTCGGAGTGCAAGCATGGGTAAGTTAACCTTAAGAAACAAGATTCTCTTATTAACGTTGGCGCCGTTGTTGGTGATTATCGTTGTGGTGATGTTGGTCACGCGAATGCAGCTTCAGGATTTGGGTATGCGGGAAATTGAGCAAACCCGCACGCAAATGCTGGAGAGTAAACAAGCTGCGTTGAAAGAGTATATGGATCTTGCCGTTAGCTCGGTTGAGGAAATCTATAATCAGGCGGGTGCAGATGATGCAGCTGCACAGCAAAAAGCGTTGTCTATATTGCGCAGTCTGGCCTACGGAGAAAACAAGGACGGTTATGTCTTCGTGTATGGCTATGATGGCACCGCATTAGCGATGCGTGCCAAAACATCGTTAGAGGGTAAAAACCTCATTCATCTGAAAGATAAAAACGGTGTTGCGATCATCTCTGATCTGATTCAGGTTGCGAAACAGGGTGGTGGCTTCGTTTCGTATATCTGGGAAAAACCCTCTAAAAAGATGGCGGTGGATAAGCTGTCTTATGCTGTCGGTTTGCCAAAATGGAACTGGATGCTGGGGACCGGCTTCTACATCGATGACATTGAAGACCGTTTAGTCATGATGGAGCAGCAGGTGGATGAAGAGATTCAAACTACATTGCTGTTTATTGTGGGTATCGGTGGTGTGATGGTCGTGTTGTTTGGTTTTGTGGCATCGATCTTTGCGACGAGTCTTACCCGCCCTCTGAACCAGGTGTGTGATGCGTTGCAGGATATGAGCAAAGGCGATGGAGATCTGACACAGCGGTTAGATGTGAATGCACAGGGAGAAGTTGGCCGTCTGGCTGAGGGATTTAACGGATTTCTCGATAAGATTCATACGCTGGTGGGGGATGTTAAACAGGCGGTTGATGAGCTGTCTACGGCGTCTACCCGGATGTCTGCGGTGGTTGCCAGTACACAGCGTGGTGTCAGTGATCAGCGGGGTGAAACTGAGCAAGTTGCGGCAGCGATTCATCAGATGGCGACTGCGGTTCAGCAGGTCGCACAAAGCGCGGGTCAGGCTGCCAGCTCGGCGACAGAAGCGGATGGTGCCGCTAATGAAGGTCTGAGCATCGTGTCATCGACCATTGAGTCTATTGGTGATCTGGCTGATGGCGTGAATACCTCGGCTGATGTGATTGAGCAACTACACAGTGATGCGGATCAGATTGGTACGGTGGTCAATGTGATCAAAGATATTGCTGATCAGACGAACCTATTGGCACTGAATGCGGCCATTGAAGCGGCCCGTGCCGGTGAGCAGGGGCGTGGTTTCTCGGTTGTTGCGGATGAAGTTCGCTCCTTAGCCAACCGTACTCAGCAGAGTACGGAAGAGATCCAGACGATGATCGAAAAATTGCAGGTGGGTGCGCGTCAGGCGGTTAGCGTAATGACAACCAGCCGTGATAGCACCGGGGAAACCATCCGTCGCGCGCAAAGTGCCAGCGAATCACTGGCATCGATTACGACGTCGGTTGGTACGATCAGCGAGATGAATACCCATATTGCATCAGCTGCGGATCAGCAAACTGGCGTTGCGGATGAAGTGAGCCGTAGCATTCATCACATTGCCGATATCGCAGAGAAATCGAATGGTGACGCAGATCAGCTTGCGGTGACCAGTCGTGAACTCAGCTCTATCGAGCAACGATTGCTTGGGCTGGTTCAGCAGTTCCGTATCTGATCTGATCTGCTGTTTAATGTGTGGCCGGTATCTGCATCACCAAACGTTCAGGTGGTAAGCAGATCCGGTCGCTACAGGCCTGCAGCTGGAACATCAGGCGGGGCGGCAGTAAACCCTCCTGAGTGGTTTGTCGTCCACCTATCTCAAACTCTCCTGAATATACCCCTATCGCATTCTGACTGAACTGGACACTGAGGGCCGTGCTGTCCGGGTAGCGGATCTGATCAATACCAGTACCGGATACTTGCGCGCCAATTAAACGCTTGTCGCCCGGAATTTCTGCGTTGATATGCCAGCCATCGCGCAATCGAACCTTTAATACAAAACCATCTTCTTTGGCGATAAGTTCTGCACGCAAAGCTCCGTTGGCTGCATACTGGATGGTACTCAGCTCACTGTTAAGCTGCTGACTGTATTGGCTGAGCAGATAACTAAAGCTCGCAGGGTATTGTTCAATACGGCTACTAATATGTTGTAGCAGCTGGTTCGCACGATCCTGATACCGGCTGTCCCCGGTACGTTGGTTCAGCTCTTTCAGCAGAGCATATCCCAGGGCGGTTGCCGATGGGGTTGCCCCATCATCCAGTGACCGCCCTCTGAGCGGGGTCAGTGCATCGGCGGCGCTAAGAAAGAAGCCGCCTTGATCATTGTCCCAAAAGCGCTCAATCATTTGATCAGTAATCTGTTGACCGCGGGTCAGCCAGATCGGGTCAAGGCTGGTGTCATAGAGGGCGAGCATCGCACGGCCAAGGGCAGCGTAATCTTCCTGTGTGCCGGTGACACCGGGTTGGCCGTCTCGCAAATCTCGCCAGATGACGCCCTGAGAATCCCGATGGTGCTGCCAGAGATATTCTCCGCTTTGCCACGCAGCGGCGAGATAACGAGGATTACGCAGCTGATAGCCCGCTAACGCCAGTGATCGCAACATCATGGCATTCCATGAAGTAATGATTTTGTCATCCAGCGACGGGTGCTCGCGCTGTTTTCGTACCTGATAGAGTTGCTCTCGAAATTGGTCTACCCGAGTGAGAAGGTCGTTGTAGGGGAGTTTGTGTGCGTCTGCGAACTCGGGTAATGAGGTCTCCAGGTGTAAGATGTTTTCTCCTTCAAAATTACCGGCGGCACTGATACCAAACAGGTGTTGAGCCAGGGCGCGGTCATCGGTATCCAGTGCCTGATTAAACTCTGATACCGACCAGATAAAGAAACGTCCCTCTTCCCCTTCGCTATCGGCATCGGTCGCTGAGTAAAACCCACCGTTGTCTGCATGCATTTCTCTCAGTACATACTCCAGTGTGTGTTCCAGTGTCCGTCTGTGCAAAGGGTTGTTGGTCAGTTGCCACGCCCGCAGATAGACCTCCGAGAGAAGCGCCTGGTTGTAGAGCATTTTTTCAAAATGAGGCGTTAACCATTCAGGGTCGGTGGCATAGCGGTGAAAGCCGCCCCCAACCTGATCATAGATACCGCCTTGTTGCATCGCATCGAGGGTATGGATAACAGTACCAAGCAGGCTCTCGTCCCGTTGCTGTTGGGCTTGTTCGAGAATCAGTAGCAGGACCGTTTCCTGAGGGAATTTTGGCGCATCTGAAAACCCACCGTTGAACTCATCGTATTGATTCAAAAAGTGATCCAGTGCTTTTTGCACACTGATCTGGGTGGGTAGTCCTTCACCTTTGCGCGGAGCCATTGTGGCTTCGATGGTGGTATGGATACGTTCGGCCTGATTAACGATTTTGCTCTTATCTGATTGCCATGCCTGAGATACTTCACTGATCAGCCTTTGAAATTGCTCAGGCGGAAAGTAGGTGGCCGCAAAAAAAGGTTTACCATCGGGGATTAGAAAGGCGTTCAGGGGCCAGCCACCATGTCCGCTGATCAGTTGTGCTGCGGTCATAAAAATATCATCAAGGTCGGGTCGCTGTTCTCGGTCGACTTTAATGCTGATGAAGTGTTGATTGAGAAACTGGGCGATCGCCAGATTTTCAAAGCTTTCCCGCTCCATAACGTGACACCAGTGACAGGTAGAGTAACCAACCGAGATGAAGATAGGTTTGTTCTCTGTTTTAGCCCGCTTGAGTGCCTCTTCTCCCCACGCATACCAATTCACCGGATTATGGGCGTGTTGCAGAAGGTAGGGGGAGGATTCCAGAATCAATCGGTTGGTAAACACCGGTTGCTGATCTTTGGTCAGATGATGTGTTCGGGGCTGATAGCTGTCCCCTTTATCCCGCAGAGCCTGTAGCAACTGATACTGTAACCCCTGTTCAATTGGCAGGGCATACGTGTTCATGGGGGAAACCTCACTGTCTGCAGACGCCATCGTTGTAACACTCAGGGTGAAGATCAGCACAAGCACCATCGTCTGTATCCGTGGGGCATAGCGGTGCTTGCTGTGGCGTGAAAGTCCGTTTATAGCCATGAGGGCTCCTGACACGAGTTATTACGGATGGCGGTTGCAGCATTTTCCGTTCAATTGAACCGGAGGACAGGGCATCGTTGCATAAGAGCAGTAAATACAGCAATCCCCGGCTTTGGGGCGGATCAATGTCTGGCAGCCTGGGCATTACCAAAACCAGATGCAGGCATTCATTGGCATCTCTTCATGCTGCTTGTAGCCACAAGTTGGACAACAGATTTCGGTCAGAGTGTCGACAACGGGTGCAGTCATCAATACACGTCAGGATTTTTTCAGCGTGAAGTAATCCAACCACTGTTTACGCACTAGCAACGGCAGATAATGGCGTAGATCCAGATTCATCTGGCTCAGCTGGCCCATCGTGTAACCTTTGAGAATCGCGCCGAGCAGCTGCGCCATAGGTTCAGACAAGGTTTCAACAACAACAGGGTGTTTGCCATGCTCATGCTGCTGGTGGATACATAGCCATTCTTCGCCACCTTCATCACTCAGATGCTCCATCTTACCCTGTTGATGGGCCATCCAGATGCTGAATAGCGGCCATCGACTGTACATCAGACGGATGCTGGGACAGGCGTGAAAGCAGATTTGTGGTTGCTCCTCTGGCGATACAGTATCGAGTTGTGCCGTATCCAGTACGTATTCGTCGTCTGAACCCTCGGAGTCATGCATCAACCATTCAAGCCTCGCCAGTTCCGGCAAGACGGCCAGTTTGTCTAGCTCGGGGTGTGACATATAGTGCCTGAGCAGGAGCTGACCGAAGCGGTCTCCAAAAAGCTTGGGTGGTGTGATAGCTGCGTAGTGAGTGAGGTAATGCTCAGCGAGCAAGTGAAAGTAGGCATCCCCAACCAGTTCGTGCACCATTGGATAAAGTGCAATCAAGTTGGCTTCAGGGCTGGTATCTGAAGCGTTATGAGAAGAGTGATGATCCATAATCAGGCCCCTTATTTGAGTTGGCCGACCATGATTCCGTTCTGGCGGATTTCAGATCTCCCGATGTAAATGGCACACCGTACTGCTGTCTCTGTCTATAGTTGAAAGCATAGACGGGCTATGGTGACTTGCAATGTGTTACTTAGGGCGAAAGAATGGACATATTGCCGTAGCCCACGGACTGTCATGCATGCAGGCAATAATGGCGTGTTAATACAGGAATGGCACCACCGGCAGCTGGCATTAAGCTGGTAGCAGTGACGGAAAGGAGAATCAGGATGTCCATGCAGTGGGATCGTTTACTCACTTCACAGCGGTACGGCCACCAAGCGCTTTCTGCGCAGGAATTAGGCCGCAGCCATTTCCACAAAGATCATGACCGCATCGTTTTTTCCAGTGCGTTCCGCCGTTTGGGGCGTAAAACCCAGGTTCATCCGCTCGCGTCTAACGATCATATACACACCCGATTAACTCATTCGATTGAAGTGGGCAGTGTCGGGCGTAGTTTGGGTATTCGGGTTGGTGAGCTGCTACATAATGATTTGCCCGACTGGATCACCCCCCATGACATTGGCGTCATTGTGCAGGCTGCGTGTCTGGCACATGATATTGGAAATCCACCGTTTGGCCATGCCGGTGAATATGCGATTCGTGACTGGTTCAGGCGTGACAGCAACCAGTTTTTGCTGGCTTCACTGAGTGAGCGGGAGCGACTGGATCTGCAAACCTTTGAGGGCAACGCTCAAGGATTTCGGGTCGTGACGCGCATCGAAAATCACCTGTTTGATGGCGGCCTGCGCCTTACCTTCCCAACACTTGGCACCTTGTTAAAATATCCGTGGGGCGTGGAAAATGCCTGTAAACGGGGAAAATTCAGTAGTTTCCAAATGGAGCTGGAGATCCTCAACAAGCTGGCGAAAGAGCTGGGGCTGGTCAAGCTGGATGACAACCTCTGGTGTCGACATCCTCTGGCCTATCTGATGGAGGCCGCCGACGATATTTGCTATGCCATTCTTGATCTGGAGGATGCAATCGAGCTGAATATTCTCAGCTTTGAACAGATCAAACCCATCTTGCTGGAGATGTGCGGTGATCTGGCCTTTGATGCGGAAATCTTCAATACCGAAGCATCAGCACGACGTAAGATTTCGGCCCTGCGCGGTATGGCGATGGAAAACATGATCGATTCTTCCGTCGACGCTTTTATCCAGCATTACCCGAAAATCATGGCAGGCGAATATAAAGGTGAGCTGGTGTCTGATGGTGACCCCGGCGTTTGTAGCGGTATCCATAAGGCGAAGACACTGGCGCGTGAACGCGTGTTCCCGGACACCCGAAAGACGGAACTGGAAGTGGGGGCGTACCGGACATTGGGGGCTTTGCTCGATGCATTCTGTCATGCGGTTTACGACAATCATCAGAATAAGGGTAAAAACCTCAGCTATGAAACAGAGAAAATTCTTAGTCTGATGGGCATTCATGCGCCAGCCCATGATAAACCGCTTTATCATTCATACATGCGAGCACTCGATTTCATTGGCGGAATGACCGACAATTACGCATCCTATCTGGCCCGACAAATTGGTGGTCTGGCCTGATCAGTTCAATACAGTATTTCACCGGGAGTGTCTGATGTCCTCATTACGCGATCAGCTGCAGGGGCTGGTTTATTCCACTGAACACGGGGCGATGTGTCCTGAATGCAGCAAACCGCAGGATGCCTGTATCTGTGATTCGCTGGCTGATCAGCAGCGGATAGAAGGATTAGATGGCATCGTACGTATTCGTCGTGAAACCTCAGGACGCAAAGGCAAGGGTGTGACGACGATTACCGGTGTACCACTGACAGCGGATGAATTGAAATCACTGAGTAAAAAGCTAAAGAAAGTCTGTGGTACGGGTGGTGCGCTGAAAGACGGTGTGATCGAGATACAGGGTGATCATCGGGACAAGCTGAAGACGGTGCTTGAGAAAGAAGGTTTCAAAGTTAAGTTGGCAGGCGGTTAAGCTGTGAGTAGTAAGACGCAGAAAAAGCCCAAGAAGATCTGCCGCTTTTGTATGATGATGCGCTTTGGTCTGGTTTTTCTGGCGGTTGTAGCGGTGTTTGTGCTGAATGGCTTGAACAATTTTCTCGGCTAATCAATACGTTGATTTATCGAGTGTTTTCAGAAGGCACCCTGCAGGGTGCCTTTTACTTTCCGTCGATAGGGCTTAGAGTCAGTACTATCAGGAAGAAAAAGGATGAACCCACGTAAAGAGCAACGGCATGCTTCCGGTTTCATCTGACAAGCTGTTTTAGTGCCTCCTTGCTCTATAAGCAGGATAGTTTCTTTTATCACCTCCCATTAGCGCTCTAGGGATAGAACGCTAAAAGGACATGACATTATGCGTATCTTTGTCACGCTGTTAATTCTCGCACTCCTTTCACCTACCGTGGTTGCCCGTATCTATCACTATGAGACCGAAGATGGACATAAGGTCTATGTCGACAATCTCAGTCGTGTTCCGCAGCAATATCGTGATCAGTTGGATATCCGCGAGGAACCTGAACGTTCTGACGTCGAAGAGTCTGAGCTCCAACTGCAAAGCCTCTACCGTGAAAGTCGTGATGACCTGTCTTCATATCGCCAGCGTTTATCGGAACAGTTAGAACAGCTGGAAATGCCGGTTATGATCAGAAATAACCTTGTTGTAGCACCGGTCAAGCTGGTCTACAGCGGCCGATCGGTGAAGTTGAACCTAGTGATGGATACTGGTGCGTCGGCCACAGTGCTCTATAAGCACGCACTTAAGCCACTGCGGGCTCGGTATAAACGTGCCGGGGTTGCACAGGTGGCGGATGGCCGATTTGTGCCAACAGAGATGCTTAAGGTGGACCGTGTGGTGATAGGGCCCTACGAAACGAAAGGTGTTCGCACCCTAGTGCTGGATAATCCCAGCGGTGCAGGCGGTGCGGCAGGATTGCTGGGGAATGATTTTCTGCTCAAAGCGCAGTATGAAATTGATCATAATCGTCGGCTGATCATTTGGGAGCCGAATAACTACAGGCTGATTAAGGCACGCATTTCAGAGATTGAAGCGCAGATGGAGCAGTTACGGGAGCAGATTAAACGCAATTGAGAATCTGGGTGGGAAAAAGGCTCCCATGCCTGTGCAGGGGAGCCCGAAGTATTCAGCTGAAGGAGGTGCTGAAATCAGAGCTGCTGTTCAGCCAGACGCAGATCCAGCGTGGCTTTCAGCAGTTTGTAGAGACGAATCGACGCATCGATCTCATCTTTACGGTTAGTCAGGGATTCGATGTTCAGGCCCAGCGGTAGGCCCAGGTCGATAACCGCATCAAGAATCTGTTCCAGATTACTACGACAGGTACGGATCGACTCCATCAATGGATTCGCAGAATCCAGAATACGCCAGCGGGTGCCTTCCGGTACGGAGATACCCAGCCACTCCATAAATTCCAATGTCTTAGCGCCGCCACACGGGGTGAATGTCAGGATGATCCGTTTTGGCTGTTCACCACGGATGCGACACTCACGGGCATAGCTGGTCAGCATGTCGATGGTGGCCTGAGAGTTGTATACCGCCTGAGAGACGAAGAACTCACAACCCTTGTTGGACTTATCCAGCAGGCGCAGGTGTTCATCACCTTTCTTAGCGTGACGCTCCGCGATGGTCACACCGCCCAGCTGATAATCCAGCGGATGATCACCCACTGCATCATAGGCATCGTTCAGGGACAGTTTGATTTCGCCATCGTTGGATGGACTACCCACCATCACCATGTCGCGAACGCCATAGTCATTCCAGGCGTCATCCAGCCAGTTGTTGAAATCGTCACGATCTCTCTGAGACACACTTTTGTAGGTGATGACTGGGTGTTCAGCGATTTCACGTACCAGCTTAGAATACATTCGTGGATCTAAGGTGCGCATAAACGGGAACGGGCGCGGTACATCGGTACGGCTGCTCTCATCCTGAATGTCATACACAATCAGGCCGTCATAGTCGATCTGACCCAGACGGGCCAGCAACTTAGTCGCGATCTCGTTTGCCTGCTCCGGAGACGTGCCATCCTTAGGAGGGCATGTACCGATCAGGTAAACACCACGACTTGGGTCTGCAAACTTAGCTCTTAGATCCTGTTTCATTTTTATGCTGCTACTTTGTCTTTTTTAAGTACGGACTATTCTAACAATTAATCATTTTCATGTGATTAGGTTATAAGATGAAAGTTTTGATAATAAAGTTGAGTGAATTTAATGTGGCTTGAGTGAAATAGAATCACTACAGTGGGAAGTCATCAAACGCAGTAGACTATACGTGATCGACCACGGTAAGAAGTACAGCCAAAAAGTAGAACTGCAGCACTGTTTTGTAGGAGTAAACGCGTGACCAAGAAGGGCTTTGATCTGACCGCCGCCAGTAAGAACATTCAGGAGCAGGGTGACCAGTTGCCTCCGCTGGAGAAATGGAATCCCGAATTCTGTGGTGATATCGAGATGCGTATTGCCCGTGATGGCACTTGGTTTTATGGCGGTACGCCGATCGGTCGTCCGGCCATGGTGAAGCTTTTCTCTCGTGTTCTCTGGATGGAAGACGGCCAGTATTTCCTTAAAACCCCGGTTGAGAAAGTCGGTATCGACGTTGATGACGTCCCTTTTCTGTTTGTCAGCGTGGAACAACGCGAAGGCGAGCAGGGGCCGGAGCTGGTGTTTACCAGTAAAACCGATGATGTGGTTGTTGCCGGTGAAACCTATCCGATCCGGGTGGAGCACTGTGACCAGACCGGTGAGCCATCACCGTACATTGCGGTCAGGTTTGGCATGGAAGGACTGATCGCTCGTAATGTCTTTTATGAACTGGTGGAGCTGGCGGATGAGCGTGAGATCGACGGTGAGCAGCATCTGGTGATCGAGAGTCAGGGCAAGGTGTTTAGCTTAGGCTCATTGGCTGAATCTTAAGTCACAATGCGGTGAACTGGATCAGGTCGTGATGATTTTGACGCCCATCGCGATCATGGCCCCACCTAAAATGCGGTCAATCCAGTGTCCCATACGTCTGAATTTCGTGTTGACCACGGGATTGGATAACAGCACCACCATGACAGAAAACCAGCTGCCGTGAATCAGCATAATCCAGATGCCATACGCAGCCATATGGGAGGCGGGAACATCTGGTGACAGCACAAAAGTGAAGAGCGCTACGTAATAGATCGGGGCTTTGGGATTTAACAGGTCGCATATAAAGCCACTTCTGAACAGCTGCCAGTCTGAACGGTGCTTATATTCCCCGGCTGTCTGATCGGATTGATCTGAGGGCTTTGCCTTTAATCCCATGAGTCCGAGATACACAAGGTAGCTGCCTCCCATCATCTGGATAGCCAGCATCGCTTCAGGTGATCTGGAGATGATTGCAGCTAAGCCAAATGCTGAGTACAAGATGTGGATCAACAGGCCGGTCATAGTGCCAACGAGGCATATAAACCCAGCGCGTCTTCCATTCTGCAGGGCTTCTTTTGAGATCAGTACGAATTCAGGCCCGGGTGATGCGGTAGCAATAAAGTGTATGGCCGTCAGTGTCAGTAAACCCTCAAATAAATCCATTCACTTATCCCCGCTAACGTCTGGTCATGTGATTACTTTCCTAAATATTCTATATTGACGGCTAGAAATAACGTTGCTAAATACACTCAGTAGTATTGATTAAATAGAAGAATGGTTCTGTTATGGCTAGAAATAAGAAAGATTCCACTCTATGGGCTGTCGATAGCAAAGACTTAGAGATACTCAGAAAACTGCAATCAGATGGCCGTATCAGCAATAGCGCGTTATCAGATCAGGTTAGTTTGAGTGAAACACCCTGTTGGCGGCGCTGGAAAAAGCTGGAGGATGAAGGGTATATCGAGGAATACAGAACGGTATTGAATCGCAGAAAGCTGGGATTTGGTGTTGTTGTTTTTACTCAAGTCTCGTTCGCCAGCCACGATATTGAGTTAACCAATCAGTTTGAGCAGCTTATGCGTGAACTGGACTGGGTGCAGATGTGTCATTGCATCACCGGTGACGTTGATTACCTGCTGCAGTTGGTTGCCCGTGATGTGGATGAGTTTTCTGAGCGCATTACTTTTCTTCGGCGGATTCCGGGCGTGACGTCGGTTCAGTCACACATTTCAGTGAATGAAATCAAAGATAACCCAAGCCTGCCATTGGGTTGATCGGTACAGATCCAGAGAAGCACCGCTTAGCTTTTATACACGCTTAACCCGCATACCCAACAAACTCAGCCCAATCTTTCAGCAGTGAAGCGAAGTCCTCTAAACCACAGCGGGCGGAGGATTCTGCATCGTAAAAATCCATATCCTCTTCCAGATCGGCTTCATCTCCGGCGTTCAGGCTGTGGGCTTTCACTGTGGCATCGTTGCGGCTGAGCAGCAGGTCATATTCAAAACCGTCCAGCACGAAGTCCCATGCGGTGCCTTGTGTGAGATCATTCAGCGCCTTAAACAGTGATGCGATTTTGTCCGCACGGTCACCCACTTCCTGCGTCAGCCAGTAACCCAGTGCTTCATGGCCCATTGAAAAGCGGGCTTCCGGGCCGGTGAAATCCTGACTGAATTCATATTCCATGGTGCGGGTGTCTCGTCTTTTAGGCTTGAAGGAAAAGGGCGCACACTATATCACCGCTGAAGATTTTTTCGATGGTATCCGACGGGTTTGTTCAGCCAGTTGAAAGGAAGATCATGCTACTATCGGCGCGTTTATACCCATCAGAGTTTCGCCTGAGATCGATCTGATACTTCATACGATCAGGGAAGCAGGCGACAAAGTTTGAGGCAAAGGAGTGCCGACGTATGTCTGGATACCGTTATGTTCTTAAGGACCTTTTTAGTCGCTCTCCTCATATTTAACGTGGCGCACGCCGCACAACCCTCGTTCAGTAAATCGAAACGTATTCTGGCAGAGATCTATGCTGATCAGCCGGTGAGTTTTTACTGCGGCTGTGATTATAAAAAGAAGGGTAAAAAACTGATCCCAGATCTGGATAGCTGTGGATATGACCCGCGTAAAAATGCCAAGCGTGCCAAACGTATCGAGTGGGAACATGTGATGCCGGCATGGGCATTTGGTCATCAGTTGCAGTGTTGGCAGGACGGTGGACGTAAAAACTGCCGCAAGAATCCGGACTTCAAGCAGATGGAAGCTGATATGCATAACCTCGTTCCGGCAGTCGGTGAGGTGAACGGGGACCGTTCTAACTACCGTTTTGGGATGTTGGAAGGTGAGAAGCGTGCCTACGGCAGTTGTGATGTGGAGATCGACTTTAAAGCTCGTAAAGCGGAGCCTGCACCCTATTTAAGGGGTGATATCGCGCGGACGTATTTTTATATGCGGGATACGTACGGTGTGCGGTTGAGCAAACAGCAGCGTCGACTGTTTGAGGCGTGGGCGAAGCAGGATCCGGTGGATGACTGGGAGCGGAAGCGGAATGATTTGATTGAGGAGCGGCAGGGGAATCGGAATCCTTATGTGAAGTGATGCCTCCTTCATCCATCGCTTGTTTGAGTTTTGATGTGCGTGTTTCAATTTCTTTTTTCGCCCCTCTTGGGCGAGGTAAGGGAGGGGATTGTCCCTCCCTTACCAATCCCAGCCAACCCTACTACTTGCACCGCTTTGCGGTGTTCCCTGCGCGTTTCGAAATAAAGCTAAGCGAATGAACTCGGCCTTTGGCCTCAGACAGAATTCGCTTTTAACGCTTTCTTTCTGCAATGCTCAGCTGCGTAGAAGGGAATGCAATCCGAGCGAGACATCATGCCTGTGCATCGTTTTACTCTTGACCTTCGTGTAAAACGCTCAGGTTACTGAGGGATATGATCCCCTTTACGAAGCCGAGCATTGCAGGGTTATCGTGGAGTAAGGCGAGGACTGTCTGAGGAGCGAAGCGACGAGTTCCGCAGCCCCACGGTAAGCCGAAACGCACAGGGAACCGGACGCAGTCCGGCAAGTAGTGGGGCTGACGGGGATTGGTAAGGGGAGTTCAGCAACTCCCCTTGCCTCGCCCAAAAAGGGCGAAAAGAGCAAATAAAACAGAACTATTTAGATCGGATTATTCTCTGACGTCTTTTCGTGAATGTAGGTTCGCTGCGAAAGTCACCACAAACAAAAAAGGAGAGCTAAAAAGCTCTCCCCAAAACCATCTCTACTGTAAAAGCCGAGCGTAATCGCCTTAAGCGTTCGCCCCCAACCAGCTCTCCAGCTCATCAGCCCCACCCACGTGTTCGCCGTCGATGAAGATCTGAGGTGTCGTCCCCTGACCGGAAATCGCCGTCAACGTGCTGTAGCTCACGCCGTTCGTACCCAGTTCGATCTCTTCAAACTTGTAACCACGTACTTTCAGTGCATTCTTCGCACGGGTGCAGTGTCCACAACCCGGCTTAGTGATCATAGTGACGCGCTTAGGCTGTTCAGCATTCGGGTTGATGTAGTTCAGCATGGTGTCTGCGTCGGATACTTCAAACGGGTCGCCTGGCAGGTCTGGCTCGATGAACATCTGGTCGATGATGCCGTCTTTAACCAGCATCGAGTAACGCCAGCTGCGTTTGCCAAAGCCCAGATCGTTTTTGTCGACCAGCAAACCCATACCTTCGCTGAAGTCACCGTTGCCGTCTGGCAGGAAGGTGATTTTCTCCGCTTTCTGATCTTCCGCCCATGCGTTCATCACGAAGGTGTCGTTTACAGACAGACAGATAATGTCGTCGACGCCGTTTGCTTTGAATACAGGTGCCAGTTCGTTGTAACGCGGCAGGTGAGTACTGGAACACGTGGGTGTGAATGCGCCTGGCAAAGCAAAGACGATCACAGTTTTTCCTTTAAACAGCTGGTCGGCGGTGAGGGTTTTCCAATCGTTACCTTCACGTACCGGGAAGCTTACCTGTGGGACTGCCTGACCTTCGCGATTCTGGAACATGTTTTCGATCTCCGTGGTGTTGTTCGTTTCGATAGGTAAATAGTATGTGAACGCGGTTTTTTAATAAAATTAAACAATAAAATGGTTTTGATTGAGAAAAGCTATAGATGCCTGTGGACTGTCCGAAAGGCTAATACCATCGGTATTGGCATTGCACTTGCTCTATACCCCAAGGATAGAAGCGGGCTGTACAGGGTTTGATCATATGAGTGATTGGTCAAATTCTATACGCACAGAGGTGAGTGCGGATTGATCAGATGATCAAGCGGCCCGACAGCATATAACTATAAATCGAACGATCTGTGGGGGAAGGGTACGCATGGATATACCTAAACCAAAAGGATGTATGACAGTTCAGGATCTGCGCGTGGGCATGAGTGCAGAGAAGCAATACAGCATTGATTACGAGGATGCGATTCAATTTTCAGAGATTTCAGGTGACTGGAATCCTGCCCATCACGATGAGGCGTATGCCGCCGCCAGTATTTTCCGCGAACGTGTCGCACACGGCATGTTTTCTGTTTCTCAGTTTTCCGGTTTGTTGGGTATGGATATGCCGGGACAAGGTGCGCTCTGGTTGAAGCAGAGTGTTGAGTTTTTGCGGCCTGCATTTTTCGGCCGGGATTACCGTGCGGTCGTGACCGTAAAGGCGATCGACAACGATACCAATACCGTGACGTTAAGTACCGAATGCTTTGATGAGCAGGGGGAAAAGATCATCACCGGCGAAGGCGTAGTAAAACCGATTCCGCAAAAAGTCAAAGCGATGATGGACTGAGCACTGCCAGCGATATGCGCAGCGTTTAGTCCAGCCACACTCTTTTGAACCACAGCCATCTGTTTATGCAGTCGGTGGCTTCAGCACTTTGTATTGATGGAAGTGAATATGTCAGCACCGAAAAAACGTCCAGAACAGACTTATGTAGAACAAAACGGACCGGTATTTATGTCCGGCAATCAGGCGTATCTGCGTCTGACATTTGAACAGCACCGGCGCGATCAGGAAGCCGGATTGAATACGGCCGGATTTATCTCCGGTTATCGCGGTTCCCCATTTGGTCATTTTGATCAGGATGCCAAACGGGTGGGTAAAGCGCTGGGTGAGCGCAACATCAAGTTTAACCCCGGTGTGAATGAAGCGATGGCGGCGACAGCCGTATGGGGTTCTCAGCAGATCGATTTCTTTGGTTCCAGTCAATTCGACGGTGTCTTTGGCCTCTGGTACGGCAAAGGTCCGGGGGTCGATCAGGCGGCCGATGCATTGCACCACGGTAACCTTTGGGGCACCCATCCAAAGGGTGGTGTGGTGATGGCGGTGGGTGATGACCCGATGAGCCGCTCCTCCAGTATTCAGCAGCAAAGTGAATATGTATTGTCCGGTTTATGTATCCCGGTGATGCAGTGCTCCTCGGTACAGGATATTTATGATTCTGGTCTGATTGCCTACCAGCTATCACGTTTTGCAGGTGTTTGGGTTGCGGTGAAGTCGGTCTCCGATATCGCTGAATCCTGGTACATGGTGGATGTGGATCCGGCGCGCACGCAGACTGTTCTGCCGACCGACTTTGAGATGCCAGAGTGTGGCGTCCATATCCGTTGGCCGGATCAGTCGGTGGATCAGGATCACCGTATGGCAGTGGCACGTATCCCTGCGGTTAAAGCTTTTGTTAAAGCCAATAACCTGAACCGCGTGACCAAAGATTCAGCCAAGCGGCGTTTTGGTATTGTGACTGCGGGCAAGAGCTACGCAGACACGCTGGAAGCGCTAAATGATCTGGGGATCAGTCAGCAGCAGCGTGACGAACTGGGTTTGTCGTTGTTTAAGGTAGTGGTGACCTGGCCACTGGAAGAAAGCTCGTTGCGTGAGTTTGCGCAAACTGTGGATGAACTGATCGTGATCGAGGAGTCACGTCCGTTTCTGGAAACACAGGTGAAAGACGTGCTTTACGATATTCCTGAAGCACAGCGTCCACGGGTGTTGGGTAAGCGCAATTTGGCAGGAAAAGAGCAGCTGCCAACTAATGGTGAACTGACACCCGCATTGATTGCGCGGGTATTGGTGGACTGGTTGCAGGGGCACCATATCACCGACTCGATGCGTGACTGGATTGCCATGCTGGATCAGACCGATCAGCAGCTTTCGGTACCGCGCAACGTGGTCGATCGTACACCGTATTTCTGTTCCGGTTGTCCACATAATAGCTCGACTAAAACCCCGGAGGGCGCGAATCAGTTGGTGGGGATTGGCTGTCACTATCTAGTGCGGTTGATGGATCGAGACGGGGTCAGCTTTACCCAGATGGGTGGCGAGGGTGCCACGTGGGCTGGTGCCGCACCGTTTGTGGATCAGGAACATGCCTTCGTGAATTTGGGCGATGGAACCTATTACCACTCCGGTTCCAACGCGATTCGTCAGGCGATCGCTTCGGGTGTGAACATCACCTACAAAATCCTCTTTAACGATGCTGTAGCGATGACGGGTGGTCAGCCCCATGACGGTCCGCTGAGTGTGCAAGCGATTACCCATGAGTTAAAAGCGGAAGGCGCGGCCAAGGTCGTTGTAGTCAGTGCTGATCCGTCCAAATTTAACAAAAGTGAGTTTGCCCCGGATACTCAGCTCTATCACCGCGATGACCTGATCAAAGTACAGGAAGAGTTGCAGCAGATTTCTGGTGTTACCGTCCTGATCTACGAGCAGACCTGTGCCACAGAACTGCGCCGTCGTCGTAAACGCGGCAGCGCTGAAGATCCATCCAAGCGTGCTTATATCAACTACCGCCTGTGTGAAGGTTGTGGTGACTGTGGCGAAGCGTCGAACTGTTTGTCTGTGCAGCCACTGGAAACCGAGTTGGGTCGTAAACGGATGATCGACCAGTCAGCGTGTAACAAAGACTTCTCCTGCGTGAACGGCTTCTGCCCAAGCTTTGTGACCGTTGAAGGTGGCGAGCTGACTAAGGGCAAAGGGGTGGAGATGTCCGATGCCTTGTTTGATGCGTTGCCACAGCCACCGGTTGCAGAATCCGATGGGGTATTTGGCGCATTGGTATGCGGTATCGGTGGTACCGGCGTAGTCACCATCTCCTCACTGATGGGTGATGCGGCTCAGGCGGAAGGGAAAGCCTCACAGGTACTGGACCTGACTGGTATGGCGCAGAAGTTTGGTGCGGTGTTCTGCCATCTGAAGATCGGCAACTCCGTTGATGAACTGAAATCGACCCGTTTATCCACAGGACAGGCAAACCTGCTGATCGGCGCTGATATTGTGACCAGCTCCAGCGATGAAGGTCTCTCTCGATTGCGTCAGGGTTTTACCCGCGCAGTGGTGAACGAACATGAAACGGTGACCGGTGCCTTCACCCGTGACGGTGACTTCCATATCCCTGTGGATGATATGCGCGCTGCATTGACCCGCTTTACGGGTGATGGCAATGCACATTTCTTTGACTCCACCGATGTGGCACAACGCCTGACCGGCGATACCATTGGTGCCAACATTATGCTGCTGGGCTATGCCTGTCAGATGGGCTGGTTGCCGGTGAAACTGGCCTCTATCGAAACGGCTATCGAGAAAAATGGTGTTGCCGTACCGTATAACCTGCGTGCCTTTAAGCTCGGTCGCCTGATGGCACATGATCCGGCACAGATCGAAAAACTGATGGAGCAGGGATTCCCAACGCCGGAATGGCGGGTGATGTCAGAGAGTGTCGATCAGCTGATCAAGCGCCGGGCGAAAGATCTGGTGGCGTATCAGAGCGCAAACTACTCCGCTAAATACACCTATCTGGTGGATCAGGTGCGTGCGGCAGAGCAGAGAATCGCGCCGGATAGTACAGCGCTGACCGAAGCGGTGGCGCGCAGTTTGTATAAGCTAATGGCCTATAAAGATGAGTACGAAGTGGCGCGCTTATATACCGATGGTGCGTGGCTGGCAAATATCAAACGTCAGTTCAGCGGAGACTTTGAGCTGAAATTTCATATGGCTCCGCCAGTGCTGTCAAAACGTGACCCACGTACCGGTCAGCTGAAAAAGCGGGAGTTTGGCGGCTGGATGTATAAAGCCTTGCAGATCATTGCAGGCTTCAAAGGTGTGCGTGGTAGCTGGATGGATCCGTTTGGTTACAGTGCCGAGCGTCGCGAAGAGCGGGCATTGATCAAGCAGTATCGTCGCCGGATCGAAAACCTGATCCGTGAGCTTTCAGGCGATACATTGGATACCGCCGTGGAGATCGCGAACGTACCGTTGCAGATTAAAGGTTTTGGTCATGTGAAAGAAAAGAACCTGAAGCTGGCACGCGAACGCTGGGAGCTGTTAGACGAGCGTATGCGTAATCCGCAGAAGACCATTAATGCCGTTCAAATCGCTGAGCCGGAATTAGTGGATTAACTAGATCGATAGATACGCTATACCAGCCTCGCAAATGCGGGGCTTTTTTATGCCTGTTGCTATAGCTACACGCCGGTCGAATTCAAACGCGCTGTGTTGGTTTTAGAAAGGGGATAGTTGTCTCTTATCAGCGACTTGTAACGGCATGTTTACAGTTTCGGATGATGCGAATGGACACGAGTCACGAAACCTTGTGACCCATTCTTGACGGTATAAAAAGATAAAAACAGGCAAAGAACGGCGCTTTTTCCAGTTTTCAGTCCGAATTCTGTATGAAAATTATTCTTTAGTGAACGTTTTATGTTCCGGCCAATGTTCAGCTAGATTGACAGGACTGGCCATATTTTTTGGATGAGGACGCATGGCCATTTAAACAGGAGTGGCTATGGACGCAAAGATGGACATCGATTCTTTGCTTGAGTGTCTGCTGGTCCTGAGTGCATTTCACGGTGAGAGTGTTAATCGTGAGTCTCTGGTATCCGGTTTGCCCCTTGAGCAAGCGCATCTCACGCCCTATTTGTTTGGGCGGGCTGCTGCACGTGTGGGGCTTGTCAGCAAACTACTGAGCAAGCCGTTGTCGCATGTACGTGAGCGGGCGCTTCCTGCCGTGTTATTGATGGACGGAGACGATGCCTGTGTATTGATGGGATGGAGTGAAGATAAACGTCATGCTCACGTTATCTTCCCCGAATTGTCCGATACCGTCGAAGACATTCCTGTTGCCCAATTAAACGACAGTTACACCGGGCTGGTGATCTATGCCCGACCAAAATTTCGTTTTGATTCCCGTACCTCGAATATCAGTAAAGCGTCAAAAGGTCATTGGTTCTGGAGTGCCATGGGGGAGAACCTGGGACTCTATAGAGATGTGTTGCTGGCGGCATTTTTTATCAACCTGTTTGCGTTGGCATTGCCATTATTTGCCATGAATGTGTATGACCGTGTGGTACCCAACCACGCGCTTGAAACTTTGTGGATGTTGGCGATTGGGATCGGCGTGGTGCTGGTGGCTGATCTGGCGTTGCGAACCATGCGTGGATACTTTCTCGATCTGGCTGGCAAGCGGGTGGATATCCTCCTGTCGGTACGGATTATGGAACAAGTGTTAGGGCTGAAGATGGAGCACCGGCCTCAGTCGGTGGGGGCGTTTGCGGCTAACCTGCGTTCTTATGAGTCGGTGCGTGATTTCACCACATCGGCGTCTCTGACCGCACTGATTGATCTGCCATTTACCCTGATCTTTATTCTGGTGATTGGTTGGATCGCGACAGGCATGGTAGTTCCCTTGCTGGTGGGTATCGCCGTCGTGGTTCTATATGCACTGACGACACAGCGAAAAATGCGAAAGCTGACTGAAAGCATGTATCAGGCCAGCTCCATGCGAAACTCAGTGTTGATCGAAAGCCTGATCGGGCTGGATACGCTTAAGTCCATGTGTGCCGAAGGCATGATGCAGCGCCGCTGGGAGAAGGCTGCGGCGTTTCTGGATCGGGTGGGTGTTCAGTTGAGATTGCTGGCATCAACGAACCTCAATGTAGCGCTGTGGGCACAACAATTGGTGAGTGTCAGCATCATTGTGATGGGTGTGTACCTGATCGCAGAAGGTGAATTAAGCCTGGGTGGGTTGATTGCGGCGACCATGTTGAGCAACCGTGCGATGGCACCGATCAGTCAGGTGGCCGGTTTATTAACTCAATATCATAATGCCCGGACGGCGTTGACCGCACTGAATGAGGTTATGGATCAGCCGGTAGAACGTCCAGTCGGTAAGCGTTTCTCCAGCCGAGCTTCATTAAAAGGTGAGGTTACGTTCAGGCATGTTTCTTTTACTTATCCGGGTGCTGAAATCTCTACCCTCAACGATGTGAGTTTTTCGCTGCAGCCCGGTGAGCATGTGGCCGTCCTCGGACGGGTGGGTTCGGGAAAAACGACATTGAACCGATTGTTGATGGGACTCTATCAACCGGCAGAGGGGGCCGTACTGGTTGATGGAATGGATCTTCGTCAGCTGGACCCTGCCGAGTTACGTCATCAGATAGGTTACGTGCCTCAAGACGCAACTCTTTTTTACGGGACATTGAAGGAAAACCTGGTGTTGGCAAATGCTCAGGTGTCACAGGCTGCATTGGACCGGGCTGTAAAGCTGGCTGATCTGAGTGATTTCATTAATCGTCATCCACAAGGTTTTGATATGAATGTGGGCGAGCGAGGGGAGTTTCTTTCCGGTGGGCAACGAAAAGCGGTGACGCTGGCACGGGCAGCGATCCATAACCCGCCGTTGCTGCTGTTGGATGAAGCCACCGGATCAATGGACCACACATCTGAAGCGGCGATTCTGTCTCATCTTGAGCAGTTTGCGAAGGGAAAAACCATGTTGCTGACGACGCATCGCACGTCCATGTTGCAGCTGGTCGACCGTATTATTGTATTAGATGGCGGGCAGGTGGTGGCAGATGGTCCGCGTGACAACGTAATGGATGCGTTACGCAAGGGTCGTATTGGGAGGGCATTATGAGCGATCAGCCGCACAGTGATCCTCCAAAGCTCAGATTTCAGAGCAACTTTGAGCAGGGCATTCCTGTTGAAGATGCGAATAATCTCAACTGGCTGGAAGATGCTGATCGAGCGATGCTGGAACAAAATCCGTTGAAAGCCCGCGCGCTGTTATATGGCGTCGCGCTGGTGGTCATCGTGTTGATCTGCTGGTCGGCCTATGCCGAAATCGATGAGGTTACCCGAGGGGAAGGTAAGGTCATTCCGTCCCGGCAGGTACAGGTTATTCAGTCTCAGGACGGCGGTGTAGTCACTGAACTTGCGGTTGTGGAGGGGCAGACGGTAGAGGCGGGGCAGCTGCTGGTCAAGTTGGATGCGACACGTTCAGTGGCGAGTTTTAGGGAGAACAGAGCTGAGTTGGTAGCGCTGCAGATAAAGGCGGCTCGATTGAGGGCTGTGGCTGAAGAGATGGCGTTTACCCCTAACGATGACCTGCGTGAGTTGGCGCCTGGTGTTGTCGAGCAGGAAATGACGTTGTACCACTCGAGTCAGGCGGAACTAACCGCGGCAAAAAATATAGCTGGTAAACAACTTAGACAGCGTGAGCAGGAACGCCAGGAGAGTCGCGCACTGAAAGCACAGTTGGATCGCGCTTATGATTTTGCACAGCAGGAACTGAATGCCAGTGAACCCCTGTTGGAGTCAGGCGCCGTGTCTCCCATTGATCTGCTGAAGTTGCGTCGCGAGGTATCACGTTTACGCGGAGAGCGTCAGCAAGCGGGGGCTAAAATTCAGCGCACCAAAGAAGCGATCGCTGAGGCTAAGGATAAGCTGAGGGAGGTTGAGCTGGAGTTTAAAAATAACATTCGTGAGGAACTATCGCGTACGACGGCCCGCATTAATACCTTAATGGAGAGTAGTCGTGGTTTGTCTGACCGCGTTGCACAAACAGCGGTACGTTCGCCTGTACGGGGGACAGTGAAAAGACTTTTCTATAATACGATCGGTGGTGTGGTATTGCCGGGGCGTGAGATTGTTGAAATTGTGCCTCTGGATGATGCTCTGCTACTGGAAGCTAAAATCAGTCCCCGTGATATCGCTTTCTTGCGACCGGGGCAGAACGCTCTGGTGAAGTTTACGGCCTATGACTTTGTGGTCTATGGCGGTTTAGATGCCTCGCTGGAGCACATCAGCGCTGACACGGTGTTGGACGATAAGGGAAACCCGTTTTATATCGTTCGGGTTAAAACTCTGGAGTCCAGCCTTGGAGAGGGGAAGCCGATCATCCCGGGGATGGTTGCAGAGGTGGATATTCTGACGGGGAAAAAAAGCATCCTCAATTATCTGCTAAAACCTGTATTCCGTGCTAAGCAGTATGCGCTGACGGAGCGATAAACTATGCATGTATTCGTGAGCCAAAAACCGTTATCTCCCGTACGCTGGCATCAGGCGTTTCCTGATTCTATTACGGTACGTACACCCTCAGAAGTCTCCGCGGTTATGCGTGGAAAAAGCTGTGTATGGCTGGATTTTACCTCCCTGACAGCGGTGGATCGTCTGCTTTGGTTAGAACAGGCCAAGCAACTATGTTGTCCGATTGTTGTGTTGTCCAATATCCCGAACAACGATGAAGCTGTGCATGTTTTCGGGGCTGGGGCTTGTGGTTATTGCCATGTTCTGGCCGCTGTAAATCAGCTGAGAGAAGTCGCGCTTGTCGTTGAGCATGGTGGATACTGGGTGGGATCTTCTTTTATTGAGAGAGTGTTGCAACTGAGTGCAGGTCATATGCAGGACGTGATGCACACGGAGGAGGTCGATTGTTCAGACCTGCTGACAGAGCGTGAACAAATGGTTGCACGTGAAGTTGCCAGAGGTGCAACCAACCGTGAAATTGCCAGTTCACTTGAAATTACAGAACGAACAGTGAAAGCTCACCTGGCCTCAATTTTCGCTAAAACCGGTGCGCGTGATCGCATACAGCTCGTATTGATGTTGAATCATCTATCGTCAACTACTGTATGAAATTTGGTCATATTGTACCTTGAGTACAATGCCTGCAATTTGCCCCCTTTCTAACCTGATAGAAGCCTGTAAACGCGATTGGAATGAGTTTTGGAACGGAATCCGACTGGCGGAGCCGTTCTCCTTTATTTGCGGGGAATCTACAGGGAAATCTGATTTTTAATGGTTTGTGTTGAGTAGAGCACTGTTCAAGAGCGCATTCTTATCGCGTTATCGGGCCCCAATGGTTTAAAGAATTTTTGGCCTTGAAAGGGGAGTGCGACAACATGGCTAACCATACCCCCATTGCAACGGTTTCCGCAGTCACTGGCGATGCATATGTCCGTGACAGCGATGGCCAGTTACGTTTATTGGAAGTGGGTGATCAACTGAAAGAAGGGGATGTCATTTTACCTTCATCGGCAGGCAACGTTGAGCTGCTGATGGCTGATGACACATCGCTGAGTTTCGGTGACCCGGTAGAGGTTACTCTGACGCGGGAGATGCTTGCTGACCAGACGGTGATCGCGGAAGAGGAAAGTATCACTGATCCCTCGGTTGCTGCTGTCTTGAGTGCATTAGAAGCGGGACAGGATCCATCGCAAGTGTTACCTGCACCAGCGGCGGGTGCGGCCGGAGATGAGGGTCATAGTTTTGTGCGTCTGGCCCGAATCATTGAAAATGTAGAAGGGCTGGAATATGGCGGTCCTGGTTTTGAGGGGTTGCCGTTTGTCTTTGAAACCCCGGATCTGATTGATCTCGATGGGTTACCCCCTGTTGCTGTTGCTGATTCTGTAAGTCTTGATGAGGGCAGCAGCACGGTTATTGATGTCTTGGGCAATGACAGTGATCCAGATGATGATCTTGACCCATCTTCAGTGAATATCGTGTCTCTGCCTTCCAGCGGCATCGTCAATGTTGATCCCGTGAGCGGGGCGATCACTTATACGCCGGATGAAAATTATAACGGTCCGGACAGTTTCCAGTACACGGTACAGGATGATGAGGGGAATACCTCTAATCCTGCAACGGTGAGTATCAATGTGAATCCGGTTGCGGAATCTCCAATTGCTGAAGATGATGCCGTCAGTACAGATGAAGATAACGCGATCCAAATTAATGTTCTGGCAAACGATAACGACCCTGATGGGGAGATAGATCCGACGACCGTTACCATCACCAGTCAGCCGAGCCATGGCACAGTCTCCGTTGATCCGTCCAGTGGTGCGGTGACTTATGTCCCGGATCAGGACTACAACGGCCCGGACAGTTTTCAATACACGGTACAGGATGATGAGGGCAATACGTCTAATCCTGCGACAGTTAGCATCACTGTCGATCCGGTGGCTGATCCCCCAGTGGCGGTCGATGATGTAGTGACGACCGATGAGGATGTGGCGATAGCTATTGATGTGCTCGCCAACGATACGGATCCGGATGGGGATATTGACCCAACGACAGTGACAATCACTAGCCAGCCAGATAATGGCTCTGTGTCTGTGGATCCGGTCACCGGCGAGGTGACGTATACCCCAGATCCGAACTACAACGGTCCGGATAGCTTTAGCTATACCGTTGATGATGCCACGGGTATTACGTCGAACCCGGCTACAGTGGGTATTACTGTAGAGCCTGTAGCGGAACCGCCCGTGGAACCGCCTGTTGATCCACCAGAGCCCATTCCGCCTGTTGCCCTGGACGATGAAATCCTTACAGATGAGGATGTGTCGATTGATATCGATGTACTGGCGAACGACAGTGATCCGGATGGAGATATTGATCCGACGACGGTGACCATCACCAATCAACCGGATCATGGTTCGGTATCGGTGGATCCGGTCACCGGTGTTGTGACCTATACACCGGATCAGGACTATAACGGACCGGACAGCTTTGCTTATACCGTACAGGACAATGAAGGCAACACCTCGAATCCTGCGACGGTCAGTATTACTGTGGAGCCGGTGCCTGACCCTCCGGTGGCCGTGAATGACGAAGTCATTACGGATGAAGATGTGGCGATTAATATCGATGTATTGGCCAACGATACCGATCCGGATGGAGATATTGATCCAACAACGGTGACCATTACGTCACAACCCGAGCACGGTTCGGTATCAGTGGATCCGGTCACCGGTGTTGTGACCTATACGCCGGATCAGGACTATAACGGACCGGACAGCTTTGGCTACACCGTGGATGATGCAACCGGTACCACCTCGAATCCGGCGACTGTCAGCATCACAGTGGAACCTGTCGCCGACCCACCGGTGGCCGTGAACGATGCTGTGAACACCGATGAAGATGTGGCAATAGATATTGATGTCCTTGCCAACGATACCGATCCGGACGGCGACATCGATCCAACGACAGTGACGATCACGGAACAACCCGATCATGGTTCTGTTGCTGTAGATCCGGTGACCGGTGTCGTGACCTATACCCCGGATCAGGATTACAACGGACCGGACAGCTTTGGCTACACCGTAGATGACGCGACGGGTACGACCTCGAATCCGGCGACTGTTAGCATTAACGTGGGCCCATTAGGTGATCCACCGGTGGCTGTGAATGATGCTGTGACCACCGATGAAGATGTGGCGATTGATATCAACGTATTGGCTAATGATACGGATCCGGACGGAGATATCGATCCAACGACAGTGACCATTACGACTCAACCGGATCACGGATCTGTTTCAGTAGATCCGGTGACCGGTATGGTGACCTATACGCCGGATCAGGATTATAACGGACCGGACAGCTTTGCTTACACCGTAGATGATGAGATGGGTACCACCTCGAATCCGGCGACGGTCAGTATTACAGTGGATCCAGTGGACGATCCACCGGTGGCGGTGAATGATGCTGTAACCACCGATGAAGATGTAGCGATTGATATTGATGTGTTGGCCAATGATAGCGATCCGGATGGCGACATCGATCCAACGACGGTGACCATCACGGATCAGCCGGATCATGGTTCTGTTTCTGTGGATCCGGTGACGGGTGTAGTGACCTATACCCCGGATCAGGATTACAACGGGCCGGATAGCTTTGCCTACACAGTGGATGACGCAACCGGTACGACATCAAATGCAGCAACGGTCAGTATTACGGTTGATCCGGTAGCCGATCCTCCGGTGGCTGTGAACGATGTTGTGACAACCGATGAAGATGTCGCGATTGATATTGATGTACTGGCCAACGATACCGATCCGGACGGAGACATTGATCCAACGACAGTGACGATCACGGCTCAGCCGGATCACGGTTCGGTTTCAGTAGATCCCGTGACGGGTGTGGTGACCTATACGCCGGATCAGGATTACAACGGACCGGACAGCTTTGCGTACACCGTAGATGATGCCACGGGCACCACCTCAAACCCGGCGACGGTCAGCATCACCGTTGAACCGGTGAACGATGCGCCAGTCGCGGTCAATGATAGCGATACAACAGATCAGAACACGGCGATTGATATCGATGTGATGAGTAACGACTCTGATCCAGAAGGTGATCCAATTCAGATCAACAGCTTCACTCAGCCGTCGCAAGGAACAGTCACTCTGAATGTGGACGGTACGTTTAACTACACGCCAAATGGCACCTTTATTGGGCAGGACAGCTTCACCTATACCATCAAAGATGATTCGGGCGCGGTTTCAAATACGGCTACAGTCACCATTAATGTTGGGGAGGATCATGGTGTTGAACTGGATTTCACCGGCAGTGATGGCGTTGCTGTTTACGATGTTGGCTTGTTGTCGGTGGGGGATACCAGTGAAACGGCCAATGGTAGTTTTAAAGTGATTGCACCGGACGGTCTGGCATCAGTCACTATTGCTGGCGTGACGCTCACCGCCGCTCAACTGGCCACCGCAACGGTTATCACCCCATTGAGTGTGGTCAGCAATCTTAATGAAGAGCTGGTTGTCACCGGTTATAACGCAGGTACCGGAGATGTGTCGTACAGCTATACCTTGCTTAACCCGGTGAATCACGATCCAGGTAGTGATCTGGATAGCGTATCGTTTGTCGTCAGCGCACTGGATATTGATGGTGATAGCTCTCCTTCCGGATCGCTCATCATTAGTCAGATAGATGATCAACCCGAGATTCTTTCGATATCGGATGCGCATGGCTTGAACGGAGTAGGGCAGGTTTTGGGGGCTATTGATCTGGACTCCTCTGCCGATACACCCGAAAGTTTCAGTTGGGGTACGGTGAATACCAGTGTTGACCTGTATGCCAATGAAGAACCGATAACGATCACCAGTGATGCGGGTACTAAAACGGTGACAGGTAAGTTAGCCGACGATACAACCGTATTTACTCTGACTCTGAATGAGGATCTGAGCACGTATACCTATCACCAGTATATGGCTGTCCAAACGGTGGCCAGTGATGTGGGAATTGCTGCAAACCTCTCGGGCGGGAACACCAGCAGTTTCCGACTCTCCTCCAATGGCGCGCTCGAAGATCCTATTCAAACCCTGTTTTATGGGTATGAATATGAGGCAGGTAGCAGTGCTTACATTCGCAGTACAGTCAACACCAGCGCAAATACTATGGGGGTTGGAACGGGCCAGGATGTAGATGCAGATACTGATAAGGATGATCACCTGTTCATGAGCTTTGATCAGAACGTGACAGGTATGAGCCTGAAGGTGGATATTGTAGGGAACGGTACGGCCGATCTGAGGTATACGGTTTACAGTGTGAAACCTTCCGAATTGGAAAACCTCGGGGTTGATGGGTTTACCTATACTGCTCTGCCGGCTGGTGTCTCCAGCAATGTGGTCACCGTTTCGGATAACGACACCGTGACCATCAATGCATCTGACTTTGGTCTGGATGATTTTACATTTATCGTCTTTGAATCCGATAGTGGGGCATACAAATTGGTCCCTAACGAGCTGACAGTGAATTATCTGACTGAAGCTCAGGACTTCAATATCAGTGCCGGTATAAACGTGACCGACAGTGATCAGGACACCGACAGCGATACGATTGAGATCAACATGAGCGGTACGCTGGATGATCTGAACGGTGACGGTAGCAACAATGCATTGGGCGGTAATGAAGATAGCAATACCCTGAATGGCTTGGCGGGAGATGACCAGCTATCCGGTAATGCGGGTGATGACATACTGATTGGTGGAGAGGGTGATGACACGCTGATTGGCGGTGCCGGTTCAGATACCTTTGTATGGCAGCTTAATGATGGCGGTGTCGCAGGAACTCCGGCAACAGATACCATTACAGACTTTGATAGCAGCTTGCCTGCCAGCGGAGGGGATGCACTGAACCTGAGTGAACTACTTGACGGAGAAGGCGGAGGGGATCTGACCCACTTCCTGCACTTCGAGTTGAACGGGGATGGCGATACGGTGGTGCAGATCAGCACCGACGGTGACTTTGCTGGTGGCTTTAACGCCGGTGATGTGGAACAGGTGATCGTACTGGAAAATGTGGATCTGGTCAGTGCCTATACCGTCAACAACGTGGTGGATCAGTCGGCTTTGGTGCAGGATCTGGTGACCAACGGAACATTAATCACTGATCTTTAACCTGTTCAGAGGTTCTAATTAGCCCCGCGCGACGATGGCTGTTTTTTATTACAAACCATCGTCGTGCATACGATTTAAAACATCGCGCCATCTGCTAAGGCGTAACTGTGGCTTTACATCGCTTTGCTGGCCATTGATCCACATTGTAGAGTCATTAAAGCTGAACACGGGTTTTAATTCAGGGCGCTTGGATGCGGGTAGTATTTTACCCTGTAAGTTATCCAGAATAAGCGGGTCTGACTGTTCGTCCGGATAATAAGCCAACACCATGTGTGCTTGTTTTTCGCTATTATCTCCGATTACCGGATAAAGATTAACGTACGTTAACTTTAACTTGTTTGCGGGAATATCCAGCAGACGCAGAGAGATATATTTAGCGATGGTGAAGTCTTCACAGTCGCCACGTGCTCGGGCCAGCGTTTCAAGTGGTGTGGCCCAATAATCAGCCTTCTGCCAGATTTTCTTATCTTCGTCGTAGTATACGTGGAGGTTAAAGAACTTATTGATTCTTTGGAGTTTTTCCTGCTCAGGCAAACTGTAGCTGGCATCTAACAGGTGGCGCCAGCGACTCACTGAATCGGCTGCTAGATTGCCATAACGGCTTTCGGCCAGATTCTGGATATTACTCAGGCTTTCGAGATTTTCTACTGATGTATTGGCAACAACACTGGCTGATGCACCCAGAAGGAACAGCGAAAACAGACTGTTTGTTGCCCATGTACCGATTCTTAAACGCACAAATACTGCTCCTGACTAAACAACTGATCAGTAAACTGAATAAAGCCAAAAATGGTGCTAACAGAGAAAAATAAACTTCTGGTTGAAAAATGACCTGATGTTTCTTTGTTTATAGCGTCTCTGTTTACAATGGTGCCGCGACATCTGGTTAAATATCGGCCGATTCTATCTTTTCTTGAATAATTAATCCTCAATTTTTTAGGTGTAAAGCTGTCTTTACATACCACTGTCGTCTATCTTGAAATATACGACTGCTGGTTAAAATTTAATCAGTGGATTTTACCGATGATTTTGAAAGGCAGATTAGAAAATGAGCAATCGTTTATTTCTGGCTGCATTAGTGATCTCAGCAGCCCCAGCCTGGGCCGAACCCGTAAGTTCTCTTAACGATGCGATCTCTCGTTCGGTTGAAGGGAACCCCGAGGTGAAAGCCAGCTGGTACAACTTTGAAGCCTCAGAGGAAGAGCAGCGGGTTGGCAAAGGAGGGTATTACCCACGGGTGGACCTGAATGCGCAGATAGGGCATGAGCGTTTGGACCGAGATAACACATCCGACATCTCGTACGATCCTTGGAGTGTGCGTTTGAGCCTGACACAGATGTTGTTTGATGGTTTTGCGACGAAAAACGAAGTAGCACGCCTGAATCATGTCAGTAAAGTCCGCTTTTACCAGTTCCGAAAAACATCTGAAGATGTTGTGCTCGACACCACCCGGGCCTACCTCGATACCTTGCGTTACCAAAAACTCGTCGAGCTAGCGAAGGAAAACTACATTGAGCACCGCCAAGTTTATGATGATATCAAAGAGCGCACCGACGCAGGTATTGGCCGGCGCGTCGATCTGGAGCAGGCGACAGCACGATTGGCTCTGGCTGAAGCGAACCTCCTGACCGAAGCGACCAATCTGCATGATGTTACCGCCCGTTTCCAGCGAGTGATTGGCGAGCTACCAGCAGAACAGCTTGATGAACCCAGCCTCAAAACTGAGCTGATCCCTGTCACACGTAATGACGCACTGAACCGTGCGTATGTGATGCATCCGGATCTGAATGCCGCGACAGAAAATATGCTGGCTGCGCAAGCGGCACGTAAATCCAAAGATGCCGATATGTTGCCCCGATTGGACCTGCGCTTGCGTAAGGAAGTGGAAGACTTCACCGATGGAGTTGATGTCGAACGTGACGAAGAAGCGATCGAACTGTTGATGAGTTACAACCTCTATAACGGGGGTTCTGACCGGGCCCGTCAGCGTCAGTTTGATCGTCGCATGGATACCGCCTATCACGAGCGCCGTAAAGTCTGCCGTGACGTCCGCCAGCAAGTTGTGATTGCGCATAATGACATCAACAGCCTGACGCAGCAGGCGCAGTACCTCGATCGCAACCAGCAGGCGATTGGCAAAGCCCGCGATGCGTACCGCAAACAGTTTGATATCGGCCAACGTACGTTGCTCGATCTGCTCGATACCGAAAACGAATACTTCGAAGTCCGCCGTACCTACGTCAACACAGAGCATAATCTGAAGTTGGCACAGGCACGTACGTTGGCGGCCATGGGGCAGTTAGTGTCTTCCTTTGACGTTGCTGGCACTGCAGGTGCAGACGCGATGGTTAGCCATGCTGATGAGTCTGATGCCTTTGGACGCTGCCCACCTGAAACGCCGGTACAGCAGACATTCGATAAAGACGCCTTGATGGCGGGACTGATCAAAGAAGACGATAGGTTCCGGGAAATTGAAGGTAATAAACTTGCGTTTCGTATGGATGTGAAGTTCGCACTAAATTCGTCCTTGTTGGTTAACAAATACGATAAAGACATCAATGATGCGGCGGAATACCTGAAAGCGAACCCTGATATGGATGCCGTTATCGCGGGTCATACGGACTCTACCGGCACCGATGAATACAATCAGTGGTTATCTGAACGGCGTGCCGATGCGGTGTATAAGCGTCTGATTGATGACTACAGTATTGATCCTAAGCGGTTGACGGTGAAGGGTTATGGCGAAACTCAACCGATGGCGACCAACAAAACGGTAAGTGGAAGGAAGCTTAACCGCCGGGTAGATATGGTGATTGATAAGCCGAAGTAGTGGCTAATACGGCTCTATAAAAGCCTGCTTGGGACAGTGTGTCCGGCAGGCTTTTTTATGTTGGTTTACCTGAAATAGATGACGTTAAAGGTGTAGTTAAAAATGCATTTTCAGTTTAAATGTCCGGAATGTAATAGAGCGATCTATAACCGCCGGGTAAAAACCTGTGAGTTTTGCGGTTATCAGTTTCCAGTCGCACTGTTGTATTCAGAGGATGATAAAAAACGCTTGGATGAACTCGATAAAAAGGAGAGTCGAAAACGGGCGAAAGAGGGATTGAAGTTGGGTGGTTCTGACACCGGAAGTTTCATCGATGGTTTTGCAGACTGTGGTGGAGATTGAGTTGTTTTGATCGTAAAAAAATAGAGATGGATGTCGGCTGGTTCGTTGTTACGCTGCGCAGGTTTTACGAAAACTGAACAATACAGCCTTGCTGTTCATCAAAAATATATTCATAGGAGAGTGTGTTGGTTTTTGCAACTATATGAAATCTATGTGTTTTTAGTGGTTTTATAGAAGGTGAGGCGGAAAATATAATACATATGCGTTCACGTATACCTCTACGCATACCTGCAAACAAAACTAAGCACGCTAAATGTATACACGTTGTTATAGAAAAGAAGAACCGCAAAGAACGATTACCTATAACCCGGATCTTAACAGGTTTTTTAACTGTGGTATTTTGCAGTAATTATGATTTTTCACCCTATAAGAAACTTTACCAATTTCAAGGTGTGGCCCCCTTCGTAGAAGTTTTTGAACAGAACCTTGGATTTATCTGGCTTCATGTAAGGATTTATACAGATAGAGTTATTAGTATTTTGAACAATATCGATCGTTGGTGATTGTTCAGTAGAAGCCTTTAAGAGAGGTCAGTGCTCACGATCTTGATCGACTCCGGTATTACGATGTTCCTTGAAGTGATTTTAGGATATACCGATGCGAACCAATCAAATGCCTCTTTATAAGTCTTGTACGCTTCATCCTCCTGTTTCAGGTTTCACTCTGGTTGATCTGGTAGTCGTTATCGCATTACTGGGTATATTGGCATCTGTCGCATTGCCCCGATTTGTCAGTTTAGGTGCCGATGCCCGACGAGCATCCGTTGAGGGTGTTCAGGCAGCGATGGCATCGACCTCTACGATGGTTGCGGCCAAATCCATGGTCGAGGGCGTTAAAGATGGCTGGATCACCGTGGACGGAAATCGAATCAAGGTGACTGACGGATATATTGCCGGTCATTGGAACAACGCCTGGCGTTATGCACTGAATATTGGCAAAGAGATCGGTTACACCAGAACCAATCAATCCTGCACCCAAAATGCATTCTGTGGCGTAGGCAATCAAAAAAAGGCCAGTGGTTTACCTATCGCTACTTCAGGTCGGGGTCTGGTGATCGTTTGGCTTGAAGGAATGAAGATTTCAGATCATTGTTATGCCTATTATTACAACCCGAGTAATGGGGATGATCCGATTACCGGAACGGTTGTGGCCGGGTGTTAATGACACGTACACGGATAAGAATCGTTGTCCTCACCTAATCCCATAACAAAGGGAGGCGCTCAGCCTCCCTTTATACTTGTTGATCATTCTCTGCTTAGTACCTAAATTCGGATACCAGCGTTTGTAGTCGCTGCGCGATCAGCGCAAGCTCATCTGTAGATGAGCTGATGCGTGTGGATGCGTCCTGTGTTTCCCGCGCCCGTTCGCTGATGGTAACGACGTTCTGGTTAATCGTTTCCGCTACATCCGCTTGCTGCTCAGCGGCTTGTGCAATCTGCACCGTCATGTCGCTGATCGTGCTGGACTCACGTGTGATTTCATTCAGTGAGGTGCCGGCATGCTCTGCCTGAGCGGCGCTTTGTTCGGCATAATCGCGGCTGTTGTGCATGGAGGTTACCGCTTCGGAGGCGGCGGATTGCAGTTTGTTGATGACATCCTGAATTTCTGTTGTAGCACTCTGCGTGCGACTGGCCAGTTCACGAACTTCATCAGCAACGACAGCAAAGCCCCGTCCTGCATCGCCCGCACGAGCGGCTTCAATGGCCGCATTAAGTGCCAGCAGGTTGGTTTTGTCAGCGATATCGTTAATCACGTCGAGCACCGTTCCGATACTCTTGCTGTCCTGTGCCAGTTGTTCGATGACGCCCGCGGCTGTGTTCAACTGACTGACCTGATTGCGGATCGCATCAATGGTGGTGTCCACTTCATTTTTGCCCTGATCCGCAGCCTTGTCGGCGCTGTTCGCGGCGGTTGCAGCAGAGGCTGCGTTTTCTGCAACATCGGTAGCCGTTGCGCTCATCTCATTGATAGCGGCAGCGGCTTGATCGGTTTCATCAGATTGACGGGAGATAGCCAGGGCAGCGTCATTGCTGACATTACGCAGGGACGAGGCAGCGCTTCCGAGTTCATCAACGGCACTGGAAACGCCCGACACCGTTGTACGGATCTTCTCAACAAATCCGTTGAACCCCTCGGCCAGCGTCTTCAATTCAGTCGCGCCGGATTCAGGCAGAGAAACGTTCAGGTCACCTTCACCGGCACCGATCAGTTGTAGGTTTTCCGCAACGTTACGGATGGGGTGAACGACGGTGAAAATAGTGACGGCGAGTGCAATAATTGCCGCCAGCACGCCACCAACCGCGGCAGCGATAATCATCGTATCGGCGGTGGTCACCAAGTCATCGACTTTACTGATCTCTCCGGTGACCGCTTCTGTCCCTTTATTTTGAACATTTTCCAGCGCGGCCAATACGCGATCGATCAGTTTGCCCATGTCCTTACGTGATTCTTTAAAGGTGGTGAATTCAACCACGACCTGCACGTAAAGTTGCTGCATCTGCTGAAAGGATTGTTCCAATCCTTCTGATTGCTCAGACATCTCGTGATATTTGAGACGTTGAAGCACCCGATCCAGCGTATCGACTAGCTGCTTACGCTGCTCGTTCATAATCAGCATCTGTTCGGTCGGGTCTGCACCTTCAAACAGCTGTTGCAGGCTGTAGTTGCGCATCAGAACACCCACGCGTATTTCCGACAGCATCATATCGAGGTCGTTAAGCTCTTCTGATTTGCGACGATCCAGAAAATGCTCATCGGCTTTAATAAGCACGTCTTCCTGGGCAACGGCCACTTTGTCGAGTGTGTTGTTAGTGGCTTCCAGAAGCTGCATACGTTGTTCACGAATGGTTTTGAAATCACTGAGTAGCGACAGCTGTGAACCCCGATATTGGGCAATCAGGCTTTCTGTTTTGACGAGTACCTGTTCTTCGATCAGGCCGGTGCTTTTGATTGATTTCAGTGATGCGCGGGAGGCTTTGCGGGACTCCCTCAACATTTTTTTGCCTTGCTTGAGAGGGATATCGTTCGAGAGAATTCGTTCGGTGACCAGCATCTCTTGTTGCAGATTGATGGTTGTTTCCCGACCGCCGTCGGATACGTCTCTGGCCGGGCCTGAGACAAAGAGAAGGGAAGAGGAGACCTGATTCACACCAAAGAGACCTGCGCTGCCGCAGAGTATCAGGAGTATGATCATGGCTAAGAAGCCGACCCCAACCCGTATTCCTATAGATAAATTCATAGTACGTCGCCCGCATTGTCCATATGTTTTTGTTTTTTAATTATTATTTGAGCTTTTGACTGTAGATCAGAGGTCCAGAAAACGCCAAAGACGAAGACTGGTTGGTCTAATCCTTATTTCTAAAGCCTCACAATTACATCGACCAAAGTATGAATTTCATGAGTATTGAAATGACTTATCTGTCAGTGCTGTTGAATGGGTAAACTCTTTGACTTGGAGGGAAACGAGCAAATATGTGATGGGCAGGGGAAGTAAATGCGGTGCTTAGCATAAAGAACAGCCCCTCTGTGAGTAGGAGGGGCTGCTGTGGGAGGGCTTAAACCCTATATGAGAGTTTTAGATTTCAACACTCAGCGCCTTAACCGTTTCAATATTGATGTACTTATCGGTTGGCAGCTTATTGTCTTGCTGGAATTTGTTCACCGCGCTCATGGTTTCTCGACCGACAACACCATCGATGGCACCCGGGTTGTACCCTTTTGCATCGAGAGCACGCTGAATGTCCATAATAGTGGTACGAGTCATATTGGTTTCGCAGAGAATTGAACGCCACTCCATGAAACCTTCCTGATTAATCTTACTCAGGGATACCGTATCGTATTCAGCTGGGATCTTGATCCGTTTTTCTGCAGCAGGAGATACCAGCTTGGTTACTTTCACCGTTTCGTATTTAGCCGGAATATCTACCGTATTGGTGCTGGCTTTCTGCGTTACAACGGTACGTTGAATCGTTTCGTATTCAGCTGCACGTTCAGTCAGACAAATTTTGTTGCCTGTACGTGTGGAAGCAGGGTGGTGCATGTTATGCACTTCATGCCATACAAATCCGACATCGGCAACTTTCTTCGTAATGCTGATATCTTTGTATTTGGCAGGCACGGTATTACGGACTTCTTTCGCTTCAGATACCAGTTCTTGTACACGCACGGTGTCGTAAATTGCTGGGATCTCTACGGTACGGGTTGATGGTGCAGAAACCATCACGCGCTTAGAGATCTTTTTGAAGGTAGCGGGTACTTCAACCAGACACATAATCTCGCCCGTAGCTTCATCAATTTTCTGAATCGGACCGGTACCTTTCTTCCACACAGTGTGGGCCGGTACGTCGACAACTTCTTCCATGACTGTGTCGTATTGAGCTGGGATCTCTTCGATACGGGTGCTGGCTTCTTTCACCAGTACACGCTTTTCAGTCCAGCGGAATTTGGCTGGTACAGTTTCAACGACATCATATCCGTCTTTTACCAGCACGGACTCTTTAACCTTTTCAAATTGAGCAGGCTTGTAGTGCTCGTGGAAGCACATACCTGGCTGAGCCGCATCCAGATCGATACCATGCGCACTTGCCGCTTGCAGCAATTGCTTGCTGGCTGGCGCACTGCCTTTAGCCAGATCAACCAACCACTGAGTACCGGCTTCGCGAATCAATTTCTGCTCTGTTACCACATCATACTGAGCAGGAGTGACTTCGATCTTTTGGCTTGCGGGTTGTACCTGAACGGTTTCAGATTGCGCTTCGTAACGTGCTGGAATGATTTCTACACGCTCGCTTGCCTCTTTGACCAGTACTTTCTCTGTGTAGCTCTGATACGTTGGTTCGACCCAAACACGTGCATAACATTCGCCGGATTTAGCGTTTGGCGGAAGCAGATCGTTGATACCTTCTTTTTCTTTGGAAGCCGCCAGTGCGTTCTGCGCTTCAGCTTCACGGCGTGATACTTCACGCTCACGTTCCAGCAGTTCCTGATTACGTTGTTCTAGCTCAGTTGCCGAGTAAGGCGATAGTTGTTGTGATTTTGGGTCGTTCGCACTGCATGCAGCAAGCAATATCGAAGCAGAGAGCACGCTTAGCTTCATGGTGGTTTTACGGGTAATAGCCATGTTTTCCTCCTGAAAGTGGGCAATGTAAGGAGTACACTCCACACATTTTTACGCGTCAAAACTGACCTCGAACGTCTATGACGTAACTAGTTTTAGCGTGAAACGATAATAAGTATGATTTATTTAATACATAAGGCATAAGGCAAAAGGGTTAAGAGTGGGTATTCAAATGCTGTACGTTTCGACATATGTGCTGCATCTGGCAAAGGGTTGGTTCGAATACCGGTCCCACAGATCGGTTGCATGACATCGGAATGTGTTGATTGGTTAGCATCTGGCTTCTACTCGTCGATGAGTGTCTCATTGGTTATCTGAATTCATGCTGAACAAAGTGGAACTCTTGCGGTCTAAGGCGCGTTTTAATGGGGGAGTATCACTCTTGCCTTATTTCGACCAAAAAAAGGGCCGTTTAATAACGGCCCTTAGGGTTGGGGGACATTGCTTATAATTATGGGTTAGGCGTTGAGGACTTCAACATGATCACCATTGATGCGTACCGGGAAGGTACGCAACTGCAGGGATTCATCTTCCAGACACAAACCGCTTTTTAGTGCGTAGTGCTGTTTATACAGGGGAGAGGCAACAACAGGCTCTCCGTTTACATCACCGATCAGGCCACGGGCGATGACATTCGCGCTGCTGACAGGATCGTGGTTACACACGGCAAACAGGCTTTCCTCTTCACCGGGCAGATAAAAGAGTGCGATCTGTGCTTCATCTAGCTTGGCCGCGACGCCTGAAAAAGGCACCAGATCGTTCTGAGAGCAGAGTGTTTTCCAGTCGAGTTTCGTTGCAGTATTCATCTGTTATCTCCTTCTAATCTAAGGCTTAAGCCGGACGGATCTGATCGCGTTCGATGATATTAACGATCTGAGGATCGCCACCGTCTTCGTTGACGAAGGTACGGAAGCGTTTCAGTTTTTCTTCATCGTTGAGTGTCGCTTTCCATTCACATTCGTAGGTATCTACAACATGTGCCATCTGTTTCTCCAGTTCCTCAGCGATGCCTAGAGTGTCGTTGATGACTACATCGCGCAGGTAGTCGAGACCGCCTTCCAGATTGTCCATCCAGACAGAGGTACGCTGCAGGCGATCACCGGTTTTGATGTAGAACATCAATACGCGGTCGATGTACTTGATCAGGGTTTCGTCGTCCAGATCGGTCGCGAACAAGTCGGCATGACGGGGTTTCATACCACCGTTACCGCAGACATACAGGTTCCAGCCGTTTTCTGTGGCGATGACACCGATGTCTTTACTCTGAGCTTCGGCACATTCACGGGTACAACCGGAGACTGCGAATTTAATTTTGTGGGGAGACCGCAGCCCTTTGTAACGGTTCTCTAAATTAATGGCCGTACCGGCACTGTCTTTGACGCCATAGCGGCACCAGGTGCTACCGACACAGGATTTAACTGTACGCAGGGACTTACCGTAGGCGTGGCCCGTTTCGAATCCGGCGGCAATCAGCTCTTCCCAGATCAGTGGCAGTTCATGTAGCTGTGCACCAAACAGGTCAACTCGCTGACCGCCGGTGATTTTGGTGTAGAGGTTGTATTTCTTTGCCACCTGACCCAATACGATCAGTTTGTCCGGGGTGATCTCGCCACCAGCGATACGGGGAACGATGGAATAGGTGCCGTTCTTCTGCATGTTCGCCATGAAGGTATCGTTGGTGTCCTGCAGGCTGACATGCTTTTCATCCATGATGTGCTCGTTCCAGCACGATGCCAGCATGTTGCCAACCGCGGGCTTACAGATGTCACAACCCAGACCTTTGCCGTGCTTGCCAATCAGTTCATGGAAGCTGCGGATGCCTTCGACACGGATGATGTGGTAGATCTCTTCACGGGTATGCGGGAAGTGTTCACAGATGTCGGTATTTACCTCGACACCCCGTTTTTCCAGCTCACAATCGACAACCGATTTCACCAGTGCGGCACAACCACCGCAGCCTGATGCGGCTTTAGTTGCGTCTTTAACCATACCTACATCGGTTGCGCCGTCATCGATGGAGCAGCAGATCTGACCTTTAGTGACGTTCAGACAGGAGCAGATTGTTGCGGTATCAGGCAATGCATCAGGCCCCAGCGCGGGTGCAGAGCTACCGTCCAGTGCTGGCAGAATCAGGCTTTCCGGATGTTCGGGCAGTTCGATGCCGTTCAGGGCGTACTGCAACAGGGTGTCATACTGCTCACAATCACCCACCAGCACCGCGCCGATCAGGGTTTTCTTGTCTTCAGAGACAATGATGCGCTTGTAGCTGGCGGTGTTGTCATCGGAGTATTTGTAGCTGATCGCACCGGGTGTCATGCCGTGCGCATCGCCGATGGAACCGACATCCACACCCAGCAGTTTCAGCTTGGTGCTCATATCCGCACCGGTAAATTCTTCAGTGCCGCCCAGCATGTGGGAGACCGCTGTTTTTGCCATGGTGTAGCCCGGCGCAACAAGACCAAAGATTCGATTATTCCACAGGGCGCACTCGCCGATGGCGTAGATGTTTTCATCGGAGGTCTGGCAGTGATTGTTCACTACGATACCGCCGCGCTCGCCTATCTCGAGTCCACTCTGACGGGCAAGTTCGTCCTGGGGGCGAATACCGGCGGAGAACAGTATCAGGTCTGTCTCCAGCTTTTTGCCGTCCGCAAAATTCATACAGTGTTTTGCGGTTTCGCCCTCATCGATCAGCTGGGTATTTTTATTAGTATGTACTTTTACACCCAGGCCTTCGATCTTGTTGCGCAGCAGCTGACCACCGTCTTCATCCAGCTGCACAGCCATCAGACGGGGGGCAAACTCCACTACGTGGGTCTCCAGACCCAGATCACGCAGGGCTTTTGCCGCTTCCAGACCGAGCAGACCACCGCCCACGACTACGCCCACTTTGGAACCCTTGGCAGCGGCTTCAATCGCCTCTAAATCCTCAATGGTGCGGTAGACCAGACAGTTTTCCCGCTCATGGCCAGGAACCGGGGGAACAAACGGGTACGAGCCGGTCGACAGTACCAGTTTGTCGTAATTCAGCACGTCACCGTTGGTCGCGGTCACGGTTTTATTCTTACGGTCGATTTCGACCGCTTTTTCACCGATCAGGACGTTCAGGCCCCAGCTGTCATACAGCGCCGGTGTACCCATGGCCAGATCATCGGCACTTGAACCGTCAAAGTAGGCACTCAGATGTACACGATCATAGGCCAGGCGCGGTTCTTCACAGAACACGGTGATTTCGTATTGTTCGGCAAAACCGGACTCCACCAGACTTTCCAGATAGTGGTGTCCCACCATTCCGTTACCAATCACTACTAATTTCTGTTTACTCATGGGAGAGGTCCTCTTAAGAAGCTGCCGCAAGGGTTGTGCGCTCTGTGTCGGTGCCTGTGGCACTCTTTTTCTCGCTGAAAGCGCGGCCAAAAATGATATGTGGGCGGATTGCCCGGGTATTCTGTTTGTTCTGGATCAGGTCGAAGTACCAGTTACCGTCCTGCACTGCGCCGTAGAGCACGGTGCCGACCAGCTGGTCGTTGCGGAATAGCAGCTTTTTATAGGTGCCGCGCAGACGGTCGTTAAAGATCACTGCGTCGGTATCGTCGCTGTCCAGATATTCGCCGGCAGAATAAAGATCGATGCCGGAGATTTTGAGTTTGGTGGCCGTAGGGTTTACCTCGAAACGGTGGCTGCCGTCATCACAGAGCAGGTTGCTCAGGACACGGGTCTGATCCCAGATCGGAGCAACCAGGCCAAAAGTGTCATCGCCGAACTGACAGCATTCGCCCAGGGCGTAGATATTTTCATCGCTGGTCTGCATGCAGTTGTTCACGTGCACGCCACGCTGGCATTCAAGCCCTGCGCGTTCTGCCAACTCTGTGTGGGGTACGATGCCGATCGCAATAACCACCTGCTGTACGTTCAGTTCGCTGCCGTCGGACAGGCTGACCGAAGAGATGTGCTGAGCGCCCTTAAAGGCGGTGACCTCTTTGCCCAGTACGATGTTGATGCCACGGCGTTCCAGCTCAGTCTGCAGGAGTTTGCCCGCAGCTTCGTCCAACTGACGGTTCAGCAGCCATTCTCCACGGTGCAGTACAGTGACATGCACACCCTGTTTACGCAGGCCATAAGCCGCTTCCAGTCCCAGTAAGCCGCCACCGATAACTAAGGCGTGTTCGCTGTTGTTGGCGTGGCTTTTAATGCGTTGTACATCACGCATATTGCGGAAACTGAGAATGCCGTTCAGAGAGCAGTCGCGTGCTGCTGCGGGCAGTGCGGGTTCTGAACCCGTCGCCATCACCAGCTTGTCATAGTGGGCGGTTACGCCGCGCTGGCTGGTAACTGTTTTGTTCTCACGATCAATACTGACAATCGGGTCGTTGGTGTGCAGTGTGATGTTGTTATTGGTAAACCAGTCGGCGGTGTGGATAACAATCTCTTTTGCTGTCATCTCTTCGGCAAGCACGGGAGAGAGCATGATACGGTTGTAGCTACCGTGTGGTTCCTGATCGAACACGGTGATCTCGTACCGGTCTGCATCCAGCGCGGTAATCTCGCTGAGCAGCCGTCCAGTCGCCATGCCGTTGCCGATAATGATCAGATGCTCTTTCTTCATCGTTACGCCTTAACCTTCACACGGTTGCCAAAAAAAAAGCGCTCATCGACCAACCGGTCGGGAAGGGCCGGTGGTTGATGAACGCCGTTGTTCATTCGTTAAAACTAAATTTTATTTTTAAACGGTATATAGCAGATAGGGTGCCAGGTTTTTTAACATGTTGTTTTTGTTGGGTATATTTGTTTTTTGGTACTGTCTTAGGAGTATTCGCACATAGCGAAGGGGCTTATATGAACTAAAAGCGTGCACGGAGTTGGGCGGGGTGCACCAGATTGTGCGGAGGGGAATTGGTATCAATGAGGGGCAAAAACTAGGGCGGTCTGCTTTCGGTACACAGTGGACATCAGAAACAACTATCCCAAGCCGTACAGATCGTTGGTTTTCGACAACAGAGCGGATATCACTAGATTGTTGTATTTGTCATCTACTCTCCAGCCCTAAACGAATCAAACTAAGAGGGCCATCAATACAATTCGACGACAAATTATCTGGATTGCACTGAATAGCTAAAGCGACTCCATGCATGTAATCAACTAATAGATCCTGAGCCTGAGTAAAAGCTGATTGTGAAAGCTCAAGCGGAGCCAATATTATTGCTAAACGCTGATTGAATACCTGTGCTGGCCCAAACGCTTTTATGGATAGCAAGGTCTCTAACAGTCCTGGATGCGTTCTCAGCAATTCCAAGTAACTTTTACACAACTGCTCCAGCTCATCTTGCCACTTTCTACCTTCTTTGGGATCGTAGATATCCTCGATCAACGAGATCGTCAGTGCCTCAAGAAGTACAGATTTACTTGAGAAATAGTGATAAATGGCCATTGGGTCAACTCCCAAAACACTAGAAACCTGACGAATACTTGGAACCTTACCGTTCTCCTGCATCAGCCTTCGTGCACTTAAAACAATAAGTTCGGCAGTTAATTGACTTTGATCTTGGGCAGGACGCCCACGTTTCCTCGCCTTGACAGCCATTACAAAACCTCGATAGCATATATATTCTACATTGTAGAATATTAATTTGAGCAAAGAGTTAATACAAGCTCATCTTGATCCAATTCCAGTTTTTGCAAGGCTTTGTTGTTAGAGGGTTTTATGTCGAAGATCGTGTACATCGCTACCAGCCTAGATGGTTACATTGCTGATAAAGATGGGGGATTGGGCTGGCTTCACAGTATTCCAAATCCAGATAACCTTGATTTAGGCTGGGTTGATTTTATGGAAAAAATCGATGCCTTGATTATGGGGAGAAATACATTTGAGACCGTATGTGGCTTCGATGTGGAATGGCCTTACCCTATGCCTGTCTTTGTACTTAGTGACACAATGACTTCTATTCCAGAGGCGTATAGTGATAAAGCAGAGATAATTTCAGGCTCATTATCTGAAGTTGTTGAATCCCTGAATCAAAGAGGTTTTACCGACTTATATGTTGATGGTGGCAAAACTATCCAGAGCTTTCTGGATGCCGACATGATTGACGAGTTGATCATTACACAACTACCGATACTGCTGGGGGGAGGCGTGCCGCTCTTCGGGACTTTGGCTGAACCATTAGCATTTGAACATATCAGCACCCAGGTTCATTTGGATGCTTTGGTTCAGACCCACTATCGACGCAAGCGATAATTTGGCAGTAAATGACGTCAATTGGTTGATCAAAGCTATCCAACATCGTCGATTCAAATGTCCGCTTCCGGCTGTGGATTCAATGGATCACTCAATCATTCTGCGACGGAATCCAAAAGCTCTCTAGGAGAATATTTCTCCATCTTTGTTATCTGCCGCACATGCGCGCACCATCTCAGCCATGATATGGCCAGCGGTGGTCAAAGGATGGTCCTTAGACCACGCCAATAGTGCAGTGCGGGTCAGCTCAGGATCAACAATATCTGTAGAAGTAAGCATATCTGCCAACAGCTCAGTCTGGCACAGAGCGGCTGGCATGATAGAGCAACCAAGATTTCGACGTACCAGCGCCAATTGGATCATCAGGGAATCCACTTCGATCTCCACGTTCAACGGGATACCTTCCCGAAATGCTTGCTGCTCCAACATGTCCCGGAGGTTATGAGGGGCCTTGGGGAGGATTAACGGTAGTTGCAGTGCCTGCTTCAGGGAGAGTGAGCTGTATGCATCAAGTCCGATCTGCGGATGGGCAATGACAGCCAACTGCTCTTGCCATAGTGGCTCGGTGCGCAAATTAGGGCTGATGGTACCGTCAAACAACACACCCAGATCGATACGTCCTGCGAGCAGTTTCTGTTCCAGTGTCCCTGAAATGAGTTGTTCTACTCGTAACTGTACATCGGGATATTCGGAATGGAACCGCTGGACCACCGGACCGGCCAATCGTAGACCGACACTAGGGGGAAAACCAATGCAGAGTTCTCCCCTTACAGTGCCCTTTATTGCTGCTAATTCGCTGCTAATTTTCTCCAGTTCGCTGATGACTGATTGTGCCCGTTGTGCCAACAAACGCCCTGCATCGGTAAGGCTGACCCCGCGTCCGGTCCGTTGCAGAAGGCGCATTCCGGCTTCCTCCTCCAGAATTTTTAATTGCCGACTGAGCGCAGGTTGGGTCAAATTTAGACGTTCGGCAGCCTTACTGATGCTGCCAAGTTCGGAGATATGTAGAAAACTGCGTAGATGTTTAGAGTCCATTCTTAAATGATATAATAAATTTTAATATCTGAAAGAATTATTAGGATATAGATTAATATCTCAGCTTGGCAATAATACCCAGACCGAACCGCAAAAGAGGGTATCGAGCCAATGCACCTCAAGCCCAATGACCCTAGCTTTCTGTTCGTCCTGATGGCGACAATCGCGCTGTCGTTCAAGGGAATACTAGCCAAGTTCGTTTTTGCCGCTGATACTGACGTGGATTTTCTGATGCTGGTACGTTTTGCCATCGCCGTTCCATTATTTTGGATCGGTGCGCGCGTTGTATATGGGGCAACAGGAGGTATTGATGGTAGACAATGGGGACACTGCGCGGGGACCGGGACCTTGTTTTTCCTCGCTACTTATTTTGATTTCACGGCTTTGTCTTATATCGATGCCGGATTATCACGATTGATTTTGTTTACATTTCCACTGTTTGTGGTGCTGATCGCTGCACTAATGGAACGGCGTTTACCCACCGGACAACATTTGGTTGCCTTTACCGTGAGCTATAGCGGCCTGCTGTTGGTCGTGTCGCCTCAGGGGGATACCCCGCTGTCTAGTGAGACCCTTAAGGGGATCGTTTGGGCGTTGGCGGCATCTGTTACCTATGCGTTCTATCTGATCTACAGTCAGATGATTTTGAAGCAACTTAGTTCCAGTCGCTTTACTGCCGCGAGCAACACCGTCACGTTGATATTAGTGGTATTGTTTCTGGCGGGTAGCGGTAGGGGTTTTACCATGGAGTACACCCCAGAGGGGGCTGGGTGGAGTGTGTTGATCGCCACAGTCTGCACGGTGATCCCTTTTTTTCTACTGTATGAAGCCATCAAACGGTGCGGAGCTCGTCGTGCTAGCTTGGTCTCCCTGTCTGGACCTGCCATCACCTTGTTGTTTGCGTGTTTGCTATTAGGAGAAACCTTGGACGCAACCCAGATGTTGGGTGTAGCAATCAGTATCGCCGGTCTCTGCATGTTGGAAATGAAGTCCTTTCCAACCCGCTTTCCAAAACTGGTGCGGAAGCGAAAACGTTGTTGAGGTCGCAAGGATAGCAGTTGGATGTTATGGCTGGTTGCCTCCATTACGCCATTGGCAATGTAAGTAGCGTTTAACTATTTCCGCTTTAGGCATCAAGGCAACGTCCCTTGCCACGCACGCCTAGTTATACGCCATGCACTACCCTGTCCGGAAACGTAACTTTTTATTCCACCCCTCGTCGTTGGCGGCACTGGGTGTAGTTGGCAGAACCCGTGATGAAAAGTCCCTTGGAGCATCCAGGTGGCTGGATGGCGAAGCTGATACCATCCACCGCGAAAAGAAGGAAATCATGAAAACAACTCTACATGCGTGGGTGATTATTGCGGTCGTCATGTGCGTCGTATCCCCGGCCTTTGGGCAAATCGGTCAGTATTCATCTGACGGCCTTGAGCAGTTAAAGGCAGACATCCAGGCGATGATGGACGAGGCGGGTATTCCGGGTGCCTCGGTTGCTCTCGTCACGGGTGACGAGATTGTCTGGGCCGGCGGACTGGGTAAAGCCGACGTTGCCGATAACGTGGATGTCACGGCTGACACCTTGTTTCGCATAGGCTCGGTCACCAAGTCGTTCACTGCGCTGGCCCTGCTGAAGCTTGTGGAACAAGGCCGGCTGAATCTTGATACCCCTATTCGCAAGCTGGTTCCGGAACTCGAATACCAAAACCCCTGGGCGGAGACGCATCCGATCACCGTGGCGCACCTGTTGGAGCACACCACCGGGTTTGATGACATGCATTTTGTCGAGATAGGCAAAATGGACGACCCCAACATCACTCTAGAGGCTGGACTGGCCTTCCATCCCCATTCAAGAACCAGTCGATGGCCACCCGGAACCCACATGTCTTACGCAAATTCCGGGCCAGCGATAGCCGCCTTAGTGCTGGAAGCAGTGACTGGGCAGGAGTTCGAGAGCTATGTGAAGGAGCATGTGTTCGAGCCTTTAGGCATGGCCAATACGACCTTCAAGATTCCCCGAGAAGGTGTGCTGGCCAAGGGCTACCAGGCTAACGGAGAAACCGAGTCGATCTACGAACACATCATTGTCCGGCCATCGGGAGCGATAAACACCTCGGCTCTCGAAATGAGTCATTACCTACGCATGATGATCAACCGAGGCCAACTCGACAGCCTCCAGGTTTTTCGTTCTGAAACCATAGCGCGGATGGAACGGCCGACCACAACCCTGGCGGCGAAAGCCGGTCATGACTTCGGCTATGGGCTCGGGAATCACGCGTCCATCATGGGCGGACATCAGTTTCACGGCCACGGTGGTAGCATAACTGGTTTTATAGCGACGACCGCATACTCACCTGAGTTAGATGTCGGCTATTTCGTGTCGATCAACAAACTCGACGGCAAGCTCAACGACATTGCTGAGCGCATCGCGGAGTTTCTAATCGCGGCCCGGGTTCCCACCAAAAAGCCATCCGTTAGACTGGACGCCAGCCAGCTCCAGCGTGTCACGGGGTACTATCAGGCGGTGACGCCGCGCACCCAGATCACGAACTTCGTTATTAGGTTCGTGTGGCTGAGACACGTATGGATGGAAGAGGGGCGTCTGTACGAAAAGCCCTTGTTGGGGAGCGAAAAAACGGAACTGATCCCGGTCAGCGAAAACAGCTTCCGCACAGAAGATCAGCCCGTTGCAACGCGCTTTCTGGTTACAGACGAGCAGGGAGCCACCTATCTACAAAGTGGCTTTGAAGGCCAGATGCGTAAGATATCCGCGCTATGGGCCTGGTTTCAGCCTATTGCCACAGGCTTAGCTCAGTTGCTTATGCTCTCCTCACTACTCTTCGGCCTCGTCTGGTTGGGCGCGCGACTTTTCGGCAAGATGATATCAATACCTACAGGCGTGGTGTTGCCCCCATTCCTCGCTTCGCTCAGCCTCTACGGTTCACTTACATTGACAGTGGTAACGCTGACAGATATCCACGTCCTGCTGCGCATGTCAGTCTCGACTCTGTCGTTATTCCTTGGCACGCTCGCGTTCACTCTGATTAGCCTTTATTTGGCTATTAGGCTGTTTCTCCCGGCACAGGGGGGGCTCCTGTTGCGTAACTGGTCGCGCCTGGTGTCGATCGCCTGTATCGGCACCGCGATCTTTTTGATAAGCGAGGGCTTGATCGGTGTGCGACTGTGGTCCTACTAATACTGGCCCGCAGACGAAGGGGGTTCGTATGGACGTGCAACCTAAGCTGAGACCGACGAGCTGAAAAGGCTATTGGCGGTAAAGGAGCTACGAAAAGCGTATAACGTTGCGCTCTGGAGCAAACCGAAACGTAGCGTAGGCTTATCCCTGGCAGTACTTTGTTTAAGTCTCTTATTACAACAACAAGCCTTTTCTCGGGATTTCAGTTGAACTCGCTGCTTTTCATTCGCATTCTATTATCTGCGGATCTGTTTCCCAGCCCACGGACGCACTGATCTTAGGTCCTCAGCATTTGAATCACCCGAACGACATTTGCCAACGCAAAAAGCATGGCGAGTTTATTGTCGTTCTTCCGCATTCTCCTGAAGCGAGCCTTGGTAAAGCCGAACTGGCACTTGATGATACGGAATAGATGTTCCACTTTGGCACGAATACTCGCCTTTAAATATTCAGAATGGATCGGTCTTGAAGTTTCCGTCTACGGAACTCACTCGATGAGGCGAGCCAAACCAGTGCTGATCTATAAACGAACTAAGGACCTCAGGGCCGTGCAGCAGCAGTTCCTGGGGCACAGTAATCTGGAAAGCACCGTCAGTTAGCTGGGAACTGACGTAGAAGACGCTTTTGGGAAATGGCAGAGCAGACTGAAGTATGACGCTAATGCGGTAGAGACTAAGGCTGTCGCTTAACGGCACAAACCAGACTTTCCCAACAATCTGGTTTTTATTTTTGCTGGTGATCCTCCTTAACTCGCAGCTAACCCCCACATTAGGTCTGCAAGGAATAACATACGTGACCAATCAGATATTGGCCCAAGACTATATGTTGGCAATTATTCTTCTCTAAGTCTAAATTTTAGGTTGTCTCTGAAGCTGACACAGAGTGAGAAGGTGCTTATGGAATTCATTACCAAAGGCGAAACGATTGATTGCATTCGTATTATCAAAGATAAAGATTCGGGTAAGGAAACCCAAATCAATGTGGCCTCATTCAATGCCGGAGTTGACCGAGTCCCTCCCCATGTAGCGGCAGAACTATTCATTGAGGAGGTAAAAGAGCTTGTGTTATGGCTAGAGGATCGCAAGAAACTACAGTCCAAATTAGAGATGCAATCCATAGAACACACTATCCTGGAATCACTTCCGCTCCTGCTCTGGCAGTCAACTCAGGCGCTTAAAGATGTGGATCAGCTGGACTTAATGCTCTTTCGTTCAATCAGCGAAAGGTTGGAAGAACTATCCGAGGCGCTAGATAACACTGAGCGTTTTACCGCTCCTCACAAAACTGGTTCGACGCAGATGCAAAATAGCGAGGAGCAAAAAGAAAGATTGGATACAATCAAGAAGGACATCGAAAAAAACGAATAATGTCCATACTGAACCGCGCTGACGGTTTTTCGCGTCCTTTTTTGAACGTTTCATTAATGCTCGTGGCTACACACCACAACCGTTGTCTGATCTGGAAATAGTGAAGCTTTAATGTAGGGTGGGGAACAGTGATTGTTTGAGGGAACAAAATAAAACCATGCTCCCAGCAGTTTTAAATTGAATTAAACCAATTTAAAACTTACAGAGGACGGATGTTCTCTGCTTGTGGGCCTTTTTGACCTTGAGTCACAGAGAATTCAACCTGCTGGCCTTCCTGAAGGCTTTTGAAGCCGTCGCCAGCATTTGCGCTGAAGTGGGCAAAAACATCGGGTCCGGATTGTTGTTCGATAAAGCCAAAGCCTTTCTCATCATTAAACCATTTAACTGTGCCAGTCGTCCTATTAGACATAATTTGTATCCTATTTTTTTTTGGAAATGAGTGAACCGCCTGAAGCAGGCAAAAAAATGCAGGAATTTTTACGTTGTACTTATGAAAACAGGACGAGGAATTGAGAAAAACGTCGAAATGACGTGCATAAATAGGTAATAAAGCATCAGGCCGGTCAAATAACATACAGAAAATTAGTCTGGGGCAAACTATTTCTATCCTGTTGCTCGGGGTTCGAATCCCTCCGGGTGCACCACGTTTTCTCCATCTACCTCCCTGTTATAGCTGGCCTATCCATCTGAGCCAAAGGCGCACTCCAACACTGTTTGTGGGGCGTATTCACCGGATGGTCACACTATAGTCCAATGCCATACCAATAATTACTGTGACCGTTTTTCCTCCGGCGAACGGGGGATCACGTAACTATGATGAGGTCTAGTGGTCATATTTCTGACTATTTTGAGCAGCTTTCTCTTACTATTGATGACCGCTTTGGGTCGTAAACCGACTTCTTTACCCAGTGACCAGCAGTTAGCAGGTTGTAACGACCTGGGTGGTCGCTTAACGGCACGGAGCGGACATCCTCTAAAATAGCGTAATATTCTGCTAAAGTAGGGGTGATAATGGGTGAACCTATTATGATCTTCGTACTATTTTCGATCTTTGTTTAGGGCATAAAAAACATCCCCATTCTTCCCGATGTCGCATTTGGAGTTGCATATGGTTACGGAGAGCCTCACCTCTAGGGAAGGTCAAGCAGCCCCCCGACTGTTGCGTTTGCTGGAGGCTCCCAGTGGAGGAATTCGACCTCGATAAAGGAAACGATCAAGATTATCTCTTACCTTGGCCGAACGGAAGGAGATGTCCAGAGGACTCCGTAGTAGTCAAACTTATTCCTGTTAATTAAGCCACTACGCTACAGTAGTCTTTAAATTGCTTACATTATAAGATTGAGCAATGACATTTTGTTTTATCGAGGTTGATGAAGTACGGGGGTTATAAAGTACTTGCTTGATCTGCTTTCCTGCCGATTTAAGATAAGACTCCACCGCGATATTGTGGGGCTTATTCCCCCAATCTTCGCCAATCACGAAAATATCAGCATTCAGTTCTTTGCAACCAGACACATATTCAAGTTCATCGTAGGGGCGCACAATATCAACACAACGCAAAGCTCTCAGCATTTCCATGCGTTGATCAAGAGGAATAACAGGCACATTGGGCTTGTAAGAATTCACAACACGATCTGAAGCAACGCCAACGGCTAAAACACCACCCAATGATTTACAGTACTCCAGTAAAGCAAGATGTCCCACATGCAACAAATCAAAAGTACCTACGGTATATACAATCATATGCTATTTAATTCCTCAAAAATAATTATCAGTACCGTTTTTTACAGGCAGTTTTACCAGTGCTAATACTGACTATAAAAGCTTCCAAGCATAAATTCCCGTAATTCCAAGCGTATAAAACGCAAGCAAAAAAACATTTCGCGGATTGCCAGAAAATTTGGGCGTTTTAATCTGAGACACATTGAGAGCGGCCAGCCCTAGAGCACTGACATAGAGGATCACTGTGAATATTTCACTAGGAAGAACACTTTCTAAAAGAAATATAGAAACCAATAGGATGTTGTTGTTGTCCAGCGCCAACCCGGTGTATTTGGATTCGTCAGACAAGCCGAAGGTACTGAAGTAACTTAAGCGTATCGCACTGGCAGCGAGTACAATGAAAGCGGCTGGCAAAAATATAGGGTCGAACGCTCCATAACTAAGCAAAAGGATCGCCGGGGCGACACCATAGCTAACAATGTCTATGAGCAGATCGAGTTGACCACCAAAAATTCGGTCACTGCCTGTACGCCCCTTCATTCTTCGCGCAACCAGACCATCGGCCCAGTCAAAGGCAACTGCCCAGATCATGCCAATCATTGCTGCGTAGTAAACGCCAATAATACTGAAATAGATCGCCAATATTGTGCAAGCTAAGCCGGCAAGTGAACACACATTAGGGAGGTCTTTCACATAGGAAATAATGGTAGGTTGTAACTTTTGAGTTTCTTCAATGCCGGTAGTCATGGAGCTCCTAAAAGGAATAAGTACAAATCAAGAACGCACCTACATCACGCTAAAAAAATATCACGCGCAGCATCTCGCTGCTCAAAAGCACAGAGATACGTTAAAAGACTGGCTATTCTCATTAAGCTTGAGAAGCACAAACGGTAGGTACTATGAATCGACTCTATTTGCTTACATGCAAATTTAGAGTCGCTATAAGGAGGATAGAGGCGTGTTGGCCAGTAGGCTCGATACAGGGAAAGACTAACTACGTCACTATACGCTCTATTTGGTCAGGCGCACAGCGGTTAAATTTTTAATTTGTATCGTCTCGTACGGCTTAGGTTTTCTTGCCAGTTGCAAGCTATTTTGGCGATATAGTGTTCGCCGATTAAAGGTATCCGTTAATCTGGGGGAAGTTCAGCCTATGCAGGACTAGTCTGAGAGACTTCTTTGGATCGAAAGCGGCCGATAAGGACTTACTCCTTGGAACCTCAGTCCGCAAAATCCAACGATAGAAACATCCGCGTTTCGCCCTCGGCTACCGGCGGTGACCGGTGTACCACTCCAAAACCTTCATTCTCGAACCAACCATCCCCTTTCAGCAAGGCCACATCTCCAGCACTGATCTGTTCGAAATGCTCCGGTTCTATTTCCGGAATTCGAGGACTGCCATCTTCCGGGTTCGGCAACCAGTGGGTGCCTGCGCCACTGTAGGTCGTCACCATACGAGCGGGTAGGTAGTCCACATGGAACTTCGGACACATGGCGCGATTGAGTGTAGCCAGACGGATGCCGATCTGCTGTGGTTCAAACAGGCACTGGTACATCTCCACCAGTTCGCAGATATTGTTGGTCAGGGCATCCTTACCGATGAAGTCAGGTAGAACCCGGTTGAGCTGCGTGCTGGTTTCTTCATGCATCTCATCGCCGGTGCCGATTAGGCAGCGCAGATTGACCTGCCGGTTAGAGTCGGCGAGTTGGGCCATGTAGTGTTCTATCTCCGCTCCCAGATCGCGCTGCCAGACGGCCAGATTAACGTCGGGTTGATAGATCTCGCCCAGAACTTCGGCTTGATCACTGATACGTGCAATGCGCTTGAGTTGCTGACTGGGCTGCTGAGTTAAGGCCGCGTGTGTTGCTGTATTCATTATTATGGTTTGTCGATGTCGGGGATTGTTGGCAAAGGGTTAACTGTCTTTTGTTATGTTATGTTATAACAATTATAAGATAAGTGGTACAGCCCACTGTGTTCTGAGCAATCGTGAGGGCAGAGGGTTGTGCCATCCAACCATAGCCAACGAATAACGATTACCCCGATGACACGTGCTTTCTTCCAAAAGATCGAACCGAGCCCGCAGGGCACTGAATTTCCACAAGATGAATTTTTAGACCAGCTCGCCTGGACCGCCGATGGCCTGATTCCGGTGATCACTCAACAGCACGACAGTGGCGAGGTATTGATGATGGCCTGGATGAACCGGGAGTCGTTGGACCTGAGCCTGAGGACGGGGTGGGTGACCTACTGGTCTCGCTCCCGCGATCAACTGTGGAAAAAAGGGGAGAGCAGCGGCCATCTGCAACGGCTGATCGAACTGCGGGCCGATTGTGACGGAGATACCTTGCTCTGTCTGGCCGATCAGAAGGCCGGTGCTTGCCATACCGGGCGTGACAACTGTTTCTATTTCTCATTCAGCCCCGGCGAACAGGTGGTGCGTGTAAACCAGACCATGCCTAGCGTTGAATCTGGAGGGGAGTCTGGCGATGAATAAGATGGTCAATCCCAACGCAGAGCAGGACGCTCAATCGGTTCGTACGCTGCCGGATGTTGCCCGTTCCAGCGCGGCTGCCGTGCAATCTTCGTTGGACTGGGTGGGGATGGCGGGCATTGCGTTACCTATAACGTTGAACGATCGGGATCAGGGCCGGGTGCACTGTGATACCAGCGTGCAGACTTTTGTAAATATCACCGATCCGGCCACCAAGGGCATCCATATGTCCCGGCTCTATCTGCTGTTGCAGGCGCGATGTGCTGAGCAGCCGCTGACACCCAAATTGCTGAGTGAGCTGATGCTTGACCAGTGTGAGAGCCAGAACGGAATCAGTGATGCAGTGCGTCTGCACCTGAGTTTCGATCTGTTGCTCAACCGGCCTGCGCTGAAAAGTGAGAATTCGGGCTGGAAGGCCTATCCGGTCGAGATCGATGCGGAGTTACACGGTGGCGAGGTGGAGATCGATCTGAAGCTGAGTGTGCCCTATTCCAGCACCTGCCCGTGCTCCGCATCCCTCTCCCGTCAGCTATTGGAGGAGGCGTTACAGCAGGACTTTGCCGACCAAACCTCACTCAGCAAAACGCAGATCAGTGAGTGGCTCTTGAGCGAGCGCGGTTCTGTTGCCACACCCCATAGCCAGCGTTCCTGGGCCTATCTGAAACTGCGGCTGGATAGCTGTTCCGAGACGGGCAGTTTCCCGCTGGTCCATCTTATCAACTGTGTCGAAAATGCCTTGCAAACGCCGGTGCAAACCGCGGTGAAGCGTGAAGATGAGCAGGCGTTCGCAGCGTTGAACGGTCAGAATCTGATGTTCTGCGAAGATGCCGCCCGCCGCATTCAGGCTGCGTTGATGGATGAAACTTTGGTGCGTGACTTCTGGCTCAAGGTATCGCACGAAGAGAGTTTACATGCCCATAACGCCGTCGCCATCACCACCCGTGGTCTGGTGGGTGGTTTTACGCCTCAGTTGTCTTGGTAACCGAGAAAAAGACTATGAATAGCACACTGATTTTGAACGCCTGTATGGTCAACGAAGGCAAGCAACGTACCTGTGACGTGCTGATTAAAGAGGGCCAGATTGAGGCGATTGGCAGCGATCTGCAACACAAAACAGCAGATCGCGTAATCGACGCCAGCGGCCTTCATTTGTTGCCGGGCATGATCGACGATCAGGTCCACTTTCGTGAGCCGGGACTGACCCATAAAGGTGATATTGCCAGCGAATCGGCGGCAGCTGTAGCCGGTGGAATCACGAGCTATATGGAGATGCCTAACGTAGATCCACCCACGCTGAATATGGATGCGCTGGAGAGAAAGTTTGCGCGGGCCGCGCAGCGCTCGGTGGCGAATTACTCGTTTTATCTTGGCGCCAGCAATCACAATATCGACCAGATCCGTGCGATTGATCCGACCCGTGTCTGTGGCGTGAAAGTGTTTATGGGGGCTTCCACCGGAAATCTGCTGGTGGATGATCCTGACGCGCTGGATTTGATCTTCCGTGACAGCCCGATCCTGATCGCGACTCACTGTGAAGACAGCCGGATGATTGACGCCAATGCCGAACGGATCAGCGTACAGTATGGCGGCGAGGTGCCGGTGGAGATGCATCCGCTGATCCGTGATGTGGACGCCTGTTATACCTCAAGTTCGATGGCGGTGGCGCTGGCTAAGCAGCATGGTAGTAATCTGCACGTCTTACACCTGACCACCGCGAAAGAGCTGGCGCTGTTTACCGCCGGAGATCTGGTGGATAAACGGATTACCGCTGAGGCCTGTGTGCACCATCTCTGGTTCAGTGACCTGGATTATTCTGAGAAGGGTAATCGCATCAAATGTAACCCGGCGGTGAAATCATTAAGCGACCGGGACGCACTGCGTGAAGCGGTCAGAAGTGATCTGATCGATGTGATCGCCACCGACCACGCCCCTCACCTGCTGAGCGAAAAAAACCAGCCCTATATGCAGGCTCCAGCGGGCTTGCCGTTGGTGGAACATGCTTTGCCGATGTTGCTGGAACTCTATCATCAGGGTGTATTTTCGCTGGAGCAGATCGTACAGAAAGCCTGCCATAATCCGGCCATACGTTATCAGGTCGCGCAACGCGGGTTTATTCGCGAAGGGTATGCCGCCGATCTGGTGCTGGTGGATCTGAACGTTGAACAGCAGGTAGAGGATGGTTCGGTGCGTTACAAGTGTGGTTGGACACCGTTTGCTGGGGAACGCTTCCGGGCTCGAATCTGCCAGACCTTTGTCAACGGAGTGGAGGTGTTTGATGGCACTCAAGTGATCGCCAACACCGATGCGGCTCAGGCGTTGCGTTTCAACCGATAAAGGGTCTCAGACGTTAACCCACCGTATCCTGAAGCATCAGCTGTACCAGGTTGAGCAGCAACAGCAGCGCGGCGATCCCTTGCCAGACACGGGTGGGGTTTTTCTCCAGCAGGGGTTGGTGCCGTACTTTGGCTTCCAGATGCGAGTTGGGAACGGTCAGATCCTGAATAAATTCGGAATAGGCATCGTAGCGATGGATGGGGTTAGGTTGCAGGGCTTTTCGCAAACAGCCCTCCATCCAGAGCGGGAGATCCCGGCGGTGCTGGATTGCCGGGGTGTAGCTGAACTCAGAGTAGTGATTGATCTCTACCTGCTTGATATTGCGCTCGTCAAACGGCAGCTGACCGGTCAACATCTCATACACAATGACCGCCAGTGAGAACATATCAGAGCGGAAGGTTCCCATTTCGGCCATCAGGTACTCAGGTGCAACATAGTTGACCGAACCCTGAGGCACCGACTTATCCAGTGGTGAACTCATCTCTTCGATACCGGCGATTCGTACGGTGCCGAAGTCCAGAATCTTCACCCGACCGTCCATATCAATCATGATATTTTCCGGTTTCAGATCCTGATGCAACATATCTGCACGCTGAAACGCGCGCAGTCCCTGGATAATCTGCGAGGCCAGTCGACGGACTTCATCCAGTCCCGGGTTGGGATGGTCGTTCATCCAGTCTCGCAGGGTCATCCCCTCGATATGTTCACCCAGATAGTAAAGGAAACGTTTGGCGTGAGTGGGTTTATAGGTCTTCATCACGTTCGGATGGTTGACCTTCTGGCCGACCCATTCCTCGCGAATAAACCCATCCAGATAGACGGTATCTTCACTGAAGTTCATCGAGGGTGCTTTGAGCACATAGTGCTGACCGGTTTCGAGATCCTTCACCTGATACATATGACTGCGGGTGCCGCTGAAGATCACATCCAGCACTTCGTAACCGTCAATCTTATTACCTGCCGCCAGTACCGGGGGGATCGGTAGCTGGGTCACCCGGTGATGACTTTCGTCGAGCGTTTCCTGAGGCAGTTGATCCACTGAGATGAGCAGGGCGGTGAGGTTATCGTCGCTGCCTTGTTCTTCAGCCTGTTGCACCAGATCGGCGGCGGCTTTTTCCAGATCGTCTCCGGCATCGGTCAGCGTGCTGCTGATCTGGGCCGGTTTCAGGAATTCGTGCACCCCATCGGTGGTGAGCAGAAGCAATGCGCCTTCCTCCAGCACCGCCGAGTTGTAATCAACTTCGAGGTGTTGATCACCCCCCATGGCGCGGGACAGATAGTTACGTCCTGCTTCACGGCGGGTGTGGTCTTTGGTAAGCAGCTCTAGCTCACCGTTGTGAAAACGGTAGATGCGGGAGTCCCCCACGTGGAACCAGTGCAGGGTATTGGATTTAATGACCAGCGCGGAGAAGGTGCAAAGCATGCTGTCTTTCTCACGTCGTGCCTGAATATTTTCCTGATGCAGCCAGTTGTTCAGGCCGGTCAGGACCCGCGACACAGAGTGCTTCACACTCCAGCTGTGGGGGGTACTGAAATAGTCCTGAATAAACCCGGTGACGCAGGTTTGACTGGCGATTTGAGAATCCGCACAACTGCTGACACCATCGGCGATGGCCGCCGCCACACCCTTAAACTCCAGCTCGCTGCCGTCAGGCTGTTGTGCGGCAAAGGCATCCTGATTAACCGCTTTTACACCGGCAGTGGAGCGGCCGCCAAAGCGGATGCTGAGTTGTTTTTGAGGTGGCTGTTTACTGGTCATCATGATTCTCGTGGCAGTGTCAGTCAGGTCCTGCGGATACCTCGTTCCCATGCTCCCGCGTGGGAATGCATATCGCTTTATATGTCTCAGTGATACGGGACGATGGATTAGCCGGAACCCACCGTATGGGTTCCCACGGAGGACCGTGGGAACCAGCAACAACCTACAAGAGCGATGTAGGTTGGGGTGAGCGCAGCGACTCCCAACAAGCGGGTGCCGGTTAAGACACCTCGATCAGCTCGACGGTACCGTCTTCTTTCACTTCCGCCATGTGGCCTTTAGGTTCTTCCAGGAACAGCAGGGCGATGAAGCCAAGAACCGCCGTACAGGCAATGACACTGAAGAAGATCTCATAACTCACCATAGACAAAATTGTCAGGTAGAACACTGCACCGACATTACCGTAGGCACCGGTCATCCCTGCAATCTGGCCAGTCAGCCGGCGTTTGATTAGAGGCACCACCGCAAAAACCGCACCTTCACCGGCCTGTACGAAGAACGAGCATGCCATGGCGGTGAGCACTGCCAGAATCAGTGACCAGGTACTATCGATCATCGACATCAGCGCGTAACCCACGGCCAGACCGGCGGTCAGAATCAGCAGGGTTTTCTTACGACCGAAGCGGTCACTGATCCAGCCACCACCCGGACGGGACATCAGGTTCATAAAGGCATAAGCAGACGCCAGCAGACCGGCATAGACCATGTCCAGTTCGAACACATCGGCGAAGAACAGTGGCAGCATAGACACCACGGCCAGTTCAGAACCAAAGGTTGCGAAGTAGAGTACATTCAATACCGCGACCTGCTTGAACTTGTACTGGTGAACTTCCGGTACAGGCTTGTCGAAGATCTCGCGGTTTACGTCATATGCGCTGTAGCAGTCGTAGATAAAAATAGCCGCCAGTGCGATGTAGATACCCAGTGCGACAGCATCGGACAGCATGGAAACGCCTGCCGGAGACAGCTTCCAGGTCAGCAGTGCCAGCGCAGCGTACATAGGAATCTTCATCACCAGCAGGAAGACGAAGTCAGATTTGCTGGTCACTTCCAGACCGCCAATCTTTTTCGGTTTGAAGTAGGTGGAGCCTTTTGGTGTATCGGTTACGTTTTTGTACCAGATAAAGCTGAAGACCAGACAGATTGCACCGGTCAGGCCCACCGCATAACGCCAGCCATCTTCGCCACCAAATACAATGGCGAGGGTTGGCAGCAACATAGCTGCCGCCGCAGAACCAAAGTTGCCCCAGCCGCCGTAGATACCTTCTGCCGTACCCAGTTCATTCGCTGGGAACCACTCGCTCACCATACGGATACCAATGACAAAACCGGCACCGATGAAACCCAGCAGGAAGCGGGAGATCGCCGCTTCCATAAAGTTGCTGGACAGCGCAAACATAAAGCAGGGGATGCTGGCGAAGAAGAGCAGCGCCGCATAGGTAATACGCGGACCAAATTTATCGGTCAGCATACCAACGATGATGCGGGCCGGGATGGTGAGGGCTACGTTCAGGATCAGCAGGGTTTTGATTTCGGATTTGGTCAGGCCAAGGGATTCAGCGATAGAACCCAGCAAAGGCGCATGGTTAAACCAAACAAAGAACGTGATGAAGAATGCGATCCAACTGAAATGAAGGATCTTCATCTTTCCCGTAAAGGAAAGCAGGTTGAGTTTTCCGCTGTCGTGCATGTGATTGCCCTCTATAAAAACGCAAAAAGGCGTTCAGCCCGCACCAATTCAGAAGCGGGGCATGAACGCCTTTGTTCAAATCTGTGCAGGCAAAGCAGAGGTTGAGCCAATGTGGTGCGCCTTTGCACCGGTTTGGAAATGGCTGCTTTGCCGGGCTTAAGCTTTAACCCCCGTGTTTATGGGGCTTCGGACTTAGGCCGCTTTAACTTTTTCACTGTCGGCGGTGGTTTCGGTCATTGAAACTTCACCTTTTGTCTCTTCTGATTGCAGGTTGTGTGCCAGCTTTTCTTCTTCTGCCGGTTTTTGACTGGTTTCGCCGGTGTCCGGCTTGCGCTGTTTTTCGTACAGGAAGCTCAGTACGGCTGCGCGGTACTGGTTGTACTGTGGGTCATCGGCCAGTGCGATGCGGTTACGCGGACGGGGCAGGTCGATCTCCAGAATCTCACCCACCGTGGCTTCAGGGCCATTGGTCATCATCACAATACGGTCAGAGAGCAGCACCGCTTCATCCACATCGTGGGTGATCATGATCACGGTGTTGTTCAACTCGTTCTGAATCTCCATCAATGAATCCTGCAAGTGTGCACGGGTGAGGGCGTCCAGTGCACCAAAGGGTTCATCCATCAGCAGCACTTTAGGTTCCATCGCCAGTGCACGGGCGATCCCCACGCGCTGTTTCATACCACCGGAGATCTCTTCCGGGCGTTTATGCATCGCATGGGTCATATGAACCAGTGAAAGATTGTGTTCAATCCAGTCTTTCATCTCGGCTTTGCTTTTCTTGCCCTTAAAGACCTGATTCACCGCCAGTTCAACGTTTTCGTAAGCGGTCAGCCATGGCAGCAGAGAGTGGTTCTGGAACACCACTGCACGCTCAGGGCCGGGTTCGTTGACCTCTTTGCCGTCGAGCAATACGCCGCCTTTAGTGGCCTGATATAAACCGGCGACAATATTGAGGACGGTGGATTTACCGCAACCGGAGTGACCAATCAGGGAGATGTATTCGCCTTTTTTGATCTTCAGATTCACATTGTCCAGCGCCTTAAACGGGCCGTCTGGGGTTGGGAACTCAATATCAACCCCGGTCAGTTCGAGATGTGTTGTTGTCATCAGTCTTCTCCTTATGAGGTTGAATTAGCGCAGAATGGCTGTTTTATCCCAAGACACTTTCTTCTGGATCAGCAGCATGATGCGGTCCAGCAGGAAGCCAATCAGGCCAATCACCAGTACGGCAACCATGATGCGCCCCAGTGAGTTGGAGCTACCGTTCTGGAACTCATCCCAGACGAATTTGCCGAGCCCCGGGTTCTGCGCCAGCATCTCTGCAGCGATTAGTACCATCCATGCAATACCCAGCGACAAACGCAGGCCGGTAAACATCATCGGAATGGACGATGGCAGTACAATCTTCACCACGTGAGTAAAGAAGGAGAGGCGTAATACCTGGGAGACGTTCTGAAGATCTTTACTGATACCGGAAACACCGACAGCGGTGTTCAGTAGCGTTGGCCACAAACAGCACAGCGATACAGTGACCAGCGAGGTGATAAAAGATTTGGCAAACATCGGATCTTTGCTGACGTACACTGCGCTGACCACCATGGTGACCAGTGGCAGCCATGCCAGTGGTGATACGGGTTTGAACAGCTGAATCAGCGGATTCAACGCGGAATAGAGAGGCTGATTTAAACCGATCATAATGCCTGCCGGGATCGCGATCAGTGACGCGAAAAAGAAGCCCGCAAGTACGGTGATCAGGCTGGTGCCGATCTGATCGAAAAACGTTGGCTTACCGGTATAGGGGCGGACCTTGATCTTGGCGTCCGGGTTCTTTTCCAGTTTCTTCGCGTTGCGTTTCTCCTGTCGCTCGTAGAAAGCGACCTCTTTTTGGCGTTCAGCCTGATGGTCGTCGATCAGGCCAACGGTTTGTTCGTAAACTTGTGCAGGGCCGGGAAACGTACCCAGAGAGGTGTGAATATTCTTGGCACCTATATCCCAGATCAGCAAAAAGACCAGCATGCCAATCAAAGGCAAAATGAGCTGTTTTAAGCTCTGCAACGCAGACTGAATCGGGTTTTCGCACTGGAAGACAGATAGCAGAGCTGCCAGTGGATTAGATGATTTTGTAGATGAATGACTCATAATGGATACTCCCGCAAAACGCTCCCCACTGGCGATACCTTGCCAGCAGGGAGCAGGTCATCAGATTTTCTGATCGTCTTTCAGACCAATTTCAAACTTCTTCAGATACTCATTTGGCTTAGAGCCGTCGTACGTAATGTTGTCGATGAAGTGTGTTTGCGGTGCTTTGAAGCCGTCTTCAGTGGCGAAATCCGGGAACTCTGCTGCACTGATCACACCATCGGCGATCAGCTCTTCAGCCGCCTGGCGGTAGATGTCGGGACGGTACACTTTTTTGGCAATATCCATGTACCAGCTGTCCGGTTTTGGATCAGCAATCTGACCCCAGCGGCGCATCTGTGTCAGATACCAGATCGCATCGGAGTAGTACGGGTATGTTGCGTTGTGGCGGAAGAATACGTTGAAATCAGGTACGTCACGCTTGTCGCCCTTTTCGTATTCGAAGGTACCAGTCATGGAGTTGGCGATGACATCGTAATCGGCCCCTACATATTCGGATTGGGACAGAATTTTCACCGCTTCCGGACGGTTGGCGTTGTTTTTGTCATCCAGCCACTTGGCGGCACGGATCATCGCTTTCACGACACGCAGGTGAGTGTTCGGATATTCTTCAGCCCAGTGTTTGGATACGCCGAACACTTTCTCCGGGTTGTTTTTCCAGATTTCATAATCGGTTACCACTGGTACGCCGATGCCTTTGAATACGGCCTGCTGGTTCCAGGGTTCACCCACGCAGTAACCGTAGATGGTGCCGGCTTCCATCGTGGCTGGCATCTGAGGTGGAGGGGTAACAGAGAGCAGTGCGTCGGCATCGATCTGACCGGAGGTGTCCCCTTTGTGAGGCGCGTAATAACCCGGGTTGATACCACCGGCCGCCAGCCAGTAACGCAGTTCATAGTTGTGGGTGGAGACCGGGAACACCATCCCCATGTTGAACGGCTTACCTTCGTCTTTGTACTTCTCGATAACGGGTTTTAATGCATCCGCTTTGATTGGATGTACCGGCTTGCCGTCCGGGCCGTTGGGGATGTATTGCTTCATCTGATCCCAGATGTCGTTCGATACGGTAATCGCGTTGCCGTTCAGGTCCATGCTGAAGGCGGTAATGATGTCGGCTTTTGTACCAAAACCGATGGTGGCGCCCAGTGGCTGCCCGGCGAGCATGTGCGCGCCGTCAAGTTGTCCATCAATCACACGGTCCAGCAATACCTTCCAGTTTGCCTGCGCTTCCAGTTGCACATACAGACCTTCATCCTCGAAGTAACCCTTCTCATAAGCAATGGCCAGTGGTGCCATGTCAGTCAGCTTGATAAAGCCGAACTTCAGGTCTTCCTTTTCCGGTTCGCCGATTGCAGCCCATGCAGGTGCTGTAGCCAGACTAGCCGCCAATACCGTCGTGCTGATGACACGACTTAACAGGGAGTGTGATTTCTTGAACATAGTCATCTCCGTTGATAACCCAAAAATAAAAAAGACGTCGTTCCGCACCAGTATTGACTGGGAGAACAGACGCCTTTGCCTGATGCTGTTCCGGTTGTGTGTTCAGTACACGTCAGCGTGTACTTGTCCGGTTATTTATCTGGCACCGCCATTGGTGCACTTGATGTCGTGGAGGTAGCAGGAGGCGTGCCAGTTTTTTTAAATTCTTTTATTTCAATGGCTTATTGGTTTTTAAAGATGGATTTCGAGGGTGGGTATATTAATGCTGCGCTGCATCATAGGGCGAGTGATAAACCCTGGGCATCGTTTTGGCGCAGTTATGCCTTTCAGTTAAGGGATTAGATCGGTGCACTTTTGGACAACGCTCGTGTCGGCTGAAAATCAGTTTCCAAGATCAAAAGACAAACATATGCGATAAATCATATATATTTAAAATCATATATGATTAAATTCGCATATACCGTTGCCCTATCTCATTTGTGAATAGAAACGGATGAGCAGGCAGCAATAAACACGTGCCGTATTAGGAAAGGATAAACATGGGTATTTTTGAGCGCTATCTATCAGTTTGGATCGCACTGTGTATCGCGGTGGGTGTGCTGCTAGGGAACTGGATACCAACGGTTTTTGCGGTCATTGCTGAATTGGAAGTGGCCCACGTCAATCTTGTAGTGGCGTTGTTCATCTGGGTGATGATTTACCCGATGATGGTGCAGATCGACTTTTCCCGCATTCGGGACGTTGGCAAAAAACCACGGGGTTTAATGCTGACGTTGGTGATCAACTGGCTGATCAAGCCATTCTCTATGGCGGCGTTGGGCTGGCTCTTCTTCAAAGTACTGTTTGCCGACCTGGTTGACCCTCAGTCAGCGGGGGAATATATCGCCGGTATGATTCTGTTAGGTGTCGCACCCTGTACAGCGATGGTGTTCGTCTGGAGTCAGCTTACAGACGGGGACCCGGACTACACGTTGGTGCAGGTGTCAGTCAATGACCTGATCATGATCTTCGCGTTTGCACCGATAGCCGCATTCTTGTTGGGCGTGAGTGATATCACGGTGCCTTGGGAAACGTTACTGCTGTCGGTGGTGCTCTATGTGGTGTTACCCCTAATCGCTGGCATTGTCACCCGGAATCGATTGAACAGGCGGGTAGAGAATCATGCTGAATCGCATCAGTTGGACGACTTCCTCCATAGAATGAAGCCCTGGTCCGTGCTGGGATTATTGGCAACGGTCGTGCTGTTGTTTGGTTTTCAGGCTGAAGTCATTTTGACTCAACCCCAGACAATTGTATTGATTGCGATTCCGCTGCTACTTCAAACCTACGGTATCTTTCTGATCGCATATCTGGCAGCGAAAAAACTACGCTTGCCGCACAACATAGCGGCCCCCGCGTGCCTGATCGGGACCTCTAATTTCTTCGAGCTGGCGGTCGCGGTGGCGATCTCGTTGTTTGGTCTGCATTCTGGTGCGGCGCTGGCGACTGTGGTCGGTGTGCTGGTAGAAGTGCCAGTGATGCTGTCATTGGTGATGATCGTGAACCGCACACGTCACTGGTTCCAGGAGGAACAGAATGTTTGAGGTATTTACCCATTTTGCCGATTGGTTAGTGTACGAAACATTTGGTTTGGCAGCTGACACGAAACACGGGGATGCATTGCATTTTTTCGTGGAAGACACGACGAAGATCTTTGCCCTGTTGTTGGTGATGATCTATCTCGTGGCGTGGCTAAGGGCATCGCTTAATGTCGAGCGGGTGCGCGACTATCTGGCCAGTAAACATCGTGGTGTCGGTTATCTGTTAGGTTCAATGTTTGGCGCGATCACGCCTTTTTGTTCCTGCTCCAGCATACCGGTGTTTCTGGGGTTTACGTCAGCGGGGATTCCGGTAGGTATCACGATGGCCTTTTTGTTGACTTCTCCGTTGATCAATGAAGTGGCCGTGCTGTTATTACTGAGCCTGCTGGGATGGAAATTTACCCTGATGTACGTGCTGGTGGGGATTTGCGTGGGTGTCATTGGCGGCATATTTCTTGATCTGATCAAGGCTGAACAGTGGCTGCAACCCTTTGCGGCAAAGGCGTATCAACGAGCAGCCTCCCATCAACCTGTGATGGGTGATGTGGAAGCTCCCCGTGTATCGATGCTAGAGCGTCATCAGTTTGCACGTGAAGAAACGCAAGAGATTTTGGGGCGGGTTTGGAAATGGGTGTTTATAGGAGTTGGACTCGGCGCAGGCCTGCACGGGTTTGTGCCTGAGGGATGGGTCGAAACCAATCTGGGAAATGGGCAGTGGTGGTCGGTGCCGGCCGCAGTGGTGATGGGGATACCTTTGTATTCCAATGCGACAGGTGTGATTCCGGTGATGGAGAGTTTGTTACTGAAAGGGCTGCCGGTTGGCACCACGCTGGCATTTTGCATGAGTACCGTAGCCGCGAGTTTCCCTGAATTTATTCTATTGAAGCAAGTGATGCAGTGGCGACTGCTTGCCACGCTATTTGCCATGTTATTGCTGTCTTTCACGGCCGTTGGCTGGATTTTTAACATGGCTTTTCCACATTGATCGGAGGATCGGATGAAAGAGATCAAAGTACTGGGTACCGGCTGTACAAAATGTACAAAAACAGCGGAAGTGATTGAGAAGGTTGCGCGGGAGCTGGCAACAGAGGTGATCGTGGAGAAGGAAACAAACCCCGAGGTCATCATGGGATATGGTGTGATGAGTACACCGGCGGTCGTGATTAATGACGCGGTGGTACATAGCGGCCGGATACCCACGCAGGAGGAGGTTAAACAGTGGCTGGTTTAATACGCACAATCCTGTTGTTCAGCGCATGTGTGATTCATTCCGTTCACGCGAATCCGTTACAGCGTATCGAGGTGAGTAAAAATGTCTTTGCCCTGATTGGTCCGATGGAACAGCGTTCAGAAACCAATTTGGCGAATAATGCCAATTTTGGTTTTATCGTGGGTGAACGCGGTGTTGTTCTGATCGATAGCGGTGGCACGCTGAAGGGGGCGAAAGCGATTGAAGCACAGATCCGCGCGGTGACTGATAAGCCCGTTGTATTGGTCATTAATACGGGCGGACAGGATCACCGTTGGTTTGGTAATCGTTATTTCGCTGAGCAGGGCATTCGCACGTTGACCTCTGAACAGACTCTGGCTGATCAGCAGGCCCGCGGAGACGCTCAGATGGCGTCAACCTCCCGTTATACGGGTGAAAGCTGGCACGGGACGGACGTGATGCCTGCCAAAGAGATGGTGTCAGCTGTCACGGATATCTCGGTGGAAGGGATTCAGTTGCAATTGATTCCTGTTGGCCCCGCGCATACGGGTGGAGAGACACTGGTGTGGTTACCTGAATCTGGTGTGCTATTCAGCGGTGATGTTGTCTATATGGATCGGATGCTGGGCGTTGGGCCGCAATCGCAACATCTGGCATGGATTGAAGCTTTTAAGGTCATTCAGCAGCTGAAGCCGGGCAAGATCGTACCCGGGCACGGACAGCCAACGGACCTGACGGGTGCGGAGCGTGATACCTATCGTTATTTACGGTTTCTGCGTAGTGCCGTAGGCCAGCTACTGGAGAACGGGGAAGATATGAGTGCAACGAGCAGTATTGATCAAAGTGCGTTCAGTTATCTCTCTGTGTATGAACAGATCCATGCCCGCAATGCTCAGCGTGTGTTTGAAGAGATGGAGTGGGAATAAATACCCGATCCCGGCCGGCTGCAGCTATCCTTGCTGCAGCCGGTTATAAGGCTGGATGTGTGTTGTGATCTCCTATGCCAGCCCTTTCCTTAATTTGTCAGTTGAGATGCAGTGCTGCGAGGTATTTCGCAATCTCTGTATATTGGTTTTTGAACGCGATCCCCAGCCGTAATCCACGCTGCAGCGGTAACACGGAGATCAGATCGCCTTTGAAGACAAAGTACGTATCGTTATCGGGGAAAAGAATCTCAAAGGTGATAAAAAAACCAGAGTCTTTCAACTGACGGATCTTTTGGAGTGATTCATGATCTGGCAGGCGGATCTGGCATCCACCGGAGCTGACATCCTTGATAAGGCCGTCAAACTGTTCGTGGCGACAATAGATATGCGCGAGCAGCGTACAAGGGTAACGAGGTTCTTTTCTCAGCTCTTGTTGATAAACCTTTGCGGGGTAACTCAGCATGATCATTCGATTCTTGCTGCCGGTGATCTCCATGACTGAGGTTTCGAAAGCATACACCACACCTTTATCAACGAGTCGTAAGATCAGATCTTGTTTGACGTTGAAGAAAGCTTCATACCACTGCAGCGGGACCTGAGAGCATCCACACTTTTCTAATAGCTCTTCAGCCGTGGGCAGGTGGGCAACGATAACATCCTGATCATGTACGCCCACAAGGGATGTCAGAAACCGCATTTTTCCATCCTGCGAAGAGATTTGGACCTTAGTTCCAACCCGGAAATTTGGCAGGTATTCGAGAGGTGTCACACTAATCTGCTGCATCAATCTCTTCCCAGCCCTGAAGGCACAGTAAAATGGATGTTAGTTGGTGTGCCCTTTATGTTTAGTAATAAAATCGCCCTGTCTTTGGGACTATCTTGCGCTTTCTCTGGTATTTTTCGGAATGAGTGCTCATTAAAATCACCTTAAAATCCGTGAGTTATACGTCGATGCACCGCTGGGTTCTGGCTGCTATTTCGCTGGTGCAGCAAAGCGTATCTGCCGGTTGCGCTATAGGTGAGAGACTCTCTGTGCTTTTTAGTACGTTTTCTGTACAGCTTTCCTCGACATTAGCGTTGCAACTCTTTAAAGTGCGCGCTCCGTATTTATAAGTTATTTGGCTTGTAAGTCATCCGGTCTGTATGCCATTGCTGGCGTTAATGATCTTCCCCAAACGTAAGCCCTCAGGAATAGTTCTTTGATTACCACCGCAAACATCACCATGCAGTTTGGCCCTGCGCCATTGTTTGAAAATATCTCCGCAAAATTTGGCAACGGCAATCGCTACGGCCTGATCGGAGCGAACGGTTGCGGTAAGTCGACCTTTATGAAAATTCTGAGCGGTGAACTGAAGCCAACCTCCGGCAACGTGTCTATCACGCCTGGATATAAGGTGGGTACGCTGAGTCAGGATCAGTTCGCGTTTGAAGAATACAGCGTGGTTGATGCGGTGATCATGGGTGACGCGGAACTGTGGAAGGTTAAGCAGGAACGTGAGCGTATCTACTCTTTGCCGGAAATGTCGGAAGAAGAGGGGATGCGGGTTGCACACCTTGAAACTGAATTCGCTGAAATGGATGGCTACAGTGCCGAAAGCCGCGCCGGAGAGATCTTGTTGCAGGCGGGTATTGAAGAAGAGTATCACTTTGGCCTGATGAGTCAGGTTGCGCCGGGCTGGAAGCTGCGTGTCTTGCTGGCACAGGCATTGTTCGCCAATCCTGATATCTTGCTGCTCGATGAGCCGACCAACAACCTGGATATTCACACCATCAACTGGTTGGGCACGGTTCTGAATCAGCGCAAGTGCACCATGATCATCATTTCGCATGACCGCCACTTCCTGAACTCCGTATGTACGCATATGGCCGATATCGATTACGGTGACCTGCGTATCTATCCGGGTAACTACGAAGACTTTATGGCGGCATCGTCTCTGATTCAGGAACAGCTGCATAGCGAAAACGCTAAGAAGAGTGCAGAGCTGGAAGAGTTGCAGCAGTTTGTAAACCGCTTCTCTGCGAACGCATCTAAAGCAAAACAGGCAACTTCCCGTGCGCGTAAGATGGAGAAAATTCAGCTGGAAGAGGTCGTAGCGTCCAGCCGCCAGACGCCGTATATCCGTCTGAAACAAGAGAAAAAGCTGCACCGTCAGGCGTTGGTGCTGGAAAATGTTGGTCACGGTTACGATGATGAACCGCTGTTCAGTGGCGGTAACCTGATTTTGGAAGCGGGTGCGAAACTGGCTGTCATTGGTGAAAACGGTGTCGGTAAAACCACGTTCCTGCGTTGCCTGATGAATGAGATCAGCGCGCAGTCCGGTGATGTTAAGTGGGCTGAAAATGCCATGATTGGTTACTGTCCTCAGGACAGCACTGAAGACTTCGACTGCGATCTGAATCTGTTCGAGTGGATGGCTCAGTGGCGTCAGCCGAAGCACGACGATCTGGCGGTACGTGGCATGCTGGGGCGTTTGTTGTTCACGGCGGACGACATTAACAAGAAAGCAAAAGTCTGCTCAGGTGGAGAGAAAAACCGACTGCTGTTTGGCAAGCTGATGATGATGAACACCAACGTGCTGATCATGGATGAGCCGACCAACCACTTGGATATGGAGTCCATTGAAGGCCTGAACCGGGCGTTGGAAGGGTATGATGGCACGCTGATTTTTGTCAGCCATGACCGCGAGTTTGTCTCCTCACTGGCAACCCGTGTGGTTGAGATCAAAGATCAGAAGCTGATCGACTTCCAGGGTACGTACGAAGAGTATCTGGCAAGTCAGGTGGCTGCGGCAAAAGTTGCCTGAGAAAGATAAGATCACCGGGTCCGGAAACGGGCCTAGGTGAGATTGAGTCAGGCGGGGAGGGGAGGACAGATTCCCGCCTGATCGATAACCATTGGTTATTCTTCCGTGGTCTGTTCAGTTTGTTCTTGCGATTTGGCTTCTTCAGCCTGTTCCTGTTTTTTCACTTCTTCCGCATCCTGGCCACCACACACACCACAACATGAACTCATAAAACACCTCGCTAGCCAATAATTTGTTGTTGAGAGCGAGATCGATAATAACCAAGTAGGTCAGTCGGGAAATTGACGAATATCAGTTTTGTGATTTCTCATCCACTTTGTATCAATCCCTCCGACGGATTTATCTCTCATACAGGCCTAAGCAAGCTGTTGTGATGGTGCTTGTGCTAATGCTTCAGCGTACAGATCCGGTCGATAGACCTGCTGGGCTATCTGCGTGCGATCACCGCCTTTCCATTGTCCCCAGCGCTCCATCTGTTCCAGCATCAGGTGGGCATGACTCAGTGACGGTAGGTTCACGTCAGAGCCATAGAATGATTGCATGATCGGATGTGTTTCACTGGTCTGACAGAGTGGAATGACACTCTGATCAAGGTAGGGAGGCAGGCGCAGCAGATCCAGTGCTTCCGCATGGTTGCAGGAGTGGCTGAGCCATTCACATGCCGCGACCAGTGCCCGAATCAGTGCAGTATGGGTATTGGGATGGCTATCCGCCCAGCGTTGCGTGACGGCAAATACCTTCTCTATTGAATCAGACCAGATCTGATAGCCGGTGACGGCCACTTTTCCGACCGCTCCTGATTCTGCCAACGTATTCCAGGGTTCCCCTGCACAATACCCATCGATCAGGTGATCGCGCATGGTACTGACCATCTTGGTTGGCGGGACGGCAATGAGTGTCACATCCTGATCCGGATCGATACCGGAGGCGGTTAACCAGTAACGCAATTGATAGTGTTGGCAGGAATATGGAAACACGGTCGCAAAAACGGGCTTAGTGCGCACGGATGCAATCCACTGTTTCAGGGCATTACCAACTTCTGCTGCGTTGGGGCGGTCTCGTAGTTGCGGGCTGAGTGCCCTGTATAGTTCGGCGGATAAGGTGACGGCATTGCCGTTCATGCTCAATGCCAGTGACGTGATCATCGGTGTGGACTGGCTACCCAGACCAAGCGTGGATGCCAGCGGCATCGGTGACAGCATTTGAGCACCGTCCAAGAGACCAAAGCTCACCTTGTCGCGGATGTTGGCCCAACTGGATTCTCGGGATAAAACAACGTTGAGTCCTTCGTTTTGAAAGAAGCCTTTTTCACGGGCGATAACCAGCGGTGCGCAATCCAGCAGAGGAACAAAACCTAGTTTTAATGCTGTTTTTTCGGGTGCTGCAATACTCATACTTCGTAATTCCTCTTGCTTACCGCTTGCCTGTTTTGGGCAGGCCGGTGAGTTCCAGAATGTCGATGACACTCTGTGCCACTTCTACCAGTTTCTGGCTTCGATCCATCGCCAGTTTACGCAGGGTTTTGTAGGCCTGCTCTTCATCGCAGCCTTGATGCTTCATCAACATGCCTTTGGCCTTTTCGACCACTTTGCGTTCTGATAGCTGGATTTTGGCTTTTTCCAGTTCGGTCCGTAGTGAATGAAAAGCATCGAACTGGGCAATGGCCGTATCCATGATGGCTTTTACCCGATCCGTTTGCAGACCATCTGCGATATAGGCGCTAACGCCTGCATTGATCGCCGCAGAGATACTGTCACGGTCATTGGCCTTTTCTGCAAAGAAGACAATGGGGCGTGGGTTGCTCTGGCTCATCGCTGCCATGCTTTCCAGCGTATCTCGATTGGGTGAATCCATATCGATAATCACAATGTCCGGACTACGCTCGCTGACCTGATCACACAAACCGCTGGAATCGGACAGGTGGCAGACGACTTTGTGACCCAAAGCATTGAGGGCTTCAAAGAGTGCATCTGCGCGTGTGGGCTCGTCATCGACTATCAGGACATCGAGTGAACGTGAATCTTTCATCTACTACATAACCTTTTTAGTGCCAGATAAGTTGGCTCGGATAAAGGTAAAGCAATAAATATGCCGCGAATGAAAACGCTATTGGCACACCACTTGCAGTATCCATGTCATGAGGTGTCGAGCTCCTCGAACTTCATTTTTAGTTAGCAAAGACGTTTTTATAGTTGCTGGGCAATGTCGCCCGATACTGGATTCCTGGTCCGGTGTCGGGCTTTTTTTTGGAGGTCACACATGAACTCTCACACCACCTGTCCTTACTGCGGTGTAGGCTGCGGCGTAGAGGTTATAAGGGATTCAGGCCAGATTTCTGGCGTGAAAGGAGATAAAAAACACCCGGCAAATTTCGGACGTTTATGTGTGAAAGGATCCAGTTTGCACGAGACGCTGGACACCCGTGGTCGCCTGTTAAAACCGCAGGTTGATGGCCTGCCTGCGCATTGGGATGATGCCCTGAATGAGGTCGCTGCACGCTTTCAGCGCACTGTTGAGGAGCATGGTCCGGACTCTGTTGCCATGTATCTGTCGGGGCAGCTGCTGACGGAAGATTATTATGTGGCCAACAAGCTGATGAAAGGGTTTATCGGCACCGCGAACATCGATACCAACTCCCGTTTATGCATGGCATCAACCGTGGTGGGTTATAAGCGCGCGTTTGGGTCTGACACAGTGCCGTGCAGTTATGACGACATCGAACTGGCCAACCTGATTGTGCTGGTGGGTTCTAATACAGCATGGAATCACCCGATCTTATTTCAGCGGATGGTGTTGGCGAAAAAGAATAATCCGAATCTTAAAGTGGTGGTCATCGATCCGCGTGAGACCGCTACCTGCAAGCTGGCGGACATTCATCTGGCACTCAAACCCGGCAGCGATACGCGTTTGTTTAACGGCCTGCTGAGCTGGCTGGCGGCCAATGGCCATCTGGATCAGGATTATATTGACCGTTTCACTGACGGCTTTGAATACGCACTGGCCGCTGCTGTAAACAGTTCCGCAGATCCGCGTCAGCTGGCGGAAGACTGTGATCTTCCCGTGGAGTCTTTGCACTCCTTCTTTAACTGGTTTGGTGCGACAGAAAACGTGCTGACTTTTTTCTCTCAGGGGACCAATCAGTCGGCGAGTGGGGTGGATAACGTGAATGCGATCACCAATTGTCATTTGGCAACTGGTCGCGTCGGTCAACCGGGGCAGGGGCCTTTCTCACTGACGGGGCAGCCCAATGCGATGGGTGGACGCGAAGTCGGCGGTTTAGCCAATCAGCTGGCGGCACACATGGACTTTGATGCTGAATCTATCGATCGGGTAGAACGATTCTGGGATGCGCCGAACATGGCGACGAAACCCGGTTACAAAGCGGTTGACCTGTTTCAGGCGATCGAGCGGGGAGAGGTTAAAGCTGTCTGGATTATGGCGACCAACCCGGTGGTGAGTTTGCCAGACGCTGATCAGATTAAACGCGCATTAGAGAAGTGTGAAACGGTGGTTGTTTCCGAGTGTGTTGCTGACAGTGATACGGCCAAGTTTGCAGATATTCTGTTGCCTGCCACAGGTTGGAGTGAGAAAGATGGCACGGTCACCAACTCTGAGCGTCGTATATCACGTCAGCGTGGTCTGATCCCCATGAGTGGAGAAGCCCGCCATGACTGGTGGATTATGTGCGAAGTGGCGAAGCGGATGGGTTATGACACCGAATTCAGCTATCGTCATCCCAGCGAAATTTTCGCTGAGCATGCCGCGTTGTCGGGATTTGAGAACGAAGGGCAGCGCGATTTCGATATCAGCTATTTCTCCAATATCGATCGCTTTACCTATGACAATCTGAAGCCGATTCAATGGCCGGTCACCGCGGAATGCCCTGATGGGACTGAGCGAATGTTTGCTGACGGCAAGTTCTTTACGCCGACGGGGCGGGCCCGTTTTGTTGAGATCATCCCACGTGCACCGGTGCAGCAGCCCACTGATCGCGCACCGCTGGTGATGAATACCGGTCGTATCCGCGACCAGTGGCACACGATGACCCGTACTGGCACCGCGCCGCGTCTGTTTAACCACCGTGAAGAGCCGTTTGTAGAAGTGCATCCGCGTGATGCGGCGATCCGCAATATCAGCGATGGCATGCTGGTGAAAGTCTCGAACCCCCGTGCTGACTATTATGCCCGCACCCGAATAGAAGAGGGGCAGCGCAAAGGGGAAATCTTCGTGCCGATGCATTGGAACGAAGCGTTTGCCTCTCAGGGGCGCATGGGGGCGTTAGTGGCACCAGTGACGGATCCTCTATCCGGTCAGCCGGAGTTAAAACATGCCGCCGTACAGATGGAACCTTTAAATGAGCAATGGGAAGGCTGGTTGATCACCACCAAATCGATGCCGGTACCTGCGGTGGATTATTGGGCGCGTATTCCTAAAACCAATACGGATGCCTATCACGTTGCGGGATTGGATACCGTAGATTCCTGGCAGCAGTGGTGTCAGGAGCACCTGGGTGAGCCGGATCTTTGGATTGAAGACCCGGCTAAACGTTCATTTCGTGCAGCCGGGTTTATGAACGGCAAACTGAACTGGGTGTTACTGATAACACCGTTCAACAACTTTCCTTCAGCGGACTGGATCGATCATCTGTTTGTACAGGAGACACTGGAAACGCAGCAGTATCAATACCTGCTCAGCGCTACCAACGTCGAGGTGGAAGATCAGGGTACGATTATCTGCAGCTGCTATCAGGTGGGTACCACGGCTATCGACAAAGCGATTAAGTCGGGTTGTGGCTCGGCCGTAGAGTTAGGTGAAAAGCTCCAGTGTGGAACCAACTGTGGCTCCTGTATTCCCGAGCTGGAAGGCTTTTTTACCCGCGCAAGTTAATCGGTTTTTTATCTCCTTTCCAGGGCTGGATTTGAGGTTTTCCTGTTGTTATCGGCCACTCAGTTTGGAGAGGCTTTTTTGGTCGGTAACAGCGTTTTTTTCCTGCTGGTGCAATCGTTGATACGGGTCAATGTCGCCGCTTCAGGGGAGGAGGAAACTGAACTCAAGGAACAAGAACTAGGACTGAAAGGGGAACCTGAATGAGCATCGAACACCACGATCTGGTACATGAATTTCCTGAGCTGCGTGAGCGCATCCACGAGAAAAAAATGACCGACGCGCACTTCGCTCGCCTGTTTAATGAATACCATGACCTGACCAAAGACGTGGAACGCATGGAAACGGAAATTGAGCCGGTAACCACTCAGACGGAAGAAGAGTACAAGCTCAAGCGTGTAAATCTGAAAGACAAGCTGTACCGCATGCTGATGAACTGATTGACGACGCTGTTTAAAAAATACCCGCCTAGTTGTGGGTATTTTTTTGTCTGAATACGCCCAAATTCGAGTTGTAACTTAGTACTGTACCTACTAGTATGTTTTTGTCGTCTGTTCTGTTGGAGTTCGTTATGGCCAAAACCCGTGAGCTGTTGGTAGAGACCATGAAGCAATTATTGTGGGAGCGTGGTTATGATGCGACCAGCCCCAACTTAGTATTAGAACGCTCAGGCGCTGGGAAGGGCAGTTTTTACCATCATTTTAAAGGTAAAAAAGAGTTAGCGATTGCGGCGATGGATTCGCGTGCGGATGAGTTGTCTGAAGAATTTGATTGTCTGGTTGCTAAGCATTCCGATCCCTTGGCTGCGGTTGCTGCGTACATGTGCCAGACCCGCGATGCGTCCAAAGGGTGTCGTATCGGACGTATCGTCCAGGACCCATCGCTGGAAGATCCCTTGTTGAATGCGCCACTGAAACGTTTCTTTGGTGAGCAGCATGGAAAATTAACCCAGCTATTTCAACAGGCACAAACAGAGAGTCTGTTGTCAGATGCCTTATCTCCTGAACAATTGGCAACGTTGGCGATCAGCGCATTGCAGGGGGGCTTTGTCTATGGCCGTGCAATGCAGGAAGGTGATGTGGTGAATGACGCAACAGACAGTTTTATAACGCTGTTAAATACTCAGCGTTTGGCAGAATAAGCCGCTGCTATAGCTCGGTCGCTTGCTCAATAAGCGGCGGGTAAGGTCTATGAATGATGTCGAGACGCACCGGAGTGAGTGCGTTTTTTATTATCAAATGACTGTACCTACTAGTATGTACATAAATATAAAGATACAAACTTGAGAGGTGTACTATGCAATACAAGTCGATTCAGGCACTGAGCCTGCCACTGATTTTTGTCGTGATTTACGGCTCCGGCTTTGTTGGGGCCAAACTCGGGTTGCTCTACAGTGAGCCTTTTGTCTTTCTGGCAATGCGTTTTGCGTTAGCAGGTGTGCTGCTAGTGGCGGCAGCGTTTCTGATGGATGCAGTATGGCCAAGACGCTGGGGCTGGTTGCTGCTCAGTGGTTTGTTGATGCAAGGCGTGTTCTCCGCGGGTGTCTTCTATGCGCTTTGGCTGGGTATGAAACCTGCCGTTTCGGCGTTGATTATCGCTTTACAGCCCTTGTTGGTTGCCGTATTAGCAGGCCCTTATCTGGGAGAGCAGGTCAGTCGCCAGCGCTGGGTGGGTTTAGTGATTGGTGTCTTAGGTGTGGCGCTGGTGGTGGCTGATGGATTAGCGGTTGAAGGTATCACTCTCACCAATTTGAGCTGGGCGTTGGTGTCTTTGGTCGGTTTAGCTGCGGGGCAACTGGTGCAGAAAAAACACTGTGCACAGATGAATCTATTTAGTGGCGGTGCCATTCAGGTGTTGGCGACCCTACCTCTGCTGTTGATACTCGGATGGATGTTTGAGACTGGAGATATTGTCTGGCATACAGACTTGGCTTTAGCTGTTTTTTGGATGGGCGTGGGGGTGTCGATCGGGGCGTTGAGTGTGCTTTACATTATGCTACGTAACACACAGGCGACACAGGTGGCGAGTGTGTTCTACGGCGTGCCTGTGGTTGCAGCGTTGATGGCCTGGCCGATGTTTGATGAGATCCCCACGCTGATGGACTGGCTGGGATTTTCCATCGTTGCGGTGGGGATTCTGGTTGCGAACTCTGATCTGTCACAGCGTTTAGCGCTGTATCTAAAGCTATTCAAAAGGCGCTATGAATAACGTCACTACATCAGAGTCCGCCTTCGGTCAGTTTGGCGGGATCAAGTAATCGAGCCAGTTCTTCGCGTGGGATATCCGTGTGTTCTTCCGCCACATCGATGACCGCGCGTTTCTCTTTGTAGGCTTGTTTTGCGATCTCTGCGGCTTTCAGATAACCAATAATCGGGTTTAACGCAGTGACCAGAATTGGATTCTGGTGCAAGGCTTCGTTCAGCTTGTCTTCGTTCACCGTGAAGCTGGCAATGGCTTTATCTGCTAGCAGGGTGGTGCTGTTGGCCAGTAACTCAATGCTATTGAGCAGGTTGTAGGCAATCATTGGGAGCATGACGTTCAGTTCGAAATTGCCGGACTGACCGCCAATGGTGATGGCGGCGTCATTGCCTATGACCTGCGCAGCCGCCATTGCCGCAGCTTCTGGAATCACTGGATTCACTTTGCCCGGCATGATCGAGGAACCCGGTTGTAACGCTTCCAGTGATATCTCACCAAGACCCGCCAGTGGCCCGGAGTTCATCCAGCGCAGGTCATTGGCGATCTTCATAATAGATACTGCCGTTGCTTTTAGTTGTCCGGACAGTGCCACAGCCGTGTCTTGTGAGCCGATCAGAGCAAAGAGGTTGTCCCCCGGAGTGAAGGTTACGCCCGTCAACCCACTGAGATTTTGATTGAATACGCGGGCAAAATTTGGGTGGGCGTTGATGCCTGTGCCGACAGCAGTGCCGCCTTGCGCCAGTGTTTGGATTGCGGGTTGCAGTGCCTCCAGATGTTGAATGCTCTGACGAATCTGAGCAGCCCAGCTCAGCAGCGACTGATCCATACGGACCGGCATTGCGTCCATCAGATGGGTGCGGCCTGTTTTGCAGTATCCTTTCAGGGTCTCCGCTTTGGCTTCGATTGTTGTTAGCAGATGGCGCAGGGCTGGCAGGAGTGTGTTATTCAATTGCAATGCTGCGCTGATATGCACGGTACTGGGGATAACATCGTTGCTGCTCTGACCAAAGTTCACATGATCGTTGGCACTGATCGGTTCGCCGAGTTTGTTGCTGGCGAGGCTCGCAATCACCTCGTTGGCATTCATATTGGAGCTGGTACCGGAGCCCGTCTGGAATACATCGACCGGGAAGTGCTGCATCAGCTCATCACGTTCCAGTAGCTCGGAGCAAACGCTGATGATGGCATCGGCCTGATCCTGAGTCAGACATTCCAGCTGACTGTTGCTGATGGCAGCGGCGGACTTCACCAAAATAAGTGCGCGAATAAATGCTTCAGGCATGGTTTGACCGCTGACTGGGAAGTTATTTACGGCACGTTGAGTCTGAGCACCGTAAAGCGCATCGATGGGCACTTCCAGTTCGCCCATGCTATCCCGTTCAATTCTTGTGCTACTCATAATGTTTCCTTGTACGTTTGGGTCGTCGTGAATTACAGGAAGTAGTGGCTGAGGGTCGACAGCTCATTGTAGAGCTGCCTGACTCGCGCCTTATCTGTTTGAGTGCGTGCAAGCCGTTCTATTGCAAAGAGAGGCTTATGAATTTGATCCAGACAGAGTGAGCGCCAATGTTCGGACACATAAGTGTCGCAGAGCGTATTCAGTAGCGTCCTATAGGCTCGCATATGAATAGTGTGTTGTACTGCTATTGAGGACTGATTTGCCGCGCGTGCATCGCTAAGTGTCAAATAACGTTCGAGTACGCATGGGCAGTCGGGGTAATCTCCGTTGCGAACACTGGACTCCAGTACTGGGAAGTCGGCAATATCTATCTGTATCATTTCATTAAATATAAATAAAAGTGATTATCAATATCATTACTGTGTTTTGCTTTAATGTCTGTCAATAGTTCACCTTAACGAGGTGAGGCTTGGCTAAACTGTAGTCAGGTTCTTTTGCTTCTGCTTCTTGAACGTTTCAGGTGAGTCAGATGGATACGCAGGTTGATGCCAGGACCGTAGGGTCTGATGTTGAGCCGCAACGCTACTATGATTATTGCCTTCGTTATCTGCCGGAGTTGTTTCGGTTGGAACAGCTGATATCGGTTCATGAGCAGCATCTACGGATTGATGTTGTCACTCAGGTCGTCAGCGATAATCAGGTTTTTCCGGTGTACGCGCTGACGTTAGGCAGCAGGGCCGCAGAAGTGCCGGTGATCGCTCTGGTGGGCGGTGTCCACGGTGTAGAGCGTATCGGAAGCCAGATCCTGTTGGTGTTTCTGGAGAATCTATGTCGACGCCTGCATTGGGATACCGGATTGCAGGAAGAGTTAAAGCATTTGCGATTGGTGTTCTTACCGCTGTTGAATCCGGTGGGGATGGCACGGGGCTGGCGTAGCAATGGTAATGGCGTTGATCTGATGCGCAATGCACCGTTGGACGCGCGGGATGACCCTGCCTGGATGGTGGGGGGACAACGTATCAGTCACCATCTGCCATGGTTTCGCGGAGCGGAGGGAGAGCCAATGCAACCTGAAGCGCTGGCGCTCTGCACACTGGTGGAGCAGCAGTTGTTCCCCGCAGATTTTAGCCTGGTGCTGGATGTGCATTCCGGCTTTGGGGTTCGAGATCGACTTTGGTTTCCGTACGCAGGCTCAACAGAACCGTTGGAACATCTGGCGGAATTGGCGGCGTTGAGCCAGCTACTCGACGAGACTTACCCCCATCACAATTATCTGATGGAGCCTCAGTTTGATCACTATATCTCTCATGGGGATCTTTGGGATTATCTCTATCTACGCTCACTGAATCATCCTGAACGCACCTTTTTGCCCCTGACGTTGGAGATCGGATCGTGGCTTTGGGTGAAGAAAAACCCACGCCAGCTGACCTCGTTTAGCGGTTTATTTAACCCTTTGGTACCCCATCGTCATCAGCGTGCCATGCGCCGCCATCACCTGCTGCTTGAATTTATGATGCGTGCAGTACGGTCATCTTCTGCTTGGTTGCCCACAGGTAAGCAGCGGTCGCATTACCAAATCAATGCGATCAAGGATTGGTATGGTTAATCAAACTCTGGAACGTTGGGTGCTGCTAAGAGGTTTAACCCGTGAATGTCGTCACTGGGGGGGCTTCACCGAGCTGTTAGCTCAGTCACGGCCTTGCAGCGATATTCAATGTATTGATTTGCCGGGGAACGGACGTTTGTGTGAGCAGAATAGTCCAGCGCGGATTACCAGCATTACGGATGTTGTTCGTGCCCAGCATACCAGCAATGGCCCTGTCTATGTTTTAGGGCTGTCGATGGGAGGTATGGTGGCGACCGATTGGGCCCTGCGTTATCCCGATGAAATTTCTGGGCTGGTGCTGATCAACAGCAGTTTGGCTGAATTGAATCCTATCTGGCAACGTGTACGTTGGCGAGTCTGGCTGAATATGGTGAGAGCGTTTTTAACCTCGGTGGAAAACCGCGAAGAACAGATCTACAAACTGACATGCAATGTACGCGATGATCAGGAATCGATGCTCAGCCAGTGGTTGCGGTATCAACGAGAGTGTCCGGTCATGCGTCGGAACATCATTCATCAGCTCATTGCGGCAGCTCGTTACCATTTGCCTGCATCGGGCAATCAGCTGACCCACAATGCTTTGGTATTGGCTGCAGAACACGACCGCCTTGTGTCTCCACAATGTTCTTCCCAGATTGCAGCAGTATTCGGCACGGTGTTGTATCAGCACCCAACGGCAGGCCATGACCTGACGCATGATGATCCTATCTGGGTGGTGGAAAGGATAAGCGAGTGGCAAAGAGGACCGGTTATGTTGCCTAGGCATCCTTGCGAAAAGCAGCGGGACAATCAGTAGACAGGAGGTTTAAAACCATGTTCCCGAACTCGAATTTCGGCTAAGGTAATGAGCGTTTGTTTACTGACAGGGTGGGTCTTTTTATGCTGATCAGGTTGATCTGCTTAGTGTTCGTTATGGCAGTAACGACCAGTTGTTCAACGAGCGATATTGTCCCTGAGATATCTGCTTCAAGTAAGCAGGATGTTGGTGTGGCTGTCATTGCGTTGACCAAGTCTGGGATTGATCCCTGGAAGGTGGCCTATCGTTACGAGCAGATTGATGGAGACCTAACCGGTATCATGGCGATGAAGGCTGATCAGGATGGGACGATTCGCAGTGATTATAGAGATATAGATGGCAATCTGACGTTTATTGAATTGCCCGCAGGGGACTACCGTATTACCAAATGGCAGCTTCAACGGTGGTTAACGACGCGTGAATCATCCGTACCTCTCGATATTCGTTTTCGGGTTTATCCGGGACGATTGACCTATGCCGGTGAGCTCAACCTGGATACAGGGAATCAGCTCATTCTCGAAGCGGGTGCTGCAGCCGTTGCGGTGCAGGTGAAAGGCGCTGCTGAAAGGGATATTCAGCATATCCAGCAGTACCATCCGCAGGTGGATTTCTTACGTTTTCGAATGCATCAGATGCGGATAAGCACACCGCCGGGGCTGGCGCGCTGAGGTCATACTGTTAAAGATGTTAAAAAGGGCCACGTTCTAACGCGGCCCTTTTTTCTTCGGAAAGAGATTTCCGGTGTGATTTTATTCAAATCGGTTAGACAGCCTGATGCTGTGGTTGTTTACGCAGCTAACGGATCATCGTGGAAAATATGAACGGATTCGATCAGGGCTTTTGGACAATGTCCTCGGATCATATGATGAAATTCTGGCAGGCGTTCTGCCGGTATATCAATCATCATGACGATCTGACCGTCATCCAACGCATGTTCGTATTTTTCAATCAGTGCATTGGGTGTGCCTTCACCGATCATTTTTCCCAGCCATCCGCCAAAGCCAATCCCCAGTAAACTGAGGGTTAGCAATGTGCCACCACCCAGTATTAATCCGAAGGGGGCACTCCCCAGAACGGCCAGACCTGCGATAACGCCGACGGTTCCACCACCGACCATACCCCAGTCCATATCCGTTTCCAGTTCTGAAGTTTCCATCTCTGTCGCTTCATGAATATGGGCATCTTTCAGCATCTGATGGTCTTTCGCGACCACATGCATCTTTTCATCTTCGATACCCATCTTACGAAGGTCTTCAACCACGTGTTGCGCCTGCTCCAGTGTTGGCGCGAGGAATACGAGACGTTTCATCCCTCACCTCCAGTGTCTGTTGCTAGTTGGTTTCATCCTTACGAAAGTACACAAAGTATAGCCCAGTACTACCTGATACAAAGGTTCTGGGGTGTTGGTGGTTGTACGAGGGCATGATCAGTGTCACCTTTGATCGGATTCAACTTCTGAATACGTCAAAGGCTCAGGGGCAGAAACGGTTGGTTCAGACAAAAAAATACCCGCCGAAGCGGGTATTTTTTATCGCGAGCAGGGGATTAAGCTGCCAGTGCGTTCTTGATGCGAGTCAGTGCGTCTTCCAGAATGTCCAGGCTGGTCGCAAAAGACAAACGCATGTTACCCGGAGCACCGAAGGCTGAACCCGGTACCAGTGCAACACCTGCTTCGTTCAACAGGAACTCGGCCAGGGCAATGTCGTCTTCAAAGCGATCATCGTTGTCGATAACCTGCTGGAAACTTGGGAACGCATAGAATGTGCCGTCAGCTGGGATGCAATCAACACCGTCGATTTCGTTCAGCGTTTTGATCACGTAGTCGTGACGTTCAGAGAAGGCTTTTACCATCTCTGCAACACAATCCTGAGAACCTTCCAGTGCGGCCTGTGCTGCAACTTGTGCAATTGAGGTCGGGTTAGAGGTGCTCTGAGACTGAATTTTCTTCATCGCGCCGATCAGCTTCTGTGGGCCCGCTGCATAACCGATACGCCAGCCGGTCATGGAGTACGCTTTAGATACGCCGTTCAGTACGATGGTACGGTCGTATAGCTCAGGGCATGCCATCACGATGTTGCAGAACGGTTCATCGGTAAAGCGGATGTGTTCGTACATGTCATCGGTTGCGACCAGAACATTCGGGTACTTTTTCAGTACGTCCGCCAATGCAACCAGTTCCGCGTGCGTGTAAGCCACACCGGTTGGGTTGGATGGGCTGTTCAGAACGACCAGACGTGTTTTGTCGGTGATCGCTGCTTCCAGCTGCTCAGGTGTCATTTTAAAGCGCTGTTCTTGTGTTGTTGTCACAATCACAGGGACGCCGTCAGCCACTTTCACCATATCAGGGTAAGACACCCAATACGGTGCTGGGATAACGACTTCGTCGCCTTCGTTCAGCAATGCCAGAGACAGGTTAAAGAAACTCTGTTTACCGCCACAGGACACCAGAATCTGGTTTGGTGCGTAAGAGAGATCATTGTCTCCCTTCAGCTTCTCAATAATGGCTGTCTTCAGGGCTGGGGTGCCGTCCACGGCTGTGTATTTGGTAAAACCGTTCTGCAGCGCGTTAATTGCTGCGGCTTTGATATGCTCAGGCGTATCAAAGTCTGGCTCGCCTGCACCCAGGCCAATAATGTTCTTACCTGCCGCGCGCAGTTCAGCCGCACGGTTGGTTACCGCCAGCGTAGGTGAAGGTTTGATGTTATTGACGCGGTCTGAAAGTTGAACGTCCAATCCTAAGTTCCTCTTGAGAGATCCCATGACTTTTATAGGGAGCCGCTGAAGTATAGTTAATGCATTTCGGTTCGCCTGGCTGCGCAGAATTATAGGTTAGGGGCGCGCAGTCCAAGGCTCAGCGGTAATTTTTTAGCCGGAAAATTATACCGGATTCAAGTTGCGTCTTTAAGCATTCTGTACAGAAAAGTAACAATTTTTCGTATAAGTGGGCGGATGGTTCCAAAACGAAACTTGTGTATCGATGTGTAACGCGCTGTGTGGGCGTATTTGTCGGTATTGAACTGGCTGAGTATTTCGTAACAGCAGAGCGTCAGTGATCAGGTTATAATGGCCAGTTGATTCCGTTTGAGTTGAGATGATGAAAGAGCGATTTAAGGTCCATTCCAGTTTTGAACCCGCAGGCGATCAGCCAACGGCTATTGCTGAGTTGGTGGATGGTATTGAAGCTGGATTAGCCTCCCAGACATTGCTCGGGGTCACAGGCTCCGGTAAAACATTCACCATCGCCAATGTGATCGCTCAGGTGCAGCGTCCCACCATTATCATGGCGCATAACAAAACGCTGGCGGCTCAGCTGTACGGGGAGTTCAGGGAGTTTTTTCCGGACAACTCGGTTGAGTATTTTGTGTCTTATTACGATTACTACCAGCCGGAGGCCTATGTCGCCTCATCTGATACGTTTATTGAAAAAGACGCCTCTATCAATGACCACATAGAGCAGATGCGGCTTTCGGCAACCAAGGCGTTGTTGGAGCGGGATGATGCGATCATCGTCGCAACGGTCTCTGCGATATACGGTTTGGGTGACCCTAAACTGTACCTTGGCATGATGCTGCATATTGATCGCGGCGATATGATCGATCAGCGTGCAGTCCTGCGCCGTCTGGCCGAGCTGCAATACACACGCAATGATATCGAGCTGCATCGTGGTACGTATCGGGTACGGGGGGATGTGATTGATGTCTTTCCGGCGGAATCAGAAAAAGAAGCCCTGCGTATCGAACTGTTCGATGATGAAGTCGAGCAGCTGAGTTACTTCGATCCGTTGACGGGAGAAGTTCTACGCAAAGTGCCACGTGCAACGGTCTATCCAAAATCTCACTATGTGACACCGCGCGAAACCTTGCTGGCGGCTGTGGATAAGATCAGCGATGAGCTGCATGATCGTCTTAAGCAACTACGCGATCACGATAAACTGGTTGAGGCTCAGCGCCTTGAGCAGCGCACGATGTACGATATGGAGATGATCCGGGAGCTAGGATATTGCTCCGGGATTGAGAACTACTCCCGCTACCTGTCGGGTCGGGATTCGGGCCAGGCACCGCCCACATTGTTTGATTATCTGCCGGACAACGCCCTGCTGGTGATTGATGAGTCTCATGTCACCGTCCCTCAGATCGGGGCGATGTACCGAGGTGACCGCAGCCGTAAAGAAACACTGGTCGAATACGGCTTCCGTTTGCCGTCTGCGTTGGATAACCGTCCGATGAAGTTTGAGGAGTGGGAGGAGACCTCTCCGCAGATGATTTTTGTGTCGGCGACGCCGAGCAAATACGAAAAAGCCAATCAGCAACATGTAGCAGAGCAGGTCGTGCGTCCGACCGGATTGGTTGATCCCGTTGTTGAGATCCGTCCGGCTACGACACAGGTTGATGACCTGTTGTCCGAAATTAACAAAGTCGTGGCGAACAAGGAGCGTGTGGTTGTCACTGTCCTCACCAAACGGATGGCGGAAGATCTGACTGACTATCTGGATGAGCATGGCGTGAAAGTACGCTATCTGCATTCCGATATCGACACCGTGGAGCGTGTAGAGATCATCCGTGATTTGCGGACCGGGGTGTTTGATGTGCTGGTGGGGATCAACTTGTTGCGAGAAGGTATCGATATGCCAGAGGTTTCACTGGTAACGATTCTGGATGCTGATAAAGAAGGTTTCCTGCGCTCGGATACGTCGATGATCCAGACTATCGGTCGAGCAGCGCGTAACGTCAACGGCCGTGCAATTTTGTACGCAGACAAAATCACCGGATCGATGCAGCGAGCGATGGATGAGACAGAACGTCGTCGTGAGAAGCAGCTGGCGCATAACAAAGAGCATGGCATTGTGCCGAAAGGCATCAAGAAGTCGGTGGCTGACATCATGGAAGGGGCGTCTACCATTCCGGGTCGAAAAGCGGCGAAAGCAGCGAAGAAGGTTGCGGATAAGGCGGGTGATTATAGCGTTGATCCTGCATCCATGAGTCCGGCACAGCAAGTGAAAGCGATGACTGAGCTGGAAGATAAGATGTATGAAGCTGCGAAAAATCTGGAGTTTGAGTTGGCGGCACACTACCGTGATCAGTTAGAGAAGCTGAAGCACGGAGTCTAATAGTGGTTGCTGATGTGCAAGCCTGATAAGGTTAGAGCTACTCCAGCGGTACTGGACATTACAGGGAGAAACAAGGTGTTACGTATAGTGGTGCTGTTGCTGACGTTGGCAACCTCATTCAATGTCTTTGCAGATGAGGCTATCGGCCGTGTCATTCTGAGCTTGGGTGAAAACCATGCTGAGAATCTGCGTGGTGAAATGCGAACGCTTAAGCGTGATTCTGTCGTATTTGAGAAAGAGCGATTGCTGACGAGTAAACGTGGGCGACTGCATATCCGCTTTAACGATGGCTCTACCATCAATCTGAAACCGGATTCCAAGTTGCAGCTGTCGCGTTATCGCTACCGAGAAGAGCAACCGGAGGATGGGGTTGCAGTGTTTCAATTGATGCGCGGTGGTTTGCGCACGATCAGCGGAAAGATTGGTAAAGCGGACCCGGATCGTTATCGCTTCCAGACCGTTTTAGCCACAATTGGTATTCGGGGAACTGAATATGAAATTTATCTCTGTGATCGACGTTGTTCTGAGAAGAACAAGGTGATTCAAGGGGTCGCGGGTGGTGTGGATCAGGGCGGAATTGTTATCGATACCCCTGTGGGTGGTGCTGATCTGGACCCTGGAAAGTACTTTGAAATGGAGCGCGGCGCGACCGCGTTTCGTCTGACGGATGAGCGCCCGGCGATGTTGAGTATTGGTGACTCTAAGCCGGAACCCAAGCCAGAACCTGTCGTGGTTGAGTGTGACGAATCCAGCGATGGCGGTCAGGGGCAAGATCCATTCCAGATCTGGTCTGACTGTAAGGTGCGATCTTAATGTTCAGCCGAACGGCTCACTGAAGAACTGATAAACAAAAAACGGCAGGCACTATATTAGTGACCTGCCGTTTTTTATGGGCGCTTCATACCGACTTATTGGTCTTTAATGAGGTGCTCAAGCAATTGTTTTTTACCGTTCGGGTCCTTCACGGTGATCAATTCACCGTCCTTAGGGAATAGCTTATCGCGCAAACGGGACAACCAAAAACGCAACGCAGCGACTCTCTGCATCGCTTTCAGCCATTGCTGCTCTTCGTCGTCCAGCACTCGCACTGCGTTGTAGCTATTGAGCAGCGTCGATGCTTTGTCCGTATCGTAATGCTGCTGTTGTTCGTCATAACACCAGGCGTTGAGGGTGACTGCCAGATCATAGAGGTAGGGGGCTGAGCAGGCATGGTAGAAGTCAATCAGTCCCGCCAGTGAATCACCGTCAAAGAGGGCATTGTCTGGAAACAGGTCTGCATGGATAGGACCTTGTGGCAGATGTGCCCACGGGATCATTCCGGCCGCGAGGACTGATTCTTGCAGCAGATGTTTGTCTGCATCGTTCAGTTCAGGTAATACGCGTGCGCTGACTTCGCTGCACCACTGATAGATGTGCTGAAATTCATCGTGTGCCAGCTCAGCAGATGCCTGATGGCTGGCCGCAAGAGTGTGACCAATCACGCTGCACTGTACTTGATTGGGGATGTCGAGTGGCGCGCCTTTCAAACGTCGCATGAACACGGCGGGGCGTTCGTTAAGGCTGCCAAACAATTCACCCTGACGGTTCAGAATGGGCTGTGCTACCGCAATGTTTCGTTCTGAGAGGTGAGCGACATAACCCAGAATAAACGGCAGCTTTTCCGCTGTTACCGACTCAACCAGCGTGAGTACATACTCGCCGCTGGTTGTCGTGACAAAATAGTTGGTGTTTTCGACACCGGCTTCGATCCCCTGAAAGCTGATCAGCGAACCAATCGAGTATTGTTCCAGATACGCTTCAAGTTGAGGATGTTCAACAACCGTATAGATCGACATAGTTTTCCTTAGCTCTGATTCGCAGTCCGTTTTAGCCGTTGGCCGCCAGATTATGAGGCGTCTGCTCCGGGTGATGCTGGCTCAGCCACTGCCATAAACGTTCGGCACAGTGGTCGCGGACCAGAATGTCATATTCACGCTGATCGCACGGCGACATGATCGTGACACCTTCCTGCTGCAAACGGTTCTGACTGTCTTCGCGACGGCGATCTGCCTGTACGTGAACTTCGCGTGTGTTATCGCTTTCCAGCAGGTAGCGCACAGCGGCTTCGGTTAATTCCGCATGCATCAGCTCACCTTCAGTATGAAACTGAATATCTTGCCCGAAGGTATCCTGCAGCGCGTGTTTTACCGACATGTGGCTGCCAGGCGGCGGCAGTACCAACCAGCGATTCAGGTCCAGCCAGAGGATCGCAAGCTTGCCTATGCACGAAATACGGCTCACGGTCAGAGGCTGAGATACGCCCATGACCTCTCCGACCGCGATCAGTAGGGAGAGATTATCAGGGTCGATATCCAGATTCAGTTCACCGATGAAAGGACGTTCGCGCATCATGATAGAGCTGACTTCTTCCTTTTCATCGACCTGAATCGCCAGGTTGATGTGGACCAATCGATTGTTGATCGTTTCTACCGTTGCCATATTACTTCCCTCCGGCAAAGCCAACGGACTCGCCGCTTGCCTGCATATCAGCATGATACGATGAGCGCACCATCGGACCGCTTGCAACGTTGGTGAAGCCCAGCTCATTACCGATGGTTTCGTACTCTTTAAACTCTTCTGGTGTTACGTAGCGCTCTACGGCCAGATGATGTTTAGTCGGTTGCAGGTACTGGCCGATGGTTAGCATATCCACTCCATTGGCGCGCAAGTCCTTCATCACCTCGATGAGTTCGTCTTTTGTCTCGCCCAGACCAACCATCAGACCAGATTTGGTGATCACCTCAGGGTTGAGGCGTTTGTATTGGTACAACAAGCTCAGAGACCAGTGATAGTCAGCGCCCGGTCGTACAGAGGCGTACAGACTCGGAACGGTCTCCATGTTGTGGTTCAGTACGTCAGGCACATGGACCGACAGCGCTTCCAGAGCAGCATCCATTTTGCCCCGGAAGTCCGGTACCAGGATCTCAACTGTCAGATCGGTATTCAGGGCGCGCGCTTCACGCACGACCTCTGCAAAGTGGCTGGCGCCGCCGTCACGCAGGTCATCGCGGTCAACAGATGTAATGACGGCATAACGCAGCTTCAGTGACTGGATAGATTCCGCTACATGGCGGGGTTCATCTGGGTCCAGTCCCATGGGACGACCGTGGGCAACATCGCAGAAAGGACAGCGACGGGTACAGATAGCGCCCATGATCATAAAAGTCGCGGTGCGTTTGCTGAAGCACTCGGCCAGATTAGGGCAGGAGGCTTCTTCGCACACAGTGTGCAGCTTCAGCTCGCGCAGTTCTTTCTTTACTTTCTGCACGTTGCTATTGCTGCGGGGATCAATACGAATCCACTCAGGTTTGCGCAGTCGTTTCCGGTTTGGGTCCGGTTTGTGGCGCAATTTGGCCATTTTCGACTCGCCTTTAAGCTCGGTTAAAGGAATCATTTCCATTACGTCACCTCCTGGGTGGATTCTTATTTTTATGATGAAGGGGCCAATTGAATGCCCCTTCTATCTATAGCGCTTGAACTTAATGATGGCGGATAAGCGTTACTGCAGAGTTTTATACAGGGTCAGGCATTGATGAACATGCTCATTTGCGACCCTCAGTGGTGCGTTTCCGCACCGCCTTTGATTAGCTCTGTCAGCCGATGCTCATCCGGCCTGGTCGCGGGATTAACCGCGGTAGTAACGCTGCTCGATGAATGGCATGCGGGAAACGGTCATTGGCAGCTTTTTGCCACGGACTTCAGCGAATACCACGGTGTCCAGTGGGCTGAATGCTGTTTCTACATACGCCATTGCAACAGGCTTTTCGATGGTTGGTCCGTACGTACCGCTCGTTACAACACCGATCTTATTACCATCGGCATCAAACAGTTCGGTGCCTTCACGTACTGGCGCACGACCTTCACCCAGCAGACCTACACGCTTACGCGTCCAGTTTTTGTTGGTGATCTGATCCAGTACTTTGTCAGCACCCGGGAAACCACCTGCGCGTTCACCATCAGCACGACGGCATTTGGAGATCGCCCAGATCAGGCTGCCTTCCAGAGGGGTTGTGCTTTGATCCAGATCGTTTCCGTACAGGCACAGACCGGATTCCAGACGCAGTGAGTCACGCGCACCCAAGCCAATGCCTTCGATTTCTGGCTGTTCCAGGAACAAGCGGCACAGACGGTCAGCGTCAGCGGATGGGATAGAAATTTCGTAGCCATCTTCACCGGTGTAACCGGAGCGGGATACGAAGCAATCAACGCCATCGATCTGCATCTGGCGGGAATCCATGAACACCATTTCGCCGGCTTCAGGTGCAAGACGGGAAATCGCTTGCGCAGCAGTAGGACCCTGAACAGCGACCAGTGCGCGATCATCCAGCAACTCCAGCTCTACGCCTTCGCCCAGATTCGCCTGCATGTGAGCGATGTCCTGCTCTTTACATGCAGCGTTAACAACAACGTAGATCCAGTCGCCGTAGTTGGTCACCATCAGGTCATCCATGATGCCGCCGTCTTCGTTGGTGAACAGCGCATAACGCTGCTTACCCGCAGGCAGATCAATGATGTCGACCGGTACCAGTTTTTCCAGAGCCGCGGCAGCGTTTGCGCCGCTCAGCTTAACCTGACCCATATGGGAAACATCAAACAGGCCCGCCTGATTACGGGTGTGCAAGTGTTCCTTTTTTACGCCCAGAGGGTACTGAACAGGCATCTCGTACCCAGCGAAAGGAACCATTTTTGCGCCCAGCTCTACGTGAAGATCAAACAGGGGAGTTTTCTTCAGAGCACCTTGTGTTTCAGCCATATCGAACCTCGTCGTTTTTTATTGGTGGGGAGAAGGTGTCCCCCGGTGGCCATTAGGCCACCGGTTGGTTGGAGCAAAAGGCCGATTGTGCGCCAACCAGAGACACAAAACTGCTACCCGTTTGTTTCTATATATAGGTAGATACGATCAAAATAGATCATAAGTTTCCAATAGGAAACAACTTAGACCAACAGGAAACTCCATGCAAGTGATTTTTTTCTAATCAATTCGGCTAACGGATGCAGAAAAAGCGATCAAGCGGGTAAAAGATTGCGCTGAGAGGGCAAAAAGGGGATGAAATTGCTGCGGGTAGGCTGCAGACAAAAAAAATGCCGTCGCAGGAAAAACCTACGATGGCACTTCAGGAAGAATCATCAGAGTATAAGTCAGTTCGTCCCTAAGGGGAACAGACCACCCTCTGTCTTAGATAAACCTTTAGGCGGTGACCCAAATGACCTCGGCATCAGCCTCGCTGGTGGATACCAGTGAGTGGCCCATTTCACAGTCATAATATGCAGAGTCACCCTCGAATAGTTCGATCGGTTCATAGAATTCAGTATAGAAGAGCAAAGAGCCTTTAAGTACATATAAGAACTCTTCACCGTCATGGCGCACCCACTCTGGGTATTCTTCGAACGAACGCGCGCGTACCGTCGTGCGGTATGGAATCATTTTCTTGCTGGTCAGCTGAGTTGCCAGCATTTCGTGCTCATACGTCGGTGTTGGATGCGGAGTACCAGTACCGGTACGCGTAATATCGCGACGACCACCGGCAGCTGCACTACGCTTTGGCTGGCTGAATAGCTGCGGAATATCTATCCCTAGCCCCTTCACCAGCTTGTTCACTGCAGAGAATGTAGGTGAAATCTGTTCGTTCTCTATTTTGGATAATGTAGAGCGCGCCAGGCCGGTACGTTTGCTGGCTTCTTCCAGTGTCAGGTTTTGGCTCAGGCGAATTTCACGGACGCGTTTGCCCAACTGTAGTGGTTCTACTGCTGCTTCACTGTTAGCGTCTGCACGTGAGATTTCTACACGTTCTTCTCTCAGGAAATGTGGTTCGTCAGACATCTTTCGTTCACTCCTTAGCTCCTGACTCACTCCTTCAGGGAGCTGTTTCCAAAAATGGTACACAAGCGCAGGACTCTTTTAAAGGAAACATAAGTCCGTTTTATTTACGCTATCGATACAAAAGTTTCCAATAGGAAATTTTTGTTGCCAATTATGAAATCTGTTGCTAGTCTGAACAACATACGCGGTTGAGGCTACTTTTTAGCCAATACGTTATTCCGATTTGCTTAGCTTTGTTCAAGTGCGAAGCTTGGGATGTCTCCTAATAAAGCAGTAAATAAAAATAAAGTTGGAGGCTTGAGTCATGCTACTCAGCATCTTTGATCTTTTTAAAGTGGGTATCGGTCCTTCCAGTTCACACACTGTAGGGCCAATGGTTGCAGCAAACCGTTTTCTGGATGAGTTGCGCGACAAAAACCTTTTAGACGGCGTAAGCCGTGTGAAGGTAGATCTGTATGGCTCACTGGCCATGACTGGAGCAGGCCACGCAACGGATGTGGCAGTATTGCTGGGTCTGATGGGCGAGCAGCCTGATCTGGTTAATCCCGATAAAGTGCCTGAGTACATCCAGCAGATTGATGATAGCGGTGAGCTGAACCTCGCCGGCAAGCGCATGATTCCTTTTAAGCGCGACACTGATCTTCCTTTCAATTTTGGTGAATCCCTGCCTAAGCACCCTAATGGTATGCGTTTCTGCGCATTTGATGCGGCGGGCATTATTACTCTCGATAGCATTTATTACTCTGTTGGCGGCGGTTTCGTTCTGAGCGACGCGGAAGCGGGCGAGAATGGCGAAAAGGCCGCGGTAGAGCACAGCATCCCTTATTGGTTCAACAACGGTGTAGAGCTTCTCGAGATCTGTAAGAAAGAGAACATCTCTATCGCTGATGTTGTGCTGACCAACGAACGCTCCCGCATGGGCACCGATGAAAAGGTGAATGCGGCAGTGATGAATATCTGGCATGTGATGGATAACTGTATCCGTCGCGGTTGCCAACAGACCGGTATCCTGCCGGGTGGCCTGAAAGTTAAACGTCGTGCAAATGAACTCTATCGCGAGCTGGTCGATAAACCGGAAAACGCGCTGAAAGATCAGTTGACGGTGATGGATTGGGTCAACCTGTATGCGATCGCAGTGAATGAAGAGAACGCGGCCGGTGGCCGTGTTGTGACCGCCCCGACGAACGGTGCGGCTGGCGTTATTCCTGCTGTATTGGCGTATTACGATCGCTTTATCCCGAATGCCAATGAAGAGGGTGTTATACGCTTTTTGGCAACGGCGGCAGCCATCGGCATGTTGTACAAAACAAATGCATCTATCTCCGCTGCGGAAGTGGGTTGTCAGGGTGAAATCGGTGTGGCCTGTTCAATGGCGGCCGGTGCACTGTGCGCGGTGATGGGTGGTACCAATGAGCAGATCGAAAATGCTGCCGAAATTGGTATGGAACACAACTTGGGACTGACCTGTGACCCTATCGGTGGTCTGGTTCAGGTGCCATGTATTGAACGCAATACCATGGGCGCAGTGAAAGCGATCAATGCTGCCCGTTTGGCATTGCGGGGCGATGGTGAACACCACGTCTCTTTGGATTCTGTAATCGAAACTATGCGTCAGACCGGCGTCGATATGCAGGACAAATATAAAGAAACCTCAACAGGTGGCCTGGCGGTTAACGCCGTGGCTTGCTGATGTAACCCAGAGAAGGCCGCTGTGGGTGTCCTGTCTGGCACTGCAGCACTCTTTGAAAATAACAAACAGAGATCAAAACCATGAGCATGAGCGATCTGTATAGAAACGACGCTGCGAGCGAAAAGTTCTTTACCTGTGACTTGGCAGAAGCTGATTCAGCAATCAAAGCTGCCGTTGAGCGTGAATTTCACCGACAGGAAGACGGCATTGAGCTGATTGCCTCTGAAAACATCGTATCCAAAGCGGTGATGCAGGCACAGGGCACTGAGCTGACTAACAAATACGCTGAAGGTTATGTTGGCCGTCGTTACTACGGTGGTTGTGAATATGTTGATGAAGTTGAAGCACTGGCAGTGGACCGTGCTAAGCAGCTGTTCAACTGCGAGTACGTAAACGTACAGCCTCACTCCGGTGCTCAGGCTAACGGTGCGGTATTTATGGCGCTGTTGCAGCCAGGCGACACTATCCTGGGTATGTCTCTGGATGCAGGTGGTCACCTGACTCACGGTGCACGTCCTGCACAGTCTGGTAAATGGTTCAACGCTGAACAGTACGGCGTAGATAAAGACACTCAGCGTATCGATTACGATGCTGTTGAAGCTCAGGCCGTTGAATGCCAGCCAAAACTGATCATCGCAGGCGGTTCTGCAATTCCTCGTGAAATCGACTTCGCTCGTTTCCGCGAGATCGCTGACAAAGTGGGCGCATACCTGATGGTCGATATGGCGCACATCGCTGGTCTGATCGCGACAGGTCAGCACCCAAGCCCGCTGCCACACGCTCACATCGTGACAACTACGACTCACAAAACATTGCGTGGTCCTCGTGGCGGTATGGTTTTGTCTAACGATCTGGATCTGGGCAAGAAGATCAACTCTGCCGTATTCCCAGGTTTGCAGGGTGGTCCATTGATGCACGTGATCGCGTCTAAAGCGGTTGCTTTTGGTGAAGCTCTGCAGCCGCAGTTCACTGATTACATCAAGCAGGTTGTTAAAAACGCATCTGTTCTGGCTGAAACGCTGGTTGAGCGTGGCTGTGACATCGTAACCGGTGGTACTGATACGCACCTGATGCTGGTTGACCTGCGTCCGAAAGGTCTGAAAGGCAACGCAACTGAAGAGTCTCTGGAACGTGCAGGCATTACCTGCAACAAGAACGGTATCCCGTTCGATCCTGAGAAGCCAATGGTGACCTCCGGTGTACGTCTGGGTACACCTGCAGGTACAAGCCGTGGTTTCGGTGAAGAAGAGTTCCGCCTGATTGGTAACCTGATCGGTGATGTTCTGGACGGCCTGGCTGCTAATCCTGAAGACAACAGCGCTGCGGAAGCTAAGGTTCACGAACAGGTTAAAGCCCTGTGTGCACGTTTCCCGTTGTACCGTTAATACAGCAGCGTTAATACAAGATTTAATCCATAGATAATCGTTAGCAGACAGCGGCGTTCCCGAATTTAAACGCGCTGTCTGTTCACTAGATGTGACAAGTTTGAGGACAAGAATATGAGCAATGTACCAGCTAATCTGAAATTCGCACCATCTCACGAGTGGGTTCTGGACAACGGTGACGGCACTGTAACCGTGGGTATCTCTGATCACGCACAGGAACTTCTGGGTGATGTGGTATTTGTTGAGCTGCCAGAAGTTGGCCGTGAAGTAGAGCAGGGCGAAGAGTTCTCTCTGGTTGAGTCTGTAAAAGCAGCGTCCGACATCTACTCCCCAGTATCTGGTGAGATCGTAGAAGTAAACGAAACTCTGGAAGATGCACCAGAAACTGTAAACGACGAAGCGTTTACAGGCGGTTGGATTGCAAAAATTAAGTTGGCCGAAGGCGCTGACTTGAGCCACCTGCTGGATGCTGCTGGCTACGAAGCCAAGGTTGCCGAAGAGAGTTGATCGCTCTGGCCGGGTGGGTCCGGTTTAGATAGTCCCCCGATCAACTCTTTAAGCAAACGCGGGGTGGTTGTGCAGGACCACCCCGCACCCCCCATTTACTGAAGCACGATGCCGCTTCAGACGGGTTGTTAAGATAAACAACGGCTGGCTGCTTTGGCAGCGGGCCGGATAAGAACAGGTTGATAAAGATGGCAGTTGAAAAGCGCACACTGAGCGAACTGGAACAGCGTAACGAATTTACACGTCGTCACGTAGGTCCGGATGCAGCAGAGCAGCAGGCCATGCTGGAAACACTGGGTGTCAGCACCTTGCAGGAACTGATTGAACAGACCGTGCCGGATTCCATCCGTTTGGATGATGCGCTGGACATGGATCTGGGTATCAGTGAAGTAGAAGCTCTGGCTGAACTGAAAGCTCTGGCTAACCAGAATAAGGTAAACAAGTCCTACATCGGTATGGGTTACCACAACACCCACGTACCGAATGTAATCCTGCGTAACGTGCTGGAAAATCCAGGCTGGTACACTGCTTATACTCCTTATCAGCCTGAAATCGCACAGGGCCGTCTGGAAGCATTGCTGAACTATCAGCAGATGGTGATGGACCTGACCGGCATGGAACTGGCAAATGCCTCCCTGCTGGACGAAGCGACTGCCGCGGCAGAAGCGATGACTCTGTGTAAACGTTCCAACCGTAAGAAGTGCAACACCTTCTTCGTTGCGGACGATGTACACCCACAGACAATCGACGTTGTAAAAACCCGTGCGGAATACTTCGGCTACGACATTGTTGTTGATGCTGCAGAGAAGCTGGGTGAGTACGACGCATTTGGTGTCCTGCTGCAGTACCCAGGTACTTACGGCAACATCACAGACGTTGCGTCTCTGGTTGCCAAAGCGAAAGAACAGAAAGCGATGGTTGCTGTTGCCGCAGACATCCTGTCTCTGGTTCTGCTGAAATCTCCTGGTGAGCTGGGTGCCGATATTGTACTGGGCTCTTCCCAGCGCTTTGGTGTCCCAATGGGCTTTGGTGGTCCACACGCTGCATTCTTCGCTGCGTCTGAGAAACTGAAACGCTCCGTCCCAGGTCGTATCATCGGTGTTTCTATCGATGTAAACGGCAACCAGGCATTGCGTATGGCGATGCAGACCCGTGAACAGCACATCCGTCGTGAGAAAGCGACTTCCAACATCTGTACTGCACAGGCACTGCTGGCCAACATGGCAAGCTTCTACACTGTTTATCACGGTGCAGAAGGTCTGAAACGCATTGCAGAGCGCGTACACCGCCTGACCGCTATTCTGGCGTCTGGCCTGAAAGAGAAAGGCGTTGAAACCAACGATACTTACTTCGATACGCTGACCTTTGCTGCTGATGCTTCTGTATACCAGCGTGCACTGGATGCCGGCTGCAACTTCCGTCAGGTTGACGGTGGCAAGCTGGGAGTAAGCTTCGATGAAACTACCACTGCTGCTGATGTTGCTGAGTTGTTCACTGTCATTCTGGGTGATGATCACGGTCTGGACGTTTCTGTAATTGATGCGCGTATCACTGCGGGTGAAGCGACTGGCATCAGCGCAGACCAGCGTCGTGAAGATGCAATCCTGACGCACCCAACCTTCAACAGCTACCAGTCTGAGACTGAAATGCTGCGTTACATGAAGGCACTGGAAAACAAAGATTACTCTCTGGTGCATGGCATGATCCCACTGGGTTCTTGCACCATGAAGTTGAACGCAACCGCGCAGATGATTCCTGTGACCTGGCCTGAATTCGCAAACATCCACCCGTTTGCACCAGCCGATCAGGTAACGGGTTACCACGCGATGCTGAATCAGCTGGAAGATCAGCTGGTTGAGATCACCGGTTACGACAATATCTCCCTGCAGCCTAACTCCGGTGCATCCGGTGAATACGCAGGTCTGCTGGCGATCCGTAAGTATCAGGAGTCCATCGGTGAAGGTCACCGTAACGTCTGCCTGATCCCATCTTCTGCACACGGTACCAACCCGGCATCCGCTGCAATGATGGATATGAAGATCGTCGTTACTGCCTGTGACGAAAACGGTAACGTTGACGTTGCTGATCTGGCTGCGAAAGCGGAAGAGCACGCAGAGAACCTGTCTGCGTTGATGATCACTTACCCATCCACTCACGGTGTGTACGAAGAAGACATCGTTGAGATCTGCCAGATCATCCACAAGTTCGGTGGTCAGGTTTACATGGATGGCGCGAACATGAACGCGCAGGTCGGTATCTCTAAGCCAGGCGTGATCGGTTCCGACGTATCTCACCTGAACCTGCACAAGACATTCGCGATCCCACACGGTGGCGGTGGTCCGGGCATGGGCCCTATCGGCGTGAAGAGCCATCTGGCTCCGTTCCTGCCAAGCCACAAGGTCAGCCCGGTTGAAGGTCTGGATGCGAACAACGGTGCGGTTGCAGCTGCACAGTACGGTTCTGCAGCTATTCTGCCGATCACCTGGATGTACAACCGTATGTTGGGTAAAGACGGCCTGAAGCGTTCAACGGAAGTGGCCATTCTGAATGCCAACTACCTGACCGAGCAGCTGTCTGAACACTTCCCGATTCTGTACCGTGGCCGCAACAACAAAGTGGCACACGAATGTATCGTCGACATCCGTCCGATCAAAGAAGAATCCGGTGTGACCGAGGAAGATATTGCTAAGCGTCTGATGGACTACGGTTTCCACGCGCCAACCATGTCTTTCCCTGTTGCGGGCACTCTGATGATTGAGCCAACTGAATCCGAAGCGAAAGCTGAGTTGGACCGCTTCATCGAAGCCATGGTGAAAATCAAAGCGGAGATCAGCCGTGTTCAGAGCGGTGAGTGGACAGTAGAGAATAACCCTCTTCACCACGCACCACACACACAGGCTGATTTGATTGGCGAGAGCTGGGATCGTGCGTATTCCCGTGAGGAAGCAGTATTCCCAACAGCACATACACGTGCGAACAAGTTCTGGCCTACGGCAAACCGTATCGACAACGTATACGGCGACCGTAACTTTATCTGTTCCTGCCCGGGTATCGAAGCGTACCAGGAAGACTGATCAGATATAGCGCATCAAGCAACGTCTGGAACGGGTTCCCTATAGGCTCTTAAGGGAATCCGGCTCTCAGGTCCTTTTGCCCCGTTTTCGGGGCCTTTTTTCTGGGGGAAGGGTTGCGCACAAGGATCGAATCATTGGTCCGACTTCCCCTGTTTCTTCGTTTTCTCTGTCCGCGGTGTGATCCGTAGGGGAGAGCAGAAACACCCGTATAGCAATTGACCTTTCGGCGGTGCTTTTCAGTACCGCCATTTTTTTGTGTTTTTTCTGCTGTCCTCTTTTTATGAGGACTTGTACTCCAATTATCTGCTGTAAGTTGAACAACCCATCTATAGGTGTGACTCAGTCAGCAGGAATTTTCCGTGAACGAAATTAAGCATACCGGCCCACATCAGATACAGCTTCAGCAGTGGATTAGCGAAGCACCGTTCGAGCGCTTGTTGAACATGAAAATCGAACGGGTCAGCGAAGGCGAAGCTGTACTGACGATGCCGTTTTTTGAGGAATATGCTCAGGGTGCGGGTTTGATGCACGGTGGCGCACTCACTGCGTTGGCTGATACGGCTGTCGCGATGGCGATAAAGAGTGTGTTACCGGAAGGGACACACTTCGGTACGATCGCACTGGAGAGCCGGTTCCTCAGCGCGGTGCGTCAGGGATGGGTAACGGCTCAGGCGAATGTTATTTCGAGGGAAGGACGTGATCTTGTGGGCCATGCCACGGTCTTTGACGATCAGCAGCAACCCGTGATTGAATTTGAATCCCGCTTTCGCGTTGCGCGTCGTCAAAACCATCAGTCTGTCTGAGCCAAACGTTCTACTTCCTGTTTCATGATCAGATAGCGTTCTACGGTCGTGGGGTGTGAAGCTTGCTGGCCGTGGCGTATAGAAGAGGGGTGTACCGTTGCCATGCGCCTCCAGAACTCCGGTAGCGGCTGCAGAGGGTATTCGAGTTGGTGCATCAGCCTGATGGCCAGTTTATCCGCTTCGACTTCGTACGATTGGCTCAGCAGGTTTGCACCCAGTGCTACACCGATAGCCGGGCTGACAATGCCGCCGCCTGAAGAGATCGCCAGATCAAATAACCCGCCAATCAAACCTCCCTTGATTTTCTCCATACCGTGATCAGCCACATTGTGTGCCAGCTCATGAGCGATGATGAGCGACAGCTCCGAATCCTCCTTGGCAAATCGCATCAGACCGGCATTGATGATGATCGAGCTACCGTCTGCAAACGCGTTGATAGCATCTTGTTGGCTGAGTTGCACTGGATAGTTACAAACCTCCATTGCGGTTAGCGATATTGAGTGAAGCTGGTTGTTGCGCTCAATTGTCAATTCCAGTGATGGGTCTTTTGCCAATTGCTGCTTCAGGCGGCGAATTGTATTCACCGTCGAATCCGGCACTTTCTTTCCATTAATCTGGACGATTTTGTCGCCGTTTAAGAGGTGCTCTCTGGCGCTGCTTCCCTTGGCGCTGTGTTTTACACGGATGCCATCCAGTTTATCAAATACCTCCCGTGCCGCTTCCCGTTGATTCTCCGGGTAGTCTTCTGCTGTATGTAGTTGGACACCCAGTTTATATGTGGTGCGGTTTGCGCATTGATCAGTGGCTACTGCAAGCAGAGGAAATGATAGATCTTGCAAACGACTGTTCAGCCTATGTGCTTCACGCAGCGCCAGGCCGTCCTGGTATCGCTGTTCTGTCTTAATCTGCGCATCACTCAGAAGGCGCTGGTCAGTTGATGAGCAGGCTGACAATAGAGCGCAGAGCATGAATGGAATTATGCTGAACCGATATTTTGGGCAGGGCGGAGTATAGGGCTTCATATTGAGCAGTATATGCTCAATGACTGGGTACGTCAGTACGTATGAATTCGAGTAAACAGGTTAGCCACACTCAGAAAATAGTATGAATTTTTCAGAAAAGATGTAGTAAAACGTTCGTTTTAATTATGATTTAATTTAAACACTCACAAATGCAGATTTGTTGACCTAAATGTCAGATTGTTTGGCAATTATCTGATTAAATACAACAGGTTCTGGCGGTACGCTTATTTGAGTGTCGGGTGTATATTGAAACTATAGATTTTTGTACTTCTTATAAAAGGCCGTTGGATTATTATTACCCGCCGTTGCCTGGGTTGAGTGCAATGATCTTTATTTTTATGTAAGTTACAAAAACAAAACGAAATTTCAGAGGAAGAACCGTGTTCTGTTTAAGTTTAGTGGGCTTAAGTTTAATCAGTTGTAGCGCTCGAGAGTTTAGCGTTGAAGAGGCTTTCCCACTGTCAGTTAGCGGAGCTTATAGCCAATGAATGACGCGGTTTCTGTTTTGGGATCAGATCAGCCGTCCACGGTCTTCAGTGGTAATATTTTGATCAGTGAATGCGGCTGGGATAAGATTTTTTCTGAACTGGAAGTTTTATTACGCCAGCTGGGGTTTCGTTACTTTACTTATTCTTCTGTCCCGCGCGATCTGGCGTCAAAGGATTCTCTTTTTTCCGTCTCTAAGCGTAGCTACGGCGTTGATACTCAGGGCTCTTTGCCTGAACATATCGTGTCTCGCTATTACCGCGAGGTCGCGACACTGGATCCGCTGTGGTCAGTATTGCCAACTAGTGCAGAAGTGCTAGTGACTGATGTGCGAGCGGGGAGTTCAACGCCAATCGTTGAAAGCTTTTGGGAGCAATATAACGTTGCTTCGCGCGCTTATATACCGGTCGGCAAGCATGCAGATAAGCCTTGGTTTAACTATTTTGGTTTGTATCATGGAAAGTCATCCGCAGAGTTTACTGAGTTATATAAGGATATTTCTGGTTCACTTCTGCCGTTGCTTGAGCGCTGTCATAAGTTGTTGGCGCTGGATGGTTCAAAAGAAACCAATCCTTATGTCAGGCATGCGGTATTCTCCGCTACCTGTACCAATATCTTGCGTATGACGGCGGAAGGTATGTCGGTAAAAATGATTGCAGATCATTTGGGGCTGACGGAAGAAGGTGTGACCTATCACATCACACGTGCGAAAAAAGTACTTAATGCACGGAACAAAACACAGCTTATCGCTCGTTTGTATCAATCAGGTATTCTTTGAAATCAGACAGCGTCATAGGTGTTGAACATTAGGATTCAATTATCTAGGGCGCTGTATCAGCGGGATTCTCATGGACACTGTTCGCAGTGTCGCTTAGATCGCAGGAGTAACCTTCTCTAGGATAATCTCCTCCGCTTATCACTTCCCATATACCATTCGATTTGTGTAGAAAAGCAAAGCAGCAGGAGCATTTGTAAAGCTCGCTGTTGTTCAGCTCGCTGATTTTTTTCAATGAAGGGTGAGGCTTATTCAGCATCACCAGGTTAAAACAAAGCACACATGCATTCTCCATGGTGTTCGCTCCTGAAGTCAGTGGTTAATGGCCTCCTTTGGTGTCGAGCTGCGCAGTCGGTTGTTCCGCTGTCTTATTGTTTTCTATATGCCTAAAAAATAGCATAAGTTCGATCGAATAAATCTAGGAATAATTCTTAATTTCTAGTGTGCTGGTCAATATATTCACCGATGCATCAAGGGGGGCTGAACTACTTTTGATGAGCTTGTTCGTATAAGGGTAGTCCCGTATATTGTCTTTTCTACAGTGATAACAAAAATAACCTGACGTGGAGATAGAGATGGGCAGCGAGATTTTATTGCGGGAGGATTCTGATGGTGTTTGTTACCTGACACTGAACCGGCTGGATGCTTACAACGCACTCTCAATGGAGATGATGCAAACACTGTCGGCGGAGCTGGATAAGATCACAGAAGATATCTCTGTACGGGTTGTCGTGGTGCGTGGTGGTGGTAAGGGTTTTTGCGCGGGACACGATTTGAAGCAAATGCTAGGTGAAGGGCAGGAGGCCTATTATCAGGCTACGTTTGATACCTGTTCTGAGTTGATGCAACGAATTGTCAATCTGCCCGTTCCAGTGATCGCTCAGGTCCATGGCGTAGCGACGGCGGCGGGCTGCCAACTGGTGGCCAGTTGTGATTTAGCAGTGTCTGCCGACAATGCGCGTTTTGCGACACCTGGTGTGAACATTGGATTATTCTGTTCTACACCCATGGTGGCGCTAACCCGGGCTGTTGCACCGAAACATGCGATGGAGCTGCTGTTGCTGGGTGATCTGATCAGTGCTGACAGAGCAGCTGAAATGGGTTTGGTGAATTGGGTCGTCGCAGCTGATGAACTCGAAGGCTATGTGGCTACGGTTGCCGGTAAAATCGCCAGCAAATCACGGAAGACTCTGTCTATTGGTAAGCAGGCATTTTATAAACAAAGTGAGCAGACGCTGGCCGAGGCGTATTCCAGCTGTGCGCGGGTGATGACGGACAACATGTTAACGGATGATGCACAGGAAGGGATTGATGCTTTTATTACGAAGCGGAAACCTAACTGGAGTCACCGCTGATCCTGGCGAAACTATATTAGTCCTGTCTTATATGTAAAAATATCCGGTAGTAAAGTTCTCGTTTCTTTTTCTGCCGGAATTACCTGATGTCTCATCATTCGTTGGATGCGTTGCCTGAAGTGGCTGCAATTTTAGAGGCTCTGACTGAGCCCGCTGCAATACTGTCCCTCGACTATCAGATCCTCGCCACCAATACGGCTTACCAGAATAATTTCCCATTCGATGACCAGATAATCGGACGCCATTGCTACGAAGTTTCACACGGCTACGATTTGCCCTGTGATCAGGAGGGCGAGTCCTGTCCTCTGAAGCGTTGTGTCGAAACCGGCTCGCGTCAGCGTATGCTGCACATCCATAACACACCGCATGGGCAAGAGCATGTGGATGTTGAGTTGGCGCCGGTTCACCGTGCTGATGGGGAACTGTTTGGGTTTCTGGAAATCATGCATCTTGTGCGGGTCGCGCGTCCAACAGCCGAAGGCGATGGCATGGTCGGACGTTCTGAGGCATTTAAGCAGATGTTATCTTTGCTGCAACGGGCCGCTCCCAGTGAGATTGGTGTGCTGCTGCTGGGTGAGTCGGGTACAGGTAAAGAACTTGTAGCAAGAGCTATCCACGATCAGAGTCGACGTGCCTCTGGGCCCTTTGTCACCGTAGAGTGTTCGGGATTGAGTGAAAGCTTATTCGAAAGCGAGTTGTTCGGTCATGAGCGGGGTTCATTTACAGGCGCGGTAAACCGGAAACAAGGTTTAGTTTCCGCTGCACGTGGTGGAACGCTGTTTCTGGATGAAATTGGTGATGTGCCCCTGTCGCTTCAGGTGAAGTTGCTGCGTTTGATCGAAACCGGTACTTATCGAACGGTGGGAGGGGTCGAGTTGCAACATGCAGATTTCCGTCTGGTCTGTGCAACGCACCGGCATCTGGAAGATATGGTTGAAGCAGGTGCCTTCAGGCGGGACCTGTATTATCGCATCAGTGCATTCCCCATTGATCTCCCAAGTTTATCAGAGCGAGCCGGAGATATTCCGCTGTTAGTCTATGTGCTTCTCAAACGGATTCCAGGTGGCGATGTGGTTAAGGTTAGTCCCCAGGCGATCTCCGCCCTGGAGCGATATGCCTTCCCTGGAAATATTCGAGAGTTGAGAAACTTGCTTGAAAGAGCGGTGTTGTTGAGCGATAACGGGATCATTGATTTGCCACAGCTGCCCGCTGCGATATCCCGATCGCAGCTCATTATCAGCGACCACGATGAAGCGCAGATCAAATCGCTTGAGCAGGTGGAGCACGACTATCTGATGCGTTTGAAAGCCCAGTTTTCAGGGGATAATAAAGCACTTGCTGATGCACTAAGCATCAGTGAGCGTACCCTCTATCGCAAGCTCAAGTCCTCATAATCTATTCCTGACCGGGCAATCCCACTCTTTTCCCTCTCTGTATTTGACCGTTATTAGCTGCTCTTAATCATTGGTCTCATGAGGCAGGAGTACCCCCAAAAAAGCATGCACAAACGCTAATTTAGCTGTTACTATTGAATTGTTGTAATAAGGTTATTCCATTACGATATAAAAATCCGTGCTTTACCGGTCAATGTGACGTAACGGCGTTGCAAAAAACTTTCGCTATACGATAGTCGCATTTTTGCATATGTCGTATTGGTATAACGTTATTCCATAAATATTATAATAACATGCGTTTGCTCGGTACTAAGCGTTCGGAGGCTTAAATGTCCAATATAATAAAAGGACCCAGCACGCGAGAATTGATGGCTCAGATGGCTGCGGAAGCAGATCAGCTGTCTATCAGAGATCGCCGTGATTTCCTGCGTAAAGGAATAGCTGCTGTTGGGGGAATGGCAGCAACCACTATGGCTGGTGGTGCAATTGCGAAAGAAGTGAATACCGCAAACCTGCCGCCAAATGAACCTGCGTGGGGTAAACAGCTGGGACATGGGGTTGTAGAAAACCCATACGGTCACCCATCTGAGTACGAAAAACACGTGGTACGTCGTACAGTACCATGGCTGACTGCGGATTCTATTGCGTCTATTTCGATGACGCCGCTGCAGGATCTTAAGGGGATTATCACTCCGAACGGTCTGGTATTTGAACGTTATCACGGTGGTGTACCGCAAATACCAATGGAAGAACACCGTCTGATTATCCACGGTCTGGTTGAACGCCCTATCATCTTCACAATGGAAGATTTGATGCGTTTCCCGTCTGTTTCTCAGATTAAATTTATCGAATGTCCGGCAAACGGTGGTATGGAGTGGAAAGGCGCACAGATGGAAGCGCTGCAGTTTACCCACGGCATGCTTAGCTGCTGTGAGTGGACTGGAGTCCCACTCAAAGTTCTGTTGGAAGAAGCGGGTGTTAAGCCTGAAGGTAAATGGATTCTAGCAGAAGGTGCAGATGGTTCTCACATGAGCCGTTCTATCCCACTGGAAAAAGCACTGGAAGATACGCTGGTTGTTTATGCTCAGAACGGTGAGCGCCTGCGCCCTGAACAGGGTTATCCGCTGCGTTTGCTGAATCCAGGTTGGGAAGGTAACACCTCCATCAAGTGGTTGCGTCGTCTGGAAGTAGGTGACAAGCCATGGTATCACCGCGAAGAAACATCCAAGTATACCGATCTGATGCCTGATGGCCGTGCGCGTAAGTTTACGTTCGTACAGGAAACCAACTCCGTTATCACCAGCCCATGTCCTGAGAACCCAATTGTCAAAAGCGGCTTCCTGGAGATTGAAGGTATCGCATGGTCAGGCCGTGGCCGGATCAAGCAGGTTGATATCTCTTTCGATGGCGGTGTGAGTTGGGTGCCTGCAAATCTGAAAGGCCTGGTGTTGGACAAAGCATTAACCCGCTTCAGTCTGGTTACTAAGTGGGATGGACAGCCATGGTTGTTACAGTCCCGTGCGATCGATGAAACCGGTTATGTTCAGCCTACGTTGAAGCAGCTACGTGACGTACGTGGCGGCAACTCTATCTACCACAAAAACTCAATTCATACCTGGAAGGTTGCACCGAACGGAGGTATCACCAATGTTCAGATCACTTAAGAAAAGCTTAATTGCGACGACTCTGGGTGCTGCATTGGCGATGACCGGTACGGTGGTACAGGCTGAGAAGTTGGGTATTGGTGCAACTGCATCCGCTGAAGAGATTGCTGGTTGGGATATTGATATTCGTCCCGACGGTAAAGGCTTGCCTAAAGGACAGGGCAGTGTGGAAGAAGGTGAAGCACTGTATGAGCAGTTCTGTTCTACTTGTCACGGCTTGTTTGGTGAAGGCGAAGGCCGTTGGCCGGTATTGGCAGGTGGCCAGGATACCCTGACGGAGGAGCGTCCGACAAAGACTGTCGGCTCCTACTGGCCGTATGCATCTACCTTGTATGACTACATTCGTCGTGCAATGCCGTTTACTGCGCCACGTTCTTTGTCTGATGAGCAGGTGTATCACATCACGGCCTATGTGCTTTATCTGAACGAAATAGTCGAAGAAGACTTCGTGTTGGATCAAGACTCTCTGGCAACGATTAAAATGCCGAACCAAGATGGATTCTTTGTTGATCCTCGTCCGGATGTTCAGAACACCCGTTGTATGAAGAACTGCGCAGATCCTAAACAGCTGCATATTGCTGGTACTTTACGCGGTATAACGCCTGTCGGGCACTTTGTGGAAGGGGCGGATGCACCTGCTGCGTCTCATGAAGCGCAGATGGAGCAAGAGTCTCTGAAAGAGAAGGTGCGTAAGGCGAGTATTCGTGGTGAGGAAGTCTCTGCAGGTGGTCATGGCGCAGCTGCAGCGTTATCTGACAAAGCGGTGGCCGGCAAACCAACGTATGAAGGTGCGTGTAAGGTCTGTCATGGATCTGGTTTAACCGGCTCTCCAAAAGTTGGTGATTCGGATGCGTGGCAGCCACGTATCAAGCAAGGTATGGCTACGATGGTGGGCCATGCGATTAAAGGGTTCAGCGGTGAAACAGGCGTCATGCCTCCGAAAGGCGGACGTGTAGACCTTAGTGATAAACAGGTTGAAGAAGCCGTGGCTTACATGGTTGAATCTAGCCAGTAAGTAATAAACTCATAAGGCCCTGTTATAAGGGCCTTTCTCATAAAAATAATAAATCTGTCAGAAAGACAGTTCCGGAGGAGTAACAATGCGTAAGCTGACCACCTCTATTTGTGCGGCGGGTCTGTTGGCAATGGTAACGGCAGCTCCTGCTGTTGCTGGGGCCAAAGAAGATCAGTTGGCGCTCGGTAAGGCAGTGTATCTCAATAAATCGCGGGGGAACTGCGTTTCCTGTCATGCAATCAGTGATCCTGATGCAACCCAGGCGGGTAACCAGGGGCCACCCATTCTCAGCATGAAAATGCGGTTCCCGGACAAACGCAAATTGCGTGCACAGATTTGGGATGCAACCAAAAATAATCCTCTGACAATCATGCCGCCGTTGGGCAAGCACTGGATTTTGTCTGAGGAAGAGATCGACGCAGTTGTTGAATACGTTTACCAGTTCTGACGCCCGCTCACTGGGTGATAAAGAGAGAGGAATTTTAGAATGAGTATGAATCGTCGTACGGTCGTTAAAGCGATTGCGGCTGGTGGTGCTTTGATTGGTGCCGGCGTAATGATGCCGCGTGCAGCGATGGCAGCATGGGCTGAGTCTGCATTTAAAGCGGACAAACAAGATGCAGCAATGAATGCGTTGCTGGGTTCTACCGACACTGCTGAGAGCGCAGAAGTTACCCTGAAAGCACCTGATATTGCAGAAAACGGTGCGGTTGTGCCGGTTACTGTTCGTACCAAGATGGCTAATGTTGAAAGCATCAGCATCTTCGTAGAAAACAACCCGAACCCTCTGGTTGCTGAATTTAAGATCCCTGCCGGTACCGAAGCTGATGTTTCTACCCGTCTGCGTATGGGTAAAACCTCCAAGGTGACCGCAGTTGTTAAGGCTGACGGCAAGCTATACAGCGCTGCCAAAGAGGTCAAAGTCACCATCGGTGGTTGTGGCGGTTAATCGGACATAGGGGATAAGAAGATGGCTAAGAAGATTCTGAAAGTTAAAGCAAAAGCGTCCGGTGACAGGACCAAAGTCAAAATGATGGCTAAGCACATCATGGAAAGTGGTCAGCGCAAAGACAAGAAGACCGGTGAGCTGATCCCTGCGAAGTTTCTGCAGGAGCTGAAAGTAGAGCACGGCGGCAAAGTAGTATTCGAAGCGAGTCTGGGTACAGCTGTTTCTAAAAACCCATACATCGCGTTCAACTTCGCGGGCGGCGCTAAAGGCGATGAGTTGGTACTGACCTGGAAAGAGAATACCGGCGCGTCTGCTACTGAGACAGTGAAAGTTAAGTAATTCCGGTCTAATAACCGGATTCACCGTCCGGTTATAGCTGTGGGGTGTGACTAATGAAAATAATAAAAAAACTGGCGCTTGGGTTAGGTGTCGCTGCGGCGGCTCAGATGACACAGGCTGCCGACTCAGGTTTCGACCTGGCGACCGTTAATCCTGAAGCAGACCGCGTTGCGCTGCAGAACTATTTTGAATCCCGTTTTCCACAGTCAGAGATCTCTGACTATGTAAACGGTATTTATGCTGTGGACGCATCGTCCCGTGAACAGTGGGAAGAGCTTGAAGAGTTTCCTCCTTACGAGTTCGCCGTTGAAGAGGGTGAAACCCTGTTCAATACACCTTTTGCCAACGGCAAAGGTTATGCCGATTGCTTCGAAAATGGCGGTGTAGGTATTCGTCAGAACTATCCATACTGGAATAAAGAAGCAGGCACCGTTAAAACTCTGGAGATGGAGATTAACGAGTGTCGCGAAGCCAATGGCGAAAAACCTCTGAAATGGGCTAAAGGTGATATCGCTAAGATCTCTGCCTACATGGCATGGACCTCTCGCGATAAGCCGATCAACATTGAAATCCCATCAGACGACCCACGTGCCAAAGCGGCGTATCTGGACGGTAAAAAGTTCTTCTACGCGAAGCGTGGTCAGCTGAACTTGTCTTGTGCGAACTGCCATGTACAAGGTGCGAACATTCGCATTCGTGCTGATTTGCCGAGCCCGCAGTTGGGGCACACGTCTCACTTCCCAGTGTTCCGTTCAAAATGGGGTGAACTGGGTACGTTGCATCGCCGTTACAAGGGCTGTCACAAAGACTCCCGTTCTAAGCCGCTTAGCCATCAGGTTGAGGTTTATCGTAATCTGGAGTTCTTCCAGTCTTACATGAACAACGGTCTGGTTGTTAACGGTCCTGGTGCACGTAAATAAGGAGGGTATGCAAAATGAAGAAAATTATTACCATTGCTGCCGTTCTGGCGTTGGCTCCCACATTTGCTTCAGCGGAAAGTTTTCAGGAAGCATTTGAATCTAATCGTGCAATGTACGGTAAAAATCACACTTTTGAATGGAATGGTAAGAACTTTTCTACCAACCATGAAGAGGAAGTTGAGGCCGCAGTTGCAGCGACAAAAGAGAATGCTCTGGATCTGATCGCAAAAGCAAAAGCCAAAAACAAAGAAGCTGCAAAGCTGGGCTTTGAGTGGAAGCTGACGGGTGGCATCTTGAAGGATGCACAAAAGGCCGCAGATGCGGGCGAATACCGTAAAGCGCTGGATCTGGCCGCTCAGGCCAAATACCACTCTCGTATGGGTATTCAGCAGCACGCATATGCGCAGAGCAACTGGCACCTGTCAGTACCTCAGTAAAACTCTGCCGACCTAAAAAATGCCTGTAGCATCGACTGCTACGGGCATTTTTCCTTTTTTTGGTTGCTCTAAGAGGGTGATTACCTATGTCTATGACACGCCGTGAGTTTGCCCAACTATTGGGCTTGGCGGGGGCAGCGGGACTGCTGCCGGCAACGGGCTTTGCAGCAAAGAAACAGACTGCTGACATTTACGAAGTACCTAATTTTGGTAATGTGCGTTTGCTGCATATTACAGACTGCCATGCGCAGCTTAATCCCGTGTATTTCCGGGAACCCAGTGTAAACTTGGGTATTGGTTCTGCTTATGGACAGGCACCACACTTAGTGGGTGATAAGTTATTAAACCACTTTGGATTGACGCCCAACTCTCTTGAAGCGCATGCGTTTACCTATCTGAAGTTTAATGAAGCCGCTCAGAAGTACGGTAAAGTGGGTGGTTTTGCGCATATCAAAACGTTGGTGAATCGCCTGCGTGAAGGGTATGGCAGTGAAAATACCTTGCTGCTGGACGGTGGTGACACGTGGCAGGGGTCGGGAACTTCCTACAAGACTCGCGGCATGGATATGGTAAAAGCGACCAACGAGTTGGGCGTGGATATTATGACCGGCCATTGGGAGTTTACCTACCATCAGGAAGAGATCCTGAAAAACATCAAAGCGTTTAACGGTGAGTTTCTGGCTCATAACGTGATGATTACCGAAGATGCGCTATTCGACGGGGCCGATGAATATATCTTCGACGAAGACAGTGGTCGGGTCTTCAAGCCTTATACCATGCGAGAAATGGGTGGTGCTCGTATTGCGATTGTCGGTCAGGCGTTCCCAAGAACCAAGATTGCAAACCCGGCGCGCTTCATACCGGATTGGTCCTTCGATATTTTTGACCGTGAATTGCAGGAACTGGTTGACCAGATACGTACCGAAGAAAAACCGGATGCAGTGATCGTTATTTCCCATAACGGTATGGATGTGGATCTCGCCATGGCATCCCGAGTCAACGGGATTGATGTGATTCTGGGCGGCCATACGCATGATGGTGTGCCACAGCCAACCATTGTGAAGAACGATGGTGGTCAGACACTGGTATGTAACGTTGGCTCCAACGGTAAATTCGTTGGCGTGATGGATCTGGATGTACGGGGTGGCAAGGTACACGGCTATAAATATAGCCTGATGCCTGTCTTCTCTGAATTGTTGCCAGCAGACCCGGCGATGACTCAGTTGATTACGGATATACGTGCGCCATACAGTGATTGGTTGAACGAAGAGTTGGCTATTGCGGATGAAGTGATGTTCCGTCGTGGTAATTTCAACGGCAGTTTTGATCAGGTTATCTGTGACGCCTTGCGTAATCAGCTCGATGCGCAAGTATCGCTGTCGCCGGGCTTCCGTTGGGGCACAACCGTGCTGGAAGGGCAGGTTGTGAAGATGGAGCATGTGCTGGATCAGACGTGTCTGACATATCCGGAAACCTATGTGCGTCCGATGAAAGGCTCTGAATTGAAGCTGATTCTGGAAGATGTGGCGGACAATATCTTCAATCCTGAACCGTACCTGCAATCTGGTGGAGACATGGTGCGCGTTGGCGGCTTTGATTACGTCTGTGATCCGAGCAAGTCTGTCGGCTCTCGTATCAGTGAGATGACTCTGGATAACGGAGAAAAGATCGACATGAACAAGGACTACAAAGTTGCCGGTTGGGCGACCGTGGGTGCGCGTTCTGAAGGTCCGGATATCTGGGATGTAGTAGCGGATGATCTGAGGGATAAAAAGGTAGCGCGTGTGGATAAATTAAATACACCGCTGCTGAAGAATGTTGCAGGTAACCCAGGTATTGCAGGGTATCCACGAACGTAACGTGTTCTGCCGACATGGTGTTGTAAAAGGGGCTTATATAGCCCCTTTTTTTGTTTACAATAGGCCCCGATCATTCAATGTGCGGAGACCGGTGTGAAGTTACAGCGAACGATAGCTATTTTATTTTCGTGCCTGCTATTTGGCTGCAATGCAGCGAACGTCCAGCCTGAAGGAACACCACCTGCGGAAGCGCCCGTTGTGACTGATAGAGCCTCAAAGGCTGATAATGCGAGCGATATGGTGTCTGCTGTCGAGCAGATGACCAGCCGCCTAACGGCGGTGCAGGAACAAGTGCTGAACGTGCGTTCTCAAAGTGCGCGTCAACTGGAACAATTACAGAGCCTACAAGTTCAATTGCATGCATTTTCTCAGGATATGAAGCGCAGAGGTGCTTCATCCGGGCAGGCCGAGCAGGGAGGTCAGCCGTCAGCCGATGAGTTTGCTTTGTTGTTGGATCAGATGGCACAAACGGCGAATGAAATTAGTTTGCAGATGCAGGACGGGAATTTTCGGTTTGTGTCCTGTTACACTCAATCCGGACAGTGGATCCTGATACGTTATGATCGATACAGCGGCGAGAGCTGGTTGGCGGACGGTGGCGTATGGATGGTATTGGATGACACGGCTGATGTGGTAGGTTCTATCTACGAAGTGAGCGTTGAACGCGCGGATAAAGATGCGAAGGGGTTTGTGGCGGCACGACTTGATCGTCAGTCTGGGCGCGTATGGTGGTTAAAACAGAACAACTGGCAATTACTGGAACAATGAGCGAACCAAACTGTACACAACTGATCAGCCTATTTAATTCTCTGTTTCTTGAGTCTCATAATACGGTCTTGCAGCTGGGAGATGATGAACCTATTTATCTGCCTGCGGATAAGAATGAGCCACACAATAGGGTGATTTTTGCACACGGTTTTTTTGCCAGTGCGTTACATGAAATTGCTCATTGGTGTGTTGCCGGTGAAGAACGTCGAAAGTTAGAAGATTTTGGCTATTGGTACAAACCTGATGGCCGGACGGAAGATGAGCAGACGTTGTTCGAGAAAGTAGAAATCGCACCGCAGGCGCTGGAATGGATCATGGCGCAAGCATGTGGTCTGCGCTTTAACTTCTCTGCCGATAATTTAAGTGGCGGTATCGGTGCGAGTGATAGTTTTAAGGGAAATGTTCACAAGCGGGTTCTGCATCTGCTTGAGCATGGTTTGCCTGATCGTCACAAGCAGTTGGTGGAGGCCATGTTGATGGAGTTTAATCAACCCGCGCTGAATCCTGATCAGTTTTCGCTTGCAGGGCGCTGAGTTTGAAGCATGTGTTCAGATATAAAGTGCTCTAAATCGATCTCGTCGTCAAAGTAATGCACCTGTTTTACGTTAAATGATTGCAGCTGCATTACGGTTATCTGGTTTTCTTTTTTTGGCCATCCCTCTACGTGTTCTGCATTTTCTACCAGAGCAACCCTGAACACGTAGTCCTGCATTTTAGGCAGGGCAAACATCCTGCTTATAATCCCCGGCATTGCAGAAATGTCTGCAACGTAAATCAGCTTATGTTGTTTCAATGGCGCCAGGTCTAGTTTCGTCAGTACATTACGTACCCACTCGCCACCCGCTCTATGATGTGAATAAACGATCCATTGTGTTTCCGGAGTCAGAGTATGTTCCTTGTCCCACTGGTCCTTTAGGCTCGTGTGATGAAGGGGTTCAGCATAACTGAAGGGGCTGAGTGCAAAACAAAAAAGTAGCGTGAATAATAGACGGTGCATATTGGCTATTCCTTTCAACTGCCCCTTGAGATCTGCAGGGCGGGACTAAACATGAGGGGATGTTACTCATGTCGAACGTAATGCTGTGTCTGTAATGGCCAATGAAAGGAGATGATGCAGCACATTGTATACTCGTGCTGCATCATAAAGGCTCAGCCTTGATTGAGGATAGACTTTAAGCCTTCTGCAACGTCTGCCGGTGAACTGCTATGCATGAGGGTTGAGACTAATATACCTTTTTGGTTAATCAGGTACAGTCGAGAGGAATGATCAACAGCGTAACCTGAAGCTGAATCAGTCTCTTCTCCAATGCGATAGAATGCTCCGTAGCGTTTTACAACGCGGTCAATTTCTTCACGGCTGCCTGTGGCGCCGATGATGTTCGGATGAAAGAACGCGGCGTATTCCTTCAATGTATCTACGCTATCGCGCTCAGGATCGACACTCAAAAATACACCACGAACCTGAGCCTGTTCTTCGGGCGTCAATGTGTGAATCGCTTGTGATAACACTGCTAATCCCGTTGGGCAGACATCTGGGCAATTGGTATATCCCAGATAAAACACCACAGCCTTTCCAGCCAGATCAGAGAGTTTCAGGGTACCTTCGCTGGTTTGTAGGGTAAATTCCCCGCCCAGAGATTCACCAAGTGCAATGCGCTGGTCTACAGGTTGAGGGCGGAAATAGAATGCTAACGCCATCCCAACCAATAAAAATGCGGTCAGGATAAGCAGTGTACGTAAGGTACTCAGTCCGTTTTTCTTCATTTGGCTGTGAAATCAAAGTGGGCTTCAAGTTGTTGTTGATCCTGCTGAGCAACAATACGTGCTCGCCAGGACATCTCGCCAGTCGTACAGATCGCCAGTTCAGTTACGCCACTCCATACGCCTGGTTGATTGGCTACAGGGATGAGAGAGATCTGATTCAGTCCCATGTACATATCCTGACCTTCCAAGCTTAGATTAACCTCAGTTGCATCAATACCGTCTAACGTGACATTAAATGTCAGCGGGACCGCACTGCGGATCTCTCTGGGAGATACATCTACTACGATTGAGCGGGTATCAAGTGTTGCACTGCAATCAGAGTGTTTGATGCTGCAATTACTGTCCGATAAGAATAGCTGGTTTCCCGAGGCTTGAGGCTTTAGCTGTTCGGGTAACCAGATAACAGCAACGCCCAGGGAAAGAGCGAGGACACAAAAAATTGCATATTGAAGCAGACGGTTGGACACTGACAATTCCAAAAAGCTATGGGCAAAGAGGTACGGCGGCCCCTATTCTAGCGAACCGCCGTGCGCAAATGATGTGACCAATTGTCGCACTCTTAACTGTCTTGATCTAGCTGTCGATGTTTCAGCAATTGCTGCTCGATATGATCCCAATCCAAGTGTCGGTCACTGATGATTTCCAAACGAGAGTCACGACGGTATGCCAGTTTGCTGACACTGTGTTCGTCCAGAACACGATTGTAAAACACCCACGCATACCCGATGCGAAATGCGCCTTTAATACGATGGGTCTGTTCAATCGAATTCAGATACTGGCAGAGGGCATCGTAGTCGAAGCTGTCGTCGCGATGAAATACCCAACCACAACTTACCATACCGCTACCTTCACCCAGCTTTCTCACGGGGATACCGGGTTCTGGATGGTGCTTGTTTACTGCAGAATGTCCGTGAGACTGATGGTCGTGGTCGTGGTCGTGGTCGTGGTCGTGGTCGTGGTCGTGGTGCAGAGCGTGCGCTTCAGGAAACTGTGCTTTGAGGTGGCCATCTCGGACCAGATCCAGGACATCGAGTGGGATATTGCCCTGTTCACAGCGAATAACGCGCTGTTTGGGTGGAAAGATCCCACCCAATAGGGATGTTGCTTGTTCGATCAACGGTTCTTCGGCCAGATCACACTTATTGATAGCAATAACATCAGCCAGATTAATCTGATCCTGGAATACTTCATTGGCTACGATATCTGGTTGCTCCAGAGAGCGGGGATCTAGCAGACAAACCGTTGCTCGTAGATCTAATACGTCCTCAAAGCTTATGCCTTGTAGCACATCGATGATGCCTTCCGGATGCCCCAATCCGGTGGGTTCAATAATCAAACGGTCAGGGTTGCTACGGCGAATCAACATTGTCAGAGTAATCGCCAGGGAAGGGCCGAGCGCACAGCAGATACAGCCACCGGCCAGTTCGCGTACGTGTAATCCGTCTTCACTGGGCAGGGCTGCCTGATCGACGCCGATCTGGCCAAACTCGTTAACCAGAACAGCCCAGGTTTCGTTTTCGGGCTTCTGACTCAGGAGTTGGTTTAGTGCCGTTGTTTTGCCTACGCCCAGAAACCCGGTAATGATATTGGTTGGGATCGATTTATATTGAGTCATATTGTTACTTTATAACATTTTTTAGAAATACTGCGCTTAATTAGCCCTTCGGTCAAGCTCGCTACAATAGGGGATCTAAACCTGCTGGCTTTGCCGGAACAGTTTCTTTAGCGGCAGTTGCGAGATCAACATCCCCGCTAACATTAAGCCGCAACCCATCAGTTCGCGACTGTTGAGTTGTTCGCTGAGCAGCAGCCATCCTCCTAGCGCAGCAAATACCGCCTCAAGGCTCATAATAATTGCAGCGTGTGAGGGGGGAGCGTCCTTTTGTGCGACGACCTGCAAGGTATACGCGATACCCACCGAAAACAAACCTGCATAGATAATCGGGCCAAGTGTTGCGCTGAAATTATTGAACTGCAGGGTCTCCCACTCGAATAGAATCGCTGCAATGCCACTTAATACTGCGCACACGAGAAACTGGCTGATAGCCAGACGCAGGTTGTCAAAGCGAGGGGCTAATCGACTCAATAGTAGAACATGGACTGCCCATGCGCCCGCTCCGGCTAAGACTAAGAGATCCCCGGGATTGATGCTTAGCGCTTCGTTAACACTTAATAGATATAAACCCACTACGCCTAATGCCGCGCCTATCCAGGTATTGCTTTGGGTTCGTTCGCCAATTGCCAGACCAAAGAACGGTACCAACATAATATAAAGGCCGGTGATAAAGCCTGCATTTGAGGCGGTTGTGTATACCAAACCTGCCTGCTGCAAAGTCGCGCCCATAAAAAGAACAAACCCTGCAAGCGCTCCACCTTTTGTTAGTGCGCTGAAGTTGTCTTGCTTTGCGGGTTTAAAGATAAGCAGAAGGGGTAACAGAGAAACCGCACCTAATAGAAATCTGGCTGCGTTGAAACCAAAAGGACCGAGATGATCCATTCCCATTCTTTGGGCAACAAATGCGAGCCCCCAGATTGTGGCAACGATCAGGAGGAGTACGTCCGCGCGGGTATTTCGGTTGTGCATAGTGTTCTAGTCCAGAAAATTGAGCGCCAACCCTACCGTTAAGCAAAGATGTGCGCCAGACGGGCAGATCAAGAAAAGCCAAAATTATTTTATAAATGCTATTGATAATAATTATCATTTGTATACTATGGGTCGTGCTCACGAGAGATCGACGAACAGGTTTCTACCTCACTGACTTTGTTCGTTTTGCCGCCGCCAGAGATGGCGGCGGCCCCTTTTTAAGCTTATTAAAAGGGCTCTATCTAAAGGTTTTGGCGTGCAGTGAATGATGTATGCATTGCCGCCTCCCGACTTCAAGCAAACGGCTCTTGTCATTGAAGCAAACCGCGATTTTTGGGCTATCCGCAAGGGTAGCCCATTTTTTTGTCTGAAATCGGAGGGGAGTGGTGTGGCTATGGCTTTAAAGGGAACCCTGCTGGTTTCTGGGTCCTGAAAACCTCTTTTCTAAATGTGTTAACAGCAAGATTTAACACGCTCGGGACGATCTCCCATCAAGCCAAGTGCGAGTGTCGCGTCTTTGAGAAAGTGTCCGTTGTTTGTCGCTGACTCAACCAACACTGTTTTGCACCACTCGGGCAAATCAGGATTGATACGATAAAAAACCCACTTACCCTGGCGGCGGTCGACGAGCAGTTGGCATTGTCTCAACTGCGCCAAATGACGTGATATTTTTGGTTGGATCTCGTCCAGCGCTGCTGTTAATTCACATACGCACAACTCTTCTTCATTTTCGATCAGAAGCAGGCACTTTAGGCGGGTTTCGTCTGCCAGACACTTATAAAACTGCACTGGATTCATCGTATTAACTTAAAAAGCCCATTCTGAGTTAGAGGGGAAGGCATTTAGATTCTTCACGTTATTTATATATGGTAAATGATATATGTATCAACTGCACCCACTAAGAATAGGCTGAAAGGGGCAGAGAAAAATATTTCATAAATGCTATTGATAATAATTATCATTACTGTAATATTGATCCTGCTCACGAGAGATGGGCGAACAGGTTACCTCACTGACGTTGTTCGCTTTTCGCTGCCAAGGATGGTGGCCCCCCTTATGTTGTAACAAGGGTGTTCTTAAGGATGTTTTTCAGGATCTAAGGCGTTTCACGTTAGCGCCTTTCCTCCGACTTCAAGCAAAGGCTCTTGTCATTGAAGCAAACCGCGATTTTCGGGCGCCCGTTAGGGTAGCCCGTTTTTTTTTGTCTGAAAATCAGAGAAGCAGATGCAAAAGTCCGAGTGCGCCAGTGATGATCGATGCTGAATGTCAGGAAAGAACTGTAGGGATCGCTGAAGCTCTCTGGCCATATCAGCGTCAAATCTACATTTCGCGTGGTAAACACCGGAGAGGTGTCGATTCGTAATCAGACTTCGGCTGTAAACTTTATCCGGACGATTATTCGACGAGGGGAAATACTGCCGGGTTTGACGTCATGAATTACCCCATCGTCTGGATGTTGAAGGTAGCTTTGTAGATGATTGGGTTGTTTGGGGCGAATTTATCGGCGTTGCTGGGTACGGTTTAAAGCGTGAATTAACTGATGTTCCAAGTTTCCCAAAACGGCGGAAACGATATGACCGTGTAGCGATGTTAGCCAAGAAATTTGTGAGCTATCGCTGTATACAACAGAAGGACCGGTACAGAGATTGCGATCAGTACGGCAATCAAGAAGATCTTTACCAGAATATTTGTTGCTGTCTTAAGTGCATGTTGCTGTGATGTGTAATATAGACATTGTGTTTGTGTGGGGTGGGCAGTATCCAAGCGGTAAAAAACTGATGCGGGTGCTTGTCTGGTTTTTATGCCCTCATTCAGCAATAAAGCCAAAAGTCTTATCTGATCGGCTTTGCGGTTTTTTCGAAACTTTAAGCCTAGCTCTTTGATCTCAAAGCGAAGCTCATCAAACTGGATGAACAGTTTGTGTTCATAGCCTTTAGGTCTTCGTTTCTCCACGACTTCGGCTTTAAAAGAATCTGGAGCTTTCAGAATGTAGCGCTCGATGATTCCAGAGGTATCCTCAATCTCTACAAGCCTTTGTGCAAAATTAATGGCAGTGCGCTTGGTCTTCGAGCGGGTGCGAATACCTAGGTGGGTTACTAAAGGCATTCCAATGGCAAAGGCCAATCCCAGTAGAGGGTGACCACCCCAGTCGCTGGAGATTCCAAATACGGCACCTGTCAGGATTATCAGGATGTATACTGCAATAGTTTCTATTTTGTTACGCCGTCTTTGAATCGTTAACGTGCCTTTATTGAAGCTAACGTATTGAATTTCTTTTTCAAATACAGTCTTTTGCATCCTTGCTATCCGTTTCATTCTTGGTCGCTAAGGTTAGTCAATTTCCACGCTATTCGCTCTAATTTTGATTTCTGACGGGTAGCGCTGAACTATGAACTTTCGGTAATGCCGGACTTCCTTGTAGAAACCACAAATGAGTTGAGATCGTAATCCCCAAAATTATGAGGTGTGAAGTTCATGTGATTCTCGTAGAGGGTTGTAGGAAAAATAGAGACGAAATTTAGAAGGGGAGAAAGCGGCTGCAAGGTGCAACCGCTTAGTGATAAAGATCTATTTCTTTCTGAGCTTACAGACCCAGCTTGTCCGCCACGTAGTCGGCGTCTTTGTCACCGCGACCGGACAGGTTTACCAGAATCATTTGATCCGATGGCAGTTCCGGGGCTTTGCGCATCGCCCAAGCGACGGCATGCGAGCTTTCCAGCGCAGGAATGATGCCCTCAACGCGAGACAGTGTCATGAATGCGTTCAGACACTCTTCATCGGTCACGGAATCATATTCAACACGCCCCAAGTCTTTTAGGTAGCTATGCTGTGGGCCGACACCCGGATAATCCAGGCCGGAGGCGATGGAGTGAACTGGCATCGGTTCACCGTCTTCAGTTTCCAAGACGTAACACTTCATGCCGTGAAGTTCGCTTGGTTTACCCAGTGTCAGCGTAGCAGAGTGGTCTTTGGTGTCGAGACCTTTACCTGCAGGCTCTACCCCGACCAGACTAACATCGTTGTCATCCAGAAATGCGGTGAATGCACCCATCGCATTCGAGCCACCACCCACACAGGCGGTGATGTAGTTTGGCAGCTTGCCATGTGTGGTCATGAACTGTTCGCGAGCTTCGGTGCCGATAATGCTCTGGAAATCGCGTACCATTTTCGGGAAAGGGTGTGGGCCTACCACGGAGCCAATTGCGTAGATGTAGTTGACCGGATCTTTCAGATACTCTTCGAATGCGCTATCGACAGCATCCTTCAGCGTTGCCGTACCGCGAGTTACGGCTACCAGTTTGCAGCCTAAGATTTTCATCTTAGTCACGTTCGGGTGTTCTTTCTCGATATCTACCTGACCCATATGGATTTCACATGGGATACCCACCAAAGCACAGGCGGTTGCCAACGCGACACCGTGCTGACCTGCTCCGGTTTCCGCGATCACTTTGGTTTTACCCATGTATTTCGCCAGTAGGGCTTCACCCAGACAATGATTAATCTTGTGTGCGCCGGTGTGGTTCAGGTCTTCACGTTTCAGGTAGATCTGGGCTCCGCCCAGTTGAGCACTCAAACGGCTGGCATGATAAACCGGGCTAGGACGACCTACATAGTCAGCGAACAGCGAGTCGAGTTCTTCCTGAAACTCAGGGGTCTGACGAATCTCTTCGTAGGCACCGTCGATCTCATCCATAATCTCTTTAAGTTCAGGTGGGATGATCTGGCCACCGTACTCACCAAAATAACCGTTGGCATCCGGCATTGCCGCAAAATCGAACTTACTCATGTTACCTCGCTGTAAATCTTTTTGATCTTTTTGTATCGCAAAAAAGAATATAAAGCGGTTGGCAGGAGCTGCCAACCATTCAGATCAAATATTTCTGCCAGTCTTAGCCTTTCGCTGGCCAATATCCGACGCGGAATCCACCCCAGTGACGTCCGTTGACGAAAATCGGTACAGATAGATCGTGCATGATTTCGCCTGTGTCGCGCTTATAGGTTTGCAGAAGCATACGTTCAGTATGGCATCCACAACGTGCGCCGGTGCGGTCATTAAAGAGACGTTTACTGCGGCTTTTGACGAGGTCAGTTTTATAGTCTCCGGTTGGAGGATGGGCAAACTGATTATTGTGGGTTGGCACGTAGCCGTTGGGATCAGTCACAATGGCGTAGACAAGGTCGCTGTTATCGTTGAGTGCGGTTTCTTGTACCGGTGGTAATGCGCGATCCGTGTACTGATCGTAACGGGTGGTGTATTTCTGCGGATTCGTACCGTCAACTGACTGATAATCACGATCAAACAGGTCCGCTTCGCTCAGAGAGCCAGAGCGGATTTCATTTTCAAAAACTTCAGAAATTTTGTCAGCGCATCCACGTGCTGTTTCGTAGAAGGTCTTATGGAAGTTTGTTTCGGTATGCTCAGCCAGTACCGCGCTTGAAACCTCTGCAACCTCCATCAGCGATGACGCCTGATTGGCCAGGATACGCACTTCATCGTCACTGGATATGATTTCAGAGCGAATCTTCTGAATCGACGTCGAGATCATCTCCAGATTGTCCTGATTATTTGAGGCTCCGTTTGCGATGATCGAAATTTGCTCTTCTACCGCAGCTGATTGAGAGGATATGCCCCCGAGTTGATTGCTGACTTCCGACATAATACGGCTACTGTCTTGAACATTCCCGGACAGTGTTGTTATGCGTGATACCACCTGACGTGTTTCCAGCTGTATTTCGTCAACGATGGTTTCGACTTCACCGGTTGCACCTGCGGTACGTGCAGCCAGCTGGCGTACCTCATCGGCAACGACGGCAAACCCACGGCCGTGGTCACCCGCGCGTGCGGCTTCAATGGCTGCATTCAGTGCCAGTAAGTTTGTTTGCTCAGCAATCTCTTCAATGACTTTAGTGACGCTCTGGATTTGATTGGATTTTTCGTTCAGCTGTTCAATCAGCTGAAGCGTTTCTCCACTTTGCTCATTGAGTTGATCAATTTTGTCCAGAGCCTGTTCCAGCGAAGTTTGCCCTTGTTCGCAGGTGTCTTTGGCGTGTTTAGCCAGTTCAGCAGCCTGAGAAGCCTGATCGGCGGATTGTTGTACGGTTTCCGTCATGTTCTGAGAGTTATCGGCAATCTGTGCGATCTCTCGTACCTGAACGTCCAGCTTAGCGCGCAAATTATCAGCCGAAAATGATACTTCGGCAGCCGCAATGGCGTTGGAGTTTGTTTTTGCCGAGAGCAGGTCACTGATGGTTCGACCACGCTGAAACCCCAATACCAGTGACTGTAGGGCAGGTAGAGAATAACTGTCTTCTGCCGTCCGGCGTCCTTCGGCTGCATCGTTTGTCTGACTCAGGAAAGGTGCGACAACGGTACGATGAATCACGATTTGGGTGACTGCACAGCTAATAACAGCGACGATAATGATGAGTACAATAACGGAGACAGGAATATCTACAACAAACGCTGCGAGCGCAGCCAGTGCGGCAAGTGCAAAGACAATGCTAAAACTTTTAAGATAGTTGCCGGATACGGTGTTGTTCATCTATGGAACCCATGCTTATTGTTTTTATGGGGGGACATAGAAGGAAGAATAACACCACATAAAATAATGCCATTCGGACTTTAGTAGTATTTTCTTGCTGGAACTTAGTTGAAATCGAAGCCGAGTTGAATTTCATCGCGTTTCGCAGGGCGAAAACCGCGCTGTTTCTGTTCGCGATTGATCTCTTTGAGCAAATTTCTGCCAGCTTGGTAGGAACGCGCAACGGTGTGTGTGACTGTGCTGTCGCTACAGGTACTATCTCCCCAGCACTGAGTGACTATCCAGTCACCGATCAGATCCTGATAGAGGCGCACGATGTAATATTCTTGCTCTTTTCGCCAGCGTACGATCAACTGAGTGTTACCGTTTAGTGAACTGCAGCAATGTGGAAATAATAAGTCGGCGCATTGAGCCTGAATCTTGTGAATTTGTAAAGCCTGAAAGCCCATTTACAGGCGCTTTTGAGCGAATTGGTAGGGTAAATGAACTTAAACATCGTAGCTGATGAAAATATGCCATTGGTTGAGGAAATATTCTCTGAATTTGGCAGTGTAAAGCGTGTGGCTGGGCGAAACATGAGTCCCGCAGATGTATGTGATGCCGATTTACTGTTGGTTCGCTCTGTCACTCAGGTGAATGAGCTGTTACTGGAGAAGGCATCGCCAAAGTTTGTCGGTACTGCAACGATTGGCACCGACCATATCGATACCGGGTATCTACAGCAGCAGGGTATCGCTTTCAGCAGTGCGCCGGGCTGCAATGCCGATGCGGTGGTGGAGTATGTTCTCAGTGCGATCTTTCATCTGGCCCAGACACAGGGATTTGATCCCGCTGAACGTACCTGGGGCATTATTGGTGTGGGTAATGTCGGCGGGCGTTTACAGAAACGCTTGCGGGGCTTGGGATACAACGTACTGATCAATGATCCGCCGCGTGAAGCACGCGGTGATGACGGTTTCGTGACGTTGGATCAGCTGTTGAGCGACGCGGATGTGGTGTGTATGCATACGCCACTGACCCGCGAAGGCGATCACCCCAGTTATCATCTGCTGGCTGAGCCGGAGCTGAAACGGCTGAAACCGAATACGATCTTACTCAATGCTGGGCGTGGACCGGTTATCAATAATGCTGATCTATTGACACTAAAAAAGCTGAGAGATGACCTGACACTGATCCTTGATGTCTGGGAGCACGAACCAGTTGTTGATCCTGAATTAGCCGCAGTCACAGAGATTGCGACGCCCCATATCGCAGGTTACAGTCACGACGGTAAAATTCGTGGCACCTTTATGTTGTATGAAGCTTGTTGTCAGGCGCTCGGAATACAACAGACAAAAACGCTGGACGATTTTCTGCCAGAGCCTGCGATTAAACAGGTTATGGTTAATGGTGATGTGACGGCACTGGATCTGATTCGCCTACGTTACGACCCGTATCGGGACGACCGCGATCTTCGTCGCACATTAGATGAAGAGGCACAAACGCGTGCCTTGTCATTTGATCGTTTGCGCAAGCAGTACCCACAACGAAGGGAATTCAGTTCTTTAAAGGTTATTGGAGAGATGGACGAATCCCTCCAACAACAAGCGCGTGCGCTTGGATTTAAAGTCGCAGCAGATTCGAAAATCCCTTAAGCTAGCTAGCCTTTTGTTCACCCTCTGAGTATTAGACTGACATAGATGAAAGAAGCGCTGAAAAAGCTTCCGGACAGCCCTACATTGGCTGAGCTGAAACCTCAGGTTGGAGAGAAAATCCAGCTAGAGTTACGTTCACCAACTGGGCGGATTAGCTCACGCCTTTTGGGTTTTAAAGAGGGTGCAAGTTTGATGGTGACGGCGGTCTCGACCACTGGACGTGTGCCGGTGGTTAAAGAAGGCCAGCGCCTGAATGCGCGTATGATCAGCGGTAACTACATCGCGGCTTTCAGTACGCGTATCCTGAAAATTCAAAACACCCCGTTTACCTATTGGCACCTGGAATACCCGCAGCAATTGGAAGCGCGACGGATTCGCAAACATACGCGTGTGCCTGTCAGCCTCAAAGTATCCATGGATGAATATGAGGAAGGCAGTTCTACTGTGGGTATTTGGCCTTGTAGTGGCTTTTGTACCGATATCTCGTTGGTGGGGGCTTGTATCGAGGTTTCGTCTCCTCTGGGGAAGATTGGTGATCAGCTCTATCTGACACTCAGGGTATCGGTGGCTGATATTGATCAGATTATTCTGGCGCCTATCATCATTCGTAATATAAATCAGATCGAAACGGATCCGGTGAACGTATACCGTCATGGGGTCGAGTTTCTCGAATTGGATGAAGATACCCGTCTGATTCTGGCAAGTTTTGTTTATCAACAATTTCTGGTTGAAACCGGGAGTATTGATGAATTGGGATAGAGGTAGATTACGTGTTTAGACTGGGTTTGATTGTTAATCCGCTGGCAGGTGTTGGTGGCAGCGTTGCACTAAAAGGCAGTGATGGTGAAGAGACGGCGCGTAAAGCGCTGGAGCTGGGTGCGGAACCTAAAGCGAATCTACGCACCTTGCAAGCCTTGGATGTGCTTAAAGGGTTGGAGTTGAAGATTGTCACCTATCCAGCGGAAATGGGTGAGCAGGTAGCGCGTGATGCCGGATTTGAGCCGGAGGTGATCGGTCGTATTAGCAGTGGAGTAACCTCTGCCGAGGACACCGAACGGGCCGCGAAAGAGATCGTGGAGCACGGTGTTGATCTGATCCTGTTTGCAGGTGGTGATGGTACTGCGCGGAACATTTGTAACTCTCTGAACGACAGCTTCCCGGTGTTAGGCATTCCGGCGGGCGTTAAGATTCATTCCGGTGTGTACGCAGTGACACCTAAGGCCGCAGGTGAAATTGTTGCGATGTTGGTTCGGGGTGAGTTGGTGACCCTGGGTGATCAGGAAGTGCGTGATATTGACGAAGCAGCATTCCGGACCGGTGTTGTACGCGCTAAGTATTATGGTGAGTTACAGGTACCACAAGAGCATCGTTATCTGCAGCATGTCAAAAATGGCGCTAAAGAAAGTGAAGAGCTGGTGCTGGATGATATCGCGGCGGACTTCGTTGAAAGCATGGAAGATGATGTGCGCTACATCATGGGATCAGGCACTACTGTACAGGCGTTGATGGACGAACTGGGCTTAGGCAACACCTTGCTGGGTGTTGATCTGATCGAGAATGGTGAAGTGATTGCTGCCGACTGTACGGCTGAGCAGTTGCTTGAACTCACCGAAGGCGTTGAGAGTCGATTGGTTATCACCGTCATTGGTGGACAAGGACATATTATCGGGCGTGGTAATCAGCAGTTGAGCCCTGAGTTATTAAAGCGTCTGGGTAAAGAAAATATGATTGTCGTCGCGACAAAAACCAAACTGCGCGAACTGGACGGTCGCCCGCTCATTGTTGATAGCGGTGATACAGACGTTAATAAGCAACTGTCAGGCGTGATTCCGGTGCGCACTGGTTATCATGATTCTGTGCTCTACCGTGTGGCGGATCTCTGATCCGCCCGCTAAGCTGAAATAGGCGTCTGTGGCGGAGGGCTGACATGCTAGTTCATTGGTTACGATTTCTGGTTTTGCTGTTGGCGCCTGCCTGGATGCATGATCGTACACCCGATGAAAGGCACTTCTTTCGTCGCCGCTTTACCCTTAAACACTATAAAAAGCGTAAGAAAGTACGTTACATCTGGTTATCTGCAATTTCTGTGTGGCTGATCAATCCTACCCTGCCAATGATGATCTTCGTTGGTTTGTTATCAACCTTTCTATCCTTCAGTTTGCTGGATGAATCTTCCTGAAACTTTTCTGTCATAAGCGCGCTGTACAGTCTCCGCAAAGTTTATCGTACTGACTTCAAGAGGCTTGAGATGAAAAAACTGATTGCTGGTGCCGTGATTGCAGGTGCCCTGATGAGCGTTTACGGCTGCCAGTCCACAGCGACAAAAGAAACGGCTAAGCCGGTTGCTGAAGCTCCAAAGCTGAATAATGATGACCTGTATGAAGTGGTTCAGGAAGGTCGTTACTATGTGTTTGATGATTTCAAAACGTACCAGTCTTTCCTGACGGTGGGTGAAACTTCATACCGCAAAGTGTTCATCGGTGGTGGTCCACACGGTGAAACGCTGGTGCATGGTCTGATGGGTAAGGATAAGAAAAAGCTGTCTGGTATCGCGGGCGTAGAGATGTTTGCGGGTAAGATGGAAGCGGCTGAAGACTTCTACGGCGAAATGCGCGGTGAAGATGGCCGTCTATATGTCTTCAATAACCTGAACGATATGGAAGATATGCGTAAGGTTGGTGAAGCGCCATACCGCTTCACTCAGATTGGTGCTGGCCCGCAGGGACAGACAGTTGTATTTGTGCTGAACAAAGGCAACAAGAAAAAAGAACCTGTTGCACTGGTTAGCCGTTTTAAGGCGATGAACGGTCTGTAAGCCGCATTCTCTGCTGATATTGAAAAAGGGCCATCTTCAGGCCCTTTTTTACGTCTGGTTTTCCGTGTGAAAACATCTGTATCAGCGAACTTCCAATCTTGCATCCACGCTACTGTCTGCCATCAGGGTCAGCAACGCCGTCATTGGTTTCTCAGAGGTGCTTTCCCCTACAGGTACAACGAATGGTGCGGTCTCGTGTGTTATGCCGTTTTGTACCCAGGACACGGTCACGGGGTTACCTTCGTATTCCCGGGCAGGAAATCGTGTAGAACATTGGGTGCCCGTCAGAATCGTCCCGCAGTAAAACTTCCCGCCAAACGCCTCTACCAGGATAGTCACCTCATGTGCAGTTGTATTGCTGTTGTTCGCCAGCACTACAGTGTTTATCTGAGGTTTGGGGTGAAACAGAGACGTCGCGCATCCCGTTAGAAACGTCGTTGCAAGCGCTAAAGTGAGTAGGCTCGTACTGCGAATGAACAGTCTCTTCATCTGATCTCCATGATGATCTGCGAAAGAATATAGATCGGGTAACAAAAGTAGGGACCACAAAGTGGGTCTGATGTTGCACTGTGATTGGAAGAATATAGTCTGAATTAGTTCCCTGGAGTAATCACTCGAATCGGTTGTTGGCTGATATCTTCCTGTGCGGAGTAATAGTCTGCAATGTCTTCAATTTGCTGGTCAGTGAGTTCGAAGGTCACTTTCGACATCATACTGTCGGGAACGATCTGATTACGATGTCCTTTAAGTTTGCTGATGATTTGCTGTTTTGTCATCGTATTGAGTGGAGGCCAGCCGGGAATGGCGGCATTGCCGGTATGCTGGTGGCATTGACTGCAAGCGTTCAATACATCGGGTGGGGTGTTGTCGTTTTCTCCGATAGCCATGGACGTGATCAGAAATAGGCCCGAGAAAAGTGAAACGACCTTAATATGTTTGAAGTTGGCCATCGGTTTGATCCCTTTTAAAGGGAGTATAGACAGCAAACGCTATGGCAGTGACGTTGTGTGTAAGATTGTGGATCTGTATCAAAAAAGGGCCTGAACTCAGGCCCTTTTTTATATTGGAACTTAACCGCGCTTTTGCAGCGCTGCAATACGATCATCCAGAGGAGGATGGCTTGCCAGCAGGCTCATAAAGCCACTTTTCAAATGACTGCTGATGCCGAAAGCGGTCAGTGACCCAGGCATTTGATCAGGCATTTCGGATTCTGCTTTCAGGCGCTGCAGAGCACCGATCATCGCGTGATTGCTCGACAGGTTTGCACCTGCTTCATCAGCACGATATTCGCGATAGCGGGAGAACCAGGAAACCACAATGGATGCCAGAATGCCGAACAGGATTTCGAACACAATCACGGTGATGAAATAACCAATACCGTGACCGCCTTCACCTTCCTCTTCATCGCTGCTCAGGAAGTTATCAACGACGGATGCGGCGATACGGGCAAAGAACATAACAAAGGTGTTGACCACGCCCTGTACCAACGACAGCGTAACCATGTCGCCGTTAGCAACGTGGCCGATTTCATGCGCCAGCACGGCGCGAACTTCTTCTGGACGAAAACGTTGTAGGAGTCCCAGGCTGACGGCAACTAATGCGTCATTTTTATTCCAGCCAGTAGCAAATGCATTCGCTTGCTGAGCCGGGAAAATGCCGACTTCAGGCATCTTAATACCAGCCTGTTGAGACAGTTCTGCCACAGTATCCAGTAACCACTGCTCATCTGCATTGCTGGCTTGTTCGATAATTTGAGTTCCGGTTGATTTTTTCGCCATCCATTTGGATATGAACAGAGAAATCATTGAACCGCCAAAACCAAACATCGCACACATAATCAGCAGGCCGGACAGGCTGTTGGTATTCACACCCAGCAGGCTCATGGTGATACTGGCTACGATCAGAATGGCTATGTTTGTCGCTAGAAAAAGCGCTATCCGCATCATGGTATTTAAGGTTTCCAGTTGTTGGGTTATCTGATTATTAGAAGTTATAGAACAGTTAGATATAGGCATTGGCAACAAGTTTCAAGTTTTGCCGTGCAGGTTTTGACTATCGGACTGGTGGTCGCGTAATACGCGCACTATAATCGCCATTTTTTGTGGCACGATTCCCATGCAGCGCATATTAGATTCTATACAGCATCAGTTAACCGACGCAGGTTCAGAAACGCGTCGATTGTTCCATGGCCGTGGTCATTGCTACGAGGGCTTAGAGGATCTGGTCATCGATTGGCTGCCGCCTTATGCCGTTATTCGGTTATATAAAGCCGTGGATGAAGGATGGCTAAACCAGTTGTGTGACGCGATGCGCCAGTTTGAGGTGATCACCGGTTTAGTGGTTCAGCAGCGTGGTCGTGGTTCCGATGCGATGAACTGTGTTGTTTGGGGTGATGTGCCAGAACAATCAGAAGTCACTGAGCTGGGTGTGAAGTATCACATTAAACCGTCTCGCAATCAGAACAGTGGATTGTTCCTCGATATGCGTGAAGGTCGGCGTTGGGTTCAGCAAAATACGAAAGGGCAACGTATACTTAACTTGTTTGCTTATACCTGCGGTTTTTCTGTAGCAGCTATTTCCGGCGGTGCAGAGCATGTGGTAAACGTAGACATGTCGCGTAGTGCGATTGATACAGGTCGGGAAAATCATCGTCTTAATGGTTTTGCCAAAGAGGCCGTTACATTCCTCTCCTATGACCTGTTCCGTTCATGGAAGCGTATACGTCAACTTGGTCCGTATGATCTGATTGTTATTGATCCGCCAAGTTTTCAGAAAGGCAGCTTTATAGCAGAGAAGGACTACCGGAAAGTGATTCGCCGTCTGCCGGAGTTAGTTGCCGAAAATGGTCAGGTAATGGCCTGTCACAATGACCCGAAGCTGGGGACCGACTTTCTGAAAAGTTTAATGTTGGAGGAATGCCCGGATTTTCGCTTTGTTGAAAGGCTGAAGAATCCGGCTGATTTCCCGGAAGCGGAGCCGGAAAAGGGACTTAAGGTGCTGTTGTATAAGAGGGAAGGTTAAGTGGACATAATTTATATGGATCTGGAGGCCAGCGGACTGGGAGCTGAGTCTTACCCGATTGAAGTTGCTTGGAAGTGTCCTGCGACAGGCCTGAGTGATAACTTCTTTATTAATCCTGACAGTATTTCTCATTGGCGTTACTGGGATGAGTTTGCCGAAGAGCTGCATGGTCTTGACCGCGAGCGATTGGTGACAGAAGGCATTAGCGCGGAGGCGGCGTGTCAGCGATTGAATGAGGCGCTGAAGGGTAAAACGCTGATCAGTGATGCCTTGGAGTTTGATTCTTTCTGGATGCGCCGGTTGTTCAAAGCTGTGGGGGTATCTTCAGAGTTTAACATGGCGGGGCTGGACGCTATTTTGAGCGCAGAAAGACTTATCCAGTATCGTTTTATTGCGCGTAGCCAGTTTCGAAGGCACAGGGCGATGCAGGATGTTGATGATCTGATCCTGGCAGTTGAGGCTGTTAGCGCAGAGCAGACAGAAGAATTTTGATCGGGTAGTCATATCCGAGATACAAAAAAGGCAGCCAAGACGAGCTGCCTTTTTTGTATCTGTGTGGAGCGATTAGTCGTTCAGACCTTCGAGACCTGATTCTAGCTCCAGGGCTTCACCAAGCTCAGACAGAATGTTGCTGGAGAGGCCTGCGATCTCAGCTACATCCTGAGGGAAGAAATCGCGAAGTTCGGCAATGTCCGTTTCATTTCGACGTGCGGCGTTAATCACGCACGCGAGATTAACCACGGCTGCGAGGGCAGACGGGTCTTCGAATTCAGTTGGCTTCTTGTGTTGTAGAACGGCTTCACCGAGTTCTGCCGGGAAAGACCACATGTCCAGCAAAGCCTGGCCTGCCTGGGGTGTTACAAAATTGAGGCGCTCCATCTCTGCGTCGGAGCGGCTACAGCCGGTTTCGTCGACCCGAGTCTGGATAGCTTGTGCTAATTTCGGTTTGGAAATATGGAGTAAAAGGCGGCCAATGTTGTGAATCAGACCGACGGTAAACGCCATATCAGCATCGACTTTCTCTGATTTTTCGGCGAAGAATCGTGCAGCAGTCGCAACGAAAAATGCTTCTGACCAGAACTGCTTAAGATCCAAGCCCTCCACTGACTTCACCGAGCCAACAACACCTGATGCAATTACCATCGTTTTGAGTCGTGCCATGCCCAGCATGATCACTGCTTCATCGATGGAAGATACTTTGCGGGCTAAACCAAAATGGGCGGAGTTAACTAAGCGGAGGATTTTCAGGGAGAGCGTCTGGTCCTTGGCAACTTTCTCTGCAATTTCGTCATACTTCGCACCTGGATTGTTGAGTTGTTGAATCAGTTCTTTAACAACATCAGGTACGTTTGGCAGCTTGTTTGTTTGTTCCAGTAGTTCACGAACTTCCATATTGGCTCCTTAGGATACGACTTCCTGCTACGGATAAAACGGTGATTAAAACAGGTGTATAGATACTAGGTTTAAGCCGAATATGAATATTTTTCAAATAATTGGGTAAATAAAGATAAAAAATTGCAGCCGGTGAGTCCGGCTGCTTCTGGAAGGGATACTAGCGGTTACTGATTGAGCACCAGGTTTTCGATCTGTTCACGCAGAGCATCGTACTGTCCCATCTCTTCAGGCATAAAGTAGAGCTTGTAGTAACAGCGATCGACCAGCCGACCTTTGGAGCCGCGTACAGACTCTTTGTAAGACCCAAACAGGTAGCTCATCTGGACGTGGATAACGCGTGTGTTTACCGGAACCGTCAGTTCGTGATGTTCCAGATCGAAGCGGGTTTTACTTTCTTTTATCGTGTAGAAAGAGACCTCGGCGACGTGATTCAGGTTGATCAGGAAGTTTGACGTCACTGGCACCAAGTGGCGTTGCTCCAGTCCGTTGTGTTCCATGTAGATGCCGCAGTTTTTTCTGATCTTGATAAACATTGCTAATTCCTGAGAGCAATAAAGTTGATATCGTTTGATCGCCATTCTATTGCGGTTGTATGACGGATATCTTACAGCCGAACGGCTCTATGACACTTTAGTCGCTCTGGCGTTAAGAGCCAGAAAATCAGCAAAAAAGAAGATAATTCGGGTGTGAGAGGTGCGTAGGGAGGAAGGCAGATGACGGAGTATCATCTGCCAGTGGAGCTGTCTTACTGCTCGTATGAGCGTAGGAAAGTACCGATACGTTCGATTGCGTCGGTTAAATCATCTTCTCGAGGGAGGAAGACCAGACGGAAATGCTGAGTGTCAGGCATGTTAAAGCCACTGCCCTGTACAATGAGAACCTTCTGCTGTTGTAGCAGATCCAACGCCATTTTCTCATCGTTCTTGATAGCGTATTTTTTAGCGTCCAGTTTAGGGAACAAGTACAGCGCACCTTTCGGTTTTGTGCAGCTGACACCCGGAATATCGTTGAGCATTTCCCAAGCAAGATTACGCTGTTCATACAGGCGACCCGTTGGGCATGTCAGCTCATTGATACTCTGATAGCCCCCCAGAGATGTCTGAATGGCGTGCTGGGTGGGTACGTTGGAACACAGTCGCATACTTGCCAGCATGTCGAGACCTTCAATGTAGTCTCGCGCCTGATGTCTTGGCCCGCTAACGATCATCCAACCAGAGCGGAAACCTGCTGCACGATAGGTCTTTGAGAGCCCATTAAAGGTAATGCAAAGAACATCGTCGGCAAGGGATGCAATTGAAGTATGTTCAGCTTCGTCGTATAGAATCTTGTCGTAGATTTCATCAGCGAAGATGATCAGGTTCTTTTCGCGTGCCAAATCGATAAGCTGCTGCAGAACCTCTTTTGGATAGACAGCCCCCGTTGGATTGTTCGGATTGATGATGACGAGTCCACGGGTACGCTCGGTTATCTTGCTGCGAATATCTTCCACATCCGGCGCCCAATCAGCCTGCTCATCACAGCGATAGTGGATAGGGTTGCCACCACTCAGGCTGACAGCGGCTGTCCACAGCGGATAATCTGGCGCAGGGATCAGCATCTCATCCGTATCGTTCAGCAAGCCTTGCATGGCCATAACGATCAGCTCTGAAACGCCATTGCCGATGTATACGTCTTCAATGCCAACATTGCGAATCCCTTTACGCTGGGACTCTTGCATCACGGCTTTACGGGCGGAAAACAAGCCTTTGGAATCGCAATAACCCTGAGAGGCGGGCAGGTTGTAGATCACATCCTGTATGACCTCTTCCGGTGCATCAAAGCCCCACGGTGCCGGGTTGCCGATATTAAGTTTCAGAATGCGCTGGCCTTCTTCTTCTAGGCGCTTGGCTTCCTGCAACACGGGTCCACGGATATCGTAACAGACGTTGATCAGCTTGTTGGATTTGCGGATTACTGGCATCTTGTTGTCCTGAATAGCTTGCGTAGCAGCAATAACTGAACGCAACCTACTGTTATCACTCAAATAAAAGATGCGTAATAATACGCGCTTTAACAGCCTAAAAACAGTCCAAAGGGCGCATGAACCGGCGTTTTTGCCTTGCTTGGAAGCGTACGTTTGAGTGGTAGCCTAAAAAACTAAACAATCTGAAGCGCCTGCATATACAGCGTGGCTGTCGCATATCATTTGGTATTTGTAGAGGCAATGATGCTTCAGGGGCCTCTGGAAAAACAACATAGGCATTCCGGCAAGGGTTCTTGAACGTGGTGGCGAGTAAGTATCGTGGATTGGTCCGACTTGCCGAGCAAACCATAATCAGCAGTTACAACGGTGCGATCGCGACCATTCATCCTCCCTGGGCTTTGAGCGTGTAGGGAATAACCAAGAAGGATAATCAGTCTTCATGAAGTCGTTCAAATGGATCTATGAGCATGTCCAGACCCACCTTTCCGGACAAGATATAGAGGCCTTGTTACCGAACCCTCTGACCGTAGCTCAATTGTCTGAGGTACCAGACGATCGCCTGTTTTCTGATATGACACGGCGTGTATTTCGCGCTGGGCTTAAACACTCGCTGGTGGACAGTAAATGGCCTGAGTTTGAAAAAGCGTTTTTTGGCTTTGATCCCGTGAAAATTAGTTTGATGAGTGATGAGCAGCTTGAAAACCTTATGCAGAATGACAAGTTGATCCGTCATTGGGGGAAAATTAAAGCGGCACGTGTGAATGCCTTTATGGTGAGCAGTATTGCCGAGAAGGAGGGCAGTTTTGCGCGCTTTATCGCAAACTGGCCGTCTGACGATATTATTTCACTGTGGGCTTTTTTGAAAAAAGAGGGTGCTCAGCTCGGAGGGAACTCAGGCGCCTCTTTCTTAAGAATGGTTGGCAAGGATACGTTCTTGTTGTCCGATGACGTTGTAGCCGCATTAAAAGCGCAAGGTATTGTCGATAAAAAGCCGACCGCAAAGCGTGACTTATTGATCGTTCAGGATGCTTTTAATCAGTGGCAGCAAGAGTCGGGCCGGCCTCTGTGTCAAATCAGCCGCTTATTATCGTATACCGTTGGCTGGTAGTGTTTGAATGCAAACGCATAGGGACATGTAGATAAGAAGGCCGCTGGATAGTCAGCGGCCTTTGGCTGTGTGGGTATTACCTGAACAGCAGGAAGTCCATTAGCTTTCTATCAGCAAAGGCACGGCTCAGTGTGTCCCCCACCAGTGTGTTGAACAGTTCTTCGTTGTCAGCCGGAGTGGGAGTGTTTACAAACGGTTTAGTTGTATCGGTTTTGTATTTTCCGGTGTAATGCTGGCCATTTTTCTCCACTTTAATCCGTAGCGTTGTTTGGGCGCTGACTTCCTGAAGTAGGTTCTTCATCTTGGCGTTGTAGGTCAGTTCATCCAGGTATACGGTCATGGTGAATTCGCCCGGTTGGAACTGCTTAATACCCATGTCCTCCAGTGCATGCTCAACAGCATGTTCGAGCTGTTCTTGTGCATCGATTAGCGACAGCGGAGCGGTATTTTTCAGGCGGTCAATGCGTTGCCCGATCAACGCTGAATGACGTGTGTCCTCAGCCTTAACATGGATCATCGTATCGGATGGGAGTTTCTGAGTCGCGTTGATTTTGGGGTGCAAGTCCAGATTTTGCGCCGGTAAACCGGAGCAGCCACTTAGTATGGCAGCAGCGAGCAAAGTAGCAGAAAGCGCTTTAATCATTGGGTTACTCCATGTCAGGAATCATTAACGGTTCCAGTGTATCTATATAATCGGCAAGGTTGTCGGCAAGCTTACGCAGAGGTTTTTTACCGGGCTGTTCTAATAAAATTTCACCTGATTCATTATCAATACTGAGGAAATAATCGCCATCAGGTTCCGTGCAAGCAAAGAAAAAAGTTAGAGGCCGTTTTTGCTTACGGGTTGCCAGTGCGTGTCCGATCAAATTGCTTCGCAGGCGCTCCAGATCATCATTATTCCAGACCTGCAGCAAACTGAGCTCTCCATCTTCTGACTTTGCCGGTAGCGGGTCAGACCAGTAACGGCTATAGAATTCGACAAGATCAGGATGTATTTCCACTTCCAGTGCTTCGCCCAGTCTATTAAACATGGACAGTTCTTCTGTTTGTTTCGTCGGTCGCCAAGCAACTCTGTCCCCATCCGTTAAGCTATCCAGATTGTCTCCGGTATAACAGACTGATTGCCATTCTGATTCATAGATCGCTATCGGTGGCTGAGCTTGCAGGGCTTGTTGCTTCTCAATAAAACGATCCAGCGCGGCAGAAACAGATTTATCAGTCATTCTCTTCTCGGTCAGTTTTGCAATGAGAGTGGGGTATGTGGGTACTCTATATGGTTCAAATTCAACAGTTCAAGCGTTTGCTCTAAACAGGCAAAATTAGTTTCACGTGGGCGTAACGGTTCAACTGCATATGGATAGCCTGATTCTTGACCAGGAAATTATGGGTGTTCGGGGACTGGTATGAGGTCAGCGCTGGAGTTGGGCTTAAGTCTATAGTGGGTTTATAGAGAAAAAGGCCGGTGGGTTGATGGTAAAATAACCAGAATTGAACAGCTTTTAAGCATTTGGGAATAAAAGAAATTTTTTTCAATTAAGTGTTTGACAAGCAAATCAAATTCCGTAAAATTCGCACTCCGTTCAGGGCACTAAACCTTGAGCGACATGATTGGCGACAATCTGAAACATCTGGAGCGGTAGTTCAGTTGGTTAGAATACCTGCCTGTCACGCAGGGGGTCGCGGGTTCGAGTCCCGTCCGTTCCGCCA
>NZ_JADEYS010000010.1 GCF_015209595.1 Pontibacterium sinense | reverse complement strand
TTGCTTGTCCATACTGCCTATCCTTAGCCATTGCTGGCTCAATAATAGGCAGTTACACAGTTTTATCTACAGTCTCTCGAACAAACTTAAAATGCCGACTAACGCCCTACTTCCGGTGAAACCTTTATCACTCCGGTCTCAATCGCCAGATGTACCAGCTCCGTAGTAGAGTCCACTTCCAACTTGCTCTTCAGCATCGCGGTATAATTCGACACGGTTTTTGCACTGATAGAGAGTTGCTCCGCAACCGCTTTCACACTGAAGCCGCGCGCCAGCATCACAAACACCTCAAACTCACGCTGAGTCATATCCTGCAGGCGTTGATCAGAAACCGTCTTCGGTTGCTGACGCATTGCCAGCCGCATCGCCAGCGCATGTTCCACATAGATCTGACCGACCGCCACGTTGCGTACCGCTTCAATCAGCACCTCAGGGGAACTGCTTTTGGTGATATACCCCAAAGCCCCACAATCCAGCGCCTGCTGCACCATCGGCATCTCATCGTACATGCTGAAAAACAGGATACGCGCATCAGGGTCTCGCTTTAAAATTCGACGCGCAGTTTCGATGCCACTGATCCCCGGCAGATTAATATCCAGAATCATCATATCCGGCTGGTGCGCAACACACCGCATACAGGCTTCTTCCCCACTTTCCGCTTCAAACACCTCACAGGGGTCAAGCATCACAGACAACAAACTGGCATACCCCTGTCGCACCACTGCGTGGTCATCAGTAATCAGAATCTTCATGGTGCCTCCACAGGCATGCTCAATGATATTTTGGTACCGCCGCCAGACACCGACTCCAGCTGAAGCACACCACCCAGATAACGCGCCCGCTCATGCATCGAGCGCATACCAATCCCCGGCTTAGACTGCGGCATCAAACCACAACCGTTATCGATAACCCGTAGCTGTAATCGCGAACCATGCATCACCAATGAAAGCTCAGCCACCGTCGCCTGCGCATGCCGGGTCACGTTATGCAGTGCTTCCTGTACCAAACGATATAGATGACCGGCACGTTCTGGTTCTAACTCAGGAAAAGCGTTAGCCATCTCAAGTTTCACCGGAATACCGCTGCTTTCCTGCCACTGTTCGGCGAGATTGCACAGTGCATCTTTCAGGCCCAACTGATGCAAAATAACGGGATGCAGATCCCGGATCAGATGGCGGAAGCTTTTCTGCATCTCGTCGCAATGTCCTACGATCCGCTCCGCCGTTTTCTCAACCACCAGTTGCTGATCCGCCGCCTGACAAATCATATAGGCCTGCGCCCGGATACCCGTCACGTACTGCCCCAGATCATCATGTAAGGTATGGGCCAAGCGAGTGCGTTCCGATTCCTGCAATTCCATCAGCTGCTTGGTGAGCTGGCGGTTACCGTATTGCTCCTGCTCCAGCGCTTCAGCCATTCGATTAAAATGATCCGCCAACTGGTCAGCCTCCGGCATCGAGTAATGCTGCAAACGGGTACAAAACGGCCCACTCTTCTCCTGTTCCAGGGTTTCAAGAATCTTACTGATTGGCTTCAGCCCCTGACGCACCCCCCAAAAGATCATCAGGTTGGACAGCAACGCACCACCAAGAAATAATCCCGCCAGCATCAAGGCGGATTCCCACACCTCATCAATCTCATCATCCGGCGTCGCCACCACATACAACAGCTCACCGTTCATGAGCGGGTAGCGCCATGGGCGCGCGACAAACGCACCTTTCGGTTGCAACAGATCAGAGAACCACGCGGGCACATCGTTATCCCGGTCATACGCAGCAGGCAGATGATTGAGATAGAAATGGATATGTCGGGTGTTACCGTTGAGCAACGGCTGTAAACGGGAAGGATCGTATTGAGCCGCTTCAATCATCTGCTCAGCAAAGTGGATACTGGCACCGATCTCGCGTTCGATATCTTTTTCACCCTGCCGGATCAGACCAAACAGGGTCAGAACAAAGGCCAGTACAAACACCACGCTGACCAGTAAATTTAACCGCAATAAACCTTTCAATGGATTACCTGATTATTAACTGAGGCAACCAATGTTCCGCATGATCGGCTTCATACAAATCACCTGCGGTGATCGGTTTAGCAGTGGGGTCATCTGGCGGCGCGGCCAGCACATCCAGATTGGTTTCGTACAAGGTACCCACAATCGGGCCTTCAGGTGGATTCTGCCATTCCAGCTTGTAGTACACACCAAACCACGGGTTAATACCGTAGTCGTTGGGGGCCCGCCGGATAAACAGCAGCTGATACTCCAGATCAATCAGCTCACCCTGGCGAATCTGCTGTTTATTCTGATAAGGGTACGGCAAGTGACATAACTGCTGCTTTTCACTTTCCAAACACTTAAACGGCCGCATCGACAGAAATTGATCACCGTAGGGCGCGTCGTCCATCTTGACGACCGCACTGTAACCGTCCTGCGTGGGTGTCAGCAGCAACCGACCGATGGTCAGCTGCTCACCTTTTCCGTCCTGTAACACAATCTGCCGTGACTGCACGGTGTTGTCAGCGGATGCCAGCATGCTTACTCCGACGAGCAAACCTGTTCCGATCAATTTTTTGACGGTGCGAAACATCGTGTACTCTCCCTTTCGGATATTAAGCAAACACACTGACCAGTGATTATTTCACCTTAAACACACCGACCATGCCTTTACCTTCCAGGCCTTCCATCTCAAACTCAAACTCGCCCGTTTTCACCGGTACAAAGTAAATCTCTGCTTCGGAAGCGTCTTCAAACTCCAGCTCGGTCAGGCTCACCGCTTTGATCTCCATGCCACCTGCTTCTACCTTACGCAGGAAGATGGAGGAGAAGAACTCCGGCGCCTGCATCGCGTATTCTTTCTGACCATTGGAGATGATCGCCAGCTTGTACGACTTACCTGTTTCCAGCTGGTACTCCTTCTGCGACATGAAATAGTCAGACTCATCACTGCCCATGACCAGATCCGGCAGTTTCTGCGGACGACGGGTAAGATCCCCTGCGGCCTGAGCAACAGATGTAACAGCCATCAGGCCAGCAAAGCCTGCAATCATTAGGGGTTTAAGGAGACGCATAGATACCTCGGTGTTTTTATTCTGTGGATTACACCTATTAATGCTAGAGAGCGCCCACTTTTTAAAAATGGTACTTCGGTACTAATTGTTTCGTACTTTCTTCATATTTCTCCGCTCCTGCACACCCCCTATGCTGGTGTCATAAGAACAATTACATCGAAGATCACTATGCTGAAACGTCTGAAAACATCTCTATTCCTCGCCAGTTCCGCATTATTGCTAAGCAGTACGGTGGCGTTGGCGGCCAAGCAACCACTCACGATTGATGTGGCATACCTGCAATTCCAGCCAGAACGTCCGCCAGCACTCTCTAACGTACTACCGGAACCTGACGATGCGGGATTAGCCGGTGCTGAACTGGGTATAAAAGACAGCAATACCACCGGGCGCTTTCTGAAACAGAAATACCAGCTAACCCAAAAAATCACGACCAGTGCTGAACAGATGCTGCAGGATGGCCAAGCCCTCTATAACAGCGGCATCCGTCTGTTTGTGGTCAATATGCCCTCCGCCCAGCTCCAACAGTTTTCAGCGGCAATGGGCAATGATGCGTTGATTTTTAATGCCGGATCTCAAGCCGATGAGCTGCGCACCGACGTATGCCTGAACAACGTATTACACACCACTCCCAGCCGCGCCATGCTGACCGATGCACTGGGCCAGTGGCTCAATGCAAAACGTCTGAAAGAATGGTTACTGATCAGCGGCAACCAGCCGGAAGACAAAGCCTACGCCAATGCGCTTAAACGCACCGCGAAACGCTTTGGCGCTGAGATCGTCGAAGAAAAACAGTGGAGCTTTGATACCGATCTGCGCCGTACTGCGCAGAACGAACTGCCACTTTTCACTCAAACAGATGAATATGACGTGGTGGTTGTCGCTGACGAACGCGGCGACTTCGGAGAATACATTCTTTACAACACTTGGTATCCGCGTCCCGTTGCCGGCACACAGGGATTGACGCCGGTAACTTGGCATCGCGTGGTGGAGCAATGGGGGGCAGCCCAGCTACAGAGCCGATTTGATAAGTTAGCCGAGCGCTGGATGACGGGCAAAGACTATGCTGCTTGGGCTGGGATTCGCTCAATTGCCGAGGCGGTGACTCAAACCCGCAGCAACAACGCCACTGAACTGCGCAGCTTTATCCTGTCCGACAAATTTCAGCTCGCCGCCTTTAAGGGCCGCAAGCTTAACTACCGCACCTGGAGCGGTCAGTTACGCCAGACCATTCCACTTATCCATCCACGTGCGCTGGTATCTCAGTCACCGCAACACGGGTTCCTGCATCCGGTTACCGACCTGGACACCCTTGGATTCGATAAACCTGAAAGCCGCTGCCGCATGCAGTAATAGCTGTACTTAATCTTGGAGAGATCCCATGAAAGCCACACAATTTATCCGTTCAGCCCTGCCTGCGGCGATTGCCACTACCCTGCTCACCCTCAGTGCCAGCAGTTTCGCTGCGGTGGCCTACGTATCCAACGAGAAAGACGACACCCTATCAGTGATCGATCTAGACACGATGAAAGTCACCGAGACTATCGATGTGGGTCAGCGACCACGTGGCATCACGTTGTCCAAAGATCACACCAAGCTATATATCTGTGCGTCTGATTCCGACACTGTACAGATCATGAATCTGGCCGATCACAGCATTATCGCCGAGCTTCCATCCGGTGAAGACCCGGAACAGTTTGCCCTGCATCCAAATGACCGTCACCTTTACATCGCCAATGAAGACGATGCACTGGTCACCGTCGTCGATACTGAAACACAAGATGTTCTGGCACAGATCGATGTGGGTGTTGAGCCTGAAGGTATGGCTGTGAGCCACAACGGAAAATGGGCCGTCAACACCAGTGAAACCACCAACATGGTGCACTGGATCGACACCAGCACCTATGAACTGGTAGACAACACACTGGTGGATCAGCGCCCACGTCATGTGGAATTCAACAAAGATGATTCCCTGCTGTGGGCCTCTTCAGAGATCGGCGGCACCGTATCCGTTATCGACACCAGCACCCGTCAGATCATTCAAAAGCTGACCTTTAAAATCCCCGGCATTCACCCGGACAAGGTTCAGCCGGTGGGCGTCAAACTGACCTCCGATGGCAAGTACGCCTTTATCGCATTAGGCCCGGCTAACCATGTGGCCGTCGTGGATGCAAACACCTATGAAGTGCTGGATTATCTGCTGGTGGGTCGCCGCGTCTGGCATATGACGTTCAATGAGGACGAAAGTCAGATGTACACCACCAACGGTGTGAGCGGTGATGTGTCTGTTGTAGATGTGGACAAAATGAAGGTGACCAAATCAATCAAAGTCGGCCGCTACCCTTGGGGTGTTGTGGTTAAACCTTAACTGAAAGGTCTGTCTTCATGAGTATTCGAGTCAGCTCCGTCAGCTTTAACTACGGCCCTCGCGGCGCACTGAATGATCTCAGCTTTGAATTACAAGCAGGTCGTTTCAATGCGCTGCTCGGCCCCAACGGAGCGGGCAAGAGTACCTTGTTTGCCCTGCTCACCCGGCTGTACGCCTTACAGAGTGGAGAGATTAGCATCTGCGGCCACAGTATCAGGCAGCACCCGACCACGGTGATGCAGCAGCTGGGCGTGGTATTTCAACAAAGCACACTGGATCTGGACCTGACCGTGGGCCAAAACCTGAAGTACCACGCGTCTCTACATGGCATCAGCGGTCGTGATGCACAACAGCGGATGGAAACTGAGCTACGACGCATGGAGATGGCTGATCGGATCAATGACAAAGTCCGCAGTCTGAACGGCGGCCATCGCCGCCGTGTCGAGATCGCCCGTGCGTTAATGCACAATCCAAGCGTGCTGCTATTGGACGAGCCGACAGTTGGGCTTGATCCTCAAACCCGTCTGAAACTGAACCAACACGTACGCTCCTTATGTGAAAAACAAGATCTGACTGTCCTCTGGGCCACCCATCTGATTGAAGAGGTTCACGACGAAGATAACGTTTTGATGCTGTTTAAAGGCGAATTGAAGGCTCAGGGTCAGGGCGCCGCAATTTGCGCCAGCCATCAGCATGACAACCTCACCCACCTGTTCCATCACCTCAGCGGTGTTGAGGAGGTCGCTTGATGAATAACCGCATAAACATTGAAGCTAAAGCACCGCTCAATAACGCCGCTTATTTCAGCTGCTTTTACGGCATTCTCAGCCGGGAATTCCTGCGCTTTGTCAGCCAGCGCTCGCGCTTTTTCAGCGCACTGATCCGCCCGCTACTGTGGCTGGTCGTGTTTGCGGCTGGCTTTCGGGCGGCGCTGGGTATCGCGATTATTGAACCGTACGAAACCTACATTACCTATGAGGTCTACATCGCTCCCGGCCTCTGCTGCATGATCCTGCTGTTTAACGGCATGCAAAGCAGTCTTTCTATGGTTTACGATCGGGAGATGGGCAGTATGCGTGTCTTACTGATGAGCCCCCTGCCCCGTGGATTTCTGCTGATCTGTAAGCTCGCTGCCACTGCCCTGATCTCTCTGGCTCAGGTCTATACCTTCCTTGCTATCGCCCTGTTTGTGGGTGTTGATCCGCCACTGTTGGGCTATCTGGCGGTGTTACCTGCGCTGATCCTTGTGGCATTGATGCTCGGCGCATTGGGCCTGTTTATGTCGTCATGGATCAAACAGCTGGAGAACTTCGCTGGCGTGATGAACTTCGTCATCTTCCCGATGTTTTTCCTCTCCTCCGCACTCTATCCGCTATGGAAAATGCGCGAAGCCAGTGAATGGTTGTATTGGCTCTGTTCCGTCAATCCGTTTACCCACGCCACCGAGTTAGTGCGCCATGCGCTCTACCTGAAAATAAGCTGGGAAGCATTTGCGGTGGTCGCTGGCACGACATTGGTATTCTCAGTACTGGCGATCAAAGGATTTAACCCACAGCGCGGCATGAAAGCAAAAGGTAAAGGTCCGGCATAGACAAAACTTAGGGCGCTTAAAATACTATCTTTATCAGTTAGTTATACAGCTTCGTTCCCGCTTTTTGTAGTTCCTACAACTTCTCAAATGGCGTAGCATCCATGCTGCACATCCACCTCTCAGTGGATGTGCATCCCCTCAAACGGACTGTTCTATCGCTATAGGAATCAAACAATGAAAAAACTCTTTCTCGCGCTTATGCTGCTGTGCAGTGCGTCCTTTGCTTTTGCGGGCAACGATTATGTCGTCACCAAAAAAGTATTTATGGATATCACTATTGGTGGGAAGAAAGCCGGTCGCATCGAGATTGGCCTCTTCGGTGAAACCGTGCCAAAAACCGTTAACAACTTTTACGCACTGAGCACCGGTGAAAAGGGTTTTGGTTACAAGGGCAGTCAATTCCACCGCGTGATTCAGGACTTCATGTTGCAAGGGGGTGATTTCACCAATGGAGACGGTACCGGCGGTAAATCCATCTATGGAGAACGCTTCCCGGATGAAAATTTCAAGCTCTCACACTTAGGTGCGGGCTGGTTGTCGATGGCCAATGCAGGCCCGGATACCAATGGCTCTCAGTTTTTCATCACAACAGTGAAAACACCGTGGCTGGATGGACGTCATGTGGTGTTCGGCAAGGTATTGGCCGGGATGGATATTGTGCGCCTAATCGAAAAAACGGCAACGGACTACCGTGATCGCCCGGAAAAAGATGTTGTGATTGCAGACAGTGGCTCTTTGCCGGTGGCTACGCCGTTTTCTGTGACACCGTAAGCAAGCAAACGCTAAACATCGGTACCATGCCACACAGGATTCAGCGCGTTAAGCGTGGCATGATACCGATGCTCCATATTCAGTACTTTAGCAATCTCCACATCTCTCCTGCCTCTTACGGTATTCAACCACCCGACCTTGTCGATCTAGTTCAAGATGACAGCATTGCTCAAACGCCTCACGTAGCTTCAGCCGTCCACGCTGTACGCGGGATTTCAGCGTAGAATAACTAACACCTAATTCAGCGGCATACGCTTTCTGCGACCGCCCCTCAATATCGACGGCCAGCAATAGATCAGCGGTTTTTTGCGGTAACGTCCGCACAAATGGCACAACACATTCGCTCAATTGCTGCTTAACATCCGGCTCACTGTGTTCATACCACAGATCAACAGGCTCAGCGTCACGCGCGGTGCCACGCTTGCGATAGAAGTCGATCACGGTGTTATTAGCCAGCTGAAATAACCAAGGTTTGAGCTTGTCCTGCGCACGCAACGTGCCAATATTTCGATGTGTCTTAATCAGGATCTCCTGCAACAGATCCTCCACATCATCGGGATCGGATATCTTTGATTTCAGCATCGCCCGTAAGCTGTTGCTGTAGGCCTGCCAGACCTCTTCGATGTTCAATACATACCTCTTCATGACCTACCCGATGGATCACAAAAGGGGCGCTCTCTGCCCCCCCATGCCTCACTTAAGCTTAACAGCAACTATCAGTGGCGCAGGTATTGTTCGCCGGCGCTGATACCTGACAGTTCCGGTTACCCAAAAATGTCTGATCCGACAAATAGAAGCCTGTAAACGCCTCTTCGAAATCAGTTGCCACCGACTTTTCTGCCAATCCGGTAAACAGCAGATGCTGCTGCCAACGTTTCAGCTTGGGATAACCAGCCAGAAAGTCATAACCCGCATGCCTCTCGATTAACGCCGCCCGATGCAACAACGGTAACCAGGCAATATCCACCATACCAACCTCGTTGGTGTTAAAGAAACGGGCATTACCCAGCTCTTTTTCTATCGAGGCAAAGGCTTTCGCCAGTTTTACGCTGCGTTCATTCAACGTAACTTCATCACCACTGCGTTGCGCACTGCACTGTACCAAGTAGTTTTTAGCGGCCAAGTAACTCCATGCTCGATTAACTGCCTTCTGCTCAGGCGTGAGTGACGAATTCAGCGGTCCGTAGGCATCCTCGATATATTCCACAATCGCATCGGATTCGAACAGCGCCTGACCTGATTCCGTGATCAACACCGGCACCTGCCCGTTCGGAGAGAGATCCAGAAACCACTGAGGTTTGTCTTTAAGACTGATGTATTCAATCTCGTAGGGAAAACCTTTGGCTTCCAGCAAAGCGGTTACGCGTTGAACAAATGGGCAGATCGTAAAGCTAATCACTTTGAGCATGGTGTCTTCTCATGTTGGATGTTTTACCTATAAGACGAGGGGACATCGAAAAAGACGCATTTTTTGAATACTTTCTTCAAAGACCATCTTAAAAAGATGTAAAGAATGATGAACCGTTTATTCCGCACACAGGTCCTATACTCATCCAATACCCCTACAAGGAGAACAACGATGCTAAAAACAACGACCTCTACCGTCGATGGCAAGCCAATTCAGGACTATCTGAATGTTGTCGTGGGCGAGGCTATTCTGGGTGCCAATATCTTTAAAGATCTTTTCGGTGCAGTACGCGATATTGTCGGTGGTCGTTCTGGTGCTTATGAGCAGGAGATGGGTAAAGCACGAGAGATCGCCTTTGCAGAGATGGAATCCAAAGCACAGGCTTTGGGTGCTGATGGTATCGTGGGCATTGATATCGATTACGAAGTCATCGGCCAGAACGGCAGTATGATGATGGTGAGCGTGAGCGGCACCGCAGTGAAGTTTAAGTAACTGACTGTGTCAGTATGCTCCCCCACCCGCCGGTTGGGGTGAGCATCAAACCTGACGTGCTGAATATCCGTCCTTATTCGCTGAGCAGCGAAGACATCCCGTACTCTTTTTCCAATACCCCCGCGAAAGCCTTAGCACCTTTTGCAACATTGGTTTCCCAATCACTGGGCGCTTCGCCGTCAGCATGGTCACTGGTGTATTTGTAGGAGACAAATTTCACACCCAGCTTCTGGCTCACTTTCCACAGCGCATAACCTTCCATATCGACCAGATCGATACGAATACCCAATCCATCCAGTGCCTTAATCGAATCACTGACAAAAGAGTCCCCGGTGCCCAGTACGATACCCTTTGCCTGTGGCAGAGACTCCCCAGAGAATGGCGCAATGCCACGCTGAAAGCCGATTTCACGGGCATCCATATCCCGCTCGATAAACGTACCAATTTTATTCAGTCCCCGGGTATCTGTTACCGCACCTGCAGTACCGTAGTTGATCACCAGATCCGGTTTGTAGTGAATAATCGCATCATACAAACCAAGAGCCGCATTCACTTTCCCCACACCGGTATAAATGATCGGGGCGAAACGCTCTAACCCCGGCGTTTCAGCTTTCAGGGCGGAGACAATCAGGTAACGCGTTTGATCTGCTGCCTGAGCGGGTAAAACAAGCGCAAAAGCCAACAAGGCAGTGACTGCACGAGCAGATAGATATTTCAGCGGAGATAAGCCCATTTTCATAATCTTTCCTGACATTTTTTCGATCCTTAGGTATGGACCACATTATACGGTAGACCGTAAACCATGGCATGCCGTCAGACCAGAAACGCCAACTCAGCCAGCTCACGATAGAGCCACTGGCCTGCCGTACCCTCTTTATATTTGGGGCTAATAATAAGATCCACCGGCATATTCATCAGATCACCTCCTCCCTCAAAACGCAGCATAGTCAGGCTACCGTCATCCAACCATGGCCGGGCCAGATGCTCCGGCACCCAGGCCCAACCTAAACCCCTTTTCACCATATCTATCAGAAAGTACTGGCTTTCGACCTTCCATAGCTTACTACTCAGCTGATCTATCTCGGCAACTTTTCCGGTACGTGAAGTCAGCAACAATTGTCGGTAATAGCCAAGCTCGTCAAAACCTGGCAGTACCTGACCGCTTAATGGATGATCTGTACTCGCCACAGACACAATCGTCATCTGTTTGAGCGGCTTGATATAGTAGCCTTCCGACGCTTCCAGCGTACTGATTAACACGCCTATATCAACGCGCCCCTGCTGTACCAGTCTGATAATATCTCTGCGCGCGGGGTTCAGCAGTTCCAGCTCCAATTGCGGAAACGCGTGCTCAAAGCGCACCAGCATATCCTCCAGAGCTTCGCCAATCAGCGACTCTTCCACCGCCAGGGTCAACCTCCCCTCCTCACCTGCTGCCATTGAATCAGCACGTCCTTCAAACAGTTTGGCCTGCTCCAACAGTGCCCTAGCCTGCGGTAATAGAGCATGTCCCTCTTCCGTAAGCGTAGGTTCGCGACGACTGCGATCGAACAGCTCCAGGCCAAGATCCAGCTCCAGATTTGAGATGGCAGTGCTGACCGCCGATTGCGCTTTGCCCATCTCACGTGCTGCCGCAGAAAACGAACCGCGCTCCACGCTCAAACTAAACGCTCGCAGTTGCTCCAGATTAAAGCGCATCTCTCACCTCCTACGGGTTTAACACAAGACCCAACCCATCTAATTATCAGATATATACTAACTTTTAACTATAGATATAAATGAGAGAATAGCACCAACACTTTTTCATCACTAAGTTCTGGAGATCACCATGCGGACCACCCAAGACAGAATCCGTCACACACTGTTGTTTGAAGCCATTGCGCTTGTACTGGCGACGACGGTGGCTGCCTTGGTACTGGAAAATTCGGTGACCGAGATTGGAACTTTGGCGGTCACCCTGAGCTTGATTGCGATGGGCTGGAACTACCTTTACAACCTATGGTTCGATCAGTGGCAGCACCATACGCCACCGAATAAGCGGTCCTTTAAGTTACGCCTGATTCATGTGATGGGATTTGAAGGCGGATTACTCATCGCGACATTGCCATTGGTTGCCTGGTGGCTTGAGATGAGCCTGTGGCATGCGTTCCTGACCGATATAGGTTTTACGCTGTTCTTTATGGTGTACGCTTTTGCCTTTAACTGGGCCTATGATCTGGTATTTCCGCTGCATCCACAGCCAACACAGATCACCGCGGGTATGAGCGACTAGGGGTATTTTCCGGCAGGATTAAGCTCCCAAGGCGGACTCTAACATCCGCCTTTCAGCACTCTCTTTCTCAAATCGACTGACAATCTGCGCGGGTTTACCCCCCAACACCAAAATCCGATCTCCAATCTGTAAGGCTTCATCCAGATCATGAGTGACATAGAGCAGATGACGTTGAGGGTTGCTTACAACCAAACGTTCAACCAGTTCACGCATCTGCCGGGCGGTCACCGGATCGAGAGAAACCAAAGGTTCATCCATCAGGATCAGATCGGGGGATAACAATAAACAGCGCACCAATGCCACACGGCGAGCCATTCCTAATGAAAGGCGGGTCGGAAACTGATTCGCCACATCAGCCAAGCCTACTTCGGACAATAACCTAAGTGCTAACGCCTGATCAGGATTCACCAGCAACAGGTTATCCATCACCGTACGCCACGGTAGCAAACGCGGCTGCTGGAACAGATAGGCCAGCGTAGGTGTCTCTCCCTGCCAGATCGGTTGCTGATAACCCTTATCTAGACCGGCAATGATGTTGAGCAACGTTGTCTTACCGCAACCGGAAGGTCCCAATAAACAGATACTCTCACCCGGCTCAAACCGGATACCCACATCACCCAGCACCGGACGCCTGAACCCTCGCCCTGAGATATGAAACTCAAGCATGATTCTGCTCCCGCTTCCATCGCACCGCATACTGCTCGGTGGGCTGCAGCAGGCACCACTCGATCAGTTGTACCACCACAATAAAGGCAAAGCTGTAAGCAAGAATTGCCGTCACATCAAACAACTGAAACGCCAGGTGGAGCTGAAAGCCAATACCGTCGGAACGCCCTAACAGCTCAACCACCAGCACAATTTTCCAGATCAGCGCCAAACCGCTGCGGGTGGCCACCATGACAAAGGGAAACAGCTGCGGCCACCAGATATGACATACCCGTTGCCAGAAACTGAAGTGATACACCTGCGCCATCTCCTCCAGTTCAGGATCGAAGGTGCGAGCACCCTCTCTCAGCGTGACAGCGACATTGGGCAACTTGTTGATCACGACAGCAGCCACGGCTGCGGCTTCCACCAGCCCAAACCAGACATAAAGCAAAATAATCACCACAAGCGCAGGAATATTCAGCAACAATACCAAGAAGGGATCGAACCAGCGGTTAAGGTTACGAAACCGTCCCATCAGCACACCGAGAATCGCCCCCAAAAACATAGCAATACCAAAGCTGATCAAGACCCGTTGCAATGTGATCCAGAGATGGGATTGCATCTCTCCCTGCAGCCAAAGGTCGTGCATCAGACTCATCACCGCCAGAGGTGTGGGCAGGAGTGGATTGTTCAATACGGTGGCGGCGACCTGCCAACCAATCCCGATCACCAGTAAGGTGACACTCTGATCCCGCCATGCCGATAAGATATTCACGGCTGTAACCGGAAAAGTGATGCGTCCAGCGGTTGATGGGTAGGCGTTTTACGGCTTTGGTCAATCAGCGTATAGAAGCGTTGTGCACTGCTGATCTGCGCATCATCCAATGCGGTGGGCACCCCCTGAAGATAGCCACTCCGTAATGCGGCAAACGTGGCATCGTCGGTCGCTTTCATCAGCGGACGAATACGGGCCCAGCGCCGGTCATCAGCATCACTCTGTAAACGCAGCTTAGTCTGAGCAACCGCCTGTTTAAAGCCTCGTGCCAACACCGGATTCTGCTCAACCCAGTCACGCTTAAACAGGTAGCCTAACATCGGCATCTGCGCTGATAATCCCTGATTTTCTGTGATTGTCTGCAAAGACAACAGTGGTTTAAATCCTTTCGCTTCGAGCCGTGCCCCGTAGTGCCAGAAGGTCACCAACAGATCCAGATTTCCCCGCTCCAACTCACTGTTCAGAAGTGGCGGTGCAGCAAAGGTAATCTGAGCTTCCCGCTTCAGATCGATACCGGCCTGACGTGCTTCAGCCTGCAATAACACCCAGCCTTTGGAGTACGGACCTCCGGCCACTCCGATGCGCTTACCACGCAGTCCATCGGGCCATGTAAGCTCGCTATCTTCAGCCACAATCACCCGGCCAATCGAGCGGGAATACGGCACAAACCACAGCGCTTCGCCCTGAGCCTGGCGCTGACCAGCCCAGAGCCAGTCGGATACAATGGCATCTACTCCATCACTGCTCAACGCGAGGCGTGTCGCTGACATCGTCGCGTAGGGCTGAATATCCAGCGCGAAACCATGCACCCTGTCGAGCCCCTCTGCCTGCAACGTTTTCAGCTCCCAATGCACGGTGCCGCCGTGCAAGACACCGACCTTTACCACCGGTAATGGGGCCGCAGAAACAGGCAGGTTCAGACAGGCAATTAATAGCAGGAATAGACGTAACATCAGGTGATCTCTGGGATTTCGGGTTATATAAAATCACCTTAAGCTGCCCCTTAACGCCAAAAAATAGTACTTTCGTACCTGTTTTTTCGCCCCATGGTAGGATTCATGCCGGCACTTTAGCAGGGTGTAATAAACCTGTATGGAGGCCAAAAAGATGAGATCCCTGACCCTTATGCTCTGTTTCCTCTGGATGGCATCGGCCAACGCAGCGGATCAGGCAGACACTGAAGCAACGTCAAACAGCCATTGGTTGGAAGCGTTTAAGGATCAGGAAGAGCTGTTCTCATTTGAGGGTTACCGGATCATCCGCTATCGCAGCCCAACACCGCAAGGGGCGGACGGGGCGAAAACGATCAGCACGCAGACACTGCAGCAGATGCTGCACAGCGATCAGCCTCCCAAGTTACTCAACGTACAACCAGTACGTTGGCAACACGGACACTTTCTGCAGCAAGAGCCTTTTCTGCAGATACCGGGCAGCCGCTGGACTCCCAATGTCGGGATGGGTGAACTCGATGAAGGATGGGAAAAGTACTTCCGTTACCATCTGGAAGTGGTAACAAATCATCAGCAAAACGCCGCGTTGGTACTATACTGTCGGGCCGATTGCTGGATGTCATGGAACGCGATAAAACGCGCAGCCAGCTGGGGATATACTAATCTCTACTGGTATAGGGACGGTGTTGACGGCTGGCGGGATGCCGGACTGAAGATGCACGCAGGTACACCGGAGCCATATCCGGTACGGAATAGATAAGCACGCAAGATATGACGAAGAAGGTAGTCTGAACACAGACACACCGGCGGACACACGGGAAGTGATCGCACATAATAACTAGAACGGCTGGAGATGTGTTGTGTATAAAATATTGATAGCGGACGATCATCCGCTGTTTCGTGAAGCGATCACCAACGTGATCGAGAAAAGTTTTCCCGGTTGCGAAACAATTGAAACCGAGGATCTGGACAGCGCCCTGAGCATCACGCAGGAAAGCGACGAACTGGATCTGATCCTGCTGGACCTGAACATGCCTGGTATGAACGGTCTTAACGGTCTCATTACGTTACGCAATGAAGCGCCAACCATCCCGGTGGTCATTGTCTCCGCCGAAGAGGACAAACAGATCGTCTTGCAGGCGATTACCTACGGCGCAGTTGGCTTTATCACTAAGTCATCACCACGCGAACAGATGACAGAAGCGCTGACCCAAATTCTGGCCGGCAATGTCTATCTGCCGTCTGATATTATCCGCTCCAGTCAGCCGGAAAACCGTCGTTCCAGCCGTAAAGATGAAAACCAGATTCCACCGGAACTGCTCTCCTCCCTCACCCGCCGTCAGCTGCTGGTGCTGGAGCGCATGTCCAAGGGCGAATCGAACAAACAGATCGCCTACAACCTGAACATCGCAGAAACCACGGTGAAAGCCCACGTATCGGCTATCTTGCGCAAACTCAATGTCCATAACCGAATTCAGGCCGTACTTTGCGCCGGTAACATCGACTTTGGCGAATATCTGAAACGTTGATCGCAGAGCACATATCTTTCAACGAAAGCGTCTGATGCAAATGCTCTGGATAAAAAAAGGGTGCCTTATCGTTAACGCATAAGGCACCCTTTTTTGTGCACTTGATTATAACACCGTCAATTTCTGACAGATCTTATTCACGATAGCTAACCTTTTTTTCGCTCTCAGGAGAGACCTGGTCAGGAAAAACGGCTGTTAAATCACACGGAGCTGTTATCTATCCTTACGTACATAGAAAAGCTGCTCGTATGCGATCCGTAGACCCCAATAACGACCGAGCAGCTTTTGCATCGAGGCTCAACGGCTGTTAAGCGATATCACCAAATTCCAATACACCTTCAGCGGAGTAGAAACCGATCAGGCGAATCGCGACCTCAGCATCACTGTTGTAGGATGGCGTAGAGGTCTCAACCTGTTCAGAGTCATCCTGTTCCGCCAGCAACACAGACTCGTCCTGGTTACTGCTATGCAGCGTCAGTTCAAATTCTCCATTGTCTTCTGACAGATCCATGCCAAGCGCATTCAACATCTCAGTATCCAACTCAAGATCATGCAGCTTAACGAAACCTTCTGACGTCATAATCTTCATATCGAGCGAGTAGCTTTCATCTTCACCCTGCTCAACGTCAAACTCAATTTTGTTGTGGTCCGTTGAGGTAAAGAAACTCACCCAGTTATCCAGTGAGTTAGCCTCACCGTCGGTATCTTCACCGTCAGTGCCTTCACCATCGGTATCTTCACCATCGGTATCTTCACCATCGGTATCTTCGCCATCGGTATCTTCACCATCGGTACCTTCACCCTCAGTGCCTTCACCCTCAGTGCCTTCACCATCGGTATCTTCACCATCGGTATCTTCACCGTCAGTACCTTCACCGTCAGTACCTTCACCGTCAGTACCTTCACCATCGGTGCCTTCACCGTCAGTGCCTTCACCATCGGTACCTTCACCGTCAGTGCTTTCACCATCGGTACCTTCGCCGTCAGTGCTTTCACCATCGGTACCTTCACCGTCAGTGCCTTCACCATCGGTGCCTTCACCGTCAGTGCCTTCACCATCGGTACCTTCGCCGTCAGTGTCTTCACCATCAGTGTCTTCACCATCAGTGTCTTCACCATCGGTGTCTTCACCATCGGTACCTTCGCCGTCGGTATCTTCACCGTCAGTGCCTACCGATGCCAATTCAGCGCCTTGCATCAACAACTCCATGACCGACAGTTCACCCAGCATCAATCCTGCGGTATCACCAGTGTCATCACCCTCAACAACCTCATCGGACTCAGTATCCGTTGCACTACCCTGCCCAAGCCATTCGGCTGGCAACTGTACGACATCACCTTCACCTAACGCGTGTAACTGAAGTTTTACGTTTGCTTCAGTCATAACCACGGTTTCAGCTTCATCCGTTAAAACCAATTTACGCTTACTTCCAGGTGTGATCAGATATTCACCATCTTCTAACGCAGCATCAGCCTTTTTCCGGTTGAAACCCGGATTGTCCTTTTCCGCCATGATCTGGGCTTTACGTATCTGACCCGGTGGTACATCTGGTCGATTACCACCAGCATGACTATGCGCATTGTGATTTTTTGCGTTGCCTTTTGACATCGGAATTCCCCAAGCTAATTAAAATTACTTTATTTCCGGCATTCCTACCTATGCCACATCATCAAATACTGGCTATGAGCGACCATGTCCCAACAACACAAATCTGTACAGCCATACAGTACGAAGAAAGTACTAGTTAAACGACGGTTTGAAATATGGCGTAAACGATACGAATCGTCCAGCGGTAACTGATACAAAGTGGGAATTAAAAAAACATTTCACGACAGAAGAAAGAAAAGAAGATCGATAAAATCTATTTTTTCAGATAAATATCAATAAGTTAAAAAAAATAAAATCTAGTAGCACGCGAGTAAAGCCGCGTAGATAGATGAGTGAAATTCATAAAAGCCTGAACAGTAGTTATCTGTGCAAATCGCGACCAGATATAACTTTCATTTATCACAAGCACAAAGCACCCTCGGCCGAGCAAGGCCGAGGCAAGTCTTTGGAGATAACAGTGATCAAATTAACGGGGAGCCACTGACCTGATTCACTCAGGCCCAGTTCAGCCCTGCGGGCAGCTGATATCCGCTGTATTCGATGTGGATAATTCGACGCGCTGAAGGCGCCTTAGCTTTACTCGAGGCATGTACAAGATGCGGCCGCATCACAAGAACATCACCCGTGTCAGCAATACACTCCTCTGCCGGATGAGACTCAGCATACTCCTGAATTTGCTCTGCGCTTAACAAGCCCGCGTTATGGCTGGCTGGCAACACCCGCAGGCAGCCACTTCGCTGGTCTGCCGGATCGAGATGTAATCGCAGCGAAACCATATTATCCAACACCTCGATTGGGGGTTGGACGTGATAGACACCGTCTTTCCTGCTCCACGGTCCCCAGTTTTCCAGTTCGACCTTGTCAGATAAGGTCACGGTCCTGTCCTGATGCCAACTCACCCGCCAGTTATTGTCCGGGGTTTTATCGAACAAAATCACCCGTACCACGGACGCGATACCGGTCAGATAGCTTTCAGCGAGTCTCTGCAATTCAGCAGACTGAGCGATTTCACGAATCAGCGGATACTTTTTCTCCGCATTTCTAAGGCCACCTTTGTACTTGCCAAGTGTAAGCTCTGACAGATCATCCCGAAGCTTTTGCACTGCGTCCCTCGGTACTAACCCGGACAAAAGCTCATATCCCTGATAATCAAATGCCGACATAATTTCCTTCCTCCCTGTAGTTTCCTATTCCCTATTCGAACTCCAAACACTGCGGCAGTTCACTATTTATCTGGTACCACGGTGCTTTCTGCGAAACCCAGATGTGATTTTTCTCATTCACCTTAGGATCATCATCCAATGAGCCCAAACGCAAAATGACGTGAGCCGTCCCCTCACGTTTAGCGTAAATTTGCGTCCCACAACACCGACAAAAATAGCGCTGTTTTCCGGGTGACGATTCGTATTGATTGAGCCATTCCTCGCCTTTCAGGACAAAATCTTCATCCGCGACAGCCACCACACTGGAGAAAGCCGATCCGTGTGCTTTACGGCAAGTCTGACAATGACAGTGCACAATCTCACCCACCGGACCGGCAATGTCATATGACGCCTGTCCGCATAAACAACTACCTGTAATCATGAATACTCCATCGGGTTTTGCGTCTACACCAAAGAGACCAAGTGTAGACCAGTCCTGACTGTTTTTTGTCAAATTTGCTTAAGACACACTGTTGTCGTAACAGCGGAAATACTCATCGGCCGCCGCTCTTTGTCATCTCTATTCGGTGAAATAAAAAGCTGTGCCCGAATAAACTCAATGATGGAGATCAAACATGGCCGGAGCCAGCCTGTTAGCCCTGCCAGATGATATTGCGTTGGTACTCGACGATGTGGCCGCCATGTCTAAAATTGCGGCCCGAAAAGCAGCGGGCGTTTTAGGAGATGATCTGGCACTCAATGCCGAACAGTCAACCAGGTCCAACGAATCCTGAGCAAATAATATGGTGCGACACACCTGAAAAGAGCAGTTTTAAAGCGTCTGGAAAAGGCAGGAAGGATTAGTAAAACGCTGCGGGAACACCACAAAGGAGGTACCACAGCGGGATACTCAGAATCGATACGTTAATCTAGCGAATCGCCTTACAGAAGTTACTTTTTGGCGGCTGCCAGCTCAAACCACCCTTATCGATATAGCAGGACTTTTCCTTGATATGTGCACGGGAATAGCCGCTGCAATCTCTGGCCGCAAAGTAACAGGTCCCTTTAACGTTTTCTTTCTTATAACGGGCACCGGGTTCTTCAGCAGACACGGCAGTGGATGAAAATACAAATGAGGTTACTGCTACAGCAACGAGGCTAATCCATTTTCCTTTGTTAAACATCTATAAACCTATTTTGTTTGATCCATTAACGTTTGACTCACCTCACCGCTCAGCGACGGTTGCTGCCTTGTCACAGCCATACAAAATCCAACCGGATTGGCATGGGAGGGTTACAACGTAAATACGCCTGAAAACAGACACGTTACAAAAGATAAAAGCTGACCGGCATGTTTTGCCTAGAGCAGAAAAACCGCTCAGACACAGAGGATATGAGGTGTTGCGAATAGATATTCGAGACACCTCATCATAGAGAAAGCGCGGTACGAGACACCACTCCTGTCATACTATGCCATCCATTGCACCGTAAACGTCCTGACTTTCCCTTTATAAGCTGCGTTAGTACTGCATACGTTTAACGGGCCGAACCGACTGCGATAAGTCTGCACGCTCAGTATGACAACCCGTTGAAACAAACGTTTAAACTAACGTTATATTCATCGCGATAGTAACAAGAGTTTATCCCGATAAACTACTCCCAAAAGCACTACTATTTAGAGAGGACACACTGCAAATTGAGGCAGATCATCAATCATGATCAGTCCATTGTGAGTGTCATGTTACAAAGGCAGTTTTAGATCGGGGTTTTACTCAAACACCCGCGGACAACCGCCATATTCGTTAAAAGACTCATCCCAGCGACGCACATCGTTGGCACGACGCCAGCGTGAATGATAAAACTCCATCAGACATGGACCACTATCCACCTGAATCAGCAGCGTATCGAACTCTTTTACCTGATTGTACGGCGGATACTCCGTGGTATCGCCCCAGGTATACCCGCCTTTACGATCAGCGTAGGCTTTCCAAAACTCATCGATACCCACCCAGCGACTGTTCTCTTTATCCCAGGCCTGTAACTCGCCACGGCTATCTTTTTGTACCTGTCCATCCCGGAAGTCTTCTGGTGCACTCCACGCCAATGGCGCACTCAGAACCATAATCACAGCTAAGATTACTCGCATCGATCTATCTCCCCTATCACCCTATTTATTCGTTCACGGTCATTCGAATACCCGCCATTCTATTCGACTGACTTGAAATCAAACTGAAAAAAACGTCATTGCCGACATCTGCATCAGACAAAACTCTCAGCCTTAAACTGCAGAAGGAACACCTGTCGGGATAATATCCTTTGCGCTTCGATTGCGATTTGATTTCCACGACAGCCAACCGAAAGTTGTCAGTGCTAACCATGCCAGCCAATCCAGCAATACCATGCCGTTAACCTGCTTAGCGACCTGATAGAACATCTCATCCCAATGAGTCTGTCCCATGGCCTGATCCTGTTTACAGATTTCACCATCCTTACCCACCACGTAGATGTAGTCGTAGCGGTATCCAAAGTCGTGAATCAGACCAGGAATGAGCAGCAAACCGGTCGGCGAAAGTAAGGCCCATAAGGGGCGTGGAATTGAGGCTCCATCAAACACAAACCCTTTCGGGATCAGAACACGACGACCGTCAGGCAGATCAAATTCCCAGTTTTCCACCAACTGCCACTGTCTGACGTCGGTGACCCAGGCTTTGATACGAGAGAAGAGCCCCTTACCTTTGGTGCGAATAGGTAACGGGGTAAGTTTCGGCATTTGGGAAGGCGTAACAGTGTGTGCATCCATGACAACATCCTTGAATCGGGAGTAAGAAAAACGCCCGGAAGAGAGTTGAAACGCTCACAACTCAATACTGCATCCGTACAATCTATATACAAAGTACCCGATATTCAGGCGGATAAAAACTGCTCAGTTCTATCAGTCTGAACGCTAACGTTGAAGTTACACCCTATCCTCTGCGCCACGTTTAATTCCGTGGCGGCAACTCATCAAAATCGGGCAGATCTGAGGGCGATGTATACCAACTCGCACGGGATGCGCAGAAGATATTCTGCGTCGGTTTGATATCGGGATCATCATCCAGCGTACCGGCTGGAATGACCACCGCCCTGCCCGTTTTGGCTGCCCACGGCAGAGACGATCCACAGCACCGGCAGAACGCGGTCGCGAAGTGTTTGGTATCAGGAGGTGAGTAGGAAACGACATGCTCCCGACCGGCAAGCCAGCGGAACTGATCAGGTTTAACTAACAGATTGGAGGCAAACGCACTGCCGGTGAATTTTCGACAGCGGGAACAGTGACAGTACTGAAAAATCCCCAAACTACCGTTGATCTCATAATGAACCTGACCACACAGGCAACTGCCTGCCGTGATGTTCTCACCTACTTCACTCATATCGGAACACTTCCTCATGGCTGCATGATGGCTAAAAAGAAGATAACCCGATTTTTCAATCAGCACCATATAGCAATGCGCTATCAACCGCATAGCCAAAGCTAATTAACTCAGTTGATGCAGGTCAGATCCGATGAAAGCGGCAAGGACTACTGTGGGGCTGCCGGAAACGGTGTCCCAATAAACAGACGCAGCATCGTATGTTGCTGCAAACGGAAACCCACAGGTGGCCGGACTTCCTTCTCAACTGGCAGGCTGCGTAGGAAACCCAACCACCGTGCGGGCTCACAATGGAGATTTATACCATGAATCGACGATACGGTCTGGCCCTCATCGGCATCCTGACCTCCTCTTCTGCACTGGCAACTGAACCCGTGCAACCCATCGAACCTTATCAAGCAAGCAATCAAGCCAAAGTAGAACTGGGTAAGAAACTCTACTTTGATCCACGACTGTCCAAATCGGGCTTTATCTCCTGCAACTCCTGTCACAACCTGAGTATGGGCGGCACGGATAATATGCCGACCTCGATAGGACACAACTGGGCGCTGGGTCCAATCAACGCACCCACTGTGCTGAACAGCAGTCTTAATCTGGCCCAATTCTGGGACGGCAGAGCAAAAGATCTGCAAGAGCAAGCGGGCGGACCTATCGCCAACCCTAAAGAGATGGGCTTTAGCCATTCTCTGGCGGTCAACGTGCTGGAGACCATCCCCGGTTACAAACAGGCCTTTCAACAGGTGTATACCAATGATCGGATCGGAATTGATCAGGTCACCGATGCCATTGCAGCATTCGAGGAAACACTGGTGACCCCTAACGCCCCATTTGATCAGTTTCTGAAAGGCGATGAATCTGCCATCTCAGACACCGCTAAAGCCGGATACGCTCGCTTTAAATCAGTGGGTTGCACCGCGTGTCACAACGGTCAGGCTCTGGGAGGCAACTCATTCCAGAAGATGGGATTGGTAAAACCCTATAAAACCGACAACGCAGCAGCAGGTCTGTCAGCGGTCACAGGTAAGGAGATCGACCGCTTTAAGTTCAAAGTTCCGACCCTGCGCAACGTTGAACTCACCTACCCCTATTTCCATGACGGAGCGGTGTGGAGTCTGGAGGAGGCTGTTGATGTAATGGCAGAACTTCAGCTGGGACAGAAATTGAAGCAACAGGAGATTGGCGAAATCGTGGCCTTTCTGAAAACCCTCACCGGTGACCAGCCCAACTTCCGTCTGCCACAGCTACCACCATCAACCAATGATACTCCCCGCCCTGATCCGGGCTGATTCTGGTAAAAGCTAACATGTGCAACGCCTGAAGTTTGTGTCTCGCACACGGACTTCAGGTCTCTCGATGTCTACGCACCCAGCTCAGCACAACGCGCAATCAAAAAATCACGTAGTTCACGTACCGCAGGCGTTAGCTGGCGACGATCCACACAGATCATATTCAACGGCGCAGGTTCGCCCTGCCATTCTTCACATAGGCGTACCAGACGACCTGTTTTCAGATCCTCAGCTACATCTAGGCCCGCCTTGTATGCGATACCCTGCCCCGCAAGTGCCCAACGGCGCACCGCATCACCATCATCTGCAACACGATTGCCGGACACCAATACAGAGGTTTCGCCGTCCGCGCCAAAGAACCGCCAACGATCATGGACATACTCACCCACCATAAAACAGAGGCAGTTGTGCGCATCTAGATCGTGCAGGCTTTGTGGCGTACCCACACGTTCAAGGTACTCAGGTGCAGCACACAATACCCGGCGGTTGTTGGCCGCCACCGGAATCGCTACAAAATTGGCATCGGCCGGTTGCCCGTAACGCAACGCGACATCCACCGGTTGGCGAAACACATCCGCGATCCGATCCGACAACTGCAGGCGAATCTCAACATTGGGAAACTGCGCCTGAAACGCATCCAACCACCCGATTACAAGATTCCGGCCCAAATCAGACGGCGCAGACAGCTGAATCACGCCCTGCACCAGCGACCGGCCCGACTGTAACGTTTCAAGACCCTCTCGCATGAGTTGCAATGACTGTTCTGCGTAGCGCAAAAACACCTCGCCTTCCTGCGTTAAGCGCAAGCTGCGGGTAGAGCGGATCACCAATTGCACAGCTAACTCCGCTTCCAAGCGCTTCAGCGCGACACTTGCCGCAGCAGGCGTCAGATCAAGCCGATGCGCTGCAGCGGTAAGGCTGCCGGTTTCTGCAATGCAGATAAAAAACTCAAGATCTTTAAATGCTTTCATTATCAAATCAGATTTGAAACTAATTCGGTTTATAAGCTGTTTTTCAATTTATATATGACTATTAAGATGGCTTCAACGCTAACGAACAGAAGACTTCATTCGAGTATTCATCATGATCCCAAACAACATCGACGGTTTAAGTTGGGCATTTGATCATATCAGCCTGAACACCACGCCAGACGCCAAAGCAGTTACGGACCTGATGACACTCTTTGCATTAGAGGATGGCTTTCGACCGCCGTTTCCGTTTTCCGGACGCTGGTTGTATCAGGAAGACAAGCCAGTGTGGCATCTGATCGTTCAGCCTGAAGGCAACTCTGAATCGGTCCATCTTAACCACATCGCTTTTCGGGGTGTTACGGCCTCTGGTCAGCCCACGGCCAAGCAGACACAAACCGTTATCAACACACTGAAACATCTGAACTTACCGTTCCACACCGCCAATGTGCCGGACGAAGATATGTTGCAGATATTTGTGCGCATCAGCGCCGAGCTGATGATTGAACTGGATTTACCACTTCACTCCACAATAGAACAAACGAAAGCACCCGCGACAGAACACACCATCAAGCCCAGCTATCACTACAGCCCGGACGATCAAACACCCCACGGAGACACTTTCTCATGACCCTCTCTCCCCTGTTCAGCTCACACCAACTTGGCGCTCACTCACTGCCAAACCGGATCGTCATGGCTCCGATGACCCGCTCGCGCACCACGCAACCGGGTGATATTCCGAACGCGATGATGGCCGAATATTATGCCCAACGCGCCAGCGCCGGACTGATCATCAGCGAAGCGACCCAGATCTCACCCCAAGGCAAGGGATACAGCTTTACACCGGGTATCTACAGTCAGGCTCAGATCAACGGCTGGCAACAGGTCACTGATGCAGTTCATCGTGCCGGAGGGCGGATCTTCCTGCAGCTGTGGCATGTGGGCCGCATGTCTCATAAGGTATTCCACAATGGAGAACCGCCCGTTGCGCCGTCTGCACTGGCACCCGATGCTGAGGTGTGGATTGCCGAAGGGGAGTATGCCGGTGAGATGGTCACCTGTCCGACACCCCGCGCGTTGTCTGAAGATGATATAAAAGCGGTGATTGAAGACTACCGTCAGGCGGCGATCAACGCCAAAGACGCCGGGTTTGACGGTGTCGAAATTCATGCGGCCAACGGATATCTGATCGACCAGTTTCTGCGCAGTACATCCAACCAGCGTACAGACCAGTACGGTGGCAACATGACCAACCGACTGCGCTTCCTGAAAGAGGTCATTGACACGGTTGCCGGTGTTATCGGCGCAGACCATGTGGGTGTACGTCTGGCACCTTACATCACCGCACGCGGTATGGACTGCCCGTACGTTATCGAGACGATCCTGACCGCAGCGGAATATCTCAATACAGCGGGTATTGGTTATCTCCATCTGTCAGAAGCCGATTGGGACGACGCGCCACAAATACCAGATGGATTCCGTACCGCTTTACGAGAGACATTCAACGGCACTATTATCGTCGCCGGACGTTATGACAAACCGCGCGCGGAAGCGATTCTGGAAAACGAACACGCGGATCTGGTGGCCTTTGGCCGACCGTTTATTGCCAACCCGGATCTGCCCGATCGACTGGCTCGGAACATCCCGCTCGCTGACTTTGACGCAAACAGCTTATTTGGTGGCGGCATCAGCGGTTACAGCACGTACCCAACAGCAGATATAAATGGCTGAACAGCCGTCTCAACGACAGGAATACAACGATGAACATCGCCCACTTTGCACAAAACCGTCACTCCACCAAAGCCTTCGATCCAACGCTGAAGATCAACGAGGAAACCTTTGAGCAGATCCGCACCCTGCTGCGTTTCAGCCCGTCATCCGTTAACTCTCAGCCTTGGCACTACGTGATTGCCAGCACCGAAGAAGGCAAACAACAGGTCGCCAGTGCAACGTCTGCGGAGTATCCGTACAACGAACCCAAAATCCTGAATGCCTCCCACGTGGTGGTGCTGTGCGCCCGCCAGCAGCTGAACGATGAACACCTGAACAATGTGCTGGAACAGGAAGACCAGGACGGCCGTTTTGCCTCCGAAGACGCCAAACAGACCCAGCATGGCGTGCGTAGCTTCTACTACGACCTGCACAAGTTTGATATGAAAGACACCCAGCACTGGATCGAAAAGCAGGTTTACCTGTCACTCGGTACTCTGCTGTTGGGTGCCTCTACGCTGGAAGTGGATGCCTGCCCAATTGAAGGCTTTGATCCGAAGATTCTGGATAACGCACTGGGCCTGCGTGAGAAAGGTTTAACCAGTCTGGTGGTTGTGGCGTTGGGTTACCGCAGCGAAGCCGACTTTAACGCCTCTTTGCCAAAATCCCGCCTGTCCGCTGAGCAGATCTTCACCGATATCTAATCGCGTCTGCACGTGCTGAACGCGCCGGTGGCATAGACACCACTGGCGCTTTACCGATCTAACCCGGATGGGTCAAATCAGGATGATCATCAAAACTGTCCAGATGAACATCTGCCGCATCGGTCAGACAATGGGTCAGGGATTTCGCCAGATCTGATTTCAGGTTCCAGACATGCCAATAGAGCGGAATCGCCAGATAACGCCCCGGCGTCATATCCACCGCTTTACCCGCCGCAACCATCTCCCGGCTCTGCTGATCCGGCACCATACCGCAGGCATATCCACGCAAAATCATCTCAAAAAATGTCACGGATGACGGGATACGATGACGGGGATAATCCCCCGGCGCGACATCAAAAAACTTCTCCAGATAGCGGTTCTGCAACTCATCTTTGTTGTTAAACTCTGCCACCGGCGCACGGAAAAAACCGGCCGCATCCACCCCATCGGGAAAGTAACGGGCGATATACTCAGGGCTGGCGAGGCAGCGATACGGCGTCACACCCAGCGGGATACAGCTACACCCCTGCATCGCTTCCGGGCTGGCCGTAATACATCCCAGCACCTCTCCGGTACGCAGCAGGTGGTGCGTCTGATCCTGATCGTCCACCTTCATATCCAGCAACAATTGGCGCTCGTTCAGCAGCGGTGCCATCGCATCCAGAAACCAGGTTTCCAGACTATCAGCGTTCACCCCAATCGACACTTTGGTGTAGCCACTTTGTTGCTCCAATGACAATTCGTCCATCAGCTCGTTCTGCAACATACTGACCTGACGAAAGTACTTTACCGCCTGCTGACCCGCCCGCGTGGCCTGTATCGGATTAGATCGCACCACCAGCGTTTGGCCCAGCTTCTCCTCCAACTGGCGCAAACGCTGAGAGACCGCCGACTGCGTGATGTGCAGCTTACGCGCCGCTTTTTCAAAACTCTGTTCCTCAATGATTGCAGCCAAGGCCGCCATCTGACGCAGATCCAGCACCATTAATCTCTCTTATCAAACATCAATAACATTAGTTTTACTTACTTTACCGCCTGACTGAGAATAGCGCCATCCCTATTGCACCTTGTTTACAGCCGTTTTGAGGAAAGCAGATGACTCTGTTGATGACAGCCCAATTGTTGGCCTTGTTTAAAGGTTTAGCTACCAGCGCCGGACTGATCGTGGCGATTGGTGCGCAGAATGCGTTTGTGCTGACACAAGGACTGCGTCGTGAATACCACTGGCCAATCGCCGGTATATGCAGCTTTTTCGATGCGCTGTTTATTACACTGGGCATCGCAGGTATGGGGGCCTTAGTCTCAGAATCACCAACCCTGCTTTCCATCACCCAATGGGGCGGCGCACTGTTTCTTGGCTGGTATGGCTTACGCTCTTTCCGGGCCGCATTTCAGGACAATAGCCTGAAGAGTGAAAGCCGTGGCATCCGCAATCTCACACATGCGATCCTGACAACACTGACGATCACGTTGCTGAATCCACATGTCTATCTGGATACCGTGGTACTGATCGGCAGCATCGGTGGACAGCAAGCGCCCGACGAGCGTATCTGGTTTGCCGCCGGGGCGATCAGTTTTTCGTTTATCTGGTTTTTCCTGCTCAGCTTTGGCGCGCGTTGGTTAGCCCCGCTATTTGCGAAGCCAATCGCATGGCGCATTTTAGATATGTGTGTTGCCCTGATGATGTGGTCGATCGCAGCCAGCCTGATCTTTTCCTGAGGGAAAAGCTCACAAACGGAGATTGGCTCATTCACCTTGTAGCAGCCCTCTTCTATGCCCTTCAGGGTGCCGAGGGCGACTTGATGGATAGATAACTAATGTTGCTATCAGTATCCGGAAGGCATAAAAGACCACGACTACGAGATCCAAAATAAAACATCATTGGGCAATGCCCGACGATATTTTAATTCACTCAAACCAAATCCTTCAAAAAAACAAATTCAAATCTATAAACAACCACTCGACTGTTAATCAACTATAAACCCCACCTAAAAACAAAAACACAAGCTGAACTTTTATGTCACTTATCGTGAACAAAAATGTCACTCTCAAACTAATTAGAATCTGAAACAATCTAATTGCCTTATCATCTCAATCGATATTTTATATCGAGACGCCCTGTTTGACAGGCAACACCTGAAGCCTCCATGCGCCCAAAACCCTCAAAAACAGACCGAAACACCGCTTATAGCTGACAATTCGCTCAACAACTGGGGATTAAGGCGTACAAATATTTCTTAAAATAAACGCCCTCCTATTGTGCATCCGCACTAATAATTTTCACCAAACCACCACAGAAAGCCACACCCACCGCACTCAAAGCCTGCACCAACATAATGCTGCAAACGCACATTAATTGTGCCCTCTAATAATATTTCATGGTTTTTAAATTAACGTATTTTCAAATAGGAAATTATCCACTAATCTAATTTAAGTCTTTAAAACAGTGCCGACAAATAAGATCTCCATCTTTCACAAAACGGTTCAGTTTGAGCGACTTACACAGAAAAAAAATAAATAACACAGCATCCACAGGTCATTCGAGGTCGTAGTACATGATGAGAAAAGTAGCATTTGCTTCAGTCGCAGCGTCAATGTTCTTTGCTACATCTGCCTATGCAGCAAGCACATTGGAAACAGTCAAAGAACGCGATCACATCCTTTGTGGTGTCACCAGCGGCGTACCCGGATTCTCGGTCCCGGATGACAAAGGGGAATGGAAAGGTCTCGATGTGGATCTCTGCCGAGCTGTCTCCGCAGCCGTACTAGGCGACAACACCAAAGTTAAATACATCCCGCTGACCGCCAAAGAACGTTTTACCGCATTAGCGTCAGGTGAGATCGATGTACTGTCTCGCGTGACCACCTGGACACTGAGCCGTGATAGTCAGCTGGGCATCAACTTTGCCGGCGTAAACTATTACGACGGTCAGGGTTTCATGGTGAAGAAAGATCTGGGCCTGAAAAGCGTGAAAGAACTGGACGGTGCCACCGTCTGCGTTCAGTCCGGTACGACCACTGAGCTGAACATGGCCGACTACTTCCGTTCTCACGGCCTGTCTCATACACCGGTTGTGTTTGATACCAACGAGCAGGCGTCTGCCAGTTTCGACAGCGGTCGTTGTGATGCATTTACCACCGACCTGTCTCAGGCATACGGTCTGCGTACCCGCATGAAAGACCCAAGCTCTGTTGTCGCTCTGCCTGAAGTAATCTCCAAAGAGCCACTGGGTCCGGTTGTTCGACAGGGTGACGATCAGTGGTTCAACATCGTGAAGTGGTCACTGAATGCGATGCTGAACGCTGAAGAACTGGGCGTTAACTCCGGCAATGTGGATGAAATGAAGTCCTCTACCAATCCGAATATCCAGCGTTTGCTGGGCGGATCAGCCGGTCTGGCGAAAGGTCTCGGTATCAGCGAAGACTGGGGTTACCAGATTGTTAAGCAGGTGGGTAACTACGGCGAAGCCTTCGACCGTAACGTGGGTAAAGACTCTCCACTGAACATCGACCGTGGTATCAACAAACTGTGGAATCAGGGTGGTTTGCAGTACGCACCACCGATCCGCTAAGCGCGGTATAAATCTGCACCTCATTCAGCCTCACTCGTGGGGCTGACGGGGAAGGGTTTATGCTGCTGACGCATAAACGCCTTCTCCGAACCGTTGTATGACGTTCCCCCTGATGTAAGGGGCTGCGGAGAAGGTATATGTCCACAGAGAAGTCCCAGCACAAACCACCCCCGCCGCCGGAAAACAGTACCAAGTTCTGGCATGATCCAAAAAAACGCGCCGTACTCTTTCAGCTACTGCTGGTCGGCACCCTTCTACTCTTTGTTCTGTACATCGTCTCCAATACCCTCAACAACCTCGATGCCCGTGGCATCACCACCGGTTTTGGTTTTCTGAGTGAAACCGCCGGTTTTGGTATCCCGCTTTCACTGATCGAATACAGTGAGACCGCTACTTACGGCCGTACTTTTGTTGTCGGCTTACTCAATACGATTCTGGTTGCGGTGTTAGGGATTATCGCGGCCACCGTGCTCGGCTTTATGCTGGGTATCGCACGGCTATCGGACAACTGGATCATCTCCCGACTAGCCGCTCTTTATATCGAAACTTTTCGTAATATCCCGCTGCTGCTTCAGATGTTCTTCTGGTACTTCGCGGTATTACGCACACTGCCTTCTCCCCGCCAGAGTGTGGAATTTTTAGGCAGTTACCTGAATATCCGTGGTCTTTCGATGCCTGCCCCCGTCACCGAGAATGGCTTCTCCTTCGTGGTGATTATGTTTATCGCGGGGATTGTGGCAACCTGGCTACTCTCCCGCTGGGCGGATAAACGCCATGACGAAACCGGCAAGACCTTCCCAACCATCTGGGCCGGTTTAGGACTCATTGTGGGTTTACCGTTGCTGGCCTTTTTCGTGGCAGGCATGCCGGTCTCACTGGACCATCCCGAACTGAAAGGCTTTAACTTCAAAGGCGGTATGACCATCATTCCTGAGCTGGTTGCCCTATGGCTTGCCCTCAGTATCTATACTGCAGCATTTATCGCAGAAACCGTACGTGCCGGTATTCTTGCAGTACCCAACGGCCAGCTGGAAGCCGCTTCCGCATTGGGTCTGCCTAAAGTCCGCACCCTGCGACTGATCGTCATTCCACAGGCGATGCGGGTCATTATTCCGCCGCTTACCAGTCAATATCTCAACCTGACAAAGAACTCGTCACTGGCAACCGCAATCGGTTATCCCGATCTGGTCTCGGTGTTCGCAGGAACCACCCTGAACCAAACGGGACAGGCCATTGAGGTGATCATGATGACGATGGCGGTCTACCTGACGCTCAGCATCCTGACCTCAATATTCATGAACTGGTACAACAAGCGCATGTCGCTGGTTGAGCGATAGGAGAGCCGACGTGAAATACGATTCTCAACCTACTCTGCCCGCGCCAGCCAGCACCATTGGCGCAGTCGGCTGGATGCGTAAGCATCTGTTTAATGGCCCGATCAACACCATCGCCACGCTGGTACTCGGCTATTTCAGTATTATCTTCCTCTGGCCGGTACTGGACTGGTCTCTGCTCAGTGCCGACTGGATCGGCACCACCCGTAACGACTGCACCAGCGATGGTGCATGCTGGGTTTTTATTGGCCAGCGTCTTGATCAGTTTTTATACGGCTTTTATCCCGAGGCAGAAACCTGGCGTTTAGACACCGCCTTCTTCATCCTCGCCGCCTTGATCGCATGGCTGATCATCCCCAGCACACCGCGTAAAGGCTGGGTCGCCACATTCACCCTCGTCATTTTCCCGATCATCGCCTTCATTCTGCTCAGCGGCGGCTACTTCGGCCTCGAAACTGTCGAAACCCATAAATGGGGTGGCTTAAGTCTGACGTTGGTACTGGCGGTGGTGGGTATTGTCGCCGCCCTGCCGTTTGGCGTGTTGCTCGCCTTGGGCCGACAGTCGGATATGCCCATCGTACGATCCCTGTCCGTGGTCTATATCGAGATCTGGCGTGGCGTACCGCTGATCACCGTGCTCTTTATGGCCTCGGTGATGCTGCCCCTGTTCTTCCCTGAAGGCATGACCTTCGACAAACTGCTCAGAGCACTGATCGGTATCACCCTGTTCCAGTCGGCGTACATGGCCGAGGTGGTGCGCGGTGGTTTACAGGCGATCCCCAAAGGACAGTATGAAGCCGCCGATGCATTGGGTTTAGGCTACTGGCAGAAGATGATCATGATCATCCTGCCACAGGCACTGAAGCTGATGATTCCGGGTATCGTAAACACCTTTATCGCGCTGTTTAAAGACACCAGTCTGGTGCTGATTATCGGGCTGTTCGACCTGCTGGCGATCATGCAAGCCTCCGCCAACGATCCCAACTGGATCGGTTTCTCAACGGAGGGTTATGTCTTTGTTGCCTTAGTGTTCTGGGTATTCTGTTTTGGTATGTCCCGTTACAGCATGCATTTGGAAAAACGTCTGCACACCGGCCACAGTAACCGTGCCTGATCTTTGGAGAGTAAACACATGAGCGAAGTACAAAAACAAGAAGATCAGCTGGCCATTGAGATCCGTGATCTGAACAAGTGGTACGGTGAGTTCCACGTCCTGAAAAACATCAACCTTCAGGTACAAAAAGGGGAACGTATCGTAATCTGCGGCCCATCCGGTTCCGGTAAATCCACCATGATCCGCTGTATTAACCGGTTGGAAGAACACCAGCAGGGCGAGATCATTGTGAACGGTGTACCGCTGGTTGAAGACGTGAAAAAGATCGAGGCGATCCGTAAAGACGTGGGTATGGTATTCCAGCACTTCAACCTGTTCCCCCACCTCACGGTACTGGAGAACTGTGTACTGGCACCGATCTGGGTGAAGAAAGTGCCGCGTAAGGAAGCCGAAGCTACCGCCATGAAATACCTGGAGCGCGTCAAGATTCCTGAGCAGGCGCTGAAATTTCCCGGCCAGCTCTCTGGCGGCCAGCAACAGCGTGTCGCCATCGCCCGTTCCCTGTGTATGAATCCCGATGTGATGCTGTTCGATGAACCTACCTCGGCCCTTGATCCCGAGATGATCAAAGAGGTACTGGACGTAATGATCGAACTGGCACAGGAAGGGATGACCATGCTCTGCGTGACACACGAGATGGGCTTTGCCAAAACCGTGGCCGACCGGGTTATCTTTATGGATGCCGGGCAGATCGTCGAAGAAAATGAGCCGGAAACGTTCTTCAATCATCCGGAACATGAGCGTACCCAGTTGTTCCTAAGTCAGATTCTAAACCACTAATACCGGATCAGACCGACACACACAAAAACGCCCGACCTGTTTTCACGGGTCGGGCGTTTTTATCTAATCTAACCTAATCAGTCTAGTCTGCTAAATCAGCTTTTCTCTTGCTGACTTTCGCGCTTTTTCTGCTTCAGTTCGCGGTGTTTAGCGATAGTGTCCACCACCTCAGCACCCAAGTGAGCTTCACCGCGTTTTTCAGCCAGCTTAATCTGCAACTGACGCTGTTCAAAACGCTGACGCTGCTCTTCACTCAGGTCGTCAAAACAGTGCGGGCAACTCACACCCAACACATATTTCTCGTGCTGCATATCTTCAGCGGTCAGCGGTAAACGACAGGCGTGGCACTGATCATAACTGCCTTTTTCGAGCTGATGGTTGACGGTGATGCGGTTATCAAAAACAAAGCACTCACCTTCCCACATCGTATTATCTTCAGGAACTTCCTCAAGATATTTTAAGATGCCACCTTCCAGATGGTATACCTCATCAAACCCCTGCTCTTTCAGATACGCCGTGGATTTTTCACAACGGATACCACCGGTACAGAACATCGCCACCTTGCGGTTTTTTTCCGGGTCCAGATTCTCTTTAACGTACTGCGGAAACTCACGGAAGGTATCCGTTTCAGGGTTGATCGCACCCTTAAAAGTACCCACCTGAACTTCATAGTCGTTACGGGTATCAACCAGCACCACATCCGGATCGGAGATCAGCGCATTCCAGTCCTTGGGTTTGACGTAAGTACCCACTACACGCTTAGGGTCGATACCCTCAACGCCCATGGTCACAATCTCTTTCTTCAGCTTCACCTTGGTACGCAGGAACGGATTGCTGTCATCGAGGGATTCTTTGTAACCGATATCCGCCAAACGCGAGTCGCTCTGCAACCATGCCAGCAATGTATCAATCCCCTCACGGGAACCGGCCACCGTACCGTTAATACCTTCGCGTGCCAGCAGCAAGGTACCGCGCACACCGTTATCCTGCATCACGTTACGCAACGGTTCACGCAACGCTTCAAAATCTTCCAGCACGACAAATTTGTACATCGCGCACACTACAACTTGAGACATAACTTTTCCTCGGCGAGCCGGAACGTAAATCCGGTGCCAATTGAATCGATAATTTGAGGGCGCGATTATACACGGATAACGAGGGCGCGGTTCTTCTCAAGCCGCACGTATGAACGTTTTTCAACCAGCGCTATGCATCAGGCAAACGGCAGGCAGTAACGCACTTCATACACATCAGGCCCCAACCATTCAGGGTCATCACGTCGGCAACCGTCCAACAACATCCCATGACGTACATAAAATGCCTGCGCCGGACCGTTACCATCCAACGTCCACAACAACATCCCTGTATGCCCATTGGACTTCAGGTGATCGATAGCGTGCGCAAACAACCTATGCCCCGCGCCTTTGCCAATACAGGACGGTGATAGATACAAGTGGTACAGCTCACCAAATTCTGCGGGCGGAGACTGGATATCACGTGGCTGGCAGGTGTGGTTAAAACCGACAATCTCATCATCTTCTACCAACACATGAATATCGTCAGAGACAAACCAGACCTGCCACTTTTCCAGCATCGACTCTGGCGTTGTCGCATCCAGAATAGGTTTGGGTAACAAAGCGCCATAAGCGTTATGCCAGCCTTGGGCGTGAATACGGGCGATGATAGGTAGGTCTTGTAGGTTAGCTGAACGGATCATGTTGGCTGCTCTTCGGATGGCCGGAATACGAGGTCAGGAAATCAGATGACTGTGTATCTGATTTCACATCAATAGGCCTCGAATAAAAAGGTCCAGCGTTCCCTAAAGTAATAGAACCAATATGCGTTAAATTGCTCATGGGGGGCTTGCGAACAAGTCTTTTAGGCTACACTAAAGCCCGCATAACATGGGAAGAGACTAGACAAGTTTTGGAGTTAGCCGCACCATCCCTAATGAACGCAGCCAACGGATACAAAGGGACATATACAAATGAAAGAAAGCATTCTTATATGGCACTCTAAGCATTCAGCTGCCTGTGGCACTGCACACACTGATCCTTATTGCATATGGTGTGATAGCAAAATTCTTTGGGATGCATACGGAACTGGAAAATCATCGTATTATTTTGCTATGTGTCCACTATGTGGATGGAAAGGTGTTAGGGCGGTAAAAGAGTTTTCAGACAAACATGTACGTCCCATCGAAACGTTCAAACAGACATACCTAAGAGACCTGGATTTTAAACCTGACAACCCCGCCCTTGTCGAAACCAGAGCCTATTTTGATAACAACACATCAAATATGCTCACTATGCCCTGGGGGGAAGTTGAAAATTCAGTAAAACATATCTATTTAGACACTGGATATGACATACAACTCACCGCTAAAACAAAAGATGACAGTTCAAATCTAGTATTACTAAATAACGGAGAGAGAACTGAAATCATAACGTGTAGAAAGCAAGAAAACGAAAAAATAATCTGTATAGAAAACCCCAAAAGACTCATCGGAATTTGCATTGATTGGAATGTAAAAAAAGTTGCCTTTGTGACTACTTCAGAGACTGATACTACCATTTCAAGAAATCAAGAAAACTATTTCAATACAGCACATATAGCTGATTTCTCAGTAGCCTCCGAGTTACTTTCAGAGCTATCCAGCTATAATAAAAACCTTCCTTGCCTGGACGCAATAAATAAAAAACAAACGAATGAAATCATTGAAAACAATACTCACCTATTTGACATATCACGTCCCAATAAGGATTGTTTTAAAAATTATGCAAGCCCTCTAATATTAGGTTAATTCAGAGAACAATGGTGCTTGAAAGTTTTTCATTTGATCAGCCAGAGGTGAAATTATGGACAGAGTAATAATGGTGGTGACCCGTTATGGAGAACGGCACGAAGAGGGATACAGTGCTGCTGGCGAAGCAATAGAGACTGCGACTTATTACATTCGCACGAATAGATATGGTGTATTGAGCATATCGGCGTACGGTCAAACTTTATGGAAAAATGATTGCTACCTGTCCCAAGATGAAAAAATCCAGCAGCTATCCGCTTTGGCCGACGTCGCCGATTCTATGGTCGATAAGATCGAAGCTACGAGGTCAGCGTTTCTATAGTCGATAAGGTCGAAGCTAAAAGAAAAGAGCTGAATAGACTCTACAATCCTAACCCGATACGAAAATAATTATGCCTGACACCTTTTTGACCTTCCAACCATTCAGGATCATCGAGTCGGCCACCGTCCATCGACATCCCATTACGTTCATAAAACGCCTTCGCCGGACCGTTACCATCCAGCGTCCACAACAACATCCCCTTATCGCCTTTGGACTTCAGGTGATCAATAGCGTGCGTAAACAACCTATGCCCCGCCCCTTTACCATTGCTGGATGGCGACAGATACAGATGGTACAGCTTACCAAACCCTGAGGGCGGATTCTGGATATTGCGTGGCTGGCAGGTGTGGTAAAAACCAACAATCTCATCATCCTCTACCAACACATAAATATCATCAGAGACAAACCAACCCTGCCACTTCTCCAGCATCGAATCGGGCGTTGTTGCGCCCAGAATAGGCTTCGGTAACAAAGCACCATAGGCGTTATACCAACCTTCAGCGTGAATGCGGGCGATGACAGGTAGGTCTTGTAGTGTAACTGGACGGATCATATTGGCTGCTCTTCGGATGGCCGGAATAGGAGGTCAGAAAATCAGATGACTGTGCATCTGATTTCATATCAAAGGGCCTCAAATAAACAGATCCAGCTATCTCTAAAACAATAGAACCAGTGGCCGTTAGATTGCGTGTAACGCCTGATTTACTGTCAGCGCTTAAGGAACCTAATTATAAAAGGTGTATATATTGTGGGTAACGTTCAACGCAGAGGGCACCCCTGCCTTGGCACTGTGGTTTATTGTGGCACTTCAGTTGGAGATACCACTCAATTTAAATGTGACTCGAAGCGGCCCTTTGCCGCTTCTTTTTAGCTACCCGATCATTATAAATTGAATCTGCACGCATAAATGTGTGCTTCTCATCGTTGAAACAGCTCGATATTTCTTTCCAAGTAATCACAGCATCGAAGCTAGCAATTGTACTCAGTTTTGGCGTATATTCTGACGAGCACAAACCAACCAAATAGACTTTATTGAAGGGAATATCACTCGCAACAATTTTTTCAGCAGCTTTTTTCATTTGCTGTATCTGCTTTGGATCAAAACCTTGATGCGCCTTTGCCTCTACGAGCACTATTGAACCATCAGATAAAACAAAAACATTATCAAATGTCTGCTTCTCGAAAGACTTATTCTCTCTTTCCAGTGAGTATGCCATCGAAAAATCCCTGAAAAGACAAACCTCAAAGCTGCTATCAATGATCTCAACAGTCCCGCCAATGCCAAGCTTATCTTTAAGAAGTTTTTCTATACCGCTATTTTCATTTTCACATGCTCGATACAATGAGCCGGTAAAAAATACTTCTGTTCTAGTTATATCACTCAGTTTCATTTAATTCTATGCCTATGGATAAAAGTGACAGGCTAGCTAAACCGGGGAAACTACACTATTCCGCTGACGACTTTTGTTATGTTTTCAACCGTAACTAGCACCTTTGAATGGTACTTTACAATCATGATCAGTAAAGACTTGCGCACATATAGAGTTAACGCACGCATAATGAGTTCCCTTATAGTCTTTTTTAATCTTGTTCAAAAAAGACAGCTTCTGATTAGAAAAGCAGTTTGGACAAAAATATACAGGGTCTTTTTCAGAGCTTGTGTCATCATTCTCAATAATCACTGTTACGCCAGAACAGATTTGGTGGGTTTTGCATTTAGATGCTGTTTTATCCCAGTTAATTCTATTAGACAATTCTTCTTTGATGGAATTTTTCTCATCGAGAAGCGATTGATGATCATCTTGCATTTGCAGAATAGCACTATTTAGCTCTCTTATTTTCTCTTGTAGCTCTATCGTTGCTGCTAATGTTTTCGAGTCAGTAACTGTATCGTTTATGCTTTTTGCTAAGCCTAATAGTGACGATAAAATACCAATGGCTGTAGATGGATCAGTCATTATTTCATTCCTTGTTGTTTCTCGTAGCAAGTCGCGACCAGTAGCACGCGAATTCTTTCACTCACGCGCCACCGCTCATATGGCGCACACATAACAGCTAAATATACCCGCCTAACAATACATAACATTTCAATATACCGCCCTTGCAAGCTTAACGACCTTGCAAAGTAAAAATTTACTCCGTGGAAAAACGCAGTTTACATATCGCTAAAGCATCAATAACTGGTCAGTTCATAAACAGAAAAGAACAACAAAGACGATCAGAAAGGAAAGATAGAATAGAGGTCAATCATCCTGATTTATCCGTCTGTATTGCCCGAACTGCGTCGGCCTATTCTGACTACGGATTACGATACGGGTACTCCTATTACCCACCTCAGGACACTATATATTGGTCACGGCTTGAGAGCCAGAGGGCGAATCAATGCACCTGATACACCTCAGACTTCAGGCACATTGATTCTCATGTGGAGTGGCAATTAAACATCCGCATAGGTCCAGGATGCCGTGCTGGCAAAATCGACAAACTGGGTGATCTCGTTCAGGTTTTCGCTCTCGCCCCATTCAAAACCGATGGAGCGTTGGCTGAGGTCTTCGACGAGCGGCAGTGTTGTAATGCGGGATGTCGCATAGTGCTCGGGCACAATGGCAATGCCCACATCAGCTTCCACCAGTGCTAAGGCGCGGTCGTCCTGATTGGTGATATAGGCCATATTCAGACGTATGTTGTGCTGTTTCAACAACCCCTCCATGACCTTGCGGTGCTCACAGTGGCTGCGGCCAATAAAGGGTTCTTTATCCAAGTCGTTAATGCTGATCGACGGGGATCGGCTCAGGTGATGGTTGCGCGACATGGCCACCACGTAGGGTTCAGCGAAGATCTCTTTTGAGCAGTTAAAGCGTCTGCTGGCCTGTGGATTACTCTGCAACAGGGTCAGGACCAGATCAACCCGGTTATCACTTTCCAGCTTGTGCATCTCTGCTGCGCTGGAATCAACCACATCCAGTTTCAGGTCTGGATGCTCCCGACGATATTGCTCAATCAATCGCGCGACATGGGTAATAGATAGGGTATTAATCACGCCCAATCGAAGCCTGCGCTGCACATCATGCTGCTTCAGCTCATCTTTGGCTCTGGCGCACTCTCCCACAATTAGCTTTGCCCGTTGTAGCAACTTACGGCCTGCGGGTGTAAGCACCACATTGCGTTTGTTGCGGGTAAACAGCTTTACACCGACCTCGGCTTCCAGTTTGGAAATAGATACAGACAGCGCGGGTTGTGACACAAATGCGCGCTCTGCCCCACGGGTAAAGCTCTCTGATTCGGCCGCCGCCAGAAACAGACGTAGCTGCTGCAACTCCATACCATAACCCCTGATTATCATTTCAATTCAAACAATTGATTATATTTATTCTAAGCCAAGTAATAGACTTTTCTCAACGATCAGCGGTTATCAGGAGATGGGCATGACAACAGTTCAACAACCGATCGCGTTAATCATCGGGGCCGGTGATCATCTGGGATCCGCCATCGCCCGACGTTTTGCTAGGGAGGGTTATCACATTGTTGCGACCCGTCGCCGGGGTGATCTGGATACGCTGGTGAGCGAGGTTGAGGCACTAGGCGCGGGGATTACAGCACTGCACTCCGATGCCCGCGACGAAGACCAAGTGATTCAGCTGATTGATAAAGTCGAATCCGAGTTAGGACCGATGAGTGTGGTGGTATTCAACATCGGTGCCAACGTTCCGTGCAGCATTGTGGATACAACCGCGCGCTTGTATCGCAAAGTCTGGGAGATGTGTGCCTTTGCCGGTTTTCTGGTCGGCCGTGAAGCGGCTAAAAAAATGATCCCACGAGAACAAGGCACCATTATCTTCACAGGCGCATCCGCCAGTGTGCGTGGAAGCGCCAACTTTTCGGCCTTTGCGGGCGGAAAACATGCATTGCGGGCACTGGCCCAGAGCATGGCGCGTGAACTCGGGCCGCAGGGAATCCATGTGGCTCATGTCATTGTGGATGGCCTGATCAATAACGAAGCCACCAAAGCATTTCTCGCAGAACAATTTGCCAGCAAAGGGGAAGACGGCGTTATGCAACCGGACGACATGGCCGAAATCTACTGGCAGATCCACAAACAACCGCGCAGTGCATGGACGTTCGAGCAGGACGTACGCCCCTACGCAGAACCGTGGTAAGCCGCGCTATATTTAATTACGGACAGAGGATTATTGGATGAGTAAAACCGTTGATTTCTATTACGACTTTATCAGCCCGGCATCGTACATCGCGTTAGCCCGACTCACCGAGCTGTGCGAACGCACCGGCGCAACCATCAATTACAAACCGATGCTGCTGGGCGGCGTGTTTAAGGCCGGTGGAAATACCTCGCCGGTAACGATCCCGGCCAAGTGGGAATGGATCCAAAAAGACTTTGCCCGCTACGCAGCGTTCTACGATATTCCCTATCAGCTAAACCCGCACTTCATCTTCAGTACGGTCAACGCGATGCGTGGCGCCATGTGGGCGCTGGCAGAAGGACGAATCGAAGACTATAACCGCGCAATGTACACCGCGGCCTGGGCCGACGGAAAAGACCTCTCATCCCCTGAAGTGATGGCTGAAGTACTGAACACGGCCGGTTTTGATGCGCAGGTTGTGATGGAAGCGATGACCCAACCCGAGATCAAAAAGGCGCTGATCACCGCGACTGAAGAGGCGGTTGCGCGGGGTGTGTTTGGTGCCCCGACCATGTTCGTGGATGATGAGATGCACTTCGGGCAGGATCGCATGGAGTGGATCGAACGTGCACTGAGCTAACGCTCATTCCCCCCACCTATCAATGTTAGAGAACAGGTTTCGGCCCACCTGTTCTCTATATCTGAAGCTGTATCTCCAGAGCTGTATCGCCAGAGCAATATCTCAAGAATATTGTGGCAGTCATCGTACGGTTTTCCATCAGAAACCCATCCGTTCGCCGTGTTGACGAGGGTGGTTGATTGCGCTGGCGCAAGCAAAGGCGGATGTCCGCTCGTCACTATCAAAGGCTTCAGCTACGATACCTATAACGTGATGGGTCGCGATGTTTGTTTTAACGTAGCGTGCCGTGTTGTCATCAGTCTTTATTTCAAAGTGCCGAAGCTGCCGTTTATACGGCGCTTAATGGTGGCTGCGGATTGGGCTTTTTACACAGCAGCCATTCACACCCGACACTTTTAAAAATCTTAAATGGGTTCTACTGATGGACAATTCACAGTACTTCTATCGCACGATCATCTTCACCCGCAAAAACAATCAAGTTGCACTGGCCGACATCAATTACCCAGAGAACGTCACACCGCTGGATGAATGGCTTGGCACGGTGGTTACGCTGGCAGATGGCGCACACACCATTCAGGAAATGATTAACTATATGGGCCAGCGATACCCGTCTCCGCCCTCTAATCTCGAAAAAACGCTGCACTCAGTCATCGAGCGACTGATGGACGGGGATATGATTAAGCTGAGCGAAACACCCGTCAGCCTGCCCTACTATCTGGCGTCTCCGATTGAGGAGTTGGACTTAGACAAAGCTCGAAAACAGATCATTGAAGACGGCTACAGTGTGATGCACTGAACCACGATCCGGCGTGGTTCGCCTTCAAGTCAGTCAGATCAGGTTTGGCTGAGCTGCGCCCGATAATCTCGCGGTGATAATCCCAGCGCATTGCGGAACAATCGCCGTAGTGAGCTGGCACTGCTGTACCCCACCCGCTCTACGATCTGTTCGATATTCAGACTGGTCGTTTCCAGCAACAGTTTCGTATGTTCGATCCGCAGTTTTTGCAGGTACTCGGAGGGGCTGACCCCCAGTGCTTTCTTGAAACGGCGCGATAGCGTACGCTCACTGACACAATGCAAATTCGCTAACGATTCCAGATCCAGCGGCTGGCTGATATGGCGCTGCATCCAGCTTTCCACCGCCAGCACCATCGCATCCTGATGTTCGGTTTGTTCCTGCAAAAAGACGTATGGAGAGGCGTAACTCTGGCTGGCGTCGATCAGCATGGTTTTTGCGCAAATCTGCGCCAACTGCCGCCCGACCTGCTTCTCCACCACCTGCAACATCACCCCCAGATTGGCGGTCATTGCGCCGGTGCAGTAACCCTGATCATTCTCCACCAGCAGCGTATCTTTGCGCAGGGTGACATCGGGATAACGCTTCTGAAATAACCCGCCCAGCCACCACGCAGTCGCAGCGGACTGCCCTTTGAGATGTCCGGTTTCCGCCAGCAGAAATACACCGCTGCAATTGGCGGCAATTTGCTGGCCTGCCGCATACTGTTTACGCAGCCATTCGGTCTCACGCTTGAGGCCCGTCAGGTGATTGATCAGGTCATTGCCATCTTCATGATGGATACCCGGCACAAAGATCAGATCGGCCTCGGGGGCGTTATCCAGCGTGTAATCGACTCGCATACGGCAACCGTTGGAGGCCCGCACTTCATCCTGCCCTGCGGAGACCAGAAAACACTCGTATAACGGCTCTTCGCCGCCGCGTTGTTTCCAGATGGTGTTGATCACGTTAAATACATCAAACGTGGTGGCGATGCCGGAGGCCTGATAGTCGTCGTAGACTAATCCGAGTACTTTATTCATAGATGACCGAATATGCGCGTTATTTGGCGTTCAGGTGACTGATTATGATCGTTTTGACTTGCTAGGATGGCACTCATAGTTTCCAAAATCAAAACGTTCAACAATCTCTCGATTGAAGAACCTAACCGTTTAAACAGAATTACAGGTGAATGCATGAGCCAGTCCGATATCAGCCGTTACCCGGTACCAGAACTGAATACCCTGCCTGAAGATATCCAGAGTCGTATTCTGGCAGTACAGGAAAAAGCCGGTTTTATTCCTAACGTCTTCCTGACACTGGCCCACCGCCCGGCAGAGTTCCGCGCCTTTTTCGCGTATCACGATGCGATCATGGAGCGTGAAGAAAGCACCCTGACGCCTGCTGAGAAAGAGATGATTATCGTTGCGACCAGCGCGGCGAATGGCTGCCAGTACTGTGTGGTGGCCCACGGTGCGCTGCTGCGTATCTTTGCGAAAGAGCCATTGCTGGCCGACCAGATTGCGATCAACTACCTGCACGCGCCGATCTCTCCACGCCAGAAAGCGATGATGGATTTTGCGATGTCGCTGTCACAGTCACCGGAAGTGATCAGTGAAGACGATTACGAAGCCCTCTACATGCACGGTTTTGACGACGAAGATATCTGGGATATTGCCGGTATCACCGCATTCTTTGGTCTTTCAAACCGTATGGCAATCATCACCTCTATGCAGGCGAACCGCGAGTTTTACACCATGGCCCGCGAACCCCGCGATGCCTCTTAAGCGCTGAGTAACCGCTTACTTAGCTGATATGCATTCCCACACATAAATGTGGGAAGAAGCAGCGTGGGAACGAGGTAAGCGCCCACACTGAGCAAACACACCTCTGGTTCCCACGGTCCTCCGTGGGAATCCATATCAAGAGTTCCGGTCAGTACGATGCTGAAGTTAAGCGCTGTCTGCATTCCCACGCGGGAGCATGGGAACGAGGGTGATACCCCCTCACACAGTGTAAGCACACCTCTGGTTCCCACGGTCCTCCGTGGGAATCCATATCGAGAGTTCCGGTCAGTACGGTGCTGAAATTAAGCACTGTCTGCATTCCCACGCGGGAGCATGGGAACGAGGGCGATCCCCCCTCACACAGTGTAAGCACATCTCTGGTTCCCACGGTCCTCCGTGGGAATCCATATCAAGAGTTCCGGTCAGTACGGTGCTGAAATTAAGCGCTGTCTGCATTCCCACGCGGGAGCGTGGGAACGAGGGCGATCCCCCCTCACACAGCGTAAGCACACCTCTGGTTCCCACGGTCCTCCGTGGGAATCCATATCAAAGGTTCCGGTCAATACTATGCTGAAATTAAGCACTGTCTGCATTACGACGCATAAATGTGGGAAGAGGCAGCGTGGGAACGAGATCGTTAATGTCCAGAAATCGCCGCCAATAGGAAAGCGGTCGCGTCTTTTGCGTGCTGATCGATCTGCTGCTCAGTGGGTTTTTCCATACCAATCAACACCGCCGCACGATGTGCCAGTAACATCGCCGTCCACAACTGTACGGTTGTTTCAGCGTTATTCATGCCCAGCCTTTCCGCAAAGAACTCAGTCAGCTTCACATCGGTGTCATCGAGCCCCACCGCACAGAAACTGCGGGTCATTTCAGGCGCTTTGCCTCCTTCAGCTACCAGAAGACGGAATGTTGCCAAGTGATCATCCGACAAATGGGCTTGAATAAAGCCTCTGGCAAACTGATAGAGCGCTTCTTCTGTATCCGGTAGTTGTAGATGATCAAGAAAATCCACCTCTGAGTTCTCGCCCATCTGCTCCAACATTGCCTTGAACAGATCGGATTTTGACGAGTAATACCGATAAACCGTCTGTTTTGTAACCTGAGCTTCTACCGCAATTTTGTCCATACTGGCGAGCAAATACCCTTCAGATAAAAACACATTCTGCGCGGCCAGAAGAATCGCCCGCTTCTTTTTCGCTTTGTTCTGCTCGATTTTGCTCATTGCTATCGCCACAAAAAAACCATACCCAATAGTATGATTTTCTTAACATTGCCGCAACGATATAAAATCATACCGACAAGTATGATTTTATATAGACAAAAATGACCAACTCCATCACTCACTCACTGACACAAAAAAACGCTCGGACAACCGGTATTCTCATTGCCTTACTTGGCGCATTACTGATGAGCTTTGACCCTATTTTCATCCGGTTTTCGGGTGTTAGTGGATTCGATACAGCTTTTCTTTTCGGTCTGTTCACCGCGATTTCTATGCCTGTTTTTATCCAGCTACGGGATGAACGAGGACTGGTGACCGCGCTGAAAGCCAGTGGCTGGCCCGTTATTTTTTCCGGAGTGCTCATGCTCGGCAGTGCGTCTGCTCTGGTGCTGAGCATCAAAAACACCTCCATCGCCAACACTTTTGTCATTCTCAGCGCAGCACCAGCATTGGCGGCGATATTCAGTCGAATCTTTCTGGGAGAGATAACAAAACGTTCAACCTGGTTCGCAATTGCTGCGGTTATGATCGGCATCGCCATTGTGGTATCCGGTTCATTCAAAACCGGCAACTGGCTGGGTGATGGACTCGCCGTTTTTGCCGTGACCTGCCTGTCGCTGAATCAAACGTTGTTGCGCAAATATCAGGATGTAAGCCGCATGGCCAGTGTGGGCTTGGGTGGATTATTTCTGGCAACGGTCATGTTCTTCCTTGCGACACCTTCAACCTTCAGCACCAGTACCTGGATCATCATGGCGGCTATGGGGCTTTTTACTGCACCGTTTGGTCGGGTGTTGTCACAGGTTGCAACGCGTTACATCACCGCCCCCGAAGTAGGCATGATTCTGATGATAGAAGCGGTGATTGCGCCTTTATGGGCATTTGGCTTCTTTGGTGAAGTTCCTCCAATGGCCAGCATCATCGGCAGCGCGATCATTTTGGGAACGATTCTGATGTATGCGATCTCCACAGCGAAACAAGACCAATAAGGAACGGACAATGTCAGCCACTCTTAATTTTATCGGGCATATCACAACGCCCTACAGGACGCTTGAAGACTGTCCCAATAATACTCAGTTTGATGGGCCGCTCTGCCAACTCAATCTGAACACCGAGTATCAGGATGAGCTGGCCGGCCTCTGTGAAGGGCAGGATATTCTGATCCTTTACTGGCTGGGTAAACCGGAGCAAACATCAATCGCACCCAAACTGACGGCGGATACAGCAGAGTTCGGTACATTTGCACTGCGCACCCCTGATCGGCCCAACCCGATAGGCACTGCAACGCTACCAATCGAGAAAATCGAAACCGGACGAATTACCGTTCGAGGACTGGATTGTCTGAACAGCACGCCCTTGCTCGATATTAAACCCGCAATCTATCTGGAAACCTTAAGGCTCTAATCATGTTTACGGGTTTGCCTGCATCGCCTAAAGCTCTTAGGATGAAATCCTTCAAACCCAACCGTTTCCAAGCACGCAATATGGGTACACCCAAGCCAGCAGGACTCAGAAAATATGACGCGTAGTTTAATGAAAGCCATTGTTACCACTGGTAATGGCGGATATGAAAAGCTGGTCTACAAAGATGTTGCCATTCCTACCCTTCAGCCAGGTGAAGTGCTGGTTAAGGTGCTTGCGGCCGGGGTGAACAATACCGAGATCAATACGCGACTGGGCTGGTATTCCTCCTCCGTGACTGAGTCCACAAACGAAACCGCAGATGAGGATGACACGCTTCAAAGCTCGGACGGTGGCTGGAACAAAGAAACCCCCTTCCCTTTTATTCAAGGGACCGATTGCTGTGGTCAGGTTGTCGGTGCCGCCGATGGCGTAGATTCTGATCTCCTCAATAAACGCGTGTTAGTCCGCCCGTGCACCCGTGAGTCTGATTTCAACTCGCTGGATAATATCTGGATGGGTTCTGACTTTGACGGCGCGTTCGCTCAATATGTGAAAGTCCGCGCCAGTGAAGTGTTCCCAATTACCTGTGACTGGACGGATGCTGAACTGGGCACCATCCCTTGTGCCTATGGTACGTCCGAGAACATGCTGCACCGAGCACAGCTAAAGGCAGGGGAAACGGTATTGGTCACTGGCGCCTCTGGTGGAGTCGGGTCTGCAACGGTGCAACTGGCGAAGCGCAGAGGCGCGAAAGTGATTGCGGTAGCGGGAAAAGAGAAGCTCGAAGCCGTCGCCAAAATCGGTGCTGATATCCTGTTAGATCGCTCCGCAGATCTGCTGGAGGTGTTAGGCGAACAATCCGTTTATGTGGTGGTGGATAACGTTGCTGGCAGCGAATTTCCTACGATGCTCAAGCTCTTAAAACGCGGTGGCCGACTGGTATCCTCGGGTGCGATTGCAGGACCGATTGTCGATCTGGATATGCGTGATATGTATCTCAACGATATCACGCTGATCGGCACAACGGTGTGGGACGAACCGGTATTCCCCAACCTTGTACGATACATCGAACAGGGTGAAATCCAGCCATTATTGGCGAAGACGTTTCCGCTGTCCTCTATTGCAGAAGCACAGCAGGAATTTCTCTTGAAAAAGCATGTGGGGAAGTTTGTCCTGATTCCACCGTCAGACGAAAGTTAGCCCCCCTTCATGCTAATGTTTCGAGCTACGGGCATAAGACGTGGTTCGAAGCGGGTTGCTGGAATTCAAGCTCAACACCCTGTCACGACCCGTCCCGCATTCGCAATGCGGATGTTTCACACAGGGGTAACTTCTGATAAATTAAAACACTGAATAACTCAAATCACGCTGGAGGGTAAACATGATTGTAGTCAAAACCTTCCGGGCAGTACGCTGAAATTAGCTTAATCTGATTTCTCTGCCCGGTGTTTAAGCCGGGGCATCTTAGCCCCCCGATGAATTACCTATCGGACGCGACTTACGTACGCGTCAGGGCTTCCTATGACTACAATTTACTCACTGTCCCAACTGGGATGGACACCTTATTTCCAGCAACAACTCACACTTGAAGAGTGCACTCAGTGTGTGCCTGCCAGAGTCATTGCGCAGCACCGCTCTCATCTTGAGCTGTATACCGAACACGGCAAACAAGACTTACCCGTTACGCATAAGCTGCCCCCGTTAACTGTGGGTGACTGGATTCTATTGCACCATGACGGCACCTATTCGCGTTTGCTGGACCGCTTGTCACGTTTTGCACGCAAGGCCTCAGGCAGTAAAGTCTCTGAACAGCTGATCGCCGCGAACGTCGATACAGTCTTCGTGGTCACTTCGTTAAACCACAACTTCTCACTGAATCGTATCGAACGCTATCTGGCATTGACCAAAGAAGCGGGTGCGGAAGCGGTGGTGGTATTAACAAAGTCAGACCTGTGTGACGATCCGGACAGTTATCGCCGTCAGGTTCAGGCGCTTGATCCTCTGCTGATGGTTGAAGCGATCAATGCACTTGATGCCAATACCCTGACGGGACTGCAACCCTGGTGCAAAGCGGGCAACACAGTTGCTGTACTGGGTTCTTCAGGGGTGGGTAAATCAACCCTTGTGAATACGCTGCTAGGACAGGCTGCTAGGACAGGCTGCTCAGCAGACTGGATCAGCACGGGATGCCGATGATAAAGGCAGGCACACCACCACATCCCGTTCATTACACTTGATACCTAACGGTGGCGTTTTACTGGATACACCCGGAATGCGCGAGCTACAACTGGCAGATTGTGAGTCTGGAGTGGAAGAGGTTTTTTCTGATATCAGTGCACTGGCAACACAGTGCCGGTACAGCGATTGCCAACACCAGTCGGAACCAGGTTGTGCCATCCAGATGGCATTGGACGCATCGCAGATCGATCAACGCCGTTTATCCAATTACCTGAAACTGATGCGTGAACAGGCACATAACGGTGCCAGCCTCGCTGAAAAACGGGCGAAAGACCGCTCACTGGGTCGTTTTTACCGCTCAGTACAAAGTGAAGCCACGCTCCGTAAAAAAGGCCGATAATCACTGAATAGCTGATCTACGCACTGAACGTTTGATGCGTAGATCAGCACCCTTAAAGACATAACTCCATTCTCATATTAAGATACGTTTCATATCAATCATTCCCTTATAGGAATAAATAATGGAATTTATCGCCCTGCGTACCTTTCAGGCCGTCGTTGAAGAAGGCGGTATTCTGTCAGCATCCCGCAAGTTAAATACAGTTCAGTCCAACGTCACCAACCGGATTAAACGGCTGGAGGAAGAACTCGGCTCTGAGTTGTTCTACCGCAAAGGCCGGGGATTGGAACTCGCCCCCTCTGGCAAAGTATTGCTGGAATACACCCATCAACTATTGCAGCTGGAATCACGTGCAGGCGCGGCCGTACGCCAGGTGGGCGAACAAAGCGGCGAGCTGCGTATCGGTTCGATGGAGTCTTTTGCCGCCCTGCGTTTACCGCCCCTGCTGAAATCCCTGCGGGATGCTCATAAGGGTGTGGATCTGTTTGTACAGACCGATCGTTCCGGTGAGCTGGTCGATCAGGTTTCAAACCATAAACTGGACTGTGCCTTTGTTGGCGGACCGGTGAATCACCCTGATCTGATTGCGGTTGAAGTGTTGCAGGAAGAGTTGGTATTGGTGCGTGCCAAACACAACCGACAAGAGAAATTACCCCTGATTCTGTTCCGTGAAGGGTGTGCCTATCGTGCACGCTCACTGGCATGGCAACGTGAAGCCGGATACCAGACAGGCGACATGATGGAGTTAGGCACGCTGGACGGTATTCTGGGCTGCGTAGCGATGGGGCTGGGATGTACGCTGATGCCGCGCTGGATTGTGACCAACAACCGCCACTGTGATGATCTTGAAATTGAGACCATCGCCCCTCATCTGGCAAACATCCCCACCACCCTGATCTACCACCGCAACAGCTTACCGATGAAAGCCATTGATACCCTGATCCAACAGGCGCGGGAACAAAAGATACCGGGGGACAGATAAACTACAGCAATAAAACTAGTTGCATATACAACCACCCTATTCTAAGCTGCGCTTATGTTTGAAGAATGCCTGTATTTTAATAGCAATGCGCTGGCCCGCGCGGTGACCAAAATCTGGACGGATGCCTACAAGGTATACGATCTGTCACCACCGCACGCCTTTCTGTTACGGCTGGTGTTAGCAAAGCCGGGGCTGCTCCCACGTGAGCTGGCGGCTGAGCTCAGTTTATCCCGCTCCACGATTACTCGATTTCTGGACAGCCTGGAAAAACGGGAGCTACTAACCCGCAAACCTGCGGGTACAGATGGCCGTGAGTTGCAGGTATTCCCCACCGAACAAGCACAGGCGATTCATCAACAGTTGGATGCCACCGGTGCCGAACTGACCCACCAAATGCGAGCGCTGGTTGGCACTGACGATCTGACCTCAATGGTGGCCGATATTCGCAAGGTTCAAATGATGCTCGACGACAGTTGAGCTTTTATTTGGCCACATAGTTGCACATACAACTATATGACAAAACTCACTAACGGAAAGGAGTTCGACCATGCCTTACATCAACATTCGTGTGAACCAACCGCTGACTCAGAAAACACGCCAGGCACTGCAGAAATCCACCACTCAACTGATGGATGAGCTGATGGGAAAACGTCGTGAAGTGACCGTGGTACAGATAGAAGAAAGTCATCCTGAACACTGGGCAGTGAATGCCGAATTCCTGAGCATATCGGCGCCCACCGCCGCCTATGTGGATATCAAAATCACGGCGGGCACCAACAGCGCAGAGGACAAAAACCGGATGATCCAGCAAACCATCGTCATGTTGCGTGAACAGATTGGTGTCTTACAGGAAGCCTGCTACGTGGTAATCGACGAGATTCCGGCGGTGAACTGGGGTTACGACGGCCAGACACAAGCTGCGCGGGCCGCAAACCGCCTTTGATCAACCTTATGCAAACGGCTGATACCGGGCTGGAAAATGCTCAATCAGCCAATCCGCCAACGCCCGCACCCGATTCAGTTGGTATCGGGCGGGCGGACAGATGAGTGAAAGCGGTGTGGTCTGACGCCATTCGGATAACACCTCTATCAAAGAGCCTTCGCGCAAGGCGACATTCACATAAGGGTCGGCCAATCGCGCCACGCCAAGCCCCTGCTCTGCGGCCCGACACATCACCCGCCCGTTGGCGATCTGAAACCCTCGACTGGCCTGAATGCGAACCTGTTCGTCCGGTTTTACAAACAACCATTCACTGACACTGCCATAGATCAGCGGTAACTCGCGCAGATCATTGGGATGCTGGATCGCCCCCTGATTTTCCAGAAACGCGGGGCTGGCGACATACCGTGTGGTAATGGCGTGCAATCGACGCGCGATCAGGCTGGAATCGGGCAGTTCCCCCATGCGCATCACCAGATCGTACTGACTCTCGATCAGGTCCACGCGCTGACTGGAGAAATCCAGACTGACATCGATCTGTGGATAGGCCTGCTGGAAGTCGATCAGCATGGGCGCAATCAGTTCTTCACCAATCAAACCACCCACCGAGTTCATATGAATACTGCCGCTCAGTGCCTGGGTCGATTGGGTTGCCCATTCTCGGGCGTTATCCAACTGATCCACACCCGTGCGACACTGCTCGTAATACCCCTGCCCGATCTCGGTCAGGCGCAGAATACGTGTCGTACGATAGAGCAACTGCACACCCAGCGCTTTTTCCAGTGCCGTGACCTGCTGACTGAGGCTCGCTTTGGACATCCCCAGTGCGTCCGCCGCAGCCGTAAAGCTGCCGTGCTCAGCCACCGCGATAAATGAGCGTATACCACTCCAATGGATATTGTTCATGATTTTCTAACAGTAATTTCAGATTAGGCTTATTTATCAAAATAACCCAATCTTTAAAATCTCTCCACATCGCTGAACGTTCAGCACCGTTTTAAGTATCCAGTTCAAGCCACATGAGAGACACCATGAACAAACCATTGATCGTGATTACCGGCGCCAGCTCAGGTATTGGCGCGGCGACCGCTCAGGCATTTAGCGCGGCAGGACACCCTCTTCTACTGCTGGCCCGCCGTATCGACAAACTCGAAGCGCTGGACCTACCAAACACCTTGTGTACCCAGGTTGATGTGACTGACCGTGCAGCGATGAACACCGCTATCCAGCAAGCCGAAGCACAATACGGTGCAACTGATGCGCTGATCAATAATGCCGGTGTAATGCTGCTGGGCCAGCTGGATCAGCAGGAGCCGGGCGAGTGGCAGCGGATGTTTGATGTGAATGTGATGGGTCTGCTGAATGGCACTCAGGCCGTACTACCGGCGATGAAAGCGCGACGTGGTGGCACGATTATCAACATCAGTTCGGTGGCGGGTCGCAAAACCTTTCCAGGTCACGCAGCCTATTGCGGCACTAAGTTTGCGGTCCATGCGATGAGCGAGAATCTTCGAGAAGAAGTGGCCGACGATAATGTGCGGGTCATTACCATCGCACCGGGTGCGGTAGAAACCGAGTTGCTGTCACACACCACCTCCGATGAGATTATCGAAGGTTACGAAAGCTGGAAAGAGAGTATGGGCGGCGCGATCACACCGGATGATATTGCCCGTGCTACGCTGTTTGCCTATCAGCAGCCACAAAACCTCTGTATTCGCGAGATTGTGCTGGCCGCCACCCGCCAGCAACCGTAAGCAGCGGTTAAACCGGGTCTTCCTCCCTGACCTCCAACATGTGGGTCAGGGTGGTTTTTAACTTCAGGGGTTTCACCGGTTTATTCATCAGCATGTAACCCAGTTCGCGGATCTCTTCTTTGAGTTCTTTGCAGTAGTTGGCGGTGATCATCAACACCGGAATCTTATAGCTGAGCATGCTGCAGATCTCTTCTGCGGCATCAATACCATTTTCGCCATTATCCAGATGGTAGTCGGCAATCAACAGATCGACGGGTGTACTCGCCGGGTCGATTTTGGCGGTCAGATCATCCACCGACAAGGCGGTGGTTACCTGACAGCCCCAGCCTGTCAGCAGGGTTTCCATCCCCTGACAGATCGCCCGATCGTTATCAATAATCCAGATGCGCGCATCCTGTAAACGCTCCAGACGCTGAGGCAAATTCGGCCCATGTAACTCATCTGCTGACGGAAGTTTGTTGCCATACGGAACTTCAACAGAGAAGACCGAACCAGCCCCTTCGATAGATTCCACATGGATAGGATGCCCCAATACACGGGAGATCTTATCCACAATCGCCAATCCCAGACCCAGACCTTTATCCTGTCCACAATGGGTATGTTTAAGACGCTTAAACTCCTGAAAGATCTCCTGCTTCTTCGTCGCAGGAATACCTTCACCGGTATCCCAGACTTGCAGTTCCAATCCGTGCCGACGGCGACGACACCCCAGTAGAATCCGGCCGGATTCGGTGTAACGAATGGCATTGGAAAGAAAGTTGCGCAGAATCCGCGCCAGCAATTGCGAGTCGGAGCTGATCACCGCATCACAAGGCACAAAGTGCAGATCCAGACCTTCGCTTTGCGCAATCTGGCGGTACTCGTTGGCGATGTTTTCCAGCAGATCGCTGACCTTAAACGAGATCACATCCGGCACCACCACACCCGCATCCAGCTTGGAGATATCCACCAGTGTACTGAGCAGCGACTCCACATCTTCCAGCGAGTTAGACACGGAGTGCACCAGAGACTGGGTTTTCTGCTCCATCTCTTGCTCAATCAATGCGCTGGTGAACAAGCGCGCGGCGTTGAGTGGCTGCAACAGATCGTGACTGACCGCAGCAAGGAACTTAGTTTTCGACAGATTGGCCCGTTCCGCTTCCTGACTGGCTTCACGCAGACGGGATTCAATCAGTGAGCGTTCGTTAATCTCCAGACGTAACTGCTGATTCAGGTGGGTCAGTTCGGAGGTTCGCTCTTTTACCCTCTGCTCCATCATCTGATACGCCTGACGCAGCTCTTCCCCGGTACGGATACGCTCGGTGATATCGCGGATCATCACGAAACACCCTAATGGCTTATCATCCGCATCCAGGTTGGGCACATAGGATTTCAGCAGGATACGCTCTTCCCCAAGCAGATTGGGTTCGCTCATTTCAAAGGTGACACATTCACCCGTCATCGCCTGTTGGAAATATGGCGTCAGCGTTCTCATCTGTTCCGCATCATGCACCTTGGTGATCAGCGCACCATTGAGTGCCCCACGCGGTTGCCCATACCATTCGTCATACACTTTGTTGGTAAACTGATAACGTCCATCCTGCCCCACGTAACAGATCATCGCAGGCACGTTATCGGTAATCAGGCGAATCCACTGCTCACTCTCGCGCAAGGTTTCAGCATACTGGTGACGTTCGGTGATATCGGTGTAGGTATTCACAAAACCACCGGATGGCATGGGATGGGTGCGCACCTCAATCACTTTGCCATTGTGTTCACGCTGTTCCGACGCCACCACTTCACCCTGCTGCGCAGCCGATAACGCATGCTGCAGAATGTTCTTATGCGACACCATCAAAGCGGCATACGGCGGACGCTCTTCTGCGGTTGATTCTTCCACACCGGTCAGCTCCAGGAAGCGGTCGTTCCAGACCTCCAGCACACCTTCATGATTTACTAGTGCCACACCCTGCGATAAGTTGTCCACGGTCGCCTGTAGCAGCTTGCTCTTCTGCTCCAGCGCCCGCTCACGGATTGCGGTTTCACGGGCTTTCAGCTCAGAAATATCGGTATAAAGCACCACTAAGCCGCCATCCATCGTGCTGCGCTGGCTCATCTGGAACCACTTACCGTTGCTCAGGCGGAACACCTTGCTGGAGCTGCTGCTTTCACTAAACGTCTCTGCGATCAGGCCCGACTCGTGACCCAGATCCCAGATGTCCTGAATGGTAATCCCCGTCTGAATTTCGACACACACATCGTGCCAGATATCGCTGAATTTATTGTTAAACAACACCACCCGTCGCTCGGCATCAAACAGGACAAAAGCATCAGAGATACTGTCGATAGCGTCGATCAGGCGTTGATGGGAGATGGCGGCTTGCTGGTTGGCGTCTTGCAGTTTGCGGTTAGTGGCTTTCAGATCAGAAAGCGCGGCATTCAAAGCTTCGGTCCGCTCTCGTACCTGCTCGGCCAGTACCACGGAATGTTCAAAGGCTGCGTAAGGGTTCGCCACCTGAGAGCTACCGGATTCAACCCGCTCGATCAGCACCTTGTTGATCCGTTTGAGTTTGGCGTTCTCCTGTTCCAGCTCTGCCAGCCGTTGCTGCAACTGATCTGCCGCGTGCTCCTGTTGCTGAGCCTGCTTCAAAGATTCATTCATGGCCGTCACCCTGCGGGCACTGACCGATCGCCACACCGGTAAAGGTTTGGTTTACATGCATCCCGGCATTCTGTTCGCCGTAGGTGTTAAATCCGACCACCTTATTACGCCGCAGGATCTCGGATACTTCATCACGAATACCTGACAGCTCAATCTCCAGACGGCGCAGGAAGCAGTCGCAGCCAATAATGATCTGTGGCTCTCCGACCTCCTCCTTGATCCCGGCCAGCTCTTTCTCCAGATTCGGAATAATCGGTCCGGGCTCCATCACCGTCATAACGATGCCCTTCTCCACCGCACAGTAGAATGTCAGGCTCAAGTCATCGTTGACCTGCTGAATAGAGCGGACGAAGTATTCATCACCCAGTTTCACCGCGATGGGGTTCAGCGCAAACACTTCGTGGTTAAGGTCTTCCAGCGTAAGCCCAATCGCACGGGCATATTCCAACGCAGCGGGTTCAGCATTCAGTTCCAGTACACAACGTCCATCCGGGTCAGCAGCCGTGACCACCAGCTTTTCGCTGCTATTGAGCATATGGTGAGTACTGAATACTTCAAAGTCACAACCGGTATTAAACAGCAGGACGACAGCGGCTTCGGTATGGAATTTACCGTCAAAAAAAACATGGGTGTTTGTCAGATGGATATCATCACCGGCAGAACCGCCAAAGCTTGGAATACTGCCTAGCGCAGCGTTCAAAGACACCAGTACCATCTCTTCCTGAATGGAGAGACCGTCAAACAGGGTTAGCGCAAAACTGTTGCCTTTGATCGGCGCAACTTCTTTCTTACGACACTCGCTAATCAGATTGTCGACCATCGATTGCGCATCTGTGAGGCTGACGTTATCCAGTTTCTGGACACCGGCAGCGGCCACCGCAAAACGCCCGGCCCGAAAGCCTATCGCGGTGATACAACCCTGACCGTAACCTTGCGGCGTAATCTCCCCGGCAGTGGTGCAACCCGCCAGGCGAATGCTGCCAAACTCCCTGTTCATGGCAGATGCAAGCTGCTCCAGATCGTATTCTGCCGAACAGAAAAATAGGATGAACTCCAGTTCATCATGCAGAAATTGCTGTCGGAGTTCTGCGGCAGCCTGATCGGGGGACCGACTGAACGAAGCTGCAGTAAAAACGGATGTAGAGCGCATCGTCTGATACCACCGGGATTTAGCCTGAATACAACTATTGTAGGGGGCAGCCAAAACGACCTGAATACTACTTGTGACCTGAATATGGGTTTTTCCTTACTCGCCAAAAATATGACAACCTGTTGATTCAGAAAGATTTACCAATATTCGCCCATAAAAAAACCAGTACTTAAGTACTGGTTTTTATTCGACGATCTTTCAGATGTCACGCAGCGCCAGACAGTTGTTTTACGCCTGCAGCAGATGGGTTAGCAACGCCCGTAACTTACCCGGCTTCACGGGTTTGTTCAGCACCGGCAGCCCCAACTCTCGGAACAGCTGTCGGCATTCGTCGCTGCGATCAGCAGTGATCACCATCGCCGGAATCTCAATGCCCAACATATCACGCACATAACCGATGGCATCCGTACCAGTTTTATCATCATCCAAATGGTAGTCGGCCATCATCACTTCCGGCACGATACCCGTACGTTCGATCTGCTGTAACGCATCCAGCTCATCAGTTGCCGTCATCACTTCGCAGCCCCATTGCCCCAGCAATGCGGCCATACTGACGAGAATATTTTCCTCATTGTCGATCACCAACACCCGCGTCTGATCCAGCTGGTCCATCGGTACGGCCATTTGTGACGACACCTGAACCTGACGGGATTGATTGGTCGATAACGGGACGTCGATCGAAAATACTGATCCGGCACCAACCACCGATCTGACCTTCACGGGATGCTCCAGCATCCGGGCGATCCGATCCACTATCGCCAATCCTAAACCAACGCCTGCACGCTTGGCTTTCTTCTGATGTAACTGGTGAAACTCTTTGAAAACATCGTTCAGACGGTCATCTGGAATCCCGATGCCGGTATCCCAAACCTGAATCTGTACCCTATCGCCACTACGGCGACACCCTATGAGGACACGGCCCTCGTTGGTGTAGCGGATGGCATTGGAGAGGAAGTTACGCAGAATACGTATCAACAAACGTGGATCGGTGGTGACCACTAAATTGGAAGGAACAAATGCCAGCACGAGGCCTGAATCCTGAGCCACTGTCTGAAACTCGGACACCAACGGTGATAACAGGGCCTGAATACTGTATTCACCCAAGTCAGGTTTTACTGCATTCTGATCCAGTTTAGAGATATCCAGCAGGTCGGTTAGCAGCTCTTCAGCATTATCCAGCGCCATATGCACACGCTCGACCAGATGCCCGTCTTCACCCGCCAGTTCCCGTTCGCGTAATGTTGATACCAGCAAACGGGCGGCATTCATCGGTTGCAGCAAGTCATGGCTGGCCGCGGCCAGATACTTATCTTTACTGGTGTTGGCCTGCTCCGCGATCTCTTTGGCGACTTTCAGTTCTTTCTGCGCGGATTCACGCTCGGCGATCTCCCGCCAGAGTTTGTCGTTCAGGCTAACCAGTTCATGGGTGCGCTCTTCAACCCGTCCTTCCAGCTCTTCGTTCAGCTGCTTCAGGTTGTCCTGCGCTTTCTTGCGTTCGGTAATGTCCTGAACAAAGGCTTCAATAACCGGTGTATCGCCATCCTGTTTCAGCAATACGTTGAGCGAGACGTTGACAGTCTTACCATCTTTGCGGCGCAGCTGGGTCTCAAAGCCGAAGACCTGCCCACTGGCTTTCAGGTAACTGGTCACAAATTCGTAGTCCCGTACGGACACAAACAGCTGATCATCGATATGCTGAATCTGATCGAGAATCTCTTCGGCAGAGTCATAGCCACAAATTTTAGCAATAGCAGGATTGGCTGCCCGCAAGCCACCCGAAAAGTCGGCCTGAAAGATACCGTGCAGGGCATTCTCAAACAGCCATTTGTAACGGTTACGCTCGGTCTCCAGCTCTTCAAGCTTGGTGACCAGTTCAGCGTAGTAACTTTTACGCGCAGACTGGTTACCGAGACCAATCAGGTCATCAACAGTGGCCTGATCAGAGCGCTTCTTCATAGACAACCTCGACGTCACGCTTACTGGACTTCCGCGGATTCGTCAGGATGCACGGGTCTTTCATCGCTTTATCCGACAATACCGGGATATCACTTAGACCCACGCCATTTTCTGCAAGTTTCTGGCTTAAACCGACGTCCCGCTTCAGTTCAATTACCGCACTCATCAAGCGTGCTTTGATCTCTGTCGGGCCGAGACCGCGTGTATCCAATCCCATGGTTTCGGCAACCACCTTGAAACGATCCTGCGCATTGGGATAGTTATAGGCGATTACGTGTTCCAACAGCATGGCATTACACAAGCCATGCGGCAGATCGAGCCAGCCACCCAGACTGTGCGACATCGCGTGTACGGCACCTAAGATCGCATTGGAAAATGCCAGACCTGCTTTCATCGCACCCAGCATTACCTGTTCACGCAACTGCAGATTACTAGGGTCAGCCACCAGCGGTTTCAGGTTGTGACTGATCAGACGAATCGCATCCAGCGCATGCATATCGGTGAGCGCACCGGCACCGGTTGATACAAAGGCTTCAATCGCATGTACCAGCGCATCGACACCCGTACACGCGGTGAGAAACGGATCCATGGTCATGGTGGTTTCCGGATCGATCAACGCGACATCAGGGACAACCGCCTTGCTGACGATGGAGATTTTCACCTTCTCCTGCTGATCGGAGATGATCGCAAACTGGGAAACATCGGCAGAGGTACCCGCCGTCGTCGGAATAAAGATCAGTGGCGGGATTGGGAGATGAATCGTGTCCACCCCCTCGTAACTGAGAATGTCGCCACCATTGGCGGAAATAATGCCAATGCCCTTGGCGCAATCCATCGGGCTACCACCACCAACAGCAACAATGACGTTGCAGTCGTGTTCTTTATAGAAGTGTGCACCTTTCATCACCTCTTCCGCACGCGGGTTCGGCGAGATTTCCGTAAAGGTGACGTAATCAATATCCTGTTCTTCTAGCGACAGTTCAACGTCACGTACCCAACCCGCCTGAGCCACACCGGGATCAGACACCAGCAGCACGCGGCGGGCACCAAAGGTACGCGCATAATTGGCAACAGTTTTACGTGCGCCTTCACCAAAGATGATCTCGGGTGATACGAACTTTCGAAGACTTGAAATGTCACTACTCATCGAGGCTAACTCTTAACCGGTAGAATGCCCATCCCGTGGCATACCGGCTTCCTTTTTATTGTTATGGTCTGTTTCCACAGACACTTATATGCGCTGTTTCGCACTCTACAATTCTATATAACGGACAATTCTCTATAGAGACAAGGATAATACACCAGTCTTCAGATGCGAATACTTCTAAGTTACTGCATTGCATTCGTTTCTGACCTAAAGCGAGCGCCCTGACAGGCCAACTTTACTATCCTGTTCTGCAACGGGTGCGTAACATTAGACAGGGATAATTTGCGTTAACCACTCTGTGTGCATTCGCAAAAAAAAGCACTACTACCGACCCACCTAAAGCGCTAGTTCGCGTCGCGCGCCTCTGGTCTTACTTCCCGACCCACACCATCAGTCTTAATACTCTCCCCCTTGGGAACATCCCCCAAAGTGTCGGGAAATCAGCCCGAAAGCGCGATTCCTTGAAACGCCCCCGTTCCGAATAATCGGCCTATCGCAAACCAACATTCTTTTACCTTCGAATGGGGACACCATGAAAAATAATAAATTGATGCTGAAGCTTTGCCCGGTAGCACTGTCCGTAGCTATGGCAACACAGGCACACGCAGGCATTACCCTTTACGATCAGGACGGCACTAACTTCTCTGCTGATGGTCATTTCAACGCATTCTTCACAGCTACAGACAACGAAGCAACCAACGAAAAACAACAGCGTGTACGTATGGGCTTCCTGCCTAACTACATCGGCTTCAACGTCAATAAAGATATGGGTGATCTGAAAGTGGGCGGTCGCTCCTCTTTCTGGGTAACCATCAACGACGGTAGCAACCAGGTTACTGATACAGCGATTGATGTTCGTCAGTTCTACGCGACTGTAGACGGTGACTTCGGTCAGGTTCTGTTCGGTAAAGACTTCGGCATTTACGCCCGTACCAATATCTTCAGTGACGAACTGCTGCTGGGTACCGGTGTACCTATGGCAAACTCTGGCGGCGTGACCTTCGGTAACATCTCTACCGGTTACCCATATGCAGTGCCTAAAGCACAGATCACTTACCGCACGCCAAACATGAGCGGCTTCCAGGTAGCGGCATCCATTCTGGATCCACAGAGCGGTGAGTCTGCGGATGCGAACACCAACAACTCTGTACGTTTTGAAGCAGAAGCAACGTATGCAACTGAGTTCGATGGCGGTAAATTTAACGCATGGATCGGTGGTGCTTCCGGCGAAAATGAAGCCAACAATGTCGATGCAACGGGCCTGGCGTACGGTGCTCGCGTATCCATGGCTGGCTTCCAGTTGACTGCATCAGGTTTTGACCAGGAAGGCATCAGCTCTGCACTTGCAGATCGACTGCTGACCAGCGAACTGGACAGTGACGGCTACCTTGTTCAGGCCTCTTATACCACTGGTGCACACCGCTTCGTCCTGTCCCACGGCGAAACTGACACCACCAGCGCAACTAACGTTACAACAACCGCTGAACTGGATTCCGTTGCATGGTTCTACGATGTAAACAGCAACCTGAAGTTCATCGTTGAATACGATATGCACGACGTAGCAGGCGCTGAAACTGATCAGATCGCTGTAGGTGCTTCCCTGAGCTGGTAATCCAGCCCTTTTAAAAAGCACACCCTTGCCGTAGCTTCTGTCCCCCTTCCTTGAAGCTACGGCTTTTCTTATTCTGGCCGCAATACACTATCGTAACCAAATAATACTGGCCTCAGAGCCCCCTGCACGTTGGTGCTAACGGCACTTCAACCATCCTCCTAGCCTCAAGAACACACACTTTTTGAGCTGGAACCTCTTATGTTTGGACTGCAACTGGATCTGCCCCTCTGGCAACTGTTACCCGCCATCGCCATCATTCTTGGGGCCGCCGTGCTACGCGGTTATAGCGGTTTTGGTTTTTCCTCACTGACCGTGACCAGTCTTGCACTGTTTATGCCGCCAAAAATGGTGGTACCAACAATTTTTATGCTGGAGATCGCTGCCAGTATCCACTTGTTGCCGGGCGTATTTCGTCAGGTTGACCGTAAACTGTTAGGACAACTGTTGGTCGGAACGCTCATCTGCACACCCATTGGCGTCTGGCTGCTGACCCACCTACCGGAAGCCCATACCCGATTGATGATCTGCCTGATGGTGCTGGCATGCGCGATTCTATTGCTGCTGGGATTTGAACAGAAAAATGCGAACCCACGCCTGCCAATGGCCACTGGTTTTGTCTCTGGATTAGCCAACGGGGCGGCTGCTATCGGTGGATTACCGGTTGTGTTGATGATGCTTTATACCCAGATGTCACCGATTGCTACACGCGCAACGCTGGTTGCTTTTTTTGCATTCACTGACATCTACGCGTTGATCTGGACCGGTCATCAGAACCTGTTAACGGACGAAGTGATCACTCTGGGCATCGTCTTTCTGGTTCCGATGGTTATAGGCCTGAGTGTGGGTCGGTTCCTGTTCAAACGGTCAGGCCAAAAGAGCTTTCGTAACCTTGCGCTGGTGTTACTGATCTCTGTATCGGTCATCGGGCTAGCCCGCTCGGGGTATCAGATGATGGGGGGAGCTTAGCTCCCCTGGACAAGCACTTGAACAAGCACCTGTATTGCAGTGTTACTTTGAGTGCCCCATGACGTTATTCATACTCACCAGCACATCCAATGTAATCTCTTCAAACGTGAGCACCCGCCCACCCTGCGATGCTGCAAACGCATCCGCATCCGCCTTTTTAGCAAAGCTGGCTAAGGTCGGTCCCATCGCACCTTTTTTGCCGTGGCCGATCACGTAAAAGGCTTTTTTCGCATCGATATAGGTATCTTCCTCAGGATGGCCCCAAGGGGTTACTGCCATATCGTGAACAAACGCCTGCTGGATGTTGTGCTGGTTTTCCGGGTCAACCACAAAAGCAAACATATCCCGTGTGGAGCAGAACTTCATATTGCCCTGTATTCCCCGCGAATATAGCTGACCTTTAGGGCCGGGATAATTGGTGATGATCATGCCACACAGATGGCATTCGTCACTGCTTTCGATCGCCACCGCTTGCTGCACCATCGCGGCCTTTTTATCGTCCTCCCCGCAACCTGAGAGCAGACCCAGAGGCAATATCATAAATAAGATGCAAAATAGGCGTTTCATACAAATCCCTCTAATTACAGGCCACGGCGATTAAAGATCGCCATCGCCAGCGTGACGGGCAGTGCCAGCCACACTAACAAACCACCAAACAGTGATACGGTCGAGAATTGAGTTTGTTGGGCAATCGCCATCAAACCCGTCAGGTTCTGGTCCGCAAAATAGGTGATATTCACCAAACGGAAAATATCCGTTGGGTTCAGTAATAACAGGTACGGGAACAAAGTTTCATCCACGTTACCCTGCGTCCCTACCAGCATGCCCAACAAGCCCAGATCAAACACCAGTACAAAGAGGAACCAGACAATCAGGGCGATTCCGGCAGCTTTGGACTTTTCCGAGACGGATGCACTGATCACATACGCAATCGCGATAAAGATCCAGCCGAGCAACATCGCAGAGAAGATAAACACCGCATACGGACCAAACAGCTCGCTCCAACTGGTGGTATCGGAGAAAGCCCCCATCATCAGCGCCGATGAACCAAATCCAACCAGCGTAGAAAACGCCATCACCGCGCCCTGCCCCATCATTTTGCCCAGCAAGAGTTGCCAGCGGGATAGCGGATAGGTCATAAGCAACAGCAAGGTACCGTTTTCATCCTCTCCGACAATGCCATCATACGCCAGCATCAGGGCGATCAGCGGAATGATAAATACCGCCAGACTGGCGAGACTGACGATGGTGGATGACAGTGAGGTAAAACCGACTTTACCGGCCGCAGCCGCGCCAAAATAGGCCAGCCCGATGGCCAGTACAGAGAAGATAATGCAGATCGACAGCACCCAGCGGTTACGCAAGCCATCGTGAAACTCTTTATTCGCAACGGTAAAAATAGCACTCATCGGATGGCCTCCTGACGCACATCATGCTGACCATGAGACTCAATAAAGTGGGTGTAGAGGTCTTCCAGCGAGGGCAGATGCACATCCATGTTTTCCAGACCTGGCAAACCAATCAACTGCTGCATGGTACTCATCTTGTCCTGCAGAGCGACCTCCATACGGGTCCCGGTTTCATCCTGTTGCGCATGAGGCACCAGATGATCAGGCAACGTCAGATTGCCTTGCAGATGGAAGGTCGCAGGCAGATCTGCCTGGTGACGAAGGTCGTTCACACTCCCTTCGGCCAGTAGCTTACCGCGTCCCAAAATCAGCGCCCGGTCGATATACTTCTCAACACCTGGCAATACATGGGAGCAGAGAATCGCTGTACAGCCCTGTGCTTTCAACTGCTCGATACGACGGTAAAAATCTTGTGTCGCAATCGGGTCCAAACCCACCGTTGGCTCATCCAGCAGCAGTAATTTGGGTTCACCCAACAATGCCTGTGCTAACCCCAGACGCTGACGCATCCCTTTGGAATAGGTTTTCACCCGGCGATGACCTGCCTGACTCAAACCGACCTGCTCCAACAGACTCAAACAGCTCTTTTTTGAAACGCCCTTAAGACGGGCAAAATACTGCAACACTTCCAGACCGGTGAGTTGATCGTAAAAGCTGACATTTTCCTGCAGAAAACCCAACTGACGGCGCAGGTTACGCGCTTCAGATTGAGTTGGGTCTTCGCCAAACACTTTAACCTGTCCAGCGGTCGCACCGATCAACCCCAAAATCAGCTTGATGGTGGTGGTTTTACCGGCACCGTTATGACCAAACAGGCCCAGCACTTCACCCTGCTGCAATTTAAGGTCCAGCTGATGCAGAGCAGTAACGCCTTGGTAGGATTTCTCAACCTGCTGCAATTCAACAATATTCATATTAATTCTCAGCTACCTGTCCTGCCGCTGTGCCAAGGGCACTGCCGGAAGGTTCTAACAAATCGGGAACTGCCATCAACGGATGACTATCAACCACGCCGGGCGACTTCAACACCGGAAACTGGCGCTGCACCCAACGCAGGGTTTCAACGGCCGGACTGTTGAGCAATAACTTGGCCGATGGGAACTTCCACAACAAGCGGTCTACGCTGTCGTTGGGTTCGTACTCCACATCCCCAATGCCATCGCCGTCCATATCCCAACCCAGATAATCACTCCAGAAATTACCCACGCCCTCATCGGACCAATCCTGCTTGCGGGTAGCGACGTACTTCACCTGCTCTTTGTTGCTGACAAACGCATTGCCACTGATGACGTTATCTTCAGAGCCCGCGGTCAGATGGATACCCATATCACTTTCGGCAAACAGGTTGTCGCGAATCTTGTTGAACAGCGAGTTGTAAATAAATAGGGCTTTGCCTTCCAGCCCAGCCTGGCTGCTGCTCTGTTGCATATGGGGGTTGCGCGTATTCTGAATCCCCTCGACCCGGTTGTTCTCGATCGTCGAGTTGGTGATGTAGTTCATCAGGATGCCGTAGTTGGCATCATTCTTAGAGCGGTTGCCAATGACCGTCAGAAACTTGGACTGCATCAGCGCGTATCCGGTGCGGGTCTGATAAGTAAAGTTATCCTGCACCAGATTGTGATAGGAATACATGTAGTGCACACCGTAACGCAGGTCGTGCAGATAGTTACCGATTAACTTATTGCCATTACTGGTATCGATGTAGATACCATCACGGGTGTGCCAGACCTCATTATCCTGAGCCAGCAACCCTTTAACATTAAACAGGTGGATACCATTACCGCGGTCGGAAGAGCGCAGATTCAGATCACCTTCCACCTTGTTGGAAATAATCTGCACATCCGGAGTGGCATCAACCCAGATACCAAAACCGCCGCCGTGCAAATAGTTGTGTTCGATACGAGACGTTGCTGCCGATTTAGCGACAAATATACCGGCGTTCATGTCGGTGAGATCATCACCCCAGTTTTGAATGCGCAGGTGATGAACGTAGGTTAATGGCTGACTGATTTGCAGCGCATGGCCTTTGTTCTGACCATCTAATACCGCACCTTTTTCACCCGTCAGCTCGATAGATTGGGGAAGAACAAAGTTGCCCTGATAGATACCTTTGGACAGCACAATCTGATCGCCAGCCTGACTGTTATCCAGCACGGCCTGCAGATTTTCTGTCGGGGAAACATGTATGGTTTCCGCCTGAGCAGAAATCATCACACTGATGCTCAGCGCGGAAACAAACCGAGCAAACCACACACCCATATAAGCCTCCAATTCAGCCTCCGGTGTGGAGAAAAAACACCCGGCCCAGAATCACGAGGACAACGTATTCAGGGCCGGGGTTTGAGCGAACAACCTGTGACTATTCAATCACAGTCATACCTGTTGCAGTGATTTACGCCGGTTCAACCAGCATTCGACCACGCATCTCCATGTGCAGCGCGTGACAGAACCAGTTGCAGTAGTACCAGTGCACGCCAGGCTGATCCGCCATAAAGGTTACAGATGCAGTCTGCTGTGGGCTGATCTCCATCTGTGCGCCATGGTTTACCATACAGAAACCGTGGGTCACATCTTCGATCTGGTCAAGGTTGGTGATGACCACAGTCACCTCGTCACCCTGCTTTACCTTGAACTCGTTCATACCGAAACTTGGTGCAACCGAGGTCATGTAAACACGGACCTTATTGCCTTCACGGATGATTTTGTTGTCGGTTTCCAGTGTCACGCCATCTTTCTTCGCCATTTCAACAGTCATAGCGAAGGTTGGATCTTTACGGTCGTAGAGCTTGCGTGTTTTCACCTTAGAACGGTGAACGATCATGCAATCGTGCGGCTCTGCGTACGTTGGGCCATCATGGATCAGCTTCATCTCATCACCGGAGATATCGATCAACTGATCGTTCTCGGCATGCAGAGGACCACATTTCAGGAAGCGGTCTTTAGAGAACTTCTGCAAAGAAACCAGGTACTTACCATCAGCATCACGGGTTTCACCCATCGTGGTGTGGTTGTGACCCGGCTGATAGTGAACGTCCAGTTTCTGCAGGATGTAGTCCACTTTCTCACCGTTGTAAGCTCGGATCGCTTTTTCCACATCCCACTTACATACCTGGCTATCGATAAACAGAGTGGTGAATGCGTTGCCACGACCATCAAAGGCAGTGTGCAACGGCCCCAGACCCAGCTCCACTTCAGCGACGACTGCATCACGTGGTTTGATCTTATCTTCGAACAGTGCGTCAAACTTATCCAGCTGCAGCACAGTCACAGTTGGCGATAACTTGCCGTTTGCTACGGCGTACTTACCACCCGGTGCGGTATTGATACCGTGCGGGTTTTTCGGTACTGGGATGTAACGGGTCAGATCGGAACCTTTGCGACCATCAACCACAGGGACTTTGGAATCACCCAGATTCTTGAACTTACCCGCTTTCACTGCGGCTTCAATACGCGCGATGTTGAAGACAACCAGGTGGTCACGTTCCAGACGCATGGAACCGGCCAGATCGACGGCACCTTCGGCGTTGTAACAAGTAGAGAACGCATACTTACCGGTGTAATCCGCATCGGTGTTGTCCAGGTTACCGTCGACAATCACCTGCCAATCCACTTCCATGGTCTCTGCATTAATGGCAGAGAACATAGTGTAGTAGCCTTCGATGTCATCCATATTCAGGCCGTTATTCGGATGCGGCATACGGAACTCTGCGTTAGCAAAGACGTACTTGGTGTGCGGTACCTTCTGTACACGCAGACCGTGGATCGCCTGACAGTTCGGCACTGTGGTGATCTTATCAGTCTTCATGATGTCACCGCGGATACGGGCAACACGGGTGTTGGCCTTATCGTTGATGAAGATGTATTTACCGTCGTACTGACCATCGGTCATCGACATATGCGGATGGTGAGAGTCGCCGTTCATTGGCGCGTTTTCACCCAGCACTGCCTTACTTTCGTTGGTGATACCCCAACCGGTGGCGCTGTCCACGTTAAACACCGGAATACGCATCAGCTCACGCATGGATGGCAGACCCAGAATACGTACCTCACCCGAGTGACCACCACTCCAGAAGCCGTAATATTCATCCAATTCACCTGGACCAACTGTGTGCTTGCTGTCAGACGATGCATGTGCCGTCGACGGCAGCAGCGCCGAACCCATGGTTGCGCCCATGGTGCCTACAGCGCCGACCAGCGCAGCAGAGCCACCCAGGAACAAACGGCGGCTAAGCTTCACATGTTCCGTAGCCTTTGGATCTTCGGTATCAATCTTAGGGAGGTTCTTGTCGTTTGGATCTATCATCGTCTTCGATCTCCAGTGAAAATAACGTCCGGCCTCTCCGGTCGGCGTCGATTGAGTCTTTGTTCGCAGCTAGCGATTACGCCGGATCGGTGATCTCCATGGCCGGAATTTTCTTCATAGCTGCATCGTGTTTCGCTTTCTTACGTTTTTTCTGTACCAACGGCGGACATTTGTCGTCGCGGTAGTAAGTCATCTGGCAGTCCAGACACTGGTGGCATTCATTGCCATTGATCGACCCGTCCGGATGGATCGCCTGAATCTCGCACTCATTAGCGCAAACCTTACAAGGCTGACCGCACTCTTTACGACGCTTCAGCCAGTCAAACAGTCGCAAGCGTGCTGGAATCGCCAATGCAGCCCCCAGTGGGCAGATGTAACGGCAGTACACTTTGCGGGTAAAAATAGAGATCAGCAGTAGGAATATGGCATAAAACACGTAGCCCCATTCGCGCTGAAACTTGAGTAGGAAAGCAGTTTTAAAAGGCTCGACCTCGGCATATTTTTCCGCTTCGGCCAGCGACTCCAGCGAGATCGCAAACAGCCCCAGCAAAATCACATACTTCACAGCCCACAAGCGTTCATGCACAGCAAACGGCGGTTCAAACTGTTTCACCTTAAAGCGTCGGGCCAGCTCATTAATCAGCTCCTGTAAGGCACCAAACGGGCATAACCAACCGCAGAAAATACCGCGCCCCCAGAGCAACATGGTCATTGCCACAAATCCCCAGAGAATGAACAGCACCGGATCAAGCAGGAACAGCTCCCACTGAAAATCACCTTTCAGCGCATGCACGAAGGTAAAGACATTCACCACCGACAGCTGGCCGAGGGTGTACCAGCCAATAAAGAACACAGTGAAGAGCAGGTAACCACGGCGGAAGGCATGCAGGAAACGCGGATAACGCACCAACACATCCTGAATAAAGATCACGATAAAGAGCACACCCAGTGCGACACTCAGGACACCGATCTGAAAAGCGCGGTCTTTCCAGATAGAGACCCATAACGCTTCAGGTTCAGGCTCCACCACCGGAGCCGGACGGTCGATATACTGCTCTAAGGTCAGGTAGTCGCCGTAGAAACTGGTGAATACGCTGTCCAGTGCACCAACCTGGCGGCGTACCAGCAACTCAATCTGCCACGGAGTACCGGGATCAAACTCGTACTGGTTGCGCACGATAAAGATCGCCATCTCTTTAAAACCGGGGAAGCCGTCGATGTACACATCATCGAGACGGTAGTAATCGGTATCGTGGAAACTGATCACTTTGTCGGACTGCTGCAACTGGGTGCGGTCAAAGATACCGCCACGTACATAGCCATTCCCTTTGAAGGAATACTGCCCGCTGCCCATCACAGCTACCGCCTGATCACCCTCTTCCAGCTCACTCATCAACCATTTGAACTGATCATCGCCAAGCAGGTTACGGCCAATGGTGGGGATATTGAGCGGTGCATAGTACATATCGATGAAGGGGCGTTGCTTACGGCCTTCACCATGACGGCCTTTTGTCGCGGCCGCAGTACCTTCAAAGGCCTTGTCGATATCACCTTCAACCAGACTCAGCCGGCGGATCGATCCATCACCGGTCAGTTCAGTCCAGCTCGCCTTTTTGAACAGATCCGGTTTGATAGTGGCCGGTGGCACTTTAGCCTGTTCGGATAAGCCTGCAATCCCCAGCACCTGCGCGACTTTTCGTGCCGAGCGCATGATCGCTTCATTCACCACCATAACGGTAACGGTCGCACCGGAAACCACATCGACGTTAACGACATCGGGGTTGTTGCTCGCACCGACACGTACCTTGTCAGTAACGTTCAGGCCTTCGTAGGCTGCGGCAAAATCGAACAGTTTCTGTTCGGGGATACCCACCAGCAAAATAGGCTCATGGTGTTCCAATACGCGAGTCGCCAACAGTTTCCCGCTAACGTCCATCACGACCAGTGTATTGATTGGCTTGCCAGAATAGGCGGGGATATTCACAACATCGTTCGTTTCGAAGGCGTACCCGGCAATGTCTTCACCGTTGTAGACCGTCCATGCCGACATTTTTCCTTCGGCAACAGGAGACTTTTCGCGAATCGTGCTGGTTTGTAGAAACGCCTGCTGAATAGTCTCCAGTTTCTGAGTTTCAGACACAGGGGCCATCGCCATAGCGAAAGTTGAAGTCAGCAGTGATACCAGCACTAAGACAACAAACACAAACACGGGACGGAGAAAACGAACGTTCAGATCCATTTTGGTACCTTAAAGCGTAGTTTCATCAACGATCAGCCAAATGAACACGCTACGATTTGCAAATAAACAGTGAGTCTCCTCACTGCGGTTGGTGATTCACGGGCGATAACCCTTCGCTGAATCACAGACCCCAAACTTGCTGTCAAACGGGGACATCCCTGTGATTTAACCGCTTAGTGTTACTTTTCCAGAACTTCCAGAATGGTGTACTTCATCATGTTCTTCTGATGCAGTCGGAACTTGATCTTCTGACCTTCATGAAAGTCGGTAATCTCTAGATAGGGAGCCAGAAAAAACTTCATTTGCATCGCCCCCATCGACCATTCAGGAATCGGTTGATGCCGAACTTTGAGCTGATTCGTCGATGGCAAAATACCTTTCACAACCCCAGAGGTAACGACTTCAGCCACCTGAGTCTCTGCTGTAGCTGCCGAATGCTGATGCATGGAGTGAGCGCCGGAATCCTGCGCAACGGCTTGAAAACTAGTGAGAGCAAAACAAGCAGATAACCCAACCGCCACAGATAGATTAGTCAACGTCTTCACCAACACACACTCCATATAACAAGAATATAAACTGCGACAATTTGTCACATTGAGAACAGTACGCCTGAGGCTAAAAGATGTGTTTGATATTCATCAATTGAGCATTCACTCAAAGTAAAAAAAGTACCATCCGCAATCGGCGCTTCATCCACGCCGTTACAATTCGTAAGATTTACGACAAAGTCTATTTGTAGTTTTCCTGTTTACTGCCTCGCGGGATCACCATTTTGTTCGACCGTGGCAAGTGCACCTTGCATGTATTGCCCCTCCGACAAAACGGCCCTTGTGATAGAGCGAGCCACTAATAAGGAAAAAAAAATGCCTTTGATCCAACGCCCCTTCGGCGAGGAACAACCCTACTGGCCGTTAGGCCCGTTTAAAATCCGTCTGCCGTTTGTACATTACAAATGGGAAACCCCAGAGATGATCCAAGGCCTGATCATGTTTGTGGTTGGTCTGGCGATGATTCCTCTTCTGCAAAAATACCTTGGCATGCCGTACGAAGCGGCACTGGCTTTCACCTTCGTTGCTGGCCTGGGTTACTGCCTACCGGCACTGATGGGTGTCCCTCTGGTTCCGGGCTGGATCACCCCCGCAATCCCGGTGGTGTTGCTGTATCTCAAAGGGTTCGAACCCGGGCCTGAAGCGATTAAAGCTCTGTTTGCGCTGCAGCTGGAAGTGACCATTATCTTCTTTATTCTGGGCATCACTCGCTGGGGTTCTAAACTGGTTGAAGTCATTCCGAACTCACTAAAAGCGGGCATTATCATCGGCGCGGGTATCGCAGCAATGATGGGTGAGTTGAAAGTGGGTGGCCGTGTTGACGCAACACCTATCTCCCTGATCGTCGGTTCCATCATCTCTGCTTACATCCTGTTCTCGCTGTCATTCAAGAACATTATGGAAGAAAGTTCGCTGGCAAAACGTATCGCGACCTTTGGTATGGTACCGGGCATGATTATCGCGATGATCATTGGCTGGACCAGCGGCGAATACGCTGTTCCAGAGATCGAATGGGGTATCACTCAGCCAGATTTCGCACTGATGTTCCAGTACCTGACATTCACTGTTGGCTTCCCAGGCTGGGATGTATTCCTGCTGGCGATCCCAACTGCAATCATCGCGTACGTCATTGCATTTGGTGACATCATTGTTGGTTTCACACTGGTAAAACGTGTTGACCACCTGCGTAAAGATGAATCCATTGAAGAGAGCGTTGACCGTGTACACCTGGTTACCGCACTGCGTAACGGTATGCATGCTTTTCTGGCGCCTTGGCCGGGTCTGGCCGGTCCTCTGTGGACCGCTGCACACGCGACCGTTGCTGAACGTTATGCGATGGGCCGTAAAGCGATGGACTCCATCTACAGTGGTGGCGGTACATTCTGGATCACCGGTCTGGTAGCACTGTTCATCTTGCCACTCGTCACCCTGTTTAAACCTGTACTGCCGATTGCGCTGTCGCTGACACTGATCCTGACCGCTTACATCTGCATCATGGTGGGCATGGAACAGCTGAAGAACCCAACCGAGCGTGGTGTTGCGGGTATCGTTGCCGTGACACTGGCGATGCCAGATCCGAAATCCACCGTGTATGCGGTTGTGATTGGTCTGGTGCTGTACTTCCTGATCGAACGTCCGAAGCTGATGGGTCGTCACCGTCCAGAGGATGAGATCATCTTTGCCGATGGTGAAGAGGAGACGAAAAAAGAGAAAGAGACCGCCTGATCTCTGTCTCTGAGGTATAAAAAAGGGGAGCTGATTAGCTCCCCTTTTTAGTGTTTGTCATACGTTTTGTTGGGACGAGGATAGCGATTCCCAACATCCAGCCCCAACTAACTCCACACCACCGCGGTCGTCAGCATATACCCTGCGCCATACACCGTTTTTATCAGCTCATTGCCATCCCCACTGCTCTCCAGTTTCTTACGCAAGCGGGACATACGAACATCAATACTGCGGTCATACGGCGTGCAGTTATCCCCAAGCAGTTGATCACGGGAGAGGATCTGAAAGGGATGCTTGAGCAGCGACAGCAGCATGTCACCTTCAGCGCGACTGAGAGACTGTTTATCCTGAGCCTGATAGCTCAGTTCCAGTGAATCCGGACGGAAGACCCAGCCCGAAAACTCTGCTTTTTTGGCCACTACGGTTTCCGCTTCAACACTGCGCTGCAACCGCCGGAGCAAACTCTGCACTCGTGCGACCAGCTCACGGGGTTCAAACGGTTTGGTGACGTAATCATCAGCACCAAACTCCAGCCCCAACACTCGATCCGTCAGGTCATCCCGACCGGAGACGATGATCACGCCACGGTGCTGGCTGTCGAACTGTTTCACCAGCTCCAGGCCATCCATATCAGGCAGATTCAGGTCAACAATACAGATATCCGGGTTGTCTTTGGGTGCAGCCGTCAACGCATCCACACCGTTGGTGAAATAACGCACCTGATAGCGAAAATTTTCCAGCGCCCTGCACATCAGCTGCCCCAGATCTTCTTCATCTTCTATCACGTAGATCAGGTTATTACTTTTCATCGCTGCTTCCTGAGCCATGGTGTGGCCTCTTCTAATTGTTATCGTTATTTGCTTTCCGGGAAGATCACTTTTGCCAGCGCGGCCTGATCGAACGGCTTCTGCAACAAAGAGAATTCTGCATCATGTTCGCTGTAAGCTTCGCTATACCCTGTCATCAATACAATAAACGCCGCTGGATAACGCTCTTTAACCCGCTGAGCCACAGCGTAACCGTCTTTGGCGCCGGGCATCACGATATCCGTCACAACGCCCGCCAACTCATTCAAATTCAATAACAGAGTATCCGCTTCATCCGCAGTCTCGGCTTCCAATACGGTAAACCCGATATCGACCAACTGATGTCTGACAACTTTACGTACATCCGGATCATCTTCCACCAGCAGTACCAGCGAGCTTGCATCCGCCGTTGCCGCATAACTGTTGCGCTCCGGATCCTGTAGTGTTGTCTCGCACTGACGTTCCGTGCCCACCGGTAACAATATTTCAATGGCAGCACCCGCAGCACGGCGGTTTCGAATGCGGATATAGCCCTTCGATTGCTTCACGAAACCGTACACCATACTTAAGCCAAGCCCCGAACCTGCACCCGTCGATTTCGTGGTAAAGAACGGTTCATAGGCTTTCTGTAAGGCTTCGTCGCTGAAGCCGGAGCCGGTGTCTTTTACGGATAACATCACATAATCACCGGCCGGTACGGACTCATCAAACCCTTCACGGGTAGCGCAATAGAACGACCGCACCTCAAAGCTCAGGGTACCGCCCTTCTCCATCGAGTCAGCGGCGTTAAGCGCCAGATTCACCAGTGCATCTTCCATCTGCGCTTCATCAACATACACGACCGGCGCGCTGTCATCGATACGGGTCTGAATACGGATATTCTCCGCTAACGGGCCAGACAATAAGCTGATCACATCGGCGATAAGGTGATCGGGTTTGATGCAATCAGGCGAAAGCGGCTGGCGACGGGAAAAGGCCAACAGACGCTTGGTCAGATCAGCACCACGTCGGGTCGCACGAATCGCCGGTACCAGATTACCGTTCAGATCCAACGGCAGATCGGGATGCCCCTGCGCTTCCAGCAAGTTACCCAGAATAATGGTCAGCAGGTTGTTGAAGTCATGTGCCAGACCACCGGACATCTGCCCAACCGCTTTCATCTTGCTGGCTTCAGCCAGACGCTGCTCAGACTCACGCTCCGCCGTAATATCAATCGACAGGTTGAGTACACCTTCCACGGTCTGGCGCTGCTCTCCATAGAACGGCAGCAGTATACGCCGTGTCACCATGGTCTTGCCCTGCACTTCGGTGCTGTACTCATACATCACCTTTTCACCGCGCAGGGCCTGTCGGATATAGTCCAGCGTGTTTTTATACATCGCGGTGGACATCACATCCTGCATCAGCTCACCCACCAGCTCGCTTTTATGCCGGTTAAACATCTCAGCGTATTCGCGGTTCACAAAAACATAGCGTCCCTGCGCGTCCAGATAGGCGATCTGCGCGGGTAACGCATCCAGAATCAGGCGCTGCCGGGTCTCCGATGCGGTCAGTTCACTCTTTGTCGTTTTCAGCGAGCTGACCGCCTGCAATAACTGCTGGTTGGATTCGGACAGCTCTTTCGTACGCGATGCGACGCGGGTATTCAGCCCCTGAATATTGTCGCGCAGCTGATCGACCATGAAATCAAAAGACTCCGCCAGCGTGCCCAGTTCATCGTGGCGATTAATACCGGTTTTGGCCCCAAACTGACCACGACTGATTTTATACGCGGTAGCCGACAGCTGTTTAATCGGGGACGTCAGGTATTCAGCAAACAGAAACGCGGCAACGATCGCTGCCAACAAACCAAAAAAGCCCATCGCCAGCAAACGCTGACTCAGCTGTACCGAACTGGCTTTCAGATCATCCAGGTACACAGAGGAGCTGATATACCAGTCAAACCCAGACAGGTGGCGCACCAGTGAGAGTTTTTCATAGGCATAATTGCCGGGGTCGTGGGGCGTGTCCCACTTGTAATACAGTTCTTCATCCGTATCTGACACGGCGATCAGATCCTGATAGATCGGATTGCCGGTGACGGGGTTAAGCAGCGACTTAAAGTTAGTGCCCCGAATATTAGAGTTGGGGTGAAAGATCATGTCCCCGTTGGAATCAAAGATATACAGATAGCCATTACTGGCGATCTTCACACTCTCCAGCGCCTGACTCAGTTCGCCCAACAAATGCGTTTTATAAGCCTCAGCTTCTTTATAGAGATCATCAGCATACACACCCGCCCCCAACACAATGCCCCATTCGGGAAAGCTGCGGACGTAGGAGTATTTATCGATCACTTCCGTATCTTGCAGGCGGTACCACTTGTACTTGTAGAACCCTTCACCCTGTTTCAACACCTGCTGGATGATGCCGGGCAGTGCCGACTGCTCACCCGCGACGATATGTTCGGAGATGTTTTTACCCTGAAACTTATCATCCGGATGGGACAGCAGCCGCCTATTGAAGTCAGAGATCCAGAGATAGTTATCACCATCAAACTTCAGTCGCCGTAGCTCGGCATACAGTTTCTGCCAATGGGCGTTTTTGTCCAGCGGAGGCTCTGCAGAATCAGCCAATCCTGTCCGGATATAACTTTCCCCCAGATCCACCACTGCTTTGAGCTTCTGCTCCTCCGCATCCAGCGCCTGCTCCACATAGGACTCGGTGCTGAAATACATCCGATTCGCCAGATCGTAAACAATGTTAAGTACCTGACGGTTGGAATGTAGCTCCAGTCCAAACACGTTTTGCTTGATCATCGGCACCGTAAGCCAGTAAATCGACACAAAAATACCGCTGATCAGCAGCAATAACATCAGGAATAAACGGAAGGTAATCGGGGAATAACGGTACACAGAGAAACCCAGTCAGGCACATGCTAATAGCTGAATGTAGCATAAAGTAAAGGCCAGATTAGGCCCTGTTACATTTCGTTAGAATTTCCAAATAGTTGAGCAACCATTTACCCGTAATTTAATTCGCAACCGAATAACAATAAGACTGGTTGCGAACAGATGTTTCTCATTTCCCGGGGCTTTAACCCGATCTTCAAGCGTTCTGTTTCCGTTGCTGCGACAACGGCAGGCACTGCCCTGTCCGCCATGCAGTTACCACCGGTCTTATTCCCCTGTCTATCGCCCCGCATATCTGAAGATATGTCCGGGCTGATCTCTGCTTCTCTCAGTTGTAACTACGAGGTTTAAACATGTCCTTTCAGCAAATCGGTGTTATTGGTGCTGGCCAGATGGGCCGTGGTATTGCACAGGTAATGGCAACCGCTGGCTATGAGCTGGTACTGGTCGACCTGAGCGAAAATGCCCTGCACATGGCACTGTCCGTGATCGAAAGCAGTCTCACTAAGCTGCAGGACAAAGGTCTGATCGAAGAACGTCCATCCGCTGTACTGGGCCGTATCCGCTGCGAAACCTCAATGAACGTGCTGGCTGATTGCGATCTGGTGATCGAAGCCGCCACTGAAAATGAAGAGATCAAAAACAAGATCTTCAAGCAGCTGGATGAACTCTGTAAACCTGATGCGATTCTGGCGAGTAACACCTCTTCCCTGTCGATTACCCGTCTCGCGGCCACAACATCGCGCCCGGACAAAGTAATTGGTATGCACTTTATGAATCCGGTTCCGGTCCTCGCGCTGGTTGAAGTAATCAACGGCCTGCGGACCTCGGCAGAGACCACCGAAAAAGTGGTTGAAGCGGCCAAACGTGCCGGCAAAGAACCGATCCCGGTCAAAGACAAAGCGGCCTTTGTACTCAACCGTATTCTGCTACCGATGATTAACGAAGCGATCTTTGCTTTGGACGAAGGCTGTGCCGACGTCGAACAGATAGATTCCATCATGAAACTCGGCGCCAGCCACCCGATTGGCCCGCTCGCGCTGGCCGACCTGATCGGTCTGGATACCTGCCTGAGCATCATGAACGTGTTGTACGAAAACTTTGGCGACAGCAAATATCGCCCTGCTCCTTACCTGCGCCAGATGGTGGACGCCGGTTATCTCGGCCGCAAATCCGGTCGTGGTTTCTACGAGTACTGATTTCGACAGCAATCCATAAAAATAAGAGCCGAAGCATGATGGAGACCGATATGAACGTCGCCGCATTTACCCAACTGTTTATCACCGAACAACAGCCCGGCATCTGGCTGATTACGCTGAACCGACCTAAAGCTCTGAACGCACTGAACCGTCAGGTGCTGGAGCAGCTGCACAGCGCCATCGTCTGGATCGAAAACCAACCGGACGCGCGCGTATTGCTGATCACCGGCAGCGGTGACAAAGCATTTGCGGCAGGTGCCGACATCGCCGAAATGAAAGATATGAATGCCCAGCAGGCGCGTGAATTCTCTCAGGTGGGCATGACCACCATGCATCGTATCGAGTCTTCCCGTCTGCCCGTGATCGCACTGGTCAATGGCTTTTGTCTGGGAGGCGGCTGTGAGCTGGCGATGAGCTGTGACTTTATTCTTGCCGCCGACAATGCCCTATTCGGTCAGCCGGAAGTGACTCTGGGTGTGCCACCGGGCTTTGGCGGCAGTCAGCGCCTGCCTCGCCGTGTCGGTCCGGGTATGGCTGCACAGTTGCTGCTAACCGGCGAGAAGGTCAACGCGGAGCAAGCGCTGAACATCGGACTCTGCAATCAGGTCTATCCGGCGCAGCAGCTGCAGGAACGTGGTATCGATATGGCTATCACCATCGCCAAAAACGCACCGCAGGCACTCTATCACTGCAAGCGTCTGGTACAGGCTTCTGCCGATCAGAGCATCGAAAACGGCTGCCGCATGGAGAGTGATCTCTTCGGCCTGAGTTTTGCAACTGAAGATCAAACTGAGGGAATGACTGCGTTCACCGAGCGCCGTAAAGCCCAATTTACCGGCGCCTGAGTACAGGCCCACTTAAAACAACGATAACGAGGGAAACAATAATGAATAACAGATCAGCCTTCGAGACGAATTTGGACAAAAACGCAGCAAACTTTGCCGCGCTAACCCCGATAAAATTTCTGGAACGCGCGGCTCAGGTGTATCCAAACCGTCCTGCGGTTGTGCATGGAGAGATTCGCCGCAACTGGTCAGAAACATTCAGTCGTTGTAAGAAGCTGGCCAGTGCCCTGAACGCCCACGGCGTCGAAAAGGGTGATGCTGTGTCCATCATGGCCCCGAACCTGCCGGAACACTTCGAAGCGCACTTTGCGGTACCGATGTGTGGCGCTGTTCTGAACTCCATCAATACCCGTCTCGATTCAGAAGTCGTTGCGTTCATCCTGAAACACGCCGGTTCTAAGGTGCTGATCACCGATAAAGAACTGAGCACCGTTGTGAAAGGCGCGCTTGAACTGATGGATGAAAAACCGTACGTGATCGATATCGACGATCCGTACTGGACCGATGGCGAGCTGATCGGTGATACCGATTACGAAGCCTTCATCGCGAATGGCGACGAAGATTACGCCTACGCCCTGCCAGCTGATGAGTGGGAAGCGATCACCCTGAACTACACCTCCGGCACCACTGGTGACCCTAAAGGTGTGGTTTACCACCACCGTGGCGCGTACCTGAACGCCAACAGCAACGCCCTGTCATGGGCGATGGATCACCATCCGGTCTACCTGTGGACCCTGCCGATGTTCCACTGCAACGGCTGGTGTTTCCCATGGACGATTGCTGCAATGGCCGGTGTCAGCGTTTGCCTGCGCCATGTACGTGCTGAAGATATCTTCAACATGATCAAAAAGGAAAAAGTGGGCTACTTCTGTGGTGCACCAATTGTCCTGAACATGCTGAACTCCGCCGATGATGCATTGAAAGATGGTATCAACCATCAGGTGAAAGTGATGACCGCGGGTGCTGCGCCACCAGCCTCCGTCATCGAAGGTATGGAAAACCTGGGCATTAAAGTAACCCACGTGTACGGCCTGACTGAAACCTACGGTCCGTCCGTGGTCTGCGCATGGCACGACGAATGGAACGACAAAACCGCCGAAGAACAGGCGCGTCTGAAATCCCGTCAGGGTGTGCGCGCACCGATGCTGGACGATCTGATGGTCGCCGATCCGGTCACCATGGAACCTGTCCCACAGGACGGAAAAACCATGGGTGAAGTCTTTATGCGCGGCAATCTGGTGATGAAGGGTTACCTGAAAAACCCAACCACCACGGCAGATGCATTTGAAGGTGGCTGGTTCCACTCCGGTGATCTGGCGGTATGGCACGAAGACGGTTACATCGAGATTAAAGACCGCTCTAAAGACATCATCATCTCCGGCGGTGAAAACATCTCCAGTATCGAAGTGGAAGATGTGTTGTTCAGCCACCCGATGGTGCAGGAAGCCGCCGTTGTTGCGAAACGGGATGAAAAATGGGGCGAAACCCCATGTGCCTTTGTTTCCCTGAAAGACAACGCCGATGCGATCAGCGCAGAAGAGATCATCGCTTACTGCCGCGACAACATGGCCCACTTTAAAGCGCCTAAAACTGTCGTGTTCGGTGATATGCCAAAAACCAGCACCGGCAAGATTCAGAAGTTCCTGCTGCGTGATCGCGCGAACAACCCTGAATCTGAAGAGTAAAACCATCTTTGTCGCCGTGGGGGCTGACAGCGTCAACTTTGGTATGGCTACTCAAGCCGCTATCAACACCCACGGCAACAAAGGCACGAATACCGTAGTCACCCACGCTACAAGGAACGAGATACGTCTATGAGCACTTACACCGCCCCTTACGCGGATGCGAACTTTGTTATCAAAGAGCTGGTCAAGTTTGATCAGTACTGCAGCGATGCCGGTCTGGAAGAAGTTAACAGCGAACTGGCGTCAGTTATTATCGAAGAAGCGGGCAAACTGGCCGCCGATGTACTGGCGCCGCTGAACAGCACTGGCGACCAGAACGGTGCACGTCTGGAAGATAACAAGGTTCTGGAAACCAAAGGGTTTGCGGATGCCTATCAACAGTATGTCGACAACGGCTGGGCAACGCTGACCGGTCCTGAAGAGTTTGGTGGTCAGGCGCTGCCTAACGTTCTGGGTACCGCCGTCAACGAACTCTGGCACTCCGCCAATATGGGGTTTGCCCTCTGCCCGATGCTGAGTCAGGGTGCGGTTGAAGCCCTGATCGCCCACGGTAGCGATGAGCTGAAAGCGCAATACCTGCCCCAGCTGATCAGCGGTGAATGGACCGGTACCATGAACCTGACCGAACCGAATGCAGGCTCTGATCTGTCAGCGGTTGCCTCTAAAGCGATCCCGGACGGTGACAGCTACAAAATTACCGGCCAGAAGATCTTTATCACCTGGGGCGATCATCAAATGACCTCCAACGTGGTTCATCTGGTTTTAGCCCGCCTGCCCGACGCACCTGCCGGTGTCAAAGGGATCTCCCTGTTTATCGTGCCGAAGTTCAAACTGGACGCCAACGGCGCACCGGGTGAGCTGAACGATGCAGTTTGCGTGTCGCTGGAACACAAACTGGGTATCCACGGTAGTCCAACCTGCGTCATGAGCTTTGGTGACAACGGTGGTGCTGAAGGCTATCTGGTGGGTGAAGCCAACAAAGGCCTGATGTACATGTTCACCATGATGAACCACGCTCGTCAATCAGTTGGCCTGCAGGGTTTGTCCATCTCTGAACGTGCCTATCAGCAGGCCGTTGAATATGCCAAAGAGCGTATTCAGGGCACCCGCAAAGACGGCAGCAAAATGCCGATCATCGAACACGCCGATGTACGCCGTATGCTGCTGGCGATGAAGTCCGGCACTGAAGCGATGCGTGCACTGGCGTACGTTGCCGCCTCTGATGTGGATAAAGCCCACAGCGATGATGCTGAAGAAACACAGCACTACAAACCGCGTGTAGATTTGCTGACCCCTATCGTGAAGGGCTGGATGACCGAATTCGCGCAGGAACTGACGTCACTGAACGTTCAGGTCCACGGCGGTATGGGTTTCATCGAAGAAACCGGCGCAGCACAGCACTACCGCGATGCCCGTATTCTGCCGATCTACGAAGGCACTACCGGCATTCAGGCGCTGGACTTCATTGGTCGTAAAATGCTGATGGACAAAGGCGCTGCGCTGGAAAGCCTGCAAACCGAGATGATGATCACCGTCAACGCTTTGTCTGCGGTTGATTCACCGGCTTTCGCCAAGATGAATCGCGAACTGCGCATGGCCGTTGAACGTTCTATGCAGGTACGCACCTGGTTGCTGGACAAGTCAGCCAGCAATCCTGATCTGGCCGGTAGCGTTTGCTTCGATTTCCTGATGATGCACGGCTTCCTGTGCGGTGGCTGGTTGCTGGCGAAAAGCGCACTGGCCGCTCACGAACAGCTGGGTAACGGCGAATACGCGGATGACTTCCTGCGTACTAAGCTGATTACCGCTGAGTTCTACATCGACAACTACCTGCCGCGGGCGAATCGCCACGCCGACACGGTAATGTCAGGTCTTTCCGGTGCCTGTGCAATAGACACCGAACAGTTCTGATCAGGATTTTCTGATCACATCCCCCGTCACTTGATTCGTGACAAGATGCCTTTTGCCCTCTTCGTGAGGGCTTTTTTTTGCCTGCAGTTTTGCTCTGGGCCAGTTACGGCAGACAAAACTTATCGCCCTTTGTCGGGCGAGGTAAGGGAGGGTATTGGCCCTCCCTTACCAATCCCTGCCACCCCCACTACTTGCCGGACTGAGTCCGGTTCCCTGCGCGTTTCGAAATAAAACGAAGCGAATGAACTCGGCCTACGGCCTCAAACAGAATTCGCTTTAACCGTTTTAGTTCTGCAATGCTCGGCGGCGTAGAGGGGCATTTAGTCCGTGCCAATGTTATGTTTCGTGGTTCGAATTAAATTGCTTTCTACTGCAGCGGACATTCAGGTTTCTGAGGTATTTAATTCCCCTCTACGCAGCCGAGCACTGGAGCACGCAATCGAATTTAAGCGAGGACTGTTTGAGGCGTTCAGCCGAGTTCCGCAGCGTCGATTGAGTGTGAAGCGCACAGGGAATCCCGCAAAGCGGGACAAGTAGTGGGGCTGACGGGGATTGATAAGGGGAATTCAGCGACTCCCCTTATCTCGCCCTAATAGGGCGAAAAACAGTGGAAAAAGACCACCTGAATCCCTACAACTTCAACGGCAAAGGCGCCTCCGTCTTCACCGCCTGCAACGCAAAATTACTCTCAATTTCTCTAACCATATTCAACCGCTGCATCTGCTTCACTAAGCGGTCATAATCGATCAGATCCTCCGCCACAACTTCCAGCAAATAATCAGCCGACCCGGACACCGTATGAGCATTCACCACGGCATCCATCTCGCGTACCGCATCCTCAAAACCGGTCACCGATTCTGCGCTGTGATCATGCAGTTTCACCTGCACAAAGACCGTCATACCCAACCCGACCACCTGACGATTGAGCTGTGGCCGGTAGCCCTGAATCACACCTTCCGTTTCCAACCGGCGCAAACGCCGCAGACAGGGTGATGGAGAGAGGGCCACCCGTTCAGCAATCTCTGCGTTACTCAATCGTCCGTCCTGTTGCAGAATCTTCAGAATTTTAAGATCGATCTCATCTACTTTCATACGCCACACTCAAACAAAAGCATTAAATGCCAAAAGAAAACTCATTAACGCAACTATCAACCAAAAATAGAAACACATACAACCCAAATAACAACTTTCGACTTTCTCTTTTCTCGGATAATAGCCGCCAATACAACACGAACAGGACGTCATCCGATGAACCAGTACCGAGGCGAACCCGCCGTTAACCTGAAAGGCCTTGCGGCCATGCTGATCACCCTGCTGATCTGGGTGGGTTTCCTGCTTTCGCTGCGGGCAGAAAATCACTCCCCGCTCACGTCCAGCGATCTGGGATTGATGCGATTTGGCTTACCAGCAATCGTGTTTCTACCTTGGTTACTCAAGAGCTGGCACAAAGTACGCCGGATGCCGTGGCGTCACAGCGTGATGATCCTGTTGGGCGGGTTGCCATTCTTCTATCTGGTATCACTCGGCACCGCATACGCACCTGCTGCCCACGCCGGAGCATTAGTACCGGGTAGCGCACCGCTGTTTGTGACAGGTTTGGCCGTGCTGGTGTTTGGTGAACCACTGCCTCGTCGACGTCTGCTCGGGCTGGCTACAATTCTGTTGGGGATCCTGCTATTACTGGGCAGTGCGCTGATCAATTTTGAACAGGGTTATTGGCGCGGTCATCTGGCGTTTCTGGGAGCCACACTATTGTGGGCACTCTATACGCTGGGACTCAGGGTTGCAGGTATCAACCCGCTGGAAGCAACGGCACTGCTCTGTACCAGTGCGACTGCGGTACTGGGCATCATGTTAGGCATGGGTTGGGTGGAATCAAATATCAGCCAGACCACGTGGACTGAACTGTGGCCGTTTTTGCTGACTCAGGGTATTGGCGCCGGAATTGTGGGTGGGGTGACATACGGTATTGCGATCAATAATCTGGGAGCTGAAAAAACAGCCGCGTTGGGTTCCTTCACCCCGGCTCTGGCGGCCATGGCAGCGATTCCACTCCTCGGCGAACATTTGACACTGAGTACCCTAGGGGGTGTATTGATCATTATGGCGGGAGTACTGCTTGCCAGCGGTATCAAGTTCAAGCGGCACCAACAAGCAGATACAAAAACACAGAATACTCTGACCTAAACGTGCTCTTTCAAGCGACCGAGGTGAGCGCTGAGGGAAAAGCCCAGCTTTTGACTCAGCTCCCGCGCGTCGCTTTTTAACTGTTTGGCCGTGCGGTTACTCGCGCGCTTTCCTGCAAAAACAATCCAATTTCCGCTTTGTGTTGCACAACTGCGTACATCGTCGAAGATTTCGATCAGGGTCTGCAGGGAGTCATCGCCCTGATGCTCTCGCCAACAATTCAATACCAGCCAGCCGTCCTGTTTCAGGCGATCATGACAGTTCATCAAAAAACTGGGATCAAGCTGTTGCTCATCCAGCCCATCCGCACCATAAATATCGCTGAACAGGATGTCGGCTTTTTTGCTCTCTACGGTTTGTAAATATTCGTTGGCATCCATCGTATGGACCTCCAGACGTTTTCCCCGCGGCAGCTGAAAATATTTATAGGCGGCTTTCACCACCTCCGGTCTCAGCTCAACAACCTGCTGTTTCAGTGACGGATAGTGTCCGTGCAGACAACTGTTTAAACTCCCCGCCCCCAACCCCAGACTGATGCTCTGCTTGGGATCTTTAAACAACAGCACCAGCAACATCGCCCGCACATACTCATGCTGGGGTGTCAGCGGCTCATGTTTCAGCCAGCAACTCTGTTCATCGTTATCACCAAATGCCAGGTACCGTTTATGGCCATCTTCCACGACCGATACCACGCCATACTCGTCATAGCCGCGATAAATCTCTTTTCCCGGAAGTGCCATTTGATCTCCATTGCATACCGCTATTTTGGGAAGGCCGCTAAACTAGTCGTTTTACCTGTGGATGTCACAAACTCTTTCATAAAATATGAGATCGAATATTCATTAATCACCTGAAACCTCACGCCAAATAATGTAACATTCCGTTTGAATTACCTACCCGAAACACCATTATTCAGGGACAGAAGGTCAAACACATGTTCGAACTGGATCAACCAGTAGTAGACACCAGAGCGGATATAAATGCGGCGGTCAAGCAGGTGTTTGATGCGACCCCGGTCGCGATGATTCTGTCCCGACCCGATGGCAGCTTCGAATACGTCAACCCGGCGATGAAACAGATGCTGGGGTACGACAACGATATCTACGACGCGGACGTGGTTATCTCCCATCCAGACGATCTGCCGGTAAACCGGCAGATACGGGATCGCTTGCACCGCAGTCCCTTTTTACCGGTGACCGTAGAAAAACGCTATCTGCATAAAGACGGTCGGGTCATCCCCGGCTTACTAACGATGGTGGCAGAGCCTGATGCCCGGGGTGGCATAAAACGTTTCATCGCCCAGGTTGTCGACCTGACGGAAAGACGCCAGGCAGAAGAGTCACTCTGGTTTCTAACCACCCTGCTCAATCACTCCAACGATGCCGTTGTCGTTATTGATCCGGACAGTGGGCAGGTCCTCGACTGCAATGAGCCCGCGCACAAGCGGCTCAATTACAGCAAAGCTGAAATGCTCCAGCTGAAAGTATTTGATATCAACAAGACAATACCGACTGGCGCTGACTGGGTTGAGTTCACTTCTCGCGTGAAACAGCAGGGCAATATTCTGCGGGAAGGGATTAATACCCGTAAAGACGGTACCTCTTTCCCGGTTGAAGGCAGTATCAGTTACATCACACAGGGTAACAACGCCTACCTATTTGCGGTTGTCCGGGATATCACTCACCGTGTTGAAAGCGAGGCGCTGATTCGCAAGCAAGCCAATTTCGATTCTTTGACCGACCTTCCCAACCGACGTTTTCTAAAAAACCGGTTGGAACACGAGATCCAGAATGCACATACGCGGGGCAGCCATCTGGCCATTCTGTATATGGATTTGGATCGCTTTAAGGAAGTGAACGACACATTGGGACACAGTAAGGGCGATATGTTGTTGCTGGAAGCAACACGCCGCCTGAAAAGCTGCATTCGTCCCAACGATACTCTGGCCCGGCTGGGTGGTGACGAATTTACCATTTTGCTCTCTGATCTGGAGGATTATCGCATTGCAGAGCAAACGGCGATCAATGTTCTCAATGCCTTTAAAGAACCCTTCCACCTTAATGAGGACTGCCTGTACGTTACCATGAGTATCGGCATCGCCTTTTATCCTGAGGATGGCACGACGGGTGAAACCCTATTTAAAGCGGCTGATCAGGCTATGTATGAAGCCAAAGCGCAGGGCCGAAATAACTATCAGCAGTTTACCCAGTCGATGCAGCTCAAAGCTTTACTGCATGCCCGCCTGGTGCGGGACCTGCGCCGCGCCATCAGCGAACAGCAGTTCTGCTTGTATTATCAACCTATTGTTGAGTTATCCACCGGTAAGCTGGTCAAAGCCGAGGCGTTGATTCGCTGGCAACATCCAACACGCGGCATGATCAATCCGGACCAATTTATCTCAGCGGCGGAAGAGACCGGCCTGATCTCTGAGATTGGCGACTGGGTATTCCGTCAGGCTGCATGGCAAACCGCAGAGTGGCGTAAAACATTAAGCCCGAACTTCCATGTCAGTATCAACTCCTCTCCAGTGCAATATCTGGATAAAACATCCCGAATGAGCCTCTGGCTGGATTATCTGCGTACATTAGAGCTACCGCAGGAAGCGGTATCGATTGAAGTGACCGAAGGCGTGCTGATGGACAAAATCAGTACCGCGCCGGAGAAACTCAGAGCATTGCACGATGCAGGCATCTCAATTTCACTCGACGATTTCGGTACCGGATACTCATCGCTGGCTTACCTGAAAAAGTACGCGATTGATTTTATTAAGATCGACCGCTCATTTGTACAAAACCTGACAACGGACTCCGATGACCTTGCTCTGTGTGAAGCCATCATTGTGATGGCCCACAAACTTCGTATGAAAGTCATCGCTGAGGGTATCGAAACGGCTGAACAGGAGCTGATCTTGCATGATGCCGGTTGCGACTATGGACAAGGTTATCTGTATTCAGAACCTGTCGCCGCCGAAGCGTTTGAGAAACTATTTCCCCCTAATCACTAAGGGCGATCATCGGTCCGGCCCTACCGTACATAATTTTGCTTGCTGGTCATGGATGTACTGCACTCCGAAGAACTTTATGAGCAGATAGTTCAGCGCTGAACATTAGCATTTGAGACGTTTCACAATGAAAAAATTGACCAAGTATTACTACGGTAACCTCTTCACTCCAGAAACCAACGCACTGCTGGCGATTATGCTACCGATTCTTACGCCTGCTATGCCTCACTACGTTCATACGTTTTACTCAGAATTGATGGATGACGAATCCACCGCGCGCTTCCTCAGCAACGAGCTAGTGGAACATCGTCTCACCACCGAATTAGCAAAATGGCTGGCACAAACTTTTGCGCCTAAAACAGCAGAAGAGATGGTCGAGTCCCTGCGTTTTCAGCAACGTATCGGTGAGGTGCATGCACGCGTAGAGATACCAATGTCACTGGTTAATTCCGCGATGACCATCATCAAAGAGGAGATGTTCAAAACGATGGTGTCATCCGATCTAACCGACCGGGAAAAGGTCAGATCGGTGGTCCTGATCAACCGAATTCTGGACGGTGCCGTCAGCCTGATCAATGACTCTTATCTGCGTGGCAAAGTACAAAATGAGCGCTCCACATTAGAGTATCGCGGCGCGTCATCAGCCCATGAGCTAGCGCTGGAGATCGAACGGGTCAAAACCAGTCTCTATAACTGGATGACACGAAAAATGGTGTGTTATTTCTCTGGCGAGGAGATCTTCACAAACTCGGTATACGCCAACGATTTTGGCCTGTGGATTAAACATAAATTTCCACTGATCTGCTCTAAGCCAGAACGTTATGAGAAAGTGATCAATTGCCTCGATCGGGCCGATATCTTGAGAGAACGGCTGAATGAGCGTAAAACCGGCGAGGAAGGTCGCAAAGAGATGAGCGACTTTACCGAAACCCTGAATGAAGTGATCTGGTTGCTCACGGACGAAGCCGATTCCAGCCTGGCCAAAGAATCAAAACAGGATGCGCTCACCCATCTACTGGAAAGACGCTTCCTCAATCCCATATTGCAACAAGAAACCAAGCTGGCGATTCAAAGCGGAAGCTCCTACGCCATTATCATGGCTGATATCGATAACTTTAAGCAGGTAAACGATCAATACGGTCATCAGGTTGGTGATCAGGTGCTCAGTACCGTCAGTAAAACGATCAAGGAAAAAATACGGCTGACCGATTACGCGTTCCGTTATGGCGGTGAAGAGGTGCTGATTCTGACACCTGAACTGGATCTTCAGGGGGCTGCCGACATGGCCGAACGTATTCGTCGTTCAGTCGAGCAGCAACATATCCAGCTGGGCAATGAACAAGGAATCAACATCACCGTTTCATTTGGTATTGCTGTCTTCCAGGGACATCCGGACTTTTTACACCTGATCAATGCGGCGGATGAGAAGCTTTACGAAGCAAAAAGTGCAGGCCGAAATTGCATCCGTTATTAAGACGCGGACAAACATGCAAAAAAAACCCGCTTGGGGAGCGGGCATAAATACGACGGTCAGAGCTCAGGAGATAACAGGTTCCGGCATCACTGCCATACGGGTCGGAACCTGTTCGGCACCTGCAAGTGATGCCGTTCCTGAATGGGTGTCCAAAACAACCGGCTGACCTGATATCAGCCATGAACATAGTGCTATTTTGCCCAATTCCCTCTGCCCTGAATCTTCTGCAATAGCACGAATTCAGATAATACTTTAGTTGCGCGCCCAAGGTTGGTGCGCGCACATTATGCCTGTTTATAATCCACGCTTTATAACCAACGCTGGTAAAACGCTAACTCCAGCTCCAGCACTTCCTGCTGCACTTCCGGGTCACGGAAGCCGTGATATTCGTCGGCATAACGGTGTACATCCACGGTCACACCGTTGACACGCAACGCCTGAGCCATCAGTTCGGTCTGTTCAGGGGGTACCACACGATCCAGTAAGCCCTGAAAGAAGATCACCGGACATTGGATCTGCGCAGCATTCGTTACGGGAGAGCGCGCCACATAGGTCTGATGATCAAGCGTCGGGTCCCCGATCAACCAGTCCAGATAGCGGGATTCAAACTTATGGGTGGATACACACAACGCCTGAAGATCAGACACGCCATAAAGACTCGCACCTGCCGCAAAACAGTCACTCGCTGCCAGTGCAGCCAACGCCGTGTACCCTCCGGCACTGCCGCCGCGGATAAAGACCTGTTGAGGATTCACCGCGTTTTGTGCCGTAAGATATGTCACCAGTGCCACAGCGTCTTCCACATCCACGATGCCCCACTGCTTACCCAGCTTCATACGATAATCACGACCGTATCCCGTACTGCCCCGGTAGTTCAGGTCTGCTACCGCAAAACCACGCTGCGTCCAGTACTGAACCTTGGGACTGAAGGTCGGGTACGCCGCTGACGTTGGACCGCCATGCAGAAACACGACCAGCGGCGGTAAAGCATCCGTTGTGGATTCTGCATCGTTGGCCGGTGGATAAAACAGTGCATGTGCGTCTTCTGACTGAACGGGAAACGTCAGATGTTGAGGCGCAGAGATATCCGCATCGGACAAGATCTTTCCACCGCCAGTGATCACCTCCACATCCGCATTCATCAGATCGATGGCGATCAACGCCGCATTGCAGGTCGTTGATGATGCCACGCAGAACAGGAACGTCCCTGACTGTGTGAGGCTGCGAAAACTACTGTATTCCGTTGCCAGAGACTGCAGTGATCCTTCACGATACTGCTGCAGATAACCCATTCCATCACGATGGGATAAGGCAACCCAACCACCCTCACAGAGATCATCCAGCAACAGGTAGCTGCATTGCCCCAACTGCCACGAAGCAGCAGCGTACTCCGCCTCCGACTGCGCCTCCAACGGATGCAATTCAGTACCAGATGATTGCCGGATGACCCTGCATATCTGCCACCAGTTGTTATGATCGCTAATCACATGCAAACGCCCCTGCTGATCAAACTGCGGCTGTGTCAAAGCATAGCCATCATTGATCAACACCTGAGGATCACTCAATGCCCCCTGCTCATCAAACGGGCTATATACCAACTGGGTTTCTGTCCAGGGTTGATGGGGATGATGCCAGCTGATCCATGCAATTTGGCCGCTGACAGGCGTATCACTCAGCGAAACCTGATCATAGAAATCGAATCCTTCATGCAGGACCGACACGTCGCCATTGCTCAGATCAACAGCGACCAGACGATTAACTACATCTACCGGGTTATCACCCGGCAGATGCTCTTCCTGCACGGCAATCAGACGATTACGGGGCTGATCCCAGACCGGTGCACCGTATCGACAACTGGGTGTATCCGTCAATTTTTGTAGGCTCAGATCATCCAGTGACTGCAGCCAGAGCTGCTGATCATCCCCATTGATAAACGCCAGTTGTTGCTCCATCAGGCACCAGCTCTGACCGCCATATTCATGCACGCGGCTGCGGATGGTTATATCCTCGGGCGTCAAATTACGGATCGCGCCATCCCGCCAACAGCAGATGGCCGTACGGCCATTATTTTCCGGCTGATATTCAACCCAGTACAGGCTGTGATTAGGTCCGGCAACAAGCTGGCCATATTCCTTCATACCGGCCAGCGCCTGTTCGGCGGTGAACGAAGAAGACCAGAAACCGGGTTGTACGGAGGATGTAGGAAGGGTCACCTGAGATACACTCTTATAAGCCGTTGATAGCTATGAGGGTAGCTCAGGTTTCAGTCATGCAGCTACTTCATTTAGAAGGTTTTTTCAGGATAGATAACCTGCTCTCATGAGCGGAAGAACACCTTTGAGTTCTTTTCGTTGCGAAACAGCATCTCCTCGTGCAGCAGTGGTTGCTCGGCGACGGCCCGAGCATCCGTAATCAGATGATGGTGTTCCGATTTACTGCACACCGGATCGGCGTTGGTGGCATCACCCGTCATCATGTACGCCTGACAGCGACAGCCGCCAAAGTCCTTCTCTTTATCATCACAGGAGCGACACGGCTCTTTCATCCAGTCATACCCCCGGTAATGGTTAAAGCCAAAGCTCTCATTCCAGATATGATCCAGCGTATGATCCCGCACATTCGGGAACTCTATTGGCAACATTTTGGCACTGTGACATGGCAATGCGGTGCCATCCGGCGTGACCGTCAGAAACACCTGCCCCCAACCGTTCATGCAGCCTTTTGGGCGCTCTTCGTAGTAATCCGGGGTTACAAAGATCAGCTTGATCGGGTTGCCTGCGGCTTCCAGCTTCTGGCGGTATTCGTTGGTGATACGCTCCGCGCGTTCCAATTGCGCACGGGTGGGCAACAGATTCTCGCGGTTCTCATACGCCCAACCGTAATACTGACAAGTGGCCAGCTCGACGTAATCCGCTTCCAGCTCAACGCAGAGTTCGATGATACGATCGATCTGATCAATATTGTGACGGTGGGTAACGAAGTTGAGCACCATCGGATACCCCTGCGCTTTCACTTCCCGTGCCATTTTCAGCTTCTGCTCGAAGGCTTTTTTCGAACCGGCGAGCATATTATTGACACTTTCATCGGCGGCCTGAAAGCTGACCTGAATATGATCCAGACCGGCTTCACGGAACTCACCCACTTTGCGTTCATTCAGGCCAACACCTGAGGTGATCAGGTTGCTGTAATAGCCCATCTGACGGGCCTCTTTAATCAGCGTAACCAGATCCTGACGTACCAGCGGTTCGCCACCGGAAAAGCCGAGTTGTACCGCCCCCAGTTTACGTCCCTCTTCAAACACCTTGATCCACTCAGCAGTGGTCAGTTCGGTCGTGCGGTTGGCAAAGTCGAGCGGGTTAGCGCAGTACGGGCACTGCAACGGACACTTGTAAGTCAGCTCTGCCAGCAACCATAGAGGTTGGCCGTGGGTCGGGACGGCATTGAGGGAGGGGGAACCGTTGCAGGATGAGGAGGACATGAGATACCTCTTTCTTGTTGTTATGTGGCAATTACAGCGCTGTTTTTGTTTTGGTTTCGCCCTTTTTGGGCGAGACAAGGGGAGTCGCTGAACTCCCCTTATCAATCCCCATCAGCCCTACAGTTTGGTTGGCTACGCCAACATCCCTGCGCGTTTCGATATAATACGAAGCAAATAAACTCGGCCTTTGGCCTCAAACAGAATTTGCTTTTAATCGTTTTATTTCTGCAATGCTCGGCTGCACTGAAGGGATTAGGCACCGTGCCAATCTGATAGTACAAAAAAACACCCTAATCCAAATTTCGCACGGATATTCAGCCCCTTCTACGCAGCCGAGCACTGGAGTACACAATCGAAAAGCGCGAGGACTGTCTGAGGCCTTAGGCCGAGTTCCGCAGCGCCGATTGTTTACGAAGCGCACAGGGCACCGGACGAAGTCCGGCAAGTATTAGGGGTCGTAGGGGATTGGTAAGGGGAAATCGATATTTCCCCTTACCTCGCCCAACCAGGGCGAAACCCAGAGCTAAAAGAACCTTTGTGCCATCCAGCTTGTCCCTAAAAACGATGTATTGCATCGAATCAAAGGGCCGGTTGGCTGCAAACGTCTACTCAGCAATCCAGCGCTGGTTCTGAGCTTCCAGCAAAAACTCCAGCACATCGCCGCCGATACCTTCGGCGTCAGGAAACTTGGTTTCTAACTCACCCACGATGGCCGAGACACTGCGTTTACCGTCCACCAGTGACAAAATCTCACCGGCCGGACCATTCAGCTGAATCATCCCTTCCGGATACAGCAGCACATAGCTGTTCTGTGCCTGCTCCCACTGGAAGCGGAACATGGTATTCAGCGTCGGAATCGTCTCCGTGGTGATCATCGGAACAGCCCTTTGTGGTAGACCTGTTCATCGGTCACCGTATGGTATGGCGGACGATCCAGTTCGTAGGCCATAGTCATGGCATCGAGCATGCTCCAGAGTACATCCAGCTTAAACTGCAGGATCTCCAGCATCCGGTCCTGTTCAGGACGGGTGGTGTAATGATCCAGTGTGATCTCCAGGCCATGTACCACATCGCGGCGCGCTTCGGTCAGGCGATTACGGAAATACTGGTACCCGTTCTCGTCGATCCACGGGTAATGATCCGGCCAAGCATCCAGGCGGGACTGATGGATCTGGGGTGCAAAAAGTTCGGTCAGCGAGGAGCTGGCAGCTTCTTCCCAGGTCGCCCGGCGGGCAAAGTTCACGTAGGCATCCACGGCGAAACGTACACCCGGCAATACATGTTCCTGCGAAATAATCTCTTCGCGGGTCAGGCCTACCGATTCGCCCAGACGCAACCAGGCTTCGATACCGCCTTCAGACTCCTCATACCCATCATGGTCAAGAATACGCTGCACCCACTGACGGCGGGTATCACGGTCCGGACAGTTCGCCATGATCGCCGCATCTTTCATCGGGATCATGATCTGGTAGTAGTAACGGTTCGCCACCCAGCCCTGAATCTGCTGTTTAGTGCAGCTGCCGTTGTACATCGCCACATGATACGGGTGGTGAATGTGGTAGAGATCGCCTTTGGCACGCAATGCCTGTTCGAACTCATCGCGGGACATCGGCAAGGTGTTGTCTGTGACCTGTGTGTTCATATGCACGCTCCTGTTATCGATCAGGTCCCGATTAGAGCTCGAGGCTCATGCCGTCGTAGGAGATCTCGATACCGTGGGCCAGTACTTCGGCGCGCTCGGCAGAGTCTTCATCGAGGATCGGGTTGGTGTTGTTGATATGAATGAGTACCTTGCGCGGTTTTTCCAGCGTATCCAGGTACTCGATCATGCCACCTTCGCCGGACTGCGGAAGGTGTCCCATCGCGACGCCAAGCTTGTCACCGACACCGGTCACAATCAGCTCGTCTTCCTGCCAGATAGTGCCATCGACCAGAACGCAGTCGGCGCTTTCCATCACAGGACGCAGATGGGGTTCAATCTGGCCGAGGCCAGGTGCATAGAACATCGTTTTACCGGTCCGGGTATCTTCGATTTTGATACCGATATTGTCACCCGGATGCGGATCATTGCGGTGCGGAGAGTATGGCGGCGCACTGCTCAGCAGCGGAATCGCCGTCAGTTTCAGCTCCGGTACCTGTGGGATAATAAATGTGTTATCGCCTTCGGCGATCGGAATACGGTTCCAGTTAATGCCACCGTTCCAGTGCTTGAGCATATTGAACGTCGGGAAACCGGAGGTCAGGTCCTGATGCACCATATCAGTACACCAGACATCGTGCGGACAACCTTCACGCAGCATCAGCAGACCGGTGGTATGGTCGATCTGGCTGTCCATAAAGACGATGGCGGAGATACCCGTATCACGGATCTGACGGGCCGGTTGCATCGGGCCAAAGCTTTCCAGCTGGGCACGGATATCCGGCGAAGTGTTAAACAAAATCCAGTGCTCGCCATCGGCGCTCACGGCAATAGAAGATTGAGTACGGGGCTGCGCATTGATGGTGCCCTCGCGTACGCCTTTGCAGTTACGACAGTTGCAGTTCCACTGAGGAAAACCGCCGCCTGCAGCTGAGCCTAATACTTGTATTTTCATTATTATTTTTTTGCTTTTGACCGTCAGATCCGCGTCATGCGGTACCTGTATGTTGCAGGCCCGGCTCCTGCCGGAGAGTAGAAGATGCCCCTTACGGGGATGCAAAAGCTACGAGCGAACGCAAACGCATCGCTGGAGACCCGCAGCTTTTGCTTCAGTGCTTAGCGGTTTGCAAAGTACATGGTAACTTCGAAGCCGATACGCAGATCTGTGTAAGCAGGTTTAGTCCACATTGCTCAATACCCTCTGATTGTTATTACTATGGAAGTGGTACCTGATTGATAATAGAAACGGGAGGGGGTAACCAGTATGGTACTTTGGAACTAAAAACCTCCTGAATTGGACCCGTACCAGCCCTTTTACACTATGAATAGAAACGTCTGCAGATTTGACACACCTCAGACACCACGGCACTTGCAGCTCAGACAACCCGCTATTTCGAGTTTCTAAAAGGGTACCTCACGCGGTATACCATCTCGCTCGATTCAGCCTACAAGTAGCAAGGTTTTACATGGGGGATATAGGTTAGATAAGCTGTATCACGGCGTCACCCAACATCACTACTCAGCGTTCAGCGATGCCAACAAACCGTCAATTTCAGAGGCGGAGGAACTCAAAGAGTTAAGGATTGCTTCCATCGCCAGATATTCGTTGAGTAGGCGTTCTTCGTACAGTGCCATCTTCCGGTCCAGCTCCTCCCGGTCCTCTGCAATGCCATCCAATTGCGTGTTGATATTATCTTCGCGATATTCAATCGGCCCGCTGTCATCAAGCTGATACTCGACCTGACGCACCAGCTGACCCGCTACACCCACCGAAAAATCCACCGTGGCGGAGGTTGCGCCAGGTGATATGTTGAAGACCAATCCATAGGCATCAGCGTTCACATCCGGCAACAGAATATCACCCGCGCCAAACCCCGCCTTGCCATTAATGGTGCCCCCAACATCCGTACCCGCATTTCCACCGCCATCGCTAATGCCCAATGTATTCAAGGCTGCACTGGTTGAGGAAAAAGAGACATTAGAGTTGCTTCCGTAGGTTTCAGAGTCAAAGCGGAAAGACTCACTGCCTTCGTCGTAACTCACCACCACCCGAACGTTAGCAGCAGAGAGACTATCATCTCCGTTGATCAGACTTTGCAGTTCAGACGCCAGCTCATCGCCTGACTCATAGTCGGTATCCGCCGGTAAATTGATCACCGACGAACTGACGCCATCAACCGTCACTTCAAAGCTAAAACTATCGTTACCCGTATCAAGCGAAAACGTGTCGCTGCTCGTCAGGTTGCTGTCCACACCCTCACCGGAAAAACCGCCCTTGCTGGGTTGCTGGGTGATCTCAATCTCATACTGGCCCGGCTGGGCACTGGCTGCGTAACTGCCCAGTCCTACCTCAACATCACTGCTACTGGAGGTCATCGTGGGGGCGAACAGGGCTTCGATCTGATCAAAATTATTACTCAGAGCATCCTGAAACAGCTCTTCATCAATCGATAAGGTGCCGTCCAGTTCCGTCTCAATACCAAGCTGGGCCAACGTGTTGAAATCATTGACTAATCCACTTACCTGCGCCGTGGTAGTCGCACGAATCTGGCTGACTGCAGTTTTAGCCGTCGCTTCGTTGGCCAGAGCTGCTTTTTCGCCGGTCTCCGGATCAATGCCGGTCAGATTTCCCGTGGTTTCATAGAACAGGTTGTAAGCTTCGACAAAATCCCGGATCGCCTGCTCAGCAATAGAGTCATCCTGATTGATCGAAAAGTTGATCATCTCCCCTTCGCTGGACTTATTCAGCTCAAAGGTCAGGCCGGTGATTACATCGTCCACCATATTGGTTTCGCGTGTCAGCTCCAGCCCATTCAGTACCAGTTCTGCGTCACTGGCACTTTGGGTTTGCTGCAAATTCTGGCTGCTGTCACTAAAGGCTAACGCTGACAGACCTGCAGAATCGGTATTACTCGGGCTATCACCTGCTTCCTCGACGCTGATCTCCATACTATTACGCAAACCACTCTCAGAGCTGAGCATCAATCGATAGCTGCCACCGTCATACACTATTGACGCCTGCCCCCCCTCCCCTGCGGCATTAATCGCATCACGTAAACCTTCCAGTGTGTTGTTACTCTCGTCGATCTTAATCTGCAGCGTATCGCTGTCACCATCATGGGTAAAACTGCTGCCATCTTCTGTCCATTCACCAAAACGGATGGTCATGGTTCCTTCACCCACCGGATCACTTTCCGTGGCATAGCTGCCGCTGGTTAATGTCTGGGAAGTGGCAATACTGACAACTTCGAGCTGATAACTACCGGTTGCAGCCCCGGAATCCAATTCGGTTGGCGTCAGTGCATCGGTATCAGAAAAGGACACGCTGCGGGCGTTGTAGGTATCGGCCGATGAGAGCGGTTCAATCACCGACTCAAACTCAGACAGGCTGCTCTTGAACGTGCCATAGGCCGAGATATCGGCTTCCAGTTCCTGTTGCTGGTTATCCAACCGCTGATCAGCTGGCGCACGTTCCGCTTCAACCAGACCGTTCACCAGCCCGGTGATATCGATACCGGAACCGGCGCCCAGACTATTCACGATAGTGCTCATTTAGGTACCTCCCGCTTACGGTGGTTTATCAGCGGATGTAATCAAACAGACTCATACCGGTGACCTGACCAAACACCACCTGTGAGGCCTCCAGCAAGATTTGCTCCAGTTGCAAGTCAGTAATGGCGGTGGTGAGGTCGGTATCTTCGATACTCGACAAGGTGGATTTCGTGATGAGTTGCAGCTCCTGATTGCTGTCCAGTTGCCGCTCCAGCGCACCGCTACGGGCTCCAATTGCCGTCTGGACCGACAACAGTTGTTCCTGTGCGCTATCAATATCAGACAGTGCCTGTGCCACGGCATCACTGACCCTCTGCTGATCGTCACTGCCCGTCACCGGTTGCTCCAGGGCATCAGCCAAATCCAGCGCTACATCCAGAATCGACTGCTGTGGGGTTTCACCACGCAAGGTTATATCCGCAGCTCCGGTTGGATTCAGGGTCAGACACAGGCCCTCATATTCGAGGGTGTCCGGGGGTGTAAACGCTACATTGCTCAGAGCGGGATCACCCAATGCATTGCCTGAACTATCATTCAGGCTGTAACTGAAATGACCTAACGCATCTTCAGCAATACTAAGATGAAGATCGCCCGCATCACTGAACATGGCATCTGCTGAAGTTTCGTCGGTTACGACAACGGCAAGGGCGTCGGTATCAACTCCCAGTAAACTCACATCCAGCGTGCCCGGCACCGCCATAAACACCTCTGAACCGGGGTCACCGGTGGTCACCAGAAAACTGGCTCCCGCCTGAATCTGCCGCTGTCCGTCATCGCCCTGATACGGATAGTGACCATTTCCATCCTGTACAAACGGCTGAGTATGCCCCTGCGAACCGGCAAAGATATATTCGCCACTGGCGGTCTGGGTGTTCATCAAACCGGCGACATACTCAGTCAGCCCCCGCAGTTCATTGGCGATAGACTCGCGATCATTATTGCTTAATGTACTGCTGCCCGCCTGAACCGTAAGTTCGCTCATTCTGTCCATGGCGATATTGATATCCGACAGCACCGCTTCTTCCAGATCCAGACTGTTCTGTGCGTAGCCGATGTTGCTTTCATACTTTTCCAGCTGCGCCAGTTCCTCGTTCAACGCGACCATCTGCGCAGCACCCACCGGATCATCCGCCGCCGATTGGATACGTTTACCGGTAGCGATCTGTTCATTCAGTTCGGCCAGTTTCAACTGCGATTGCTGCATGTTGTAAACCGATTGGGTGTACACCTGCTGAGTAGAAATACGCATAGGAAGGACTCCCCTTACACCGCGTCCAACAGAGTTTGAAACAATGTCTGGCTGGTTGAAATAAGCTGCGCAGACGCCTGATACGCCTGTTGGTACTGGACCAGTTTGGCCGCCTCCTCATCCAGATTGACACCACTAAGGCTGGCTTTCGCTTCTTCACTGGATTTCAGTACGCTGAGACTGGCCTGACTGTGCAATTGTGCACTCTGGGTATCCGTCCCTACCCGCTCAATCATTGAGGCGTAAGCCGATTGCCAACTGACACCGTGCATCTGAGATTCACTTTGCATGGCTGACAACGCCAGCACGTTACGATTATCCGAAACACCACCGTCGTTGTATGAGAAGGAGAAACGATCGCCCGGACTGGCCTGGCCGGTCAGACGGATGCTAAAGCCGTTCAGTTGAATCGCCTCTCCTGAACTGTAAACCTGATCGGTCAGAGGGGAACCGTTCAGCTCCAGCGGGACCGGATTACTGGGATCACTGACGTCATAGATGTTGTATGTCGGCGGTTCGCTGTTGCTAAACACCACATCAACAGGGGGAGACAGCGCATGGGGTGGCGAGGTAAAGGTTGTCGCCAACGGATCAGTCACCGTCACCGTGACACTTAATGTGCCGCTGTTATCCGCCGCCGGAGAGATCCGAACAGGCGACGCCAGTGCAAGCTTACTGCCATCTGTTAGTATCAGTTCCATTGCGGCGGCCGCATCATGGGCCGGATCGATGTTGAAGCTGTCCGAAAGCATAAAACGTGAACTGGCTTCCAGATGAATCTGCATGCCTTCTACCGCTACCACCAGCTCCCCGCTGTCCCAGTCGGCGTAATAGCTGCCATCGGTCAGATCCGCCACAGAAGCCACCTGTGACAAAGCACTAGATTTAATCTGCTGACCACTGCTCGCATCGGTGAGCGAAAAAGCCTCGCTGCCGGTAATATCCAGCGTGTATTCTGCGCCCGTCAGTGCATTGGCATCAGTGATCTCCACCCAGCTCCGGTTGAGACTGCCGTTGTTATCCAGCGACGCGTTTATCCGTCCGCTCATCAGCGCATGGCTGTTGATATCACTGAACAGTGCACTGCCCATTTCGCTGTTCAAATCCATACCCGCTAACTGCTGCTGATTCATGCTGTCAGCAAAGGTCAGTGCCATCAGATCTACTTCATTCTGTGCAGTGTTAAGCGATTCCCGATATTCCAGCAGCCCTCCGACTTTGCCGCCAATACTGCCGCCGTTCAGGTCGGACTGCTGACCGTTAAAGTTGATTTGCAAAGCCGTTTGGGTCGGGTTGCTGTCACTCATAGTGGTACTGATCGTCGCCGCGTGACTGCCCACCACCAGCGGCTGACCGTTATCCAGATAGAGGCTGTAACCGCTGCTTCCCTGCTCGACAACATTCAGATCCATCTGCTGTGCCAGCTCACCAATCATCTGATCGCGCTGATCCTGCAACTCAAAATCCGGTTTACCCAGCGCATCAGCCTGCTGAATGGCACTGTTGAGTGACGCAATACCCTCTGCCAATTGATTGACCTGCTCGGCGGACGACGACAGTTGGCTGTCGATCATCGCCTGCTGGTCCTGTAACTGACGATCCATATCATTGAATGAGTTCGCCAGTGACTCAAGTTCAGCCACCATTAGCTCACGGTTCGGCGCAGAGGTCGGATCATCCACCACGTTTTGCAAGGCGGAGAAATAGCGATCCATCGCTTTGGATAAGTTCGAACCATCCGCCGCCAACAGATTATCCAGTCCTGCCATCTTGCTGGCATAGCTGTCCGCCTGTGAATATACCGCTTGGTCTGACCAGACCTGCTGGGTCAGATACTCACTGGTGATCCGTTCTACACTGGTTGAACTACCACCAAACGCCGCTTGGGAACTAAAGTTCACCGACTGCTGGCTGTACCCCGGCGTATTTACATTGGCAATGTTCTGGCCAACAATGTTCAGTGCATAACTATTGGATGCCAGACTCTGACTACCAATATGCAGGAGATTCGACATAACCCGCCCTCCTCAGTTAATCAGACGTGATCAGATCTGCAGAATCGACTGCGTGACGGTATTCAGGGTTTCCAGCACCTTGGAGCTGGCCTGATAATTCCGCTGCGCTTCGATCAGGCGTACCAGTTCAGTCGACTGATCTACGTTGGACTGCTCCAGCGCACCCGATTGCAAGCTGCCGTTCAGACCCGTACCCGGTGGATTCAGCAGCGCCTGACCCGATGCAAAACTGGCGCTCCATTCGGTATCTCCTGCAGGGTTAAGCCCGTCCTGATTGGAGAAGGTCGCAATCGCCACCACCCCCAGCGTCTGGCTCTGATTGTTGGAAAAGCTGGCAACCATCTCACCGGTTTCAGAGAAGCTCACACCCACCAGATCCCCTTTGGTGTAGCCGTCCTGTGATGAAGAACGCAGACTAGATGCGGACGCAAACTGCGTTGTACCTGACAGATTCAGAGAGATCTCCGTCAGTGCGTTAGCCGGATCAGCGCCTTTGATGGTCAGTTCCGGAGCCGTACCTCCCGGCACTACATTGTCACCGTTGACGGAACTGAGCAGACCACTCGTTGGCGCGAAGGTCATGATGATTTTTCCCGGTTCAGTGGCACCGGAAGCATCTCCCACTTCACCCGGATCAACCTGTTTACCGATATCCAACAGCTCTTCACCGTCCAGATAGGCATACACGCTGTACACCCCGTCGAAGGAGTTATCGCCGGTTACAATCTGCTGATTGTTCATCACCGGTACACCGTTACTGGTGCCCGCGGATACAGACAGCGCATCGTCCTTCACGTTACCCGCCAGTGCGTCATAGGTGATTTTGATCTGGTAGTCACTGCCGTTATTGACCAGTTCAACCGATTCCACATTCGGGTTTTGATCCAGAATCTGCGCTTGTTGTGCAGTGACTGTTTCTGCAACTTGCTGTTCCGTCATACCCGCTGTCAGCTGCACATCCACACCACCAATACTCAACGTGGTGTCATCCACCAACACCCCGGTGGCATCGAATGCACCGTTGTTCAGGTCATAGGTGTGCACTTCATTCGCTGCCAGATTGGTAGACGAAATTCCGGAGAACTGACCACCCACCGCGGCAATACTGACACTGCCCACCTGAACGTTATCAACATCCGTTGCGGACGCTTTGAAGGTGATTTGAATATCTTCAGTGGTGCCATCTACACTGACACTGGCAATGCGAGGGTCACCTGCCATCAGCGCATCGATCTGAGCATCCCGCTCCGCCACAGTGCCATTAAACAGGTCATTCAGATCCACCGTCACGCCTGAAATTTCAGCCGAGTCACCTGCTGCAAAGCCTCCCGCATTGGTGGTCAGATCAAGCGTCTGCACTTCACGATGGGGCGGCTGCTCAACGTAGTTCACTTTGATGGTCTGGGCGTTACCCAGACTGTCGAAGGTAGGCACCGTGGCACTGTGCGTAAAGGTATCGGCGTTGTCTTTGTCGTAAGGTGTTACCAGCTTTGACGAGTCTTCGCGTGAATCAATATTCACCGCCAGTCCAATCGCTTCCGTGGCTTTGGGCGGGCTTTCGGTTTCTGATACTTTCAGATCATCAACCGGCAGCAGATTACCACTTGAATCCACCCCATAACCCTGCACATTTTTACCGTTACTGGAGACAATATTGCCGTCTGAATCCAGGCCAAAATTACCGGCACGGGTGTAGGTCACACCGCCCTGACCGTCATCCAGTACAAAATAGCCGGAGCCGTCGATGGCCAGATCCAGATTATTGTTAGTAAACTCGATGGTGCCGCCGCTAAAGTCCTGCTGGATATCCATCACCGTCACACCCGAGCCGGTCACATTGCTGGACCCGGCCCCGACGACAGCGGTGGTGTAGATATCACCAAACTGCACACTAGACGATTTGTAACCCACGGTGCTGGCATTCGCGATATTGTTGCCGATCACATCCAGACTGGTCGTGGCCGCTTTGATGCCGGTAATTGCTGTATTAAAACCTGCCATGATTCACGCTCCTCAGGCTGCGATCTGCTTGATGTCGCCCATTGATGTACCGCCCAATGCGGTGTTCACGGTCATACCGACGCCGTTCTGGCCCAGCGTGACGCTCTCTACCGGATGGGATACAAAGTTATCGAGTGTCTGGGTCTTACCATCGACCTGAGCCTGCGCCAGCAAGCGATACTCACCCGCGGGCAACTCGCTGGAATCAAAGCTGTATTCGTGATCCCCCGCAGCCTGCTGCCCCAGCTCAACAGTGCCGACCAATGTGTCGTTCTGGTCGAAGATCTGGACCCGTACGTCCGACGCACTGGCGGGTAACTCCAACACTCCATCGATGGAACCCTGTCCGGAACCAACCATTGCCTTATCGGATTCCACAAACACGTTCTGGCCCACCATGGACGAGGCCTGCAGCGCACTCTGACTGCTCAGCAAACTGCTCGACATATCACCGATAGCGGCTTCCATATTGGTCATCGATTCCACCATCGACATCTCGGTCACCTGCGACATGAACTGATTCGTGTCGGTCGGGCTGGTCGGACTTTGGTTCTTCAGCTGCGCAATCAGCAGCTCCATAAACATGTCGTTTTGCGTTTCAGTGCTGGATGCAGATGCCGTGCTGTTGGCTTTATTCGCCTGATTGATCTGATCAAACACCGAAGAGGCATTATTGACACCGGACAGGTCACTCATGACTGCGTCTCCCTCACGGAATTAACGGGCCCATCGACTCTGTGCCTGAGCCGGAAGGGATTCTTTAGATTGCTTGAGAGAATGACGCCCGACGTATTAAGGAGAGCTGGTGATTGAGTTAAGTTTTGTTAATGTTTCATCCGTTTCATGAACAAACCAGACACAAAAACAACACTTAACATACTGATTATAAAGAACTTATAATCACGCTTTCGATTTTTAGACATGAATTTTTTTGATCGGTCTGTACCTTGATGCAAGGCACACCTTATGACTTAATCGACCTACAGCACTCCACGGATGCGATGCCAAAAGCGATGTCAGAAACACTATGTCTCGAATACTGTTGATAGAAGATGACCGGGAAGTCTCCGGCTTTATCCGCAAAGGTCTGGAAGAGCAGGGCTACCAGCTGGAAAGCGCCGACAACGGCGAGGATGGTTTGTTTCTGGCAAGCACTGAATCATTCAGCGCGATCATTCTCGACCGCATGTTGCCAAAGGTTGATGGAATCAAAATTCTTAAGGCGTTACGCAGTCTGGGGAATAAAACACCTGTACTGCTACTCAGCGCAATGGCGACAGTGGATGATCGCGTCGATGGCCTGCAAGCCGGAGCCGATGATTATCTCACCAAACCCTTTTCCTTCCGCGAATTACAAGCGCGGGTCAGCGTACTACTGCGCCGCCCCTTGGTACTGGCCGAGGATCATATGATCCAGATGGATGACCTGAATGTGGATACGTTATCCCATAAGGTCAGCCGGCAAGGTGATCCGCTGGAGCTAAAACCCACGGAATACCGCATTCTGCTATTCCTGCTGCAACATCGCGGCGAAGTGATCAGCCGCACCCTGCTACTGGAACAGATCTGGGGTTACCACTTTGATCCACAAACGAATGTGGTCGATGTGCATATCAGCAAGCTGCGCAACAAGCTGGATAAACCCTACGATAAACAGCTGATCCATACAGTGCGTGGCTCCGGCTACAAGATCGAAGCCTGAGCCATGAAAATCCGCGTCTCCATCTCCCGTATCGGGATCATGTTCTCGATCTGGCTGCTGTTACTGGTCACCCTGCTAACAGCCCTGTCGGTGATCCGTAATCACAACACCCCGATGTCCGCCGACAGCTACTTCCTCACCAACTTTCTGAAAACCTCCCACAAGCAACTACAAGATCAGGCGCAAGCCGGCACGATGATCAAACAGTTTGAGGAGTGGCGACGCGGTGGCATCCTTCACTACCGCCTGAAAACCAATGTCCTGACCATCGGCGACATTGGAGAGCTGAGCTTTCTGGATGAAAAGGTCGGCCCGAATATCGAACTGGCCGAAGCGATGATCAAAAACGAACCGCGTATTTTGATGATTTCGCAGCTGGTTCTGCCCAACAAAAACACCCTGATCTACGGCTTTGACTATACCGACCACTACCATGCTGAAAAGATGGTGTTCTGGGTTCAGTTGACGCTCTTTATCACCCTGGGCAGCGGCGCGATTGGCGGTCTGATTGCCAGCGCTTATGTCTTACGTCGAATCCGCTCAATTAATGATCTATGTGAAGATGTGATTGATGGTGGCAATCTGGATCAGCGCATTCCGATCCGGGGTCAGGAAAAGGAGTTCGACAGCCTCGCCATGCACCTGAATCGCATGTTGTCGCAAATCTCCCATACCGTCACGGCCGTCAAAAGTGTCTCTGACAATATTGCCCATGACCTGCGCACGCCCCTCACCCGTGTGAGAAATCTGCTGGAAGATACGCGAGATCAGGTCCAGGAACCCGAGACACAAAGAGCATTGGATAAAGCAACGGACGAAGTGGATCACCTTCTGACGGTGTTTAACGCGGCGCTTAATATTGCCGCTTTGGAAGCGGGTAAACCTCACAGCAGCGAAGTATTTTATCTGGACGATATGCTCGGTTCCGTACTGGATATCTATGGGCCACTGGCCGAGGTCGAAGGACAAGAACTTAAGCTCTACGCCAAGCCGGTCAAGCTGAATGCCAATCCGAACCTGATCTTCCAGTGCGTCACTAACTTGCTGGAAAACGCGTTTAAGTACGCCCACTGCGGCCAGTTGATTGAGATCAGCGTCAGTGAAGAGAAAGATCACGCCCTGCTGCAGATTCGCGACTACGGACCCGGCCTGCCCGATGAGGAACTGGACCACATCACCCGCCGCTTCTACCGCAGTGAAAATGGTCACAACAAGTCAGGCACAGGCTTAGGTTTATCGCTGGTACAAGCGATCGTCACCGCACATCAGGGTATTCTGAGCATCGAAAATGCAAAACCCGGTTTACAAATTAGCGTCCGTTTACCGCTGGAAGGTGTCACCCGTAAAGTGCCCGTGAATCCGAACAGAAGACGTCGTGCAACGGATAAAAAGATCGTTGATACACAACAGAAGGAACCGAGTGGGCCTTAAGATAACCTAAGAATTAATCCCGGTTACACATCACATCGGCGAGATGAAACATCGGTTCCTTCAGCATCTCTTTCAGCTCGACTGAAGCCCCGATGTTATCCAGTGCACCATCCATACAGGCCAGCCACTGGTCCCGTTCAGCCGGACCAATGGCGTATTTGGAGTGTGGAGTGGAGAGGCAGATCGTACCGTACTTCTGCAGGTAGAGATTAGGTCCGCCCAGCCAACCGGACAGAAACATAAACAGCTTTTCTGATACGCCGCTCAGGTCTTCAGCGTGCATATCGCGAATGGTTTTAGCCTCCGCACTGCCCGACATCACCCGGTAAAGCTCTTGCGACAATTGACGCACGCCTGCTTCACCGCCTAACAACTTATAAGGTGTATTCATCAATTTCTTCTCTTCTTAAGCACAGACAATGTCATACGGTGACCGGTTTTTCACAACCCTGACAGGCTCGCCATATGGCAAACAACGCCAGACCACCCAGCAACGCAAAGCCGCCAACAATTGGTAACACTGTGCCGTCAAACAACTGGCCAACGACCGTGCCCATCGACACCGCAATAAAAGTGGATACTGCCCCAACAATCGCTGAGGCCATCCCTGCAATGTGGCCAAACGGTTCCATCGACATCGCGTTCAGGTTGCCAAACAACAACCCCACGCAAAACAGAGTCAGCAGCAGATAGGCCATCCATAACCACAGCGGAGGCACACCACCCAACACATAAAATAAAGGCAAGGCCAGCAACGAAAAAGCCGTAATAAATAACGTCGCCGTCAGTGCCAGTGAACGCATGCCAAACCACATCACCAGCCGGGAGTTGGTGTAAGACGCCGTCCCAATGCTGATCGCCAGCACCGCAAAGTACACAGGGAACATCGCCCCCAGATCGTAAAGCCCCTGCAAAACCTGTTGAATCGAACTGAGAAAGCCAATAAATGCCCCGAATACAAAACCCAGTGCGATCATGTAAGACAGCGCAGCGCGTTGCCCGATCACTTCTTTGATATTCGCCAGTACACGTTTTGCTGAGATGGGAATTCGACGTTCCTGCGGTAAGGTTTCATGCTGTCTTAACCCAAACCACACCACTGCGATCAACGCCAATGCGAGCAGCAAGCCGAAAATTTCACGCCAGCCCGCCACCAGTAACACACCCTGCCCCAATAACGGCGCAACAACCGGACAGAGGATAAATATCGTCATAATCAGCGACATCACCCGCGCCATCTCTTTGCCTTTGTATTGGTCTCGTACAATCGCCACTGTGACGATACGCGGTCCCGCCGCACCCAAGCCCTGTAAAAAACGTCCGACCAACATCGTTTGCAGATCCTGTGCAAACAGAGAGAATAAGGTCCCCAAAATAAACAGGGCAAATCCCAGATAGACGGTAGGCTTCCGGCCTTTCGCATCCGCCAGCGGTCCATAGATCAGCTGCCCCGTGGCAACCCCCAGAAACACCACCGAGATAACCAACTGGATATCATTGGCCGCAGCCACATTGAGCGCGACGCCCATCTGATCAAGCGCCGGTAACATCGCATCAATCGACAGCGCCACCAAACACATGATTAAGGCCATCAGGGCAACAAATTCGCCAAACCCGGCACGGGCTGGATCGGACTGAGAATTGGATGATGGATCAGACACTTGCTGATCAGACATAGGCAATGCCTCGGGACAGACTAAAAAGTTGAAAAGGAAAGTTAACTTCCTTCAGTTTATGCCCAGACAGCCCGAATAAACACAGCACCTGACGAACGCTGTGTTGCCAATATTGCTTTCAGCCGCTCTTTCAGCGAAAAAAGCGATAAGAGTGCAGCCAAACCCCAAATACATAGGGCTTCAATAAAAAAGGAGGGCTGGCGACAACCCTCCAAACAAGCATATCCAACTAATTTTGTTAAACGCAGGACGACTAGAAGGGGTAGCTATCCTGCGGTTTAACGAACTAGCAAACACTAAAAACTGGTTTCACCAGGACAAGACCTTAGAAGTCGACTCGATAACCCACTTCAACGCCATCGGACGCACCCTGATCGGTGTACGCTGCAAAGACGCGTGCCTGTTTACCCAACTTCTGACGCACCTCGACAGACCACTCTTCGCTCGCTTCGTTATCATCGTCGCCGTAGTTGGCCAACAAGAGTGTATTACCCATCGCATATGAACCGGTCACAACGTAAGAACTTTCAGCGCCAACATTTCGTTCATCGTCAGCGATCCGGGCAGCCAGATAAACTTTGTCAGATTTATAAGACGCCGTTGCAGCAGTCACGTTCGCATCGATATCCTGAAACCCAACGGTAGACGCAGTGAAGGCTAATCCACCCGTGGCATATTTGGCAGACAGGTTGTAGGTATCTACATCTTCACCGTTTCCGTTACTGTCCGCAGTGATTGCACCAGCAAACTGGAAACCGCCAAACTTCGGTGAAAAGTACTGAATCATCGCTTCACGTGTATAACGTGCAGCGTAACCTGCGCTCAGAGGGCCGGTGGTGTTATCAACCTGATGAACCGGGAGAATGGTCCACAATGCAAACGAGGTCCATTGCTTACCCATAAGGACGGTACCGAAGTCACCCGCAATACCAATACTGCCTATTCGGCCTCCGCCAAGTGCACCGGCTTCTGTATCCAGCGCTTGTTCAAAACGAAAAAGCCCTTTCATCCCGTTATAGAGTTCGGTACTGCCTTTGATTCCGATACGTGACGTGTTGTCTGCAATATTAAGGCTCTGGTTATCCAGATTCTGCATTTTGATGCGCATAGAACCATACAAGGTTGCATCAGCCTGCGCGGCCATTGGAGCAGCCATCACTGCAGCTGTTGCAAAACATATAGCTTTAAATTTCATACTTCACCCTGCTTTTTTAGCGAGTTTTATTTTTAGGTGGTGCTGAGGAACCTACGAACAAGTCCGAGACTTTCTCTGCGGGAGATAAAACAGCTTTATGTGCGAAAGGCAGTGCAGTGGAATGACTGGTCCTTTCCAAGCTGCCTGACAAAGCAGAAAGCTGTTTTAACACCCGCCCTTCGGGGCTTTTAGAGCAACCCGATCTCTACGTTAGCGATTTACGTCCGGCAGGCGATCCTGAGGCAACCAGCATGGCTGTAATCGTTGCCTTGATCTCGAATTGCTCTAAAAGCCAGAGTCGTTTCGGACTTATTCGCAGGTTCCTTAAACACCGGCTGTCGTAACCGTTCTAGAATCTCACCTACGAATAAAGGGGATGAAATATATAAATCTGAATTCACAAAATTCTATACCATTGGCGACACATTAATTTAAAAACAAAAGACAAACCCTATAAACACACATATAAAAACCCTTATTGACTAATAGATTCCACAAAACTTTCTTGCATAGCGGTTGGCTGCCACCCGCTCCGAACAAAAACAGACTCCGAACAACTGTGTTGTTCAAGGTCTATCGACAACAACTTTAACCGCCCTAACTCAAATAAACATTTCACTTGAGATAATAAGAAAACACCTAAACTGTTGCTGCCATCAACGAGCTTTAAAGCTAAATCAATTGAATTAGCTTCAATGGTTTTTTCAGGTACTGCCCCAATCTCTTTCCATAGTTCGGAAGTATTCCGGTTGTTTATGGCATAGTTTGAACTAACCACCCACGGAAAGGAGGCCAGGGTTTCATCACTAATATGATCTGCCGCAGCCAGCGTATGGGTTGCGCTTACCGCGACCACCAAAGGATCACTGAACCTCGATTTTTTGGATACGATGCCACTCAGAGACTCCTCTGAATCGGCATGTCCGATAACAACGTCGATCTCCCCAGCCCTGAGCCGCTGCAACTGCTCACGAACGGTTCCATCTTCGATAGATACTCTGCAATTTGATGCTTGAGAGGCAAACTCAGAAATGTGATGAAATAACGTCGAGTTGTCCGCATCTGCGACGCAACCAATGGAGAGATTAACCCCGTCAACACTGCTCTTAGGGCATATTTCGCCCAATCCCTCGATGATCTCTCGGACTGCACTGGTCACCGACAGATTCAGTTGTTCTGCAGCAGGCGTGGATTCGATCACCTTTCCTTTCCGCTGAAACAAGGTCAGCTCCAGATTCTCTTCAAACTCTCGTACTGATCGATGAATAGCGGATGCTGGAACACCCAGGATGGCTGCTGCTTCGCTAAAGCTCGTGACACGCGCAACCGTCATAAAAGCCTTTAATTGATTGCTTGTTGTAATATGCAACAAGCGTTTAACACGATGGATATCGCCTAGAGCGTCTTTAAAACCGTTATCTAAATGCTCGAATGCATGCTTAACCTTGGAATAAAGAAAACGCCCCTCATCCGTCGCATAAGTCCCTTCAGGAGATCGACTAAAGAGCATCGTCCCCGCCAATGCTTCCATATTAGATATGGCCTTGCTTATCGCAGGCTGCGAGACATGTAAAAAACTTGATGCAGAGGTAATACTTTCACACTCAACCACCACCATAAAGGCACGCAGATGACGAAGATTAGGAATCTTTTTTATTATATTTTTCACAACCTACTCCAGTGTTTTAAGGCACTAAATCAAATTATTTATTCAGCTCAACCAAGCAACTCCACTTATCAAGTTTATAAAAGAAAAACATAAATACAGGGCGATAACTTTTTCATAAAGCAGTAGAGGTTATGAGCTATCTATTCCTAATAGACACAATAAAAACCCTCATTTGTTTTCATCTCTCAAACACGCCTTGTATACAGAACGTAATCTACAAAATCCTATCGGTACCGTACTCAGGCCTTTTGTTCAAAATCGACAAGGTACATCTGAAAATGGAGGCTATCTCTTTAGCCCCCATCAGACCCAATCCATCACGCGCTTTGTGTTGCCAGAATGGCCTTCAGTCCGTCTTTCAGCTGACGGGCTTGTTCTGCAGGCAACGCACACAGTGCATCGGCTTCATGGCACTTAGCGATACCCAGTAACTTGTCCGCCAAAGCAGCACCTTCAGCACTCAGTTCCAGCGTATCGTTGGCCGCCAACACAACCAGACCACGATCCTGCATCCACTCAGCAGTCTGACGCAGGGCTACGGATGGCTGCATCACCAGCGGTGCCAATGCATCGATCTGCATAGCACCGTTATCCAGCAACATCGCTAATACACGCCACTCTTCCGGATTCACACCTTCGGCCTGCATTTTTGGGTACAACTCGGCGCTGAAACGGTTGTAGGTTTCACGCAGCAGGTACAGCAGGTAATCCCCGACAAATTCGCCGGATGCATTTTCAGAATCGCCTTTGGAAGCTACCGGATGCTGACTCGATACGGCATAGCTACCCCGCGCAAAGACCAGCGGTGCACTGGCATCGTTGTAACGGTAATCCAGTACTTCACCGACAAGAATCAGGTGATCGCCGCCTTCATACACCGCCCAGGTTTTACATTCGAATTGCGCAGCATAACTGTCCAGAATCGGGCTACCGCCGACACCGGCGCTGTAGGCCACATCTTTGAACTTGTCTTCACCACGGCTGGCAAATCGATTGGAGGTTTCCACCTGATCACGACCCAGCACGTTCACCGCAAAATGCTCAGTATTCTGGAAGGTTTCCAGACTGTACGCGCCTTTGTCGATGCTCCAGAGGATCAGCGGCGGATCGATAGACACGGAGTTAAAGCTACTCGCGGTGACACCGATAGGCTCGCCATTGCCATCCAGTGTGGTGATGACCGTAACGCCGGTTGGAAACTGGGACAGTGCGCGACGGAAATCGCGGATATCGAAGGTTGTATCACTCATATTAACCACCTGTATTTCTTATTTGTTTTTGCGGGGTGTTCAGCCCGAGGCTACTTACCGGCCCAACTTATCCGCTGACTGCCCACCGATACCGAAGTGCTTCTTAGGTATCTCGTTGATCAGCACCCGTACATTCCCTTCGGGCGCATCCAGTGAATCCATAATTGCATCGGTGACCTTACGAATAAGAGCAGTTTTCTGCTCATCCGTACGGCCTTCCATCATGTTGATCTGTGCGATTGGCATTGCATCGCTCCTTAAATACTTAACCTGTTAAAAGCCTGAGTTAGCGCCCTAGCGTCTGCGCTGATACACCACCAATCCCAAACTCGGTTTTGGGAATCTCGTTAATCAGCACCGTAACGTTCTGCTCCGGTGCGCCGACCGCGTCCATCACTGCATCGGTCACTTTTCGGATCATCGCCTCTTTCTGCTGGTTGGTCCGACCAGCCATCATGTTGACCTGAACAATTGGCATAAATACTCCTAAACAGTCTTTCTCTCACCAGGAGGTAACTGATCCCGCTGTATGGGTTCCCACGGAGGACCGTGGGAACCAGAGCAAATTTTCAGATCCACCTCGTTCCCACGCTCCCGCGTGGGAATGCGGACAGCGTTTTATTTCGCCGCTGAGATAAACGACTTAAACAAATTTGCCGCTGATCGTGCCCAGATCCTGATAGCGCACGCAGAAAGAGTCCCCTTTGTTTACCTGCACGGCAGCGGTAATTGCACCGATCATCACAAAGGAACCGGCTGGCAGCTCTTCACCGCGCTCGCCCAACATATTGGCCAGCATGGCAACTGACGCGGCCGGATGACCCAGCACCGCAGCACCCGCACCCACTTCAACAACTTCACCGTTGATCTCCATCACTACACCCAGATTTTTCAGATCCAGATCGGCCACATCCGCCATACGACCGCCGGTCACAAAACGGGTGGAGGAGGAGTTGTCAGCAATCACGCTTTTCAGATCGAACTTGAAGTCTTTGTATCGGGAATCAATCACTTCGACGGCAGGCATCACAAAATCAGTCGCCCGCAGCACATCACCGATATGCACACCCGGACCTTTCAGCGGTGCTTTAGTCACAAACGCCAGTTCCGCCTCGATCTTCGGGTGGATCAACTCATCATGTTTGATGTCTCCGCCTTCAGGGACCGAGAAGTAATCCGCCAGAAAGCCGTAACATGGATGCTCAACGCCCATCTGGGACATCTTGGCCCAGGAGGTCAGGCCCATTTTCATGCCGACGATTTTGTTGCCGCGTGCTTCTTTACGACGGCGGATTTCCCACTGGATATCAAATGCATCGTCATAGGTCATATCCGGGAAGTCGTCCGTGATTTTGGTGACTTCGTACGCTTCCAGTTCTGCGTTTTCCAGATGGATCGCCAGTTCTTCAATTTGTGATTGAGTCAGCTTATTGCCTTTAACATCAGCCATCAGTTCAGCCCTTTCTCTTTAGCTCGTTCTTGAGACATCGTCAGCGCGAGGTCTTCGATCATGTCTTCCTGTCCACCGACTGTGCCGCGACGGCCCAGTTCAACCAGCAGATCACGTGCAGTGACGCCGTATTTAGCTTCAGCACGTTGTGCGAAGAGCAAGAAGGAGGAGTACACCCCGGCGTAACCCAGTGTCAGCGCATCGCGATCCACCCGGATCGGCTGATCCATAAATGGCACCACCCGGTCTTCGGCCACATCCATGATCTTGTACAGATCAATGCCGTGATCCGCCTGCATGCGCTCCAGCACCGCCACAAAGACTTCCAGCGGCGTGTTACCGGCACCTGCACCTAAGCCAGCAACCGAGCCATCGATACGGAACGCACCGGCATCTACTGCGGCCAGTGAGTTGGCAATCGCCATGCCCATGTTGTGGTGACCGTGGAAACCGATCTGAGTATTAGGATTCAGCTCAGCCCGCAATAGACCGATCTTTTCGGTCACTTCATCCGGCAGCATGTAACCGGCGGAATCGGTGCAGTAGATGCAGTTCGCACCGTAGGATTCCATCAGGCGGGCCTGCTCCAGAATCTTCTCCGGGGTGGCCATATGCGCCATCATCAGGAAACCGACGGTATCCATCTCCAGCTTGGCGGCTAAGCCAATGTGCTGTTCGGAGACATCGGCTTCGGTGCAGTGGGTTGCGACACGGATGGTGTTGACGCCCAGATCTTTTGCCATGCGCAGGTGATCAACGGTTCCGATCCCCGGCAACAGCAGCGCAGAGACCTTGGCGTTTTTCATCTTCGGAATAACCGCACCCAGGTACTCTTCGTCGCTGTGCGCCGGAAAACCGTAGTTCACCGAGGTGCCACCGAGACCGTCACCGTGGGTGACTTCGATCAGTGGCATACCGGCTTCATCCAAACCGGTCGCCACATCCACCATCTGATCCAGTGAGATCTGGTGACGTTTGGCGTGCATGCCGTCACGCAGGCTCATGTCGTGAAGGATGACTTTTTTATCTTTCAAATTCATAGCGTTATCCTCCGCTTAACCGCGATTGGGCAGGGTAATGGAACCGTTCGCCGCTTCTTCGGAAAACATCTCAGCGGTGCGCAAACCGGCCGCTGTCATGATGTCCAGATTGCCCGCATATTTCGGCAGGTAGTCACCCAGACCTTCCACTTCCATAAACATGGAGACACGGTTGCCATCGAACACCGGGCCGTTGACCAGGCGATAACCCGGTACGTATTTCTGCACCTCTTTCACCATCGCGTGGACGGATTCGGTGATCGCGGCTTCGTTCGGTGTCTCATTGGTCAGGCAGTGCACGGTGTCACGCATGATCAGCGGTGGCTCAGCCGGGTTGATAATGATGATTGCCTTGCCTTTGTCTGCGCCGCCCACTTTCTCTACGGCGCCGGCCGTGGTGCGGGTGAATTCATCGATGTTCTTACGCGTACCGGGACCGGCTGAGCGGGAAGAAACCGTTGCGATAATCTCGCCGTATTCCACGCCCTGAACCTGAGATACAGCGGCCACCATTGGGATGGTCGCCTGACCACCACAGGTCACCATATTGACGTTCATCTCCAGATTCTGGGCGTGCTCAGCCAGATTCACCGGCGGTACGCAGAACGGGCCAATAGCCGCAGGGGTCAGATCGATCATGATCACGCCCAGCTCGTTCAGCTTGCGGCTGTTCTCTGCATGGACGTAAGCAGAAGTCGCATCAAAGGCGACACGGATATCGTCTTCGATCACGTGGGGCAGCAAACCATCCACACCTTCGGCGGTGGTTTTAATACCCATCTCCTGAGCACGTTTCAGGCCATCAGATTCTGGGTCGATACCCACCATCCAAACGGGTTCAATCCACTCGGAGCGGAACATCTTGATCAGCAGATCGGTGCCGATATTGCCCGGTCCGATAATTGCGGCTTTGAGTTTTTTACTCATCGTATTTCCCTCAAACAAACTTCACAGACGCGGAACCAATACCGCCGATAGAGACAGACATGTAGTCACCGGCCTGAACCGGCTCCAGTGGTACCAACGAACCGGACAAGATCACTTCACCGGCTTTCAGCGGGATACCAAACTGACCCAACGTATTCGCCAGCCAGGCCACACAGTTCACCGGGCTGCCCAACGCTGCCGCCCCTGCGCCCGTCGAAATGATGGAACCGTTCTTCTCCACCACCATGCCGCAGGTCGCCAGATCCACTTTGCGCGGATCAACTGCTTTGTCGCCCAGAATAAAGAGGCCGCACGACGCGTTATCTGCCACGGTATCTTCGATTTTGATCTGCCAGTTTTCGATACGGGAATCGACCACTTCAAAACACGGAATGACACAATCGGTTGCGGCCAGCACATCCGCGTTGGTCACACCGGGCCCCATCAGGTCTTTCTTTAGGATGAACGCGATCTCACCTTCCGCTTTTGGCTGCATCAGCTGCTCGCTGATCGGCATCTCCTGGCCTTCAGAAAAGGCCATACGGTCGGTCAGAAAACCAAAATCCGGCTGGTGCACATTCAGCATGTTCTGCACCGCTTTGGAGGTCACACCGATCTTTTTACCGATGATGCGTTCACCTGCCGCTACGCGGCGCTCCACCATACGCAGGGAGATGTGGTAAGCATCCTCAATCGTGATGTCTTCGTAACGTTCGGTGAATGGACGCAAGGTGCTGCGGTTGCACATCGCCTCAAACAGCTCGTCACCGCATTGGATAATCTGTTCTTTATTCATCATTCTTCTCTTTTCCGTTTATGCAGCTGGTCGTCCAAGGAACTGACTGCTGCGCGACAGAGGTGGTTTGCCCACGTACTTGAGTCTTGGATTTTGCTTCGGAGCAAGGCGCGAGGCTGACGAGCAGCGGAGTTAACGCCAGTTAATGAGCACGCGCAGGAAGACTCGCAACGCAGCGCCGGATCAAAAGACAATCTCAAAGTTTGAGGCAGACGTTTTTAAGCTCGGTATAGAACTCCAGCCCATGCACGCCACCTTCGCGGCCAATACCGGACTCTTTCGCCCCCCCGAACGCGGTACGCAGATCTCGCAGGAACCAGCTGTTCACCCACGCGATGCCCACATCCAGTGACTCGGCTACACGGCAGGCGCGGGACGCGTTCTCGGTCCAGATCGCCGCAGACAGGCCGTACTTGGTATCATTTGCCAGCTCAATCGCTTCTTCTTCCGTATCGAATGGACGGATATGGCAGCACGGACCAAAGATCTCTTCATTCACCACACGGGCATCGTCCGCCAGACCGGTCCAGATGGTCGGTTCTACCCAGGCACCCGCATTCAGATCGTCGCCCATTTCAGGAACACCGCCACCGATCACCACATTGGCACCCTCTTCTACCGCCAGACGGTAGTAAGAAAGCACTTTTTCCTTATGTTCCTGACTGACCAGCGGACCAAAGTCGACGCTGGCATCTTCCGGACGCCCCAGCTTGAGCTGCTCCACGCCCTCTTTCAGGCGCTGTACAAACTCTTCGAAAACCGGACGTTCCACGTAGACACGTTCGGTGCCCAGACAAACCTGCCCACAGTTCACAAAGGCTGAACGCATGGTGCCTTCGATCGCTTTATCCATATCGCAATCAGCAAACACAATGCCCGGGTTCTTGCCGCCACATTCCAGAGAGATGTTGCGTAAGCCCACGGATGCAGCCCGCATGATGATCTCGCCGGTACGGGTTTCGCCGGTGAAGGTAATGGCGTTTACATCAGGGTGTTCGGTCAGGTAAGCACCCGCGGAATCGGGTCCAAAACCGTGTACGACGTTGTACACACCTTTTGGCACACCACATTCGTTCATCACTTCACCGAGCAAGGTGGTGGTGGCAGGTGTTTCTTCGGACGGCTTCACCACGACGGTGTTACCACAGGCCATTGCCGGACCGACTTTCCAGGTCATCAACAACAGGGGCAGGTTCCACGGACTGATCACCGCGATCACACCTTTAGGCGTGCGGTGACCGTAGTTCAGTGCACTTTTGCCGTCAGGGGTATCCAGCTTGAAGGCTTCGGTTGGATGGTTCGCCAATGTCTCGGAAAAGGCTTTAAAGTTGGCTGCGCCTCGCGGAATATCGATGTGTGAGGCAATCTTGTGCGGTTTGCCGGTGTCTTTGCATTCAGCATCAAGGAATTCGTCGAAACGCTCGTTGATGCGGTTGGCAACTTTATCCAGCAACTTGATACGCTCGGCCTGGGTCATCTTGCCCCAAGGCCCTTTCATCGCCGCTTTTGCTGCTGCCACGGCCGCCGCCACTTCCGGCTGACCGGCTTCATGCACCATTCCAATCAGGCTGTTATCCACCGGGTTGCGGTTTTCGAAAGTTTTTCCGCTTTCAGTGGTAACGAATTCACCGTTAATAAAATTCTTAAATTCTTTCATGTTGTGTCTCGGGAAGATGGCTAATTCCGTGGGTTTCAAATGCCCGACAGGGTCTGCCGGGCATACCGCCTGCTTAGGTCAGTACGGTCAGGAAGCGTTCGTTCAGTACACGATCGTGATAGAAGATCGCTTTACCTAAGTCTTCGGCTTTCCAGGTCACCGGCTCGTGATCCGGATAGTGATAATCACCACCACAGAACACTTCGTTGCGGTTGCCGGATGGGTCGAAGAAGTAGATGGTTTTACCGTGGGTCAGGCCGTGACGAGTCGGGCCAATATCGATAGAGGTATCGGTCATGGAGATCAGATCGGCCGCGCGCAGCACGTCTTCCCAGGTTTCAAGGAAGAAGGACGCATGGTGGAACTTGCCGGGTTCAGGACATTCGATGAATGCCACATCATGGGCTTTCATGCTGGCGGTTAAAAACGCCGCCGCACGATTGCCTTCCGGATCGATCACCTGCTCAGCCAGATCAAAACCCAGAACATCACGGAACAACTCATAGGTTGCTTCAACGTTCGGTCCGTACAGCAAACAGTGGTCAAAACGGGTGGCTTTCATCCCTTTCAGGTCGCGTGGCCAGGCTTCCGGGTTCACCTTGGACAGACCCCATTTTCCGGTCTGTTCTTTCTCCGCATAAAGTTCGAACTGATGCCCTGTTGGCGCAGCGAAACGGATACGACGGCCACAACCGTTTAACTCACCCGCCGGAATCTCTTCCACCTCACAACCGTAAGCTTTCAGATCTTCTTCCAGCTGGCCCAACACATCACTGTTCAGCACTTTGTAACCCATGAAATCCATACCCGGCACATCTGCTTCACGCAGCACCACCGAGAACTTATCCACTTCGGTCCAGCCCTTCAGATAGACCCGGCCTTGAGAGTCCGTTTCTACTTCGATCAGCCCCAGCAGATCACGGTAATGGGCCAGTGCTTCTGTAATATCCAGCACACGAATCTGGACATGACCGGGACGAATGACGCCTTTTCTCATCTTCTTATCCTCTTTACTTTCTTATTGTCAGGATTGATCAGCACTCGTTTTTCTTATCGGTCTCACAGTCGTGGCCTGATATTTCCAGTGCAGGGATCGCCTCAATACAGAGATCACTGCGGGGAAAAATCCGGCACGCCAACGCCAAACCGTCTTTTTCTTCCTGTTCTGAGATATGAGCGCGACTCATCCGTTTCCGCTCATACTCACCGCTCAGGACGCGGATCTTGCACACTCCACAACCGCCACCGCGACAGCCCACATCAAGGGCTTTTGTCAGCTGCTGCTCCATCCCCACCAGCAAGGTTTTATCTGCCGGGCAGTGGAACTCAGCCTCGCGATTTTTCACTTGTATTCGGTGATCCGTTGCCGTCATGGTGGTTACGATTTCAGTGGCACGATCAACATCGGGCGATCACACAGCTGCAGCACACTTTGCGCAGTGGAGCCGACAAAAAACCGGCCCAGCGCCGAATGAGTGCGGGTGCGGGTACCCATCACAATCAGATCGACATTCAGTTCATCAGCCACCTGAATAATGGTTTCCGCTGCCGGACCTTCCTCAATCCGTGCCAATGGACGGTGTTGCAGGGGCAAACGGTTCTGCAACTCTTCGTCATAAAACTGCTCGATCCGGCTTTCCATCAACGCTTTCAGCTTGCTCATCCCACTCTGGCGCATCTCCTGCACCGAGCCATGACTCATGTACCCGTCGAGCAAAGCTTCCGTCGCATCACTGGCAGGCTCCACCACGTTGAGAAAGGTGATCTGCGCGTTGTGCTTAAAGGCCTCTTTGGCGGCCAGCACAAAGGCCGGGCGTGCACTTTCTCCCAGATCAGAGGCGTACAAAATGGTGTTAATTTCCGGGATCATTGATTCAGCCCTTCCTTACATCGCTCATGTTAAAAAGCTCAGTGTTAAAACGTTCTGCGTTAAAAAGCGCCCCTGCGACCCGAATCGTCAGGGGCGAACTCCTGCGTTAATCACCCCACCATATTGGGCAGCGCCAGAGAGATAGCTGGGACCGTCGCAATCAGTACCAGACGCACGATGTCTGCGATCCAGAACGGGGTCACCCCACGGAAGATCGTGGCCAACTTCACATCCGGCAATACGGTTTTCAGGACAAATACATTGAGTCCCACCGGCGGTGTGATCAGGCTGATTTCGGTGACAACCACCACCAAGATGCCAAACCAGATCAGATCAAACCCCATTGCCTGCACCAGTGGATAAAATACCGGCACTGTTAGCAGGATCATCGACATGCTTTCCAGCACACAGCCCAGCAGCACATAGATCCCCACAATCGCCAGAATCACCAGCACCGGACTTAGATCCATACCCAGCACCATGTCCCGCAGCGCATCAGGCAAACCGGCCAGATTGATAAAGTTGGAGAACAGCACCGCACCGATCACCAGGAAGAACAGCATGGCAGTGGTACGTACCGCACTGACCAAGGTATCGGTCAGACGTTTGAAGGTGAGGCTGCGACGCAATAAGGCGATAAAGAACGCACCTGATGCGCCAATACCGGCGGCTTCTGTCGGAGTGAATATGCCGCTGTAGATACCGCCCATGACGACGATAAACAGGCCACAAATCGCCCAGACATGCTTCACCGCCTCCAGCCGTTCCGCCCATGTGGATTTCACACCCGCCGGACCCGCTTTCGGTTTCAGATGCACGGTGACGGACACCGCAGCCATATAGAGCACAATGCCAATAAAACCGGGCAACAGACCCGCGATAAACAGCTTGCCGATATCCGTTTCGGTCATGATGCCGTAGATCACCAGTATCACACTGGGTGGAATCAGGATGCCCAACGTACCCCCGGCAGCAATCGAGCCACTGGCCAGACCATCGGAGTAGTTGTATTTACGCATTGATGGCATCGCCACTTTCGACATCGTTGCAGCGGTTGCCATTGAGCTGCCACACACGGCGGAAAAAGCACCGCAAGACACCACCGTCGCCAGTGCTAACCCCCCTTTGAAATGCCCCAGAAAGGCATTCGATGCGCGGTAAAGCTGTTTGGATAACCCTGCCTCAGTGATGAAGTTACCCATCAGGATAAACAGCGGCACCACTGAGAGGCTGTAGGACAAGCCGGTCTCAAACGCGACTTGAGAGATCATATTGAACGCTGCGTCCCAGCCACGCGGGTTACCAAACTCTTCAACCTGCACGTAGGCAAAACCACACACTCCAACGACACCCATCGCCACACCCAGTGGCACACGGGCAAAAATAAAGATCATTAATACGGCAAAGCCGATCAGACTGATTTCCATGCCTTACTCCACCTTGCCTTGCGCGCCATCACCGTGGCTGCTAAACAACTTCTGGCCGCGCTTAAAGATCAGCATTACGATCAGTGCCAACGTCGAAAGCGAACTGCAGATCGCCATCAGAAACACCAAACCTGCGTACGGAATCTGCAAGACGGCAGTGGTGTCTTCGTATTCGTAGGTACGGATCGCAAACTTCCACAACATCCAGGACAACATGCCAAAGGCGGCAATATTGACCACACCGATCAGGATGTTTTGCAGCGGTTTAAGGAATGCCGGAACGGTTGAATCCAGCAGGTCTACATCCACATGGGCACTTTCAGCCGTGACCATGGGCAGACCCAGAAAGATCAATGATGCGAGTAACAGCTCTGTGATCTCGAAGCCACCCGGAAGCGGCGCCGAAAACAGATCCCGCCCCACCACATCCACCAGCGTGACAGCCATCATCACAAACATGACGCATGCGGCGGTGTAGGCGAGCACCCGCTCGAATAAGAATTCGAGCGAGCTGACCCACATCTTCGGTTTAAACAAAGATGCAATGAAACTCATAGTCGGGTCTCGGTTACTGGTTATAGCTGGCAGTGATCTGGCGCAGTTCGTTCAGTGCAGCCGCACCGTCAACGCCACGTTTCTTCGCTTCCTTGATCCACTCACCTTCCAATGTAGCGGTGCGCTGTTTAACCGAATCGATAAACGCATCATCGGCCACAATCACTTCATTGCCATTCGCCTTCAGTGCGCTCAATGCCGCTTTGTCAGCCTCATCCCAGGCACGGCCGGCCATCTTGGCAAACGCTTCACCGGAGACACGCATGATTGCGTCCTGATCTTCTTTCGAAATGTCGCGGAAACGATCACGGTTCATGACCAGAAAGAAACTGATGTTGTACAAACCACCGGGCACCACCGTGGTGTGTTTCACCAGATCCTGAATCTTGAAGCCCATCACAGATTCCATCGGCAGCAAGGTCCCGTCGGCCACACCGTGAGACAGCAGCTCGTAGCTTTTAGAGGCTGGCTTCAATAGCGGTACCGCTTTCAAAGAGCTGGCAACATCATTCACAACCCCCCCGCCCACGCGCATTTTCATGCCAGACAGATCGGATACGTTGTTCACGGTTTTCTGGCTGTTGTGGATCAAACCCGGACCGTGTGTGAAGACACTCAGCAGTTGTGTATCTTTGTGCTCACGCGCCTTTGAGAGGTATTTCTGATGCACCCGCCAGTAAGCCACGGACAACGCTTCTGCACTGTCGCCGCCAAACGGCAGTTCCACCGCTTTTGTCATCACAAAACGACCCGGTGTGTAGCCATGCACGCTGTAGGTGATATCAGCCAGACCATCACGCGCGATGTCATAATGCACTTTGGGATGCCCCAGACCTTTCGCCAGAATATTGACTGTGACACGACCCTCAGTCACTTCTTTGACCTGCTCTGTCCAAGGCACAATCATGTTTTTAACCACCGGATGCGTGGGTGGTAACCATGAAGACAAAGTCAGTTTTGTTTCCGCATACGCCGTGCTGACACTGGCTGAGAATACGATGCCAGCAACAACTGTTTTGAATACCTTTCTCATGCTTCTTTTCTCTTGGTATAGCGGCGTTTTCTGGCCTGAGCCACGCCTATTTATTGTTATTTACCAAAGAATGCTGCAACCCGGTTTCAGGCGGGCTTTAGCGAATGTAGCTATGTAACTTCAGATAGAACTTCAGATAGAACTGCCAACAGATTCGGGATTACCAAATAGTTTACTTTTCAACCATTTAAAGACAGACCTCTGCCCTCACCCGGTCAGTCGGCTGCACTAAAGTGCCCGGCAGATCAGCGGTATCTCATGCTGGAGACGCTCACCTGCGGAGCACACGCCCTGCTACCCGATATCAGATATCCAGCACCAGCTTGTCGGTTTTCGCACGGGAGCAGCAGAGTACGATCTGATCGTTATCCTCACGCTCCTCCTCAGTCAGAAATTTATCGTTATGCTCTGGCGTACCTTCCAGCACGTCACACAAACAGGTGCCACACACACCCTGTTCACAGGACACATCCACTTTGATGCCAGCCTCAGCCAGCGCATCCACGATGGTCTGGTTTTCACCAACGATCACCGAGACACCACTCTGCTCGGCGACCACTTCAAAGCTCACGCCACTGGTATCGACGTCTACGTTGAAGTACTCAAAGTGAATATTGTCTTTGGCGTAACCCACCGATTCAGCGGTACCAATCACCCAATCCATAAAGCCGGATGGACCACAAACATACATATGCGAACCATCAACCGCGGGCACCAGTACCTGCTCCGGGTTAAAACGCTGATCATCACCAGCATCGTCAAAGTGCAGGTGTACTCGGTCACCAAACTGCGCGGCCAGCTCATCGAGGAAACCCGCACTACCACGAGTACGGCAGCAGTAGTGCAACTCAAACTCTTTACCGGCCGCTTGCAAGGTGTAAGCCATTGTCAGCATTGGCGTAATGCCGATACCACCACCGATCAATACCGTACGTTCGGCATCCAGATTCAGCGGAAAGTGATTACGCGGCGCACTGACCTGAAGTTCAGTACCCGCTTTGAAATTGGCATGAATCGCGTCAGAACCACCGCGAGACTGAGGATCTTGCAAGATACCCAGACGATAATGATCCGTGCTCGCCGGATCGTTGCTAAGAGAATACTGACGCACAATGTCGGGTGTCACATGCACATCAATGTGGGCACCCGCTTCAAATACTGGCAGGTCGGCACCGTCTTTGGCTGTGAGTTCAAACACCGCCACTGCATCGGCCTGATCCTCACGTTTACTAATAACTACGTCGATTAATTGATCGCTCATGATGTCACCCTTACAAATTAGTTCTTGCCGGTTTTCCCCGGCGACCGAACTGGCGTGAAAGCGTTACGAGCGCAGATAAGACAAGGCAAAAATTGGCGAAAAGGCGCAGTTTACGAGCAGTAAATGAGCACTTTGAGCTGATTTTTAACGCGGTATTATCAAGCGCAGTAGCTTTCACGAAGGTTCGGATCAGCGCATAAAGATCCCGCCGTTTACGTCCCAGGCTGCACCTGTGACAAAAGAGGCATCAGGTCCCGCCAGCTTGGTGACCATATCCGCCACAAAGTCTGCGTTACCCAGTTCTTTCACCGGGATCATGTCGTTGATGATCTGTTCCAGACGCTCAGCAGGCACCAGTTCACGCACAGACGGCAGATCCATCGGGCCCGGCGCAACCGCGTTAACCGTCACTTTTGACTCGGCCAGTTGACGAGCAAAGATCTTGGTCATGGTCAGAATTGCGCCTTTAGTGGAGGCATAGTGAGCACCCGATGCAGTGCCTCCGTTTTGCCCCGCCAGTGACGCCATATTGACGATGCGACCGTAGCCGTTGTCGGCAAAGTACTGACCAAACACCTGACAACCAAAGAAGGTGCCACGCAGATTCACACTCACCACCTTGTCGAACTCTTCTGGAGAGATCTCCATCACGGGTGTGGTCGGGGTCATCGCAGCATTGTTCACCAGCGCGCTGACCTTACCGAAGCGTTCAATCGACGCGTGCAGTGCCGCTTCAAAGTCCGTTTTGAGCAACACATCCAGCTTCAAAGCCAGCACACGTTCAGCGGTTGCGTCGATCTCGCGCGCGGTCTCTGCAGCACCCGCTTCGTTGGCATCAGTGATCACCACCGCAAAGCCCGCATTGAACAGGCTCTGAGCAATCGCTTTGCCCAACCCCTGTGCTGCACCCGTCACCAGTGCAACCTGTTTTGAGTCCTGTGTAGTCTGGTTCATGATCACCTCCTTACAGGATGTAGCCGATGCTGCTGAGATACGCGTCGGAGTTCTGCAGGCGAATCACTTTTTCCTCAATACGGAATTCGTTGTCCGCTTTCAGCAGCGTGTAAGTCACATCAGCCGGATAGCTGCGCAGGTTACCGTGACGGCATTCGCTCAGGTTCATCGCACAACGTACGGTCACATGTGTGTCGTTGCTGTCCAGAATGCGGAAACGGGACATGGCACGAACCGTCTTATCTGTAGTCTGGGTGGATACCGCTTCGCCACTTTCCAGGCGAGCCACACGCAGTTTGCGCATATCAGCTTTGTCGTAGGCGAAGTTCAGCGTATTGGCGAAATCGGTTTCGTTTGGATCGATCGGCACAACGTACACACCGTTATCGGTCCACAGGTTCAGCCACGCCTGATACTCATCAAAATCCAGCATGTCGGCTTCGGTGTTGATGAACGCCGTCACCTGATTCAGCAAATTCAAATCGGTCATTGTTCTGTCTCTCCATTATCAGTCGTTCAGACGGTCATCATCTTTTTCCACTGCTGGTAAGCAGCGCGCATTCCGGTCTCTGAGCACACCGCACCGGACACGTTACCGTCCGGGCTGGTTGTCAGTTTTGACTGACCCCGGTTGAGCAGAATCCACTCGTCACTGCCCGCCTGAGAACCTTTCTGTACTCGCTCCCATGCTTCCGCATCATCCGGCGTACCAAAGCCCATCGGTCCCTGAAAATGTTCATGCAAACGCATGCGCATCTGGTTAAATCCACTCGGCGCACCTTCGCCACCCAGTGCAACGTGATGAATTTCAGTCTCGTTCACGGATATCGGCACCAAGGTGCGGAAGAACGCCATGGAACAAGCAACGTTCGGGAAGAGGTTCAGGTTGAAACCGGAACCGCCAACGGCACGCACCATACGACGGACTTCCAGATCAGAATGACCTTCTGCAGCCAGTTCATCTGCCAACGCCTGAAAACGTTCAGGAATCGCGGCTTCCAGATCGTTGTCCAGATCCACCAGCTCAGGGATCATCACCATCACACTGTGACCGTTACCCAGATCTTCCACGTGACCTTCACCGTCGAGGAAGTCGAATACTTCAGCGGTCTGGTCATCCACGGAGGAAACAAACGACTTATGAACGATTGGGAAGTGGTACGCATCCGTGGTGTTTTCCAGCTGGATCTTCCAGTTGCCCGGGAAACGGAAACGGTGATCGCCCAGCACTTTCAGTGGATAACCACCGCCTTGCTTAATGAACAGATCGATCCATTTCTTTGCACCACCGAGGAAATCTTCCAGCGGCTCCAGATCTTCTTTGAAGGTTGCGAAGATCAGGCCCTGATAGGTTTCAAAGCGCAGGCTCACCAACGGCAGTTCGGATTTTTCGAAGACACCTTCGTACTCTTCTGGTTTAGGGACTGCACGCAGCGCACCGTCCAGTGAGTAACCCCAGCCGTGGTATGGGCACATGAAGCTTTTGGTCTTGCCTTTTTTGCCTTCACACACAGTGGCAGCGCGGTGGCGACAGCGGTTCAGCAGGACGTGGATATTTTTCTTACGGTCACGGCTGACAATCACCGAATGGCGACCAATCATCGCGGTTTTATAAGAACCTACGTCCGGCACTTCACTTTCGTGACCTACCCAAACCCAGGTGTTATTAAAGATCTTGTCCAACTCTTCTTCGAAAATCTCCGGGTGGGAGTACAAAGAGGTGTGGACCTTGTCCGGTTTAATCAGGCTCTCGTAGTCTGCAACTACGGGTTTTACGTCAATCATGTCGGTCATGGGGTTCCCCATTCTTATTATTTGTTTCAATTTTCACGGCCGGAACAGGCTGTATCATTCAGGTACAGGCAGATCAGCGGGCTGATCCCAAGGTGTCGTTACCGGTCGGTTAAATAAGCTTTCGGTCTGAAAGTGGTTCATGCGCCAGATGCCGTCATCACAGCGAAACTTCACACTCAAACGGGCACTGCTCAGCTGTGACTTACCGCTGCTAAAAGTGGAGGTCTGCAGCAGAACCCAGCTACCGGTGGCTTCACCGTCTTGCACATCGATCAGCTCACTGGTCAGAAAATGCACGTTGGTGTCGAAGTGCGCGGGCGGCTGGGTGTACTTGGCAAACATGGCGCGGATCGCATCCTTGCCTTGATGCTGACCGAAAGTTTTGCCATAGCGGCGACCACGGCCTTCCCAGACAGCGTCTTCAGTGAAGAGCACCATCAGATCATCCAGCGGGAAACCCACATCAAGGATGTCGCAGAGGTACATGTACTGGTTCATACAGGTCCGGATCGCTTTTTCATCCTCAAAGGCCTGCAGGCGTTTCGACAGTGAAGCAACAGTTTCGCGGGTAGCCATCAGTTCAACTCCGATCCAGTTATCAGGCCAGAAATCAAGCAGGAACAACGAGTTCGCGGCCGATACGAGCCTCAACTTTGCAGTACTTCCACAGCTTGTACGTGCCATCACCCACCGGCGTGCTACGGAAGAAATCACAGGCAGCAATCACGGTTTCCAAATCCGGCACATCGGCCATGATGTAAGCGGTCCAAGGCGAAGAGGTGGACGGCCCGACCTGAATGCGGTCGTCATCCATGATGCCCAGCACGTTCACATCCGGCAGTTCAGCAATGCCTTTCATCATCGCGCTGAACGCCTGCCATACATCGCCCATCTCGCTTTGCTGTGCATCCATAAAGTTCTGATTAACGCCAATGCAGAAAAGAACCCGGTGTGTAGTGTTTTCGCTCATAACTCTCACTCTTATTTATTGTGTGTCTTGGTCAGATTCAGTCAGGATTACGGTCGGATCACAGATAACCCGGCAGGGGTTTGTGATCGAACAACATAGCTCCGGCATTTTTGTAGGTGATCGCGCCCATGAAGGCGTGCTGGGTACACATGTGTGAATCACGCAGGATGCGGGACAGCGGATGATCGTTGTACGCCCCCGTCATACCGGAGACCTCGTAGGCAATACGGATCGCTTCTGCGCATTCATGCGTCAGGTTGGTAGCTGCCAGACGGATCATGCTGACCTGGTCAGGTGTTGGCTGCCCACCGGAGATGATCACCTCCCAGGCGTCATCCGTGGCTTCGAAGAAGAATGCTCGGGAGGAGCGCAGCTTGGCTTCTGCCTTAGCGATCTCGATCTGTACGTATTCGCGTTCACCCAGATTCGGTGCACCAGTGACCGATTTACGCCCTGCCGCCATGCCGCGTACAACATCGATCGCTTCACGCGCCAGACCCAGCGTAGTGACAGACAGCACCTGCGCGGCAAACGCCAGAGAGGGATACTTGAAGAACGGGTCGTCTAGATTAGGTTTACCACCGCGAGTGAAAGTCCAGTCTTCGGGCACCACCACGTTATCAACGACCAGATCATGAGAACCCGTACCCACCATGCCAATGACATTCCAGGTTTTCTCGATAGTCAGTTTTTCACGTGGCATCACGGCCATACGCGGCAGAGATTCGCCGTCATCCGGCATAATGCCCACGCCACACACCGTCGCGCCCATCGAACCGCTGCCAAACTGCCAGCGGCCTTTGACCTGAAATCCACCTTCGACACGCTTGGCGGGTTGTGGCGGGAAAATGCCACCGGCAAACACCACATCCGGAGTTTCTTTCCACACCTTTTCGATGGTTTCTACCGGCAGGGACGCCAGATACATCGGGTACATGCCAAAGCTGGCAACCCAACCTGCAGAACCGTCTGCAGCGGAGATCGCTTCCACCATTTGCAGAAATTCAGACGGAGACTTGGCATCGCCACCAAAACGCTCAGGTACCAGCGAACGGTAAACACCGATCTGCTTAAAGCGCTCGATAATATCCTGTGAGATATATTTCTGATCTTCGAATTCCTGACGGCGGCTGCGGATGTCTGCGAGCAGAGAATCAAACTCCTCTGCACCACCCCAGGCGGACTTATCTAAAACGTTGGAAGGCATTGTTCAGGCTCCACTCTGTTCTTATTAGGATTGGGAAATAAAGGCGCTCATGATCCGAGCAAGTTCACATAGCAGTTCGTCATCCCCTTTACGCCCCACCAGCTGCAATCCAACAGGTCGCTGATCTTCGGTTTCTAAAGGGATGGTCAGGGCCGGATGGCCAGAAAGATTGAAGGGTCGTACCAGCGCCGAGATCTGCAGATCGGTTTTGCCTGCCTGCGCATCGGCCAGAGACATCGGAAAAGCTGGCAGTGTAGGCATGACCAGTGCAGTGACGGTTTCGAGCGCCAGATCAACCTCACGGGTAAATCGAGCGCGAACAGCTTCAGCCTGCACAATGTCAGCCGGCGAAGTGTCTTTGGCTTTTGCTAATCGCTGCGCGACATCGTCACCCACCTTTCCGGTTGCCAGCAGATGGCCACATGCTGCAAAGGTTTCCGCGTTAATCAGACTCATACCGGCCACAAAAGCCTCATGCATGCCTGTTAGCTCAACTTCTTCAGTGGTCAGCTCGGTACGCTGAATAAACCGCGCAACTGTGCTCTGAATCAGTGGATCGACATCAACGGACACCATACCCAGTCGAATTTCACTCAGGCCATTGAGTGGGGAAAATTCCGGATCAAGAACCTTCATGGCGTTGATCAGCATTTCGCTGGAGTCAGCAAACGGACCGACACAATCCAGTGATGTTTCAGCTGGCATCGCACCACGGCGACTGATGCGGCCGAATGTTGGCTTGAGGCCATATACGCCACAACACGCAGCCGGGACACGGATCGAACCGCCGGTGTCGGTACCAATTGAAAAATCGGCCAACGCTGAGGCCACTGCTACCGCTGAGCCACTAGAAGAGCCACCCGGGATCAGGTCCGGATAGCGATGATTTACAGGTGTGCCCGCCCATTCATTCAGGCCGGTCATACCGTAAGCGAGCTCGTGGGTATTGGTTTTCCCCACCAGACGACAGCCAGCATCCAGTGCCGCTTGTACAACATCTGCATTCCGTTCAGCAGGCTTTGCATCGTCCAGCGCCCGGCAACCTGCTTTGGTTGGCCAGCCCGCTACATCGATGGTGTCTTTCACAGCCACCGACCAACTGTCGCCACCTTGAAAAAAACGCTGAAAAAATACAGTCATCCGCCTACCGCTCGTTTTTGTTTTAGTTGTTCGTATGACGCTGCTTACAGAAGGGCTTGATGAAGCATGGGTAACTATCCGGAACATCCTGATTAGTTTCTGCCCTCTGTAGCGCCATTTCAGAATCGTAATATTCACTTGAATTGTCAACTATTTAAATTTCAACAATCCAAGCAAATACATTTCGCACATGCAAAACCAAAAGACAGTAAAAATGGACGAATTTTTAGTTAAAACAGCGAATTACGTAGGAAATTCGACCTAAAACAACACAACCGCTGTTTCAAGAATGAACCCTATTCTTAACATCAGAAGGACAGATTGTTGCTTTATTAGCACCAAAATCCAGACAAAAACAGACAAAAACAGACAAAAACAGACAAAAAACGAAGGAATAAATTAAAATTCAGACGAGAAAACAGGCGTAAAAGATGAAAAAAGTTAGAAAAATAGCAGAAGGTTTTTTGTGCATAAATCAGACAAAGAACCGATAAAGCACAGCCGTGATCACAACCGAAAATATGTAAAATAGGTCAAACAGGAAGGAAAAAATGCTAAAGGATTGGCATTTTTCACTAAGAAAAATGAGTGAAGATTAGGGGGATATCAGTCCGACAAGTTATCGAACAGCTTACGTAACAGCTGATTACTTTTGCGAATCTGAGGCTCCGTAAAGCCTTTAAATGCTTTTTTGAAAACGCTCTGAGTGCCTTCCAGAACGCTTTCCACGTTCTCGTGCCCCTGATCAGTGAGTGTTACGACTGTCACTCGACCGTCGGTTTCGGATGTATTCACATCCACCAAGCCCTCATCCCTCATACGGTAGACGATCTTGGTAATGGTCGGCAGCTTGCCCAGTGCATGTTCCGCAATATCAGAGATACTCAGCTCTCCATGAATACGCAACAACATCGCCACACGCCAACGGGAGATATCCATATTCATCGGCTTCAGGGTCTTTTCCATCTCCATGGCGTACAAGGAGTTCAGACGGGCTACCCAATAAAACGGAAACTCATCAATCTCGAAGTTGTCACTTGCGGGACGGTATTTTTCCAGTTTTTCAGATCGACCAGCCATGAGTCTCTACCTTTGCTTTCAGTTATCGACCTCCCATAGGCCCGTACCTGAAATCATCAATTAGCCACAAACAGAACACACTTAAAACAACCGCGACACGGTGCCAACGATAGCAAAAATCACGCGACCAGACGAGGGTAATTAGTAGCCGCTATCCAGTGATAGCGAACGAATAGAAGAAATGCAACGATGATCGAACTGAGCAACTTACAAATACGACCAGAAACGCTGAACTGAGCAAGGACAGGAAAAGTGCCGCTCTATCATTCAGTGCGACAAACGCCCTGAATGATTTCCCATGATAATACAGACTAGGACTTAGTCGTCTGCAATGACAAATACGAACTCATCTTTGCTTTCAATCCACTGATCAACCTGCGCACGGCTATTGGCGAAAAATACCACACGAGAGGTAATGCTCAGCTCACCGTTGTTTCCGAGGTTATGCAAATATACCCACCAGCTATCAGCTGCGGCCTGACGGATTTTATATACGTTACGAATAGGTGCAAAAGCAAAAGTTTTAGTCATTGTCTCGGTCTGTTTAGGTCAAATACACCATCATCAGCAGACGTTTCTTAACGTCAGCAACAGGTGCAATAAATAAGGGAAGCCGTACCCAAATATCAGGGATGTCCGGAACAATACCAATCCAAAAATATGATTCCTATCGCCGCTCTGAATTTCCTAACGATCCAGAAAATTCACCTAACAAGAAGCAATAATCAGGAAAAACACCTAACCAGATTAATCATCGCTATTGTATTTTTATGCGTAGCAACGCATTCCCGCTTGCACCAAAGATACATAGGTAACACCGAAATAGTCACAGCCAAGAATAGGCCATAGCGCCAAAGGCCTATCTCAGAGCCATCCTAAATCGAAAGCAGAATTGAAAGCCCCGGCAAGACAATGGATAATTATCCCATCGTGATATTGATGGCGTCGCGCCCTTAAAGACGGGACTGAAACAAGCAGAAAATCGTTTACAACTGCATGTTAACCCCATGAAAATTAAAACATCATATATGTTTATTCCGTTTTAATTCGTGACATTAACCAGCTTTTTTATACACTTCACATATACCTTAACTGTTTCATGATCATGGACGCGCTGTATGACTCATGTCCCGGCTCTGCTAGAGATTGAAGAAGAAGTCAGACAGCTCCCCTTCCTTCCTATTGTGCTCACTGAGCTGATGGCGATGGACAAATCAGCGGATGACTATTTTGAGAAGATGGTCGCTCTTGCACGAAAAGACCCTTCACTGACGACCTTAATCCTTAAGATCGCCAACTCAGCCGCTTCTGCAGCCAGCAATCCAATCAATAGCCTGACCCTGGCGATGTCCCGCATCGGCACAGAAAGTATTGCCCAGTACATCACAACACTGGGCGTTACCCGTGTGTTTGTACCATCCCAGGACGAGCACAAACTCCTGTGGAAACACTCTATCGAAACAGCGATCTATGCCGAACATATTGCACTCAATATGAAGGAATTGGGCGTAAATCCAGAAATGGCTTACATCTGTGGCCTACTGCATGACATCGGTCGCTTTGTAATGTTTGATGTCGCTCCTGAAGCCCTCAAAGGTACCCCTAGCACAAGCTGGGCATCCCCCCAGGAACTGCCTCAGGTTGAACAACGCCGTATCGGTTATGATCATTCTCAGGTTGGCATGATCGCCTGCAAACACTGGCAGCTACCTAAAGTCATCTGCAACATGGTTCGCGCCCACCACAAATACAGCATCTACGCCAACGAAGAGCTTCCTAAGAGCTTCCGAAGCTTAATATTGGTGATTCAACTGGCGGATTTCATCAGCATCTATCTGACCAAAAACCCCGAATGGCTGGACCTGTCAGACGACGCGCTGGAAAAAAACCTCACACAGAGCTGTGTGCATAAAGCGTGGGGGGATATCGACCTGCCGATGAAACGGCTTTCGGAAGAGTTGTGCTTTCTTCAGGAGAAAGCACGTGCATGGACGGAAGCTATCGGCTGCACCTGAGTCAATCGCCATACTCAGACACAACCCTGCTTAAAGGCTGAATACCACTCAGACCTTAAATTTACTCAAGGCACTATCCTGCTGACTGGTCAGCTGAACCATCGAGTTACAATTACTCTCCTGCTCATGCGCCTGCTCAGATACAGAACCACTGATATCACGGATATTGGCCGTATTGCGGTTAATCTCCTCAGCGGTCGCACTCTGCTCTTCCGCTGCAGTCGCAATCTGCAGCGTCATCTGATTTATATCCAAAATGCTCTCACGGATACTGCTCAACACGCCATCGGCTTCGCTGGCCATTGCCTGCGTCTGGGTCGCACGATCGCGCCCTTTCATAATCACCACCTCGGCATTTTTCACACCTGCCTGCAGCTGCTGAATCATGTCTTTAATCTCTTCCGTTGACTGCTGCGTACGAGACGCCAACGCCCGAACTTCATCTGCCACTACTGCAAAACCACGCCCTAAATCACCCGCACGCGCCGCTTCAATCGCAGCATTAAGCGCCAACAGGTTAGTCTGATCTGCAATGTCGGTAATAGTGGTCAGAATAGACGCGATATTGTCGCTGTAGGATGACAGGTCGTTAATTGTCCCCACAACAGTGTCCATATCATTTGCCAGATCCGCGATGGAGTCTGTCGTACGCGATACGACTTCAACACCGGCATGCGTTGCCTCATCCACCTCTTGTGACGATGCAGCTGTACGCTGAGCATTAGACGCCACATCATGCGCCGTTGCGGACATCTCATGCATTGCGGTGGCCAGCTGATCCAGTTCAAACAATTGCTGCCGCAGCTGTCCGGAGGCCGTTTCAGCCGATGTCGCCGTCAGATCAGTATTGGCTCGCACATCCACCGAAATGCTCTTTACCTGTCCGACCAACTGCTGCAGAAAATCGACAAAACGGTTAAATTCTTCGGATACCTGCCCAAATTCATCTTTGGTTGTCACCTCCAGACGTTTAGTCAGATCACCCTCACCGCTGTTAATCTCTTGCAACGATGCCTGCAACGCCTGCAGCGGGTGCAATGTGCGCGACACGGCCAAATAGATTGCGATAGAGGTCAGCAATGCACTGATCAATGTACCGATCAAAGCCGCCCAGCCAAACGCATTCGCCTCTGCCATCACCTTCGCTTTATCCAGCACGACACCCAAATACCATTCACTGCCGTAAAGGCCGCTGAGCTTGTAGTAGGAGGTGAACACGGTCTGCCCACTCACCTGAGCTTCCTGCAAATCTTCTGAAAATTTCGGTACACCCGCAGTGAACAGTTCACCTTGCCCTTTTCCGTTCAGCTCGCCGTTCGGGTGGCTAATGATGTTGCCATCTGCACTCACCAGAAATGCATAACCGGTACCATGAAAGTTCAGTGTATTCACTGCATCAGACACAGCCTTGAGACTCAAGTCCCCACCAAAGGCACCTTTGAATTGCCCTTTATCGTAGAGATTGGCAACCGCAGAGATCAGAATCTCTTTCGTGGCAGCATCAGGGTACGGATCGGTCAGTACTGCACGCTTGTGACTACGCGCATAGGGATACCAGGGACGCTTACGTGCATCCCAGCCCTGTGGATTCCAGGAAGGATCATTAGTGATGCGTTCACCGTCTGTATCCAGACCACCAAAGATCAAAATAAACTCGCGCTTCAGCAACGGTGTGTTAAACGTTGACTGAATACCAATCTCACTGAAATCATCATCAATGGTTTCCGCCATCATATCGATCAGTGCTAACTTACCGTTCAGCCAGTTCGTTATCTGCTGACCCAAAGCTTGTGTTGCTTCAGCCGTACCTGTTGCCGTCTTCTCATACAGCGCATCACGCACACTGTAGTACTGCACCCATGAAAAAATCGAAAATGCCAGAACGACAATGATCGACGCAAACAACGCGATTTTGTGTGAGACTTTCATCTGGGAACCCTTCTTGAGCCACGTTTTATCTCTCTGATCTTGTTGTCGGCCAACATCTGACTATCTCTAATGGATATTTCATCAAGCTGACATCTTATTATGCGACCAAAGACGTACTACCGAAGCCTAACCAAGTGAGAGGCACAGTTCAATATAGGAAACCACGTGCTCTGATAGGAAATTTTTCAAAAACAGAAGGGAAATCAAATTTGATTCATTCAAAAAGCACTATTCAGTAATGAATCAGAAGATGGGGGGTATTAATGGTCGGGATGAGAGGATTTGAACCTCCGACCCCTTTGCTCTGTAGGCCGCGTATTTAAAGGAATTCTTGGAAAAACAGAGAAGGCGTGGGGTACGCATGGGATAAATGCAGATTTAGCACTTATTTGTACATCTTACCACACCAAATGCCTATATGGTAGCTTTTATACCATAAAAAATTGAGATTCATTCAAGTTCAGCAAGCTCTTCCTTCAGTTTGCTCATAGCCTTGTTCTTGCTTGCGATCATCTGCTTGTTGAACTTATTGCTCTGCACTGTGTAGTGTCGATGAACCATCGTTGTGCCATTGTGCCCCATCTCATCAGCTACTTCCTCTTCCATGCCTCCTGCCGACATTCGCATAGAACCATACGTGTGCCGAACGTATTTGAATGGCAGATCTACGCCAGAAAGCTTCTTTATTCTATTCCAAGCCTTTCGAAGCGATCCTTCATTCCAAGCACGGGGTATTGGCCCACCTTTGGCAAAGTTTTGAAACACCAAACGCAGCTCTTCTGGAACTCTACCGTTCTGTTCTGGCCGCTTTACCATGAATGTTTTTGGCTCTGCTTCACTAGTGTGTTGATACGCTCTATCTAGTGCGTCACGAGCATCATCAAGCAGTTCAATTGATCGATAAGAGGTTTTGGTTTTTGGATGATGAAATTCATCTTCTCTTGTGTACGCCCTTGTTACAGTCACCGAATTTGCTTCCAAATTGATGTCTTCCCAAGCCAATGCAAGCAGTTCTTCTTTTCGAAGTCCTGTCCAGCATCCGAACTTAAATGCTTCCGCAAGGCATGGCTTATTGTCATCTATGCAAGCTTGATAGATGGCTTCTTGCTCTTCGAAGTCGAAAAACATTTGCTCTTCAAGCTTGTTTTTTGTGGGTACGCGAAGAGTTTTTATGTTTTCCGATGGATCTTTCTCTACTATTTGATGCTGCAGAGCGTATTTGAATACCTGCCGAATGGCATCCAATATGTTATTCACATATTTTTCAGAGTATCCGAACTTACCAGTCTCTCTTGGAGCATAGTCATACAAATATGTCTGCAGCTTGCGAAGCACATCGAAAGTGATATCACCAATTCGCATATCACCGAGCCCTTGCTGATACAGTAACGTGTGCTTATGATTCTTCGGCATATCACGCATCGCTGACAGCTTGTTCATGTGTTGTGATGTTATGAGAGCTTTTCTGCGAGACTCTACTGTGCCGCCAGAGATATCTCCCCTGCGCACGAGCGGTTCCTGGTCATCGAGGTATCTCTGAGCCAGTTGTTTAAAGTTTACTGTTGCTCTGCTTCCACCCCTATTTTTTGCAAGTTCAGACTCTGGAAGATGGGTTGCGTAGATTTCATCTGTCAGCGTTCCGCGCTTTGACATTCGATCAAGCAATCTTTGAATATCGCTTGCTTCATCAAGCAGATCCTGAAATTGCTTTACTGAATGGACATTTTCAATCGAACAAAATCTTGGCTTCTCTTGTTTGCTACGATAATTAAAGTAGATTCGAATAGATAAGCCACGAACTTCAACCCCTGGTTCAGCAAAACCTTCAAAACCATTAAAAACAACAGACTTCGCCATTCAGCAGCCTCTCCCTTTACTCCAGGCCTTTAAACTTCGACGCATTAATCATCACTTGTCTTCCTTCTTTCTCTACAGCTTCAATACCACGCTTAAGAAGATAGTTAACAATGACCTGTAAATTACCTTCCGCTTTGCCACTTGTACGTATCCATTCATCAATTGTGTTGTGAAGATAGTACGTCTGGCTCTTTGAGTAGTTCTCTTTGCGTCCAGAAATTTGGCCACCAACCATCAATAGAAGCTCCACCTCTTCCGCAGGTGTCTTACCAGCTTTATTTACAAAATCATTCTTTTCAGGAGATGCAGCACCTTCGAATTCATCACTCATGTCATTACCTTGTAGTTACGGCCAGTCAAGCACTTATATAGAAGCTGCATCTCAGCACTGCATCGCTTACTACCGTTTCGAACATCTTCGAACTCGATAACAGATTGACCCTTACCAAATGCTTGTCTGTAAGCGATCAGATCAGTCAGAGTTTGATCGAAGCTCTTGAGGTTTTTACAGTGCTTATCGATAAAGCCGAGAGCAGACTTTCTGCTAGTGACATTGTGATTGTAATGACAGCGATTTACAAGACAGTACGTATCTAGCTCTGTATTGAACTGTATCGCGCTCTCAACAAGATTATCTAGATGCACAAGAGTTTCTATATCACTGAAAGATGGTTGTATTGGTGAAAGCAGTACATCGATAGCATCACAAGCCAGGGCAGCGCGAAGATGCTTCGAGTCTTGACCGCCAACATCAACCACCAACACGTCATAATTAATTCGACATTGCTGAAGGGTGTCCTCGAACTTTGCAATATCAAAAACATCATGACGCTCAAGAATGCAGTCAAAATCCTTTTCACTTCTACGACTCCAGAACTTGTAACTGGTTGCCTGGATATCGCAATCAACAAGTACGACATCCATCCCCTGACTAGAGATCATCGTTGCCAGATTACAAGCAACCAGTGACTTTCCCGTGCCGCCTTTTTGACCACCGATCAATATACCTCTAGCCATATCTCTATATCTCCATATATGTAATGACATATTATGACCTGAATTATAGGACTGGTAGGATAAATGTCAATATCTGTCATTACATTTATTTACAAAATTGTATGTTTTGCGTTCAAAACACTGTTAAAATGTAGAGATGGAAATAAAGCGAAACAGAGCCAAGTGCCGTAAGTGCGGCGAGATCATCGAAAGCAAGCATGAGCACGAGTTTGTAACATGCCACTGTGGATCGATATCTGTCGATGGTGGCCAAACACATCTATCACGCACTGGCCAGGTAAAAAATGTGATCGAGCTATCAGAAGTGGTTCGTAGTTAGTGCCAAGTGACCGTACTTCTCTTTGAAGCCGTCAAAGGTAAATGATCGATCAAGACTGTATGCAATCTTCATCGAAGCCAGAAACGTATCTCTTTGAAACTCTTCCATGTGCGAATCCAGCAACTTTATAGTCAGTTTTTCCAGAAACAGTGTCGTCTTGTGACCAACAGAATTTGGATACTTGTGGATATTTTTACGACCTCTCTTTTTCAGAAGATGATCCAGAGCTTTTTGTATCGCTTCATCGCTTGCTCGATATTGATGTCGCAAATATAAGAGAGAAGAGATGTCTGCTGCTACTTCTCGAATGTACTCTGAGTACTTCAGAAGAAAGATCCCTTCCCTTTTAGAGATCTTTTTTGATCGAACTTCTTGAGTTATTTCAGTATTACGAAGATAACGAACACCTGGCAATGCCGACTGATACTGATCACGTTTCAGGAAGCTAGAAAGCTGATGACAGTGACCTGCTTCATGAGCGACAACCAGCAAACCTTCCAAATGCGCCCTTCTATATATAGAAGCATAAAAATCTTCACCAATACGGATCAAACACGCAGCAGTACTTTTGTCCTTTCTAGTGTATGTAACCAGGGTTTGTATGTAGTCCCTGTTGAACGACTCTGACAATGGTTCGCCATCAAACGTGTACTTGAATCTCTTCTCAAATACTGACTTCACAAAAGCTGGATCGACATCGAGCTTGTTGATATCTTCTTTGTATTGAGCTGTGCGAATGATGTGTATTGGTAAACCTGGCTTACTGTAGAACGAAAGAATCTGATCGACGGGACTGGAGATTTCTGCAGTACATGCAGACAAAGAAAGAAGTGTGGCAGCAATAAACTGTAATCTCATATCTATCCATGTAATGACAATTATAATCTATTTTAGTGCTGATCGAATTATTGTCAATACATGTAATGGTATTTATGGGTTTTGATAGACCCTATAAAAGATAAGCCCTAGAGGTCCAGGGCTTCTATTACATCCTTGCAGTCATCCCTGCTGCAGGTGCTCCACTTGGCATTGTTCGCTGTCTGCGTCTTTGCTTGCCATAGCTTCGCTTTCTTCCAGTATCAACTTCTACTTGAGCAAGTGTTTCTTTTGAGGGCACTGGAACACCAGTTTTTACACCGCTCTTAATGTTGCCATAACTACTTGCTGACGAAGTAGACAGATGACCCATTGCGGCAGCAATAAGCTTGTCTTTATTGCGATAGCCATTGTAAGACTTCTTCAGATTACTACCCATCGTGTAGCGCAAACTATATAAGCAGAATTTCCTGGAACGCTGTGGCCAGATCTTGCTGACATTTCTAGTGATTCGCTTTCTGCAAGCTTCAACATCTTTGTCTTCCATTCCATCTGCAATCAGAATCGATGTTGTAAGTTCAATCATCTCTGTGCGACTTAACTTCAGAGTCAGTGTGCGATCAATACCTCGCTGCTTCCAGTGGCCGCTTTCGCCCTTTTTAGTCTTCTTTGATCCGCCAATAAAGACTGTTATCTCTCCGCTGCCTTGTGCATCAAGAACTTCAATACGATTCATTTCAGTTGGCCTAGCTCCAAGATATCTTCCAATATTGAGCAATGCACAAGATTCTGAATCTTCTGACTCTCTTCTATTTGCCATGATCATATTGAAGTCGATATCAGTAACCGTTTTCTGTCGAAGAGATTTACCAGTCTGACGAAAGCGCTGCGATTCTGGAGTCGGGTTCTTCCAAGCATTTTTACCAACCATAGAGGCTGCAAAATCATCACTCCCAACACTCTTCGCCAACACAGCTGCAGATCTACGAAGCTTTCTCCAAGAGTTTGAAGTTCTGCTTTTTGATTCTTTGGTCAGCATTTGCTTGATCATATCGATAGCTTGTTCACTATCAAAGATTGATCGCAAAACATCTTCTGTATTTTCCCCATCAAGAAGCCTTGCAAACTTCTTATTAGAGAAAATGAATTTGTAAGCATCTCTGATATATCCAGAGTACGTGTCTTTGTGGAGATGCCACTCTACAGTAGTAGCTTCTATAAACTCTTCATGACTCATTAAGTCTTTCATTTGTATCACACTCTTATTGTTTTTATTTTTTAGTGATAATACTAACTATACATAATAGTAAATATATTATCTATAATTAATACACATTTTTAATATTTTAGTATTTGAATATAAAGCCAGGATTTGGGCCTTGTGCCAGGCTTTGGTTCTGTTTTTTTGTGTTTTTAGGGGTGCGGACTTGCGTTGAAGAGCTGCGTCCTAACGCCTCCTTTGCATACCTGGGCCCCCTTCCTGCTTCACTTCGTTCTCGCAGAAAGCCCAGGCATTCAAAGAATGCTAGTAGAGGCTTTGCACTCGCCTGCACAACTCCCATGCCTTATAATTGCTCGTTCCTCACAATTACAAGTCACTACGTTGCTTGTCGAGCTTATTCGCTACCACCCATACCTAGATACTCGCAGGCTCGCATCTGGTCTGGGAGGCAACGAACCGCCCCTCCATACTCGGACACTACGTTTATCCCAGTATGGGTAGAGCTTTTGGTCTTCGACAGCTTCGCAATGCGTTCCAACATCACTTTATAGCAGAGATAGTATCTATACCATAAATTGACTTTTCACTTTCAAGACAGTTCATGTGTTCTTGACGACACTTTTAATGTCGCTAGAAGCACTTTTACTGCCATAAAGAGCACTTTTGCTGTGTTTCATCTCGCAATCAGTGATTGCGAAATATGCTGATGCGCTCACTTCTCTTGTCGCTTCTCGTGCACACATATCATTACATGTCTTGTCATATATTTTCATCTTCGCTATAATAGTAATTGTTAATCAGGACCAATATTTGGTTTTGATTGAGCGTTTTATTAGCAGGAGCATACAAACAATGAAAACAGGGTAAGAGAACATGAAACAATTCAACGAAGCAGATCTAACTAAAATGATTACTGCACTAGATGCAGATAAACAGCACTGCCTTGAACTAAAATCGTACTTTAAAAGCAGGCAACGCTACGTGTACTCTCAAAAGATTCAGGATGACGCAGGCCTGTTCGAAGCAGAGATTGATAAGATTTCTGACTGTGATCAGAAATCTTCTTGCAAAGATCACTAAACTGTTTTCTGGTATTGAGTTTGATATTTATTACACACAACAGCAGATCGAAGACAAGATTGTTTTGCATTCAAATAAGCTTTCTCTGATCGAAATGACTGTAAAGAGCTACAAAGAGCAGTTGCGTGAGATCAAGATGAATACTGCAGAGAAGAAAGTCGGTGATGTTCGTGTGGATTTTGATAAGACTATAGATCGCCTGCTGGATAATGGTATTGAAGAACATCGTGCAGTTGCTATGACTGCGAGTAAGCTTCTGAAAGATGGCATGAATGCCGCAGTCGTTGATGAGATTGTTTCAGAGACTAATACCCGAATCGATTTTAATGATTTAGTTCGACTAGAAGGAGCTGTAGAACATGAACATAAAAGAGCAGATGAGAAGAACTGTGAACGCAATGACGATCAGAGAAGCTTTGGAGTATTATGTTCGTCTTAATTGCCTGTTCTCAATTCTAGAAAATAAATATGGAAGCATGGAAGAAGCCAAAGGATGGCTTAATGAATCTAATCAAGTTTTTGGTTACGAAAAACCAGTCATTGTAGCAACTACTCCAGAGGGTATTGAGAGAGTTATCAACTACCTTCGCGTCTAATAACCTTTCTTTTTAATGTGTAGCGATAAAATGTAGCAGCGCCTGTAGCGATGTGCTTATCAACAGAGATAAGCTCCCAGCCGACTTGCCCCATTTTATTTAACTGTCCCTTAATCTCTCTTGAGTCATGAAATTTATTGTACTCAAGAATTTCGTATGCGAATTGATCTGCTAGTGCAACGACTGGCATTAACGATAACAGCAAAAGGATTTTTAATGTTTTCATATTTCGAAGTCTTTCTTACCCTGTTTAAAACAACTGGTTGAGCAATACCAAGTCTCAATCCAAAAACACACAGTAGCATATTTTGTGATTTTTTCACGAAATCAGACTTTCTATGGAGAGAATTTATGACACCACTTCAACTTGAAGGACGTTTGCAGCGCATTGTTATTATTCCGATTTTGATATTTTGTGGCTCGATCTGGCTGTACTCCGAGTTTCCAATTTTCGCTAAACTTTCACATATGTTCGAAGCAAAACCCTCTGAAGAAATCATAATAGACGTGGCCAGCCTTCGTGTGAATGATTACTACAGAATAATAGACAAAGACTGGAAAATTGACAAACCGTTACCAAAATCTGGCATGCGAAAACGAGGCTTTGATCTGAGAAACAAGGGATTTAAGTTAATTAAGTTCAAAAGTAAATTTATCCCTCAAGGTGAGATTTTCATAAAATACAATAAGAAATCTAGCTACGACCCAAGCTCTCGTTTAACGTTTACACGAGCATATCTTTACTATCCAACAGTAACTAAACCGTATGTTCGCGGTGAGATCGCAAAAATCATGGTTAATGAATGGGGTCTTGATCTTGAAATCCCACATCTCCTTCATATGATGTTTATGTATCTCCATTTTATAGGTTTTGTCGTAATCGGAATTCTTTGCATACTTATTTTCTTTATTGGTGTGAGTCTACTATATGGAAGGAAGTGATAAATGGGCGCTTCTTATTTGTCAAAAACATCAAAACAGAAAGATTGTATTAAAAAAGGAACTTCAGAAGTTTTTAGATATTCATAAGCTACATAATGAATCTCTTCTTTTCTTTCAAAACAGAGTTACAACGATTAATCCAAAGGGCTATCTTGCACAAGATGTAAAAGATTTCTTTGAGCAAAATGGTTTTCAATGTAATATTTACGGATTGAAGTAATGGATATCGACAAAATCATTGCAGAAGCGCACCTGAAAAATTCCGACTGGAATCTGGAGAACTATCAAGAAGGCAGCTCTGTTTTTCATCAGATCTACTGCTACGTGTTCGACTTCGACAAACAAAAGCTCGAACTCATCTCTCTGAACGAAGAGCGTTTCTATCAAGTAATTCAGCAGTCCACTTACTCTGCAGATGAAATGTCTCACATGCTTCTCAAGCGACTTGAGCAATATTTTAATGGCAAGCGCACACAAACTGTCATGAGTTCACTTGCAATGCATATGAGCGCATATATTGGCGGCACACAAACTTGGCAGCAAGTTCGAAAAAAGGTATACAATGGCAGCGAGATCAAGCCTCATATCTTTGTAACCGCATACAAGAGTAAGCGAAACATTCACAAGCGGCTTCTGCGTCCTTTCGTAATCATGAACAAGCAACGAGCTCTGTCATCAAGCGATGCAGTGAAATGCATTGGTCACGTTATTCAACGGGATTCGCAAAAACACCCAGAGTGGCTTCGATAAAAACAAAAAAGGCCCGCAATTGCGGGCCTTTTTCTTTCTTCTGTCCCGTCCTGAATAACGTTGACACTTTTCGAGCATGAAATCGGAAGGTATTATGAAATCAAGATCTAAGCGCACTCAACGCGACGATTCTCGCGCTTTTAAATTGTCGGTTGTCGACCAGGTCGAAGCGGGAGAGATAACATATAAGCAAGCTCAAAACCGTTATGGCATCCAAGGCCGCTCGACTGTTCTGGTTTGGCTCCGCAAGTATGGTCGGCTAGATTGGTCTAAAGGAACCTCTACGGACCTTGCCAATACCATGTCAGATAAACCTTTGAGCTAACCCCAGAACAACGGATCAAAGAACTTGAGCAGAAGCTTGCTGAAGTGCAGCAGAAAGCAAAAGAACCGTAAAACAGATCTCGATATACACATTCACCTCTTATTATTCTTATTGGCTTTCACCAAAAAAACCCAGTATAAAATTATTATAATTTAGTTTATACAAACAATACTAATTGATTTGAGTTAGAAAAACACGCTCATAAATCTTGTTCTCGTAATAGTAAGCTTTGAGTGCAATCTTGAGTAACCAGCACAGCATGCGATCCAGCTCTTCCATCATCATCTTGTCGTACAAGCTTGATTCTGCAGCTACTGAATCAATGACTTCCAAGCTATAAAGTGGATGCTGATCGATAAAGTCACGAGTACCTGGATTAACTACAGCGAGATAGTGAGCTCCAACCCAAATACCTTCAAAATCTTTCCTCTCAAGTTTTTCCAGCTTTTCTACATCAGAATTAACAGCTTCTTTTACGTCATCTTCGTATGTTTTACCTATATCCAGGCCGATACTGCATAGTGCTATCGCAAGAGCCAGCTCGTCTGTTAAATCTTTTTTACTAATCATGTTGTTACCCTATTTTTTGTGGCAGATACTTTATGTTTTGTCCATATTCTTACATTAAAATATACAGAACCATATTGAGATACTTTTTTATCATTTTACTATTTTATTTTGACAATAAAAAAGGCCTCACTCAGCGACCTTCTTGAAATCAAAAACCATCAATATGAACAGTTGCGTTCAGCTCGTTTCGAATGCGATTTAGTTCATCTTTGATAATTTTCTGCTTTCGCAGTACCTGAATCATTCGAGCGTGCTCGCACGCTGGAAGATTTGGATCATACTCTGCAATGCCTCTTAATTCATTTTCTAGATCATCGTATTCATTCAGGCCTTCTTTCATATCTTCTAGATGCTTGAAACGAAGCTCTTCTGTTTTAACTGTGTTTTCAATACTTTCGAGAAGTTGTTTTGCTCGATTAATTTCATCAAAGCAAAGCTCGTAATCTTCTTTTGTGTACGCTTTGATACGCATACGTGCATCGTGAGCAGCATCACGCAGTTTCTTCAGCTTACGCTTCTGAAGGCCGATTTCGTCAAGTCTCCCCTCTTCTTCAAGTATTCGTGCTTCAAGAGTAAATGCCTCAATTTTGGCACGACGAACACGTTCAGCTTTTGTGATCTTTGGACGACCCATGCCGCCTTTTACATTACGAACTTCTTCCATCTCTTCAGCTTCTTTTACTTTCTTCTTCGCAGCTTTCAGTTTGCGATCAAGAATTGTAAAAATGTCAGAACGTGGCTTTCCCGTTGTTGAAAGACCCAGCTCGTTGACCGTTGGGTCTTCTACTGCTTCGAGATTACAGTGTGCTTCGCCAGCTTCATCTTCCCTTTTTCGAAGTTCAGCTATCAGCTTGTTAAACTTGACCTGCTCTTTCTGTAACTTCTGCTGTGCATTCATAGGCACACGGCCACGTCGTTTAGGCAAGTCAATTGGTCCAGATTCTGTTTCTAGATCTGCTAGTGTCTTCATGCTCTGCAGCTTTAGTTCAGCACGCTTTACTTTCCGACGAAACTTCTCAAGTGGATCTAGAGCTGGACGACCTGCACCTCTTTTGCCAGCCATGCGCCTCTCCGATGTATTCTTATGTATCGATATATAATGACAACCGTAGCAACCTAACCACAATATGTCAAACAATTTTATAAAATACCATACTTTTTAATCAATATAGTATATCTGTTTTTGCTATCAAATAGACTTTATGCATGACCAACTGTCTTAACTTCTACTTCTAACGTCAGTTAAAATGGGAGGATTACCGCACAAAAAATTCTGGCAAAACACTAGGCTCTTTTTGAGAGCCTTAATTACGCTTCAATCAATGTAATAAGTTCTTCTTTACTTGCTTTTGATAGATCAAATTTATCTACTCTGTTGTAATTTACAGAAGTTAAATAGTACAAACCCCTACTAACAAAACCAGCATCTTTCATTTTATCAACAACTGCTTCGATCTTTCTCTGTATATCATGAAATTCAGATTTATTTACAGAGTTTTTTGTTCTAATCAGCTTAAGCATGCGTTTCTTCATATCTTCAACTTCACTAAAAGCAATAAACTTCTCAATTCTATTTTTAATATTATCTTTCAGTAATTCTTCTTTTTCTTTCTGTTCAGAATGTTCTGTCATGACTTTTTCTAGTTCTTCTTCTTTTGAAACCAGAATCTCAATAATAGCTTGATATTTTTCTTGCTGCTCTTTGTAAATGGCAACTTCTTCTTGCGCCTTACTGATCTTTCTTTCGTATTCAGCAATCTCTGCAAGCTTTTTTTCAAGCAATCTTTCAAATGCATTCATTATTCTTGTCTCTCTTATTATTGAGTATAAACGCATATTATTATATTTTTATTTATTATTCAAGAATACTTTTTAAGTATTTTAGTATTTATTGTCAATAATAACATCCCTGGAAAAACAAGGCTTTTCTTTACGCTACTTCATGCATCTGTGTATCCAGCTGATCTTTGTTTGTTTCCAAATGAACCTGCATAACCTTCGGTACTCTGTAAATTGACACGCTCCAAAACAACCTGGATAAGCGATACATCATCTCATCCCCAAACTCACCAAACCACTTTGAAAACAAAGCAGCGAGCTGCAGAGCGCACACCTTGATTTTCTTCTTACCACTTATTAGAGCTACCTTTTTTATTGGCATATCATCGAGATCAAGAATCTCGCCCGTAGATGCTTTCATAAATGAAATAGCCCCCTTGAGCCCTGGGTCAATGCCGACTATTAAATCCATCATAAATATAAATTTTTATTATTTTTATATTGCAAATATTATTTATTAAAGAGCAAAGAAAAAGCCTCTTGATATCTAGTACTAGCATCTCTGATCAACGAGTTAAAATCTTCTTTATCGAACTCATTCATCGAAGTGACGCGCTTTTTAGTATGCATGTACAGTCCAACAAGCACAGCAGCTAACACTAAAAAAGATCAACATACAAAATACCTTCTACTAAATTTTTACTAGGTTTCGGACCTAGCCCAAAGCCCGTTACCAAGCGCTCTACAATCTCTTTTGACTCCAAGCCTTCTGTCTCTACAGTTACAGATCCAGTCTCTCCTGGCTGCAAAGGATTGCTATCTATGATCATGTAGATAACGTTTGAGTCACCAATTTCTTGAATATCAACCTGCACTTCGAAACCGAGTGCTACTGCTGTCATCTCTACCACTTTCTTGATCTGATCTAGAGTCACATGTAAGTCCTTTAAAGACCATCCCTGGCACGATTCAACTAATTGCGAGAAAAACAAAGTTAGCCACTTCAAAATATACATATACTATATTTTATATTAGCAATACTAATTATGCATTTTTTAATAGGTCTGCGTATTCTTCAGAGCACAAAAAGTCTTTTAAGTCATAGTTTTTGTTGTTTGTGAAGTGTTGGTTGTAACCTCTTGATATATGGGTTTTTATTTGTTTATGAGTATGTTGAATAGAATTGTGTTAAACCTTTAGCCAGCTACGTATTGCTCAAAAACGCATCACCTTATTTTGATCGGCATTTGAGTTGTTGCGTGAACAGCTTGAGGGCCTCCCCCTCGCCTCTTACTTTAAGCCCTGAGCGCGGGTTGACGTGACGGCATGAGAGCGTTTGTCGGCCATAGAGCAGTCGCGTAACAAAAGTTTATGCGGGCGGCGCAGTCAGGTAAATATCATTAGAGAAGTGTCACAACCTGGCTTTTTCGGCCTGGAACATGAACCAGCACCTCTTCACTGGCATATAGTTCGATATACTTATATAAATTCGCTACCAGTTCTTTAACCTCTTGGCGATACGGAGCTGGGTCATCAGCTAAATCTCTATGAAGTAGGCTAGATACTTTTCCAAATCCCAAGCCTCTGTCTTTCTCTATTTCATGCAGGTGAGAGACGAGCCATGTGTATGCTTTCGAACTTCTAAACAGATTCTTTGCAACGTATGAGTTTGATCGATTGTATTCAATCGCGGCGAATTCTAAGGCGGGGTTTGCTAGGTAGACCTCATTGGCTTGACCAGGCTCGCATAAAGGGAAATCAGAAACAAAGATGCTTTGGGGCTTAGGTAAGATATCTTTAGGCCAATCTGTTAGAGGTTTTTTCTGATTTTCAGAGGATGACTTGTCAAGATATAACTCCATCTGATCCAATGTATTAAGAGTAATGATGGATGCAATATCAACTATTCTTGATATGAAATGTTTGGTGTCTCCTGTTGGTTCGACTCTAGCACATGACTCCAGATTGCTTGCTTCTACTAAGGAAAGTCCCCTCCCTGTCATGTTGGCGCTACCTGTAAAAATAATTTCGGAATCTATTTGGTAAATCTTCGCATGTAGGTTAGGTAGAGCCTTGACTGTATGTCCTTGCCTTAAGCATTGTCTTAAAGACTCGAAATCGCTGGCACCATTAGCAAAATCCATTGGGCTAAATCTACCAACAATGCATACTTTGGTGCCGTTTTCGCAAACAATGCTATTCAGCCATTTTACTGCAGGCATAGATACAAATGCAGAGATGACATTCAATGAGGAGCAGCCTGGGATGTATTTATCCAGCTCACGCTTTAACTGCTCGTTAGAAATTAACCCCATGACCGCTCCTCTTAACCCAGTATTTAAAAATCGTCGAAACAGTCGTCAGAAGGATCGTCTAAGAATTCACTAATAACAATACCCCACTCTCGACGTATTGTATTTAGGTACTTTAATCGCTTTTCGTCGGTGGTTTCGTTCATTACACGTGCAAAGCCTGCAATCGCGGTTTGAAGCACTTCTAATTCCTCGTCGCCAAGCTTGCTAACTAGTTTCTTGTAGAATGCGTGGTTAGTATTTAACAGAACTAGAGTCAATCCTTTGCTGGTTGAGACATCAAAAAACGCTTCAGAATCTCTCGCAACATCCTCTATTAGGAAGCGGTTACCTGTTAGTATTAGTCGCTCTGCCTTAACTTCCGCCTCTTTCTGGGTCATCCCTCCAGCATTTTTGAGATGATCAACCACGTCAGCCTTTTTCAGAGGAGTAGTGATAGTCCCTGTTTTGTGACCATGTTTTTCCCTTTGGACAGAACCCTGTGTGGCTTTGTCAGCAGCGCCTTCTGCAGCTCCTTCGGACTTGGCCCCTTGCTTGGTAGCCTTTCCCGCCACATCGATTGTTTCTAGAGACTTGGTTAAAGCTGAAATTTGTTTTTTTACTACTGCCACAACTTTTAAAACTTGAAGTAGTGAATCACTATTATCTTCTAAATCTCTCAAGTATTCCTGTTCTGAATCAAAGCCTGCTTGAGAACTAATTGATCTCATGTCATAAGGGATCAGCTTTACAGCGTCTTGCTTATTGTTGGTTACACCAAATACAGAATCTAATAATGGAGGAAATGAGACTTCAATACCTATAAAGCGACCTTTACTTTCTCGGAGAGTAGAAGTCAGGAACGAATCACGCAATACTAGCTCTCGATTTGCTCGTACAATAGAGACACCCACATTCTTGCTGCAATGCTTGCCCCACTCTGTGCTACCAAGTTTGCCTACGGTATCCTTTAAAATATTCTTCGTAATATTTTTTTTAACCATTGAGGTGGTTATAGTTACGTCGCATCGCTTTGGATTGCCCTTGTCATCCAAATACTCAACAGATACAACCTCCTCGTCCATTAGCTCAAAAAACGCTTCTTTTTTGTAATGCCCAGGTAGCTCTGGTAATGAAGTGTTCTTTTTGAGATACATTGGATCATTTGCCTTAAACAATTCACGCTCCCAAACTGCTAGGCGATCTTCGCTTTCTTTTCTATAAACAATACTTTCAATCTTTATATTGTCGTTGCAAATGAAGTTCCTATACATACGCCCTACAAGGTGCTCGCAGTGACGATATATCGACTTTCCTGTCTTCCAGCTTAATCGATCTAGTTTAGACCAAACAACAAGAGTTCCTGACGGCGGCCTTTTGGTGAAAAACGCTTTTTCATACTCAGGAGGGATTTGTCGCTTAACGGGCTCAGGAACCTCTTCCAAGTCTCCCGATTTCATCTCATCGACATCAAGGTACGTATAGTTTGGGGTATCGCTATTCTGCCAGCTCCAAACCTCGACCCTCTTGCACTGGGATATTGATGAGTTTGGTAATCCCATTCCAAATTTACCCATGCCTTCTCTGTCATTGCGGTGGGTGCCTCCGCCGAACTGCATTGCTAAGCGCAGGGTCTCGGCATCCATTCCAATCCCGTTATCCCAAAGAGATATCTCAGATACTGAATAATTCTTTCTAACGCCAGTGGTTAATAGTCCTTCAATAAATCCTACTTCGACCCTGTTTGCACCTGCTTGTAGGCTGTTATCAATTAGTTCTGCAAGCGCATAAGCTGTATTGTTATAGCCGTTGTCTCTTAGTGACTCAATTACAGTAGAGGCACTTAAAAATCTGTTGCTCATTGTTAGTCCTTTTCTGATACAGACCACATATTGTTCCAATATTCAAATGCTATATTTATGCTTTGGAACTCTGGAATTTCATCCATGACTGTATATATGTTGCACTCCCTGTTTCCCCCGCTCTTTATCCCTCTCATAGCTCTTCCTGCCATTTGGAGATATTGAACCAAGGAGTTCATGGGCTTGGCGATAATGGTTACATTGGTTTTAGGGGCATCAAATCCTGCTGTAAGAACATTGAAATTAACTAGGACTTGTATTTCACATTTTTTATATTGTTCGATCTTCGCCCTTCTGCTTTCGGGTGAATCATTTTTGCTATCTATAGATGCGGCTTTTATTCCTTCGCAAGCAAGAGCTATCGCAAGGTTTATGCTATGTTGAACGGTGCACGCAAAGATGATTATTTGAGAACCTCTCTCGCACTCATCGAGAGTTTTGTTTATGATTCTTTTGTTTCGTTCCTTATTACCTGCTAGAGCGGTCACTGTTTCTGCTCCGCCTGAGTCTCTTAACTCATAGGCGGATATTCCAGACCCATCATAATTCAATGACTTGAAATTGGCTTTTGCTAAATACCCATTTTCAACCAGATAATCTATAGGGGATATATAGCCAGGCATCTCCATTGATACTTTGTTTTTATAAAAGAAATCTGAAAGCTGCCTATCCTCTTCGGAAAATATTGGTTCGTCTGAATATACACGACCAGGTGTGGCTGTTAGGCCCAATAGCTTTGCAGAAAAGTCCTCCCTATCAACAAAGTCATTAATTACTTCCTTGAACTTAGGCGCAATAGCTTTATGAGCTTCATCGAAAACCACTAAAGTTACTGAGCGGCAGAGCTCTCTGTATAATAATTTTAATTTATTCGAGTCGTTCTTTTTTATGCTTAGTAGCTTGTGAAGTCCGCCGACAACGAAGCCTGAATCAATGCCGCTTAAGCTTTCATCTGAAGTTGAATATATGCCGTATATTGTTGATGATCTATTGCCTAGGCAACTCCAAGCTTTTTTAAATTCAGAAAACGCTTGGGTGCAAAGTTCCTCCCTATCAGCCAACCACAACACAACATTATTCTCAGACTCTCTAAGGTGTTCGGATACAATATTCATTGCTGTTCTTGTTTTTCCCGCACCAGTAGGGAGGTGAATCAGGATTCTTTCTTTATTTTGAAGAGAAGCAAGAACGTTTTTAGATATAGCTTGCTGGTAAGGATATAGTGGATAGGCAGGTTCAATACTGGATATGCTCTCGACCGAAGTGTTTAGGCTTGTTTCGCTTTTATATATAGATTCAAGCTCTATTTTTTTTGAAAATTCCTGAATATTTTCATCAGCCCAGCTGATGGCTGCCTGATAATGAATTGGCTTTACTTCATTTTCGACTAATTTGAATTCTGGAAAAATATCAATGAAGATTGAGGTCTTTAGACGGTCAATTAGTAAATTTCTTAATTTTCCGTTAAACACAAAGTCGACTTTCTTTGTGTTCGCTACAATCTCAGCTAATTGTTCCTTGTTGAAGGCGCCTTCGTCATCAGTGTCAGATACACATAAAGCAAACTCAACAGCTTCCTTAGGAAGGAAGCTTAGAAGCTCATCCTCAGAAAAGTTCGACAATATTTCTTTAAGCATATTTTGGTCCGTCCGTGCACCTTTGCAACACGCTATTTAGAATAGCTCCCTTATGTTCTAGTCCCTGAGTCGTAGCTGACCTTTTGTCCCAGAATCTACCACTTTTGCTTGTTAAAGCACAACTAGCTAACAACTTTTGCGATAGCCGCTAGGCGCCTATTCTGGGTACGCAAAAATCAAGTGAGTGCGACACTGCTTCTTGTTGAGGTGTTCAGCTAGGTCGCAGACCATCTTCGTATCGTCTTTAATACGATGCGGATTGCCTATATAGCATAACTGCATGAAATTAAAAAGATTTCTCTGTGTTTGTGGTTCACATCACATGCTCCTTCCATATTGTTGTGTTCAAATGGGTCATGCCTCAGCTGAGAGTGTGCGTGTTCTTCGCAATACGACAACATGGTGCTTGGTTTCTGAATTAATTTGCACCTATGGTTATATAAGCTCGTGCCTATACTAGCTTGTGAGTAGCACATTGCTGCGCGATCATGATTGTTACTGACCGTGTCTTCAGGTAGCTCTGGGCGTGGTCGTTGTATTTCGTTTAATATCCAAAAGTAGGACCACATATGGCTATGGATAGAGAGGCATACTTGCATCTTGTTTCGGAAATTCGTTATTCGAAAAGGCTTCCTGATGCAAAGTACTTACATAAAGAAAGCTTGCGGTCGCAGTCCCCTGCACTTTTTGGCTTCCTTGCTATAGTCGCTCAGGCCATCAAGGTTAGCGATGATGACTGGAATATCGCCAAGCTGCATGCAAGAGACTTCAAAGTTTCGTATTTAAGTTACCCAGCATTCTACTCAGAGTCATACCCCTCACTTGAGCAAAGCATTGCGGTCGATTTGGGTCTGCTGACTACCAAAGTAACATCGTATTCTGATTCGAAGAATCCACCCATTCTTCATCGTAAAGAACTGTTTATCGAACCTACGAATGATTGCTACGACGAGTTTTGCTCAATTACACGTGAAGGTGAAGCAGCAGGGCTGTACGAAACCCCTTTCAAGATTGGATTCAAAGATTCGTGGGAGCGACTGATTAAGCAAAAAGGATATAGCCTGGTCAACGGTCGATTGGTTCAAGTGGATGTAGCTTCCGATGAGCTTAGCGAAGATAAAATCGACCGCCATCTCACAGCAATTACTCGATATGAGCTATCTTCGCCGTTCAAGTGCTTAGCTAAACACGGATACCTAAACGGCAATCATTCAGTCTTTGATTACGGGTGTGGTAAAGGTGACGATTTAAGAGAGCTTGAAGCCCATGGTTTAAATGTGGGTGGTTGGGATCCTAACTTTAGACCTGATACCGAGCAACTAGAGTCTGATATTGTAAACTTGGGATTTGTTATCAATGTAATCGAAAATATAGATGAGCGCATTGAGGCTATCCAAAGAGCGTTCGCTTTGTCAAAAAGGCTTCTTGTCATATCAGCCATGATAGCTGGTGAAGCGACGATCTCTAAATTTGCTCCTTATAAGGACGGTATACTTACCTCTCGCAACACATTCCAGAGATACTATTCGCAGTCTGAGCTTCAAGACTTCATTGAGCGCACATTAGAAGATGATGCTATAGCAGTGGCTCCAGGCATTTTTTACGTTTTTAAAGACAAGCTACAAGAGCAAGAGTTTCTTTCAAATCGTCATAAGCGTAGGCAGCTTTGGAAGCAGCTTACTGGGGATAGTGATCGGAAAAATGTAAGTGCAGAGATGCTTTTCGTTACGCATAAAAGCCTCTTAGATAAGTTTTGGATGAAGTGCTTAGAACTTGGGCGATTGCCTGCTAATGATGAGTTCGTATGCTCTAGTGAGCTGCGAGAAGCACTCGGTTCGCATCAGAAAGCGTTCAGAATTCTTGGGCAATGTGTAGACACATCTGACTTCGCGCGGGCTCAGCAGATGAGAAAAGAGGATTTGCTTGTATACTTTGCGCTTGCGCTATTTGGAAAGAGAAAGACTTACAGTGACATGCCCGAAGCAATGAAGCGAGATATAAGGGTGTTCTTTGATAAATACAAAAGTGTGATAGACGAAGCGAAAAAACTTCTTTTTTCATTAGGCGACGTTTCCTTAATTAACGGGTTGTGTAATAAGGCACATGAAGAACTCCCTGCCAGTCACCTTAACCCTGGACACTCGTTAATTGTTCACGAAAAGTTCGTGGGCTTACTGCCTTCAGCTCTTAGAATTTATGTTGGGTGTGCGGCACAGTTGTTTGGTGACCTAGAAGATATCGATCTGGTGAAAATACATATCACTTCTGGCAAAGTATCGTTTATGAATTACGAGGGATTTGACTCTTCTCCTCTCCCCTTGCTGAAAGAGAGGATTAAGGTAAAGCTTAGACAGCAAGATGTAGACTTCTTTGAGTACACTGGTTGCTTCACCTCTCCTTCTCTATATTGGAAAAGCATCTATATCGATCCTTCATTTCCTGACTATAAGAAACAAGTTTCTTTTGATCATAAGCTAACGGCGTTCTCATTCGTGGATTCAGATAGAGAATATGGGCCGCATAGAGAGGAGCTAGATCGGTTGTTGGCATCAGAGGGCAAAATCATTAAAGGCTACCGCTTTTACACTGCGTAGGTTCTTCTTACGCCTGTAGCCAGGTATCATCTCCTAACACTTGCGCCTAGAGCTCCCAATATGATTTACCTTGACTATGCTGCTTCCACACCTCTCCCGAAGGCTATTCTGGAGACTATGATTCCTTGGTTTTGCGAAGACTTTGGAAATCCTTCATCATCACACTATCAAGGGCGAAAAGCAGCGAAAGCTGTTGAGCGCGCAAGGGAGATAATCGCCGATAAAATTGGTGCCTACCCTAGTGAGATAGTCTTTACAAGTGGTGCCACTGAATCCAATAATCTCGCGCTAAAAGGCATTGCGCTTGCTCGAAGGGATAAGGGACGACACATTATCACCTCCTCCATAGAGCACAAGTGCATACTCTCAATTTGTAACTATCTTGAAAATGAAGGATTTGAGATTACATACGTTGAGCCGAATAAGTACGGTGAAATAACTTCTGCCTCTATTTCTAAAGTGATTCGAGATGACACTATCATAGTTTCAATAAGCCATGTAAATAACGAATTAGGTACAACACAACCGATTCGTGAAATCGGTGCTTTGTGCTTTGATAAGGGTGTTTTGTTTCATACCGACGCAGCACAATCGTTTTGCAAATTGGACATAAATGTTGATGATATGTATATCGACCTTATGTCAGTTTCGGCCCACAAATGCTACGGACCAAAAGGGATCGGAGCCCTATATATTAGAGACCTAAGAGAAACAAAAGTTGACCCTGTGATTCATGGGGCAGGCCAAGAGCTAGGATTAAGGGGGGGGACGCTTGCCAGCCCATTAATCATTGGTATGGGTGAGGCAGTATCACAAAGTGGGTTGTATATTGATCAAGTGGCAATTGGTGAAGTTAGATCTGCCTTTCTCAATGAACTTGGCAAATATTGTAGCTATACAATCAATGGCGGGGTTTCGGTAATTCCAAACATTCTAAATATAACAATTCAAAAATTGGACATTCAGTCTCTTATGAGAGATGAAGAGTTAGCTATTTCTCAAGGCTCAGCCTGTTCTTCGATGGCTATTGATATATCCCACGTTCTTCGTGCAATAGGGTTAAGCTTCGAGCAGGGAGAAAAAACATTGAGAATTAGCCTTGGGTATGGGTATACGCCACAGAAAGCTAAGGCTGCAGCAGCAACTCTGGCTAAGCATATTTCTTAGTGCTCCTTATCCTCTTTCAGTCCTAGGGCTCGTGGTCGCAAGCCTGATGATAGAGCCAGGTTTACAATTGAGGATTCTGTGAGGTTAGGTAGCAGCTGGTAAGCGAAAAGGCTACGAGCTGATGTTTCAGGAAGAAATATCTCAGGATCTATGCACTCCAAATGTGTGCTCATCTATTAAAAAGTAATCTTGATTATCGATGCAAGTGCAAAGTGAGTGTTGCGAGAACCTGTAGGGGTGCCCAATCGAAATATGGTACACCCCGCCTCTTGCAATTCATTATTTATGATTCCTTAAGGAATTAATTGAAATATATTGAGCGGTTCTTTTAGGGGCAAGCTTATTTAACGACAAGTACTCTTGAAATGATATTGAAGGTCCAACTACTTAACCTGATACCCGCAGCTCCAGACCCTGTAAATAATTCTGTGTAACTGCCAGGGTTAAATGTAATCCGCCAAGCGGTCTTCAAATTCGATCATAAAT
>NZ_JADEYS010000001.1 GCF_015209595.1 Pontibacterium sinense | reverse complement strand
TGGCGCGCCCGAGAGGATTCGAACCTCTGACCGCCTGGTTCGTAGCCAGGTACTCTATCCAGCTGAGCTACGGGCGCTGATGGCGGTGAGCGAGGGATTCGAACCCTCGATAGAATTTCTCCTATACGCCCTTAGCAGGGGCGCGCCTTCAGCCACTCGGCCAGCTCACCTAAACAACGCGGCGAACTATATCGAATTGATTTTAAAAAGGAAAGCTTTTATTTGAAAAAATTACTCTTTATTTCCTTCATCGGCTTTTTCACGCTGAATGCGCTGGTAAATTTCTTCGCGATGAACGGATACATCCTTGGGTGCGTTAACACCAATGCGGACCTGGTTTCCTTTAACACCAAGAACTGTGACAGTGACTTCGTCACCAACCATGAGAGTTTCGCCTACGCGGCGGGTAAGAATTAACATGTGTAGAATCTCCTTAAATCATCCTGTTTCTCAGCTCCCCTGATACGGGACTGATAGGAATTCGAGTGACATCTCGTCCAACTCCTTGCCACACGAACACCTAGTAGAGGAGTTGCTGCCTCTAAATATAGACCAGCAACATCTTATTCGCTTACATCGTCTGCTTTATCCAGATCAAAGGCTGAATGCAAAGCTCTGACAGCAAGCTCCAGATACTTCTCCGCGATTACCACGGATACTTTAATCTCTGACGTAGAGATCATCTGAATATTGATACTCTCACTGGCTAGCGCGTCAAACATCTTGCTTGCCACACCAGCATGTGAACGCATACCTACGCCCACAATGGACACCTTAGCAATCTTGCTGTCACCAACAACCTCACGGGCGCCCAGCTCAGCCGCAACCTTTTGCAGCACAGTTTCAGCTGCCTGATAGTCGTTACGGTGAACAGTAAAAGTAAAATCTGTCGTTTTGTCCGCTGCCACGTTCTGAACGATAATATCTACTTCGATATTTTCGCGGCTGATCGGACCCAAAATCCTGGACGCTACACCCGGCACATCAGGTACGCCCAGAACAGTTAATTTGGCTTCATCACGGTTAAATGCGATACCTGAGATAACTGGTTTTTCCACAGTATCATCATCCTCTATGCTAATCAGGGTTCCCGGACCATCTTTAAAACTGGATAGCACCCGGAGCGGCACCTTGTATTTTCCGGCAAACTCTACCGCGCGGATCTGCAAAACCTTGGAGCCAAGGCTTGCCATTTCTAACATCTCTTCAAATGTAATTTTTTCGAGACGCTGCGCGGTATCTACGACGCGTGGATCGGTTGTATAGACCCCATCCACATCGGTATAGATCTGGCATTCATCCGCCCTCAGAGCGGCGGCCAATGCCACACCCGTCGTATCCGACCCACCACGCCCGAGCGTGGTTATATTCCCGCGGTCATCAACCCCCTGAAATCCGGCGACTACGATGACACGTCCGGCATCAAGGTCGTCACGCATGCCGTCGATCTCAATATCCTGAATACGCGCCTTAGTATGAGCACTATCTGTCAGGATTTTGACCTGACCGCCGGTATAAGACCGCGCAGCAACGCCTCGCTTGCTCAGCGCCATGCAAAGCAGCGCGATGGTTACCTGCTCGCCGGTTGAAACTAACACATCCATCTCACGCGGCTCTGGCGTGGACTGAATATCCTTTGCCAAGCCAATCAGACGGTTCGTTTCACCGCTCATAGCAGATACCACTACAACGATGTCATGCCCTTGCTGACGAAAGCCTGCGACTTTCTCTGCAACCGCTTCAATTCGCTCTACACTGCCTACGGATGTCCCACCGTATTTTTGTACATAGAGTGCCATAACTTCTCATCATCCTCTCAGGCAACAGCCAGCAGCCGGAGACTGCTTACAACGCAGCCTCGACCAGCTTGGCAACAGACTCCAATGCCGCAGGCAACGCCGCTGCATCAGTACCACCACCCTGAGCAAAGTCAGGGCGACCACCGCCTTTACCACCTAACGCTGCAGTCAATTCACGTACCAGATCACCGGCCTTCACCTGCTTGCTCAGCTCTTTGGTCACACCTGCTGCCAAACTAATCTTCCCGTCCGCCTCAGTTGCCAACACTACGACACCCGATCCAAGCTTGTTCTTCAGCTGATCGATCGTATCGCGCAACGCTTTTGGCTCAACGCCGTCCAGCTTAGCGGCCAGTACTTTGACACCTTTAACTTCGACAGCAGCACTGAGCAGATCAGAGCCCTTAGCAGCCGCAAGTTTGGACTTCAGCTGATCCAGTTCTTTCTCTAACTGACGGTTACGCTCAGCCAGATCTTCAACCTTGGAGACAACGCTATCGCGAGAGCCTTTCAACAGTGCTGAAATCTGTCCCAGCTTACGATCCGCTTCCTCTGCCCAATCGGCAGCAGCCTTACCTGTCACAGCCTCAATACGTCGTACGCCCGCTGAAATACCACCCTCTGAAGTCACCTTCATCAAGCCGATGTCGCCCGTACGTTTTACATGGGTACCACCACACAACTCAATCGAGAACTCGCCGCCCATTGAGAGCACACGTACCACATCGTCGTATTTCTCGCCAAACAGTGCGGCAGCACCTTTTGCTTTCGCTTCGTCGATCGGCATGACTTCGGTAACCGCTTCGGTATTTAAGCGAATCTGTTCGTTCACAATCGCTTCAACCTGCTGCAACTCCTCGGCTGTTACAGCCTCGAAGTGCGAGAAGTCAAAACGCAGACGCTCTGGATCAACCAAAGAACCTTTTTGCTGTACGTGCTCGCCCAGCACCATCCGCAACGCTTCATGCAACAAGTGAGTCGCAGAGTGGTTCAATGCAGTTGCCTGGCGGGCTTCATGACTAACTTCGGTCACAACGGCATCTCCGACCTTCAGGACGCCCTCAGCCAGCTCACCATGATGCAGATGGTTCTTCGACTCTTTGGTGCAGTTAGTGACATTAAACTGGCCACGATCCCAACGCAGGAAACCGGTATCACCGACCTGGCCACCGGACTCGCCGTAAAATGCAGTATTCTCCAGTACAACCATGCCCTTTTCACCGGCAGACAGCTGATTAACTGATTCACCGTCTTTAAAGAGCGCGACTACCTTGGAGGTATCTTCCAATGCCTCATAGCCGTTAAACTGCGTCTCGCCGTCCAGGTCCAGCTTGTCGTTATAATCGACACTGAAACTACCGGATGCGCGCGCACGCTCGCGCTGTGCTTCCATTGCCGTTTCAAAGCCTTCCATATCAATGGTCAGCTCATTTTCACGCGCAACATCCGCCGTCAGGTCAACCGGGAAACCGTATGTGTCGTACAGCTTAAAGACGGTTTCGCCGGAAATGACCTTGCCTTCCAACTCATCCATCGCGTTCTGCAGAAGACCCATACCATTGTCCAGAGTCTTCGCGAACTGCTGCTCTTCTTTTAGCAACACGCGCTCGATCTGATCCTGAGCCTTAGCCAGCTCCGGATAAGCCTCGCCCATCTCTTTAACCAAAGCGGCAACCAGCTGGTTAAAGAAAGGTCCTTTAGCACCAAGTTTGTTTCCGTGACGGATCGCACGACGGATAATACGGCGCAGAACGTATCCGCTACCTTCATTGGATGGCAATACACCATCGGTAATCAGGAAGGAACAAGAACGGATGTGATCGGCGATAACGCGCAGCGACTTGTTATCCATGTCGCTACTGCCAACGGCCGCAGCCGTAGCTTTCAGCAGACTCTGGAACAGATCGATTTCGTAGTTGGAGTGAACGTTCTGCATCACGGCAGCAATACGCTCCAGCCCCATGCCTGTATCAACAGACGGCTTAGGCAGTGGCGTCATCTCGCCATCTGCCGAACGGTTGTACTGCATGAATACAACGTTCCAGATTTCGATGTAACGATCACCGTCTTCGTCCGGGCTGCCCGGAGGACCACCCGCGACTTCTTCACCGTGATCAAAGAAAATTTCAGTACATGGACCACAAGGGCCGGTATCACCCATTGACCAGAAGTTATCTTCATCTAACTTCGAGAAACGGTCCGGATCGATACCCATCTCTTCTTTCCAGATCTTCTCAGCTTCACCATCAGAGTGATGTACAGTGACCCACAAGCGCTCCTTCGGCAGCCCCATAACCTCGGTCAGAAAACTCCAGGCAAATCCAATCGCTTCACGCTTGAAGTAATCACCAAAGCTGAAGTTACCCAGCATTTCGAAGAACGTATGGTGACGCGCAGTGTAACCTACGTTCTCCAGATCATTATGTTTACCACCGGCACGCACACAACGCTGAGACGAAGTTGCTCGGGTATATGAACGCTTGTCATCTCCGAGGAAAACGTCCTTGAACTGAACCATACCGGCGTTGGTAAACATCAGTGTTGGGTCGTTTCCAGGGATCAACGGGCTGCTGGCAACAACCTGGTGACCGTTCTGTGCAAAGTAGTCCAGGAAAGCCTGGCGAATTTCAGCGCTTGTCATGTATTTCATAAGGAAACCGTATGCGTGTCCGTTCTGTACAGGGCAAATTGATTAAAGCATCAGATTAGATCTGCTGCATATTGAGGATTGCCCACTCACCAAAAATGGCGAGACAGTATATAACGTGGGTGAAAATTGTACGACTATTTTTGAATGGGTGCAGGACCGGCAAACCCGCATGAGAGGAGGGGATAAGAGCGGTTTATAGATTGGTTGCCGATAGCCATAAGGAAAGGGGAAAGCTAATCTTTGATTTCGCCGGCGGATTCGATGGCCGCGCGTGCTTCATCCATAGAAAAACCACGCTGCAACAGATAGCGCATCTGCTTGCCAAATACCTTGTAATCACCCGCTGGCGGTTCACGAAAGCGGCGAGCCCAGGCGTCCTGCGCAAGTTCGAACCAATCGGGTTCCAACTCGTCCAACACCCGCATCAACAGACTGTCCGGTATCTTCTTCTGCTTTAAATCAAAGCTGATTCGTTTTAAGCCATAACTCTGAGAAAGCTTATTCCTGACGAATGCCCCAACAAAACGCTCGTCGCTGAGATAACCGTCCTGCTCCAACGCATCAAGCACCAGATCCAGATCATCGGCCGGATACTTACGTGCGTACTTCTGCTCGACCTCATAACGGCAATAGTCACGGCGCGCCAGCAAGCGCATGACCGCTAGCTTGATCTCCTGCTGTATTTCCAAAGCACTACTCTCCTTATCAATCGGTGGCGCCCAATACGCAAAAGGCCTCTTACGAGGCCTTATAACAATATTTCAGAGGATCAAATCCACCGATCAGGACAGATCCAGCTGCTCGCTGTCTTCCTTCTCATCAGTCGCCTTTTCAGGCAGCTCATTATTCAGTAACTGACGACGGATTTCGGCTTCAATCTCCTGCGCCATCTCTGGATGCTCTTCCAGATAGTTGGCAGCATTCGCCTTACCCTGGCCGATCTTACTACCTTGGTAGGCGTACCATGCACCGGATTTATCAACCAGACCTTGCTTCACACCCAGATCAATCACTTCGCCCATATGGTAGATACCCTGACCGTACATGATCTGGAACTCTGCCTGTCGGAACGGTGGCGATACCTTATTCTTCACCACTTTAACGCGGGTTTCATTACCAACAACCTCATCGCCCTGCTTAACTGCACCGATGCGGCGAATATCCAGACGCACAGAAGAGTAAAACTTCAGCGCATTACCACCGGTTGTGGTTTCCGGGTTACCAAACATCACACCAATCTTCATACGAATCTGGTTGATGAACACCAACAGGCAGTTCGCATTCTTCACACTACCGGTCAGTTTACGCAGCGCCTGAGACATCAGTCGCGCCTGCAAACCCACATGGGAATCACCCATGTCACCTTCAATTTCCGCTTTTGGCGTCAAAGCCGCTACGGAATCGACGATGATCACGTCAACCGCATTGGAACGCACCAACATATCGGTAATTTCCAATGCCTGCTCGCCGGTATCTGGCTGCGACACCAGCAAGGCATCGACATCTACACCCAGTTTTTCAGCGTAAATAGGGTCCAGTGCGTGCTCCGCATCAACAAACGCACAGGTTTTGCCCATTTTCTGCGCTTCAGCAATAACCTGCAACGTCATCGTCGTTTTACCCGACGATTCAGGACCGTAGATCTCAACAACGCGACCAAACGGCAGGCCGCCTATACCCAATGCAATATCCAGTGTAAGTGAGCCTGTGGAAACAGCAGGGATCGCCTCACGCGGCTGATCACCCATACGCATGACTGCACCTTTACCAAACTGTCTTTCGATCTGAGAAAGCGCAGCGTCGAGCGCCTTTTTACGATTTGCGTCCATCTTCAACCTTACCTATTGCGTTGAAAAAATACTGTATGTTTGGACAGTATTATTTCACAACTTTTTCGGATTGCAAGTTACTTCAGCTCAATTTATCCAACAACATCTGTAAAGCATGATTTATTGCTTGCTGACGCACATCATGACGATCCCCCTCAAAGTAGCAGGTCTGCATACTGACAGACTGATCCCGACAGGCACACGCAAAACACACCATACCCACCGGCTTGTCAGGAGTTCCGCCCCCCGGCCCTGCTATCCCACTGATTGCTATGGACAAATCCGCACCGGCAACATCCCGAGCGCCAATTGCCATCTCCGTAGCAACCTCCTCAGACACGGCACCGGAATTATTCAACGTGGCCGCAGACACCCCGAGCATCAACTCTTTCAATCGGTTGCTGTACGTCACATAACTGCCTTCAAACCAAGCAGAAGAACCTGCCAACTCGGTGATGCTCATCGCCACGCCACCGCCTGTACACGATTCCGCAGCGGTCACCGTCCACCCTCGGGCCAACAACTGCTCTGCCAACTGCTCAACTTTCTCTGCTATCACCTGCTGCATGCTGCCTCCGCTACGCATCCCAATTCAATTGACGTACAATCCTAGGCCAATTATCCGTATTAAGCCTCTGATTCAACCTGACTATGACAAGCCAATCTCCCGCGTTCAAAAATCATACCCCAATGATGCAGCAGTATCTGCGTATTAAGTCGCAGCATCCGGACCAGCTGGTTTTCTACCGTATGGGGGATTTCTATGAGCTGTTCTTTGACGACGCTAAGAAAGCCGCGCAGCTGCTGGATATCTCTCTAACCGCACGCGGCAAGTCTGCTGGCGAACCCATTCCTATGGCCGGCATTCCGTATCATGCCGCAGAAGGCTATGTTGCTAAAATCGTCCGCGCGGGCGAATCCGTGGTTATCTGTGAACAGATAGGTGATCCGGCGACCAGCAAAGGTCCGGTAGAACGTGCTGTAGCACGCATCGTCACGCCCGGCACGATCAGCGACGAAGCCCTGCTTGATGAACAGAGCGACAATCTGCTGATCGCCGTTCATAACATGGAAGAACACTACGGCATTGCCATCGTCGACATCAGCTCCGGACGCTTTAGCTTGCTTGAAGTTGAAGGAGAAGAACCTCTCCTGAGTGAAATAGAACGCCTGCGCCCCTCGGAAATACTGTTTAGTGAAGAAGGTTCACTGGCACTCGTACTCGCCGGCAAGCGCGGTTTGCGCCCGCAGGCGCCGTGGCACTTTGAAGCGGAAACCGCTCAGCTCCTCCTGTGCAAGCAGTTCAACGTACAAGACCTTGGCGGGTTTGGCTGTGACCACCTGCAGCTGGCAGTGAGCGCAGCCGGTTGCTTGCTGCAGTATGCCAAAGATACCCAGCGCACTGAACTGCCTCATATTCGTCGTATTCAGGTGGAAACACGCAGTGACAGCGTGGTTTTGGATGCCGCGACACGCAAAAACCTGGAGCTGGATGTCAATCTCAGTGGGGGTAAGGAAAACACCCTCGCGTCCGTGCTGGATCGCTGCAAAACCCCGATGGGGAGCCGATTACTACGGCGCTGGCTTAACCGACCTTTACGCAATCGATCCGTACTACTGGCACGCCAGGATGTCATCCGCTGGCAACGTGAGCAGTATCGTTTTGAAACCCTGCAAGGCCTGTTAAAACATATTGGCGACCTTGAGCGTATTCTCGCCCGTATCGCGCTGCGTTCCGCTCGACCTCGTGATTTGGAACGCCTGAAGAACTCTCTCGCCATTTTGCCCGAACTTCAGACACTGCTACAGAACACGGATTCTGCTCGCAGTCTGGAGCTGGCTGCGCTGATCAGTGAGTTTCCGGTGCTCGCGGATCTGTTAGGAAAAGCTGTCATTGAAAACCCACCGGTTATCGTCAGAGATGGGGGCGTAATCGCTGGCGGCTACGATGAAGAACTGGATGAACTGCGCGGTCTGTCTGAAAATGCGGGCAACTACCTCGTGGATCTGGAAACACGCGAACGCGAGCGTACCGGCATATCAACACTTAAAGTCGGTTACAACCGTGTTCATGGCTACTTCATTGAAATTGGTCGCGCCAGCTCCGATAAGGCGCCCGCTGAATACATCCGACGACAGACGCTTAAAAATGCCGAGCGCTTTATCACCCCCGAACTGAAAGAGTTTGAGGACAAAGCACTGTCCGCCAAAAGTCGCGCTCTGACCCGCGAAAAAGCTCTGTACGAAGCCTTGATTGAAACCGTGGCAGAGCAACTTCCTGCGCTTCAGGACAGTGCTGCGGCACTGTCTGAGCTAGACGTATTAAGCAATCTTGCTGAGCGCTCAGATACACTCAACTACTGTGCACCGGTACTCACCGAGGAATCACAGCTCAATATAACTGGTGGCCGCCACCCTGTGGTCGAAAGCGTATTGGATGAACCCTTTGTAGCGAATCAGCTTGAACTCGACCACGCGCGCCATATGCTCATCATTACCGGCCCCAATATGGGTGGTAAGTCCACCTATATGCGTCAAGCGGCTTTGATCACCTTACTCGCACATATTGGTAGCTATGTGCCTGCAGATAGCGCGACTATCGGTATCGTTGACCGTATTTTCACCCGGATGGGGTCCTCCGATGATCTGGCCGGTGGTCGGTCGACATTCATGGTGGAGATGACCGAAACTGCCAATATCCTGCACAATGCGACCGAACGTAGCCTGGTATTGATGGATGAAGTAGGACGCGGCACCAGCACCTTCGACGGTCTCTCACTGGCCTGGTCTTGCGCAGAATATCTGGCTCAGTCAGTCAAAGCATTTACGCTGTTTGCGACTCACTACTTTGAGCTAACAACACTTCCAGAACAACTGACCGGTGTTCACAATGTGCACCTGACAGCGGTCGAGCACAATGACCATATCGTGTTTATGCACGAGGTTCAGGAAGGCCCGGCAAGCCAAAGTTACGGCCTACAAGTGGCCCAGCTCGCCGGCGTACCTCAACATGTTATTCAATACGCGCGCGAAAAGCTGATTATGCTTGAGCAGGATGCTAGCAACGAGCTGCAAACCGTCGGTACAGTTGCGGTACAATCGGCATCCTCACCCCAGCAAAGCGATATGTTCAGCAGCGCACCGCATCCTGCTATAAAGCAGCTTGAAAAAGTCTCAGCGGATGATTTAACACCACGCCAGGCGCTGGAACTGATCTATCAACTTAAAAGTACGATTAGTTAATACCGGCGCATAATATAGGGCGGTCACTGCCACCGCCCTTCTTCGTCTCTCTTCTATACTGATACCACGCCATTCAATCCAGCAGGAACATTCTCTATGGCTTACGTTGTGATCGAGAGCTGCATCCGCTGTAAATATACCGACTGCGTTGACGTATGCCCTGTTGATTGCTTTTACGAGGGGCCAAATATGTTAGCCATCCACCCTCATGAATGTATTGATTGTGGATTATGCGAACCGGAGTGCCCTGTTGACGCCATCATGCATGAGGATGAAGTGCCTCAGGACCAGCTCGAATTTATAGAGATCAATGAAGCGATGTCTGAACGCTGGCCTAATATCTATCAAATAAAAGCCGCCCCTAACGATGCGGATCAATGGAAGGATGTGAAAGCAAAACGCCACTTACTAGAGAAATAAAAAAGCCCCTTGCAGATGTTATCCACAAGAGGCTTTTCAGAAAATATGTCGTAATGGCTTACTTACTGCAGCAAATCCTCGCCACTCAATCCATTCTTTTCAACAATCTCGCGCAGCTTACGTAACGCTTCAACCTGAATTTGGCGCACACGTTCGCGCGTCAAACCAATTTCGCTGCCGACCTCTTCCAATGTACTCATCTCATATCCACGCAAACCAAAACGCCGCGCCAACACTTCTGAGTGCTTCTCAGGCAACATCGTCAGCCACTTATCCAGGTTACCGCTGATATTGGTTTTCTGTAGCAAGGTTTCCGGATCAGAGGTTTCCTGATCAGGAATGGTATCCAGTAGCGACTTATCAGAATCCTGCCCCATCGGGGTGTCTACCGAGCTGACACGCTCGTTCAAGCCCAGCATCCGCTCAACATTTTCAACCGGCTTGTTCACCAGCTGAGCGATCTCTTCCGCCGACGGTTCGTGATCCAGTTTTTGAGCCAGCTCCCGAGCTGCACGTAGATATACGTTGAGCTCTTTCACCACATGGATAGGCAAACGAATCGTACGGGTCTGGTTCATGATCGCCCGCTCGATCGTCTGGCGAATCCACCAGGTCGCGTACGTCGAAAAACGGAAACCACGTTCCGGATCAAATTTCTCAACCGCTCGGATCAGACCTAAATTACCCTCTTCAATCAAATCAAGCAGAGTCAGGCCGCGGTTAATATAACGTCGCGCGATCTTAACAACCAAACGCAGGTTACTCTCAATCATACGCTGCCTGGATGCTTCATCACCTTTCAACGCTCGACGGGAGTAATAAACTTCTTCTTCTGCAGTCAGCAGTGGAGAAAAGCCGATTTCATTGAGATATAGCTGTGTGGCATCCAGAGTTTTCGCATTCAGGAGGTCATTGTGCGCAAGGCTACCACGCCCACGACCACTCGCGATAATCTCGGGAACATCATCCGATTCTTTTTTCTGGCGTTTGGATGTTGATTTATCCACAGCATCATCTAAATCTACATCGTCCGATGCCTTATCCAACTCACAATCCTTATCAACTTTTTCCATTACCAACCCCTCTGATGACCCTTGATCAAGTCACACCCTTTTATAATTATAACCGTGAAATATGCTCTAACGCTTCTTAGGCAAATACTTCAGCGGATTCACCGGTACACCATCGCGGCGGATTTCAAAATGTAACATTACTCGTTCAGCGCCACTACGACCGATTTCGGCTATTTTATCACCACCTGTAACCTTATCACTTTCTCTAACCAACACGCGACTGTTGTGAGCGTAAGCACTTAGGAATTTCTGATTGTGATCAATAATAATAAGATTACCGTAGCCCAGCAGCCCGTTGCCCGCATACACTACGCTCCCGGAGGCTGCAGCAAATACAGGATCGCCTGTTCGCCCAGCCAGATTTAACCCTTTATTGACCTGCCCCTTGGTCTTGAAGGATTGAATCAGCCTACCTTTACTGGGCCATTGCCAACGAATTGGCGCCCCCGTGTCGGTCTTTTTAGTTTTAGGTCGAGCCTGCTTCGGAACTGATGTACTCGTGTTCTTACTTCCAACTGTTTTCGGCGGTACGACGCGCTTCTTTACCTGTTTTTTCGAAGAATTGTCGACAGACGGCTTCTTGGTCACAGTTTTTTTCTTACGAGTACTACTTTCTCGGACAATTTTTTGCGCAGAGGGTTTCAGAACCAATCGCTGGCCCGGATATATTTGATAACTTGAAGGAATCTTATTTAAGCGGGCAACAGTGCGGTAATCTACACCGTGACGAAATGCAATGGAGTAAAGAGTATCGCCCTTGCGAACGGTATAAACGGCGGATGATGAAACAGATGGAGCAGAACGAACAACTTTTGTCCGCGACCGGTCATGCACCGGTACACTTTGAGGACCGGCACACCCGGCGATCAACACGGCGATGATCGCTGCAATCAGCCAACCTGCGCCTCTCGTCACTCATCACCCCTGATTTTTTCCAGTACTAGCGGTTTTGGCAATAAGCACCACAACCAGCGCACCCACCGCCATTAACACCAGAGACATAAACAGATACGCATCCTGACCGGTCATTGCCTCATAACTACCTGGCAGGATATTTTCTTGCACCAATGGAACCTCTGCACCGTGCCGGTTGATGGTATACGCAGTAGTATATTTCCACGGCCAGACTTTATTTAAGGAGCCGAGCATAAAGCCCCCCAGTAACGCTAGCGTCGCTACGCGGTACGAGCTGAACATCCAGCTCAACACTCGTGAAAAACTCAGTAAACCAATGACACAACCGGTAATAAACAATCCCAAAACAGGCAGATCAACTGATTTTACAGCGCCCAAAATCGGTGCATACATGCCTAACAATAACAGGATAAAACTACCGGATATACCCGGCAAAATCATGGCACAAATAGCGATCATACCTGATAGAAAAACCATCAGTGGAGTTGGCTCAATCGCAGCAGGCGCAATTGAAGTCACCATATAGGCAAGTACTGTGCCCGTCAGAAATGCTGTGAAAGCATTCCCCCGCCAATTATCTATCTGCTGAACCACCAGCCAACTGGATGCCAGAATCAAGCCAAAAAAGAACGACCACAGCATCTCTGGGTAATTGCTCAACAGAAACAATACACCGCGCGCAAAACTGGCAACGCTGAATAGAATTCCGGCCAACAAGGTCAGCAAAAAGGAGCCATTGATGTAACGCCATGCCTCAGCAACACCTTGCTTATACAACACTGCCAGCGCTTCAGGCCCACAGCGACGCAGAGACCCGATTAACTCTTCGTAAATGCCTGTCATAAAGGCGATAGTACCGCCCGACACACCAGGCACAGCATCTGCTGCCCCCATCATCACGCCTTTACCTGATAAAACCAGATAGTCGCGCCAGCTGCGACCGCTTGTCATTCCATTGTCCATCGTTAACGTACGGTTCCACTTAATAGAGGTACAAATTTAGCCCCTTCAACAACCTCAGTTGTAAAGCTATCCTCGGAAGTGCGGATAATCAGTTTTAGTTCCTGACTACGCCCCCCCACAGGAATAATCAGGCGACCATTTATTGCGAGCTGGTTCATCAGTTCTGCGGGAACTTCTTCGGGTGCCGCCGTCACCATAATGCCTTCAAATGGTGCCTTTGAAGGCCATCCCATACCACCATCCGTATGCATGAGCTGTGCATTGTGCAGCTTCAGCAACTGCAATCGCTTACGTGCTTTGTCCTGCAAAGGCTTAATACGTTCAACACTGAATACATTACCAACCAACTGCGCCAAAACCGACGTTTGATATCCGGATCCGGTCCCCACTTCCAGGACAGATGTGAGCGGTCCGGCTGCCAGCAGTAGCTCCGTCATCCTTGCGACGCTATAAGGTTGCGAGATAGTCTGATTATATCCAATGGGCAATGCGGTATCTTCGTAAGCCCGATGCGCCAGAGCTTCATCAATAAAGATATGTCTCGGGGTATCTCGTACGACATCAAGCACGGTTTCATCTTTTATACCCTGTTCCCGAAGGCGGGCAATCAGACGGTCCCGGGTACGCCGGGATGTCATTCCAATTCCTTCAAGATTCAGATCGGTCACAGAATATCCTCTAGCCAACTTCCCAAATTTTCCATTGCATCGTATTGGGTCATATCAATCTGCAACGGTGTTATGGAAACGCAACCTTGCTCAATTGCAAAAAAATCGGTTCCCGGTTCCCGATCCAGCACTTCACCCACACCAGCAATCCAATAACGCTCGAAACCGCGGGGATCTTTAACCTTAACAGGTTTATCGGCCAAACTGCGATGACCTAAACGGGTGACGTGCACTCCCTGCAACTCCTCCATCGGAAGATCGGGTACGTTGACATTCAGTACCGTACGCGGTGCAAGATTAACCTTCGCAATACCTTGTAGCAGTAGGTGAACAATCTCGGCTGCCGTATCAAAGTGCTGAGGGTGATGGCTCGCAACGGACACGGCAATTGGCGGATACTTAAGATGGCGCCCTTCAGTTGCAGCAGCTACTGTACCGGAGTAAAGAACATCGTCACCCATATTAGCACCGGCATTAATACCGGAAACAACGATATCGGGCTCAATATCAAAGATGCCTGATGTACCCAGATGAACACAGTCGGTAGGGGTTCCATTGACACCAATAAAGCCACTCTCGTGACGAAACGCTTCCAGCGGCCGATCAAGCGTCAGCGAGTTGCTGGCACCGCTGCGGTTTCTATCCGGCGCGACCACTTCGATCTGACAGTCCTGTCCTATCACCTGTGCTAGTGAGGCTAAACCCGGAGCAAAAACACCATCATCATTTGATATCAGTACTTTCATTCAGCTGTATCCTGTATCGGTTTAGTCACCTGCGTCAGCTCACGCAGCACACTGGTTGCAAACGCACCCGATGGTAACTCAAACTCCAACCACCACTGGTTTTCCGATTCAGCTTTCGCTTCCAGTGCGATAGGTTGTAACCGAAGAGCCCGCCGTTCCTGACGCAACCCCAGATGCTCCAACCGTTCCAGTATCTCTTCCCACGGCGCCAGCTGGTCTTTCTCCCATTGTCGAGAAGCACCAACATTCAACGGTTCACCTCGACCCCACATCGCTCCTGTCAGGTTAACATCACCTGACACCAGACGCTGTTGGGTAGCCGCATCAATATCCTCTGCTAAGAAACAGCTTTTCGAACCGGACAACATAAGCGCATCACCGGCTAATAACTGATCCCAACGCCCCTCAGCAATACGCTGAGAAAGCAGGTGATTAAAGCACCAGGAACGTACCGCCGATATATACATCCCTTTTTTATTCCGCTGGCGTTCTTTGCGCTCTCCGCGGATGAGCTCCACACCTTTTTGCAAGTTACCGCCATCCTGACCAAATCGCTGCTCACCAAAATAATTCGGTACACCTGAGCGAATTTTTTCGATCCTCGTGGCCAGCTCGTCAGGATGACTAACATCACGCAGACGTAATCCGAAACGGTTCCCTTGCAACGCGCCTAGACGCAACTTGCGCGGATGGCGAACAGTTTTCAGAACCTCAATCGTATCACCACCAAACAAATTCCAATTCAGTTTGCGCTGTGGAGGCAGCGCAACACTAAACCACTGCTCAGTAATGGCGTGACGATCTTTCTTACCCGCATAACCCACATCACGTGGGCTTAGCTGACAAAATCTTGCTAATTGGCGCGCGACCCAATCGGTGTTTTCACCGTTCTTACGGATATAGAGAAACAGATGCTCGCCTTCTCCTTCCGGCTCAAATCCGAGCTGTTCAACAACCTGAAAATCTTCGTTACAACTACGAATCAGCGCACTACCTTCCGGCATACCGTACAAATAGCTGTATTGGGTGGGAAAACTACTCACTCTGGGATTTACTCCGTCCAGGTTCGACCAGCTGGAAGAAGGTTTCACCTTCCTGAATCATACCCAGCTCACTCCGGGCACGCTCTTCTAACGCAGAGAGACCTGTCTTCAGATCTCTGACTTCCGCTTCCAACTGCTTATTCCGTAAACTCAGCGTCTGATTTTCTTCACGCTGCTGCTCAATTTCCTGCTCCAGCGACCAAACCTGGCGCAAATTGGCTTCACCAAACCAGAGTCGATACTGCAGAGCAACGAACAGGACTAACAGCGTAATCAATAACCAGCGAAACATCATAAGCCTAAGTCAAAAAAGGGGGCTAAAAGCCCCCTTTTTTTGTTAAGAGTCAGGTATTAAGCCTGACCTTTAATTTCAGATAAACCATTGTAAATGGCTTCAGTACCCAGCTCTTCCTCAATCCGTAGCAAGCGGTTGTACTTAGCTACACGGTCAGAACGACACAAGGAACCGGTTTTAATCTGGCCCGCTGCAGTACCCACTGCCAGATCGGCAATGGTGGTATCTTCAGTTTCACCAGAACGGTGAGAGATAACCACGGTGAAACCTGCATCTTTTGCCATCTTAATCGCGTCCAGCGTTTCAGACAGAGAACCGATCTGGTTGAATTTGATCAGGATAGAGTTGCCGATATTCTGCTCAATACCACGGCTCAGAATCTTGGTGTTTGTCACAAACAGGTCGTCACCAACCAGCTGAACCTTCTCACCGATCTTCTTCGTCAGGTAAGCCCAACCATCCCAGTCAGATTCATCCAGACCGTCTTCAATAGATACGATCGGGTAGTTTTCTGTCAGTGCAGCCAGGTAGTCACCAAAACCTTCAGCATCGAAGACTTTGCCTTCACCGGACAGATCGTATTTGCCATCTTTGTAGAACTCAGATGCAGCACAGTCCAGCGCCAGCGTTACGTCTTTACCCAGTTCATAACCAGCATTAGAGATCGCTTCTTTAATAACAACCAATGCTTCTTCGTTGGATGCCAGGTTAGGCGCAAAACCACCTTCATCACCCACTGCCGTGTTCAGACCCTTAGCCTTCAGAACAGCCTTCAGCGCGTGGAAGATTTCAGCACCACAGCGCAAGCCGTCAGAGAACTTATCAAAGTTAACCGGCTGAACCATGAATTCCTGAATATCAACGTTGTTATCCGCGTGCTCACCACCGTTCAGGATGTTCATCATCGGCAGAGGCAAAGAGAACTGACCTGCAGTACCGTTCAGCTCAGCAATGTGAGCGTACAACGGCAGACCTTTTTCAGTCGCTGCGGCCTTAGCTGCAGCCAGAGATACTGCCAGGATTGCGTTTGCACCCAGCGTCTCTTTGTTTTCCGTGCCATCCAGCTCCAGCATTTTGTTATCCAGAGCGCGCTGATCAGTTGCGTCCATTCCGACCAAAGCATCACGGATTACGCCGTTCACAGCAGTCACTGCTTTTAGAACGCCTTTACCCAGGTAGCGACCTTTATCGCCATCACGGAGTTCCAATGCTTCACGGGAACCTGTAGAAGCGCCTGAAGGTGCGCAAGCAGAGCCCACTACACCGGACGCCAAAATAACGTCAGCTTCTACTGTTGGGTTTCCGCGAGAGTCCAGAACCTCGCGCGCTTTGATATCAGCAATCTGTGCCATTCGATAAACTCCAGAAATTATTAAATTCTTTTACTGCTTAGCCTGATGATCCAGCGCTGCTTGGATAAAGCCGGTAAACAGACCATGTCCAGCGCGCGGTGTAGAAGTGAATTCAGGGTGGAACTGACACGCCACGAACCACGGGTGATCAGCCACTTCAACGACTTCAACCAATTCGCCGTCGACAGAACGACCGGAGATACGCAGACCTGCTGCTTCCAGTTGCTCTACATAGTTGTTGTTCACTTCATAACGATGACGGTGACGTTCTGTAATCTCAGTTGCACCGTAAGCCTTCGCTGCAGTTGATCCATCCGCCAGGTGACAAACCTGCGCACCCAAACGCATCGTACCACCCAGATCATCCTGCTCACCGCGGGTCTCGACATCGCCTTCAGTCGTCGTCCACTCGGTGATCAAGCCAATGACCGGATGTTCTGCCTTAGCTTCAAATTCAGAAGAGGTCGCACCCTGAAGGTTCGCGACGTGACGCGCAAACTCGATCACGGCAACCTGCATACCCAGACAGATGCCCAAGTAAGGTACTTTGTTCTCTCGTGCGTACTGAACAGCCTGAATCTTGCCTTCAACACCACGCTCACCGAAGCCACCCGGCACCAGAATTGCACTGGCATTAGCCAAAATCTCGACACCTTCACGCTCGACGCGCTCAGAATCGATATATTCGATACGGACTTTACGGTTCAGCGCGATACCCGCGTGACTGATCGATTCAATCAGAGACTTATAGGCATCCAGCAGTTCCATGTACTTGCCGACCATCGCGATGGTCACTTCACCTTCCGGATTAAGGTGGGCGTTTGCAACACGGTTCCATTCACCCAGATCCGCTTTCTCACATTCCAGATGGAAACGTTCGATTACGATATCATCCAGGTGCTGATCTGCCAGCATCTGAGGGATATTATAAATAGTGTCAGCATCCGGCAAAGAGATAACCGCACGCTCTTCAACATTGGTAAACAAAGACAGTTTACGACGTGAAGAGTCCGGCAACGGACGCTCAGAACGACAAACCAGAATATCTGGCTGAATACCGATCGAACGCAGGTCTTTTACAGAGTGCTGGGATGGCTTTGTTTTAGTCTCACCCGCCGTTGCGATATATGGCACCAGTGTCAGGTGCATAAACATCGCGCGCGAGAAACCTAATTCAGCTTTCAGCTGACGTACGGCTTCCAGAAACGGCAAAGATTCGATATCACCTACAGTGCCACCGATCTCAACGAGCGCGACATCCGCATCACCGGCACCCTCGATTACGCGACGTTTAATCTCATCGGTAATGTGAGGAATAACCTGTACGGTTCCACCCAGATAATCACCACGACGCTCTTTGCGCAGAACGTGCTGATAAATACGACCAGCCGTAAAGTTGTTGCGCTTAGACATAGTCGTGTCGATGAAGCGCTCATAGTGACCTAAGTCCAGGTCCGTTTCAGCTCCATCTTCCGTAACAAATACCTCACCATGCTGGAAAGGACTCATCGTACCTGGATCTACGTTAATGTAGGGATCCAGCTTCAGCATGGTAACTTTTAGACCTCGGGCTTCCAAAATAGCAGCCAAAGAGGCAGATGCGATGCCTTTGCCCAATGAGGACACAACACCACCGGTGACGAAGATATAACGCGTCATGCAGAACCTGTAATTCGTGGTTAAAACGAGGGAAAAAACGTGATCAAAGATGGGGCTACAGGATACCAAACGAACGGCATTCCGACAATGCGAAGCTGCACCAAGTGGCGTTAAATCCTCCACTTTTCGTCTGCCAGCCCTCACAAAGGCAAATACCCGGTATGGCAACCACTTCTTCACCCACCATAAGCAACGGCCAATGCACCTTCAGCCAAGGAGGAATTCCGGCTTCTTGCAGCAGTTTTTTCACCGTACAACTGCCGTTCCGGCCCAGAGGACGACAACGCTCGCCCCCCTTCCGGCGCACCAGCCGAACATTTTCAAGCGTGCTCAGCCCAACATCTGCTGATGTAACCTGAAGCATGCCATCCCCTAAAGAAAAGTCTCCAACTGTGAGCTGATCCAGCTCATACGGCGCCCGTTCTTCTGCAGGCGTCAAATACAACGCCGACCGGTAACGCCGAATGACGATCTTTTCAACCTTCAACTGAGGCTCTGCATCTGCTCGCGACAAGATCAATGTTCGCTTTATTTCACCAAGCTGCGTGCTGTTTAACATCACGCCCGCCTGCTTCTCTAACCAACGCCGTAACAGATGATCCTGGCGCTGGCTGGAGCAATCGTGGAGTGCCGATAAGGATAACTCGCCCAGCACACCGACATGGGAGATCAGATCTGCATCAAGGTATTCGTTCAATAGCCGTTGCGACGCAGTGAGCTGTTCGGACGTTTTTAACCAGCGCTGCTTAAAGCCTGGCCAACGACCTTCTAACAACGGGAAGATATCGAGTCGTAAAAAATTGCGGTCATAAACCGCCTGCTGGTTACTAGGATCGTCAACCCAAACCAGATCTTGCTCATCTGCATAACGTTCCATTTCAGAACGCAGACAACCGAGCAAAGGACGCCTGAGCTCACCTGCTCCCAGCTTCCTGTGCGCGGGTATACCAGACAACCCCTTTAATCCGGTTCCACGCAATAAGCGAAACAGCATTGTTTCAGCTTGATCATCACCATGATGCCCTAACAATAAACAGTCGCCAGCTTGCATCTGGGCCTCAAATGCTGCATAGCGCTCGCGACGTGCTGCCTCTTCCGACGGCGTTTCAGGGTAAACATTGAGAATCTGATGGGGTAGCGCGTACTGGGACGCTTGCTGCGCCGAAAACTCAGCCCAGCGTTCTGCAAAAGGCTGAAGATGATGATTAACATGAAGTACCAATAAACGCTCGGGAGAGAGGTATTTACCGGCAAGATGCAGGAGTACCTGAGAGTCGAGCCCGCCGCTGTGAGCAATCAACCAGCGATCGGGCTCAGGCATCTGCTGCAATAGTCTCTGAAAGTGACGTTCGATTGCAGCAGACATCAGAAGGAGTAAGTTTTCACTTACTGTTCGGAATTGATTCCGTAGGCCATCAAGCGCTCATAACGACGCTCCAACAGCTCCTCTTCAGAGAAACCATTCAGCTTCTCCAACGTCTCTAGCAGGTGCTTTTTAAGATTCGCCGCCATCAAAGCCTGATCACGATGCGCGCCACCCAGAGGTTCGCTTACAACCTGATCCACCAGGCCTAGTTCACTCAAACGATCAGCAGTAATACCCATCGCCTTTGCAGCATCGGATGCACGCTCTGCACTTTTCCACAGAATGGATGCACATCCTTCCGGAGAGATTACGGAATAGGTCCCGTACTGCAACATCAGCAATTCATCACACACACCAATCGCCAACGCACCACCCGAACCACCTTCACCAATAACAGTCGCAATAACCGGTGTTTTCAGGCTGGACAATTTCAGTAAGTTAAATGCGATCGCTTCGGACTGGCCGCGCTCTTCAGCATCGATACCAGGATAAGCTCCTGGTGTATCAATGAAGGTCATAACAGGCATGCTGAAGCGTTCAGCCATTTCCATAAGACGCAGCGCCTTACGGTAACCTTCTGGACGCGGCATACCAAAGTTGCGGGCAACCTTTTCCTTCACTTCACGGCCTTTCTGATGACCAATCACCATGACTGGCTGGCCATCGATGCGTGCGATACCACCTACAATAGCCTGATCATCGGAAAAATGACGATCGCCGTGTAGTTCATCGAAATCATCGAAGATATGCTCGACGTAATCCAGCGTATACGGACGCTGTGGATGACGTGCCAGCTGAGAAATCTGCCATGCAGAAAGATCCGAGAAAATGGATTCGGTCAGCGTACGGCTTTTCTCTTCCAGCTTTTCCAGTTCTTCGGAGATATTTAATCCGTCGTGGTCGTCGCCAACCAGACGCAATTCATCAATTTTGGCCTGCAGCTCAGCGATAGGCTGCTCAAAATCCAGGTAATTCGGATTCATGCTGTCCCGTTCTATATTAGAAATTCGTTACTTTGATCGGATCAAAAAATTGCCCTAAGTGTACCTGCTTGCCCCTTATAGGACCAGCCTGAGCACACCTGAGATAAATTAAAGACTCGGCTTTCTGAGCTTTATCACAATATTGGCTAATACCGCAGTGATACAGCATCGCCGCCAAATTGATCCATTAATTTAATAATCAGTTCATCATTCGCCTGCACCGACCAGCTTTTACCTAGCTTAAGCGTGGCCTTGGCGTCTTCACGCCGGAAGCGCAACGTCACCGGTAACGAGCCATCACCCCGATACTGACTCAGAATATCCGAGAGTTCACGAATACGTCGTCCAGCCAACTGAGCGGCTTCACAGGAAATCTCTACGCTACTGGCGTACTGAGCACGGGCCTGCGAAATATTCAGCACCCCCGTCCCTTTAACTTTGATCCCCCCGGAGAAGTGATCTTCTGCCACCTCACCTTCAACAACCAGTACTGCATCTTTTACCACGATATTGCGCGATTGCTCATACGTTTCGCCGTAGAGAGTGACGTCTATACGCGCACTTCGATCATCCAGGGTAACAAAACAGATCGGATCGCCTTTCTTGGTTTTCTTTAAGCGCAGATCCACAACCAAGCCGGCCATTTTCTGCGTAACACCCCGTGACGGCTGGACTTCGACAATCTTTCTACTGATAAAGTTTCTCAGCTCGCCTTCATACTCGTCGATAGGGTGTCCGGTGAGATACAAACCAAGCGTATCTTTTTCTCCCTGCAGGCGCTCTTTGTCTGTCCACTCGCGCACCCTACGGTACTTTTCATACGGATCACCCGGGTCTTCTTCCTGAGCCGCACCAAAGAGATCAAACATTCCTGCGTCTTGGTTCCGCGCACTCTGGTCTGCCGCTTTCAGTGCATCAGGGATCGCATCCCACAACACGGCACGAGGCGCGCCCATATTGTCCAGCGCACCGGAACGCACCAGCGCTTCCAGTACTCGTTTGTTCAGCTTTTTCGCACCAACCCGCTCGCAAAAATCAAATAGATCATTGAACGGACCGCCCTCACTCCGTGCAGATACGATCGCTTCGATAGGGCCCTCACCCACACCTTTGATCGCTCCTAAGCCGTAGATAATCACGCCTTCGTCATTCACGGTGAACATAAACTCACCGCTGTTAACATCCGGCAACGCCGGCGGGATCTTCATCTGACGGCACTCTTCAACGAAGATCACCACTTTGTCGGTGTTCTGCATATCGGAGGACATTACCGCAGCCATAAACGGCGCCGGGTAATGCGTCTTCAGCCACGCGGTCTGATATGACACCAGTGCATATGCGGCAGAATGGGATTTGTTAAAACCGTAACCTGCAAACTTCTCTACCAGGTCAAAGATGTTGCCTGCCAGATCTCGATCAATGCCATTTTGCTCACTACCTTCAAGGAAGCCAACGCGCTGTTTGGCCATCTCTTCCGGTTTTTTCTTACCCATCGCTCGGCGCAGCATATCTGCTCCGCCAAGGGTATAACCCGCCATAACCTGCGCAATCTGCATAACCTGCTCTTGATACAGGATAATGCCGTAGGTCGGTTCCAAGACGGGTTGCAAGCTATCAAGCTGATAATCGGGGTGCGGCCACGCCATCTCAGCCCGACCATGCTTACGGTTGATAAAGTCGTCCACCATGCCCGACTGCAGTGGGCCGGGACGGAAAAGCGCTACCAGTGCGACAATATCTTCGAATCGAGACGGCAACAAACGGCGAACCAGATCTTTCATGCCGCTGGATTCCAACTGGAACACAGCCGTTGTTTCTGCAGCCTGCAACAGATCAAAGGTTGGCTTATCTTCCAAATCGATCAACGCAATATCGAGCGGTTCTTCGCCTGCTTTGGCCCGCTTCGTATTGATCGTTTGCAGCGCCCAATCGATGATGGTTAAGGTACGTAATCCAAGGAAGTCGAACTTAACCAGCCCGGCTTCCTCAACATCGTTTTTATCGAACTGGGTAACGAGGCCGTTACCCTCTTCATCACAATACGTTGCCGCGAAGTCGGTCAGCTTGGTTGGTGCGATAACAACACCACCGGCGTGCTTACCCGTACCACGCGTCACACCCTCCAGCTTATACGCCATGTCCATAATTTCCTGGGCTTCTTCGCTACCGTTCACGAAGTCACTCAGCATCGGTTCCTGTTCCATCGCCTTATGCAGGGTAATCCCCACCTCGAATGGAATCAGTTTGGACAATTTGTCGGCCAGACCAAACGGCTTACCCTGAACACGTGCCACATCTCGCACCACCGCTTTCGCGGCCATCGTACCAAAGGTCACAATCTGTGATACTGCATCGCGCCCGTAGGTGCGGGCAACATAATCGATAACCTTGTCACGGTTATCCATACAAAAGTCGATATCGAAATCGGGCATCGATACACGTTCAGGGTTTAGAAATCGCTCAAACAGAAGATCATATTCCAGCGGATCCAGGTCGGTAATTTTCTGTGCGTAAGCCACCAGAGAACCCGCACCAGAGCCTCGACCCGGCCCAACAGGTACGCCGTTTTCTTTCCCCCACATAATGAAGTCCATTACGATCAGGAAGTACCCCGGGAAACCCATCTGGATGATGATATCCAGCTCAAACTCCAACCGATCAATATACGGCTGTCGCTTAGCTGCGTAATCGGGGTCGTCTTTATCCAGTATTATTTCAAGACGCTCTTCCAACCCCTCGTAAGATACCTGACGGAAATAGTCATCCATCAATATCCCTTCAGGTATTGGAAACTTCGGCAGGTAATAGGTGCCTAGCTCTATATCAATATTGCAACGGCGGGCGATCTCTACGGTATTTTCAAGAGCGCTTGGGATATCCGCAAACAACTCGGCCATCTCATCAGCACTGCGGAAATACTGCTCTTCACTGTAATTTTTTGGGCGTGTCGGATCGTCAAACGTACGACCCTGGTTGATACACACACGCACTTCATGTGCTTCGAAGTCTTCCGAGCGTACAAACATAACATCGTTTGTTGCCACCAAAGGGCAACCCGTTGCATGGGCCAACTCTACACACCCATGCACAACCTGCTCTTCACCTGCCCGCCCTGTACGCTGAAGCTCAAGGTAAAAGCGGTTGGGAAAGATCTGCATCCAGCCTTCTAGCAGCGCTTGAGCATTTCCGTTGTCTGACAAAATAGCCCGACCGATATCACCCTCTTTCGCGCCAGACAGTGCAATCAAGCCTTCCGACTTTTCAGCAATCAACGCCTTGGTCACTACCGCCTTATCAAGGACGGCATTCTGGCCTTGTTCGTAAGCGAGAGAGATCAACTCCATGAGGTTACGGTAACCCTTGCCTGTATTTACAAGCAGGGTCAGGCGTGTCGGTTCTGCATCAGGCTGTTCTGGATCATGCACCCATAGGTCACAACCGCAGATTGGCTTAACTCCAGCCCCCAGAGCAGCTTTATAGAATTTAACCAACGCAAACAGGTTGACCTGGTCAGTCATCGCAACCGCAGGCATCGAATGCGCCTGTGCTGCTTTTACCAGCTCCTTGATACGAACCAGACCATCAACCAAAGAGAACTCAGTATGCACCCGCAGGTGGACAAACTTAGGATCAGACATAAGCGGTAATTGTTACTCTTCGATCAGTTCACGTACCGGACGAAAGCTTCGCCGATGCTCGGCCAAAGGGCCATGTAATTTCAGGGCTTTGAAGTGTTCCTGAGTTGGATAGCCTTTATGCTTGGCAAAGCCGTATGCCGGATATTGTGCGTCCAACACTTTCATTTCCCGGTCTCGAACGACTTTCGCCAGGATAGATGCGGCGGAAATCTCCTTAACCTTCGAGTCACCTTTCACCACCGGCTCACTGGGGTAAGGCAAATCAGGACAGCGATTACCATCAACATAGACATATTCAGGCTTCACAGAAAGGTCCAGTACCGCTCGCTGCATTGCAAGCATCGTAGCATGAAGAATATTCAGCTCATCGATCTCGGCGGGTGAGGCCGAGGCGACTGACCACGCTAACGCTTTTTCCAGAATCTCGTCGTACAAGGCGTCGCGTTTTTTTTCTGACAGTTTTTTAGAGTCGGCTAAGCCCGCAATCGGGTTTTCCGGGTCGAGAATCACCGCTGCAGCAACAACATTACCAACCAGCGGCCCCCGCCCAACCTCATCAACACCCGCTGTCAGCTTCTGAACGGAAAAGTCGAATCCCAAAGATTCCATCAAATGACACCCCGTGAACGCAATAACTGCTCAACAGCATCCGCCGCTTTTTCATCTGCATCAAGATTGAGCTGTTGATGAATTTCGTGGAATCGCTTGGCCAGTCGTTGTCGATATGCGTCATCGTTCAGCGCACGCATAACAGCCTCGCCAAGGATTTCAGGTTGCACATCATCCTGCAAAATTTCCGGAATCAGTTCTTCATTCGCTAATAAATTGGGCAGCGAAATAAAGCGACTTTTAACCATGCGAGAGTATATGGCATAGGTCAGTCCGGCCATTTTATAAGCGACGACCATTGGTTTTTGTAACAGCGTAGCCTCTAACGTCGCGGTGCCAGAAGCAATAAGAATCGCATCAGAAATGGCCATTACTTCACGGGAATTTTTCATCACCAGCTGGATATTCAGATCAGAAAACTTCTCGGTAATAAGCGTATGCAAATAGTCATGACGGTGCTCGTTCGCAGCCGGAATGACAAAACGTACATTATCGATGCGTTCGGATAACCAGCGCGCTGTCTCAAGAAACGGCTCGGCCAGATACTTCAACTCACTACCACGGCTGCCCGGTAAAACAGCAATAATAGTTTCATCGTCTTTAACCGCAAAACGTTGCTGCGCCTTGGCCAGATCAACACTACCGGGAATGCTATCGGCCAGTGGGTGACCAACAAATGCTACACGCTGTTGTGTAGGGGCATAATGCTGAGCTTCGAAAGGGAAGAGACTCAGAACAAGATCGGTGGTTTTTATGATCTTGTAGATGCGCTTCTGTTTCCAGGCCCAAACGGAAGGACTCACGTAATGTACCGTTGGGATACCCGCGTCTTTTAACCAGCCTTCCAACTTAAGATTAAAGTCCGGCGCATCAACACCAATAAACAGATCGGGCGGGTTAGCCAGGAACCGATCTGCTAAACCCCGCCTTACTTTAAGCAATTCGCGCAGGCGGCCCAATACTTCGACCAAGCCCATCACGGACAGGCGATCCATCGGAATATGAGACTTACAGCCAGCGGCCATCATCAGCTCACCACCGATACCTTCAAACTGAGCATCCGGATAGCGACGTTTTAGAGCTTTGATAAGACCAGCACCCAGAATATCACCGGATGCTTCTCCGGCAACGATGCCAATTCTAAGAGGAGTAGACACGGCAGTACCCTAGCGGATAATACCGCGCGGAGAATTTTGTAAGAAGGATATCAGGGGCGAAATTTCTTCAGTTTCCTGCGCCATTTCCTGCAAGACATCCACCGCTAATTCAACGGTTAACTTCTGGCGATAGATGACTTTATACGCACGTTTGATCGCTCGAACTGCATCGGGTGAAAATCCGCGACGTTTCAGCCCTTCTGAATTAATACCATGAGGTTTAGCCGGATTACCTGTTGTCATCACGTAATCAGGTACGTCCTTCAGGACAACAGTACCCGCTCCGCACATAACATGAGAGCCGATATGACAGAACTGATGTACTGCAGTAAATCCGCCCAATATTGTCCAGTCGCCGACATGAACATGACCTGCTACCGCAACATTATTTGCCATGATGACATTGTCACCAATAACACAATCATGTGCTACATGGGCATTGGCCATGAATAGGTTATGGCTGCCAATGATGGTTTCACCTTTATCCTGCACAGTGCCACGATGAATCGTGACACCCTCGCGAATAACATTGTGATCCCCAATCACCAGCGTGGTCGGCTCACCTGCATACTTTTTATCCTGGCAATCCTCACCCACAGACGCGAACTGGAATATGCGGTTATTTGATCCTATTTTTGTCGGGCCATTCACCACGACATGCGGACCAATAACCGTTCCAGCGCCTATTTCCACATTCGGCCCAACAATACTCCAAGGGCCGACTACGACATCGTCAGCTAATTTTGCAGACGGATCGATAATGGCACGGGCGTCAATCAAAATCAGACCTTCCTATCAGCGCAAAGAATGGTTGCAGAGCTCACCAGATCACCTTCAACCGTAGCTTTTACATCAAATTTCCAAATACCACGGCGCTCAGACATCACTTTTGCTTCTAGCTTGAGCTGATCACCTGGCACTACAGGACGCTTAAAGCGTAGCTTATCGGAGCCTACAAAGTAGTAGATTGAACCATCCTGTGGCTTTTTGTCCATAGTTTTGAAGCCAAGAATCCCTGCTGCCTGCGCCATTGCTTCCACAATCAACACGCCCGGCATCACTGGATGATCCGGGAAATGACCATTAAAGTACGGTTCATTCACGGTCACATTCTTTATTGCAACGATGGAATCACCTTTTTCCAACTCCAACACCCGGTCCACTAGCAGGAACGGGTATCGATGTGGTAAGTATTCACGAATTTCGTTCACATCCATCATTGTCATTTAACCTTTTGACGTCTCAATTTTTTCTTCCAGAGATTTTATACGTTTGGCGAGATCATCCAATTGACGAAATCGAACCACACTCCGTTTCCACTGTTTGGAGGGCATCAGACCAGTACCTGAGGAATATGCACCCGGCTTACTCACCGATTTAGAAACCAACGACATCGCGGTAATATGGCTCCCATCAGCAATATTCAAATGCCCAGTAATACCCACACCCCCGGCAACCGTACAACCGGCGCCGATTTTAGTACTTCCAGCTACAGCAGTACATCCCGCAATTGCGCTGTTTTTACCAACAACAACGTTGTGAGCTATCTGTATTTGATTATCCAGTTTTACGCCATCTTCAATCACGGTGTCCGAAAGCGCCCCACGATCAATCGTAGTCCCTGCGCCGATCTCAACATCTTTACCAATCGACACGCCACCTAACTGGCAAATTTTGACCCATTTCCCGGCATTCGGTGCAAAGCCGAACCCATCTGCCCCAATCACGGCTCCACTATGAATTAGTGAATTTTCACCTATTTTAATATCATCATAGAGCGTTACATTGGCATTAATTCGCACCCCAGCGTCTAAACGGCAGTTTCGACCGATCACTGAGTTGGGGCCCACATAGACGTGATCACCGATCACAGCCCCTTCGGCAACAGTAACATTTGCCTCTAACTGCGCGGTGGCAGAGACCGACGCCATGGCATGGACCTGAACACCAGCGGCAATCCCTGCGCATACATCGGGCGTAGGATCAAATTGATGACTAGCACGCGCAAAGCCCAAATAGGGGTTATCTAGAATAATGACACTGCAGGGGGCAGCATCGGCGTACTCTGGCGAAATAAGTACAGCACTGGCCTGCGTCACTTTTAGCTGATTGAGATACCGGGCGTTCGCGAAAAATGCCAACTGCCCTTTTTTTGCCTCTTCCAATGTTGCCAGACTTTCAATCAAGCAGGCACCATCACCTCTTACTTTTCCTCCGAGGTGTGACGCCAGCTCGTCTAATTGGAAAGGACTCTCAGACCTAGACATTATTGCTGATTCAACAGTTCCACGACTTTTGGCGTAATATCGACTTCAGGCTTAGCATAGAGTGTTGCGCTTTTCGCCAGAATTACATCGTAGCCTTCGGTCTTGATTAACTCTTTAAGGATGATATCAAGCTTAGGCTTCATCTCACCAAGGAAGACCTGTTGACGCTGCATGTTTTTTTGCTGCAGCTCTTTACCACGACGTTGATACTCAGCAAACACTTTTTGGAACTGACTACGCAGTTGCTTCAGCTGTTCAGGTGATGCAAGGTCACGGTTAGCTTCAAACTTGTCTTTAGCCGCTTTAGCCTGCTTCTCCAAGTCAACTAACAGGGCTTGTTCATCTGAAAACTCAGCCTTCAGCTTTGCATCAAACTGCTTAGCAGCCTCAGATGCCAACACCGCCTGCTGAATCCCAAGTACCACAACTTTCTCTGCCATAGCCTGACTGCTAGCAGCCGTTAACAACAACAATGCTGCCACTTTAAACAGTTTCATACCCACTCCTTAAAAGGTTTGGCCAAGCGCGAACTGGAAGAACTCCGTTTCATCACCTGTCTGTTCGTTAAGAGGTTTAGCCAACACAAATGTCAGCGGACCCATTGGGGTAATCCAGCTGAATCCGAAACCGACCGATGCGCGAATCTCATCAAACTCGATCCCTTCTACACAGTTCGTAGAGGTAGCACCACAACTTGTATCAAAAACGTTACCAGCATCCAGGAAGAGCGAGGAACGTGTATTATTCCCTTCCGCAAAAGGCGTTGGGAAGATCAGTTCAAGACCACCTGTTAGCAGAATATTCCCGCCAAATGGATCAGCTGTAGCACCATTACGTGGCGTATCCTTAGGCCCCAGAGAGTTAGACTCAAAACCCCTGACTGACCTTAAGCCACCTGCATAGAAATGCTTAAAGAATGGATATTCGTTAGATCCCAAGTCACCGGCATATCCCAAGCGAGTCCAAGCTTTTGCAACCCAACGTTCAGACTCAGTGAGCGGCTCATACAGTTTAAGAGAGTAACGTGCACGGTAGTACGTCAGATCGCTGCCGGGCAACCCCAGCTCCAAAGATGCATTTTGCGAATAACCGTTGGTTGGGAAAATACCACGGTTCAGATGATTGTCACTCCACCCCAGATTCACGACCAATCCCAGATAGTCATTTCCTTCATCCGCTATGAAATCAATAATTTCCTGCGGGGTAGTGTTATTCGTTTTCAGGCTGATCTGTTCAATGTTTGCGCCAAATGACAGTCGCTGATATTCGTCAATCGGGTAACCAAATTTGACACCGGCACCGATTTCATCTGTTTCGTAGGAACTTACATTATTTTCATCGAAGTTACGTTCCCGGTAATACACGTTGTAACCACGACTCACACCATCAACGGTATAGTACGGATCATTACTGCTAAATTTATACTCAGTGGTGGTATCGGAGTTCGAGATACCAAAAGCAATCTTACGCCCGGTTCCCAGAAAGTTATCCTGCTGAACATTCAATCCCAAAATCAGACCAGATCCTTGAGAGAAACCGACACTGGCAGAAAAGGAACCTGACTGCTGCTCAACAACCGTATACTCCAGGTCAACCTGATCGGATGTTCCCGGTACAGGGATCGTTTCAACATTGACCGTAGAGAAGTATCCGGTACGTTCTAAACGCTTCTTAGAATTTTCGATATCTTCATTGGAAGCCAGACCGGCCTCCATTTGACGCATTTCACGGCGTAATACTTCATCCGCTGTACGGGTATTCCCTCGAATGACAATACGACGTACATACGTACGCTTACCTGGGTCGAGGAAATAGTTGAGTGTCACCGTATTGTCGTCGTGCACTTCAGGTGACGGCGCAACGTTGGCAAACATATATCCTGAGTCACCCAGCTTACGACTCAACGCACCTTGCGATTTGACCATCGCTTTGCGTGAGAAGGTATCCCCTTCAGTAACGGTTAACACCTTTTGCAGCTCTTCTTCAGGTACAACCATCTCACCCGCCAAGTTAACCGAGCGGATACTGAACTTCTCGCCTTCGGTGATATTGACGGTGATATATACGTTTTTACGGTCTGGAGTAATGGAAACCTGAGTCGAATCCACGGAGAAATTAATATAACCCTGGTCCATGTAAAAACTACGAAGGCGCTCTAGGTCACCAGAGAGTTTTTCACGGGCGTAACGGTCATCATTGGTATAAAAGGACCAGAATCCAGGTAATTTCAGTTCAAAAAGATCGCGTAACTTTTCATCATCAAAAAGCTCGTTTCCGACAACATTGATATGCTCAATTGTGGCAACCTTGCCTTCTTTAATATCAATATTGACGGCAACACGATTGCCCGGCAGCTGCTCTACCTCTGCGTCAACCTGCGCACCATAACGTCCTTGCGAAGCATAGATACGTACCAGATCCTGTTTAATCTGCTCAAGCGTCGCACGCTTAAATACGTCACCCTCTTTCAGTCCTGTCTGTTTCAGTCCTTCCAGCAACGCTTCTTTTTTTAACGCCTTATTACCATCGAGTCGAATCAAAGCAATGGACGGACGTTCACGTAGTTTAAGTATTAGAATTCCGTTTTCACGTGCCAGCTTTACATCTTCAAAGTAACCGGCCGCAAACAACTTGCGCACAGCGGCTGATAATCGCTGCTCATCAACCTGCTCGCCATTACTGATCGGAAAGTGCCGAAATACCAGACCCGGAGCGACTCGCTGGAGCCCTTCAAGACGAATATCTGTTACTTCAAAGGAGCCTTCTGCACTACTAACGGTGCTGGCCAGAAAAATGATAACCGCGGCGAGAAGCCTGTATCCTTGTTTCATGAAGTACTTCTTTATCTATAGATTGGTATTACGGACCCATCCCGGCCCAGTTAAAGTCGCATTACGTCGTTTACGATCGCCACAGTCATCAGTGTAAAGATCACGGCCATGCCTAAGCGCAGCCCGACCATCTGAACACGTTCACTAACCGGCTTTCCTCGCAACAGCTCTATCGCGTAATACAACAAATGTCCGCCATCAAGCATTGGTATCGGCAACAGGTTCAATACCCCAAGGCTGATACTCAGATATGCAAGAAAACCGACAAACGCTTCCATACCCGACTCTGCGGAAGCACCGGCCACTTTAGCAATGGTAATCGGACCACTCAAGTTTTTTACTGAAATCACGCCTTCCAGCATTTTCCAGAGAGAGTCCAGAATTAGTGAAATCATCTGCCAGGTTTTATCCAGCGCCTTTGCAAAGGATTCGAAGAACCCAAAGCTAATCTCCCGCTTCTGCTCTGGCGGCCACTCAACCTGAGCAACACCTGCACCAATATAACCAACCGTGCGACCTTCTATTTCACGGCTTTCCGGATAAACATCCAACAACAGCTGCTGACCTGCGCGTTCAAGCTGAAACACCAGCCTCATCCCCGGCGATGCCTGAACCACTTCAACCATTGCCAACCAATCAGCAACCGTGTCGCCATTAATCCGCAACACCTTATCACCGGCCAGCAGGCCTACTTTCGCCGCCACGCCGTCATCCAAAACCATCCCGATCACTGCAGGCAACTGCGGATTCCAAGCCACCAGACCAAGCGCACTTACCGGCGATTGTCTTTCAATATCAAAATTCCAATTATCCAGCTGCACCGTAAACTGCTGAGGAATAGTACTGTCCGGGTATTTCATCCGAATAAGTAACGGACCACTTTCACCAATACGCGTGGCAAGATTAAGATTCACCGATTCCCATGACAATGTTTCGTTGCCATCTATAGCAATAATTTCACCACCGGGACGAAAATCGGCCATCGCAGCAGGTGTACCTGGTTTAACATCAGCAACCATCGGCTTGATAGCGCCGACACCGGATACAAACATCACCCAGTAGGCAAGAAAAGCAAAGATCAGATTAACCAGGGGCCCCGCCGCAACAACGGCAATCCGCTGCAGCACAGGTTTACGATTAAATGCCTGAGACTTAAGCTCTTCAGGTACTTCACCTTCGCTTTCATCCAGCATGCGCACGTAACCACCCAGCGGGATGGCTGCCAATACATACTCTGTTCCCGAGCGCTCACTTCGCCAACGAAACAGAGCCTTACCGAAACCGACTGAAAAGGTTAGAACTTTGACGCCGCAACGACGGGCGACGAAGAAATGCCCCCACTCATGTATGGTCACTAGAATGCCTAGTGTTACCAATGTCGCAAGCAAGGTTTGAAGAAGATCCATATACAGTTATTACTCAGCTCAGAGTGAGGAACTGCACACCTAATACAAATAACGGTGCAGCTGCCGTGAGACTATCCATTCGATCAAGAATACCGCCATGTCCCGGCAGTAAATGACTGCTGTCTTTTATGCCCTGGTGACGCTTCAGCATGCTTTCAAACAGGTCTCCCAGCACGGAAATGATACCAGTGATGACACTCAACAGCACAAGATAGACAAATGATTGCGAATCAAGTTCAAACCAGATCGCAAAACCGACACCGACAATCAGACAAGACAGAAGGCCGCCATAAAGCCCTTCACGCGTTTTCCCAGGACTGACTGAAGGCGCCAGTTTATTCTTGCCCAAAGACTTGCCTGCAAAGTAAGCACCAATATCTGCCGCCCATACCAACAGCAGCAGCATCAAAATCAACTCGGTGCTGAGCGGCTGCGACTTAAGCTCCCCCAGCGCAACCCAAACGGGAAGCAGAACAACATACCCCATCAGTACCCGCACACCCACGGATGACCAACCGGACGCTTGCGGGTAACGAACAACCCAAAAAACGGCCATCACCCAGAAAAACAGGGCCACCCCTAATAGGGCAGTTACAGGCAATACCGTTTCAAATTGATGCAATAGCGCTAATGCCACGCCGACGGTTGCTATAAAAAAAGCTTTATCTTTCGTTCCAGACAAGCCCGCCAGACGTGACCATTCCCACGCACCCAACAGCAACACGCCGTCGATCGCCAGCAGAAACCAATCTTTGGGAAACAGAAACAGAACAACCAGCGCCAAAGGCGCCAAAACAATTGCGGTCAAAAAACGAGCTTTAAGCACCTTTATCCGCCTCTAACTGCTCACTAGTTCGCCCAAATCGACGCTCACGCCCGGTGAAATCACTGATCGCTTGCACCAGGCGCTCCTTACCAAAATCGGGCCAGTAACAGTCTGCGTAATAAAACTCGGTATATGCAAACTGCCAAATCAGAAAATTACTGATTCGCTGTTCTCCGGCAGTACGAATACACAAATCAGGATCAGGCAGGTCAGACAAAGTTACATAACGCCCCAACACAGCTTCATCAATCTGATCGGGTGTTAGCTCACCTTCTAAACAGCGCTGCGCGACCTGCTTCGCGGCAGCAGCAATATCCCAGCGTCCGCCGTAATTCGCAGCGATATTCAATTGTAAGCCGGTACAGGACTCTGTTAATGACTCCGCCTCGGCAATACGCTTTTGCAAAGACTCACTAAAACGTGTTTTGTCACCGACAACACGCAAGCGAATATTATTCTTATGAAGCTTTTTAACTTCGCGATCCAGCGCAAACTTAAACAACTCCATCAGCCCTTTCACCTCTAAAGGCGGACGTTTCCAGTTTTCAGAGCTGAACGCAAACAACGTCAGAGCTTCAACCCCCTGCTCAACACATCCGGTAATTACCTGACGAACAGCATCAACACCCGCTTTATGGCCCGCCAAACTTGGCAGCCCCCGGCTTTTCGCCCAACGGTTATTACCATCCATGATAATTGCAACATGTCTGGGAGGCGGATTTACTTTCGAAGAATCGGTCATAGTATCTTTAGACATGGGCGGGTAGTAGGAAATCGGGGTGACTGGCACCCCGGCACCTTCCTTAGATTTCCATCAGATCAGTTTCTTTTTGCTCCAGCAGCTTATCTACTTCAGCAACAAACTGATTGGTCAGTTTCTGAACGCGATCTTCACCACGACGCTCATCGTCCTCGGTGATCTCTTTCTCTTTCAGAAGGTCTTTCAGGTCACCGTTTGCATCACGGCGAATATTACGAATAGCAATACGTGCGTTTTCTGCTTCAGCACGTGCCCGGCGAATATAGCCTTTACGTGTTTCTTCCGTCAAAGCAGGCATTGGAACACGAATATTTTCACCTGATGTAGAAGGGTTCAGACCCAGATCAGACTTCATGATCGCTTTTTCGATAACCGGCACCATGGGCTTTTCCCAAGGGACAATCGACAATGTACGCGCATCCTCAACCGAGATGTTAGCGACCTGAGACAGAGGCACATCAGAACCATAGTAAGGCACCTGAACTGTCTCCAGAATACTTGGGTGCGCGCGACCGGTACGGATCTTTTTAAAGTTTTCCACCAGTGCGTCAGCACTTTTTTTCATACGCGTTTCAGCGTCCTGCGCAATCTCATTCAGCATATTTTTCTCCCACCTCGTCGCAACGATCAATCAACGTACCTTCGTCACCGCCCAGTACTAGATTCGCCAGCGCACCCGGCTTATTCATATTGAAGACACGAATAGGCATATCATGGTCACGGGTCAGACAAATTGCCGTCAAATCCATAACGCCCAGTTGTTTCTCAATAGCTTCATCGTAACCCAAATGAAGATATCGTTTAGCAGATGGATCCTTCATCGGATCTGCGGTGAATACACCATCTACCTTTGTAGCCTTGATTACGACATCAGCCTCTACCTCGATACCACGCAAACAGGCGGCTGAATCAGTCGTAAAGAACGGGTTACCCGTACCCGCAGAGAAGATCACTACATCACCTTGATTAAGATAACGCATCGCATTTCGGCGATCATAATGATCTACAACACCACTCATAGGAATGGCAGACATAACACGGGTTGCGATATTGCTGCGCTCCAGCGCATCGCGCATAGCCAGCGCATTCATCACAGTTGCCAGCATCCCCATGTGATCACCGGTCACTCGATCCATACCCGCCGCACTCAACGCTGCGCCACGAAACAAGTTACCACCACCGATCACTATGCCGACCTGAACACCAATACCTACCAACTGGCCAATTTCCAAGGCCATGCGGTCAAGCACCTTCGGATCTATACCGAAATTCTCATCACCCATCAATGCTTCGCCGCTAAGCTTCAGCAGTATCCTTTTGTATTTAGACTGTTTTTCAGTGGCAGGCATCTAAGAATTCTCCGCTCGAAATGAGGTCACAAGAGTGTATCAGGAAAAGAGAGGGTTGCGCATGCAGAAACATGCGCAACCGGAGGCTTAAGCGGGGCTTAGCCTTTCAGCTGTGCAGCAACTTCTGCAGCGAAGTCAACTTGCTCAACTTCGATACCTTCGCCAACTTCTACACGTACGAAAGACTTAACTTCGCCGCCAGCAGCTTTAACGAAAGCAGCAACTTTCTGCTCAGGGTTCTTAACGAACGCCTGCTCAACCAAGCTGTTTTCCGCCAGGAATTTGTTGATACGACCAACAACCATCTTCTCAGCGATTTCTGCAGGCTTGCTTGCCATATCAGGCTGCGCCAGGATGATTTCCTTCTCTTTAGCAACCACGTCTTCCGGCATGTCTTCTTTGCTGACAACACGTGGGTTTACAGCAGTAACGTGCATTGCAACGTCTTTAGCTGTTTCAGCGTCGCCGCCTTCCAGAGAAACGATTGCTGCAATTTTAGCGTTGCTGTGAACGTAAGCACCAACAACACCGCCTTCTACAACAACGGTACGACGTACAGTGATGTTCTCACCGATTTTCTGAACCAGTGCTTCACGAGCAACTTCCAGCTCACCGTCCATCAGCGCTGCAACATCAGTCTGCTTGTCTGCAACTGCTTTATCCAGCACAGTGTTAACGAATGCCAGGAAGCCTTCATCACGTGCTGCGAAATCAGTTTCAGAGTTAACTTCCAGCGCAACTGCATAGCTGTTGTCGTCAGCAACTTTAACTGCAACAACACCGTCTGCCGCAGTACGGGAAGCTTTTTTAGCTGCCTTCATGCCAGACGCTTTACGCAGATCTTCGATCGCTTTCTCGATATCACCGTCTACAGCCGCCAGAGCTTTTTTACACTCCATCATGCCCAGGCCAGTACGGTCGCGCAGTTCTTTCACGTCCTTAGCAGAGAATGCCATGTTGAATACCTCTATCAATAAGATTAAAGCTTTAAATCAAAAATCGAAAAAAGGGGAGCTACGCTCCCCTTCATGCCTGCCACAAAACTGTATCAGGCATCCTTGACAGCAGGATTACTCTGCAGCTGCCTGATTTTCTTCAACTTCTACGAATTCGCCTTTTGCACCAGCAACTGCCTCGGAACCTTCCAGGCAAGCGTCAGCAGCAGACTGAACGTAGATCTGAATCGCACGCAGCGCATCGTCGTTACCAGGGATAACGTAGTCAATGCCGTCTGGGTTGCTGTTAGTATCAACAACACCAATAACTGGGATACCCAGCTTGTTTGCTTCATTAACTGCGATACGCTCGTGATCAACGTCGATTACGAACAGCGCGTCAGGCAGACCGCCCATGTCTTTGATACCACCGATGGAGCGTTCCAGCTTGTCCATTTCGCGCTGACGCATCAGAGCTTCTTTCTTGGTCAGCTGTTCGAAGGTACCATCCTGTGCCTGGGATTCCAGATCGCGCAGACGACGGATAGACTGACGGATAGTTTTGTAGTTAGTCAGCATGCCACCCAACCAGCGATGGTTGACATAAGGCATACCTGCGCGTGCAGCTTCGTCTTTAATGATTTTGCTAGCAGCTCGTTTTGTACCTACAAACAGAACTTTGTTCTTGTTAGTAGCCATACCCTGAACAACGTCCAGTGCACCATTCAGTGCAGGCAGCGTGTGCTCCAGGTTGATGATATGAATCTTGTTACGAGCACCAAAGATGAATTTAGACATCTTTGGATTCCAGTAGCGAGTCTGGTGACCGAAGTGAACACCTGCTTTCAGCAGGTCGCGCATGCTAATTTTAGCCATTTTAAAATCCTGTAAGATTGGGTTAAACCTCCACACTCCCCATTGCCCAACCTCAAAAATGAGGCACCCTGAACGATGTGACGGAGCGTGTGTGTTTTATGTAGTGCGCAGAGCGCATTTTTCGAGCGCGGATTTATACCATATTGAACCCTAATTTTAAAGGGTGCATTCGCTTTCACCGCCTGCATTGATACAATCAGTCGATAAGCAGACGCCTGCGTACAAATTATTCTACAGACGACGGTATTTCATACTCGTCATATAAGGCAGAATAGCCTGAATCAAAGCTCTGTGTTGAGTACTTAACGGACCCCTGAAGATGACCATCAAAATCAAGACCCCCGAAGAAATCGAAAAAATGCGCGTAGTCGGCCGTATGGCGGCAGAGGTTCTGGAAATGATAGAGCCTCACATCCAGGCGGGCGTTACAACTAACGAGCTGAACCAGATCTGTCACGACTATATCGTCAACGAACAAGACGCCATCCCGGCTCCGCTGAATTACCACGGTTTCCCTAAATCGATCTGTACGTCAGTCAATCAGGTAGTTTGCCACGGTATTCCAAACGACAAACCGCTTAAGAATGGCGACACCATCAATGTTGATATCACTGTCATCAAAGATGGTTATCATGGCGATACCAGCAAAATGTTTTTTGTTGGCAAAGAACAAGCACACGCACGCCGTTTAGTCGACGTCACCCTGGAATGCCTCTATAAAGGCATCCGCCTGGTGAAACCGGGTACGCGCCTGGGCGATATTGGCGCCGTAATCCAACAGCACGCCGAAGCCAATCACTATTCCGTCGTACGCGAGTATTGCGGGCATGGCATTGGCGCTGAGTTCCATGAAGACCCACAGGTCCTGCACTACGGCAAAGCAGGCACCGGCGCTGAACTACAGGAAGGCATGATTTTCACCATTGAACCAATGGTGAATGCGGGCAAACGCCACGTAAAACTCAATAAACGGGATGGCTGGACGGTAGAAACCGCTGACCGCCGCCCATCCGCACAGTGGGAACACACCATTCTGGTTACCGCAGACGGTTACGAAGTCCTCACTTTGCGCAAAGGCGAAACGATCTAATTCAGGAAGCCACAATGTCAAACGCTGCCCACCATCAGGTTGCCGACGAAGAACTGTTTAACGTTGACGAATTCCGTCAGGCGCTTGCCGCAAGCAAGCAGCCAATTCCACTCCTGAAAGAAACCCTCAAAGGGGTGCGGGAGCGAATGGACGAACGTTTTAAAGCCGGCGAAGATATTCGCAAGCTGATCTACGGCCGAGCCTGGGTCATGGATATGGTACTTGAGGCCATCTGGCAGCGTTATGACTGGCCTGAAAGCAAACATATAGAACTGATCGCCGTGGGCGGCTATGGCCGTGGCGAGCTCCATCCGTGCTCAGATGTAGACATTCTGATTCTGATTGACGGCATAGAGCCGGAAAGCTACCACGACTCCATCAGCGGTTTCCTGACGCTGCTCTGGGACATCAACCTCGACATTGGCTCCAGTGTTCGCACCATTACCGAGTGCTACGAAGAAGCCCGTAATGACGTCACCATCGCCACAAACCTGATCGAATCCCGCACTATAGTCGGTAGCGGCGAGCTGCACACTCGCGTCTATGACGAGGTGACTTCGGAAGGCGCCTGGACCGACAAAGAGTTTTTCCGGGCGAAAATCAGCGAGCAGCTGGACCGCCACGAAAAAACCAACAATACCGAGTACAACCTGGAGCCCAATCTCAAGAACTCTCCAGGGGGGCTGCGAGACCTACAAACTATCGGCTGGGTCGCGAAGCGTCACTTTGGTTCAACCTATATCCGTGACCTGGTAGACGATGGTTTCCTCACCGATAGCGAACTGGACACGCTGAATAAGGGTGAGCTTTACCTATGGACCGTTCGTTACGCACTGCATATGGTCTGCAACCGTCACGACGACCGCCTGCTTTTTGACCACCAGCGCGCATTGGCCGAAATATTTGGTTACTCCGATTCAGAAGGCGAATTGGCCGTTGAGCAGTTTATGGGGAAATACTACCGCGTAGCGAAAGCGATGTCGGAATTTAACCATATGCTCCTGCAACATTTTGATGAAGCCATCCTGCGGGCAGAGGACGAGCAGGTCATTCTTCCCCTGAATAACCGCTTCCAACTTCACAACAACTTCATCGACGTCATTTACGACACTGTATTTGAACACCATCCCTTTGCATTGATGGAAATCTTCGTCCTGATGGCCACTAACAGCCAAATCAAGGGCGTAAGAGCATCCACCATCCGCCTAATAAGGGATCACAGGCACCTGATTGACGATGAGTTCCGCAACGATATTCGCAACACTTCATTGTTTATGGAGCTGTTACGCTGCCCCGACAAGGTGTCAACTGAACTCAAGCGGATGAATAAGTACGGGATTTTGGGTCTGTATCTACCGGAATTTGGAAAAATTGTCGGCCAGATGCAGCATGATCTGTTCCACATTTACACGGTGGACGCCCACACCCTCAAAGTAATCCAGAAAACCCGCCAGTTCCGACACAATGACTACCGCGAGCAATTCCCAATCGCTCACCGTATTGTCAATCAGCTCCCCAAAATAGAGCTTTTATACATAGCCGCACTTTATCACGACATTGGCAAAGGCCGCGGCGGAGACCACTCTGAACTGGGCGCAGAGGATGTGATGGATTTTTGTGAACGCCATCACCTTGGACGCTGGGACAGCCACCTCGTCTCCTGGCTGGTACGCAATCACCTGCTTATGTCGATGACCGCGCAACGCAAAGATATTTCTGATCCGGAGATTATTCAGACGTTTGCGGAACAGGTGCACGACATTACGCATCTGGATTATCTCTACGTCCTGACTCTGGCAGACATTAACGCAACCAACCACACGCTTTGGAATAACTGGCGTGCCACACTGATGCGCACCCTCTATACCGAAACGAAACGCACACTGCGTCGTGGGTTAGAAAACCCGATCGAAAAAGAAGATCTGATTGAGCAAGTTCAGCACGAAGCGATGATCGTCCTGACACGCCATGGCCTGCATGAATCAGAGATCCTGGAGTTCTGGTCAACACTCGGGGATGACTACTTCCTGCGTGAGACGTCTCACAGTATTGCATGGCACACCCGCGCAATTCTGGAACACCACGACACCGAGATCCCACTGGTTCTGATCCGTCAGACATCTCACAGACTACATGAAGGCGCAACAGAGATCTTTGTGTATATGAGAGATCTGCCCAACCTGTTTGCAGCCTCCGTCGCAACACTCGACCAGCTGCACCTGAGCATCCAGGATGCACGCGTCATCGTCACTGATGACCAACGCACACTGAATACCTACACAGTACTCACCGAAGACAATCAGCCACTGTCGGAAAACCCGGATTATCTGAACGAAATCCAACAACGCATGGTTGAGGAACTGGACGACCCGGAGGATTACCCGGAAATTATCCACCGCCGCGTCCCACGCCAGCTAAAACTGTTTGCCACACCAACCACGGTTAATATCAGTACCGATCCAATGAGTCAGGAAACCGTACTGGAGGTTATCACTCCCGACAGACCGGGACTGCTGGCACGTATAGGCCGTATCTTTGTGGAAAACAACGTCTCCGTGCGCAAGGCTAAGATCACCTCCATCGGCGAACGCGTAGAGGATTTCTTCTTTATCACCGATGAATCCGATCAGCCGATTTCTGATCCCATTTTGTGCCAGCGACTGCAGAATGATATCTGCCAGCAACTGGACGAACACATACATCAACAAGAATCCTGATCTGGCGACGGTCAGACAAAACCGAGAAAAATGATGGATAAACAAACACAGACCGAGATAGAAGCCGCCGCATTTCGCCGCATGCTGGAGCATTTTGATAACCGCAAAGATGTGCAGAACATCGACCTGATGATTATGGCCGGATTCTGCCGTAACTGCCTGTCAAAGTGGTATCGTGCAGCGGCTGAAGAGCGCGGAGTAGAGATGGACTACGAGCAAGCGCGCGAAGTCATCTATGGCGAGCCATACAATAGCTGGAAAGATAAATATCAGGAAAAAGCCACACCAGAACAGCTGGCTCAGTTTGAAGCAACACAGAAAGGTAAATAACCCCTTTCCTCGATTAAGATTTCCGGTTGGGCATAGCCTTTATTGGCGTGCCCAACCTATCCGTTTCAGTCGCTGGATTTTACCCATGCTTTCTGCAACTGATTGATATCCACCTCCAGTACCGTCGCATAGACATCTTCTTGCACTGGATAGCTCTTTACTAGCCGGGCGCCGCGCACAATCCCGGACACCGCAGTCTTAAACTGATCATTCTTCACCACCATATCGCGCACTGCCGTGGTACCAAACAGATACTGGCCGTGAACGATTGCGGTTAATTCCTGATAAGCGCGCAATTTTGACGCTCGCATTGCCTGAATCATTTTATGTTCTTTCGTCTGACCAGGCTGCAAACTGATCGGCGCATAACCTGTGGCCCGCACCCATTCAGGGTCCTTCGCCTCTACGGTTTCCGTAATCCTCGGCGCATCAGGCAACGCCTCGGCAAAATCCACTAACGATTTGGATGCCGTTTCACATCCCGAAAGCATCACAAGAGATGCAGACAAAACCAGCGTTTTACACAGCGTATCCAACTTATTCATTACTGCCCTACCGGCCCAAGACTGTTTTCAATAATCATCCCTTTCTGCAGGGCTTTCATCGGATCATAACCCGGCGTACCGCCTTCCAGCCGGCTATCCGGCAAATGCGTTTGCCCAGACGCCAGCACCTGACGCGTGGTGGTATCCAAAACGCGAGCATTGATCACAATGCCATCAGGGTAGCGGGCATACGTCCCCGTAAGCAGGAAGTAGATGCGATAACGATTGCGCAGACTCGACATGTTCTGCTTAGTGAGCGGATCACGGGCTGTTGTGAGCAAACTAACCGCTCGGTAGTCAATCAGGTTGTAACGACTTTGCTGCAGCTGATAAACAATATTCTCGCCCAACCGTTCACCCAACACACCCGTATAACGTTCTCGGGCGCGGCTCAAATCAACAAATGGCATGACGGCCATCGGCAAACGTTGCACACGGTTAGCCTGCAACCCTTCCTGCAACTGAACAGCCAACTGTGCAACAGCCTCACTCACCGGATCATAAATCTGATCATCAACATCGACACTTGATAATCCTGCACTACTGATTACCGGCTCCTTCACTTCAGGTGCAGGCACAACAACCGGCTGCTCTGGCGCGGGGCTTGCTCCAAATCCATGCCAGGTACACCCTGAAATCAGAAAGGAAAGCAGTAGAAGCTTTTTCATCATGTAATATCCGTCGCTCGTCTGCAGACAATCTAACACACTTTAGTTGCCAGTTTCTGCCAGTCTGGGCCGTACAAACGTAAGTTAGGCAAGCGCACTCGCAGAGCTGGACTCATGCCGGTTTACAAGCCCAATGCAATTGCATACTGTTAACCGGACATTTACCTAGTTGTCGGTCAGACTCTGAATATGTTTAACGCTTTGCACAAATTCATCTTGCTTATCGCTCTGCTAGCGCCTCATTTCTATGCGCAGGCATTAACTGTGGAAGCCGAGGGCCAAGCCGTTATTCAGGACAACAACCTGAACGCCGCACGAAAGGCCGCCATTGGCGTTGCAACCCAGCAAGCCTCAATGCAAGCGGCCGTCTATGTTTCCAGCAGCCAACAGGTACGCGATGGCATTCTGGAAATCGACAACATGCAGATAACCACACTGGGGCAGGTTGAAAACGTCCGGGTCATCGACGAACAGGTCTCCGGCAGCATTCTCACTGTACGCATCAGCGCCGATGTCTTTACTGATACCGGGTGCAAAAACGGCAGCGGAGACCGCTTTCTGAAGTCCATCGCCATTGCAGCTTTTCCTCTGGAACATCCCTCTCAGGGAAATGTGGGCGGACTCGGCGACACGGCTTGGGAACTACCAAACCTTATCGCCAGCCAGCTTGCCGCACGCGGCAATTTGCAGCCGTTTAAAGCAACCCACCTGAATATATTTCCAACCCTTCAAACTGCAGCCAGCCGCCAACTGGATGACGGAGCCCTTACTTCAGTGGCTGCCAATGTGAACAACCTGGATACTCAGTTCATTGTCTCAGGTGTGATTCGGGATATGGCGATGGTGGACCCACGCACGCATTCGGAAGATAACTACTTTGTAGATCTCTACAACCGGCTGGATTATCGCAGTCGCAGACACCTGCGCAACTTTCAGCTAGACCTGTTTATCCATGACGGATTCAGTGGCGCCCTGCTGCTGGAGCGCCGCTATCAGACGCAAGGCGTATGGAGTTTATCTCAAGAACTCAAAGCGGGATTCAACAGCCAGGCATTTGCTCATCAGGAATATGGGCAGGCCGTGATCAAATTGATCGACCAGATGGTGGGAGAGCTGGAAAGCAATCTGCGCTGCCGACCTTTTTCGGCCCGAATCACCCGCATAGAGAACAACCAGATCTGGTTTCATGCGGGCGAGAGTACGGGTATCAAACCAGGTGACAAGTTCAACGTTTTGCACCGTTCAACCTTCTTTGACGTACAAATGCGGCCTACTCATCAGCTGAGCAATACCAACCGAACATTGGTCGTGGATGAAGTACATCCAAACTTTGTACAAGGCCATCTGGTAAATATCGCCCAGCACCAGAACATTTTGCCAGGCGATATCGTCGTATCAGACTAAATCAACAACCATGCCTGATAGCGAGCGGGAAAGATTTTATAGATCAAGAACGCTGACCACGGATGTTGATCTCCACGCGGCGGTTCTGTGCCCGACCAGCGGCAGAACCGTTATCCGCAATTGGATAGCGCTCACCGTACCCCTGTGTACTGATACGCAAACGCTCTATGCCGGAACCCGCCAGATAATTTGCTACTGCAGCCGCGCGCGCTTCAGACAATTGCTGGTTGTATTCGAAGCTGCCGGTGCTATCGGTGAACCCATCCACCGCCATCACCGTTTTATCGAACTTCATCAGCACTTTGGCCACTGAATCCAATACCGGATAAAAGCCGCCATCGATACGTGTGGAGTCTGTCCCAAAGGTCACGTTACCCGGCATAATCAGACGAATATCATCTCCCTGCCGCTGAACGCTTACACCTGTTCCTTCCAATTCCTGACGCAACAACGCTTCCTGCTGATCCATGTAATAACCAATACCACCACCAACAGCACCGCCAACCAATGCCCCTGTTAACGCACCTCTACCACGATCTTTTTTACTTGATACCGCAGCACCTAATACAGCACCGGCAACAGCACCAATACCGGCCCCTTTAGCGGCATTACCGGTTTTTTGTTCGCGGGTATACGGATCAATCGTCTGACAACCTGACAACACCGCAACAGTAATACACACGTAAATTAACTTTCTCATAGCAATCTCTCTTAAAAACTAAAACGGCAGGCTCACCCAGTATGCTTCCAGTCTACTTTTACTAACTGAACCATAGCTTAAACAGCCCGTCATACCGCATACATGTTTCTGATTTCTTACAAAACCGAAAAGCTGTCATTTATCCCTAGTCACCCCTCTGAACAACCGATAAAATGACTGATTAGTAACAGAAACACTATTTTGAACACCGCTACCCAAAAACGGTGTCATAAAACTGTGTTAACTGGGCACACAGGCCATCGTGGTGCCGAAAACTTCAGCCACACTCATTGAGTACATCCAATCCAAGGAGTTCCCTTTGTCTCAGCTGCCTCTCATCGTAGGTTTTGGTGGTATCAACCCTGCGGGTCGCGCATCATTTCATCACGCTTATCGACGCCTGATTATTGACAAGCTGGATACCCAAAGCCGAGAGACAACCCTTATTGGATTGGCAACACTGACTGGACTGGCCAGTTATGAAGATGGCCATTACAAAAACAGTGCAGGTGAAACACTTTCTATACAGGATCTTCTGGCATCCGTTGGGCAACAGGTACTGGATAATACGCTGATCCGAAAAATCCATCCGGACTGGTTTGACGTCAACGAAGTGATGTTTAACAAACCGGCAAAGATGAAATGCAGCGAAGGCGAACTTCGATTCCAGCTTCGCAAACGTCAGATGCCAACCAATGTTCCCGCCAACTGGCAGGTCACGGAGTCGGCACCCGGCGTGTTTGACATTGTAGTGTCAGAATCTCTGGACGTTATTTTCCCGGATACCAAAGAAGCACAGGTCAAAGCAGCGGGACAGCTACCCACAGGCTTTGAACCGGGCAAACTTTATCAATCCCGTAACCACCCGCGCAATCTTCAGATGACCGTATTCGGTGCATCTGATGCATTACGCTCCAGCGGCATCCCGTTTGAACAGATCGCAGCCAAGGTATCTCCTGACCAAGTGGGTGTCTATGCCAGCAATTCCATCGGCCAGCTGGACGACTTTGGCTTTGGTGGTCTGACAAAATACCCGGCACTGGGTAAACGTACCACGTCCAAGCAGATGCCTTTGGGTTATGCCCAGATGCCAGCCGACTTTGTGAACGCATACGTACTGGGTAGCGTGGGCGTTACCGGTGGTGCACTCGGTGCATGTGCAACATTCCTCTACAACCTGCGCAGTGCCGTGAACGATATTCGCTCTGGTCGGCGCAAAGTTGTACTGGTTGGTGGCAGTGATGCACCCGTTACACCTGAAGTCATTGAAGGCTTCCGCGTGATGGGCGCACTGGCTGAAGACAAAGACCTGCTAGCCCTGGATGGACTCTCATCCCTATCAGACGAAGACTATCGTCGTGCCTGCCGACCATTTGGGCAGAACTGCGGCTTCACAATGGGTGAATCCAGCCAATTTGCTCTGTTGATGAGCGACGATCTGGCCATGGAGCTGGGCGCACAGGTTTACGGTGTTGTACCTGATGTTTTCGTCAACGCCGATGGACACAAGAAATCAATCTCCGCACCGGGTGTGGGTAACTACATCACGCTCGGCAAAGCCGCTTCGATGGTACGTGAAATGCTGGGCGAAGAATCCCTGCAGCAACGTAGCTTTGTACAGGCGCACGGAACCAGTACGCCTCAGAACCGCGTCACTGAATCTCATGTCATTAATGAAACCGCAAAAGCATTTGGCGTCGAAAGCTGGCCTGTTGCGGCGATAAAATCGTACCTGGGCCACTCTCAGGGCACCGCTGGCGGTGATCAGCTGAGCACATCACTAGGAACATGGGCTTACGGCTATATTCCGGGCATTTTAACTACGCCCGCATTCGCCGACGATATCCACCAGAGTAACCTGCAGCTAAGCAATCAGCATATCGAAGTCGGTGCTCAAGGTATGGACAGCGTTCTACTGAACTCTAAGGGATTTGGTGGTAATAACGCATCTGCCCCAGTGCTGGGTCCACATATCGCCGAGAATATGCTGCGTCGCCGATATGGCGACAGCGCTATGACTGCCTACCTGAAGAAACGTGAACAGGTGAGTGCTGTCGCGGCAGCGTACGATGAAGAAGCAACTAAAGGTACCGCTCGCCCGATCTACCTCTACGATCACAACGTACTTGGCGGTGATGACCTGCAGATCACGGATAAAGAGATCCGTCTGCCAGGATACGAGAACCCTGTGGATCTGGCCGTCGAAAATCCTTACAAAGACCTCTGCTGACACCCGACTATGAACAGCCTGAACAAGGCTGTTCATTCCGTCAAAACTATTCGCATTTGCCGCAGTCCAATTTGGGGTATCCCCCAAAAATCGGCAGAACACCATGAACATGCGAATACCTCTCGTAGCTGGCCTGTTTGCTCTGGTCGGCTGCACATCAAATATGACCTCCGAACCCGGCTATTACACGCTGAATCTGGATCGCACCCAGCTCTGCTATTCCGGCAACAGTAACTGTCTCAATTTGGAACTGATATATCCTTCCCACAATGAGCACCAAATCGCTCGTGCATATCAACTACCGTCGACCTCTGAAAGCTGGAATGTACGACAGCTAGTTAAGCTGATGTTAGCCCCTCCGGGCAAACAATACGAAGTCAAACAGACCAGCGACTTTAGCTACCTGATACCAAGAAACAAGGCTACCAACAGCGTTTGGTACCACCTGGAACGGGAGCAATATGATCTCTATGAGTCAAACGGAAGGAATTTCCGCTGACAGCGAATATTCAGAGTCGTAGCAATTTTCGTGCGGTTGCCGAGGTGCATTGCGCCAGCTCTTCAAGACTGATGCCGCGTAACTCAGCAAACACCTCAGCCACCTCACGTACCCGCCTCGGCTGATTGGGTTCACCACGGTACCCCGCCAACGGGATATCCGGCGAATCTGTTTCCAGTACAAATGCATCCAGCGGAAGATGCATCGCTATCCTGCGTAACTTTTTCGCCCGATCGTAGGTGAGACTCCCCCCCATGCCTAACTTAAACCCCAGCTCGATATATTGCTGAGCCTGTTGTTCGCTGCCGGAATACGCATGAACAATCCCACCCCGCTCCAACTTAAACTGACGCAGTAGTTTCAATACCTGATCATGGGCTTTGCGTACATGCAGCAATACCGGCAACTGAAAATGATTGGCCATCTCCAGCTGCCGTGTGAACAACTCGATCTGCTTTTCCTGATTCAGGTTCGCTATAAAGAAATCCAGCCCGATCTCACCCACTGCAGCCACGGGCTTAAAGGACAACAGCTCCTCCAGTTGAGTCAGATCTGCGGCCTTATGCTGATCCAAAAAGCATGGATGCAAACCCAATGCAGGGTAGAGCCCTTCTGCATCACAGGTCGCCAGCAATCCAGGCCAAGCATCAGCCGTTACACCAGGAACCACAAAGTCAGTGACATTGTCCGACCGGGCATCAGCCAACAGCTGGTCACGCCAGCCATCGAACACCGCAAAGTCCAGATGACAGTGCGTATCAATCAGTTGAATACTCATGACCCGATAATAGCAAAAAGCCCGCTAACAGAGATCTGAAAGCGGGCTTTTTAGAAAGACCTTAACGTACGGGGGATCAGTGTTCGCGTGTAGCGCGGAACATCACATCCGGCCAACGCTCCTGAGTCAGACTCAGGTTGACACGCGTCGGTGCGAGATAGGTCAGCAAGCCAGCGCCATCGTAGCCGATGTTGTCATAAGCTTTGCGCTTAAAGTCCGCCAGCATTTTCTCGTCGTCACACTCCACCCAACGGGCCGTGTTCACGTTGACGGCTTCGTACACACAATCCACTTTGTACTCGTCCTTGAGGCGGAACATAACCACATCAAACTGCAGCTGACCCACAGCGCCCAGCACCAGATCATTATTCTTCTCTGGCATAAACAGCTGTACCGCGCCCTCTTCAGACAGCTGCTGCAAACCTTTCTGCAACTGCTTCATCTTCAACGGGTCGATAGGACGCACCCGACGGAAAATTTCCGGCGCAAAGTGTGGAATACCGGTGAATTTCAGTGCTTCACCTTCGGTAAACGTATCACCAATCTGGATCGTACCGTGGTTATGCAAACCGATAATGTCACCAGACCACGCCTCTTCGACGTTTTCCCGATCACCGGCAACAAAGGTCACCGCATCGGCAATCTTCACATCCTTGTTGATGCGGGTATGTTTCATCTTCATACCACGACTGTATTTACCGGAGCAGATACGCATGAAGGCAATACGGTCACGATGTTTCGGGTCCATATTGGCCTGAATTTTAAAGATGAAACCAGAGAACTTTTCCTCTTCCGCTTCAACAGTACGGCCCACAGTCTGACGACTGATCGGTGCAGGAGCCCACTCAACAAAGCCATCCAGCATCTCGCGTACGCCAAAGTTTGCCAACGCCGTACCGAAGTACACGGGTGTCAGAGTGCCCGCCAAAAAGGCATCCCGATCAAACTCATGGGTTGCACCACGTACCAGCTCAATCTCTTCCAGATAATCGTCGTAGATATTGCCCAACAACTCTTTGGCTTCTGCCGACTCAATCCCCTGAATCTGAACATCTTCAGGGATGGTATGCCCTTTGCCCGGCTGGAATACATGGATGGTATCGGTGTAAAGGTTGTATACACCCTTAAAGCTCTTACCCATATCGATCGGCCACGTAATCGGGGCAGCTTCGATTTTCAGTACAGCTTCAATCTCATCCAGCAGATCAATCGGATCACGAATATCGCGGTCCATCTTGTTCACGAAGGAGAAGATCGGCGTATCGCGCAAACGACACACGTCCATCAGTTTGATGGTCCGGTCCTCGACACCCTTTGCTCCATCCACCACCATCAGCGCACTGTCGACAGCGGTGAGTGTACGGTAAGTATCCTCGGAGAAATCCTCGTGTCCCGGTGTATCCAGCAAGTTAACCATGCGTTCTTTGTATGGAAACTGCATCACGGAGGAGGTGATCGAAATACCACGCTCCTGCTCCATGGACATCCAGTCAGACGTTGCATGGCGGTCGCTTTTTTTGCCTTTAACCGTACCCGCAGTCTGGATCAGGTTTCCGAACAACAACAGTTTTTCGGTGATGGTGGTTTTACCCGCATCCGGGTGCGATATGATCGCAAAAGTCCGGCGTTTGCCGACTTGCTGAGCAACATGTGACATTAAACGATTTCTTCTGACTGATGCAGTCGGGCATTTCACAACCCGGGTGCATAATTGAAATGAGATGGACGGTATTTTCGCCGATCTGGCTAAAGGACTCAATCAAAGTTACGGGAAAAACCGTTATACGTGCCCTATACCTGTTTTAAAGCCAACGGCAATTAAGCCCCTGCGACATTTTGCCCTGCTCGTTTTGAGTATTCGTCGGGTATAATCTGCCCCCATGGCTAACCATCACAACAACCTTCTGCAGCTCACCTACATCCGCACTGTCACCCTGTTCGGACAAAGCGCCGCGATACTTTTCGCTCTTTACGTTCTGCAGGCCTCACTCAATGTTTGGATTCTGGCGTCGACACTGGCAGCACTAACGTTGCTTAACGTAGCAACATACGCCCGTCTACGCTCGGACTGGCCGGTGACTGAACCGGAGTTTTTTACCCAGTTGGTTGCCGATGTTGTGCTCTATGGCTGCCTGCTGTTCCAGACTGGTGGTGCCACCAACCCTTTTATCTTTCTGCTGCTGGTCCCCTTAATTATCTGTACAGCCACGCTTTCACAGCGCCTGAGCCTGATCATGGGTGGCCTGGTTGTTGGTATCTATAGCTCGTTACTGTTTTACTTCATCCCCATTATCGAAGCTGAATCGCGCCACCAGCACGCCCTGCTAAGCCTGTTCGACCTGCATATCACCGGCATGTGGATAAACTTCATCCTGACAGTAGGCGTTGTCACCTGGTTTATCGTCCGTATGCGTCAATCGATGCATCGCCAGCAGGAGCGGCTGGAAGAAGAACGGGAGAAACGTATTAACGATCAGCAACTGCTATCACTGGCAACGATGGCAGCCGGAACCGCCCATGAACTAGGAACACCGCTGAGCACTCTCAGGGTTCTGGTCAGCGAACTGCAGGCCGAACATCACGAAGACCCTGAGCTCATGGAAGATCTGGCGCTGATGCGGCAGCAGATTGATGCCTGTAGCGATCGCCTGCAGCAGTTTGCCCGCTCCGTTCAGGAAGAGCAGTCCAGCCAGAGAGAAGAGAACTTCAGCGACATACTGGATGACGTTATCGAACAGTGGAGCATCCAACGCCCGGAGGTCACCTTTAACCTTGAAATCGACACGGAAGGCACTGTACCGGATATAAGAAACAGCACATCCCTACGCCAGTCAATTTTGAACCTGCTGAACAACGCAGCCGATGCGCAGCCAAAAAATATCGCCATCAATCTTAGCTGGGACACTAACGATATCACTCTGCTCATCCACGATCAGGGACCCGGACTGTCACTGGAAGCGCATGACAATCTGGGCAAACCTTTCGTGACCACCAAAGGCCGAGGTTTAGGCATTGGTCTGTTTCTTACTGCAACCACACTGGCACGCTATGATGGTAGTGTGCGCCTGTACAACCACCCCGATGGTGGCACTTTGACGGAAGTGATTATTCCAAGGAGCCAACTGGATGACTGAACTAGCTGGGAAGTCTCTGCTGATTGTCGACGATGATCCAACATTCACCCGTATTCTCGCCCGCGCCATGAAACGTCGCGGGCTGGAGGTATCAGTTGCTCATAGCGTTGAAGAAGCCGAGGCCTCTCTGACACAAGGGATACCCGATCTAGCTACAGTGGATCTGAAAATGGATACCGCTTCGGGGCTGACATTAATTCCGAGTTTGCGGGCAGCCAACGGCAATATGCTCATTCTGGTACTGACCGGCTACGCGAGCATCACCACCGCGGTGGAAGCGATCAAGCTAGGGGCAACCAACTATCTGCCAAAACCTGCTGATGCGGATGAAATATTGGCGGCACTGGGCAAGCAACAGGCTGACCCTGATATGGAAGTCACCCAACAGCCGATGTCTGTGAACCGATTGGAATGGGAGCATATTCAGAAGATATTGGCAGAACATGACGGTAATGTCTCAGCAACAGCCCGCGCATTGGGTATGCACCGCCGTACGCTGCAACGCAAGCTATCCAAGCGTCCCGTCAAGCAGTAACCGGAAACGCTCTCTTACTGATCATCGATATAGATCTTTGCATCGAAAGTACGTACCCAGTCAGGATGAAAGACCAGCATTCCAGTGAGGATGATGCCGTTCATCAACCCTTCGGGGAACATGATCAACGGCAGATAGCGTACGTATTCATGATTAATTTTACTCCAGCTGTATACGTCATCCAGCCATAGTAACAGGCCAGTCGCCAGCCCCGATGATGCAGCAGCAATCCCTGCGCCAAAAAAGCCACAGAGAAAAAGATACACAAAAAAATTCTTGGTGAGCTTAGCCTCAACAACCTTAAGTACCAGCATTGTCACCATCACCGGTAACAATACGGAACATACCGCATTGATCGGTAAACTGTCCCAACCTTCGCGCCCCACCAGAATCATCCCAAGCAGCGCAACCGTACCGGCGACAATGGCCAGGTCCCAGCCAAAAATCAGTGTTAATGCCGTGACACCCAGAAAGTGAATACCCAGACCCGGTGAAATACCCGCCCGCATACTCCACATCACCATCAGGAACACCATTGCTCCCAGAAAAAAGTGCTGCAAACGACGGTTTGACTTCAATACCCCCCAAGGCACGCGGTATATCGCAAACCCGAGCACAGGCAAGTAAATCAGCAGACTAAGCCAGAACCAGTAGCCACTCAGCAGGCCAACAGAGATACTCATGATTGGGGTCCCGTAGAGAAAGATCAGTATCAGTGGGAATTGTGTCTTTTCACATGCAGTATAACGACTGCCGGAAAGATAGCGGCAAACATCACTGGAAGCTTGATTTGAATCAGCCCTCGAATCAGAAGCTGAAACTCATCAGCAAGGCATCTTCTCGACCCGCAGTGGTGGGATAGTATCCTTTGCGCACTCCGTCTTCGGAAAACCCAAGACGTTTGTACAGCTGCACAGCAGGGGTATTGGATACCCTCACCTCCAGCAGGATACGATGAATATTCTCTGCCTCCAGCTTCTCGGCCGCTAACAAAAACAACTGATTTGCCAGACGCCGCCCTTGTTCTGCGGGTGTTACGGCAATCTGCAGCAGCTCAGCTTCATCCAGCACTGTAGTAAATACGCAAAACGCCAGCAAACGGTTCAACTGAAACAGACCAAAACACTGATAGCGCGTTTTCTCAAGGAATCCCGCCAACTGAGGCTCGCTCCAGGGATCAGGAAAAGTTGCCTTTTCGATCAGCAACCATTCAGCCAGGTGCTCGGGTTGTAAACGACGTAACTCAACATCGGCAAATGTATCAGCCATTTTGTAAGTGCTTTAATAACGGCTGTAATTGCTGCCAGATGACCGGTTTTATTCCGGGTACTTGCATCGCTTCTGTCAGACTGTGAGTTGCTAGCGCTTTAATATCCGCCCGCACGCTAAACAGAATACCGCTTAGTTCTGCCAATTCCTCTTCACGTTCCAATACCATCCGGGCCGCGCTTTCACCCATCAGCAGAACGACATCGACACCACCATCTGCCAGTAAGCGATCCAGTTTATGCTGCACGGTTTGCAGTGCTTCATCATATCCCTGAGGCAAGGTTGGACTGGCAAACATCGGCCAGGGCAACAAGAAAGGCGAGCCTTGTAACGGCTGTTCTGCACTACACACGCTGCGTACAATTGCCCCAGCCAACGCCTGATGAGAGGGAGAAAAGTCGTTCTGTGACTGTGGCGGTAAACTATCCACCAGCAGCGCACGTCCAAAACGAGCCAGTGCTAGCTTAAAACGAGGCTGTGGACGTTTTGGAGTTTGCGTTGCCGCCTCAATAGCGACCGCATCATCATTCTCAGGCGGGGATACTTCTTCAGGTTGCGTCGCCTTAAGCGGTGCTTTTTTCTCACGCCAAAGCGCTTCTTTGACTTCGGGTTTCGGCCCTGAAGCAAAACTTCGCGTCAGACTGGCACGCGCAGCAGCAGGATCCGCTGAAACAGAAGGTTTCGTTGCTGTATCAGCATTCGCGGTATTCGTATCCGCAAAGGGGATGTCAGGTGCAGGATAACTGAAATCCCACACCCAATCAGGTGTTGGCGCGGCAGCGGGCAACTCTGCACGCGGTAGCCAGCTGGAGATACCGAGCGCTTCCAGATATTGGTGACGCTGCTGTTCTTCAATCATGACTACCGCTCCTGCCATTCATAGCCTGTGGCAAGAGATGGCCTCCTACCGTTTAAAGACGTTATACCTGTGGGTGTGCTTTCTGGATGTTGGCATCCAGCATATTCAGAGCATGCACGTATGCCTTGGCCGATGCGATAATAACATCGAGGTCAGCCCCCAGACCATTCACGATACGACCACCGTTCTCAAGACGTACGGTAACTTCACCCTGCGAGTCAGTGCCTTCGGTGACGGCATTAACGGAATAAATCTGCAGACTGGCACCCGAGTTAGCGATCGCTTCAATCGCTTTAAAGGCTGCATCCACCGGACCACTGCCCGCTGCTTCAGCACTTTGCTCTTCGTCATCAATCATCATGACAACTTTTGCCACTGGCGTTTCACCGGTCTGTGAAGTCACGGAAATACTGCTCAGCTTAAATTTCTCGCTGCTGGCTGTCGCCCGTGTATCACTAACTAAGGCCACCAGATCTTCGTCGAAGATCTCATGCTTTTTGTCCGCCAGCTCTTTAAAACGTGCAAATGCATCATTCAGCTCTTTATCGGAAGACAGCGTAGTACCCAGTTCTTCCAATCGGCTACGGAAAGCGGCACGACCAGAATGCTTACCCATGACCATACGGTTGGTTTTCCAACCCACATCCTGTGCGGTCATGATTTCGTAGGTTTCACGGTGCTTCAGGACACCGTCCTGATGGATACCGGATTCGTGCGCAAAGGCGTTTGCGCCAACAATCGCTTTGTTCGGCTGTACTGGGAAACCGGTTACGCTGGATACCAAACGGGATGCTGGAACGATCTGTGTCGTATCCAAGCCAGTGGTCACACCCAGACGGTCATGACGGGTACGGATAGCCATGACAAGTTCTTCCAGCGACGCATTGCCCGCACGTTCACCCAATCCGTTAATCGTACACTCAACCTGACGTGCACCGGCCTGAACCGCTGCCAGGGAGTTCGCCACCGCCAGACCCAAGTCATTGTGACAGTGAACAGAGAAGATCGCCTGATCCGCATTCGGAATCCGCTGAATCAACTGACCAATCGTGTGCCCAAACTCTTCCGGTACCGCGTAACCCACCGTATCGGGAATGTTAATGGTTCGAGCACCCGCTTTAATCACCTCTTCGATGATCCGGCACATGAAGTCCAGCTCAGAACGACTGGCATCTTCCAGCGAGAATTCGACGTCATCAATCAGGTTACGTGCCCGCTTCACCGCATGGACGGCCTGCTCAACCACCTGATCCGGGTTCATCTGAAGTTTGTACTTCATGTGAATCGGTGATGTGGCGATAAAGGTGTGAATACGACCTGAGTTCGCATTGGCCAGCGCTTCACCGGCACGATCAATGTCTGCATTCAGGGCACGGGACAGGGAACATACTGTGCTGTCTTTCACAGTATTCGCAATAGACTGGACAGATTCGAAGTCACCCGGGCTGGCAATCGCAAAGCCAGCCTCGATCACATCCACACGCATCTTCTCAAGCTGCTTAGCCACCCGCAGCTTTTCGTCTTTAGTCATGGACGCGCCGGGGCTCTGTTCACCATCACGCAATGTGGTATCAAAAATAATGACGCGATTGTTGTCACTCATCGGAGATGCTCCAAATCTGATTTGCGTACCGTTTAGGATTAAACGTGACGCGGAATATGTTAAAAACTAAAAAACGGAGAAAGACGGTGTTATATGGAAAGTATACTGCCTTACGGCAGTCGTAGCAGGGCCGATAGAGGAGACAGGTAGAGAGGAGTCGCGGCCGCGTAATGCGTACCGGATGAACTGCTTGTCTGGCTGGACCCTGAATTTTGCATGGCCGTTCTATGCGGTTTTTTGGTTTATATTATGACCACGTACTATAACGTGCCGTTAGCCATTTGCAAGCCTGTATGGCTACAATGACAGCGTGTAAAAAAACCATGTCTTGAACGTTCAACAGCACAGGAACTACAACCGATGGCAACCCAATTTGACCGTCCAATTGATCGCAGCAATACGTCCAGTCTGAAGTGGGAAAAATACCACGATAGTGACGTGCTGCCGATGTGGGTCGCTGATACAGATTTCATGTCACCTCCGGCCATTGCCAAAGCACTCCATGAGCGAATCGATCACGGCGTGTTTGGTTACACCAATACACCGGATGAGCTGGATAGACTGGTCATCGAAAGGATGCAAAATCTTTATAACTGGACGATCGAGAAAGATTGGCTGGTATGGTTACCCGGCCTGGTTTGCGGTCTCAATCTGGCATGCCGTGCAGTGGGGGAAACCGATGATCAGGTATTTTCCCCAAAACCGGTATATCCGCCTTTCATGTCGTCACCACGCCTGTCCCAGCGCCAGCTGGTGTCCGTACCTCTGAGCGAAAAGAACAACCGCTGGACGCTGGACCTGGCAGCACTCGAAGCCGCCATCACCCCCGAGTCTAAACTGCTGCTGTTCTGCAACCCTCACAACCCGGGCGGAGCCGTATATCGACGCGAAGAACTGGAAGCGTTGGCGAATATCGCTGTCAAACATGATCTGGTTGTCTGCTCCGATGAGATCCACTGCGATCTGATTCTGGAAGCGGGCCTCAGCCATATTCCTCTGGGTTCACTAAACGACGACATCGCCGCACGCAGCATTACCCTGATGGCACCGAGCAAAACGTATAATATTGCCGGTCTTGCCTGCTCCTTCGCCATTATCCCTGATCGTCAGTTACGTCAGCAGTTCCTGCGCCAGATGAAAGGGATCGTGCCAGACGTCAACCTGCTGGGCTTCACCGCAGCAATCGCCGCCTATAAAGATGGCGATGCGTGGAATGCACAACAGCTCGATTATCTGCGCCGTAACCGGGATTACCTGGTGCGCGAGATCAACAAGATTCCAGGCTTAAAGCTGGCGCCGATAGAAGCGACTTATCTGGCATGGATCGATGTGTCGGGTGCCAAACTTGAGAACCCTGCTCACTTCTTTGAACAGGCTGGCGTTGGTTTGTCGCCGGGTAGAGATTTCGGGGACGATCGATTTATGCGACTCAACTTTGGCTGTCGCCGGGAACTGCTCGAAGAAGCGGTCAAACGTATTCGACGCGCTATTCTGGGCGAACTTCCTGCCTGATACAGACCGAGCTGAAATACGCACAAAGAGCAAAAGGCCAGCGATAGGCTGGCCTTTTCACAAATTGGTATTGGCAGCTCAGAGCTCAGGCCCGCTCAACGGGAAAAGCGATCACTTCTTGAATCGACGCGACACCCAGTGCCAGCATAATAAGTCGATCCACACCCAACGCGACTCCGGCACAATCGGGTATCCCTGCACGCAACGCGCTCACCAACCGCATCTCCAGAGGACGCTGCGGCAATCCCAGTTGTGAACGAACCTTCTGATCACTCAACAGACGACGTTTCTGCTCTTCTGCATCCGTTAACTCGTGATAGCCATTGGCTAACTCGATGCCTTTCACAAACAATTCAAACCGCGCAGCAACCGGACGCCCTTCAGCATCAACCCGTACTTGAGCCAGCGCAGCCTGTGACGCGGGATAATCATAGACAAACACCGCATTCCGCTCAGTCATTTTTGGCTCGATCACGTGGGACATCAGTAGATTCAACCACGTATCCCGGTCATCATCGTTAAGATCAATATCGATATGCTGTCGGGTTTCAGCCACCAGCTGATTCAGCGATACAGAGTGTGGATCAAATCCCAGGTATTGCTGAAAGATCTGTGCATAACTCTGACGTTCGACCGCTTCAAAACCCAATATTGGACAGACCAAAGCCTCTACTTCATCCATCAGCATCTGATCGTTAAAATCCGGTCGATACCACTCCAGCATGGTGAATTCAGGATTGTGACGTCGACTACCGGACTCGCCATTACGGAAGGCTTTACCAAGCTGATAGATCGCACCGCTACCCGCTGCAAGCAACCGTTTCATCGCATATTCCGGCGAGGTTTGCAGATACAGTGGATAACTTTCCGCGCCCACATAGTCGGCATACCGCGTTTCGATCGTATCGATAAAGGGATCGCTGACCGCACACTGGGACATCAGCGGCATATCCACTTCCATCACATCTCTGTCCGCAAAAAACGTACGGATTTTCGCCACGATGGCCGCCCGCTGACGTAAATTATCTATGCTAGCCGCAGGCTGCCAGTGATCGGGATTTATCGTCATCATCGTTCTCTATCTGCCTGAAACGCAAAACGGCAGCCTAAGCTGCCGTTTTCTTTCAGTGTCCAGCGGTTATGCGCGGGATACGTAATCACCAGTACGCGTATCAATCTTCAGTACATCACCGGTGTTGATAAACAGTGGTACACGTACAACAGCACCCGTGCTCAGCGTTGCCGGTTTAGAACCACCCTGCGCAGTATCACCTTTCAGACCTGGATCTGTTTCCGTCACTTCCAGCTCAACGAAGTTAGACGGCGTCACAGAGATTGGGTTGTTGTTGAACAACGTGATCATGACGCTGTTCTGCTCCTTCAGCCACTTGTAAGAATCACCTACAGCCGTTGAATCAGCAGCCACCTGCTCAAAAGAAGCGGGATCCATGAAGTGCCACATTTCGCCATCGCTGTAGAGATACTCCATATCTGTTTCCATTACGTCAGCGCCTTCTACGCTTTCGCCAGATTTGAAGGTACGTTCCCAAATACGACCAGACAGCAAGTTTTTCAATTTAACACGGGTGAACGCCTGTCCTTTACCCGGTTTTACGAACTCGACATCCACCATGTTACATGGATCACCGTCGATCATTACCTTCAGGCCGTTTTTGAACTGGTTAGTAGAGTAATTTGCCATGACTGTCTCAATATCTGTTAAAGCTGGATAGCGGCGCTATTTCGGGACATTCTGCTGCAATTGCAAGTTGCGACAGTGGGTTCCGGCACCAGAATTGACAGTTATTCTACTTGAAAGGAGAATGCGAGCAACTTTCACTGCACCCTGCGGCCTGTTTTCCCCATCATGAATCTTCCGGTGACCTCCCTAGACAGCTGGCAACAGCTGCTCAGCCATACCATTGATGACCCTGCCGAGCTGATCCGATTGCTGGATCTGCCCGAGACTCTGGTAGCTCCGGCCCGGAAAGCAGCAAAAGGCTTTCCCTTACGAGTACCAATGCCTTATCTGCGTAGAATTGAGAAAGGCAATCCGGATGATCCATTGTTGAAACAGGTCCTGCCGCTTGTTGCAGAAACGCAAAAGGTCACCGGATTTGTCGCCGATCCTTTATCAGAAGCCCAGTACAATCCACATCAGGGCATCGTCCACAAATATAAAGGCCGGGTGCTACTGATTATGACCGGCGCGTGTGCCATCAACTGCCGATACTGTTTCCGTCGTCATTTCCCGTACGATGAGAACCGTTTAGGCCCCGAGCAATGGCAGACTATGCTCAACTACCTTCGGGCTGACAGCAGCATTGAAGAGGTCATCCTCTCCGGGGGTGATCCTCTTGCCGTTTCCGATAATCGCTTACAGCGGCTGGTGAATGATCTAAGTACAATTAGCCATCTGAAGCGGCTACGCATCCATAGTCGCCTGCCCGTTGTCATCCCAGAGCGCGTGACCCCTGAATTGCTCGGCATTCTGGGTAAAAATCGCCTGCAGACAACGCTCGTGTTACACGTCAACCACGGAAACGAGATCGACGACACTGTTGGCCGGGCATTAAATGCGCTGCGTGATGCGCATATCACCCTGCTCAACCAGGCGGTACTGCTGCGAGGCATTAACGACTCAGTCCACGCACTAAAGCATCTGAACGAATCACTGTTTGACTGGGGCGTTCTGCCCTATTACCTCTTTGTACTTGATCCGGTAGACGGTGCAGCACACTTTGATATTCCTGATGCTGAGGCCCAAAACCTGGTCGCCCAGCTACAGGCCCAGCTGCCCGGTTATCTGGTACCGAAGCTAGCACGGGAGATCCCTGATCGTCCGTCTAAAACCGTACTACCAACTGTCACCAGTTAATGGAAGAATAAGACCTCAGGTTCAGCAACGGATATACCTTGAAGATGATACGGATTATTGCAGCAACGCTTGTCTGGCTCAGCCACATCGCTTTTGTGAGTGCAAATAGCCATCTCCCCTATATCTCCCATATTTCAGCGGTCGCGCCCGATGTGCTCAGCATCGAGATTCAGGCCGGCAAGCGCATTCCGGCACTTCAGCGGTATTACGACAAAGGGATTATCGATTGGGTGGATGACAGTCGTGATAGGCACCGCTGGGTACGTCAGGGTAAACAGGTCATCGGCAGCGTTGTAGGACCAAAACAGGACGTGCTTTATCCGTTTGATGAGTTTCAGGGCGCACCGTTAAACACCCGCTGGGCAGATTCTGCCTCTAGCTATCTGATCCGCTCCGACAACGATTCGGATTATAGTGCGGGTAAAAAACCCATCGCAATTTATCGTAAAAGCCGCCCCAGCGATATGGCCCGCACGGGGTTCTGGGCATTTGATTGGCCCGTCACCCACTACCTGTATCTGAAGCTACCCGCACCGCTCAAAGAAGGTGCGCAATATGAAATCGAATTTAATAACAGTGCGATTAGCCGCCAAACGTACCTGCACAACACACGCAATGTACGTAGCGAAGCCGTGCATGTGTCTCAAATTGGTTTCCGTCCGGACGACAACCGTAAAGTCGCCTTTCTATCATTGTGGCGCGGTAACGGCGATGGCCAACCGTATACCGATGGTCTTCCGTTTGCAGTGATCAACAATCAGACGCAGCAGATTGTTTACCGCGGGAAAACTGAACTCTCCAAATCCCGCTTTGAAGCAGAAGATGCGTATAAACAGAACTACACCAGTGCCGATGTTTATATGATGCAATTCAGTGCGCTGAAAACTGCAGGCGAGTATCGGGTTTGCGTCAAAAGCGTCGGTTGCTCGTATAGCTTCCCGATCAACCAAAATGCCTGGGGTGATGCGTTCACCACATCCGTTCGCGGCTTATTCCACCAGCGCAGCGGGATCGAACTGGGACCACCGTACACTCAATACCGTCGGCCACGGAATATGCACCCTGCTGATGGTGTTGTGGTTTACCACTCACGTACGCCATTGATGGATACGATGAACGGCATCAACGCACGCGGTACCGCACGGGATAATTTTTCCGATCTGATCAATGGAAAAACCACCCTGGTGGTCGAGAATGCCTGGGGAGGTTACGCGGACGCGGGCGACTGGGACCGCCGTATCCAGCACCTGGACAGTACCCGCCTATTGCTGGAACTGATCGAGATGAATCCGCAGTACTTTGCCGGACTTAATCTGAATCTGCCCGAATCGAGTAATAACTTGCCGGATCTGTTAGATGAAGCGCTCTGGGGGCTAGAGTTTTTCCGCCGTTTGCAAACACCGGAAGGCGGTATTCGCGGGGGTATTGAATCCATGGATCACCCCAGACACGGTGAAGGAAGCTGGCAGGAATCACAAACATTGCTAGCCTATGCTCCTGGCTTTTGGTCGAGCCATATCTATGCCGGTGTCGCGGCTCGTGCCGCGCGCATTCTGAAGCCGTTTGCGCCTGAATTGGCCGCAACCTATAAAGCCTCAGCACTTAAGGCGATGAACTGGGCGGAAGACGCTTATTCGCGAAGAGCGTATCGTAACCTCCCCCATCAGGCGAAAGACGCTCGCAACCTTGCAGCAGCAGAATTGTACCGCCTTACCGGCAATGAAACATGGCACCGTTTATTCGTACAAACCTCGGTTTTCAACAAAGCATCGCCGCTAAAAAAATGGAAGCATCACGATCAGACTGATGCGGCGTTCGTGTATCTAAACACCCACAAAACCGATTCTTTAATCAAGCGCAACGCTGAAATGGCTCTCTTGCGGGAAGCTGATCAGAGCATTCGTACCGGCGATCAGACCGCATTCAAATGGACTAAACGTAATCCCTGGGCGTGGCTGGGATGGGGTAACCTGACAGCACCGGAGGCCTCATCTCTGATTCGGGCACACTATCTTACCGGCAAGCAGAAATACCTTGATGCGGTGTTGCTGGCGACCCAATACGGGGCAGGTGCTAATCCGCTGAATATGGCCTTCACCACGGGCATCGGACAGAACTCTCCCAAGCACCCACTGGTCCAGGATCAGCGTGTATCCGCGCAACAACCTCCAGAAGGGATTACCGTCAACGGACCACTGGAGACCAAACGTCAGCTTGAACATTGGCTCGCAAAGCAGTTCGATAAAGTGATCTACCCAAATCACGCATCTTGGCCAACCGCAGAAGCCTATTTCGATATATATGATTTTGCGCCTTTGAACGAGTTCACCGTGCAATCCACGATTGGCCCTAACGCCTACGTTTGGGGTTATCTGGCTGCACGCAAATGATAGAGGTTCGGCACCCGGCGCGTTAACTACACGTCGGGCAGTCACATTTATTGAGTCGTTAATATGACAGCCACCCACAGCTACAATCGAACGTTGCTTCTCGCCTTAGGTGTACATTGCCTTTTATGGTTTTTGTTACCCACACTGTTACAGCCAAATGCAAACTTAGACGTCGTCGAGGGGCTGACCTGGGGACAAGAATGGCAATTGGGTTACGATAAACACCCCCTGCTGGCACCGTGGCTGACCTACGCGATTACGCTGCTATCACCCGCCAGCAACTGGCCGATATTTCTACTCAGCCAGATCGCGGTGGTCACCGCATTCTGCGCGCAATACGCCGTAGGCCGAACCTTTCTCGGCAAACAACCGGCGCTCGTTGCAGTACTCCTGCTAACACTGGTCCCGTATTACAACTATCTCACACCTGAATTTAACCCGAACATTCTACAACTGGCGATCTGGGCGCTGACCGTAATGTTCGGATTTCGCGCTATCAATCACAACCGACTTTGGGATTGGGCGCTGCTCGGGGTTTGCAGCGGCCTGGCTATGCTGACCAAGTATTACTCGGTCGTGCTACTGCTAAGCGTTGCCTGTTATTTCCTGACCCCTGCCGGACGCCCTTTCTGGCGCCAGAAAGGCATTTATATAGCGTTGATCGCCGCCGTACTGGTATGGCTACCTAACCTGATCTGGCTGCTAGACCATGATTTCAGTACGATTCGTTACGGCGCAGCACGTGGCAGTGGCAACGAAAAAGCACTGGCTGACCATCTGATCAACCCGTTGCGGTTTGGACTCTCTCAGCTGGCTGTGTTGATCATACTGCTCCCGACCTTCTTCCTGCTGATCAGGGGAGAGAGTAAACAATCATCATCTGCAGAGCCCTCGCTCCGTGCCAATCGTACCTTCCTGACACTGATCGCATTTGGCCCTCTGTTCATCACATTACTGATATCACTGTCCACAGGCATGCGTCTGCGCTCCATGTGGGGCACGCCTCTGTTCACCTTCCTGCCACTGTGGCTGATGGTCTTTTCCGGCGTCCTGCTAACCGACGTCAGGATGAAAAAACTAATCCGGGTCTGGGTCGTTACCAGCCTGTTTTTCGCCAGTGTTTTTGTCACAGAGATGTTAATTGCTCCGCAGTTTGGCAAGTTAAAAAAGCGCGCCCACTTCCCGGGCGAAGCCATAGCAACAAAACTGACCACCGAGTGGCAGCAGCGTTATCCACAACCGCTGAAGTATGCAGTTGCCTCTATCTGGCTGGGCGGAAATCTGGCGTACTATTCCGACCAACACCCCTCCATTCTTTATGATGCCGACATCAGCCGCAGCCCATGGATTGACGAGGAGGCCTTAGCACGCGAGGGTGGATTGATTGTATGGAATGAGAGTATGGATGGTGAGATGGCGCAATATGAAACGTTACTCAAACGTTATCCACACGCAGAAGTGCAGCCTCCATTTCAGTACAGCTGGCATATGAATACCACGAAGGAACCTGTACAGATCGGCTGGGCGATTATTCCACCTGCCCGCTCAATAATCGCTGATAGCGAATAAGGATCAGAAGATCCAGAGACGGCTGATCACGTACGTTGCAGGCGGCACGGAAAACACCACGCATAAAAAACCGATCATGTAGTGATATCCGAGCTGAACAACCACCAGCTCCATGATCAGGACATTCGCAATAAATCCGATAATGGCGGTCAGCAGAAACTTACTAGCCGCTTCCTTATGGCCCGCATCGGATGCAAACGTCCAACGATGGTGTCCCAGATAACTCACCAAAAATGCCACAACAAACGCACTGATATTAGCCAGCTGCACCGGCAACGCGAACCACTCAACCAGCAGCGATAGAATAGCGGCATGAACCAGGGTTGCGGCGATACCAACCAGCCCGAATCGGGCGATCTCAAAACGAAATAACATTAGCGTCTTGATCCCTGTTCGTCTTCCGGATCAACGATATAGTGGGGGCGTTTTTTGACTTCCAGATAGATACGCCCCACGTACTCGCCGATAACACCCAGCGACAACAACTGCACACCACCCAGAAAGAGCACGATCACCATAATCGAGGCATAACCCGGAACATCAATACCTAAAATAAGCGTTTTAAAGATAATCACCAAGCCATACAGGAATGCGATCCCCGCCACGCCCATCCCGATATAACTCCATATTTTCAGCGGCACGGTGGAAAAGGCGGTTATACCGTCCAACGCTAAACGCCAGAGGTTACGAAAGTTCAGGCTTTCCTTTCCGTCATGACGAGGGGGCCGCTCATACTCTACAGCGGTGCAGCGAAAGCCGACCCATGAAAACAAGCCTTTCATAAAGCGTGCGCTTTCACCCAGCTTCTTAACTTCACCCAGAACCTTTTTATCCATCAGGCGAAAATCACCGGTATTATCCGGGATTGGACGATCGGCAATGAAGTTAAACAGCCTATAATACCACACAGCCGTCATGCGTTTTGCCAGGGTGTCAGTATTGCGGACCGTACGCCGGGCATATACCACGTCATACCCTTCCCGCCACTTTTCGATCATCTGCGGGATCAGTTCAGGGGGATCCTGTAAATCACTGTCCATCGGTATAATCACATCACCGGTTGCGTGATCTAATCCGGCGGTCAACGCGTTTTCTTTACCAAAGTTTCGCGATAAATTAACAACACGTATTACAGGTTCTTTTTCCCGCCACCCGCGCAGCTGAGCAAGGGTCGTATCAGAACTTCCGTCATTGACACACACCACCTCAATGGAATCACTCTCAGCCCTTATTATCGGTAACACCCGATTAAAGAACTCATCAACGTTTTCTTCTTCATTGTGAAACGGCGCAACAATGGATAATTTCATCGGTGATTCCTGACAGCCCTTGTCTTACACTCCATCGATAGCGATTTCTGAAGGAGCGTTTCGGAAGCATTTATTTAACCGTACTTTCTACCATGGATAAAGAAAAAGGCTCTTGATTCTACGCGGCCCTTCTGCGTCCTGCCGACACTACCGACACAGCGCTTATTCCGCTAAAGTAAAACAGTGGGATATCTGGAGAGAAACACCACCATAATCCAATAAAACAAGCCGCAGTCAGCCCATTGAACTATCTTGCCCACCTCTATTTTTCAGAAGCAAACATGCCGTCCCGCGTTGGTAATCTGCTCGGTGACTTTGCGCGCGGGGTCGATACAAATGCGTTACCCGATGAGATTATCCAAGGCTTACGAAATCACCGGGCGATTGACCATTACACCGATAGCCACGCTGAAGTCCGCAAACTGAAAACACTTTTTTCCCGTCAGCGCCGCCGCTATTCCGGAATTGTACTCGATGTCGTATTTGATCATTTTCTGATCCGGCACTGGCACAACTTTAGTGATCAATCTCTGGATCAGTTTCTCGAGTCCGCTTACAGCGATCTGGAACAAGGCTATCCCCTCATGCCCGCACGCATGCAACGTGTTGTAAAACGCATGATTGAGGGAGACTGGATTCGTAGTTATGCCAACCTGGAACAGGTTGGGTTTGCCCTTGACCGTATTGCAGAACGTATCCGTTTTCAAAATCGTTTTGGCGGGGCAGTCATTGAAGTTGAGCAACATTATGAAACGCTGGAGGGTGGATTTCTGGTGTTCTTCCCCGAGCTGATTGATTTTACATCGCAGAACAGCCCAGAAGTTCAAAACCGCCTATAAGATATTGCACAATTAGGCTCTTTTCCGTCACGTTGAAAGACGTTCATTGGATATACACGCAGTTCCCCTGTAGACTGCGGCCACTTTTTCAGTCATCGAGGGGCCCATCAGGATGTATTTACCCGTTAAGGCAACGATTGCCACCCTAGTCGTACTGTTGCTGATCACACTATCGCTAACCCGCTTAGCACCACCCGGTGATCCCGCTTCTGAGAAGACAACCAAGCAGCAGTCTTCAATGATTCAAAAGATCAGCCCTCAACCTGCTCTGACGATTACTTACAAACCGATTCACAGCCCGGATGATATAGAAGCCCTGACACCGCCTTTAATCAAACCTGTGGCTTACACCCGTGTCAGCACACTGGCAGCACTGGAAGTCAGCACCAAAAAGCAGAAATTCTTCGATATGATTCTGCCCGCCGTTTTGATCAGCAAACAACGCTTGCTGGCCAAACGTATCAAGCTGGCCGAAATCAACGCCATGCCTACACCGGATGAAAAGGCACAGGCCTGGCTCCAGAAACAGTTCAAGCTATATAAAGCCAAAGATACAACCCAGCTGAAAAGCAAACTGGCAGACCATCCAACCAGCATTATTCTGGCTCAGGCCGCACTGGAAACCGGCTGGGGAACGTCCCGCTTCTTCCTCGAAGGGAACAACATTTTTGGGGTTTGGTCGTTTAGTGCTAAAGAGCCCCGTATGCGAGCCAGCCAGACCCGCGAAGGGAAACCGATCTACGTTAAACGTTACAGCTCGCTGATCGAGGCCGTCGATGACTACTTTGTAACCATCGCCCGCGGCGGACCCTATCGACAGTTTCGTAAAGCCCGTAGTCAAACACGGGATGCTCTGGAGCTGATCAAATATCTGAATTACTACAGTGAGATCGGCGACGAATACGTACAGCGCCTGCGCTCGATTATCACGCGTAACAAGATGCTGCGCTTCGACAGCTATCAGTTACAAACCGCAGATGCCATCTGATCAGCTTTAACAGCTGATTATCCGCGCAGGCTATAAGGGCCTGCGCCAACCAATGCTTCCGTTGCGCTACGACTTTGGAGGCACCGGCATCGGAAAGGTCGTCACAGTACCTTTTGCATCTGACACTTTGGCCACTCCTTCGCTGGTCACTTCATCGATTCGAACCACCGACTGCATGGGAATGTATGACGATTTCACATCCGCAAATTGCTGTTTGAGCTTCTCCTCTCCGGGATCCACCAGCAACTCAGAACGACTGCCAAACACAAATTCCTCTATCTGCAAAAAACCCCACAACTCACTCTGATAGACATGTTTTGCGTACAGCTCGTACACCTGATCCTGATTAATAAAAATCACCCGGTAGATACGGTCATCACTTGCCATTGATCTTCTCTTTTGCGTTAACCAAATTCATCACTCATCAGACTTTATAGATGGGGTTATAACGACCCGTTTACAAGTTTAATCCACACGTTCAATCTGGTTGTTTTTTAATCAAGCAGGCGCTAGGCAGTTTCAAGCCCATCCAGTATAATGCGCGGTCCTCAATGCGCCGGCTGTCCTTCAATGGCATGCCGATGAATAATCTCGAACGAAACACAGGTGAGTAATGGCGAAGAAGCTGTTTATCAAAACCCATGGTTGCCAGATGAATGAGTACGATTCAGCCCGAATGGCGGATCTGCTTGGTGAGAGCCATGCCCTTGAACTGACAGACAATCAGGACGAAGCCGATGTCCTGCTTCTGAACACCTGTTCGATTCGAGAAAAGGCGCAGGAAAAGGTATTCCATCAGCTCGGTCGCTGGCGCAAGATGAAAGCGGCCAACCCCGAGCTGAAAATAGGCGTCGGCGGTTGTGTTGCCAGCCAGGAAGGGGATGCCATCCTCAAACGTGCGCCCTATGTCGATATGATCTTTGGGCCGCAGACCCTGCACCGTCTGCCTGAGATGATCGATGTCACCGATGCAGGCGGCGTTGGCATTGTTGACGTGTCTTTCCCGGAGATCGAAAAGTTCGATCACCTGCCTGCGCCTAAAGTTGAAGGCGCAGAAGCCTTTGTGTCCGTCATGGAAGGCTGCTCCAAATATTGTACGTTTTGCGTCGTACCTTACACCCGGGGTGAAGAGGTCAGCCGTCCACTGGACGATGTGATTACCGAGTGTGTAGAGCTAGCTGAGCAAGGGGTCCGTGAGATCAACCTGCTAGGTCAGAACGTCAACGCTTACCGTGGTGATACCCATGACGGTGATATCGCTGATCTGGCTGAACTGATCCGCTGCGTTGCCGCTGTTGATGGCATTGACCGTATCCGTTTCACCACGTCTCACCCGGTCGAGTTTACAGATAGTCTGATCGAAGCCTATGGCGATGTCCCTGAACTGGTGAATTTCCTGCATCTGCCGGTACAAAGCGGCTCCGACAGCATTTTGATGGCGATGAAACGCGGCCATACCGCGCTGGAGTACAAATCCAAGATCCGTAAGCTGCGCAAGGTCCGCCCGGATATCTGCATCTCATCGGACTTCATCATCGGCTTCCCGAACGAAAGTGATGCAGATTTCGAAGCCACGATGAACCTGATCTCAGACATCGGTTTCGACAACTCTTACAGCTTTATCTACAGTCGCCGCCCGGGAACACCCGCGTCTGACCTGCCGGATAATATCGACGAAGAAACCAAAAAGCAGCGCCTGAAGATACTGCAGGATCGCATCACTCAACAGGCGATGGCAATCAGCCGCCGTATGGTCGGCAACACCGAACGCATTCTGGTCAACGGTTATTCCAAGAAAGATCCGGGCATGTTGTCCGGTCGTACAGAGAACAACCGGGTGGTTAACTTCCGTTGCGACAACCCGGATCTGATCGGACATTTCGCCGATGTACTGATCGACCAGGCCTACGCCAATTCCCTGTTAGGGGAACTGGTTGGCTCAGAACTGGATCAAATACAGTAACCGTCACTGTATTCAGGAGATAATTTGAACACAGCACCTTCAATCAAGCTGGCACTGGAACCGGATAATCCAGAGTTTCTGGCCAATCTGTGCGGTCAGCTTGATGAACACCTCAAGATGATCGAGCAACGTCTCGATATCGAAATCCGCAATCGCGGCAACAATTTTCAGCTGGTAGGCGATATGGACGTGATCCGCATCGTCTCCGAAATGCTCGAAGACCTCTATGACGAAGCCAAACAAGGCACTTTGCTGACCCCGGATCAGGTACACCTGTATCTGCAACAATCCGGCGTCGAGCAAAAACAGCAGGACTTGGCGGCTGAAGATAAAGAGGTCAGTATCCGTACCAAGAAGGCGCTAATCCGTCCTCGTGGTCCGAATCAGCAACTCTATGTTCGCTCTATCCAGCTGCATGACATCAACTTTGGTATCGGCCCAGCTGGCACAGGAAAAACCTACCTCGCCGTTGCTTGCGCCGTTGAAGCGATGGAACGGGAAGAGGTCGAACGCATTCTACTGGTACGCCCGGCGGTAGAAGCCGGTGAGAAGCTGGGCTTTTTACCCGGCGATCTGACCCAGAAGGTTGATCCGTATCTACGTCCGCTTTACGACGCTCTGTACGAGATGATCGGGTTTGAGAAGGTCAGCAAGCTGATCGAAAAAAACGTGATCGAAGTCGCACCGCTGGCGTATATGCGCGGCCGGACCCTGAACAACTCGTTTGTGATCCTCGACGAGAGCCAGAACACGACCCGTGAACAGATGAAAATGTTTCTGACACGTATCGGTTTTGGTTCTACCGCCGTCATCACCGGCGACATTACTCAGGTCGACCTGCCCAAAGGCACTCTGTCTGGTCTGGTACATGCCATGAAAGTACTGGACGGTGTCAAAGACATTGGCTTCACCCAGTTCTCTGCTAAAGATGTTGTTCGTCACCCGCTGGTACAGCACATTGTTCGGGCCTACGACCGTTTCGAAAAGGTCGAACAAGCGCAGGATCAGGCACGCCGCCAATCACGAGACCACAGGGATAACAGCTAGTGAACTATTACGTTGAATTGCAGCAGGAAGTTGAAGCCAGCGACCTGCCCAGCGAAACACAATTTAACGATTGGGTTGTTGCCGCTTTGACCTCTCGAAAAGACGAAGCCGAACTCTGTATTCGTCTGGTCGAAGCCGATGAAAGTCAGGCCCTGAATAATCAGTATCGTGGCAAGGACAAATCGACTAATGTTCTATCCTTTCCCTTTGAAGTACCGGAAGATATCCCGTTAAACTTACTGGGTGATCTGGTGATCTGCGCAGAGGTCGTCCGAGAGGAAGCCCTGCAGCAGAAAAAACCACTGCATGACCACTGGGCACACATGGTTGTACACGGCACCTTGCATCTACTGGGCTACGATCATATAAATGACGAAGACGCCGAGGTGATGGAACAGCTTGAGCGCGAAATTCTCGCCAGCTTAGGTATCCCTGATCCTTACAAGGAACTCTGACAGAGACACATTATGAGCGAAGACCGAACGGGACAATCTCGTGGCTGGCTGGGCAAACTTGCCCAGGCATTCAGCGATGAACCCAAAACACGAGATGATTTGTTGACCGATCTGCGCGACGCCGCGGAAGAAAACCTGCTGGATCTGGAAGCACTGGGCATCATAGAAGGTGCCATGAACGTTTCTGACAAGCAGGTCCGCGATGTGATGATACCTCGCTCCCAAATGGTGGTAGTAGAAGCTGAACAGACCCCTAAAGAGTTTCTTCCGATTGTCATTTCCAGTGCCCATTCCCGCTTCCCGGTGATTGGCGATACGCCCGATGAAGTACTGGGTATCCTGTTGGCGAAGGACTTGTTGCCTCTCATTCTGGAAGGCAACCTCGACCAGTTTGATATCCATAGCAAACTGCGTGAACTCACCGTTATTCCCGAATCCAAACGCCTGAACATCCTGCTACAGGAGTTTCGCACCACCCGTAATCACATGGCAGTGGTGGTTGACGAATACGGCGGCGTCTCCGGACTGATCACCATTGAAGATGTTCTTGAACAGATTGTCGGTGAGATCGAGGACGAACATGATATTGAAGAGGACGATGGCAATATCAAACCGTTTGCGGACAACGGTTATATCGTCAAAGCGCTCACCCCGGTGGAAGACTTCAATGAGTTCTTTGACGTCGGCTTGTGTGAAGACGACTTCGATACCATGGGTGGTCTGGTAACCCAGCGTTTTGGGCATCTGCCGCAAAAAGATGAACAGGTCGACTTTGATGGTTTCAGCTTTAAGGTCTTATCGGCTGATAACCGTCGTATCCGCCTGTTACAAGTCACACCTAAAACCAGCGCCTGATTGATGTTGATCCTGCGTCTGTTGCTGTCCCTGCTCGCTGGCGCTTCAGCAACAGCCGCCCTTGCACCGTTTAACATTGTCTGGCTCGCGCCCGTCGCTCCCCTGCTCTTTTACCTTATTCTAAGTACGGCCCCACAGCGCAATTCATGGCTACTGGGCTGGTCTTTTGGCCTCGGTTTTTTTGGTACCGGGGTCTCCTGGGTATTTGTCAGTATCTACGAACACAGCGCCACCCCCTTGCCCTTGGCAGTGGCACTGACCGCGCTTTTTGTATCAGCGCTTGCGCTGCTGTTTATGCTGCAAGGCGGGTGTTGGAAACGCTGGTTCAGCGGTCGCTGGGGTGCACTGTCATTTATCGGCTTATGGATACTGGGTGAATGGCTGCGCAGCTGGTTACTCACCGGCTTTCCGTGGCTTTATCTCGGTTACGCAACGCTGGATACCCCGCTGGCAAGCTGGGCTCCGATGGGTGGGGTTTGGCTGAACTCGCTGATCGTTGCCGGTAGCGGTATTGTATTGTTTGAGGTGCTACGGGAAAAAAGCTGGCCCACACGCGCGAGCTATCTTCTGATTCTGATCGCACCATGGGCACTGCTGCCGTTTGTAAACACCACCTGGACGACAGCATCGGGAACTCCACTGAACGTCACCCTCATTCAGGCGGACATTGATCAGGAAGACAAGTGGGACCCACAACAACGCGACAGTATCCTCGCGCGCTATGAAGCGTTGTCCCTGCCTCGCAGCGGCGATGACCTGATCATCTGGCCTGAAACAGCGATCCCAACATTTTTTAGCCGTGCTGCCGAACAACTGTCACCAATGCTGGAACAATTTGACGCCGACAACACAACGTTGATCAGCGGCTTGCCAACCTCATCCCGAGACCCGGACTCCCAGCGACGGCTCTACCACAACAGCATTGCAGTGCTCAGCAACGGCAGTGGTGTTTACCACAAAGAGCGCCTAGTACCCTTTGGTGAATACATACCAATGGAACACTATCTGCGAGGCGCGCTGGAATTCTTCAATTTACCGATGTCGAGCTTTAGCCTACCTTTATCCGACAAGCAATCACTTCTGAACGTACAAGGTCACCTCATGTCAGCCGCCATCTGCTATGAGATTGCCTACCCTGAACTGGTGCGTGAAAGCAGCCAGCAAGCCGCATTTATTCTGACCGTGTCCAACGACACTTGGTTTGGTCATTCGATTGCACCGGATCAGCATATGCAGATCGCCCGCATGCGCGCACTGGAAAGTCAGCGCTGGATTATCCGCAGCACCAACAACGGAATATCGGGTCTGATCGATCCGCACGGCAACGTGACTCAACAAGCACCGCGTTATACACAGGCTATTCTGACCGGCTCAGTGCAGCCGCGGCAGGGGCTGACACCGTTTCAACAGGTCGGGAGCTGGCCCGTTGTAGCGTTCAGTTTCTTACTCTGCATTGTAGGTTTAGGACGCCAGAAATTATCCTTCAACGATAACGCCCGCTCACTTCGTCCAAACCTTCGTCACTGATCACTTCCGACAAAAACCACCCTGGCACGTATTTTCCGACACACATTTCATAGTGCTCACCGTCGGCATAATGTACTGTCAAACTGAAGCCCATCGCAGGCTGATGATTGAGCCCGATAATCCGATCATCACCGGGCTTAAGTCCTAATATCGAGATCAGTTCCTGAGTGTCGGAGTTGCCGTGCTTAATCTCAACCCGTTCTATCAGCCGACTGGAATCGTTAACCAACTGAACAGATAACATCTGCGCGGGACGCTCGGCACCTGCATAAAAACCCAATGCCGCGGCACTGGTACTTAAGACCAGTGCCAGCAGCAGACACCACCGACTATTGCGAATACTCATCATTTCAAGCGTTATCTTGTTGCCACGGTTGAGATATCCGGCGGAAATACCGCCCCTGACATTCCTCACATGGGCCTATTTGCGCAGTTTTAGTTAACACTTGTGTCGATTCGCATTTAAGACACTGCAATGTGCCCGCTCCAGCTAGCTCACCGGCAATATATTCCTCTTCGCCGTGATCCAGGCGTTCACGCAACTCTTCCTGTTGAATACGAGTTTTGTCCGCCAGGCTGACCAGCATCCGTTTCATGCGGTCTTCCAACACATTTAAATCGAAGTGCAACCACGCCGCGATCCCTTCACCTGTGCCATGGGCATAGAAACCCAGCTTTTTCAGATCACGTTTGATATACGCTGTCAGAAGATCCATTTCATCACGGGTCATCTCTTCCGCCGTCAGCTCCATCTCAACGGCCTCTTCAATTTTTTCCTGCAGATATTCCCAGGAACTGGCCTCGGCATTGGACAAATTTTTATGCAATCGGGCTACCACCCGATCGTAGGCACTGATTCCTTGAGCCGAATCATTTTGGCGATCGTTATCTTTATCGGTCATAACATGCACTCCTGAGGGTGAAACTCTGTTGGCTCTAGTCCATATATTGTATGCTATGCCCCATACCGCAAACTTTCCATATGAACATTTAACCGGCGTCAATCCGATGCCGGTTTTCAGTTACCGGGTTCACAAAAGATCACGATGAACGAACAGTATCAGCCTCAGGAAATCGAAACTCAGGCCCAGAAACACTGGGAAGACAATGACAGCTTCAAATGTATTGAGGAGCCAGGGAAAGACAAGTTCTACTGTCTATCCATGTTCCCATACCCAAGCGGCCGTCTTCACATGGGCCACGTTCGTAACTACACCATTGGTGACGTGATCTCCCGCTACCAGCGCATGCAGGGAAAAAACGTCCTTCAGCCGATGGGTTGGGATGCGTTTGGCCTGCCCGCTGAGAACGCCGCGTTGAAAAACAACGTTGCGCCTGCGAAGTGGACCTACGAAAACATCGACTACATGCGTAACCAGCTCAAGCAAATGGGCTTTGGATACGACTGGAACCGTGAACTGGCGACCTGTCACCCACAGTATTACCGTTGGGAACAGTGGTTCTTCACCCAGCTAATGGACGCCGGTCTGGTTTACAAAAAAGAAGCCGAAGTGAACTGGGATCCGGTCGATCAGACCGTTTTGGCGAACGAGCAGGTTATCGACGGTCGTGGCTGGCGTTCCGGCGCACTGGTAGAGCGTAAGAAGATTCCTCAGTGGTTCCTGAAAATTACGGACTACGCTGATCAGCTGCTTGATGATCTGGATAAACTGGATCAGTGGCCTGAACAGGTCCGCACCATGCAGAAAAACTGGATCGGACGCTCCGAAGGTGTCGAGCTACAGTTTGATGTGGAGGGCTACGGTGAGCTAGAAGTCTTTACGACGCGCCCTGACACTCTTCTGGGTGTGACCTATGTCGCCGTTGCTGCACAGCACCCTCTCGCGCAAAAAGCAGCTGAGAACAATCCAGAACTGGCCGAATTCCTGGACGAGTGCAAAAACATCAAGGTTGCCGAGGCCGATCTGGCAACCATGGAGAAAAAAGGCATGGCGCTGGGCGTCGAAGCCATTCACCCGCTCACCGGTGAAAAAGTGCCAGTATGGACCGCGAACTTCGTCTTGATGGATTACGGTTCAGGTGCAGTGATGTCTGTTCCGGGTCACGATCAGCGTGATTACGAATTTGCCGTTAAATATGGCCTGGAGATCAAACAGGTGATCAAACCTGTTGATGCTTCCATCGAAGTCGATCTGAATAAAGAAGCTTACACAGAGAAAGGCATTTTGGTGAACTCCGGTGATTTCGATCATCTGGAATTCGATATGGCCTTCAAAGCGATCGCCGCTGAACTGGAAGCAAAAGGCAAAGGCAAAGTTACCGTTAACTACCGCCTGCGCGACTGGGGCGTATCCCGTCAGCGCTACTGGGGTACACCAATCCCTGTCGTAAACTGCAGCAGCTGTGGTTCCGTTCCTGTCCCTGAAGATCAGCTACCAGTGACGCTGCCTGAAGATGTTCAGTTTGACGGTGTCGGCTCTCCAATTAAAAAAATGGAAAGCTTCATCAACACCACCTGCCCTAAATGCGGCGGAGCGGCAGAACGTGAAACCGACACCTTTGATACCTTTATGGAATCATCCTGGTACTACGCACGTTACGCGAGTCGTCTGAGCGAAAGCCAGATGCTGGAACCGGAAAAGGCCAATTACTGGCTACCGGTTGATCAGTACATCGGTGGTATCGAACACGCGATTCTGCATCTGCTGTACTCTCGCTTCTTCCATAAACTGATGCGTGATCAGGGTTTGGTCGATTCCGACGAACCGTTCAAGCGCCTGCTGTGTCAGGGTATGGTTCTGGCAGATACCTACTACCGCGAAGGTGAGAATGGTGGTCAGGAGTGGATCTCCCCGACCGACGTTCAGGTAGAAACCGATGACAAAGGTCGTTTTGTTAGCGCGACCCTGAAATCAGACGGAGAGCCCGTGCTTTCTGCTGGCGTATCCAAGATGTCCAAGTCGAAAAACAACGGCATCGATCCTCAGATCATGATCGATAAATACGGTGCAGACACCGTACGCCTGTTCATGATGTTTGCAGCACCACCAGAGCAATCTCTGGAATGGTCTGATTCCGGTGTTGATGGCGCGCATCGCTTCCTGAAACGTCTTTGGAAACAGGCATTTGATCACCTGCAAACAGGCGACGATGTTGTCGCACTGGATACGGCTGCGCTGACAGATGACCAGCAGGCATTGCGTCGCAAGGTGCACGAAACCATCCAGAAAGTGTCTGATGACGTAGAGCGCCGCCAGACATTTAACACGGCGATTGCTGCTGTGATGGAACTGTCCAACGCTATCAGCAAGTTTGTTGATGTCAGCGAACAAGGCCGTGCGGTGTCTCAGGAAGCACTGCAAACCGCCGTTCAGCTGCTGGCCCCTATCGTGCCACACATCACGCACGAACTGTGGACAGCTCTGGGGCAGGAAGGTGATATCCTAACCGCACCTTGGCCACAGGTTGACGAAAGTGCACTTGTACGTACCTCTATCGAGATGGTTGTACAGGTGAATGGCAAAGTCCGGGCGAAGATCAACGTTGCAGCAGACGCCGATAAGGATGTCATCCTGCACACGGCACTGGCTGAAGAAAACGTTCAGAAACATATGGCCGACAAAAGCATCCGCAAGCAGATTGTGGTGCCGGGTAAACTGGTTAACATCGTCGTTGGATAAGACCGGATAAAGGAGCATCCTCATATGGCCGAGCAACTGAACACTAAGCTGCTGCTGGCAGTTATGCTGGCGTTTACCCTATCGCTGCTGTCTGCTTGTGGTTTTCACTTGCGCGGTGCAGTGGATGTATCCGCCGATAAGGCTCAACTGAGCCTGCAAACAGACCGCACCAATGAGCGTCTGAGTCGCGCTTTGACGCGCGGTCTGCAGGATAACGGTATTCAACTGGTGGCAAATGCCCCGTACAACCTGAAGATTCATAAGTCTGTATTCAAACGTGACTCTGTCTCTCTCGACAGTAGCGCTCGTGTTGATGAGTACTCACTAACACTGAAGGTTGAGTATGAACTGCACTCGCTGAAAAACGACTTGGTTAAAAACGAGTCTGCGATCACTGAGCGTGTTTACACGTACGATGCAGATGCCGCCGCGGCCAAGGATGAACAGGAATCTCTGCTTCGCGACGAAATGTACGATGCGATGGCAACCCGCATTATCCGCAGCTATCTGGCGTTTGACAGCAAGAAATGAAAGTAAAACAGGAGCAGCTCGCCAGCCGACTGAAAGGTGAGGTCCAACCGGCTTATCTGATCACGGGTGACGAGCCGCTTCTCTCCGAAGAAAGCTGCGACCTGTTGCGTAGCCACTTCAAACAACAGGGGTTTACCGAGCGTGAAATACTCCATGTAGAATCCGGCTTTAAATGGGAGTATCTACTGGAATGCGCTAACGCTCTGTCTCTGTTCGCTGAACGGAAGATTATCGAACTGCGCCTTGGCAGCAGCAAGCTGAATAAACAATCCAGCGAGATTCTTCGTCAGTATCTGAATTCCCCCTCCCCGGACAACGTATTACTGCTTGTCGCCAACAAACTCGACGGAGCGAGCAAGAAATCCGCCTGGTTTAAAGCCATTGACCAAAAAGGCGTGATTGTAGAGCTTTGGCCAATTGAACCGAATCAACTGCCCACCTGGGTCCGGCAACGTGCTGCCCAAATCGGCCTGCAATTGGAAGACGATGCAGTCAGCCTACTGGTTGATCGTATCGAAGGGAATCTGCTCGCCGCCAAACAGGAACTGCAAAAGCTCCTACTGCTCTACCCGGATAAACCGGTCACCGCAGACGATGTCATTGACGCGGTTACAGACAGTTCCCGCTACGATATCTATGGTCTGACAGAAGCTGTTTTGTTGGGCCAGGCAGACCGCAGCCATAAGATTCTGCAAGTCTTACATCAGGACGGTACGGAAGCTGCGATTGTTCTCTGGGCTTTGGTCAGAGAGATCCGCGCACTCTACAACATCCAGCTAGGCCAATCATCGGGTATGAGCTTTGATGCATTGTGTCAGCGCGAGAAGATCTGGGGAAAGCGTAAGCCACAATTAGGACGCGCCGCTCAGAGACTTCGTCAATCCACCCTGGAAAAACTTCTATCCGACTGCGGACAGGTTGATCGCATCATCAAAGGCGCTGAACGGGGTGACCCTTGGGTGAGCCTGGCCAGTATCTGTTTTACACTTGCCGGTATCACTCTACCTATTTCTTAACTATCATGTACTTCAAATGCGCAATATTGTGCGCTCTGGATAGCAAAGGAAGGGCTTCCCATGCGATTGACTGCATTGATCGTGGCCTGCCTGAGTCTGGTCACAGTAGGCTGTGAAAAAAAATTCGATCCCACTCGCCTGAAAGATGGCAAACCCCTCTACGACTACTACTGTATTAGCTGCCATCAGAATCAAGGGCTCGGGCCTTATCTGGAAAACTTACCGATTACCGATAAGAGCCTAAAAGACTATGAAATCATGCTGGTCATAAAATATGGTTACAACAGCGAACACTCAATGCCAACGTTCGATAACCTCAGTGCTGAACAAGCCGAAGCAGTTGCATCCTATATGGTTGAGAAGCGCCGTGAGCAGCAAGCTAAATAGCCACAGAGCCTTTTCCAACGGGTAGTATTTGACCACTTTAGGGTATTGCCCAGAACATGCCACACCGAGCAACTTACCCTTAGCTTATCCACAATTTAACCCCCAGAATTCCGGTATAACTTAGGCATAAATTTTGTTGATAAGCCAAATCTCTATCTATATTTTTTCTAAAGTTATTATTGACAAACGCCTTCTACAAAAAAGTTAATCACACCGATCATAAAAAGCACGATCTCCTGAAAGCCCCCATACATGGCAGATACAGACAAGTACCCCGAGCCTATACCCGGTTTATTCCCAGACTTATCAACAGATTCTGTGCGTAACCTGCCTGTCAATCCTCAGACACAAAAAAGCCGGTATAAAACCGGCTCTTGAGAATTCACTGTCTATTAAACCAACTGGTGATCAACACGTGTTTCCAGCTTGATATTGTCATGCAATGGGCAGCGATCACATACAGCATCCAGAAAGGCTTTTTTCTCACTTTCGCTCATATCAGCGTCAATGCTGGCATCAACAGAGATAGTTTGAAAGCCAACACGATCTTCTGTTTCTTTACCCATCAGACCTGCCGGGTTCAAAGTAGCATCTACTTTCAGCTCCATGCCTCGCAGATCAATTTTCTTCTGCATCGCCGCGATACGCGCAATGCTGGCAATACATCCAGCCAGCGAGAACAGGAAGTACTCCAATGGGGTTGGACCTTCGTTCTTGCCACCCGCAGCCGTCGGCTGATCGATCACCATTTTATGATCGCGGATGTCTGCATAGATAGCGCTGCTATCACCCATGTTCGCAGTGATGGAGATCGTCTTCAGTCCAGCCATGTTCGTCACCTCTAATTAAGATACGGCTAATATAGTTAGAAGTTTTTGATCCTGCAACATATCGAATCAGAATAACGGACAATAAAAAAGGAGCCGATAGGCTCCTTTAAAGAATTCTTGCTAAGAGAGGTCTTATTTAACCTCTTCTCCTTTCGCCTGCAGATCGGCATGGTAAGAAGAACGGACCAATGGACCACAGGCCGCATGCTTGAAGCCCATCTCTTTCGCCAGACGGGAAAACTCATCAAACTCTGCAGGTGTTACGAAGCGCTCCACCTTCAGGTGATCCCGGCTTGGCTGAAGATACTGACCAATAGTCAGCATATCCACATCATGCGCGCGCAGATCACGCATAACCTGAATAATCTCTTCGTTGGTTTCACCGATACCAACCATCAACCCGGATTTAGTCCGGACATCTGGGTTCTGCGCTTTAAACTTCTTCAGTAGACGCAAGGACCATTCATAATCTGAACCCGGACGTACTTTTTTGTACAGACTCGGCACCGTTTCCATGTTGTGGTTAAACACATCGGGTGGTGTCTGTGTAAGGATTTCAATCGCGATATCCATACGGCCACGGAAATCCGGTACTAAGGTTTCAATCTGAATGTTCGGGACGCGTGAACGCGTTTCGCTAACACAGTTCGCAAAGTGCTGAGCGCCACCATCGCGCAGATCATCCCGGTCTACAGAAGTGACAACAACGTAACGCAACTCCATATCCGCGATGGCTTCTGCCAACTCACGAGGTTCATCTTCAGCCAGCGGGTTAGGACGACCGTGCGCTACATCGCAGAACGGACAACGACGGGTGCAGATATCACCCATGATCATGAACGTTGCGGTACCGTGGCTGAAACACTCACCCAGGTTTGGACAGCTCGCTTCTTCACATACCGAGGACAACTTGTGATTACGCAGCTTCTCTTTGATCCGCTTTACTTCAGCATTGGATCCCATACGTACACGCAACCAGTCGGGTTTACGCGGCATTTCATCTTTTGCTGTTGGAATCACTTTTACCGGAATGCGGGCAACCTTGTCGGCACCGCGCAACTTAACACCCTGTTCAGCGCGTTTCGGATTGGAAGTTGTCATATTGTCAGTATCACGAGCCATGTAGTATTTATTCCAGAACGTCAGAATGAGAGACGTGAGTATACCCGATTTTGCCTACCAAATGATCGACCAGCTTTTGCATAAGGTCCTTCAATTCAGGCATTTCAGTCAACTCGGAAAGCTGCGTCATCGGCATGCCCGCATAACCACAGGGGTTAATCCGAAGGAAAGGCTCCATGTCCATATTCAGGTTCAGTGCCAGCCCATGAAAAGAACAGCCACGCCGCACACGTAATCCCAAAGAAGCGATTTTGGCATTCCCCACATACACACCAGGTGCATCCGGTTTAGCATAAGCATCAATGCCATAATCGGCTAACAGATCAACCAACGTGCGCTCCATGATATCAACCATTTCACGCACACCTAGCTTACGACGACGCAAGTTAATCATCAGATATACAATCAGCTGTCCAGGGCCGTGATAGGTCACCTGACCGCCACGATCCACCTGTACGACAGGAATATCACCCGTAGCCAGCAAGTGCTCTGCTTTTCCCGCCTGCCCTTGAGTAAATACCGGTTCGTGCTGTAGCAACCAGATTTCATCACGGGTATTTTCATCCCGGGTGTCAGTAAAGTCCTGCATCTTCTCCCATGTCGGGGTATAAGGCTCAATTGCCAGCTGCCGAACCAGAACCTGATCGCTCACACTCATTCACATCACCATCGTGACACGGCCGGTGTCCATCAAGGCTTTGTGCAACGCACTTAACTGCGCTTCGCCTGTCGCGGTAATACTGAATCGTACCGACTGAAAGGTACCTTTTTTACTGTCTTGCACAGTAACCGTTGAGACATCCAGATCCGGGGCGTGCTGTTGCACAACTTCGATCACCAGACTCTGAAAGTTGTCGCCACCACGGCCGAGCACTTTAATCGGGTAGTTTTCACACGGAAATTCAATTTTTGGCGCTTCTGTATCACTCATCTTTCTTTCACTTCTACTCGCCGGTCATCAGTTTTTGCTGATAACGGATAAACAGTTCAAACATAGTCGACCAGAGCGGGCCTTTCTCACCGTCCCCGACCTGATCACCATCAATTTCGATCACCGGCACTACCCCGCGGGTAGAGCTGGATATCCATACTTCGTCAGCCGTTTTCAACATCTCGTAGTCGATGTCGACTTCCTGCGAGGGAATCGCGTGTTCATCGGCCAACTGCATAATTAACTCACGGGTGGTGCCACCCAAAATCTCAGAACCACGTTTTGGGGTATAAATAACACCTTGCAGTACGATAAAGACATTGCAGGAAGAACCTTCCGTCAACTTACCGTCTCGCATCATTAATGCTTCATCCGCATCCTGCGCCTGCGCTTGATGCACCACCATTATATTAGGTAACAGGCAGGTCGACTTCACATCACAACGGTGCCAACGCAGATCAGCGGTGACGATAACTTTCATCGGCACAATGTCATCTGGACCTGCTGTATATATGTCCTTGATCGGGGTACAGCAGGCAAATACCGTCGGAGACAGATCATCACCGTATCGATGACTGCGACTATCTCCCGCTCCGCGGGTTATCTGCAGATAAACAGAAAGATTACCGCCACCATTTTGGCTGACCAACAGGTTCAGTATTGCTTCCCAGTCCTGACAGGTTTGAATCTGCAAGGCACGCAAACTGTATTCCAGCCTTGCCAGATGCTCAGTCAGGCGAAACCCTACACCCTGATAAAACGGGATCACCTCGTATACGCTATCACCAAAGAGGAATCCACGATCAAATACCGAAATCTTAGCTTTATCAGCAGGCAGGTACTCGCCGTTCAGGTACACGATATTCATAGTCTATAAACGCAAATGCCCACATCTTCTCAGATGCGGGCATCCCTGCTTACCCCAAATGTGTTTAGCCAATCAAGCCAACAAAGAACAACATAATGGAATGCCAAATACGTTTCAGCAGACCGGCTTCCGGAATATCTTCCAATGCAATCAGTGGTACCTCGCGTACCTGCTCACCATTGAGCAGAATATTTACGTTGCCGTAAACCTCTCCTTTCACGACGGGCGCTTTGATGACCTTATCGATATCCATGACGGCTTCCAACTGATCAACCTGCCCACGAGGGATAGTCACGGCCAGCGGATCGGATAAACCCACTTTCAGTTGATCCTGCATGCCCGACCAGACTGTAGCGCTGTTCAGGGCTTCATTGGCATTATAGAGCTGATGTGTCCGATAGTAACGGAATCCGTATGACAGCAGCTTCTGGCTTTCCTGCGCACGAGCCTCTTCACTGCGAGTACCCATCACCACCGAGATCAGGCGCATACCTTCACGTTTAGCAGATGCCACCAAACAGTAGCCCGCCGCATCTGTATGGCCGGTTTTCAGACCATCCACGGTTTTATCACGCCACAACAGCTTATTGCGATTGGGTTGACGAATCTTGTTATAGGTAAAGTACTTCTCGGAATAGACACCGTAATGCTCTGGGTAACGCTGAATAATTGCCCGCGCCAGCTGCGCCATATCCATAGCGGAGGATACATGAGCGTCATTCGGCAAGCCGGTAGCATTAAGGAAGTTCGAGGAGGTCATGCCCAGCAGATCCGCGTGCTGATTCATCAGATCCGCAAACGCACGCTCACTACCCGCGATATGCTCCGCCACTGCGACCGAAGCATCGTTACCCGATTGGATAACGATACCTTTCATCAAATCTTCCAGTCGGACCTGCGTACCCTCGCGAATAAACATACGAGAGCCGGGCGTACGCCATGCTTTTTCGCTAACCAGTACCAAATCCTGTTTACTAATGTTGCCTTTACCCAATTCATACGCAAGGACATAACTGGTCATCAGCTTCGTCAGGCTCGCCGGAGGAAACGCAGTATCGGCGTTTTTTGCGGCGATCACTTTACCCGTATCCGCATCCATCACGACATAGGCTCTAGCCGCAATCTGCGGTGCTGCCGGGATCAGGGAGGTGGCTTGTACGCTAACCGCACATAAGCTCAGGAACATTAAGAAGATAAGTCGAAATTTGGCTTTAAACATGTGTATCCAAATATAAAAAGCTGAATTGGGAAATGAACATTACAGGCGGTGCACAATCGTGCCCAACTGTACTGAACCCCTCAATCTAAGTCCACCAGATGGGTCTCCGGATATCCGGATCTCTCCAACTGACCGATAAGATCGCGGACCTGAGTGTCTGAGCTGACCGGACCTACCTGCACCCGATATAACACCCGATCACCACGATCAAGGTTGCGTATGACAACCTTTTCTCCGGTTAGTGCCCGCACTGCTGCCGTTACTCTCTCAGCGGCAATACGATTGCTATACGCGCCTACCTGAAGGTAACTTCCCTTCACCAGAACTGATTTCGATACTTCAGTCGCTGTCGCCCGGACTGGGACGCGAACATTCGGGGCCGAACGTACGGGTAAAGCAGGCGTTGCCGCCGCTATAACCGAGGAAGACCGCTGCCAACTGCGAGGATCAATGGCTTCGACTTCAACTTGCGCTGTCCCGCTTCGCAACATATCAAGCTTGGATGCCGCAGCATAGGACAGATCAATAATACGCCCTTGATGAAACGGACCACGGTCGTTCACCCTAACAATAACCTGCCGTCCGTTCTTTAAGTTTGTCACTCGAACATAAGTGGGAATCGGTAAGCTTTTATGGGCCGCAGTCATCGCGTACATATCGTACTTTTCACCATTTGAGGTGGCGTGCCCATGAAATTTCTTACCGTACCAAGACGCCCCACCACGCTGTTTATAGCCTTGAGCACTGTCCATAATGTAGTAGCGTTTGCCAAATACAACGTAGGGACTTTTGTTCCCGCCACGGCTTTTGGGTTCGACCCGCGGTACGGCATCCTTCACATGCGACACATCAACCGCCTGCGAAGGACCATGATCCTGCTTAATAGAGTAGCGACCGCCACCGCCGGAGGAACACCCCACCAGCAGAATCAGTGGCAGCAGGATTAAAATCCGCTTCATGACTGAGGTTTCCCGTACTCGGCCTTCACCGCCTGACTCAGTTCATGCACAGCCATCGCATATAAACGGCTGTGGTTATAACGCGTAATGACGTAAAAATTATGCAAGCCCAGCAGGTCCTGGAACTGGCCATCGGTCTCCAAACGCATCAGTGTTGCAGGCTGATCAGCCTCTAACGTGCGCGCAGCGCTGACCCCACGCTTAGACCAGTCGGCCAGCGTTAACTTCGGTTTAAGGCCGTCATTGAACCAGCTCTCGTCAGCGCTCCCGCCAAGCTGAACACCACTCACCACAGCACCATCTTTTTGCCAGCCATGGCGGGCAAAATAGTTGGCAACACTGCCAATGGCATCAGTCTTGTTCGTCCAGATATTCCGCTGACCGTCGCCATCAAAATCAACAGCATAGTTACGGAAACTGGAAGGAATAAATTGCCCGAACCCCATCGCTCCGGCATAAGAGCCTTTCAGACTGAGCGGATCAATGTTTTCCTCTTTGGCCATATGAAAATATTCTTTCAGCTGGCCGCGGAAAAACTTAGAGCGTTTAGGATAATCAAAACCCAGCGTGGTCAACGCATCCACGACACGATACTTACCCATAATGCGACCGTAGTGAGTTTCAACACCGATGATCGCAACGATATATTCTGCGGGCACACCGTACTGTTGCTCTGCCCGCTGCAACGCTTCAGCGTTTTCGTGCCAAAATGTAACGCCCCGATCAATCCGCTTTTGCTGGATAAAGATATTGCGGTATTCCCCCCATGTCAGGCGCTTTTCCGCCGGACGTGAGATCGCTTTAAGGATCGACTCCTGCCGTGTTGCTTGCTCGAGCACTGCACGTAATTCATCCTCGGCAAACCCTTCCTTTGCCATTTCCCGTATAAATGGCTCAGCCTCTGGATGCTGTGCATAGTTAGCGGGTTTCGCCGCAGAAACAGCACAACCGGCCTGCAGTAGCACTGCACTGCCTAAGATTGCAGATACGAGATGTTTTTTAACCCGTTTCATTCCGTTTTGTCCCCTGAATTACCGCAACATCATAGTTTTATGGCTATGCACAGACATCAACAAACCAAACCCCGCCATCAGTGTAACGATGGATGTTCCGCCGTAGCTTACCAGCGGTAGAGGTACGCCTACCACTGGCAAAATACCACTGACCATGCCCATGTTGACAAAAACATAGACGAAAAATGTGAGGGTAACACTCCCAGCCACCAAACGCCCAAAACTGTGCTGAACATTTGCTGCCATCCATAACCCGCGTCCGATGATTGCTGCATAAAGTACGAGCAGCAGCAGGACACCAATCATCCCCATCTCTTCTGCAATGACAGCAATAATGAAGTCTGTATGTGATTCTGGAAGAAAATCCAACTGTGACTGCGTGCCGGAAAGCCAACCTTTGCCGGTTACACCACCAGAACCAATCGCAGTTTTTGACTGAATGATATTCCAGCCGGACCCTAAGGGGTCACTCTCCGGATCTAAGAACGTCAGTACACGCTGCTTCTGGTATTCTTTCATAACCATCCACAAACCCGGCAGCGCAGCCCCCGCCACCGTCAGTGCACCAAATACATATCGCCACTTTATACCGCTGAATAACAGAACAAAAACACCGGATGCAGCAATCAGCAATGAGGTACCCAAATCCGGCTGTTTCATGATCAATACAGTGGGTACGCCAATCAACACCAGTGCAAAAAAGGTGTGCTTTAACCCGGGCGGTAAAGCCCTGACCGCTAAATACTGAGCCACCATTAAGGGCAACACGAGTTTCATAATCTCAGATGGCTGAAAACGGAAGCCTGGCAACTGAATCCAACGTTGGGCTCCCTTGGCCCCCACCCCGAACAAAATAACACCGATCAGTAGCAATACGCCCATAGCGTACAACCAGGGAGCCCAACGACCGAATAACCGAGGATCAAGCTGCGCCAGAATGATCATTGCGCCAAACCCTGCCCCCATTCGAATCGCCTGGCGCTGAACATACGCACTGTCCTGACCGGATGCGCTGTACAACACAAACAGGCCAAAGGCGCAGAGTGTAATCAGTAACACCAACATAATCGGGTCGAGCTTGGTATAACTCCAGAGCGAACGACGCCGACGCAGCGAGTCACTCGCTTCTGGCATATGACGGCGGAACTCAGTCGTGCTCATAACCCATCAAGCTCTCAATTTCAGTTTCTTTAACAGCCTCTTCACCCACCAAATAGGCATCCATCACCTTACGGGCAATCGGTGCAGCAGTCGTAGAACCGCCCCCTCCGTTTTCAACAATCACCGCCACCGCAATCTGAGGATTTTCAACCGGTGCAAAGGCTACAAATAGCGCGTGATCACGTAACCGTTCGGCCAACTTTTCCGCATCGTATTCTTCATCCTGCTTGATACCCACGACCTGAGCCGTGCCGGTTTTACCTGCGAAACGGTATTGAGCACCTTGCGCGGAAAGACGGGCGGTCCCTCTTGGGCCATGCACAACATCTACCATGCCCTGGATAATGGTATCCCAGTATTCAGGATGTTTGAGTTTCACATCATCCGGTTTGCTCCGACCGTAGTCGTGATTCAGGTCAGTCGTAGTAAAGCCTTCTTCATCAGCCTGATACACCCCTTTCAGCATACGAGGCTGCACCCAGCGCCCCCGGTTTGCAATAACCGCTGTGGCGGTCGCGAGCTGCATCGGTGTCGACAATAGAAAACCCTGCCCTATGCTCAAATTAAGTGAGTCACCGGGATACCAGGGTAGGCGTCGACTGTTACGTTTCCACTCCCGGGAAGGCAAAATACCGCGTGTGGCTTCGGGCAAGTCGAGACTTTCGATAGAACCAAACCCAAAATATCCCAGATATTCCGACATCGGATCTATGCCCATCTTGTGACCGGCAGAATAAAACCAAACATCACAGGACTGAGCCAGCGCCAGATTAAGCCCCACGGTTCCATGACCACCGCGTTTCCAGTCCCGGTATTTACGCCCACCGTTGGTCAGCGTGAACCAACCGGGATCACTGACCTTAAACGCGGGGGATACCGACTCAGAATCAATAGCAGCAAGCGCGATGATCGGTTTAACTGTCGACCCCGGCGGATAACGTCCGCGCAATGCCCGGTTAAACAGCGGTAGATCATCCGATTCACGCAGCGCACCGTAATCCTTATTGGAGATCCCTGTTACAAAGAGGTTAGGGTCGTATCCAGGCGTTGAGACCAGCGCCAGAATGCCGCCATCGTTTGGATCAATCGCAACCACTGCTGCCCGGCGTCCGTCCAATAATTTCTCAGTCACCTGCTGCAGTTTAAGGTCAAGACTCATCACCAGGTCCTTGCCCGGCACGGGGTCACTGCGCTCAACAACACGCATAATCCTGCCACGTGCATTCGTCTCTACTTTCTGGAAACCGACATCCCCATGAAGCTCTGCTTCATAGTATTTTTCGACGCCTAATTTACCGATGTAGTGCGTCGCAGAATAGTTGGTTTCATCCACTTTCTGCAGTTCACGTTCGTTAATTCGCCCCACATATCCCAGCGCATGCACCAGGGATGATCCATAGGGGTAGTAACGAATCAGGTCAGCCTCAACCCTCACACCCGGTAAACGGTGATAGTTAACAGAGATCCGAGCGATCTCTTGTTCCGTCAGGCGAAAACGCAACGGCACCGATTCAAAGGGACGACGACGCTGTTTGAGTCGTTTTCGAAAACGCTCTATCTGACGATCCGTAATTGGTATGAGTTCTTGCAGACGAATCAGAGTTCCGTCTAGATCCTGAAGCTCTTCTTTCAGCAATGTCACGCTGTAGCTGGGCTGATTGTCCGCTAACAACACGCCATTACGGTCATAGATCAAGCCGCGTGTCGGCGCGACCGGCTGCAGCTGAATACGGTTTTTATCTGACAGCGCAGTAAAACGGTCATGTTCCGTCACCTGCAGAAAGTAAAAGCGAGACACCAACCCGAACAGCGCAATGATCACCAAGATAAAGGCGATAACTGCTCGGATCTGAAACGTCCGGCTTTCCCGGTGGTGATCTTTAAAACGTGAAGGACTCATCCAAGCCCCTATTTGTGATAGGGGTGGCCCTGGATCACTGTCCAGGCGCGATAAAGCTGCTCAGCCAACAATACCCGCACCAGCGGATGGGGCAGAGTCAGGGCAGACAGGGACCACTTCTGGTCAGCTAGGGCAACACAGCGGCTATCTAAGCCATCGGGGCCACCAACCAACAGAGAAACATTACGCCCATCCATGCGCCAGGTTTCGAGCTGATCGGCCAAATGTTCGGTGGACCAGTTTTTACCGCCCACTTCCAGTGCGATAACCCGATCTCCTTTTGGGATCGCTGCCAGCATCTGATCACCCTCAAGCTTTTTAGCCCGGGCCAGATCGCTGTTTTTGCCGCGATGGCCCAGAGGTAACTCAACGAGTTCCAGCTGCATCTCCTGTGGTAACCGTTTGGCATATTCACTATAACCATCGGTTACCCAGCGTGGCATCTTGCCGCCAATGGCGATCAGGCGCACTTTCATCGGGGTTACTTAGCCTCGCTCTCGGTCTCGTCGATGCTCCACAGGCGTTCGAGATCGTAGAAGCTACGTGCGTCAGGCATCATAACATGCACCACCAGATCACCCAGATCGACTAAGATCCAGTCACCGGTTTGCTGACCTTCGACACCCATCGGCTGTAAACCCAACTTTTTAACCTTCTCTGCCACGTCCTGAGCAGTTGAAACCACATGACGGGAAGAAGTTCCGCTCGCGATCAACATGTAATCGGTAATTGTCGACTTACCACGCACATCCAGCAGAGTGATATCTTTGGCTTTCATGTCTTCCAAAAAGCCGGTAACCAGTTCGATCAGTTTTTCTGTCTGCATTTGTCTCAATTCAATTAGTTAGATAACCGTAAAGGTTATGATCTTTTATATATGCCCAGACCGGATCAGGGAGCAGGTAGCGGGGCGAATTGCCGCGCGTCACCAACTGACGAACCTGAGTGGCTGAAATACCCAGCGGGGTCATTTCATGGATCAGGACATGACCTGCCGGTTTACTCAGCAACTCAGCCTTATCCGTTACACGGTTGGCACTGGTAAAACGTTGCATGATTTCGTCGGGTTCAAAATGATATCCAGGACGCGCCACGACGATAATATGCGCATAGCCCAGAAAATCCTGCCACTGGTGCCACTTTGGCAGCGTCAGGTAAGCATCCATACCCATCACCATACAAATGGGATGATGCTCGCCTAACTCCTCACGCAATCCTTGTAAGGTCAGTAACGTATAGGAAGGTTTATCCGACGCGACTTCACGGGCATCAGCCCGTAAAGCAGGTTCAGGCAAAACGGCTGCATCTACCATGGCCAGGCGCTGTTCCGATGTACAACCCGGCGCATCACGATGCACGGGTTGCTTTGACGGAACCAGGCTGACCTGAGCAACGCCCAGCCACTGCTGAATCTCTAGTGCGGTCCGCAAATGGCCATTATGTATGGGATCAAAAGTCCCACCCATAAAGACAAAAGCCTCGTTCACCGATAGCTCCACTTAATTACGGATATGACCGTCACCCAACACGACGTACTTCTCAGATGTCAGGCCATCCAGCCCAACCGGTCCACGTGCATGGATCTTATCGGTGGAGATGCCAATCTCAGCACCCAGGCCGTATTCAAAACCATCTGCAAAGCGCGTTGACGCATTCACCATGACAGAACTTGAATCCACTTCAAGCAAAAATGCGCGGGATTTAGTGTAGTTTTCCGTAATGATCGAGTCAGTATGGTGTGAGCCGTACTTGTTGATATGGCGAATCGCTTCCGCCATATCGTCCACCAGCTTGATCGACAAGATTGGCGCCAGGTATTCGGTGGACCAATCTTCTTCAGTCGCTTCGTTGATATACGGCAGCAGTTCGCGGGTAGCGTCACAACCTCGCAACTCGACACCAATGGCCTGATAGCGCTCGGCCAGTTCAGGCAGAACGTCTGCCGCAACCGATCGGTTCACCAGCAACGTTTCCATTGTATTACAGGTACCGTAGCGGTGGGTTTTGGCGTTGATCGCCACATTCACCGCTTTGGCTTTATCCGCATCACTGTCGATATACACGTGGCAGATACCATCCAGATGCTTAATCACTGTCACTTTGGCATCAGCACTGATACGTTCGATCAGGCCCTTGCCTCCGCGTGGTACAATCACATCCACATATTCCGGCATGGTAATCATTTGACCCACCGCAGCACGGTCGGTCGTTTCTACAACCTGTACGGCAGTCTCTGGTAAACCCACCGCGGTTAAACCGGATTTAATGCACTCAGCAACGGCCTGATTCGAATTAATCGCTTCAGAACCACCGCGTAGAATCGTCGCATTACCGGATTTCAGACACAGGCTCGCCGCCTCAACCGTAACGTTCGGACGAGATTCGTAGATGATGCCAATCACCCCCAGCGGTACACGCATCTTACCAACCTGAATACCAGTCGGTCGGTACTTCAAATCAGTAATGGCACCTACGGGGTCAGGCAAACCGGCAACCTGGCGCAAACCTTCGATCATTGTGTCGATACGCGCAGGCGTCAGTTCCAAACGATCCAGCATCGCATCGTCTAAACCATTAGCGCGACCGTTATCCAGATCTTTCTGGTTAGCAGATTGCAGCGCATCACGGCTATTATCAATGGCATCAGCCATCGCCAGCAATGCTTCGTTTTTAGTGCCTGTGGCAGCTTTAGCTATCAACCGGGCAGCATCTCGTGCCTGCTGGCCCAGCTCAATCATGTACTCTTCTACGTTCATGAAGTCGTCTTCCCGATCAGTAATCGACCCATTATAGCGCCGTCGTTGTCCCGGGTCATGGTCACACTTCGCTGAATTCGATTAACCATTCCTGAAATCTCCTGCTATCATTGAACGTTTGTCACCCGCGGTGGCCTAACCTCTTCTATATTTAGACTTTAAGTATCTGATTTAAGCTATATAAACGTGAGCACGGATAACCGCCCCGCCCTATTATCAAATAAATCCCTGTCTTTGATGGCTGCCTTGGTTTTCCTGGGGAGCGTACTGCTGGCGGGGGGATACCTGTGGTTTGCGTCCAGCCAACAAGCTGACGCGGAAACCCGTCGTCTCGGCCATTCGCTGGCCAAACAAACAACATTTTTGATCCGCCCCCTGATTCTGGCCGACGACCGAATCAGCGCAAACTATCTACTGAAAGAATTAGTTGAGCTGGATTATGTCTCGGGCATGCAACTCTCGGATGCCCGTGAACAGATCGTCGCGCGCTCAGGAAACAATGAAGGCATTCACGTACAACGACAAATGATGCAGCAGGAACGTCAGATTGGCACGCTCACATTGTGGTTGAATCCCAACTCTCTGCAGCAAGCGCTGCATAAACAACTCCTGCTGACGTTGCTGTTTGTCCTGCTGAGCGGAAGCCTGACAGCAATTGTACTCTGGTACCGATGCAGAGCCGCCGATTCAACACCAGGCATAGTACCAACAGAGGATTTCTCACAAACGCTGGCGCGGGCAATTCCAGAATCTGAAGAAACAACATCCGCAGCACATAGCAACCCGCCCTCAATTGATCCACTGAGCCCAGAATCTGTCGCTGAAGAGACTTCAGAGCCAAACGTATCGATCAACAGTGATAGCCACGCAGAAGAACTGACTGTCGATTTAATCACCCCAGATACTGAGCAGATAGACACAACGATCGAACTGGAAGAGCAAACTCTCACCGCAACACCTGAGAAAGAGAATCCGCTGTTAAAACGCGGAAGAGACGAAGAGCAGCTGGATCTATATAGCTTCGAACATGAAATGGAGCTCATGCTGACCGCCGAAAATGCCGCTTATATGCTGTATATCGATACAACATCAGCACATACAGAATATGCGGATACCGCCGAGCGTGACGAACTTTTAAAGGTTTATCACCAATTGGCTAACCAGGTGGCACATATATACAGCGGTGAACTTGAAATCCATCCCGGTGGCGATATGCAAGTGCTGTTCGGCGAGCCAATGGACAACGATGCCCATGGTGTGAACGCTCTGTGTTCAGGGCTGCTGTTTGTGCTGCTGTACAAAGGGTTTAATCAACAACGTATTGGTCAGTTCAAACCAGTGTTGAATCTGCACATTGCATTGGTACGTGGTCACCGCAGTAAGCCACAGATTCTACAAGAGGAATCCCGGTTTCTGACTCGCACAACCCAAAGTAACGAATTGATCAGCCATACGGCCCTGACAGAAGCCCCTGATATTAAACGGGCGCTGCTGAAGGATGCCGATATCCGCCGGGAAGATGAAGACAAAGTGCTCATTCACAAGGTTGAAAAGCGATACCAGACACTGTTTGAGAAACAATCAAATCATCTGCTAATCAAACTCGCACAACACAACAACACGTTGGATAACGCACATTAGCAGGCGCCAGTTTCAACCAATCATCGCACCATCTTTGCCACTTTTTTTCACAACGTACATACGGGTATCTGCCGCTTTCAGTAAGGCATCCACATCTTCACCCTGATCTGGTGCAATAGCTCCACCCACAGAACAACTTACCTTTAAACCCAGTTCAATATTATCAAACGGTTTACGCAAGGCATCCATAATACGGGTAGCTAATTGATCTTTGGCTTTTAACGCATCCCGACCAAAGATGAGAATCGCAAACTCGTCGCCACCAATGCGCGCCACCAGATCATCTCCCCGCAATACTCGATCAAGACGACCCGCGATTTCGGTTAACACCTGATCACCTGTTTTATGGCCAAAACGATCATTGATCCCTTTAAAATCGTCAACATCCACATAAAGTACAGCCAGCTTTTCACGCTGATCACGCGCGGAAACCAGTGCCTTTTCTGCCGCCTCATTAAACGCCTGTCGATTTGGAATCTGAGTCAGCGCACAACGATAAGCGAGATGTTTATAGGTCTCACTGCGCCTCAACGCTTCATCGGCCTCCTCCTCCGATCTCGCCAGCATCTTCTGCATCTCATTTCGGGCAAGCATCGTTTCAGCCAGGCGCTCCAATAACCCCATGTGTCTATGCGCCCAAAATCCAATCAACGGCACCGCCAATAGACCAATCAGCAACATATTGATTAGAAAATCGAACTCAGCTTGCATCTGCTGATTGATCTCGTGGTTATATCGTTCATGGGCACTTTCCAACACCGCCAGCGCTTCAATGGCCTCCGTATCACTGACTAACACTCGCTTATCCAGCACGTTGGGCGTCAGCTGCTCAAGCACACCCGCCTCAGCAAGTTGTACCGCATTCAGATAGGCGTCAAAGGTCTTATGGATTGCATTCAGCGCCGCTTGCTCTTCAGTATTCACCGTTAGCAAACGGTATGTATTTAAAGCGCTATGGAATTCAGACGTATCGATTGTGAGTCGTTTCAGATATGCAGGATCTTGTCGCAGGACATAGTTCTTAAAGTTGTGGATAAAACCACCGTACCCTGCGGCACGATGTATACGCGTCAACGCATCAGCACGCTGTGAGGTTTCATAACTGTATTCACCCCATGCCTGCCGCAGTTGCACAAGATTGTAGAGTAGCGCACCACCAAACATCAGGACGGAGATAGCCAGAAATGTTGCCAGTGCTGCTGTGCGTCGCTTATAACGCAGATTGAGTAAACGCCCATCCATTGGAGCTGTCCTGAAGTCCCTGTTTTTCGGCCAGATACACGAAAGTACCTTTACCTGATGACGATATCGTTTGATGCGTCAGAGTAATCCAGCCTAGTTGAAAACGGACAGGATTCAACCTGCCCGTAATAGGTTTAATTTTTTACTCGGTGCCGATCACTTCAAGTCGATCCACTCGCTGATAACCACGAGGCAATTTATTACCCCGACGACCGCGTTCACCTCGGTAGTGCTCCAGATCTGCAGCCTTCAGTTTGTGGTGCTGACGACCAGAATGCACAACCAGCATATCGTTCGTGCCCAGTACGGTGAGTGCCACCAGTACTTCCTCTCCGGCGGCTGAACGGGCAGATGGGATGTTGATAATCTTATTCCCTTTACCCCGTGCCAACTCTGGCAGATCAGCAACTGGGAACACCAACATTCGCCCTTCATTGGTCACCGCAGCCAGCAGCTTGTTCTCTGTGGTTTCCAGATGCTGTGGCGTTAACACCTTGGCATTTTTAGGCAACGTCAGAACAGCCTTGCCGTTTTTGGTTTTGCTGGTCATATCCGCTAATTTGGCAACAAAGCCATACCCCGCGTCACTGGCCAGCAATACCCGATCTGTATCTTTTCCTGCAACAGCGGCATCGATCGTAGCACCTTTGGGCAGGGTAATACGCCCCGTCACGGGCTCTCCCTGTCCACGGGCTGACGGGAGCGTATGTGTATCAACCGTATAACTTCGACCGGTAGAATCGATCAGGAGTGTCGGTTGATTCGTCCTGCCACGGCAGGCGAGCTTGAACGCATCACCTGACTTATAATTCAGTCCGTGTGCATCAACATCGTGTCCCTTCGCTGCCCGTACCCAGCCCTGCTTAGAGATCACTACGGTAACAGGATCTGCCGTAAGCAGATCTTTTTCACTGAACGCTTGAGCTTCACCGCGCTCAACGATAGGAGAACGGCGCTCATCACCAAACTGTTCAATCGCTTCGCTGATCTCTTCTTTGATCAGTTTACGCATCAAACTGTCTGAGCCTAGCGTCGCCTCCAGATACTTGCGCTCTTCATCCAGTTCTTCCTGCTCGCCTTTGATCTTAAACTCTTCCAGCTTAGCGAGGTGACGCAGTTTCAGATCAAGAATAGCGTTAGCCTGGATATCGCTCAGCTTAAACCGATCCATCAACTCCTGCTTCGGATCGTCCTCATGACGGATGATCGCAATCACCTCATCAATATTGAGGAACGCCACCATCAAACCTTCGAGGATATGCAAACGATCCAGCACCTTTTCTAACCGGTGCTGTAAACGGCGAGTGACCACGCTGGTTCGCCAGCCAAGCCATTCACCCAAGATCTGATGCAGGTTTTTCACCTGTGGCTTGCCATCAACCCCAATCATGTTGAGGTTCACACGGTAAGAGCGCTCCAGATCCGTCGATGCGAACAGATGTGCCATCAGCTGCTCAATATCCACCCGATTCGAGCGTGGTACGATCACCAGGCGCGTTGGACTTTCGTGATCAGACTCATCTCTCAGGTCACTGACCATCGGCAACTTTTTCTGCTGCATCTGCTGGGCGATCTGCTCCAGCACTTTCGCGCCGGATGTCTGGTACGGTAGCGCGGTGACAACAATCTCACCTTGCTCTTTTTCGTATACCGCTCGCATCCGAACCGATCCGCGTCCGCTTTCATAGAGCTTTCGCAACTCATGGCGCGGCGTAATAATCTCAGCGGATGTTGGCATATCAGGGCCAGGGACCATCTGGCAGAGGTCATCCAGTGTCGCTGTTGGGTTCTCCAACAGGTGAATACAAGCGCCCCCCACTTCCCGCAGGTTGTGCGGCGGTATATCCGTGGCCATACCTACCGCGATACCCGTACCGCCGTTCAGTAATACATTCGGTAAACGCGCGGGCAGTACTTCCGGCTCATTCAGCGTGCCATCAAAATTTGGAATCCAGTCAACCGTGCCCTGAGCAACTTCTTTCAATAAGACTTGCGAGTAGGCTGCCAGACGCGATTCGGTATAACGCATGGCAGCGAAAGATTTAGGGTCATCCTGAGAACCCCAGTTTCCCTGACCGTCGACCAACGGGTAACGATAACTGAACGGCTGCGCCATCAGCACCATCGCTTCGTAACAGGCCGAATCACCATGAGGATGAAACTTACCCAGTACATCACCCACGGTACGGGCCGACTTTTTGTGCTTAGAGGCGGCATTCAATCCCAGCTCCGACATCGCATACACAATTCGACGCTGCACCGGCTTCATACCGTCACCAATATGCGGCAGAGCGCGGTCGAGGATGACGTACATGGAGTAATCCAGATACGCCTTTTCGGTAAAGTCTCTCAGCGCAATGCGCTCACCACCTTCGGTAAACGTGGTTTCTACGCTCATCAGGATTCCTTAATTCTTATGACATCCGGCAGTAAACACTGCCACCTGCTTGTTCTTTTTGGTATCAGTTACAACCGGCGTTGGCGCGGCTCACTATATAGGGATTAGGGCTGCCAGCATCAGGATCAGCTTCCTGATACTGCACGTAGCATCCATTGTCACTATTGTCATAACCGATGCGCACCCGATTGTTTACGCTGGTATCAACGGTTAAGCCTGCTGAAGGAGACAACCCGAGCAGATCCACGATATCGGCGTGCCCCGCCGTACTGACACGGGCTTCGGGGTACCCATATTTAAGCTCCACAACCAAACCGTCGATGACAACATCCTCATCATTACGGGCCTGATTTTGCACACTGCGCAGTACCGCCTCGGCATGCACCAGATTCGCAATCGAGTGCAGTTTGCCTTCAAGATGTTCCAACACAGATTCCCGCGCGTTATCACCAATATCGACAAAACGAGGCAGCGCCACCGCCGCTAGAATGCCCAATAGCGCTATCACTACGACCAGCTCAACAATCGTAAATCCCTGTGCTGATTTCATCCTGTCAGACCTCTGCAAGGTTACCTTTGGACTCCAGCCACCCTTTGCGGTCACCGGAGCGTTTTTTAGCTAACAGCATGTCCATCGTTTCATTGGTACCATCACCCGGCTCTACCATCAGCTGGACCAAACGGCGGGTATCGGGTGCCATGGTGGTTTCACGCAGCTGAGGCGGGTTCATCTCACCCAGTCCTTTAAAACGCTGCACCCCAACTTTTGCATTTTTACGTTCAGAGCGGATACGTTCGATGATGCTGTCCCGTTCATTGTCATCCAGAGCGTAATACACCTCTTTGGCAACATCGATCCGATACAGCGGCGGCATCGCCACATAAACATGCCCCTCCGCCACCAGCGAACGGAAGTGACGGACAAACAAAGCACAAAGTAGCGTTGCGATGTGCAAACCGTCAGAGTCAGCATCGGCAAGGATACAAATTTTTCCGTAACGCAGACCGTCGAGGTTATCAGAGCCCGGATCAACCCCAATGGCGACAGAGATATCGTGAATCTCCTGCGACCCCATCGTATCTGGTGATTCAACCTCCCAGGTATTCAGAATCTTACCGCGTAGCGGCAGGATCGCCTGAAACTCACGTTCACGTGCCTGTTTCGCCGAGCCCCCTGCCGAATCACCCTCGACCAGAAAAAGCTCCGACTGCATGGCGTCACCGCCAGAGCAATCTGCCAGCTTACCCGGCAACGCGGGGCCCTGAGTGACTTTTTTACGTATAACTTTTTTATTAGATCGCTGTCGACGCTGCGCGTTAGAGATCACCATCTCCGCCAGCTTTTCACCCTCTTCTACATGGCGATTGAGCCAGAGAGAGAATGCGTCTTTTAGCGCTCCGGTAATAAAACCTGCGACATGCCGTGAGGAAAGGCGTTCTTTTGTCTGTCCTGCAAACTGAGGATCACGCATTTTGGTGGACAGCACATAGGCACATTTATCCCAGATATCATCCGCCGTCAGTTTGACCCCACGCGGTAGCAGATTACGGAACTCACAGAACTCACGCATCGCCTCCAGTAAGCCGGAACGCATGCCGTTCACATGGGTTCCCCCCTGCGCTGTCGGGATCAGGTTGACGTAACTTTCACACACCAGCTCGCCACCTTCAGGCAGCCATTGTACCGCCCACTCCACCGCATCCTCTTCGCCTTGCAAAGACCCTGAAAACGGTGCGGCAGGCAATGTTTCAAAAACCTGGGTTGCGCCCTGAAGGTAGGCGGTCAGCCCATCTTCATACAGCCATTCATCTTTTTCTTTCTCAGCGCCCGTCAGGTTGGTAAAGGTCATTTTTAGACCGGGGCACAACACCGCTTTCGCACGCAGCATATGCTTCAGGCGGGTCACACTGAATTTGGGAGAATCAAAATACTTTGGATCAGGCGAGAAACGCACCGTCGTCCCGGTATTTCGCTTACCGCAGGTATCAACCACCTCCAGATCAGAGACTTTATCGCCATCTGCGAAGCCAATACGGTAAACGTTACCGTCACGCTTCACCGTCACTTCCAGGAGTTTAGAGAGCGCGTTCACAACTGATACACCCACCCCGTGCAAACCACCGGAGTATTTGTAGTTGTCGTTGTTGAACTTACCCCCGGCATGCAATTTACAGAGGATCAGCTCTACGCCACTCACCCCTTGCTCAGGGTGGATATCCACCGGCATACCACGGCCGTCATCGCTGACGGATACGGAGTGGTCTTTATGCAAAATAACATCGATCTGCTTGGCATGACCCGCCAGTGCTTCATCCACCGAGTTATCGATCACTTCCTGCGCCAGATGGTTTGGGCGGTCAGTTTCGGTGTACATGCCTGGACGACGTTTTACCGGGTCCAGTCCGCTGAGGACTTCAATCGCATCAGCTGTATATTCATTCGTCATCTAATAAATCCTTAACAACCGTGACGACTAACAGAGTGGATCAGCGGGCGGTAACACAACACGCCCTTCGCTGAACGCTAAAATTGCGGGGATCAGGTTCTCAAACTGGTCAAATCCATGACTACCACCGGGCTGAACAAATTGCGGCGAGTGAGGATATTTATCCACAGCCTCACGGTAATCCAGTGTTTCATCTGCTGTTTGTGTCAGCAACAGGTAGCGGGAAGGGTCTTTTATCGTTTCACAGTTGATATCCAATAGCTGCTGAAGGTGATCACGCGTCAACAGGTACTTCTCATGGGTATAGAGGTTTTCATTGTCACCTAACCATGACTCCAGCAGCGCATACGGGCGCACCGCCGGATTCACCAATACCGTGCGCAGGTTATCGTATCGCTCGGTCAGATGAGTGCTATAAAAACCACCCAATGAACTACCGATGAGCAGCACGGTGCGGTGTGTATTCGCTGCAATAATTGATTCAAGCTGTGAGATCGCCTGCGCAGGCCAGTGTGAGAGTTCCGGCACTTCATAGTCGGCGTCTACCTGATATTCGCTCAGGTATCGGCCAAACAGCTGCGCTTTTATCGACGCGGGTGAACTGTTAAAACCATGTACATAGATAAACAGAGGTCTCTGCATCAATTGTCCTCAACCCTAGAATACTTGTCTTATCGGCCAGAAGTGTATTTTTTACAGTGCCAAGAACTGAGAGACGTTACCCGACACACTCTCAGGGTGCAACTGAGTCAATCGGGCGAACAGTTTCCGCCGTGATATTACCGTCGGGTTGCAGATGATAAACCCGATATGCCGGGCCTATTAGAGCCGGGTCATCTTCTAACGTCACATCAGAACACCCCGCTTTGTATTGCGGCGCAACGGCGGGAGAAGAAAAGAGCGCTACGCCCTTATGGTTCAGCGTCCATTGTTGATGGACATGTCCAAAAATAATACCGCGAACATGTGTTCTATTTTCCAAGAGGGGCCAGAATTGATCCGCATTCTTCAAGGCAATCGCATCCTGCCAGACGCTCCCCAAGGCAAGAGGGTTGTGATGCAACACCAACAAAAGATGCGTATCTTCCTGCACATCAAGTTCGTTACACAGGCGCTTTAGTTCACTCGAGCTTAAGCTGCCGCTCCCCCGGCCATCGGGCTCCGCCGTAGAATTCAGAAGCACCACCCGCCAACCGCCCAGCTCAACGATATCTCGATTGAGCGCGACAGAACCGTATCGGCTCATCTCTTCGGCACAGTCATGGTTTCCTGGAATCCAAACGGCAGGCAATCCCAATGCGTCCAGATCCCGCGTTAATCGCTGATAGGCTGCAGGCCCTGAGTGATGCACCAGATCTCCCGTCAGCATGAGCAAATCTGCATCAAGATGATGAGCCTGAATGTGTGCCAAAACGCGCTGCCAGCGCTGTTCAATCACAGCACCTTGAAGTTTTTCTGCGGGATCTGCCAGCAGGTGAATATCGGTAACCTGAAGTATTTTTTGCACGAATGAAGCGCCTTACTGAGCTAACCGATAAAGACGGGTTCCATAACATGCCCATGACTCAGGCAATGGGTGAGCCACTCGCCCAGATATTGGTTGAGTTGAACCTTCTCATCGGGCTGATACATCTGTTGATTTGGATAACGGTATACACCCGAAAGCTGGCTACGGCGCAGACACACGACTTCTGCCGTTGTGGCGTCATGGTATAGCCGCACCACCAATACCGGAGCATCCAACCAAGGTGAATCATGATCATGCTGCTGAGATACACGCAGCGTCGTGGTGTAGGTAAAGCGTTCTTCTACTTCCAGACGCAGACGTGCCTGATGTTCAGGCCAGCTCACGTAAAAACAACGCTCGTCAACCTCATCCATATCAGGCATTAACTTCATCAGGCGCATATAGTTGGCTTCACACTGAGCCGTCTGTTTACGCAGGTCTGGTATATATTTACGCTTCATGGAGTTCTCTACGTACCTTCAAGTACGACTGTTCGAATCAACGTTATCTTAACGCAACTGAGAACGGGGGCATACCAGCCACACTTTTCATCAGGAGATATAATCAGTGTGGCATATCGAAAGGATGAACAGTCTGATCAAGCGGCAGGAATAAAACTGACTTCGATAAAAAAGTCACCATATTCGGTATTAAAAGGTAAGACGATGGTGGGGCCACTGGAGGAATGTTCGATACGATGATCTTTCCCGCTGATCATAACCGGTACGGCCATGTCGAACTCAAACCCTTGTTCCGCCAGCAGGGCCTTTGCACCGCCGGTCGCCATATTTGTTAACTCGCCCACCATATCAATCACGGTTTCATCCACACTGGATACCTCTTCACCCAGCATCCGTTTGGTAATAGCGAAGATCACTGGCTCAGAAAATGAAACCGCAAATGAGCCTTTGAGCTGCTCTCCCGCCATACCGATGATGCCCGTCACTACACCTGATGCTGTCGACGTTTTCTTAACGGTTGGCTTACCTGGCTGAGAGTCGATCTGAGCCATCGTGGTCAACACATTCGTCATCGATGTGAGAAAAGGGTTAACAAATTCAGCTTTAATCATAGATCCATCCACCGATTAGGATTTAACACTCGCTTCCGTATGAGTCTCCGGATGACCGGCTGGAAGAACATGCACCAGTATAGGAGATACTTTAAAATTTTATCCACCGGATACTAGATCGAATTCTGCCAACGTTGCTTCAGGTCAGAACGATTCAACTGCAACCACTGTAAAGCGATAATGGACGCAGCATTATCGATCTGCCCATCCTTCACCATGGCAAAAACCTGCTCACACGCTAAGACATGCACCTTGATATCCTCACCCTCTGACTCCAAACCGAATACACCGCCCATGCCCTCACTATCCACTTGCGCGCATAGCAACGAGATATATTCGTTAGCACCTCCAGGACTAACCAGGTAGCGCGTGATAGGTACAATCTCTCCCAGTTCGGCCCCCGCTTCTTCCTGCGCCTCACGCCTGGCAACCGCTTCCTCAGTTTCGCCCTGCTCTACAATGCCTGCTACTAGCTCAAGCAACCAAGGACTGCGTGGATGCTCCAGTGCACCAATACGAAACTGCTCAACCAAAACAACTCTGTCTCTTGGCGCATCATAAAGCAGCACACATACAGCATCGTCACGTTGAAACAACTCTCGAGTCACCTTGACCGTGCCACCCGCAAAACGTGCATGACTTACAACCAGCTTCTCCATCTTGAAGAAACCATCATAGACGCGCTCTTTTGTATGCACTTCTACATCAGAATGATCAAACATCTGGCACCATCCCCACCTCTGAATTGGCACTGCAACTTACTGATACACGTAGAAAATATAACAATTGTGGTATGTCCGACTTCAGTTTGATTATAATCATTAAACATAGGCATATAATTAATTATCATATACTTCACTTAACCACTTTGAATACGCAGAGGCCCCGCCGGATGCGACCGATGGTCGACATATTTCCAATTGCCCACTGGCTGCAGAACTATCAACGCAGCATATTTATCAGCGACCTGATGGCCGGGATTATTGTCGCCATCATGCTGGTACCTCAGGGAATGGCTTATGCGTTTTTGGCAGGACTGCCTCCTCAATACGGCCTTTACGCAAGCATTCTCCCCCTGATGCTTTATGCCTTGCTTGGCAGCAGCCGCTCACTCGCGGTAGGGCCTGTCGCCATCGCCTCACTGATGGTGGGGTCAACGATTGCCCAGTTTGCTGAACAAGGTACCGATGCCTACATCAACGCGGCTGTAAATCTCTCGCTGCTGGTCGGCGTGATCCTGCTCATCCTTCGTGCGCTCAATCTAGGCTCAATTGTTAACTACATGAGTCATTCGGTCATTTCCGGCTTTACCAGTGCCGCGGCTTTACTGATTGCCATCAGTCAGATCAAAAACTTTAGTGGCTTAGATATCCCCCGCAGCGCACCAATCTGGGAATCCTTTGGTTACCTGTTTGATCACCTTACGGCTATCAACCCTGCGACGTTACTTGTCGGCCTGACCTCGGTATTTGTCCTTTGGTTCACCAAAACCAAACTGTGCTGCGGGCTTGAAGCGATGCGGGTTCCTACATGGATCGCGCAGCCTGTCTGTAAAGCAGGTCCGATGTTTGCTGTGCTGGTCGGCAGCATCATTGTATGGGGCGGTGAATTGGATATAACCCATAATGTCACCACGGTGGGAATGATTCCAACCGGACTGCCTGAGCTGTTTACGATTCAACTGGATCTGATGCTTTGGCAGCAGCTGTTTATGCCTGCACTGCTGATTGCATTGATCGGTTTCTTAGAAAGTGTCTCTGTTGGTACGGTACTGGCGAGTAAACGTCGTGAACGGATCGATCCAAGCAAGGAGCTTATTGCACTAGGTATTGCCAATCTTGGTTCGGCTATGTCCGGTACTTACCCCGTAGCAGGAGGTTTTGGCCGGTCCATGGTGAATCATAGCGCAGGAGCGCAGACCACCGTCGCATCGATGATATCTGCATTTCTGGTGTTACTGAGTCTGCTATTTCTGACACCACTTTTCTACTACTTACCCAAAGCGACGCTGGGGGCTGTCATTGTTATGGCCGTCATACCACTGATCGACTTTTCCTCTTTCCGCCAATGCTGGAAATTTAATAAAGCGGATGCGCTGACGTTACTGGCAACCTTTATCTTGGTGCTTATTTTTGGCGTCGAGCTGGGCATCCTCTGTGGGATCGGCATCTCTATCGCGCTGCTACTTTACCGCTCCAGCCAGCCACATATCGCTGTTGTCGGTCGTGTAGGCAGTAGCGAACACTTTCGCAATATAGAACGCCACGATGTCACAACCTATAACAACACCTTGGCACTGCGTATTGATGAAAGCCTGTACTTTGCCAACACCCGCTATGTAGAAGAGTATATACTTAAGCAATGCGCCGGGCATTCTAACCTGCAGCACATCGTATTAATCTGTAATGCAGTCAACTTTATAGATGCCAGTGCACTGGAAACTCTCGAAAACCTAGTACTCAAGTTAAGGGATGAGGGGATTACGTTGCACCTGGCGGAAGTCAAAGGACCGGTCATGGATCAGCTACTGAATACCACCTTTGTTGATCATCTGGGAGAAGGTAAAGTGTTTTTCACTACCGACGAGGCGATGAGAGAACTATCTGAAAACGAAAGATATCCGGTCAATAACAGATCTGCCTGAGCATAACGCTACTTACCAATCAGATTTAATGTGTCTTAAAATCCAAATTACGCTGAATGGTCTCACCTTTACACAACAATGTCGTTATCAATAATTGTGCGTTGTGCAACAAGCTCAATCATGTCATTTGAAAAGATTCCGCCGACAGGATTAGACACGACCAGACTGAACGTCTCATTGTCTTCAGTGACCGCGTCGTCTATAAGCTGTACGGCAATAGCCAGAGAGCTGCTGCCTGCTGCTATCGTTGCTATACCACTTGTGGCAACATAATCCTCGCCTGCCAAAGCCGTTCCATCACGCGTGGCGTAACTCACACTTGCATCCTGACTTTGCACCTGGCCAATCTCAAGTAGATAGTACGCAGTTTCACTTTCTGCTGGGGTTAAACTTACCTCAGATTTAGTCGTAGGAACCGATGTAGCCGTAGAGGCCAAAAGCTCTGACAACAAAAAGTCTCCATCACTAAAGGACAGTTTCTCTATGTTTTCCAAAGTGTCCAGGCCATCCTGTCCCTCTACTGTCACATTTCCAGCAGCAACCTGGGTGAGTACATAACTATCACGCGCGCCCTGATATTTTGCTGTGTCTATGCCAGAGCCACCATCAATACGGTCATCTCCTAAACCTCCGTCAATGATATTGTCAGCACTGTTTCCTGTTATGACGTCATCAAAACGCGTACCTGTCGCATTTTCGATAATAACGCCAAAAGCTATCGCAATATTCTCATTTGCCTGAAGCAGAGGTCCCTTATAAGTCATTTGTCTCTGACCTATATCGCTAAACTCGCCCGCATTTAAATTAAGATTCGCAGCAATATTCTGATTAGATAGATTAATTTCGTCAGCACCACCAGCATCCCAGATCGTCTTTAATTCCGCCTGTGTTGTGAAGGTATATACGTCATCCCCAGCACGGGTGGTGGTATCCACGCCATACATATATTGCGCAGCAAGGATGTCATATAGCATAGGCGTTGTTGGCATGACTTCCCGATAGGTGTAGTAGAAAGCATTCTCTTCAGTAAAAATATATCCCGCACCGGTATACTCGGTATAAGACATGACCGTGTATTTTGTATTATCTAATGTTGGGTTAATTGCAGGAAAGCCACCTTCACTTTCAAAACTGTGTTTTAAACCAAGCGCATGACCAACTTCATGAATTAGAGTTGCATAGCCTGTCGATGAAACACTTAGATCGGTTAACTCAGGATTAATCCAAATATCCCCAGCCTGATCACTGGGCCTAATAATGTCACCTATATATGTTCCAGAACCTGGAAAATATGCATATGCCTGAACATTACCGGTTATTTTCGCTGTATAGGCAACTCGAATATCGCCATATGTCATTGAATCGGGTATTTCAATAAACGTGAGTTTAGACACTTCCTGCCAGGCATTGAGTGCAAATTTAAAGTTTTTCTGTTGTGTTTTATTGAGCCCCAAAAAACCAGAACCTGGTTCTTCAGTATATGACCAATATGCATCACCTTCGGGGAAACTGTAAGTAATATAAACGGGCTCCCCAACAGCCCCCTCCCCCCATTTAGCGCCACTCAAAAGGCTATCGGATCGGCTATCACCAGATTTCTCTATAAACCTATTACCCATAAAAATCTTCCGAATTTAAAAATTAACGATCATTAAATATTTGTAATTTTCTATAGATTACCTAAATAAAAAAAACATATAAAATTCAAAACTACCAACCCTAAAGCACGCAGACAAAAAACTCTACAAAGGCCTATTTAAGAAAAAACCTCACTGCCAAACTTCATTCTCGCACTAAATCCGTCTACCCGCACTGATGTCTCACACACGTGAAGAGCTGCTGTAAATTTTGACTACTAGGACGTAACATGACAGCCTCTATTTTTCTAGATCAGCTCTATACAAAGTTTCTCTTTCGCAATCCCGATACAGAAGGCAAGGCATATTGGGTAAACGAGCTTGATACACATAAAATTACCGCCGCACAAGCAACACTTGCATTTATCAATAGTACAGAATATCAAGGCACTGCTGCTGCCTTAACTAAATTGTACTTCTTAGTGTTCGACCGCATCCCGGATTATGAAGGTTTAACTTATTGGGTCGAAGCGATGCACCGCGGAGAAAGCCTGCAGGATATTGCCCACTCTTTCGTCCAGTCTGATGAGTTCAGTCGTACGTACGCCAATGCGCCAACAGAAACAGCATTTCTGGATACATTGTACCAGCATGCGCTTGGACGTGGATCAGATGATGAAGGCAAAGCTTATTGGTTAGGCAAAATGTCTGAAGGTTTCAGTCAAGCCGATGTAATCAACAGCTTTGCTGCGTCTGCCGAATTTGAGTCTTTGAAAGGGAGCGATGTTCAAACTAGCGCTATTTTTCATGGAATTCTCAATCGAAGTCCCACCACCGTTGAACTCTCCTCTGCAGATAGCAACAAACTATCCTTAATTACGTCACTTTACGGAAGCAATGATTACAATGGAGCCACATTACCGGGCACCAGCCCGGTATCAGGCAAGTTGATTGATGGCTATATCAAAGGTGCCACAGTATTTGCAGATACCAATGGCAACGGCATTCTCGACGAGGGCGAGGCCTCTACAACCACAGACGCTGATGGAGATTTCACTCTGACTGGCACCGGAAATTTGGTCGCATTTGGCGGTACCGATATTTCTACCGGTCTGGCATTTGAAGGCGCGTTAAAGGCACCCGCTGGCTCTAGCGTGATAACTCCGATTACAACAGTTATTGCAGAGATTGTAGAAACAGGTAAGTCAGTAGAAGAAGCTACCAAAGAAGTTGTACAAGCCTTAGACCTACCTCAGGATATAAACCTGCAAACCTTTGATCCCATTGATGAGGCTACCAAAACAGCGGCCGATAGCAGTACGGTTGGCAAAGCACTTCTGTTGCAAAAAGCAAACATACAAGTCGCCAATATGCTCGTACAGTCAGCAGCGGTAGTCACTGGCGCCACTCAAGGTGAAGTCAGTACGAAGGATGCGATGAAAGCGACTATCCAAGCACTTGCCGAAAAGATCAGTATCTCTGCCGATAACGCAGAAAAAGTTGATCTGACCGACTCAGCACTGGTAGAAGAAACCGTCAACAAGGCGTCCGATAACGCCCTTAAATTGATGACGGACGAAGCGAAAAAAAGCAATATTAAAAACACCGTTAAGGGCCTCGCAGATGAAGCAGCCAAAGTACTTTCTTCTGCCAATCTCCAGATTCAGGACGCCCTGGAAAAAGCCGATACCCGTGATACAACTCAAATTACCAACGCCCTAAAAGACTCCGCCAAGGTTCAAACCGTTGCACAAGGGGATGCAACCACCGCAATCCGTGATGGTGCCAAAAAAGGCGATCTAAAAGCAGCACAGGACAACTTTACCGGACAAAACCTAACCCAAGCAGCTGACAAAGTTGAAATAAGTGACGAGGCCTTTGCCGGTAACAATCCTCCCCCAGTACCCAAATCAGATCCAACGCCAACGCCAACGCCAACGCCAACGCCAACGCCAACGCCAACCGATTCTGGCGGTGGCCCTACCCCAACGCCAGAGACAATTACCTATCGTACAAACATTGATGGCTGGGGCAGGGTCAAAGGCACAAGTTCCGATGATATTTTAGAAGCGACTGCAGACAAGGGCTTTGCCCAATCGGGTGATTACGGTGTTAATTTTGTCGGTAGAGGTGGCAACGATACCTTAATCGGCAACAGTGACCTTTTTAATCGAGCATATTATCAGGAAGAGGTTGCGCCAAATGGCGAGCTTGCCGCGGTTGAACAGGATGATGACTCTCTCTTGATCACCGACGGAAAAGACGAACTCTATCGAATTAACGTAGCACAGGACGACATCGGTTTTTATCTTGCAAGTATCACCGACCTGAAAACAGATACCGTTAACCTAGGTACCGATCAGCTTCAAGACATTGACTCAATCGAAATCATTTCACCGGATAATAAACGCTGGATTGAAGTCACTATCAGCGAAGCAGGCGAATTCGAAGTCTTCGGAAGCGACTTTATCACCTATGAACGCTGGAACAACGGCGGCATTATCGAGGGTACATTCAAAGACGATATCCTTTCCGTGCAAGGTGATACCGACAAAAGCATTGTACCTTATGCTGTCGATTCAGAAATACTCATGTCCGGTAATGAGGGCAACGATATCTTGATTGGTAACCCAGAAAGTCCGGACCGCGCTGCCTATAATCTTAAGGCCGAGGAAGTTACTGGTCATCTCAATTATCGCCAAAACGGTGATAGCATCGCAATTATCGACAGCGCAGACACCCTGCTTTACACCATTACGTTATCTCGCGATCCTAACACTGAGGAAGTCAGTGGCACGGTAACAGACGAGCTTACCACGCTGCGTGATGAAGGCACCGATAACCTTAGCCATATCAACTCTGTTCATATCAATATTGAAGATGGAAACAGTAGGAACTGGCTACTCGTCAATTTGACAGACAGTGGAAACTATCAAGTCCAAGGTTCACACATCGTCAGCTATAGACCGGATGTCAACTATATTGGCGGTACTTACTCCGACGATGAGCTTAATATTAATAGCCAGCTGGCCATTGACGCAGGCTTTGATCCAACGGATACATCCACCTACGTCCGTATTGCGGGGCGAGAAGGGAACGATCAGATCATTGGTGCAGCAGGCACCGATTCTGCGGGATACGATCTGAAAGCGGACGAGATCAACGGTAAGTTAGTGGCTGAAATATTGGATAACGGCAGCATCAGCGTCAAAGATGACAATGGTGAACTTTATTCCGTAACACTCAACCCTGATGGCACCGGACGTGTCACAGATCGCCGTACCGATATATTTGACGAAGGAACAGATACCCTGCAAAACATCGAGCGAGTATCGATAAACTCAGGTAGCGACGGTCAATACCTTCAAGTTGAGCGCGGTGAGAACGGACACCTACGTTTAGAAGGTACCCATATGGTGAGCTACCGCTCCGATAACTACGGTGGTGGACATATACGAGGCACCACAGGGAACGATACTCCACTCTCAGCACCTGACGCCTACGGCTTTACTCCTTCGGACAGCAACACTTGGATTCGTTTGGAAGGCCAAGAAGGAGATGATCAAATCGTGGGCAATAATAGCCAGGATACTGCTGTCTATAGCGTGCAGCTTGGGGAGCAGAGTGGTTTACTTTCCGCATCCATTGACTCAGAAAATTCTGAGCGGGTTATTGTGAGCAATGACACTGGCCCACTTTATCATGTCACGTTAGGTTCAAATGGCAGCGGTACGGTCACAGATCTAAATACAAGTGCATTTGATGAAGGTACTGATTCGCTTTCAAACATTGAAAGGGTCTCTATCGGTACACTAGATGGCCAATGGCTAGCTATTGCTCGCAGCGATAGTGGTGCCTATACATTCAGCGGCTCTCATATCATTAGCTATAACCCTGAACACAACAATATCGTAGGCACTTCTGCTGCTGAAAGTCTAAATATCAGCAGCCAAGAAGCGATTGCTGTAGGATTTGATCCTAATGATACAAGTAAATCTACCTACTTCTTTGGGGAAGGAGGTGATGATCACCTTATTGGTGGCTCAGGCGACGATACAGCCGCTTATTACATTGCACGCGGTGAACTGGATGGCCACCTGACAGCCCATATCAACGAAGACGGCAGCATTAGTGTCGTAGATGGCGCAGGCGAACTTTACCAGGTAACCCTCACCTCTGATGGTAGCGGCCAGGTCACTGATGTCCGCACTGAGCTATCAGATGACGGGAGCGATACCCTAACTAACATTGAGCGTATACAGTTTAATGACCAAACCCCACTAACGTCGGAATACCTCTCCATTCAACTCAGCAATAGTGGCAACTTCATTTTCTATGGCTCAGGAGTTGTGACATATGATTCTGACAACGGCTTTATCGGCGGAACATCTGCTGCAGAAGAAATCTCCGTCAGTCATACTGATGCGGTTATCGCAGGATTTGATGCAACGGACTCCACATCCAGTGTGATCCTAAGAGGACGCGGTGGAGACGATCAGATTATTGGCGGCTCGGGCTTAGATACTGCGGGTTATTTTCTGTTTCATGATGAAGTCAGCGGCCCACTATCAGCCTCGGTACAAGACAATAGCGTTGTCGTAACAGATAACAGCGGTACATTGTATACGGTAACCCTCAGTGCAGACGGGTCGGGTAGTGTAATAGACAATCGAACTGATCTTCAAGACGATGGCACCGATTCATTGGAAAAGATAGAATCGGTTCATATTACGGTTGGTATCTCCAATCAGCAAAACGTGGATATCAAACTAGACGATACTGGCACTTATCATTTAAGCGGTACAAATTTCGTCGAATATCTGCCCGATGGCAACACTGGAGGCGATATTCGTGGCTCGGTCAACGACGATATACTAAGTGCAATTGGCGTTGAAGGCTTTACTCTCAGTAACTCCACACTGGTAGAATTAGAGGGCAAACAAGGGAATGACTCTCTCGTAGGCGGCGCAGGTATCTCAACAGCGATCTATCATGCTCAGTACAATGAGGTAAGCTCACTGGCTTATAGAGATGATGACCACTCAATCACGATCTACGACGATGGAGGAGCTGATCTGTATCGAGTTTTCTTGGATGCGGGCGGTAACGGCACAGTCACTGACCTGTTAACCAACAGCTATAATGAAGGCACTGACAGCTTAACCAACATTGATCGGGTCTCATTCCACGCACACCAGAGTGGTGTTGATCAAGCAATCACTATCAACGTAACTAATAGTGGCTTGGATATGGTTCAACTCATCGGTAGCAACGAAACTACCGAAAACGGTATCATCACCTTTGGCGTATAAGTCATTTTAGAAACACACATATTCTGCACCGGCTTTCTGCCAGTGCAGAATATGTGTTCTCAGCCACTAATAATCAAGACAGAATATCATTATCCAAAATAGTATGCGTGGCAATAAGTTCTATATTCATATCATTACCTTCAGATACAAAGTTATTTACAACCACGCTAAATGTTTCATTTTCTTCTTTAATAACATCCCCCAGTATTTGTATGGGGATAGTAAGAGATGTTTCGCCTGCTTTTAGGACTTTATCCCCTTCGGCAAACTGATAGTCTTCTCCCGCTATCGCCGTGCCGTTCTGGGTCCGGTAATGGAAGCTAATATCAGCACTCGATGCCGCAGCAAGCTCAAGAAGAAAGTAGTTTGTTACTTCACCTGTGAACGGCTCATTGATCGACGTTAGAACTTCGCCTGAGTTCGTTGGCTCCGAGTAAACCGGATTACCCTGTGTAATCGACTCAATCCACGGGATATAGGGATGCACCGCAGTGGCAAACCCAACTTCACCGGCGCTAAAGTCGACCGAACTGTTCACATCATATCGATCATCACGGTAGGCGTAGCTGGAGATACCCACAACCTTTCCATCCAGTAACAAAGGCCCTCCAGAGTCGCCCGCCCTTGCCTGCCCTTCACTTGTCGTTACCCTGGCGCTACCCATGTTGATCAAGCCACCCAGCGTATTCTGACTTTCAGTTCCATTATCATGGTCGTAAACAAGCTGCGTACCGGAAACGACATTACGATTGAAGGTCGCGTTCAATTGAGAGCCGTCGGCATCGATGGTATTGGTGCCAGTATGAAAACCACTGTCTCCGCCAAAACCCGCAAACGTAATCTCTTCTCCAATCACGTTGCTTTGTGTCCACAACTGAACCCCATCCACAGAAACAACGGGGGATGCCAGCTCAATAACCGCAATATCATGATTGAAGTCCGAGCTATTTTTGTCCCAACCATGATGGATATTGATCTTCTTGGCGGATGGCAGGGATACATTTCCTGATGAGATAGATAGGGATTGTGCAGCTGGGTTTTGATTAAAAAGATGGGCCGCCGTTAGTATATGCGTACCGCCCGGAAGTAAAACCCCAGACCCCCTAATAATAGATGAGCCACTAACATACTCAATCGCAACAACGGCGTTTAAAATAGACTGATCCACCTACATCTCCTAGATAGATTAAACCTGCGATATAAAGATAAACCTAACCAATCAAATAACCCGCTATTCACCTCACTGCATCTAACATGGCTACTTCATTGGTCAGCCCGAGTGAACTGCCTTAAAGTCTGTATTTCTTCCATCCAGATCGTCTCATCGATGGTTTCCAGAGTTAACGGGATACCGCGAAAGCGGTCATCCTGCATGATAAAACGAAACACATCCCAGCCGATTTCTCCCTGACCTAAACTATGGTGACGATCCAACCTTGATGCCAATGCCCCTTTAGAGTCATTTAAATGCATGCCACACAAATGCTCGAAGCCAACAGTTTCATCAAACGCAGTGAACACCTGCTCACTACTCTGAAATGTCCGCAGGTCATATCCGGCAGCAAATGTATGACAGGTATCAAGACACACGCCTACTCGGCTTTGGTCCTCGACCTGATCAATGATCTCAGCCAACTGCTCGAAAGTATGTCCAAGGTTACTGCCCTGACCTGCCGTATTTTCAATGACAGCAGTGACACCCTGCGTTTGATCCAACGCCCAATTCAGAGACTGTGCGATTGTCGCCAGACATTCGGTTTCTGAGGTCTTCCTTAGATGGCTACCCGGATGAAAGTTCAAATATTTGAGACCTAACTGCTCACAGCGCTTCAACTCATCAAGAAAGGCATGACGGGATTTATCCAACGCTTCTTTCTCCGGATGACCGAGATTGATCAGGTAGGAATCGTGCGGCAAAATTTGCTCTGGCGTAAAACCTAAGCGATCGCAGTTTTCCTTGAAAGACGTGATGTTCTTGGTGGTCAGCGGTTTTGCTTCCCATCGGCGCTGGTTCTTAGTAAAAAGCGCAAAAGCACTTGCGCCAAGTTTGGCTGCATTCAGTGGCGCATTTTCAACGCCACCGGCGGCACTTACGTGCGCACCGATGTAGTATGGTTTGCTCATAGTTACAGCTTGCAAGCACCGCCCAGACAGTCATCAAAATCCATGCTTTCCAGTTCCTGACGTTCAGCATGTGCTTTTTTAACTTGAGCTAACAGTTCACCCTCATCTCCCGCTGTGTCTTCAACACCCGCACGCGCAAATACTGCCAACAGGATTTCCAGTTCATTCAGGGCCAGATCTTTCATTTACAGTTTTTCTTCCTAGGTGGTTTAAACGGGCAGCAGTTGGTCAACAATCAGTTGTACACTGCGCTGCCCTCGAAATTCATTAATATCCAGGCGATATACAACACGCACCCTCGCCACGCTGTCATTTGGCCAAAGCTCCAGATCAGCATTGAACTTGATCGCGTCAACCGCCAGACCGGATGCGGGATCCATTAAGACCATTTTCAGATGCTTTTGCCCGACCAAGCGCTGTTGCAACAATGCAAACTCACCATCAAACAGCGGCTCAGGAAATTGGTGCCCCCAAGGCCCGGCTTCCCGCAGCATCTCTGCCATCTCGATTGAGATCTCCGCGGCAAGCAAACTACCATCGGTCAACACGGTTTCTTGCAGATCAGCCTCGGACAACTGACGCCGAACTTCCCGATCAAATGCCTCGGAAAACTGTTGATAATCGGTGGCTTTTAATGTCATACCGGCGGCCATCGCATGGCCGCCAAACTTACTTAACAAGCCGGGATTTTCAGCTGCAATAGCATCTAATCCATCGCGGACATGGAAGCCACTAATAGACCGGGCAGAGCCTTTTATTTCACCTTCATCGCCGGGCGCAAACGCGATAACCGGCCGATGCATGCGCTCTTTAATACGTGATGCAAGAATACCAATAACACCCTGATGCCAGCTATCATCATACAGACAGACTCCGTAAGGAAACGCCTCAGACTCAATCTTGAGATCATCCAATAACGTAACCGCGTGCTGCTGCATTTCATCTTCAATGCCACGTCGATCTCTGTTGAGTTGATCTAGTGTAGCTGCAAGTTTGCGCGCTTGCTCAGCATCATCGGTGATCAGACATTCAATGCCAATTGAGATATCTTCAAGACGCCCAGCAGCATTCAACCGGGGTGCAATCGCAAACCCCAGACCAGACGCCACGAGTTTATGACGCTGCCGGCCTGCCACATCCAGCAGAGCCAATATCCCTGGACGCGCATACCCTGCACGAATTCGCTGCAATCCCTGATGCACCAGAATGCGATTGTTCTGCTCCAATGGCACAACATCCGCTACGGTGCCTAACGCTACAAGATCCAACAGATCGGCCAGGTTAGGCGCCTGAATCTGCTGCTCAGCGAACCAATTAATCTGCTGCAACGCTCGGCGTAGCGCGATCATCACGTAAAAAATAACACCGACGCCGCAGGTAGATTTAGCAGGAAAACCACAGGCAGGCTGATTAGGGTTCACGATGGCACAGGCCTCGGGTAACTCCGAGCCCGGAAGATGATGATCGGTCACCAGCACATCAATGCCATATTCAGCCGCACGCTTAACACCGGATAAACTTGAAATGCCGTTATCCACGGTGATCAGGAGCTGCGGCTGACGCTCGCGTGCAACATCTACGATCTCTGCACTGAGTCCGTAACCGTAATCAAAGCGATTCGGTACCAAGTAATCAACCGAGTCGAAACCCATGCGCCGCAAGGCCAACAACGCGACCGCAGTGCTGGTCGCCCCATCACAGTCAAAATCACCGACGATCAGTACTTTTTCCTGCAGTTGAATCGCCTTCACCAGACGCGCGACCGCATCCTCAATACCTTTTAAGCCCCCATCGGGTAAAAGCGCTTTCAGGTTACGCCCCAGATCATCCAGGTCATGCACGCCACGCGTCGCGTAAATTCGCGCCAACACCGCATTGACCTGATTAAACACTGGCAGATCTTGGGGCGGTTCCGGACGACGGCAAATATTAAGCTCTTTCATCGTTCAGGCTTCCTATCAGGCAACAGTTGGTCGGTTTTGTCGGTCAGGTAGTACGCAATGATTCCGATCCACTCACGTACAGCCGTCGTCAAATCACGCATATTGCGCCAGAACTGCACGGAGAGACGATCTCCGCTGATACGATAATCCACAGCATAAGGCACCACATCCCAACCCTGCTTACGGAAAACAGCAACGGAACGTGGCATATGAAAAGCAGAGGTCACTAACAACCACTGGCCCGCACTTGGATCGACCTTATCGGCGCTATAAATTGCATTCTCAAAGGTATTACGCGACTCGCGCTCCACGATCAGGCGCGATCCTAAGCCAAGTGACTCCAGCCATTGCTCAACAACATCGGCCCCCCGGTAAGTCTGATCGATAATTGAACTGCTACCACCGGTGATAACAACAGGAACATCCGGGTATCGCTGCATCAGTTCGGGAATCACCATCACCCGCTCAGCCGCTGAGTTCATATGGGGCTGCCGATGAACAGCAGATAGCGTGGCCTCTTCTGCGCCACCGAGCACGATCACCCCCGCCACCTGATCCGGTGGTTCTACGTGCGCAAAATAATTTTCCAGAGGTGATAGTAAGAAGTTACCCACAGGATAGATCGCGGCGAATAGCAGAAATCCCATAGAGAACGTACTTAACCACAGCCCACAGCGACGCCCTGCCCAGGCCAGCAACAAGCCCAACAGTACCAACAGCAAAAGAAAGTGATCCGGACTGGCTAAAGCCCAGAATATCTTGGAAAGGTAAAAAAACAGATCCTGCATAGACAAAAAAGGCCCGACAAATGCGGGCCTTTCCAGATCAGATCGATCTATCAGTTCGTATGAACATGTCCCGCAATAAACTGCTGAACAGTTTGCAGGTCATTATCCAGTACTTCAACGCGTTCTTCACGCTCAAACAGATCAGTCATATGTGGCGGTAGCTGAGGTGATTCCAAGCCAGCCTTCACGACAGGCTCAGGGAATTTAACCGGATGCGCTGTTGCCAGCGTGATCATCGGTACGCTCTGATCACGGTTGCATTCACGACCCGCTTTGACACCAATCGCCGTGTGCGGATCCAGCAGGTAACTGGTTTCAGCAAACACGTCTTTGATCACGTCACACGTGGTTTCGTCGTCAACTGCACAGCTGTCGAACAGTTCACGTACCTTATCCCAGTTGCCATCTTCCAACTGCACAGACTCAGACTTGAAGCGATCCATAAGATCAGCAATGGCCTGACCGTCGCGACCGTATACATCAAACAGCATACGTTCAAAGTTAGAGGACACCATGATGTCCATAGACGGGGACAGCGTATGAACCAGCTCACCTTTAGACATATCATTGCCGGAGATAACACGGTGCAGAATGTCGTTACGGTTTGTTGCCACAACTAGCTGCTGAATCGGTAGACCCATCTGCTTCGCCAGATAACCCGCAAAGATATCGCCGAAGTTACCCGTTGGCACAGAGAAGGAAACCGGACGATGAGGACCACCCAGCGCCAGTGATGCGGAGAAGTAGTAAACGATCTGGGACATAATACGCGCCCAGTTGATCGAGTTTACCGCACCCAGCTTCATACCTTTCAGGAAGTCCTGATTAGCAAAGCTGTCTTTAACCATCTGCTGACAGTCATCGAAGTTGCCTTCCAACGCCACGTTGAAAACATTGTCTTCCAGAATAGTAGTCATCTGGCGACGCTGTACTTCAGACACGCGGTTATGCGGATGCAGGATAAAGATATCCAAATGATCGCTGTGACGGCAGCCTTCGATAGCAGCAGAACCGGTATCACCAGAAGTTGCCCCCATGATCACCAGACGCTCATTACGCTTGGTCAGCGCGTAATCCATCAGGCGACCCAGCAACTGCAATGCAAAGTCTTTAAACGCCAGGGTTGGACCATGAAACAGTTCCAGAACCCATTCGTTAGTACCCAGCTCTTTCAGCGGAGCAACCGCCGTGTGGTTAAAACCGGCATAGGTTTCATCGATCATCTGTTTCAGATCATCGTCTGCAACACAGTCATCAACAAATGGCTTGATGATCTTGTACGCCAGATCAGCGTAAGACAGACCCGCCCATGAAGCGATCTCTTCCTGGGAGAACTTAGGCAGTTCTTCAGGAACATACAAACCGCCGTCGCTCGCCAGACCGGCCAGCAACACTTCTTCAAAATTCAGTACCGGAGCCTGTCCCCGGGTAGAGATATATTTCACGCTCAAGACTCCTTAGTCCGCCAGATGCTCAACGCGGATACGGGTAACAGAACCACAGATTGCACCCAGTGCTTCGATCGCTGCAATCGCTTCGTTCATCTTCTGCTCCTGAACACGCTGCGTCAGGATGATAACAGGCACCTGCTCTTCGCGGGTTTCTTTCTGGATGATAGCTTCGATATTGATGCCTTTATCGCCCAGAATGCTGGTCACCTGAGCCAGTACACCTGGCTGCTCCAGCGCCTGCATACGCAGGTAGTAACCGGTTTCGATCTGCTCAACAGGCAGCACTGGCAAATCGGACAGTTCACCCGGCTGGAATGCCAGATGAGGAACGCGGTTATCACGATCAGCTGTCAGCGTACGTACAACATCAACGATGTCTGCAACAACAGCAGATGCTGTTGGCTCTGCACCAGCACCGGCACCGTAATACATGGTCTGACCGACAGCATCGCCATCAACCAGCACAGCGTTCATGACACCGTTAACGTTCGCCAGCAAGGCAGACTCAGGCACCATAGTCGGATGAACACGCAGTTCAACACCCGCTTCTGTACGACGACTCACACCCAGATGCTTGATGCGGTAGCCCAGCTCTTCAGCATACTGCACATCATCACGCGTGATCTTACTGATGCCTTCGGTGTACGCTTTTTCAAACTGCAGCGGGATACCAAAGGCCAGTGATGCCAGAATTGTCAGCTTGTGCGCAGCATCGATGCCTTCAACATCAAAGGTAGGATCTGCTTCTGCATAACCCAGAGCCTGAGCTTCGGCCAACACATCGGCGAAGTCACGACCCTTGTCACGCATCTCAGTCAGGATGAAGTTACCGGTGCCGTTGATGATACCTGTCAGCCAGTTAATCTGGTTCGCAGACAAACCTTCCCGGATCGCTTTGATAATCGGAATACCGCCCGCGACGGATGCTTCGAATGCAACCATAACGTTTTTACGTTGTGCAGCTTCAAAAATCTCATTACCGTGCACAGCGATCAGCGCTTTGTTCGCGGTTACAACGTGCTTACCGTTTTCGATAGCCGTCATAACCAGATCACGTGCGACTTCATAGCCACCGATCAGTTCTACAACAACATCGATTTCGGGATTCGTCGCAACGTCGAAAATATCCTGCGTTACCTGAACACCTTTAGTGTCGCAATCAGGGTTTGGACGGCGAGCGCCAACCTCTTCCACGATAATTCGACGACCCGCACGGCGAGAAATCTCATCCGCATTACGCTTCAGTACGTTAAAGGTGCCGCCACCGACGGTTCCAAGACCACAGATACCTACTTTTACCGGTTTCAAACTATAACCTCTCGCTGTGAATATCTTCAGCACTGCACAAAAATTGAGCCGGGTATTATAGCGAAAACAGCCCGTCAGCACTATTGCCTATTACCCGTAACACGCGCCCACAAAAAAGGGGCATAATCAGCCCCTTCTTGTATCTTTAGGATCGCGACAATTATTGCAATTTCAACGCGCGCGCCAACTGTTTAGCAGGCAAATACCCCGGCATCAACGTACCGTCCTCAAATACCAGTGCCGGAGTCCCCGTCACACCCACAGCCTGTCCCAACATCAGCTGGGAAGCGATAGGTGAGTCACAACTGCTCCGGTCAACTTTTTGTCCGTTTTTCGCGCGTGTCATCAGCTCGTTACGCATATCGGGTGCTGCACACCAGATCGACTCCATCACATTAAATGCATTGGAGCCAATGCCCGCACGCGGGAACGCCAGATAATTCACCTGAACACCCATCGCATTAAGCTGGGGAATTTCCTTATGTAATTTACGGCAGTAACCACAATCCACATCGGTAAATACCGTGACTGTGGCTTTACGTTCGCCTTCTGCGGGGTAAACAATAATGTCTTTAGATTCGACCTTAGCCAACTGATCAAGACGCTGTTGCTTGCGCTTGCCTTCCGTCAGGTTAACAAACCCTTCTTGTGGTGAAAGTCGGAACAACTGTCCAACCATGAAATATTCACCTTTAGCATCCGAATAAAGCAACTCTCCGGTATTCAGCTCAACCGCATACATTCCTTCCATCTCAGCAGGCTTGATAGATACCGCACTTAAGCGCGCATCAATCTTCTTTAAACTGCCTTTGATGATCTCATCTACAGCGGGTGCCGCCTGAGACAAACTGCTTACACCCAACAAAATCAGGCCCACTGCCCATAACTTCCGCATGACTTTCCCCATATTATTCACAATCCACTACTGGCTAAGATACAGAACAGACCATAAAGTTCAGCCGCGTGGGTGGTGTTTACTATGCAGCGACTGTAAACGATGCTGGGCGACATGTGTATAGATTTGCGTTGTCGATAGATCGCTATGCCCCAACAGCATCTGCACAACACGCAGATCCGCACCATGATTCAGGAGATGTGTTGCAAACGCATGCCGCAACACATGCGGCGAAAGCGGCTTGTCGAGCCCTGATACCAAGGCATAGTGCTTCACCCGGTGCCAAAACGTCTGCCGGGTCATCTGCTGCCCCCGCCGACTTGGAAACAACACCTCACTGGAGGCATCCTTAAGCAAAAGCGGCCTGGCATCGCGCATGTATTGCAGCACGCAATGAATCGCCTCATCCCCCAAAGGAACCAAGCGCTCCTTACTACCCTTGCCCATCACACGAATGACGCCCTGACGCAGATTCACCTGAGAGCTATGCAGAGACACTAATTCAGACACTCGCAGCCCTGTGGCATACAACACCTCAAGCATTGCGCGATCCCGACACTCGACGGCATCACTCAAATCCGGTGCTTGTAACAGACGTTCCACATCGCTTTCAGTCAACGTTTTCGGCAGGGCACGCCCTCGCTTTGGGCTATCAATGAGCAGCGTAGGGTCGGTATCGATCAGCTTTTCACGCACCAGATAACGATAAAAACCACGCAATGTCGACAACAAGCGAGCGGTCGAGCTTGCCTTTAGCCGTTCTGTATACCGCCATGCCAAGTGTTGCTGCAACTCCTCTCGACCTGCGGATAGCAAGCCGGAAGCTCTTGCCTGCAACCACATACCGTACTGCACCAGATCTCGACGGTACGAGCTCAGCGTATTCTCACTCAGACCACGCTCCATCCAGATAGCATCGAGAAACTGATCAATCAACCTGGAGTCTGCAGCAGACAGCGCGGCAATAGAAGAAGACATCAGTTCAGATTCCAATACATATGAGACCTAACGGTAGACTTCAATCTCAGCAACCTTCTCCAGTGCAATACTGTAGGTTGCCACGCCACGCTGCATTCTTTGTTCTATAAGCATTTCATGGCGGTCGATCTCCAGAATACGACCTTCAATTCGACGCCCGAAATAAGTCACCATACGTGCCCGATGCCCGATATGTTTGCCTATATCAGCGACATCTACTGAACGAAATGCTGGACGGCGCTCTACCTCATTTGCTGGCGACACCGAAGTCTTCCCATGCAAGTCTGCACCTGATGTTGATGGGGACAAATCTTCTGACGCACCTTCCGGTAAAGCGGAATGTGGCGGTTGCACTAGACCTTGCGTCACTGCAGAGGAAGGAACAGAGTTCTTCACAGGTTCCAACAATTGAATGCCGGCGAGACTCACAGGCTCACCATTGATTAGCAGCGCGGGATTTAACACACTCATGAAACTATCGAGGGAGGTAATTTGAACGGTCTGCATCTGCCCCAACGGGGTATCAGGACGCATCCGGAACGTGATGTTTGCCGCAGGGCGATACATATCCACAAGCCCCTGATACAACTCCTCTGTCAGTCCAACACCCGCGTAAGCGATCATCGCTTCAAACTCTTCACGCAGCGCCTGATCAAACTGCTCATCGGTGATGCCTGACTGTGTCGCACAGTACTCACGAAAACGACGGTTAAACCCTTTGTCGCTAAAATGACTCTGCACACTACGCAAAGCGGTCTGACTCCCCGCCAACGCGGACTTTGACAACGATGCAGAAGATGTCTTTAACGAGACCCCCATGGAGAAATCCCCAACCTCGGCCGTATCCGCAGAGATATCGACATCCCAGCGCCCCTCTACGGCATCAAAGCTATAGGCTAACTCCATATCGGCGCCCAACACCCGGTAACCCATGGCCTGCAGTAGATCAGCGCCCTGCATACGACTGCAGAACTGTCCTACCACCGTCATATCTTGCGGCTGCCCCTGCTGGGCTAGTTGCATCCACTGTTCCATCAATGCACTGTCCAACCGGAAGAAGAACCCCTTCAAACGCAACGACAAAGCATCAGGCCAAGACTCTGCGCCCAGATCGCCACCGAGACGCAGCATCTGAGACCAGTCGGGTGCCTTCAGGGATATTTCATCAATATTGAACTGGTCGGTACCGCCCAAAGGCGCGACCCGGATATCGACCAGCGCAATCTCAGTCGCCACCAAATCGATACGTACGTCGTTATAACTTAACTCAGCAAAAGGCGACACTTTCGTCACCATTTCATCCGCTGCCTCAGTTACCCGCCACCATAAGAAACCATAAAAGCCAGCCACACAAAATACCGGCAACAGCAGAATACTCAGCAGTAACGCAATCCGTTTCAACACCCGCTTCCCACGCAGTTCATGAATTTTGAATGGACACACTATAGGCAAGGAGTTGCAGGTTTACCATTCAGACCACCCCCAACCAGATCTACAGACACAAAAAAAGCGGCTCGAAAGCCGCTTTTTATGATCTGTGTAGCAAAAAGATAGCTTAACCCAGCTTCTCTTTGATACGTGCAGACTTACCGCTACGCTCACGCAGGTAGTACAGCTTAGCTTTGCGCACGTCACCGCGACGCTTAACAGCAATGCTATCTACTGTAGTGCTGTAAGTCTGGAAAGTACGTTCCACACCAACACCGTGAGAGATTTTGCGTACTGTGAATGCAGAGTTAACGCCGCGGTTACGCTTACCGATAACTACGCCTTCAAACGCCTGCAGACGAGTACGAGTACCCTCTGTTACTTTTACCTGTACGACAACGGTATCACCCGGGCCGAATTCTGGTACGTCTTTAGTTTTCTGTTCAGCTTCAATCTGCTGAATAATCAGGTTCTTGCTGCTCATGGCTCGCTCCTAAATATTCAACCGTCGGACCCTTGGGTCTCACGGATAAAATCTTTTAACAATGCCTGCTGTTCTTTGGTTAACTCCAGAGAATCCAACAACTCAGGACGTCTTTTCCAAGTGCGTCCCAATTGTTGTTTCAAGCGCCAGCGCCTGATCTCCTCATGGTTACCGCCCAGCAGCACCCCAGGTACCTGCATTCCGTCAAACTGTTCCGGTCTCGTATAGTGCGGGCAGTCCAATAAACCGTCTGAAAAAGAATCCTCAGTAGCTGAGTCCTGATGCCCAAGTACACCCGGCACCAACCTCGAAACTGCATCAATCATGGTCATCGCTGGCAGTTCACCACCGCTGAGGACAAAATCCCCAAGCGACCACTCTTCATCAATTTCAGTCTCAATCAGGCGTTCATCAATACCTTCATAACGCCCGGCTACCAGAATCAGCTTCTTACGATTCGCTAACTCCTGCACCCCGTTGTGGTCAAGTCGGCGTCCCTGAGGAGAGAGATAAATAACACTTACCTCATCGCCCCCTGCTGCAGCTTTTGCAGCATGGATTGCATCCCTCAGCGGCTGAACTTTCATCAGCATGCCGGGGCCACCGCCGTATGGACGATCATCTACAGTGCGATGCTTATCGAGCGTGAAGTCACGCGGATTCCAGCATTGCAGCTCAATCGACCCATTCCGTACCGCTCGTCCCGTTACGCCAAAGCTTTTAACCGCTTCGAACATCTCCGGGAATAACGTCACTACACCAAACCACACGGTTTAGAACTCCGGATCCCAGTCGACCCGAATAGCACCTGTTTCCAAGTCAATCTCTTTAATCACCTGATCAGGCAGGTAAGGTATCAAACGTTCGTTACGATCAATACTCTCATCATTACCCTTTACCACCAGCACATCATTTGCACCGGTTTCCATCAGATGACTTACCTTGCCCAGCAACTGACCGGACACGGTATATACCGTCAGGTTTTCCAGCTGGCTCCAGTAGAACTCACCCTCTTCCAGTTTTGGAAGACGATGTGATTCAACCGCGATCTCAACCCCGTTATATGTACGGGCAATCTCTCGGTCATCTACTCCAACCAACTTAGCGACCAGGCCTTTACCATGGCGTTTGCTAGCTTCTATCTCGAAAGATTTCCACTGGCCTTTAATTTTCAATAACCACGGCGAGTAGGTCAGGATGTTTTCAATCGGATCGGTGTGAGAATAAATCTTCACCCATCCTTTAACACCGTAGACGGAAGCAATACGACCAAGAACCGTGTTCTCTTCTGTGGTATTTCCACTCATCTACTTGACCCAACCTGATCCAAAAAACTTATTCAGCAGCTTTTGCAGCGTCTTTCAGCAGCGTAGCAACACGTGCAGAAACCTGCGCGCCTTTGCTCTGCCAGTACTCAACACGCTCCAGATTTACACGCAGACGCTCTTCCTGGCCGCGAGCCTGAGGGTTGAAGAAGCCAACACGCTCAATAAAGCGACCATCACGTGGGTTACGTGAGTCAGCTACAGTAAGGTGATAGAAAGGACGCTTCTTAGCGCCGCCACGAGACAAACGAATTGTTACCATGCGAATGGTCCCTTTATTTGTGCAGGTTTTGGTATCGCCTGCAATTTCGTATCCCGGTAGAAATCATTTCAGACTCCACCGATCCAACTTTCGCCCGCCAACCGCGCTAACCGCGCAATCCACGAACGGAAAAACAGGGCGGAAATTCTACGCGAATTCACCGCCCTTTCAAAGAGGTTTATGCTTAAATCTTAGACAGCACGGAAAATAACGTCAGACCAGCTGTCAAACACGCCGGAAAGCGGCGCAGACTCGGTCGACTTAACGACCGGGGAAGCCGCCGCCACCCATCCCGCCCATACCACCTGGGCCACCCGGACCACCGCCCATACCGGGAGGCAACATACCTTTCATTCCACGCATCATTTTGGCCATGCCACCTTTGCCACTCATCTTCTTCATCATCTTCGACATCTGTTTATGCTGTTTGATGAGTCGGTTAACGTCCTGCACCTGTGTGCCGGAACCTGCAGCGATACGTTTCTTACGGGAGCCCGTCAGGATATCTGGATTACGACGCTCTTTAGGGGTCATGGAGTTGATAATTGACTCCATCTGGACCACACCCTTTTCAGCACCGGCCATCTGGGATGCATTCGCCATCTGCCCCATGCCGGGTAACTTATCGAGCATGCCCATCATGCCACCCATATTCTTCATTTGCTGAATCTGTTCGCGGAAATCTTCCAGATCAAAGCCTTTGCCTTTCTGGATCTTCTTCGCAAATTTCTCAGCTTTCTTCTTGTCGATCTTCTCTTCTGCTTCCTCGATCAGGGACAGAACATCGCCCATACCAAGGATTCGAGAAGCAACACGGTCCGGATGGAATGGCTCCAGCGCCTCAACCTTCTCACCCACACCAAGGAACTTGATCGGTTTACCCGTGATATGACGTACCGACAGAGCAGCACCACCTCGGGCATCACCATCGGTTTTTGTCAGGATCACACCGGTCAGCGGCAGCTGTTCATTAAACGCCCGCGCCGTGTTCGCAGCATCCTGACCGGTCATCGCATCAACGACAAACAGCGTTTCAACCGGTTTAACCGCGCTATGCAGACGTTTGATCTCGTCCATCATTTCGCCGTCAACATGCAGACGACCCGCAGTATCCACCAGCAGCACATCATGATGCTGAATCTTCGCATGCGCGATAGCAGCATTGACGATATCTACCGGATCCTGATCAGCCGTCGAGGGGAAGAATTCAACATCCACTTCCGCCGCCAATGTCTCCAGCTGCTTGATCGCGGCCGGACGGTATACGTCAGCAGAAACGACCAGAACTTTTTTCTTCTCACGTTCGCGCAGGAAACGAGACAGCTTAGCAACAGAGGTCGTTTTACCCGCACCCTGAAGACCGGCCATCATCACCACTGCCGGAGGCTGTGCTGCCAGGTTGAGTGCCTCATTGGCCTCACCCATAACATTGACCAGCTCTTCGTTAACAATCTTAACGAACACCTGCCCCGGTGACAGACTGCTGCTGACTTCGGTGCCAACTGCACGCTCTTTAACACTGTTAACAAACGCTTTGACTACCGGCAGGGCAACATCAGCCTCCAGCAGTGCCATACGTACTTCACGCAAGGTGCCTTTAATATTGTCTTCGGTCAGCTTTGCCTGGCCCGTGACGGACTTAAGCGTTTGCGTGAGTCGCTCTGTAAGATTCTCGAACATGCTCTGCCTCGGTATCAGTTCCCGCCAACCATCTATATATAGAAATAACGTCCAGAAGGGCTATCTTGCTCAGGCGGGACTCGGAGAAAATTGCAATTGATGCACATTATACAGTAGCAACCCACCCACGCCACTCCCCCATATTTCATCCAACGGGCAATTGTGACACACTACTGCGCTTATACCGGCTCAGCGAATGGCTGACCTTTTGTTTTAGTATTGATACCTGTCCCCGGACAGGAGGAAAAGGATGCTGATACTTCCCACTCTGTTGGCTGCCCTCTTATACGCGGTAGCAAGCTTTCTCCAATGGCAGATTCTGCAGGGCAAACGCCAGCAGCCTCGCACCATCAACCAACTGCTGGGATGGGCCGGTTTTGCCAGCCATACCGTGGCCGCATATGCGCTGCTGCATCAGGCTGAAGGCATCCATCTAGGGTTCTTTGCCATGGGCAGCCTCGTGTCATGGCTTGTGGTTGCGATCGTTCTGTTAAGCAGCATCCGCCAAGCCATCGACAACTTATTTATAGGCGTGTTTCCAATTGCACTGATGGCGACCCTGGTCGCGGGCTTTATTCCCGAAGAAAGCATCGCCCGCAACTATGATGGCGGCCTGATTACACATATCCTACTATCCGTATTGGCATACAGCATACTCACACTGGCCGTTTTGCAAGCAGTACTGGTATCTCGCCAGCACTCTGCACTGAAACATCACCATACCCGCGGCCTGGTGAGCTCCCTACCCCCGCTGCAAACGATGGATCGCTTACTCTTTGAGATGATCTGGTCCGGCGAGATTCTGCTAACAGCAGCGCTGGTATCTGGCTTTATCTTTGTAGATGACCTTTTTGCTCAGCACCTGCTACATAAAACAGCCCTGTCGCTGTTGGCATGGGTGCTCTATGCCACCTTAATCTGTGGTCGTCTCTTTTTTGGCTGGCGCAGCCATACCGCGACACGCTGGACAATTGGCGGGTTTATCTTGCTGGCACTGGCCTTTTTTGGCAGCAAACTGGTGCTTGAGTGGCTGCTGTAACAACGACACCTGAACACTGATCACGACGCTGTCATCTATTCGCTACTTGACAGGTTCTGGGGGGCACTCGACAATGGGCCTCCCAATATAGACCACAGGTTATGCAGTCTTGGAAGACGCGTCGATAAGCCTCCTATTAGGCATCCTTTGTTGCCTGATCCTCTGTTCCGCTTTTTTCTCTAGTTCCGAAACCGGCATGATGTCTCTCAACCGTTATCGGCTGAAGCATCTGGTGAAGAAAAAACATCCCGGCGCACGCCGTGCCAGCAAGCTACTAGAGCGACCAGACCGCCTGATCGGTGTCATCCTGATCGGCAATAACTTCGTTAACATCCTTGCATCAGCTATCGCTACCATCGTTGCGGTGCGCCTCTGGGGCGATGCGGGCGTTGTCATTGCGACTGCCGGACTGACATTGGTGATCCTGATTTTTGCGGAAGTGTCTCCAAAAACACTTGCCGCTTTGCACCCGGAAAAGATTGCATTTCCTGCCGCCTATATACTGCGACCGCTACTAACACTCATCTACCCGCTTGTATGGGCCGTCAACGGCATCACCAACGGCTTTTTGCGCCTGCTTGGCATCAATATCAACGATGACAACAACCACAACCTCAGCACAGAGGAACTGCGCACACTGGTTAACGAAGCGGGCGCCCTTCTGCCACACCGGAACCAGTCGATGTTACTGGGTGTACTTGAGCTTTCAGAAGTCACCGTCAACGACATCATGGTCCCGAGAAATGAGGTTATTGGGATCGATCTGGACGAAGAGATAGACCAGATCATTCAACAGCTCAGCATCACACCGCACACCCGCCTGCCGGTTTACCGCGGCGAGCTAAATAAAGTCGTAGGCATCCTGCATATGCGGAATCTGGCGCAGGTCTTCCATCAGGGGACCATCTCCAAAGCCGCTATTTTGCAGGTGATTACCGAACCCTATTTCATCCCTGAAAGCACACCGCTACAGACTCAGCTGCTGCACTTTCAAAAGCAGGGACGACGCATGGGCCTAGTGGTGGATGAGTACGGCGATATTGAAGGCATCGTCACGCTGGAAGATATTCTGGAAGAAATTGTCGGAGAACTCTCCAACGACAACAAAGAAGACAATCAGGATATTCATCCGCAGGAAGACGGCAGTTACTTTGTCGACGGATCAGCTTACATTCGTGACGTGAACAAGGCGCTGGAATGGGACCTGCCCACCGATGGCCCCAAAACCATCAATGGACTGGTAACAGAGACCCTGGAATCGATCCCCGACGCCAACGTCTGTATGCGATTGGGACGTTACCAGTTAGAAACACTGCAAATCAGCGACAATCTAATCAAAACCATCCGCGTCAGCTGTGGCCCGGAAGCACAGGAAGACGACTTTTAGAGACCTTCAGACATACAGATAAAGGGGCCGTAAGCCTACAGCCCCTTTGCCACCCCAGACGACAAAGCCCCCTCTACACCTGATCTCTGTGCATATCAGCACACCAAAGATCCACAAAAAACTCTTTTAAAATCAAAAGAGTTAAACACACACCCTGACACATCAACCCTACATTGCCAACACAGAACCAAACACCGCTGGAAGAGAGCCTAAAACCTCTTTATTATCAGAACAAGATCCGATGACCATGGTCCCGGCAACATGAACAGAGCCCATTCGCGGAAAGCAATAACACAAAAAAATGTATTAAACGAGATGCTCAATGGATGTAACCCCATCAGACCTGGACAGCATTTATCTACTTGCCGACTTGTCTTCAGTCGAGAAACAAGAGCTGATAAAGCAACTTCATGTAAGACAGGTGAAGAAAGCCGACATGGTCGTCCACAAAGGACAGCCATCCTCTGAGCTATATTTCCTGCTTAAGGGGCGATTAAAGGTTGTTGATTACTCGAGCAGCGGAAAAGAAGTAGGATTTCTTTCTATTGAAGCAGGTTCGCATTTTGGTGAAATCGCGCTCATAGATGGCAAACCACGCTCCGCCTCTATAGTTGCTACTGAGCAATCCGTCATTGCCTTTTTATCCAAGAGCGATGCTCAGAACCTGATGTATTCCAAACCCAGCGTTTCCGAGAAACTCTTAAAACAGCTAGCCAACATTATCCGCCAGAACAATGATCACATCGTCATGCTCGGCACCACGAATGCCATCAGCCGAATTAACATCGTATTACTAAAATATGCAAAACCAGTGAATGGCGAGCTTGAGATCCAGAAACTACCAACACAAGAGGAGCTGGCCAATATAACCAACACATCACGTGAAACGGTATCACGCACACTGACCTTGCTGATCGAGAAGAATCTAATTAAGAAAAGTGGAAGACACATCATCATCCTCAAGCCCAAAGAGCTGGAGACAATGACTTTTAAATAAAAAAGGATGCATTCACTCACCCTTTTTCATCATGATTGTGCTTTTGAAAGCAAAGCCTTGTAAGCCTTGTAATAACCATCGAACATCACATCATCGCTAAACATAGTCTGATAACGACGAAACGCATTCGCGCCCATCCGATTAGCACGCACCTGATCACCGACCAAAGTCTGCATAGCCTCCCTCAGCGCGCCTGAATCTGACGGCGGTATAACAATGCCCGTCTCCCCGGATGCATTAATGTAAGACGTTCCCGTCTTAATCTCACATGAGATTAGCGGCTTTCCATACATTGCACCTTCAAGCAAGGTAATTCCAAACGCCTCGGAACGCAGATGGGAAGGAAACACGACACCTAAACAGGCTTCGAGCAGAGCGACTTTATCCTCTTCGCTCACACGCCCCAGAAAACGAACATTCTCCGAAACACCAAGCTCTTGAGCAAGACGCTTAAGCTCGCCTTCAACCGGACCTGTACCCGCAATCACCACCGTCAAGTCCGTACCCTTCAACGCCTCAAGCAGGATATGCAACCCTTTGTAATAACGCAGCACACCTACAAAAAGGAAGAAATCGCTGCCAATCTCTTCCTTCCAGCATTGTATTTTTCTGTCACTGACAACGGGATACGTCGCCTTACTTAACCCGATAGGAACGACTGTAGACTTTTCACGATAGTGCTTTAACGTCTGACTAGACTCCAAATAGCTTGGAGAGGTTGCCACGATGCAATCAACAGAGCCCAAAAAGCGTCGCTGTAACGGCGCATACAGTTTCCCAAGAAACTTCTGCCGCACAATATCTGAGTGATATGTCACCAAACTCGGTTTATCCGCATCAATCAACAACTTCAGCAAATCACCAAACGGCCAGGGATAGTGATAATGAACAACATCATAACGATCAATGATGCGTTTCAGCGCACCAAACGCCTGATACGAAAAACCTGTAGAAGCAACATCCAGATCCCTACGCACTGCGTAAACGAGCTGCCCTTCAAACCTAAAAACACGGGAAGGGCCTTTCGTCAGAGTTAGGACATCTGATCGAACTCCCTTCCTTTTACCAACGGATGCTAACTGCCGGATAACCTGCTCAATTCCACCAACCGTTTCCGGAAAGTAGGTCTTAAAGACATGTAAGACTTTCATTTCAGACATGGATCCGATCTCAGTCTGTACGACCATAAATGTCATCAAACCGAACAATATCATCTTCCTGAAGATACGAACCGCTCTGCACTTCTATGATTTCCAGGTTTACCTTACCGGGGTTTTCAAGACGATGCTTAACGCCCACTGGGATATAAGTTGACTGATTTTCAGTCAACAACTCAGTCTCTTCTCCACGGGTTATCAACGCAGTGCCTTTAACGACAATCCAGTGCTCAGCCCGATGATGATGCATCTGCAAAGACAAACGATGTCCCGGTTTGACGCAGATGCGCTTCACCTGAAAACGCTTTCCCGCATCAATAGAGTCATAATGCCCCCACGGACGGAAAACTTTACGGTGCACTTTGTGCTTGCTACCACCCTGAGAATCCAACGTTTTCACTATCGCTTTAACACTTTGAGCACTGTCTTTGTGTGCAACAAGTATCGAATCATCTGATTCTACGATAACAAGATTTTCAAGGCCTGCAGTTGCAATCAAGCTTCGCTCAGAAGAGATGTAACATCCTTTGGTATCTAGCGTAATTGCTTCGCCTTTGACCACATTGGAGTTTTCATCCTTATCAAGCGCTTCCCAAAGAGCATCCCAGGATCCCACATCACTCCAGCCGGCATCTAAAGGAATGATGGCTCCCTGCTCAGTGAGTTCCATCACTGCGTTATCTACAGACTCATCAGGACAGGCCGCGAATGCTGTTTCATCCACATGAATAAAATGCGAATCACTCTCGCTGTTTTTAAACGCCAAATCAGCACTTGCCGCTATCACCGGTGCAAAGTCAGCAAGCTGCTGCCGGAACACCGATGCTTTGAACATAAACATCCCGCTGTTCCAGAAATAATCACCGCTATCTACATATTCACAAGCGGTGGCATAGTCCGGCTTTTCTTTAAACGAATCGATTTTAAACGAGTGATCATCAATTCTATTACCCGCATAAATATAGCCATATCCGGTTTCTGGTTTTTGTGGCGTAATACCAAACGTCACCATAAACCCACTGTCTGCCAGGGTTTTTGCCCGATCAATGGCAAGGAAAAAAGGCTCAAGGTCTGAAATCAGGTGATCCGCTGCTAAAACCAACAAAACAGGATCATCATGCAACTCAAGCGCTTTCTGAGCAGCCAAACTAATCGCGGGTGCAGTATTTCTTGCAAGCGGTTCTAATACAATTGCTCCAGCCTGCAAATCCATCTGCCGCAACTGCTCTGATACAATAAAACGGTGCTGCGCATTACACACAATAATGGGCTCAGCATGCTCCACCCCGTCAAGCCTTAGCAACGTTTCCTGAAACATCGAATTTTCAGACGTTAACGACAGAAACTGCTTTGGATATGCTTGCCTAGACTGAGGCCAAAGACGGGTACCAGAGCCACCACACAAAATCACAGGAACGATCATAAAAGGAAGGCCCTCTCCATACATTTCAAAAAAGCGAATAGCGACACATAAAATGGGGCCAATGATACATCCCAGACACCGCACGTTACAACCATCCCTATGCTTTCTACGCCCCACTTCTCCATCCTCTAACGACACCGCTTTCAACATAAACCGACTTTTCAACACCAAAGACGACTGATACAATGCGCGCGTTTATGTTGCACGCCCCCACAGACACAAGGACATTCACGAGTATGAGCTCCAAAACAGCATTTATTACCGGAATTACAGGCCAAGACGGCGCTTATCTGGCTAAGCTTTTGTTAGATAAAGGTTACAAGGTTGTTGGCGCGATGCCTCGCCGTAGCTCTTCGGGTGTCAACATGTGGCGTCTGGATTGGCTAGGCATCAACGGTAAGGTAATTCTGGAAGATGCAGATATGCTCGACATGTCGAGCTTTGTCCGAATCCTGACAAAATACCAGCCTGACGAGATTTACAACCTTGCAGCTCAGTCATTCGTTCAGACATCTTGGGACCAGCCCCTTTTGACTGGCCAGGTAACAGGACTCGGCGCAGCTAATATTTTGGAAGCAATGCGTTTAGCCGCTCCCAAAGCACGTTTTTATCAGGCATCAACGTCTGAGATGTACGGACTGATCCAGGAACCAATGCAGTCCGAAACAACTCCGTTCTATCCTCGTTCCCCTTATGCTGCAGCCAAGCTTTATGCTCACTGGATGACTGTAAACTACCGCGAGAGCTTCGGGTTGTTTACTTGCAGCGGCATTTTGTTCAATCACGAATCTCCACTACGTGGCCTCGAGTTTGTTACCCGCAAAGTAACCGATGCTGTGGCACGTATTAAATTGGGCATGCAAAACGAACTGCGTTTAGGCAACATCGATGCAAAACGTGATTGGGGACACGCTCAGGACTATGTAGAAGCCATGTGGTTGATGCTTCAGCAAGAAGAAGCTGACGACTATGTCATAGCAACCGGTCGCACAGTAACCGTACGCGACATGTGCAAAATCGCCTTCGAGCACACCGGTCTGAATATGGAAGACCATCTGATCATTGATCCAGAATTCTTCCGCCCGGCCGAAGTTGACGTACTGCTTGGCAACCCTGCGAAAGCTGAGAAAAACTTGGGCTGGACCGCAAAAACATCTCTTGAAGAGATGATCATTGAAATGGTCGATGCCGACATTGCCCGCCTATCCGGCAAGTAAACAAGGAGCAAACGTTGTTACATAGCATCCTTGTCACAGGAAGCACCGGTTTTGTCGGCAAGCGCCTTGTACCAGCACTCCATAAAGCGTTTCCAGCTGCACAGATTCATGCAGCTGGTTCCGCATCAAACTCAAAAGCACTCGCGCTCGACCTAACCTCAGCGGAGAGTGTCAATCGCATCATCAGCGACACAAAACCTGATGCGATCATACATCTTGCAGCAATCTCTCACATCCCAACTGCATTTAAGAATCCAGAGCAGACCTGGCATGTTAATTTGCTTGGCACCCTCAAATTACTCAATGCGGCAACAAGCAGGTCGACCCCCTGTACGTTTTTACAAATAGGCTCCGGTGATTGTTACGGTGAGAGTTTTAAGCAGGCTACTCCGGTAACAGAAGATACTCCATTCAAGCCTCTGAACCCCTATGCTGCAAGTAAAGCAGCGGCTGACATTGGTGTATTTTCATACTGCAATACGCCCAACCTAAAGCTAATTCGTGTTCGCCCGTTTAACCATACCGGGCCCGGACAAAGCAACCAATTCGTCATTTCCGCTTTTGCAGAGCAGATCGCAAAAATCGAAGCGGGTCTACAGCCTCCGACAATAAGCGTTGGGGACCTCAGTGCATTGCGCTGTTTTTTACATGTAGATGACATAATCGATGCCTACATAAGGCTACTCGAAAACAGAGACTCCATCTCCTCTGGTAGTGCTTTTAATATAGCGTCCGATACGCCCGTCTCAATTAAGAGCATACTCAACACACTGCTCAGTCTATCCCAAACCGAAATCAGTGTAGAAACTGATCCAGAGCGACTTCGCCCTACGGACATTCCTGTCGCACAAGCAGATTCTTCTCTCTTAAAACATGCCACTGGCTGGTCTCAGAAAACAGAGCTTCAAGATACCTTAAACGAAGTACTCGATTTCTGGCGTAACCATTACAAACAGGACAATTAAACGTGCGGGCATTGTTCGTAATCCTGACTTTCACCCGTCAGGACCTGATAGAAAAGTACTCGGGATCTATTCTGGGCAGCCTTTGGTCGCTGCTCATGCCACTGGTTAATATCCTGATATTTACAATCATATTCTCGAAGATCATGGGCGCTCGATTAAGCGTTTCGGGCTTAGAGTTAGACGAATACAATTACAGCTTATATTTGGTTTCAGCCCTCCTGGCCTGGAACTGCTTTGCCGCATGTGTCACGCGCACGACAACGATATATCAGGAAAAAGCAGGCATAATTTCCAAAGTAAACATTGGGCTGCGCACCTTGCCTGCCTATATCCTGCTGTCGGAGACCATTATCTATGTCATCTCGATGGTGTTTTTTACAGCATTCGCACTCATAGTGGGTCATAGCTTCGGCTGGACCGTGCTCGCTTTACCCGTACTTTTTCTGATTCAACAAATCATTGCATATAGCCTGGGTCTCATCGCAGCAACATTCTCGGTATTTATCAGAGACATACGAGAACTCGTTGCGATCGTCTTCCATGTGTGGTTTTGGATGACCCCGATTGTCTATGTCGTCAACATTCTGCCCGATGGACTGTCGAGCTTGATGTCCTTTAACCCCGCGATAGGATTTATCGAAGCCTACCGAGATATCATTCTCATGAACAAGCTGCCGGGGCTTGAATTCATGCTAACCGCCTCACTCGTGGCATTAAGCTTGTTTGTGTTTGCGCAATATATAAACAAGCACCTTCAGAGTGACATCCGGGACTTTATATAAGGCCATATCATGATTACCGTCGATCAACTGTCGAAGAGTTTTAAACTCTACAAAAAGCCCTCCGACCGGCTGAAAGAGCTGGTTATGAGAAAGCCTTATCACACTCGCCACACCGTGCTGAATAACCTCAGCTTTACGGTCGAAGACGGAGAAGCACTTGCTATCCTCGGACGGAACGGCGCGGGTAAATCGACGCTTTTGAAAATTCTTACCGGCGTTCTAGAACCGGATACTGGAACGGTCCAGCTCAGCGGAAAACTGACAGGCCTGCTCGAACTTGGAACCGGTTTCGATTTCAATTTGACCGGTTTACAGAACATCCATACCAACGGATTATTAATTGGTATGTCACCGGAAGAGATCGAGAGCAAGCTCGAAGATATCATTACATTCTCAGAACTCGGCCACTATATTCATGAGCCAATCCGCACATACTCTTCCGGTATGGTTATGCGGCTCGCGTTTTCTATATCAATACACGCCGAACCTGAAATATTCCTGATTGACGAAGCCTTATCTGTCGGTGATGGGCATTTTCAACAAAAATGCATGCGAAAAATCCGCCAGTTCCGTGCAAACGGCGGTTCCATCGTATTCGTTTCTCATGACCTTAATGCCGTAAAGATGCTGTGTGATCGCGCTATCGTTCTTGATAAAGGGAACGTGGTAGCAGACAGCGAACCTGAGTCCGCTGTAAATATTTATAATCAGCTACTCGGTACCGAAACTGAAGTTGAAGCCCCTAAACTAGAAAGCAGCGGCTATGGCACACGCGAGGCCTTAATAGAAAAAGCAACTCTCACAGGTGTAGACTCAGCATCACAGATTATTACCAGCGGCGAAAATGCCATCCTCACGGCACATGTCAATGCCAAAGCCCCACTTGAGTCAGTCACATTAGGCATGATGATTCGAGATCGCTTCGGTCAAGATATCTTTGGCACCAACACCTATCACCTAAACCATCCCATCAGCCTACAAGCAGGACAACTGGTAGAATTTAGCTTCACCCTACCCATGACACTTGCGCCCGGCAAATACACCATGTCACTGGCATTGCATGAAGGTTCTGACCATACACGCCATTGTTACCACTGGTGGGATAACGCATTAAACTTTGAGATAGCCGGAATTCGGGGCCCGCAATTTGCAGGTGTATGCAACCTTTCACCCACAATTCAGCAACGCCAGACCGACATGTGAACGAAGACAAAATTATGTTAAAAAGAAACAATCCAAATATCGACTTTGATGCGTTGAATGCCCGAATTGCAGAACAACTCACTCACTATCAACACAATACAGCCATCCCACCAGAGTTTGCTGTAGAAACACGATCATCGGCCCCAGCGGTATCAACAACAGCCCCTATCACAAGCATCACTGAACTACTGTCACTAGAAGATAAAGAGTTTGTATCTGAAGCATATAAACTCCTGCTTGGGCGCCCATCAGATAATGATGGACTTAACCACTATCTCGGTTTGCTGCGCAGCGGCGAAGAGAAGAGCCACATCATCAACAGCCTTGCATTTTCCGCTGAAGGTAAAAAGAATGCGCACTTAGTTCCTGGTCGCACAAAGCAGCTGATAAAACGGGTTATATTAAAACTTCCCGTGATTAGCAAAGTATCAGCTACTCTCTTTTCCACACTATCTGCCCCCCAGTTTCGACGCTATATACAGGCGCGCTTCAACCATTTTTATCGTTTGGGAGAAGATCACAACGCTCGCCTGAATAACGTCGACTCAACCTTTGCTGCCCACGCCCAACAGCTAGACACACAACAAGAAGCTATTGCGGCACTACAAGAACTAGTTAGCCAACAAGCTGCTGATAATCTGGCATCCTTCTCCGCTCAACAAGAAATGCTTATAGAAAACAATGAGTTTTTGACGCTGCAGCAGACGGCACTAACAGAGCATAAAGACCACCTCACGGCACAGAAAGAGACATTAACAGAGCACAATGAGTTTCTTACACTGCAGCAAGAAGCACTTGCAGAGCACAAAGACGCCCTTACGCATCAAAAGGAAACTATTGCCTCTCAAAGCACTATTATTTCCCAATTGAATAACGAAGCAACTACACAAAAAAAATACATTGAGCAGCTTAAACTTCGCATTAACACCTTAGAAAACCTGAAAGCTGCTGCGCCCAACCCCGAAAAACAGCGCACCGTATCCCCTATATCTCAATCTGCAGAGATTGAAGACGCATTCTATGTAGCATTTGAGAGCCATTTCCGAGGCAGCACAGAAACAATCACAAGCCGCCTCCAATACTACGTGCCGCTGATACAAAAAAATCCTACGCTAAAGGCCTGCTCACTACCAAGCGTAGATATTGGCTGTGGCCGCGGTGAGTGGCTCAATGTCCTGAGAGAGGAAGGTTTAGAGCCCCTTGGTATAGACCTAAATTCAGTCAATGTTGCGCTGTGCTCAGAAGCAGGCCATAACGCTCTGAAAACCGATGGTTTGAGCTGGTTACAAGATCAACCAGATAACAGCCTTGCGCTGATCAGCTCCTTCCACGTCATTGAGCACCTAACATTTGAACAGTTTAACCACTTGCTCACACAAGCTATTCGCACCTTAGTTCCTGGCGGCATGCTGATATTGGAAACACCAAACCCTGAGAACCTGATCACCGGTGCGACACACTTTTATACAGATCCAACCCATCTGCATCCACTGCCCCCAGCATTTACTGAGTTCACTGTAACTTATAAAGGGTTTACTGACGTTACTATCCATCGACTAAACGCGATACCCGAAGAGTTCTGCATCCCTCAGAATTCAACAACTGCAGAGCGCTGCAACACTCTCTTTTACGGCCCGCAAGACTATGCAGTAACTGCTGTCAAACCTTTTTTGGATAACTGAGGGGGGATGGCACAATGAAAAGAATTAAGATCCACCAATTTACGCCAGCAACCGCCGTAGGTGACGGTGTAACAACGGGTCTGTTTGTCACCCAAAAGCTCCTGCGCAGCATCGGCTATGAATCAACTATCTACTCGGCACATATTCCGCCGACTCTTACGGATAAAATTCAGCCGATAGATATGCTTCACTCTAAAGAAACAGACCTTCTGCTCGTACACCATTCTATGGGGCATGACCATGATGACCTAATAACATCCTTTCAATGCCCCATGGCGATGATTTATCACAACATAACTCCGGCCAGGTTTTTCGCGGCAGGGACAGCGGAGCACATATACTCGAAAAAAGGCCGCCAACAACTGAAGCAATGGAGTGACCTTTTCATCGGTGCGATCGGCGATTCGCTATACAATAGCGAAGAACTGAAGGACGCAGGGTACTCCAATATCATCACACTACCGATGCTGATTGACATGGAGAAGTTCCATGAAAAAACGGTGTCCGCGCCAAAGGACTGGGGATTAAACCTTTCCCGTTCCCGATTACTGTCTGTGGGCCGCATTGTGGAAAACAAACGTCAGCATCTGCTTCTGGAAGCGATGTGGTACCTAAAAAACCACCATGACGATATAACCCTACCGCAACTTGTGATCGTAGGTGGCGTTACCAGCCCGGAATACGAATATTCCCTGAAGGCACACATCCTTAAGCTAGGACTTGAAGATGATGTTCTCATGCCAGGAAAATGCAGTGACGAAGAATTAAGCTGGCTTTACCAAAACTCTGATTGCTACTGGTGCGCCAGTGAACATGAAGGGTTCTGTATGCCACTCATTGAGTCAGGCTTTTTTGAGCTGCCTGTCGTTAGCTTTGCATCCTCAAACATACCATCGACACTTGGCGAATCCGGCCTGATCATTGAGCAAAGCGATCCGGCAATACTGGCTGCAACGACAGCGCAGCTACTGGCAAACAATACGCTGAAGCAAGATCTCATCAATGCAGGCACGCGCAACCTTAATAACTTCCAAAGCTCAACGCTCATACCTAAGCTCAGCGCATACCTATCATCACTGAACCCAGCCCTGACCATCCAATAGCAGACATCACAATCATGATACCTAAAGCGATACATCAGTTTTCAATCGTTGGACACCCTGGTGACGGAATCACCAACGGCATGCTTCTTACCCAGAGACTGCTGCGTCATGCAGGTATCAAATCTGAAATTTACTGTACAGAAGTGGACGCAGAGCTAGCCGACAAAATATTGCCCTTTGGCCAATACGAAGGCCATCCAGAGCAAGTTCTGCTGATTCATCATGGGATAGGAAACAATCAGGAAGCAGAGTTAAAGCAGCTGTCTGATAAATGTTTCATGGTATTCCACAACATTACACCTGCATCTTTCTTTGCCGAAAACGATCCGATACAGCCGATGCTGACACATGGTTGGCAGCAGGTAGATAGCTGGAAAACATGGCTCACCGGCGCCATCGCAGACTCACGTCAAAACTATGACTTACTGATCGAACACGGATACTCTCCGGACATCTGCCAGGACATCCCTCTGCTGGTCGATCTGGACAAGTTCAACGCCCTTCAGCCACGGCATTCATTCCGCCCGGAACATGAAGTCTTTAACCTGCTTTTTGTTGGCCGCCTCATGCCACACAAAAATCAACATGGTTTGATAGACGCATTATACCACCTGCGCTGTATGACACAGCAGGATATTCGCTTAACACTTGTCGGCAACAACTCTGACCGCGAATACTGTGAAAAGCTGAACGAACAAATCAAGAATCTGGGGCTTCAGCACGCGGTTAAAATGACAGGCAAAGTCAGCGATGACGCCCTCACACAGTATTATCAACAGTCAGATCTTTATGTGAGCCTCAGCCATCATGAAGGCTTCGGCATGCCTCTGATCGAAGCGATGAGTCAGCACCTACCCGTACTTGCCTTTAGTAACACCGATAGCAATGTTGCAGATACAATTGGCACTGGTGGCCTGATTCTGAAAAGTGACGATCCTGTTCACTGCGCGGCAACTATTGCTCAGCTGATTGCCAATCCAAGATTGCGTGCGCAGATCAACACTCAGGCCCAGACCCACCTTGAGCGCTATACGTCTTCAACCTTATACGATCAGCTACAACGCTTTATGGCTCAGTTTGATATTCAACTGCCCGATACACACTTTGAAAAAAGCGAGGCACAAACAACCAGCTTTCGCATCGAAGGGCCTTTTGATTCAAGCTACAGCCTCGCCTCTGTGAACCGCAATCTGGCCCTGGCACTTTCAGCGCAAGAGCCAGAGAGCACAGCCCTGTACTCGACAGAAGGCCATGGCGATTTTTCGCCTGATCAGCAATTTCTCGATACTCACCCAAACGTTGAAAAGCTGCATCAAGCAGGTTGTTCCAGTGCGCAAGCAAACACTACATTGCGCCTGCTTTATCCACCAAGAGTCAGCGGAATGAAGGGTGTAAACAATGGTTTGGGATGTTACGGCTGGGAAGAATCCGTCCTGCCGTGGAATTACATCACCAACTTTAATCAACACCTGCAGTTTGCCACCACGATGTCGGATTACGTCACCAAAACGATGATCGACAACGGCACCAATATCCCCCTTTATACAACGGGAATCGGCGCAGATCACATTCTTGGTGCTCAACCTGATCCAACACAGCTGCCAGAGATCACCCATGGGTTACGCTTGCTACACATCTCTTCATGCTTTCCGCGCAAAGGGATTGATTGCTTACTCAGTGCATATGCAGACGCATTTTCTGCGGATGATGATGTCACTCTCATCATCAAAACCTTTCCAAATCCACACCATAATATTGAACAACAACTATCAACATGGCGTAGTCAACACCCACAGGCGCCACATATTACGTTGATCAACAAAGATCTTGACGATAGTGCTATTCGGGCACTTTACGAAGTCGCTAGTGTTTTGATCGCACCAAGTCGCGGAGAAGGCTTTGGCTTACCAATGGCCGAAGCAATGCTACATCATGTGCCGGTAATAACGACGGGCTATGGCGGCCAAACCGACTTCTGTACCGAACAAACCAGCTGGTTGATTGATTATCAGTTTGCCCGGGCTCAATCACACATGGGACAAGCAGCATCAATATGGGTCGAACCAGACGCAGGACATCTGAGCGAACTGCTGAAAACATTCGGCACTCACTACACAGATGGCACGTTATCGAGCTGGGTCTCCCAGAAAGCAGAGGCGGCATACCATCTCATTAACAGCAGATATACCTGGTCGACAGTCGCTGAACACACTCGACAAGCGGTAAGCCAACTCCAGCAAGCACCGATGCTTGAGCCAGAGTTAAAATTTGGCTGTATCACAACATGGAACAGCAAATGTGGTATCGCAACCTACAGCCAAATGCTGCTAGAGCCTGCGTTAAGCAATGCCGTCATATTTGCCAACGACAACGTAGAAAAAACAGCGACTGACAACGCATATGTTCAACGCTGCTGGACAGCAGGACAAGATGACTCTCTAGAGCGCTTACTTAAGGCCATTCAAGATGCCGGTCTTTCACAAGTGCTCATCCAGTTCAATTTCTCTTTTTTCAGTCTGCAATCTCTGAAAAACCTGTTAGCAGCATTGCATGCCCAAGGCATTCAAACGTTTATCACCCTACACTCAACCGCAGATGTGTATTGGGGTGAGGAATTAAAGACCTTGCAGACCCTTCTGCCAGAACTAGAACATTGCACCCGCATACTGGTTCATAGTGCGCAGGACCTTAACCGCTTGAAATCCTGGGGACTGATTGAGAACTGCACGCTTTTACCTCATGGGGTCACACGGCACAACATTCAGGTTAAAAAGCCAGCCCATGCGAACCCGCACCTAAGCGGCAAACAGGTTATCGCCAGCTACGGCTTTCTTCTGCCACATAAAGGCACACAGTCACTGATTCACGCGTTCAAAAAGATACACGCGCAAAATCCAAACAGTCACTTATTGCTCATGAATGCAGAATACCCTGCTCCGGTATCCGCAGAAGAAGCGCAGGCCTGCCGCGAGCTTATCGACAGCCTCAACTTAAACGAACATGTCACGCTGAATACAGACTTCCTTGAAGATCATGAATCCCTAAGCTGGTTGTCTTTGGCAGATATCATCGTCTTTCCTTACCAGCAGACCCAGGAATCTTCCAGTGCAGCCGTACGCTGGGGGTTAGCGACAGGTAAACCTGTTATATGCACCCCGTTGTCGATTTTTGAAGATGTCGCCGATGCGGTAGCTTTTTCTGATGGCTGCTCTCCAGATGAGCTTGCCGAATGCATCAGTAATACACTCAACGACCCAGCCACACTCAATGCTCTCAATGAGCGACAGCAGGACTGGTTAGTCCAACACAACTGGACACGGATCTCCAAACGCCTTAAAAACCTAAGTACTTCGCTTTTGCTAAACAACATAAGGACAGGTTAATCACGTGATATCCCGGCAGGCTCGCCCGATCTATCAAGCATCACTGCTTATTGTGATGCTAGTCAGTCTGATAACCATTTGGTCCTCAGATGATGACACTTCGGGACGCCTGTCAGGCATGATATACGACAGCCTGTTATCCCCCTCAGCATTAGCCCCCGATAACCGCGTCGTTGTGATTGATATCGATGAGGAAAGCCTGCAAAAGATAGGACGCTGGCCATGGCCACGTGTCACTCAGGCTAAACTTCTTGAACAACTGCAACGTCAGCAACCTGCAATAATTGGTCTCGACATACTTTTCCCAGAGCCCGACAACAATCCGCTTGCAGATCAAGAACTTAAATATCAGCTATCACAACCCAATGTCATCTCTGCGGTGACTTTTTCACAACCCGAAGTAAACCCATTGCATCATAAAGCAGACCCGGCATGGCCTGTCAGCGATACAATGATCGCCCTGGCACCCACCCTGCTGGACATGGAAAAGACAGCTCTCGGGCACATCAGTCCCACTTATGATGCTGATAATGTCATCCGTCGTATCCACCCGGTGATATGCACCGATAGCTGCATCAAAACCCTATCGATAGCCATGTTAGAACGCCTCACCAGCCTGACAGCAGAGTGGAGTCCCAGCACATCCTACATTGCCAACAGTCAATTCTGTATTGGCCCGTACTGTCAGTATGTAGACGACAATCAACACATCTGGATTCCCTATCAACACAGCCACATTGTCGACGCCATCCCCGCATGGAAAGTACTAACAGGAGAATCTATCCCCAACCTCCGGGGCACGCTCACACTGATAGGCACCTCAGCGGTTGGTCTCGGTGACAATGTCATCACACCTCTTTCGCCTGAAACCCCAGGCGTTAACATCCATGCTCTCTTATTATCAAGCTGGCTCGATAGTGCTTCCTGGCAACCGCTTCCCCATCAAACACTCTGGCAAAGCCTCGCCTTAATACTCATTACATGTGTCTTTTTGGTGGGTGCCTATGCTCAAAAAGCAACACACCAAATACTGATTACCGTTATAAGCATTGCCGTTGTAGTGACCGTAGGCGGCACCCTGTTCCGAGCGGGAATCTGGGCGAACCCACTCCCTCTAATTATCACAATGACTGTTCAACTCGCACTCATGGCCATTGCCTATGGTGTACGAAACCATCTTGAGCGCTTGCAGCTGGAAAACGCTTTCAACACATACGTACCGCCCTTCATTCTTCAGCAACTCATCAAAGGGCGACAAGACCATGACGCTCTTGCCCCAAAACGTACCGAAATTACCGTATTGTTTGCGGATATAAAGGGTTTCACGCATTTATGCGAAAAACTGCAGCCCGAACAAATCGCAGAAATGACTAACCATTTATTTACTGAGTTAACTGAAGAGATTCACCGCCACAACGGTACGCTGGATAAGTATATGGGAGACTGCATCATGGCATTCTGGGGAGCACCACTGTCACAACCCAGCCACAAAGAATTAGCACTCAATTGTGCGCTGGCATTGCAGCAACGAACAGATGAACTCGCAGACTGGCTAACACGTCATAACCTTCCACTGGTACAACTCAGTATTGCGTTGGAAACTGGAGATGTGACCGTTGGCAATATGGGCTCCCGCCAGCGCCGTGCTTATACCGCACTTGGCCACCCCGTCAATCTGGCAGCTCACCTTCAAGGGATGTCCAACATACTCAAACACAACATACTGATCGGCCCTCAGCTCACCTCTCAACTCCCTGTATCGTCATACACATCTTTGGGTGAGCTGGAGATTAAAGGTATTACCGGACAGCAACATATCTCCGCTCCTAAACAGAACATGGACTCCCAACGTTCAATCGTTCGCAAGGCGCAAAGCGCTAAAAAATCCACAGTAGCGTAATGACGTAACTAAGCCAGAAAGCTAGATCAGACTCTTGGCTACACATCAATATGCCGCGTTCGTACTACTATAAGCTTGAGAATATCGCTATTTACTCAGTACCCGAACGCCCGAGCAGAGAATGGCGATATAACCTAATAGGCCGGAATCTATTATCCAGTAGGTAGAAAGATCACCAATTCAAAGTACGAAGCCACGCTGAGCGCAGAGAAGAATAAAGTTGATACGCTTCCATCATCAACGTGGCTAAACTGGTAATAAACTCAAGACACAATTAACGGCTAATATCTACGCTCGTATTAACCCAATGAGTCGCGCCCACCGCATCAACGCCCGGTGCAAGATTGTACTGAAACAAATAACCGGCTTCCCCTGCGCCTGGTGAAAATACACCATTAATCACAGCAGGAGCGCCACTATCACTGCTAAAAAACCCCGTGCTCCGCACATCACCACTTCCCACTATCGATGAAGTTTCCGATAAGCTTTCAGCGTCAAAATTCACATGCGTAGCAAAACGCGCCTGCTCAAAATCTATCAACAGTGACGCATTACTTAACACCGCCCCTTCAAGTCGATCAGAGCGCTTAACATAAGCCTCATAACCATTTAATCTAAAAAACGTCCTACCTGTGCTTGGAATATCTCGATCATCAACCCGCTCTTCTAGCATACCAAACACACTATTCAATGCCGCATAACGCCGATTTTCATATAACAGACGCGCAATGGTTTTATAACTCTCATCATCCCCGCTATATTCCGCCCAACGCCCCCATATAATAGAAGGCTTTTCAACCAACCCGGCATCCTTCGGTAACGGCAGCCCATCTCCCTTCAACCCAGCCTCAACCACCAATTGCACCAATGGGCGTTCGCTCACATAAGCACTCAGTTCTTCCCGACGACCATCAAAGTCAATTTGCTCATCATTGGGATAATGAGTGCCGCCCCCAGACAAGCCCGCTCGGGCCTCTTGCTCGGTAGGTGACTCATTAGATACCTCAGCCTTCCCTTCACCCTCAACCTTCTCAGACGACTCATCCGGATTGTCTAGGGTAGACGCTGGAGCCTTATTGTCATGTTTGGTCTCCTGACTACTTAAATTGTCACCAACTTGACGTAATAAATGCCGCTCCTCAGGCAACGGGGGATTCAGATCATCCGGCGACAATGTATCGTATTTGATAACCGTACTTTCTCCCACACGCGTTTCCAATACCGCCCCTAAGTCCACCGCCAGCAACTCTGCTGCCGCCACTCCATCACAAGGTCCTGAACCCGCAACCTGGCAACCATCTCCAAAAGGAGACATCACAACACCGCCACTGCGCACACTGATACGGCTTAACGCTTCCGACGCATACACACTGTAATCCGTGCCTCTTACGCCTATAGCAGCCACAGGCGTATTTAGCCTATACTGACGCTTATTCATCTCGCCCGCGCGTCCGGTAATGGAGCGCAATACCCCAGTTTCAAGCTGAATTTTTACTCGATTCTGGCTCAGATTAGCTGAATCATAGCTGTAACGTTCGATACGCATCCGACTATTCGGTCGAAGACTAAAAAAACCCTTATCATGCATCAACAGATGCACATGCCCATCCGGCCCAGTAGAAAATGCATCACCCTCAAATATGGTATCGCCCCGCGTAACATCAGTTGTCACAGAACCACGATCAAGGGTAGCCTTTCCAACTGCAAATATAATTTGCCCCACAGAAGTTTTTGCGTACACGTTATTAACCATAAACACAAACAGACAAGCTACTGGCAACACAATCGACCTGATAAACATCATAAATACCCCATGCCACACTTCTCCATTTTATACCCCCTACAACGCTATAATCTGATAACGCCCAACACAACCGCTGGAATACGCAGGTTAGAACGAATAAAGCACTCAATAGCCCTTTCTCAAAAAGCATTCTGCCCTATAATACAGAACCTACACGCCAATTTAATCTAAATCAGCTGTATTATTCGGATGTTATAACTGCGCCACGGACTACCCCTTGAACAAACGAACTCCAAACTCTCTGTTTATCCCAAGCCACACTTCATCCGTATCTGTGCGCACGTGGCTCCTACGCTTTCTGCTGTGTATTTTTTGTGCAATCCTACCAAAAACTAGCCACGCCTACACCACAGAATTGATACAGCACCTCAAAAACAACAACACGAATACCGCCTATCAATGGCTCAAAGCCAATGAACATCTTTACGCAAATGATCCAAACTTCAATGAATGGCTCGCACAACTCGCCCTCTTACGTCATCAATATCCTCAAGCTATTAACGCACTTGAGCGCCTAATTCTACTCAAACCCAACCACATCGGCGCACGGCTAGACCTAACCCTCGCCTATTATAAGACAGGCGAAATCCGTGAAGCCCGCGACGAATTCACCCACCTAAAAGCAGTGCTCGCTCATATCGATATCGTACCCCAATCGGTGAATGAGCTCATGCAACAAATGGCCATCAACCTCGCACGTCCAACTAACACAGCAACACGCATCATTAACCTCGCTGTCACCGCAGGTTATGACAACAATTCCAACCTTGCCACCGACGCAGAAAGCATCACCCTTAACCTGCAAGGGCAAATCCCCATTGAACTCTACCTAGCCCCGGAAAGCACCGCCACCCCGGATTCATTTATAGAAGAACACCTACAGTTCTCTCTCGCAGAATCGCCCGATCGTTGTCAGCAACAATGGTGTTATGCCCTATTGGGCAATATATCAGCACGCCAATACCAAACGCATACTACCTACAGCCGCCGACACGGGCTACTGGGGGGGCTTGTAAGAAAACAGGCACAAGGCACTCACCACCAATGGATAACATACGCTCAATACCAAGAGCCAAATGAGCGGGATGCACTATCAATACTCGCCCTAGAATACAGTCGACAGAATCTGAGCACCCCATCAATGCCAGGGTTCAGACTGCACGCAGATTATCGCCACAACCAACATGATAAGCCCGACAGCCAGTACCTAGCCGCCTCGCTGTTTACTGATAAAGCCCAGCGATGGAGCTACAACCTCAACGTCGGCTACCATCGACAGCCAATGAGGAATGCGGGTAATACCTTCCGCGCCCAAGCCAGCAGCAGCCATAATATGAATATCGCCCAATGGACACTGCGCCACACCGCCAGCATTATTATCGAGCGCGATGCGCACAGCTACAGTGAATTTTTATTTGGCTCGACTCGCCGTAAAGATACGCGCTTTACGCTAAGCGCCAGCGCCAGTCGTCCGCTCACCTCCCGCTGGCAGCTGTCTCTCAACTTACGTTACAGCCAAAACAAATCCAGCATCCCTCTTCTCAACCATAACCGACTGGAAGCCCAAAGCACCCTAAGCTACCTCTGGTAATGCTCCCAAAGCTCAAATAATACCAATAACACGACATCCACTCCCCCTGATACTGATCGCCATTAACGAAAGCCCAAAACTCTGAGTACAGCACTTGCAAGGCGGAGCATTTATGATAACCTCCGACACCCTTTATGTTCGTTGCAGACGTTAACAAACATTTTTTAAAAATGTGCGCTACGTCACAGTATTGAAACTGCAACTACGCATAATAAGGAACACCCAAAACGGGTCGTTGCACCTCTTTTAAGGAAACACAAAGAATTAAAAGATTTTAGGGTGCAACCAATAGATAAGAGGCTGACGGGCCTCATATCGGGATTTGCCCGATATCTGTTGTACGTCGATTCGACTAAACTTTATGGAGAACAACAACATGGCAACTGTTTCCGAACAGATCCAGGAAATTTACATCGGCCTTCTCGGTCGCGCTGCAGATAAAAGTGGTCTGGACTACTGGGCAGATGAGATCAACACTGGTAAACTCACCATCGAGCAGCTGCGTGCAAACATTGTTAATGAACAACCAGAATATGCTGCGGGCCTGGGTCAGTTAACCCGCGCTCAGCTGGTTAACTCGCTGTACGAAAACTTGTTTGAACGTGCAGCTGAAGCTGAAGGCCTGGACTACTGGGTGAACGGCGGCGGCTCTACTGTAAACGCTGACCAGCTGGTACTGGCACTGTCTGCAGGCGCAGCTGCAGCTGACCGCCTGACACTGGACAACAAAACAGACGCGGCTGAATACTACACAGCAAACGTTACAACTTACACAGCTGATTCTGCCACAGCAGCCGTCAGTTCTGTAGACGGAACTCAAGCGTCTGTTGATGCATCAAAAGCTGCAACTAACGACAATTCTCAAACGTCGGGTCAAACTTTCACTCTGACTGTTAGTAGTGGTGAAAAATTAAAAATAGACAGTAAAAGTGTAGTTAATGGTGCGTCATCGAGCTTTGATCGATTATTCAAAAATACAGTAACACCTGCACTTTTGGGAGTGTAGTCAATGATCGAGTGTTATTGCGTTATTTCTTAAATATACGGGCTGGTCAGCCTGCATATTTAAGGGATAAGTCATGAATCGACAAATTCTAAAGGCTTGAGATCGACGGATCTCATTAACAAAAGCACCAGTGTTCTTACTTAATGGAAGAAGAGACTTGGGTGTTTATCTAAAACGTTAACGGAGAAGTAAAACATGGCAACTGTTTCTGAACAGATTCAGCAAATCTACGTAGGCCTTCTGGGTCGTGCTGCGGACAAAGCAGGTCTGGACTACTGGCTGAATGATATCGCAAACAATGGAATGACCATTGAAAACCTGCGTGCAAACATCACCAACTCTCAGGCAGAATACACCGATGGCAAAGGTGCAATGACCCGAGCTGATCTGGTAGAGAGCCTGTACCAGGATATGTTCGAACGTGCGTCTGACGCGGCTGGTAAAGAATACTGGGTCACTGGCGCAGGCAAAGATGTCAATGCAGATCAGCTGGTTCTGGCACTGACTAATGGCGCACAGGGCGATGACGTTACCGCATTGGCAAATAAAGTTAAGGCGGCTGAGTACTACACAGCTAAAGCAGCTGACAAATACAGTGCAGATTCCGCTAAGGCTGCGGTTGATACTGTAGATGCGACTGATGCATCTGTGACGGCATCTACTTCTGCTACTGACGCAGCATTCCCTGTTGCGGGCCAGGCATTTACTCTGACGACCAATGCAGATCTGATTACTGCTACTGGAAGTGATGATACTATCAATGGCCTTGTTGGCACCAATACAGCTAACGGTACTTTGACCGACACAGCTCAAAGCGTTGATATCATTGATGGCGGTGCAGGTGCTGATACGCTGAACCTTCAGCTGACTAGCGGCGCCGCTGCATTTGCAGCAAAAGTTGCAAATGTTGAAACGGTTAATTACACCGATTTCAGTGGCGTTGGCTATAACATGGCTAACTCTGCAGACGTAACCACACTGAATATTGCAAACTCTGTAGCATCCAGCAACGTTACTAACGCCGCTCAGCTGCTGGACCTGTCTGTAACTGACATCAACAAGCAGACAGTATCTATTGGTTATGATGCTGCCGCAGTAAACTCCAATACTGACGTTCAGAAAATTACTGTTGATGGTTATGTTACTGCAGCGGCAGGAGCCACCAATCTGGACTTCAACGATGCAGATATTGAATCTTTTGAAATTGAAGCGAAAGGCAGCAAATCCGCTATTCGCCTGGAAGATGCAAATGCAACAGCTACCAAGGTAGTCGTAACAGGTTCCGCAGACCTGGATCTGTCGTTTTCTGATGATACTTCCGCCGATGCAGATACAACGATTCTGAAAACAATCGATGCATCCGCTTTTACTGGCGACCTTACCTTGGAGGCAGATGCTGAGTTTGGCGCTCTAGATCAGACAATCACAACTGGCACAGGCGCGGACAAAGTTACTATTGGCAACTTGACCAAAGACGACACTGTTGATCTGGGCGAAGGCGCTGATACATTAACCGTTAACTTTACTACTGATACAACAGTGACTACAGCACCAACATTTACTAATGTTGAAACGCTGGCACTGGTTGCTACCGGTGCTGACACTGACGTTACATTGAATCTGAGCAAATCAGCTTCACTAACTGCTTTGAACGTTGGTATTGATGATGGTGCTGACGGCGATAGCGTTTCTGTTACTAAGGCCGCGGCATCTCTGCAAACTATCAACCTTAAAGCAGGTGGCGTTACAGCTGATGCAGTGATGGACAGCGTGTCTTTTGCGCTGGCAACAGCAACAGGATCTAGCGACGAACTGACTTTGAACTACACCAACACTGATGCAAATGGCAATCATGTTGATGCAGGTAAAGGCACTCAGATCACATCAGCTGTTGTTGCAAATAACATGGAGAGCATCTCTGTTAATACAGCAGTTCTTGGTGCGGACACTAAATCTACCGTCCAGGACGGTGGCTTGGCTCTAAACCTTGTAGCATCAAAAGTTCAAACTTTGACACTGGCGTCTGAAACATTGCTGGATCTGTCTGGTGTTAACCTGGATAATTCAATTCGTACTGTTGACGCTTCTGCTGCTAATGGCGGCGTATTACTGGAGCTTGATGTGGCTGCAGATGAAGATAATTCAGTAACTGCTGATAAATCTGTATCCGTCACAACAGGTGCAGGCAACGATACGGTGAACGACATTCTGGGCGCTGTAGCAACAACAGTTTCCACAGGTGCAGGTAACGATACAATCGCGACTGCAGGCGCTGCAGGCAACGCCACAATCGCTAAGAAGCTGACAATTGATGCTGGCGCGGGTAACGATAAGGTTGACCTGGGTGGTGAAGGCGGTACTGTTGCTAAAGCAATCACCCTGGGTGACGGTACTGATACTTTGGTTGTTGAAGATATGTTCTCTGCAGGTGCTGGTGATAACGTAACGACCAACATCACTGTTGCTGACTTTGTTGTAGGTGCAGCAGGCGACAAGCTTGATTTTGTGTCTAACAGCGCTTCAGGTACTGGTGTAACGGCTACAACTTACAAAGAGATCACTCTTGATGTAGACAACAGCGATACTGGTGGTCATGTTTCTTTGACTTCAGGTATGAACATTATCTCTACTGATGATGGCACAACAGCTGCAAGCCTGACTGAAGCAGATGTTGCTACATTCTTGGCTGCTGGTACGAATGACATCCTCGCAAACAATGCAGATAATGTATTCTACTTTGCTGTAACCGATGGTACTGACACCGGTATTTATCTGTTTGAAGGTGCAGAGGGTGCAAACGCTACTACAGCTATCCAAGCAGATGATATCGATCTGCTGGTTACGCTGACCGGCGTGGACACTCCATCCGGCCTGACTGTAGATAACTTCGCTGATTTCTTGGTTTAAGCTGAGAAGAAAGGAAAATAGGTTAGATTTAGTTACCGGTTTGACCGCTTGATCTGACCCTTTCCTCAGACCTGTCAAAACCGCTATTCTTTGGGATAGCGGTTTTTTTGTGTCTAAAAACAGGTCGACGAAAAAATACCAAGTGGCATTAATTCTGCCAGCGATCCCGCACGTTTCTTAATTTTACCCCTCCCGCAGTAGGATTGAAGAAGCATGGGATCAAGAACGCAGTGAGCGTTGATGGAAGAACTAGGGTAGCGGACCTGAAGTTCGAGTACCTATGCGCCGATACAAGAACCAGTGCTATCTAAAAACCGACTAGATTCGTGACAGGGAGGCTTGTATTTATTTTCACTCTTAATACAAAAAACCGCTATCCCTAAAGATAGCGGTTTTGGCTGTTTATCCAGAGCTCTTAGTTAATTTTAAGAGCCCTATCCTGATAGGATTTAGATGATAAATGCAGCTTCAGTGATGGTTGTTACACCGTTCAGCTGGATAACAGTATCAACGGTGCCGTTGTTGTCGGCATCGATGTACAGATTGCCAGAGCTGGAATCCAGTGCAACGTTAACCGCTGCCAGAGTTGCGTCAGTTGATGCGTTCTGCAGGAATGTCTGTGCGTCAGATGCATTGCTTTGAACAGACAGTTCCAGAACAGCTGGAGTCGCAAAAGACAGGTCAATGATGTCGCCTGTACGGTCTGCAACGGTTGCAGTTGCGCCGTTTTCATCTGCTGCACCGTTAGTGCCCTGGCCTGCAGTGTTAGCAGAGAAGTCAGAGATAACGTCCAGGTTTACCAGCGTAGAATCAGTTGCTGCTGCGATAACAAAGATATCGTTACCCGCACCACCAGACAGTACGTCCGCTTTAGCACCACCCGTAATAGTGTCTGCGCCAGCACCACCGGAGATAGTATCAACATTGCCAGAGCCAACAACGGTGTCATCGCCTGCAGAGCCTGTGATAGTGATATCTTCAGCACTACCATCGGTAGCAGCAGCGCTAACGTTTACTGTAACACCCGCAGTGTTTGCAGAAGCGTTAACCGTTTTCAGGTCAACCATGCCTGCAGCAGAGCTGAATGTCAGACCCTGGTCACCGGAAATGTTCAGCACTTCCAAGTCATTGTTGACCATAACCAGGCCATTAACCGCAGCATCTGTCTTCGCACCCGCAGTCACTGCAGTAGACAGCGTGCCAGTGGAAGTCACGTTAACAGTTTCAACGCCGGTTGTTGTGATGCCGGTGATTGCGCTGGTCGCGGTATCAACTGTTGCATCGTTGTTCTGAGTGATTGCCTGATCAATTGTCAGGTTTAGCACATCAGCAGCACCTGTCGAATCTTTCAGGGAGATTGCTACAGCGCCATCTGCCTGGCCTGCAACCATGTTGCCTTTGATGGTCACGGTAGAGTTAGCGCCAACGTTTGTTACGCTTGCAGCGCCAGTGTTTGCAGTACCTGCAATCTGAGCACTTACCAAACCACCAATTGCAGATAGATCTACAACATCGGTATTTGCTAGTACATCAGTGATGTTCAGACGCTCAAAGCCAGTGATTTTGGCTTTGTTAGCAGTAGAGTAGCCAGAAATTGTAGCGTAATCAGCATGCGCGGCCGCCAGAGTATCGGTACCTTCACCAGCCGTCAGGACTGCGCCTGCAGCAGATGCGTTGCCCAGTGCGAGCGTGTCATCGCCAGCACCCAGGTCTACAGTCGAAGTTGCTGCCAGACCAGTAGTAACGGAAGTTACTTTGTCGTCACCTGCGCCGGTGTTAATGCTCTTAACGGTCGCGCCAACGACAGTAATGTCATCTTTGCCTGCGCCAGTTGTTGCAGTTTCCAGCACACCGCCAGTTGCATCTACAGTCACACCTGCATCGGTAGCAGTCAGTGTTTTCAGCTTAGTCAGTGCTGTTTCTGATACGTCAACAGAACCTGTGCCGCTAACAGACAATGTAGTCAGTGAAGCTGCACCATTGGTGAGCTTAACTTCGTTCGCACCGGTAGCAGCGATCGTTGCAGAAGTCGCAACGTTAGTCCCGGCAGTGTCTTTTACTTCAATGTTAGATGCATTCACTGTGAGGTTCAGAGCAGTAGCTTTAGATGCAACAGTAGCACCCAGATCTACAGCAACTTCTACAGCAGCCGTTTTGCTAACTTTACCTACAGTATCAACAGACAGGCCCAGAGTGGTTGCTGTGGAATCGTCGAAAGATACGTCCTTGTTCTGGTTGTTAACAGCCAGAGACGCAACAGAACCCAAGCCTTCTACAACAGCGGTTGCGGTGCTGTTTTCTACAGTCACTTTTTCAACGCCGCTTGCAGCAGATAGGTCTATACCGGAGCCGTCAGCAGTAGAACGTACAGTTACGTTTTCAATATTGCTCATGCTTGGAGTGATAACAGCACCCGCATTCATGGTTGCGGTCAAAGTATCCGAACCGTCTCCGCCATTTAGGGCATCAACTGCTTGCAGGGAATCGTTGAGCGTATTGTTGACGTTGATAACGCCTGCAGTGAAAGTGTCGTCGTTTGCGGTGCCGGTCAGGGTGTCCTGATCCGCAGTCAGAGTGAAAGCAGTAAGCAAGCTAACTACTTGCATTAAAACAACAAAAAAAACATTAATTTTTTTACCTACACTTTTTCTACCCACTTGATCAAAAAAAAAGATCAAAAAGTTTCAGTAACGAATACTCAATAAAAATCACACGACACTCAACACATTGAAATAATGAAATAAATTTTCAAGAACAGAAATTTATTATTGAACAAACGTTACCTATACTTTACCTACGCAGGGCACACCGCTCTGAAACAAAACAACCGTACTAGACTAAAGTATTAATGCGCAAATATAGCGATTCCGTATGATCGCCCTCGCTTTAAAGGGAGATCATCAACAAAGGAAGTTAATAGATGCCTATTGTGAGAATCACAGAAAGGTTCTGTCGCTCAGCTATATGCACGCCAGGTAAGAATAAAGTCGATTATTTCGATGAGCGTCTGAAGGGCTATTACCTTCAGGTTGCGAAAAGCGGTAAACGTACCTTCTTTCAACGAATCAGAAAGGACGGACGGACTCTAACAGTACGAATTGGAGATGCATCTTTACTGTCAGTAAATGACGCTCGTACACGTGCAAAGGAGATCAAAGCACAATCGTTGCTAGGACAATGGCAAGAGCCTGCCAAACAGACGGCGATGACTTTTAGAGAATTTGTCGAAGAGAGTTATCTGCCTTATGTGAAAGTACGTAAGCGCTCCTGGCGGACAGACCTATCATTACTGACCAATCGTATTTTGCCTGCATTTGGCGAATTTACATTAGATGAGATTAGTCGCGCCCAAGTGCAGACATTTCATTCCGAGCTTAAAGAAAGCGGCTTGAAACCTTCCACCTGCGACCGACACTTGGTACTCGTCCGATATATCTTTAACCTTGCGGTCGAATGGGAGCACCTTGAATACTCCCCAACGTCCAAGATCAAACTCTTTCGCGAGGAGTACAAACGCGAGCGCTACCTGACAGACAAAGAAACAAAGCATTTATTGCAGATCCTCAAAAACGATCATAATCGGCCGGTCGCTTTAGCCCTGATTTTTTTGCTCAGTACAGGCGCAAGGCGCGGCGAGGCCCTGAAGGCCCGCTGGAAAGATATTGATATGGCAAATCGGGTCTGGCGCATTCCAGCAGAAAATGCAAAAAGCAAAAAAGTACGTGCAATCCCACTAAACGACACAGCGCTGGGCGTGCTACAAGAGCTAGGAAAACCCACATCAAACGAGCAATCACTGTTTATCAGTATCTATAATGGTCGCCCGTTGAGATGCATAACGCACGCATGGTTCCGCATAAGAGAGAAAGCAGGTTTACCCGATCTGCGGATGCATGATTTGCGGCATTCGTTTGCGTCTTTTTTGGTGAATAGTGGAAGGAGTCTATATGAAGTCCAGCATATTTTGGGGCATTCTGACCCGTCCGTCACGATGCGCTACGCCCACTTGTCAACGAAAGCACTGCAGAGCGCAGCCGATAGTGCTGCAAATTGCATCGGTCAAGTTTCGTTTTCTAGCTCATAGCTACGAAAGCATTCAACGAAAGAAGACATAAGCGCGTACTACCAAACATAGTCACGATCAAAAACATGAATTATATTCATAGATAATCCATCAACTGCAGCAAGGATGTTCACACGTGGTACGTCAAGATATAGAAAGCTCAATACAAGAACTCTACATCGGTATTCTTGGGCGCGCAGCAGATGCCGCTGGCCTCAAATACTGGGCAGACGAAATCGAAGCTGGCCAGATGGTACTGGAAAATACGCGCGCAGCATTTACTCAACAGACTGAATACACGTCTATATACGGAAACCTGAGTTCAGGCGACCTAGTGACCAGAGTCTACCAAAACATGCTCGGACGTGACCCCGACCAAGAAGGCCTTGCATATTGGACCTCGGAGCTAGATGGAGATGGTCCGGTAACACCGGATATGTTCGTACTGGCCGTCATTAATGCTGCGAAAGCGGGCGGTAGCGAGGATGCCCAAGTATTGTCCAACAAGGTCAACTCTGCTCAGTACTTCACCCAAAAAACCCAGACCAAGCAGGTCGATTCAGCGCTGCTTACACTTGCCGCATCTGCCGTCAATGATGTCAACGCCGATATAAACACGGTCAACCAATCCAAACTGAATATAGATACCGACTTACTACAGCTCGGCGATCAACCCCAATCAAAGAACTACTATGACCCTAAGCCAATCCCCGGCACACCGGGGCAACATCGCGAACAAACAATTACCCTTCCAGAAGGAGACTTTCGAGTACTCGCAGATAGAGACCCAGATGATGGCGACTATTGGCAATATGACATCAAAAACTTTGGATTAGGGGATACGCTTTCACTGGGAGAAAACTTATTACCCGCATTCGATGGCGCACTATATTTGGATAAAGATCCTAACTCCACTGTAAGTTCATTGCTAAGTAACAGCATGCGCTCTGCTACCCAAGTAACCGCAGCCGATGAACGGGGAGGCTTCGTTTTACCTACGACTTCTCATGCCCAACTTGCGGATAAGCTAGCGTTATTTTTTGATCAAAGGGGCAACCAAATTGACATATTGGTACATGGGACTAACGCTCAAGGGATGAATCTGGAAGTAGACGTTCACTACACAGAAAAAGGCCGCTTTATCAATTCACTCGACGACGTTCCGACGCTGCCACGCTTAAACTTCAGCTTTAGTATCAACAACCTGTATATCACTGAAAACGAAATGTCCACACTAGGTATTGAACAGCGGGACTTTGAGCTGTTACGTGATCCGGTCGATGACGGTGGTCTCGTGGAACAAACCCACGGCAATGTTCACGATGGCATACAGCTTTTAGGCTTTGTCGCAGCTCATGGCGTGTTAGAATTCATGCCGTAAATATCGACGATCTCAGATCCAGTTTTTCACCTAGCTATTATGGGAACAATATGTCAAATAATATCAATATTGACGGCAAAGAATATCCGCTTGAGCTACTTTCAGAGTCAGCTAAAGGACAGCTGCTCTCTCTACAGTTAGTAGATAAGAAAATAGCTGAAGCCCAACAGCAACTGGCTATTTTGCAAACAGCGCGCAATGCATATGCTAAGGAACTGAAAAAAGAGCTGCCGGGCGAAGAAATTGCGCTTTAGGTCTTATATTTCTCAATTGGTAACACACCGGTAGCCGGACTTCTCGGCTGCCGCCCCAGATGCCTGGCGTAAACCAGATCTTCTAGGGTTTCCTCTTGATAAAGGCCCCTAAGCCTCGCGAATTTCCATTATAAAACGCCCCCGCTTCTGGTATAATCCGCCCTCCTATTTTAATGCCTGATGCTCAAGCTTTTAGGCCTAGAGCCATACACACCCGGCACCTACGCCTGAACAACCCGAATGGAGACGATTCGTCGTGAATCCCGAACAACAAACAGACCTGCAACGAGCCTTACAGCAGACTAAAGGCGCTTTCCTGTCAGCGGGATTTTTTAGTATGTTTATTAACATACTGATGCTCGTACCCGTGATTTACATGCTTCAGGTTTATGACCGGGTCATCACCAGCGGTAGCGAAAGCACCTTGTTGATGATCACGCTAATCATGGTATTTTTACTCACTGCAATGGGTTCGCTTGAGTGGGTCCGGTCACGTATTCTGGTTCGTATCGCCGCCAAACTGGACGTTCTCCTCTCTAACAACGTATTCAGCGCAAGTTTCAAACAGTCACTCTACTCCGGCGGCCGTAATAACTCTGCACAATGCATTAAAGATCTCACCGGTCTGCGCCAATTTATGACTGGGAATGGGCTTTTTGCGTTCTTTGATGCCCCTTGGCTGCCCATTTACCTCGCAGTTATGTTTGCCTTTCACCCGTGGTATGGCTGGGTCGGTGTCTTTAGTGCCATCCTGCTTGCCATTCTTGCTGTGTTGAACGAAAAACTCACTAGCAAAAAACTACAAGAAGCGAACAAAGAATCATCTGTTGCGAATAATGATGTCTCACGCAGCCTGAGCAATGCTGAAGTGATTGAATCAATGGGTATGCTTGAACAAATTCGCAAACGCTGGCAGACCAAACAAAATAGGGTCACTGTATTACAGTCCTCTGCCAGCGATGTCGCATCAATCATCACTTCAGCAACAAAAACATTCAGAATTATTATTCAGTCACTAATTCTGGGCTTAGGTGCATACCTTGTTATTCAGCAGGAGATATCACCAGGCTTAGTCATTGCGGGATCGATCTTGCTCGGACGTGCTCTGTCCCCTATAGATCAGATGATTGGTGCTTGGAAAGGGTTTGTTATCGCCCGATCACAATATAAACGCCTTGACGAGGTATTGACGAAGATCCCTGCTGATCGTGAAACCATGTCCCTACCGACACCGAAAGGGCATTTACATGTCGATAATATTGTCGTTGTGCCGCCAGGCAGCAGAGCCCCCGTATTACAAGGCGTATCCTTCAATGCACAACCAGGCCAAGTTTGGGCGGTATTAGGCTCAAGCGCGGCCGGTAAATCGTCCCTCGCTAGGGCAATGCTCGGCATTTGGCCAACAACCTCTGGTAAGGTTCGGTTAGATAACGCCGATATTTTCACTTGGAATCGCCAAGAACTCGGTCCTTATATTGGATACCTTCCTCAGGACATTGAACTCTTTGATGGAACAATCAGTGAAAACATCGCTCGCTTTGATGAAATTGATGCCGAAGCCGTTGTAACTGCAGCAAAATCCGCCGGTGTACACGAAATGATCCTTTCCTTGGCTGAAGGATATGATACTCAAATCGGTACTCGCGGGATTATGCTTTCCGGCGGACAACGCCAGCGTATTGGCCTCGCACGAGCCCTTTACAAAGAACCCGTTTTTATCGTACTTGATGAGCCCAACTCAAACCTTGATGATACGGGTGAAAAAGCACTGGCCGCCGCCATTACCGAAGCAAAAGCTCGCGGTGCTACGGTGATCATTATCACCCATAGAGTATCTGTATTGGCTCAAGTCGATATGATGGTTGTGCTTGCGAATGGTCGAATGATCAACCAAGGCCCTAGAGATGAAGTTTTAAGGCAGTTGCAACAAAACACAGTAGCTACAGCTTCATAAAGCATATTTTCTCGAGCAGCTTGAAGATCAAGCAAAGCGAAGGTTTAAAGTCGTGAACAAAGAACTGTCAACTGATATGAGCGTCTACACAAACGATATGCCGACGCGAATGATCGGACTAATTATCGTTTTTCTAACATTTGGCGTATTTGGCGGCTGGTCAATGATTGCACCAATAGATAGTGCGGCACTTGCCCCTGGCGTTTTAACTGTCAAAGGTTACAAGAAGACAGTGCAACACCTTGAGGGGGGCATTATCCAGCAACTCTACGTCAAAGACGGCGACAAAGTTGAGGCAGGGGCTCCACTGATTCTACTTGATGACACACAACTTCAGGCTGAGCACCAGATTCTTAAAGGACAGCTGTTTGTTCTATTGGCACAAGAGTCTCGCCTGTTAGCTGAACGTGACGAGCTGGAGAGCATTACATTCCCGGACGAACTGCTCTCCGACGATAAACGTGCAACAGAGGCCAAAGAACAGGAAGCAGAGCAGTTTCTGGTTCGCAAAATCTCACGTGACGGTGAGGTTGAAGTTTTACAGCAACGCATTGTGCAACTGAACTCTCAATCCGAAGGTCTTAATGCACTGATTGCCAGCAAGAAAGCACTGATCGCATCTTATGATGAAGAGATTAGCGATAACATTGACCTTCTATCCCAAGGTTTTGTAGATAAAAAACGGCTTCGGGACCTGCAACGTTTACGTGAAGGGCTTGCCGGGGAAGTGGCTGAGCATAAAGCGGCGATTGCGGGTATCACAATACAATCCGGCGAAGCTAAGCTAAAAATTCTACAGCAAAAGAAAGACTTTCGCGCTGAGGTTGTTGAACAGCTGTCCCAAGCTCAAGCAAAAGCATTTGATGTTCAGGAGCGTGTATCCGCAATCACTGACCGAATTAAACGTTCGACCATTATGGCACCCGTTAGCGGTGTCGTACTCGGCCTTGGCTTCCATACTTTGGGTGGCGTCATCGCCCCAGGCAACAAAATCCTTGAGATCGTACCTGAAAAAAATGACCTGATCATCGAAGCGAAGGTAGCACCAGCGGATATAGATAGAGTCACTCTTGGGTTGGATGCAGACGTTCGTTTTAGTGTATTCAAAAGCTCGATTACACCCGTTGTTCAAGGTCGTGTAACCACTTTATCCGCTGATCGTATCGTTGGAGAGGATGGCGCACCGTATTATCTGGCACATTTGGAGCTTACTGACTCATCCTCGGACGCCCTCAAAGGCTTTCAGCTACTGCCAGGGATGCCTGCTGAAGTGCTCATAAATACTGGCGACAGAACACTATTTGAATACTTGGTTCAGCCTGCAACCGATGCATTCGCCCGCTCAATGCTCGAAGACTGAATACTGAAGGAAAAAAATGTACAAACTATTCCTATCTATTGCTGTTGCGTCTATTTTAAGCTCGCCTGCAAACGCTGCCAGCTTATATGAACTCTATGGCGAAACAATTGGGTCTGACCCAAGATTAAGAATCGCAGCCCAACAAGTAGAGGTGAGTTCGGCTCAGCTTGATCAGGCGGGGGCTCAACTATTGCCCCAGATTAGAATGTACTCGACACTTTCCGAGAATCAAAGAGAAGTAATCCAAACCTCCAACACTGAGCGGTATAAAGGGGAAAAGTACAGTCTTGTCGCCCAACAAAAGCTCTTCGACCTGAATGCTTGGCATAATCGTGACCGGTATCAACACCTTTCGGATGAATCACGCCTAAGGCTAGAAGAAAGAAGAATGCTGGTGTCTGTTGATCTGACCCAGCGCTACCTTGCTGCATTGTCACAACAGGATGCTTTTAAGCTTGTCACCGCTGAAAAGGATGCGATAGAAAAGCAGCTGCAACTGCTGAAAACCCGCTATAAACATCAACTATCGACCGTTACGCATATACTTGAAGTAGAGGCTCGACTGGACGGTACGTTGGCAAACGAGATTGCAGCTAAAGGTGAGTTAGAAATTGCTTTCGAAGCGCTTTCTGAACTCGTAGGGTATCCCGTTCCACCTCATCTAAATAGTCTTACCGATAACACTAGCTTACTGGGCGAAACGGGACGTTTGGACGCTTGGACGGAAAAGGCTTTACTAAACAATCCAAATCTACAGGCTCTAAGCTTAAAGGTAAAATCTGAAGAAGCTGCCCTTAGACAAGCGGATTCCGGCCACTATCCAACAATAGATCTGACTTTAAGTGCGCAGAAATCAGATATTGGTTTTGAGAACACGCAGGCAGCCCGTACAGATACCTATGTTGCCTCTCTTAATTTAACTTTCCCTCTTTTTGAAGGCGGTGGCACTTCCGCCAGAAAAGCCGAGAAGCGCGCCACACTACGCATAGCTCAACTGGAATATGAGGAGGCGAGGCGTAACATATTGAAAGAAACCCGCGCCGCTTATTTAAATGTAAAATCTAATGAAGCGATTATGGCTGCCGCTCTAAAAGCACTGAAATCATCAGTAAAATCCCGAGAAGCTCAGGAAAAAGGCTTTAAGTACGGGACAGTCACGGTTGTGGATGTTCTGGATGCTATTCGTGAACAATACAAATTCAGGAAGGACTTTCACCAGGCTCAGTATGATTACATCAATAACTGGGTTCAGCTATTGAGCATATCCGGCACGTTGACTGAAGAACACATCGGACGTGTAGACAACTGGATGACAAGTTCGTAAGAAACCTATTCTGCCTTTAATACTTCTTCACTCTTTCGAGCGATGTTAAAGGCTGATTAGAAACCCCTTTGAAGTGAACAAGATGACTGATGTGTTCAAACGCACAACATTAGACCTGCGTCATGATGAGTTCACGTCTTTAATGGCATAACAGCTAGTGCTCATATCATGAAACTGCTCACTAACGTCACCCCTCTACTGACCCCTCTGACTGGCATTGGGCATTATACCCGCCAGCTTTTACTCCAGATTATGGCTGACGAATCGCTGAAAGAGTGTAAAGGGATTTCGATGATGGGGGCTTATGAGCATGCTGAACTCGAAAAGCTCTTGCTCCCGACGATGGCTGCGAGCAAAGGAAGCACATCGAACACAACATCCAAAACAAAGCTGATCAATATTGCCCGCCAAGTACCCTATGCTCGAAGTATAAAACGCATACTGGAGCAGTACAGAGCGCTTCAGACAGCAAAGAAGTGTCATGACTTCCTCTACTGGGAACCAAACTACACGTTACTTCCTCTGGAAAATCCGTCAGTACTTACGGTGTACGACTTATCACACCTTCACTTTCCGCAATACCATCCTGCTGAACGTGTGAGTTTATTGGCAAACAAACTAGAGAGCAGCCTCAATCAGGCACAAAAGATTGTAACCATCTCTGAATATACGCGTAACGATATTGTCCAGCAGTTTGGCATCTCTGCAGATAAGATCGATATTGTATCGCCGGCGGTTTGCGATAGTTTTAGGGAAGTTTACACGTCCGACCAGCTCGCTAACGTCAGAAGAACCTATTCGCTCCCTGAAAGCTATATTCTATCCGTCGCAACTTTGGAGCCGAGAAAGAATATCGAAGGCCTAATAAAAGCTTTTTCTGATTTACCTGCGCCACTGCGTAAGCGCTTTCCTTTGGTGCTGGTTGGCGCACGAGGCTGGCTCAATGAGGAACTGGAGAAAGTGCTAACACCACTCCTAAAAAAGGGCGAAGCTTTTAGATTAGGTTATGTTAGCCAGGCAGATCTTCCGCTGATCTATGCGCAGGCAACGTGCATGGTATACGTCTCATTTTTCGAAGGATATGGGATGCCAGTAGCAGAGGCGATGGCCTCCGGTGTTCCTGTATTAACCTCAAAGACCAGTTCTATGCCCGAAGTTTCGCAGTCGAGTGCCTTACTTGCAGATCCCTACGATAGAGAAAGCATTACTTCATCGTTACTGGAGTTGCTAGAAGACCAAGACCTGAGATCACGCCTATCCAATCAAGGCAGGATAATTGCAGCAGAATATACCTGGAAGAGTTCAGGCGAACGCTTAATGAACACTCTGAAACAGGCCAGTACGGCTTAAGGCGCCTTTATACTAAATTTAATATTTAAGTTATCTCACGAGGAAGATAAAAAGCAGCATTTCTTTTATAGCTTATTTATCTTCATCTGCTTAGGCACTGTCACAACCAACGATATAGCCTTTGTGTTAACGCTATTGATTGGTTTACTGAAAGAGATCTGGGATCACTATTTCGGGAGCGGATTCTGCTGGTACGATATGATCGCCAATATATTGGGTATCTTTCTCGGCGTGTTGATGAGTGTCAGCTTACCCATTAAGTACCTCACCTTATAGTAAGGTACACCCAATACTTTCTACCTCCACACAGACAAGGCTAGTGCCTGATTATATCCAAAGACGATACTCCAGCCGTTCCATTGTAAAGATAGTCCTCAATTCCGGTTGATGGCTCGTAACCGCTCACCAGCTTCTTTAACTTCTCAGAAATCTGCAGATAATCACCACTGTGTAACAAGGCTTCCATTTCAACAAGTTCTGCGTTCATCTCAGGCCATTCTAAAAACGCTTCTGAGGACCGCAATATCATTGGATGATCGGTACCTTGAGCATTACCACCAATCAAAAGCTCCTCATATAGCTTCTCGCCCGGCCTCAAACCTGAAAAGACAATTTCGATTTCCCCTTCAGGATAAGCTTCATCCCTGACAGAGTATCCCGCAAGAACGATCATCTCCTTTGCGAGATCAACTATTTTTACCGATTCTCCCATATCGAGTAAGAATACATCACCGGTATGCCCCATCGCTCCAGCCTGAATCACAAGGGATGCGGCCTCTGGAATCGTCATAAAATAGCGAGTCATTTTCTCGTGAGTGACCGTTACAGGACCACCCCGTGCAATTTGCTGACGGAACAGCGGAATAACAGACCCGGATGAGCCAAGCACATTCCCAAAACGCACCATTGAGAAGCACACCTTATTGCCAGCACTTGCTTCACGATGACTAATAGCCTGCAAACTCATTTCAGCCATCCGTTTGGTCGCTCCCATAATGTTCGTTGGGCGTACGGCTTTGTCAGAAGAAATTAATACAAAATTCTTAACGCCCGTCGCAATAGCAGCCTCTGCGGTTTTGATGGTACCAAACAAATTGTTGCGTATGCCCGAAACAATATTATGCTCGACCAGAGGAACATGTTTATACGCCGCAGCATGATAAACGGTCTCAACTGAATACTTTCGCATAATATCTTCTAAATGCTTTTGATCCTGAACTGTACCCAACATTGGATAAACCAGAACATCGAGCTGATTGGCAGAAATGCTTTCTGACAGCTCCTTCTCGATCACATATAAAGCATATTCCGACAGTTCAAAAAGAATAAGAAGTGCGGGTTTTTGCTGCAGTATTTGACGACAAAGCTCAGATCCTATGGAACCACCCGCACCGGTGACTAGTACGGATTTCCCTTTAATACAGCGTTCTAACAAAGCGCCATCAGGCTTAACAGAATCCCTTCCCAACAGATCAACGACATCAACATTAGCCATATCATTCAGCTGAATCTGGCCTTTAGCAAGGTCACCAAGAGGAGGCATGACCTTCACTTCCACCGGGTATTGCTCAAGCTTACGTATAATCTCGCGACGCCTTTTTGTCGAAAGAGACCTTATGGCCATCAATACTGTATCAACATCATATCGTCGAATAAGGTCTTCAATATCCCCTATTCCATAAACACGTAAGCCCGCTATTTCACTACCATAAACAGACCGATCATCATCTAGAAAACCGACAGGACTGACTTCAGGGCTTATTAATAATGCAGTTGCCATCTGTTGCCCTGCGGCCCCTGCACCGTATATTAACGCGCGACAGGCATGTCTATTTTTATAGCTTCGGCCGACAGGCGTATATTGACGAAACATCCAGCGCCCTAATATTCGGGTACCGCCTACCATTACTAATGCCGCCATCCAAAAGATGATGACTGATGAGTACGGCAAAAGCACAAATAGATCTGCCAATGCTAGAGTGATTCCCCAAACGACCACGCCAATACTGACAGCCCTAACAACTGTCCATATTGCTCGATAGCCTACATACCTTATCACCGCTCGATATAAACCCATTGGAATCATGACAGGTATAGCGCAGACGGGAGCAAGCAAACATATGATCCAATATGAATCCAATATTCCTTTATATGTGCCTAAACTCAAAGCCACTGCTGACCAGCACGCGATAAAGAGCATAATAATGTCAACAAGGACACTAAATACCCTTTTATTTGGCCGGGATAACTGTAAAAACCATTGGAATAGTTTAGTCATAATTCACTAAGTACAGATATTGCTTGAGTGACAAAACAATCAGCAATCATATTTATACCTTTTCCTCGCTAACACCGGACTTCAGGTATAACGCAATAAAGCATAATGGCACATACGCGATAACCACACCCACAACACCTTCAACCAACCCTGTTGCTACGCTAAAAGCAATTGGAAACAGAAATACAACATTTATCCCCGCTACACCTAATGTCACAGGAAGGTGGGAACGATAAAGCCGAGACGCATTCTGATAAGCATGACTTCTATGGGGCTTATAAACCGGTTCCAACGCGATTAAACGTCTCGCTAGTGTGACGCTTGCATCCACGACAAAGACGGCCAGCATAATAACCCAGCACCAAAGTAATACCGGAGATTCCCACGCAGCGTGCACCGCAAGTAAGCCCAGTAAAGCACCAATGAACCCACTCCCGGCATCACCCATAAAAATTTTTGCCGGGGGAAAGTTCCATATCAAAAAACCTAAAACCGAACACGCCATAAACAATGGAGGTACCCATATCATTGAATCGGGAACCACCATCCAACTCAGGAAAGCAAGTGCCAATCCAGATGTAATAGTCTCAATCGAGGCTATTCCATCAATACCATCCATAAAGTTAAACAGGTTCAGAAGCCACACCAGACCTGTTACGATCAAAACAGAACCTATAAAGCCTGCTTCAACACTGACATCATATACTTCGATAGGAGGCACTCCTCCCATCATCACAAGCGCCAAACTGATTCCGGAAAAGTGTACCAACAAACGCCAACGTGCAGAAACATGCCGATGATCATCCACTAAACCCACCAAACATATTCCAGCGCAAGCAAAAATAATGGCTAATAACGACTGCTGAATATCAGGCTCGACAAAACCCAAAGCTGTGAAAAAAACCGTTAGAACTAAAGCAATCGCGACCCCGCCCCCCCTTGGAGTTGGAATCTCATGCGAACTTCGTTCATTAGGTATATCCATCAAACGGTTCTTCAGCGCGTAATAGCGAAAATATCCCGTAAGTAGATATGTTGCGAGAAATGCCAATATCCCAACAAATAAGAACCACATTAAAGTTTAGCATCCTTGTAAGCTTCTACAGTCCTTTTAAGCCCCTCATCAAGACTGTAAGGGGGTGACCAACCGAGCGTCTGAACTGTTTTAGATGTGTCGACCGTCAAAGATTCACATAACCTCTGAGTGAGCGCTCGCTTTCCAAGCATAGTGGATACGGCTATCAACATCCAAACGGGTACGTTAAAGAGTCTGGACTTAGCACCCAAAACATGGGCTATTCGCTGGATCAAAACCGCGGTAGACACGTCATCCGAGTCACTGATGAGGAATACTTGATTAGCCGCATCCTGATGTTCGACACAAGTAACTATGAGATCAACAAGATTATCTACAAATACAATACTTCGACTGTTGTCGACAGCCCCCAGCGGTAAAGGAATCCCTTTGTCTACCAGGTTTAACAAAGTTAAGAAGTTCGCTTTAACACCTGGCCCATAAACTAACGGTGGCCGAATAATAACAAGCTCCAACCCGCTACTCTTAGCAAGCGACATCAATTCCTGTTCAGCTTCCCATTTTGATTGAGCATATGCGTCGGAAGGGCACGGTACATCATCAGCATAGAAAGCCTCATCGCGGGCGGTCAGATCACCATTAACCTTAATGGTACTGATAAATATAAATCGGCTAACACCCGCGGCAATTGCTTGACGTGCAAGCTGAACCGTCCCGTGGACATTAACGGACCTAAAGGCCTTCTCGGGAGCCGCCTCTGTTTCATTCATTACATGAACACGAGCGGCACAATGGATAACAACATTGACCCCCTCTAATGCCTTAGCCCAGTCAGTGTGGGAATCAATATCTCCCACTATATGGGAGCCAGGCTCATCATTATCAGACGTACGAGATCGGTAAGCAGTACTCAATGTAATGGAAGGTCGAGATTCCAGATCTTTTTTCAATGCCCGGCCCAAAAAGCCATTCGCACCGGTCAATAAAACATTCAACTTAAAAGCACCCGATGATGTGAATCTATAGCGTAGTTATCTGATACATAAAAGACAATAAATCCCTTACTATCAAAAGGTTAAACAATCGATTTATTCCGTGAGAAGTTGTCTCTTAAACATCTAAGTGCAAGATCAATATCTGGCTGGCTGCAAGTACACTTTTTCTAACGCGTACTTCTAATAGTCCACAGGGAATGACTCAATCGCTGGATAGTTTAAGCTCTACACTTTCTATCTTATCATTCATCGTTTGCGAACGATCCGTCCGGGTACCCACTCGCATTGAGGTGGACACTCTTGGCGCTCCCATCTCATGCACCACTTCGTGGCAACGTTTGACCGCCGCAAACACCTCATCCCACTCGCCTTCGATATTAGTCCCATAGGCATGCATCTGATGTTCGAGTCCTGCATCATTCAACACCCGCTGACACGCAGCTACATATTCAGACACGGAGACCCCAACACCCAACGGGATTACACAAAGATCAATCATCACCTTCACAGGTTTATCTCCTCAGATGTGTGTTTTGCAATATAACCCGGGATATCAGCAGATATCCCCTTGCTCACGGCGTGCTACCTTTTGCAGCACCTCTCGCTTCTGAGCATCGGTCATCACGCCCCACTCACCAATTTCGATACCGTGGCGGTGACAGGCGATACAGATATCATTTTCATCCAGTGCACACACACCCACACAAGGACTGCGCACCGGTTTTTTTACATCACTCATCAAACTTCCTGCGGTTTAAAGTCTTTCAGGAAGCGACGCATATTGTCCACATAATGCTCAGAGTTAGCTTCCAGAGCTTTAAGTTGCTCATCATTGAGCAAACGCTTAATTTTTGCCGGCGCCCCCACGACGAGAGAGTAATCAGGAATCTCCATGCCTTCTGGAACCAGCGCATTCGCGCCGATCAGACAGCCCTTCCCCACTTTCGCGCCGTTCAATACCACCGCGCCAATCCCCACCAGCGAGCAGTCACCGATCGTGCAGCCGTGTAACATCGCCTGATGGCCGACCGTCACATTGGCACCGATGTCCAGCGTAAAACCCGGATCGGTATGTAACACCGCACCGTCCTGGATATTCGTGCCTTCACGGATGATGATCGGGTCGTTATCCCCCCGAATGACCACGTTGAACCAGACACTCGTGCGATCATGCAGCTCCACATTACCAATCACAGTGGCATTCTCGGCGATGAAGTGTTCTTCACCGATCAGTCGGACCTGCTGCCCTTCCAGCGTATATAACATTCATTCACTCCTATCGGTGTTCCGGCCGTGGTTTCATCGGAATCTGTGCGTCAAACCCAACATTGAGCAGCTCAGCCAACATATACGCGGTTAACCCCCATATAAGATACCCTTCAAACTCCCACGCGGGCACATAATGCGTGACGTCGGTTAAACGTATAGCATCTGTACGTCGACGCGGGTCACTCATCAGGTAAGTCAGAGGCACGCGGAAGATAGCGTCCAGCTCATCTGGGTTGGCTTTCAAACTGACATCATGAGGTACAATACCGACCCAGGGCGTCACCTGCAGTCGGTTTTTGGACATCACTTGCCCCATAGGTGCGATAACATCCACCTGTTCAGGATTTAAACCGACCTCCTCTTCCGCTTCTCTTAAGGCGGTATATAACAGATCAGGATCTGTCAGGTCGTGTTTACCACCGGGAAAAGCAACCTCTCCACTATGACTGGACAGGTGCACTGAACGTTGCGTCAGAATGACTTCCGGTTCGCTCGGATGGTCCGTCAGTGCAATCAATACACTGGCTTTCGGCTGATCTGACGAAAAGCGTCGCGGCGTATAGCTGGTCAATCGGTCTCTAAGATTTTGTAACATAATCCAATGGACACAAGGGGTTTCCGTTCATGATAACCTTGTCCCTGTGCCTCTGCCCACCTTAAAATAGAAAGCACTTCTTTAAAGGATAGATGATGAATTTCTGTAGCCACTGCGGGAACAGCGTACATATTGCCATTCCGGAAGGTGACAACCGTCCACGTCATATCTGTGACGGCTGCGGCACCATTCACTATCAGAACCCCCGCATTATTGCAGGGTGTTTACCGGTATACGAAGATAAGGTTCTGCTGTGCCGGCGTGCGATTGAACCCAGACTGGGTTACTGGACGCTACCCGCCGGGTTTATGGAAAATGGCGAATCAACCGAACAGGCCGCGCTGCGTGAAACCTATGAAGAGGCATTTGCTGAGGTTAAGATTGAAAGCCTCTACACAGTGACCTCCATTCTGCATGTCAATCAGGTACAGATGTTTTATCTGGCCCGCATGGATAAGCCAGAATACGCCATCAGCTCAGAGTCGCTCGAAGTGGAACTGTTCAGCGAAGACGACATCCCTTGGGATGAGCTGGCCTTTCAGACAATCCGTAATGCACTGAAGCTCTATTTCGCTGATCGACAAACAGGTCTGTATCCTCTAAGACACATCTCGCTGGACGCCAGTGATACTCAGAAATTCCGCACTGAATGCCACGATAGCAGCGCCGCTGACTGATTCAGATGTCCGACAGTTGCCACACATCGTATGCCACCTCTTCATAGGGGTGGGCGTGCTTTAAAGTCTCAACGGCTAAGCGGATAAGCTGATCGCTGCAGACCATCTCCACCTTCCACTCAGGTAAGCGTTCGACAGTATCCAGTGCACCTATATGCGGATCACTGCCCGCCAATGGACGAAACTGTCCTTCACCTAAGGTTTGCCAACAGCAGCTATCGTAGTTTCCGATCTTTCCCACACCCACATCAAATAGCGCCTGTTTCACCGTTTCCAGCTGCTCCTGCGGCACAAAAAAACTTAGCTTATACACTCACGACTCCCTTATCCAAGCGCCTGAACTATCCGTACTTTTTATAGTCTTGGCAATTTACTCTGCAACATGTCAACGCCACTGGCGATGCTGATGTGACCCCGGATGATACCTGTTACGATCATAGCCGCGATTGTGATGCCGTTTCCAGCGGTGTGGATAACTCCGATGCGGGCGGTAATGGTTTCTAAAGTGCGGCCGGTAGTGCGGACGATAATGCCTGTTATAACGCTTGTAGTGATGACGGTAGCGGTAGTGAGAAGGATAACTGTAGCCATAGCCCGGACCGCCAAAGTAGAGATCTATCCGTCCATGTCGCCCGATAGGGGCGTGAATACCAAAATCGAGATAGATGCGTGCAAGCGGATCGATGGTAGCAGAGTCCTGATCATCAGCGCCCCAGGGGGATGCCTGAACAGGGATGGGAATATCTTGCTGAACCTCCTGTCCGGGATACCCCAGACTGGCTTCAACATCCGTGCTTAGGATCAGCGCAGACAGGCCCAAAACGAGTAACGTTTTCATGGGACACCTCTTAGCCGAATCTGTCTTACCTTGTCAGTTATACCGCGCTAAGTCTTAATCAGAGGTGAACAGATCCCGGATATCGGCCGCCAGTGTTTCTGCGCTGAGCTGTACGGCCGGTGACAGCGGCTGATCTGACTCTAGGTGGGCAAGCTGGACCAGAAATACATGGATGGGCGGCAATGTAATCTGGCATGCGTCAGCCAGCTGAAGTGTTTCAATTAACCCGATACCATGTGAGGTGATACTGGCCAGACGAGGCTCCCTCAGCAGCTGTACAGCATCCATTTGATGTAATGTACCGGGCACTTCCCCCATGTCTGCCGCATCAATGACCCAGATGTGATCTGCATCCTGCAGATAGGACAATAGTGCCGCACCCGGCCTGTCCAACACCACCAGCTCTACTGACTCAGGCACGATCTGCCGCTGCAACAAGTCAACCACGACCCAACCAAAGGTATCGTCTCCATGAGGCGAGCCAAGCCCAATAATCCGTACGTTCTTCAAGAACGCACCGTCGTCAGCTTCAAAAAGTGGGTGGCACAGGAGATACAAGGATCGTAGTTACGCACGACTTTTTCGCAGTGCAAACGCAATTCATCTTCACTGCGATCCAGACCAAACAGTTGCAGCGATTGATGCAGGTCTTCCTCAATCCGCGCCTGATTTTGACTGGTGGGCGGAACAATCTTGGCCGCTCGGACAATACCCGATTCATCCAGCTGATAGCGGTGCCAAAGCAAGCCTCGGGGTGCCTCACTCCAACCCGCCCCGTGCCCTTCTTTTGCTTCAACGTCCACACAAGATGCTACGGGCATTCGGTATTGCTCAAGAATGCGAATCGCCTCACGCAATGCAAAGCAGATCTCAAGGGCTCGCGCGAGCATGCTGTCAAACATATTAAGGCTGGGGAAACGTCCGGCATAGCGAGAGAACTGATGGGCATCCGCACCGTGTAACGTACTGTGGTTCAGATTCATCCGTGCCAGCGGTCCGACAAGATAGGGCTTACCATCACACAAGCTCCATAGGGCCGTAGAGTGTGGCGCATGCATCTCACTGAAGTGCTGTTCATATTGCTCGGGTGTCAGCAGCAAACCCGATGAGGTTTTTAACTGACCATTTTCGATCGCATAATCATTCGCGGACAGCGCCACGCTCTGAAAATCCTGCCGCACTTCAGGCAGATCAATCATCGCGACCCAATCCACCATAGCCTCCGCTTCAGGCAATACCTGATGCAACTTATCCAATAAGCGTTCGACGGCCATCAGGTCAGGCGCTTTATGAAAACCACCCACCCTTACACCAATCGGATGTACCGAACGTCCGCCCATCAATCGCAGCAACTCGTTGCCTAAGCCTTGTAACTGCAACCCACGCTTCACCTCATGGGGATGGGCTTTTGCCAAAGCGATGCCACTGTCACAACCAAAGAAATCCGGCGCAGCCAACAGATGGATATGCAGGGCGTGACTTTCAATCCATTCCCCCAGATAGAGCAGGCGACGCATTTGCCTTACCCAAGGTCCCGCATCAATATCAAATGCTGATTCAATCGCATTCACAGCACTGACCTGATAAGCCACCGGACAGATACCACAGATACGCGCCACAATATCCGGTATTTCGGTGTAACTGCGTCCTTCCAGAAACTTCTCGAAAAAGCGGGGCGGCTCATAGATGCTGAACTGCAACCGTTCGATCTGGTTGTCCCTGATCTCCAGATGCAAAGCTCCCTCACCTTCAACGCGGGCCAGAATAGGGACTTTGATGGATATATTCCGCTCAGTCATCGCAACGCTCCTGCTGCACCGGAATACAGTCAAAATCGGACGCGATGGGGTGGATAAAATGCATTCTGCGCGAGACTTCATCGGGCACCAGGCCGAGCCCTGAAAAACGCCGCGCCAGCCCTGCCGCATTGCTGCTCTCTGCCGGCCCGTAACATCCGTAGCAGTCACGTCCGAAGCTCGGACATAACGCACCGCATCCTGTACGCGTCACAGGCCCCATACAAGGCTCACCCTGAGTCACCAAGGTACACACCACACGCTGACGTTTGCACTCCAGACAGAGTTTTTCGGCATTATCTTTCGGCACAACGTCTTGCAATAAACTGCCAACCGCCGCAACAACCTGCTCACTGTTGATCGGACATCCCCACAACTCGAAGTCCACCTTGACGTGATCACTAATCGGCTGGGACTCGGGCAGACTATCGATATACTCAGGATGGGTATAGATCTGTGCCGGCCAGTGCTCACGATCATGCGCCAGGTTCTTCAGCGCCTGAATCCCTCCGGAGGTCGCACACGCCCCGATGGTGACCAAATAGTCACTGTTGGCACGAATACGCTGAATACGTTCCACATCATGCGCGGTGACGACACTGCCTTCAACAAAGGCAATATCGACCCGGTAGTCTTCTGCCAACGGTCCGGCTTCAGCAAAGTGCACAATATCCACCTGCTCCGAAAGCTCCAGCAATCCGGCCCCCATGTTGAGAAAAGCCAGCTGACACCCATCACAGGAACTGAATTTATGCACCGCAATCCGTGGCTTATGGCTCATATCAGATCCCTCGCACGCCTAAAAACGCTTTGACCTGTGGATAAGCGAAGACCGGCCCATCTTTACAAACAAAATCAGCCCCGTACTGGCAGTGTCCACAATGCCCAATCGCACACTGCATGTTGCGCTCCATACTGAGATAGATCTGATCCTCTATCACCCCCATCGCCATCAGTTTTTCGCTGGCCGCTTTCAACATGCCTTCGGGGCCACACAACATGGCAATCGTATTCGCCGGATCACCCTGAGACTGATCAAATACTTCCGTCACACGCCCGTGGTGATAGGGCCAGAGCGTGCCTCCGTGATCGACGGCAATCAGCACCTGCGTTTTAGGCAAACTGTTCCAATAGTCGTAGCGCGCACGCCAGATCAACTCATCAGAGTGTTTAACCCCCTGAATGATGGTCAGTTGACCAAAATGCTGTCGTCGCATCAGCACATAGTTGATCACGGCAACCACGGGGGCACAGCCAAGCCCACCCGTCACAATCATGACGTCCTTGCCTTCCGCCTCAGCCATCGGCCATCCCCGACCAAAAGGGCCTCGTAAACCGAGCTGATCACCCTCACGCAGCTTCGCCAAACCATCCGTGACACGACCCACCGCGCGAATCGTGTGATCAATTAGGGTTTCATCCTGTGGATCGGAGACAATAGAGATCGGCACTTCACCCACGCCAAACAGGTACAACATATTGAACTGGCCGGGGACAAAACGATACGCAGCGCGCTGATCCGGATCGACCAGCCGTAACCGCAGGGTAAAAATACTGGGAGATTCCTGCACAAACGCCACCACCTCTGCCGCTATGGGTAACGTGGCACTGATCGGATCGGTTCCAGGGAGACACACCTCACTCATACCTCATCCTCCCCGCTAACAATGCGTGCTTCCTTCACGAAATCGATCTCAGCGGGACACCAGGTTGTACAGCGCCCACACCCGACGCAACCACTACGTCCATATTGCGCGTGCCAGCTATCCAGCTTGTGTGTCATCCATTGGCGGTAACGGCTCTTAGTGTCAGGACGCACCTGAAATCCCGCTAAGTAGCCATGATCAGCGGTGAAACAAGAATCCCATTCACGCACATGGTCACTCTGCTCACCATCCAGCGTGACCACATCACCCTCACTGTGACAGAAACAACTGGGACACACTTGGGTGCAGTTACCACAGGCTAAACACCGTTCCGCAATATCATCCCAACGCGGATGGTCGTGGTTGTTTTGCAAAATGTTCATCAGCGGGATATCAGGCAGAGCACGCTGCTGCACCTCAACGGCGTGCTTATACTGCGCATATTGTGCAGACAGTTGTTCTTCTGACGCGGGCTTCAGACGAAGCGTTGCGATCAAGTCTTCGGCCTCATCACTGCCCACTTCAATCAGGAATCCGTCATCTAACTCAGTCAGGTTCAGATCAAATCCCATCCCGGCCGCAGGGCCGTCACCCGTTGATGCACAAAAACAGGTATCGGCGGGACGCGCGCAGTTAACCGAGATCAGGAATAACCCCTTGCGCCGCGCTTCATACCATGGGTCTTTGAATTCACTTTTGAGGAAATGCAGATCTTGTAACCGCAGACCAGCAAGATCACAGGCCCTGACACCTAACACCGCTCGCTTCTGGATGACCGGCTCTGGTGGAATAAATTCAATGGCACCCTCGCTCGAACGGCGGGCCTGCCAGATCACCTCTCGCGGGGCGAATAGAAACGGCTTGAGTGACTCGGGACCATTCGCCCAGTCAAAATAACGCACTGAGGGTGTATTCCCGAGACGATAGTACCCCGCGGCCTGATGATCATTAACCCCCTGCGGCAACTGGGTTACATCCTGCAGGTTGAGATACACAATGGCGCCGTCACGCACTTGAGGTCCAAATACCTCATAGTCGTGCAGCTGTAACAGTTCCACCAGCTGCTGCAGATGTTCACGTGGTAAAAAACCGGCAAGTTGTGGCTGCATAGCAATTCAGCTCCCCGAAGACGCGTATCATGTTTGCCCCGGAGGCTCCTGGACAAAATTTCACCGTATCTGCCAGATTAGAGCATGAACGGGAGATTAGAAAGGCGGAAAGCCCCACTATTGATATAGATTGGGACGGCGTTCATTCACGGCTTCCGCTCTTAGAAAAATGACCCGCTATACTTGCTGTATATCCAACAGCAGGATTTAGGCCGTGCCGATACGAACATATCTGTCATGGATGATCTGCTCACTTCTGCTTTTGATTGGTTTGGCGATGCCATCCATTCTGGCTCAGGACACAACCAGCCGTGACATATGGCACTTGAAGATATCCGGTGTTATTGGTCCTGCCAGCGGTGATCTGCTGGTCCGTACACTGAGCGACGCCAATGAGAAAAAAGCCCACCTGTTAGTTCTGCATCTGGATACGCCCGGCGGTCTCGATACATCAATGCGCAACATGATTCAGGCCATTATTGATTCCCCCGTGCCTGTTGCCACCTTTGTTCATCCTAAAGGGGCCCGTGCCGCCAGTGCCGGAACCTACTTGTTGTACGCCAGCCACATCGCCGCGATGGCACCGGCCACCAATCTGGGAGCCGCCACGCCGGTACAGATTGGCATGACACCGCCACAGCCCAAAGATCCAACCCGCAAAGATGACAAAGAAGACTCCCTGGGTGAAGCGGCCCAGAATCCGATGCAAAAAAAGATCATGAACGATGCCGCCGCCTACATTCGGGGACTGGCCGATCTGCACGGACGTAACGCCGACTGGGCGGAAAAAGCGGTGCGCGATGCCGCCAGCCTGAGTGCCTCGGCAGCACTAAAAGAGGGAGTGATAGATCTGATGGCGAATGATCTCCACGATCTGTTACAGCAACTGGATGGACGAGAAATCAAAGTCCGTGACCAGCCTTATCAACTCATGACAACACAAGCCCGCCTCTACGAAGTCACCACCGACTGGCGCTACGATTTTCTCTCGGTGATCACCAACCCTAACGTTGCCTACATCCTGATGCTGGCAGGTCTCTACGGTCTGTTACTGGAGTTCTATAACCCAGGAGTGGGGTTGCCTGGTGTTATCGGTGGTATCAGCTTACTCATCGCACTTTACGCCTTCCAGCTGCTGCCGGTGAGCTACGCAGGGTTGGCTCTGATTGCGCTGGGCGTCGGCCTGATGGTCACGGAAGCCATGTCTCCCAGCTTTGGTATATTTGGTATCGGCGGCGCAGTCTCATTTGCCATCGGCTCCGTACTGTTGATGGACACCGAGCTACCCGCGTTTCAAATTGCAATCCCGGTCATTGCAGCCTTTACCGCTGTCACCGGTGGGCTTTGCATATTTGTGCTGGCGATGGCACTGCGTTCACGGCGCAGCGCGGTTGTGAGCGGCACCGGCATGCTGGTCGGCGCGAAAGCACTGGCACTGGAAGACTTTCATGAACTGGGCAAGGTCCAACTACACGGCGAAATCTGGAACGCCCAATCCGCTTCCCCAATCAACGCAGGCGAACAGGTAACGATCCTCAACGTGAAAGGACTGCTACTGGAAGTTACCAAAGACGACCGTCCAACAACGGGAGATCCCCAATGATCACACTATATTTTTACATCAGTATGGTTGTACTGGTCCTCGCCCTGCTGATCAGCACCTTCCGTATCCTGCGAGAGTATGAACGTGGTGTCATTTTTCTTCTCGGGCGCTTTTACAAGGTGAAAGGCCCCGGACTGATCATCGTCATCCCGCTGATCCAGACGATGGTTCGCGTGGACATTCGTATAGTGGTCATGGACGTACCGACACAAGATGTCATCTCGCGGGATAACGTCTCGGTGATGGTCAATGCCGTGGTGTACTACCGCGTAGTGGACTCGCAAAAAGCCATTATCAATGTGGAAAACTTCCACGAAGCCACCAGCCAACTGGCGCAAACCACATTACGTTCTGTCCTCGGACAGCACGAACTGGATGAAATGCTGGCCTCACGCGACACACTCAATCGGGATATCCAGACCATCCTCGATCAGCAGACCGATGACTGGGGCATCAAAGTTAGTAATGTAGAGATCAAACATGTTGATCTGAACGAATCGATGATCCGTGCAATCGCAAAACAAGCGGAATCGGAACGTGAACGACGGGCAAAAGTTATCCACGCCATAGGGGAACTGGAAGCCTCAGAAAAGCTAAGCGCAGCCGCTGAGATCCTGTCCAAGCAACCCCAGGCTTTGCAGCTGAGATACCTTCAAACGCTGACAGAGATCGCTGGCGAGCACAGCAATACCATCGTTTTCCCACTACCGATTGATATGATCAACAGTCTTCGCGAAAACATGGCCCGCGCTGAAAAATGAGCGTTGTAAATACTGCACTTTGACATAGAGATCGCCTACCATCGCGTTATCCACACGTGTATATAGAAGGGATTGCGCTTTGCAGGACATCGTTCAACACACCCAAACGGTCGCGCTAACCGACAGCGTTAGTCGTTTCCAGAAAGAGTTACCTGCGTTACCTATGCTGTTGGTCCGCAACCAGAGCTGCGAGGCGGTCATTGCAGTTCAAGGGGCGCAGGTACTCCAGTTCAAACCCCAAACGGGAGCAGAACTGCTCTGGCTCAGCCCTAACGCCGTCTTTGCCAAAGGCACCGCGATTCGTGGCGGGATCCCCGTGTGCTTACCCTGGTTCGGCGTAAATCAAAATGCCCCCTCCAAACCCAAGCACGGCTTTGTCCGAAATCAGGACTGGCAACTCAGCGAAATTCAGGAACCTGACCCGAAAACGACCCTGCTGGTTTTTACGTTCGCATCCAACGCCGAAGATCTGGCTCTCTTCCCGCATCCATTTACCGCCCAACTACAGATCACACTATCGAATGAGATCGAGCTTAAACTCACACTCCACAATCATTCAGATTCAGACGCCGAATTCAGTTGGGCACTGCACAGCTATCATCCGGTAGCCGATCTGGCATCCGCTGCTGTTACAGGACTGTCGGGTCTGGACTATCTGGATAACCTGCGAGGGCTTCAACCCACGTATCAGGACGGTAATATCCGCTTTAGCGGCGAAGTTGATCGTGTCTATGAATCCGTACCCACCTCCCAGCAGATACTCGGTGAGCCCGCTATCACCATCCGCGGACACAACTGCGAAACGGCTATTGTATGGAATCCCGGCGCTGAAAATGCAGCGGCCATGAACGATGTTGGTGAAGGGATCCATCAGCAGTTTATCTGCGTAGAAAGAGGCGCGGCATTCGGCAACCGCTGGGTCCTGGTGCCGAATGAGAGCCGTCAGGCAACCCTACAGATCACCGGGTCATCTTAGGCGGCAGATCTGTTACCCTCTGGATAAACTTTCTGATCACACTAAGGAGCTTGTATGTCGATCAGCAATGCGGTCATCAACATCACCAATCTGCGCTTACGCACGTTTATCGGATTTAATCCGGAAGAGATGACCAAACAACAGGACGTTGTGATCAACATCGAAATTCACTACCCCGCTGACAAAGCGATGACCAATGACGATGTAGAAGCCGCGCTCAACTACAAAGTCATCACAAAAAAGGTCATATCCCATGTAGAAGCCGGGCACTTTAAATTGCTCGAAAAGCTGGTATCCGACGTGCTCGACATCTGCAGCGAACACGATTGGACTGAATATGCGCGGGTGACAATCGACAAACCCCACGCATTGCGCTTTGCCGATTCCGTATCATTGTCACTGGAGTGGCGGAAGTAACGTCTGGCGGCAGATCAAATTCATCCGGAGGTTGTGTCGAGGATCATATTGCTCAACACAACCTATCTATTCAGATCTTTTAACAGGGCGATTCGGCTCTGATCCGGCATATCCATATCGACATAGTATCCGGGATGATCAACACCCATACGTACACCCGTTTTTGCATTCATAACAGACTTCATCACCTTCGATGGCAACTCGAAACGTAAAAAATGCACGCTGGACGTCTTCTCGTCGTTATCCCGCTCCAGATCTTCATCAGCGATCGCGTAGACAGGTTCATAGCCGTTGACGCGTATCCACAGCTTGCGTTCCACACCAATCAACTCAGACAGCGCCTTACGACGCTCATCTACATCGCTGTATTCGATCATCATGGTGGCTTTCCAGTTGTTGCCATCAGGGATCAGGGGGTTGTAGGTATCCAACTCTTCCTGAATCGCATCCGCTTCAAAAATCCGTTCAACACGTAGCATCTCCTGAATCTGATACTGCATGGTCAGGCGATCTTCGAATAACAAACGAATATGCTCACCCAGCTGAATCTGACGACAGGCTTTGTGGGTCATAACATCACGCCGGAACTGATCACGGCAGGTGGCATATGCCTCCAATGACAGCAGATCATCACGTGTAAGTTTGTTCATGCTCAACACTCCTCAGAGTCCGTAAGCTTTGTGCAAAAGGCTGATGGGGTGCTGCGAACCTTCTGCCGTTTCACTCAGGCGCGCGATATGACTACCGGCCATCGGGCAGTCACTGCTCAGGGTTGCGCCTTCGGCCGATTTCACTTTGCGGGCAACCGGACTGCCAATTTTCACGGCTTTATCGTGGGTTTCGACTTTGACCGCATAGGTCCCGTCATGACCGGAACAACGCTCCAGCACAGTCACCCGCGTGTCGGGAATCAACTTCAATACGTCTCGCGCTTTGTATCCGATGTTTTGCACCCGTAGATGGCACGCCACCTGATAGCTAATATCACCGAGTGGATTTGAGAAGTCTTTGCGTAACAGCCCCGCCTTGTGGCGCAACCAGAGATACTCAAAGGGATCAAAAAAAGCCTGCTGCACTTTTTTCACGTCCGGATCATCGGGAAACATCAGGGGTAACTCCTGTTTAAACATCAGGACACAAGATGGCACCAGTGCCGTCAGGTCGTATCCCTGATCCACCCATTCAGCCAGTTCTCGGATGTTAGCTTCCTTGGCATGTCTAACCGACTCCAGATCCCCCAACTCCATTTTGGGCATACCACAGCATCGCTCTTTACCTACCAGCTTGACGGGAATTGCATTGTGATGAAAAACATCGACCAGATGCTCACCCAATTTGGGGCTGTTGTTATTACCGTAGCAGGTCGCGAACAAGGCTATTTTGCCACGGGTTTTATCCGTAGCGGTGGTGGTGACGGCACGTAGCTCAGTCAGTTGAGAGGTCACCCGTTTACGCAGTGTTTTCGAATCGAACTTGGGTAACACTGCCTGATGGTGAATGCCTATGCTCTGTTCCATCAGGTTTCTAGCCCAGCGCTGTTCGTTCAGTGCATTGATGGTGACGTCAATCAACGGGATAGTTGCCCAACGTCCTACCTGATCGGTACTGGTTAGCACCCGGTCACGAAAGTTCGCCCCCTGGTCTTTGTACTTCACCGCTTTCGCCCGCAGCATCAGGTGGGGAAAGTCGACGTTCCATTCATGTGGCGGTACATAGGGACATTTGGTCATGTAACACATGTCGCAGAGATAACACTGATCAGCGACCTTCATGAAATCCATGGGATCAACACCATCCACTTCCATGGTGTCGGATTCATCAACCAGATCAAATAACGTCGGGAAGGCATCACAGAGGTTCACACAGCGCCGGCAGCCATGGCAGATGTCAAACACCCGCTCCAGCTCCTGATTAAGATCGTCGACGTTATAAAAAGATTCGTTCTTCCAATCCAGCGGATGGCGTGTAGGTGCGTCCAAACTGCCCTCACGGTCAGGCGATTTGCTCATACCGTTGTTCTCACTGCCGGAAATCAGCGCAATCGTCTTGCCCTGATTTCCAGGTCAGAGTTAGTCCAGTGCATCCAGTGCTTTCTGGAAACGATTGGCGTGGCTACGTTCAGCTTTCGCCAGTGTTTCAAACCAGTCGGCAATTTCGTCGAACCCCTCTTCCCGGGCCGCTTTCGCCATGCCCGGATACATATCCGTATATTCGTGGGTTTCACCGGCAATCGCCGCTTTCAGGTTGTTGGAGGTCTCACCGATTGGCAGACCCGTTGCGGGATCCCCCACCTCTTCCAGATAATCGAGATGGCCATGCGCATGACCGGTCTCACCTTCGGCGGTGGAGCGAAAAACGGCTGACACATCGTTATAACCCTCAACATCAGCCTTAGCGGCAAAGTAAAGATAACGACGATTGGCCTGAGATTCGCCCGCGAATGCATCCTTCAGATTTTGCTCCGTCCTGCTACCTTTGAGAGACATAGTCACTCTCCTCTATCAGTGAATCAAGACAGCTCAATTTAATGATAGATAGGCATGCCAAAGGAGTCTAAATAGAGAATATTTATCTGCTCTATTGAGTGCAGCTATGATCAAAATACGACCAAAAGGCAAGGCAGGGGTGGTGGCAGCTGAGGTCGTCCATAACCGACGCTGCCACCGAGGTTAAACTTCTGCTGGCTCGTATGTCTGAACGACAATGCTGGCGAGATCCGGCGTCGGGCGGCCAATATGATAACCCTGTGCATAAGTAATGTTGGCGGCTTCAACCAATTCCAGTACCTCTTCGCTCTCTACAAATTCAGCAATTGTTTCCAGATTCAGCTCCCTGGATAACTTGGCGATGCTATTCACAAACGCCATATCACGCTTATCACTGGCCATATTGGCGATAAATTCACCTTCGATTTTGACGTAATCAATGGGCAGGTGCTTGAGGTAATGGAAAGAGGAGAAACCTGAGCCGAAGTCATCAATCGCCAGCTTAAAGCCTTCATCTTTAAGGTTGGCCACAAACTGTTCCAGCATCGAGATACTTTTCACCGTATCGCGTTCAGTAATCTCAAATACGATGTTACCGGTATTGATTTCGTACTGCCGGGTTAAGCGTTTAACCTGCTGGATAAAATCACTCACGACAACAGCACGGGGCGACATATTGATAAACAGTAGTCCCCGGTAATTGATCTCACGCGCCGCCGCAAACGCCTTCTCCATGACGATATAATCCAGCGCGTGAATTTTATCCATCGACTCTGCGATCTCGATGAATTCAGCCGCTTTCATCAAACTATCATCCGGCAGTTCGATACGACTCAGCACTTCCACTGCGGTAACGTTCCCATTATCAGTGCGTTGGATAGGCTGGAAGACCGGTATCAGTTTGCGATGTTCAATAGCATGTTTCACCAGCAGTGTTTTCTCGCTCATATCTTTAAAGATATTTACAAGGTCATGCTCGTCCGGTACACACAAACGGTCCTTACCGTCCTGCTTGGCCCGGTACATCAGGTTATCCACAAACATGAAGAGATCTTTCTTACTCTGCGCATGATCAGGATAAATACCGATACCGATTGATGCCGTGATCTTTAGCTCCGCCCCGGAACTATGCTCAACCGAGAAGCAACGGATACGATCCAGCAACATCCGCCCCGCCTCCTCAGCACTTTCCAGCGAAGCTTCTGACAACATCACAACAAACTCGTCACCGCCATAGCGGGCCACGACAGCACCCTGCTCAAAGGTCTTTTGCAAACATTCGGCGAACATTTCTAACAGCTTATCGCCCCAGCTGTGACCATAACCGTCATTGATCGATTTGAAGTTATCCAGATCGATCATCAGCACAGCCACTTTGTAGTCGTGACGAGCACAACGATCCAGCTCATATTCCAGCAATTCCCAGAACATCCGCTGGTTGTATAGATTGGTCAGCGGATCCCGCGTTGCGTAATATTCCAGATCGTTGGTGTACTTGTAGATCGCTCGCACCGAGCCCACGACGTTTAACAGGGTTGATAACACGCTTTCCAGTACCAGCAATTTGGTCTGATCCCGGATGATTTCGGCTTGCACGCCAATCCCGACGATGCCGCCAATTTTCGGCGTATCCACGAGTAGGGATTTACACTGCAATTCAATGCTGTCCTGATCCAACTCGATCAAGTCACCCTCTCGGCTGGCAATGTTGTGACGTACATTCAAGCCGGCGGAGTACAACTGCGAGTCACTCTCTTTCAAGCGGCGGATCACCGCTTTTTCCATATTGTCCTGGGTTTCCTGACTCGCCGGGCGTAACCAGAAGATCTCCAGGTCAAAGAGTTCATCATCCACCTTAAAGATGGAGAACATCGTGTGCGCATCAATCACCTTGTTGATCTCAAGTAGCAGGTCACTGACGTACTCTCGCCAGTCCCGAACCACTTCAGAGGTGATCACAAATTTTTCCAGCAACCGGATCTCAAATTCCAGCAACTCTTTATCCACCGCCACATGACGCAGTTTGGTTGCCAGCGTGCCCACCTCATCGTAAATCCGCGCCAGTTCATGGAAGGCAAGTTTGGAACGCTCCCGTTCTAACTTCTCCAGATCCGCTATCGATTCAACCGTCGCCACACTGGTCGTCAGCTGATTAATTGACTCATCGACCCGGCGGGTGAGCGAACGTACCGCCAGAAAACCCAGCAACAACGGCAAGGGTGCGATGAGCAAGAGGTTATAAATTAGATTGGTTTTAGCTTGAGCAACCGTCGCCGACAACTCTTGTTGAACTTCGATCAATCCCAACGATTGCCCCAATATGGCATTGGTATGGCACGCCAGACAGGTTTCTTTCGCAGTTAACGGGTAAAGGTAACGGCTGGAATCACCCACTTCTTGGGAACGGGCTTCGCCTGTACGGATCGCCTCTTTCAGGCTGTCATCCATCACAGGTTGTTCTATACGGCCGAATAGCTGATCCACAACGGGTGCCCGATAGAGCGTCACTTTCAGATCTGACTGGGCATTATCCTGTTCCATCTGACCGAGAAATTGCTCGAGCTGCTGACGACTCCAGCCCTGGCTCATCACCAGATACATAGAATTGAACGTTTGCCGAGCGACACGTTCTGCTATCTCGTTAGCATTGTCACGAATACTGCTGGTAAAGGCATGGCTGGCAATTAGAAAAATCACCAGAAATCCAAGTGCCGAAAATAGCAGGATCCATCTCAGGAGATAGGTTTTGATAGTACTGCGTTTAGATTGCATTTTGTTTTAATTTTCCACCACAAAACAGAAAGCGCACTTAAACGTAGCACAAGACCACTGTTTTAAAAGAAAATATTCAACAAAGTCTAAATAACGCTGACGAGATCAGTTTAACTTTTGTTTGATTTCCTTTTCCTGCCCGAGCACCAAAAATTCAAACAAACGTTTACTTAAAAAGTAAGTATTAGGAGATAAAAACAAACAGGCCCCTGAATAGGGGCCTGGGAGGACGTCGACCGTTTCAATGCTCAACGATCAGTTAAACACATCAATTTGGATCAGTGCAGATCCAGCACATCCTGCATATTGTAAATTGCGTTTTCTTTGCCGTTCACCCAGCGCGCTGCACGCACTGCACCTTTAGCAAAGGTCATACGGGAGCTGGCTTTATGCGTAATCTCTACACGCTCGCCTTCAGTCGCAAACAGAACTGTGTGATCACCTACCACGTCGCCCGCACGAATGGTTGCAAAACCGATCTCTTTCTTCGGACGCGCACCGGTCTGGCCTTCGCGACCATAGACCGCACACTCCTTCAGATCACGATCCAGTGCATCGGCCACCGCTTCGCCCATGCTCAACGCGGTACCTGATGGAGAATCCACTTTGTGATGATGATGCGCTTCGATGATTTCCACATCGTAATCGTCACCCAATGCTTTAGCGGCCATGGCTAACAACTTAAAGCACAAGTTCACACCGACACTCATATTCGAAGCAAAAACGCCCGCCAGCTTGTCACCATAACTGTTCAGCTCTTCGCGCTCAGCATCGCTCAAGCCAGTCGTGCCGATTACGATCTGCTTACCGTTTTCAGCACAGAACGCCAGATTTTTCAGCGTTGCCTGAGGCGCAGTGAAATCGATCAGCACATCAAAATCATTCACAGCATCGGCCAAGTCACCCACGATACTCACACCCAGCTTACCAACACCCGCAACTTCACCCGCATCGGCACCAATCAAAGAGCTGCTAGGCTCAACAATCGCGGCACCTAGTTCAACGCCTTCCGCCTGCTGGATCGCTTCGATGTTCGCTTTACCCATACGTCCGGCTGCACCGGTCACTGCAATTCTGATCATGCGATTCTGTCCTGATTCATTGCCGTTTATCACGACTTATTCTTCGTTCGGAATATTCTGGTCCATATCCAGTGCGGGTTTTTCGCACCCAGCACTGCCCACAATCTTCGCAGGCACACCTACGACGGTTGTGTGTGGTGGCACATCTTCCAGTACCACTGAGCCACCGCCGACCTTAGCGCCAGCACCTACTTCAATATTGCCAAAGATCTTCGCACCAGCGGCAATTAACACGCCTTCACGGATCTTAGGATGGCGGTCACCGGATTCTTTCCCGGTCCCGCCCAGAGTCACGTTCTGCAAAATCGATACATCGTTTTCGATCACACAGGTTTCACCCACAACAATACCGGTTGCGTGATCAAACATCACACCACGACCAATACAAGCCGCTGGATGAATATCAACCTGCAAGGTGGAGCTGACACGGCTCTGGATATACAGAGCCATCGAAGTACGCCCCTGTTTCCACATCCAATTTGCGATGCGGTGAGCCTGAATAGCATGAAAGCCTTTCAGATAGAGCAGTACCGTAGAAAGTTTGCCAATGGCGGGATCTCGCGTCCGCACAGCGCTCAGATCGTGGCAGACCGACATAATAATCTGTGGCTCAGATTCGTACGCCTGCTCGATCAGCTCGCGCAAGGTAACGGCTGGCATCACTTCATCAGCCAACTTTCCTGCCAGAAGGTAGGAAAGGGCCGATGCCAGATCACGATGACCTATAATGGTTGCGTGGAAGAAACTAGCCAGAAACGGTTCGTTTTCCGCTTCGAGGCGTGCTTCTTCCTGAATTATTGCCCAAAGCGCTTTGGGTTCTAGCGGTATGGAGGTCATGACGCCCTCAATGGTGTGACCAGAAAACAGCATGGGCCACCGCAGCGGCCCATCACTTAGGTCATATCTTCAAAAAACTTTTTCACGGAATCAAAGAAGCCGTGTTTTTTCGGTGAATGCTTGCTGTTGCCCTGCTCCATCTCTTCCTGAAACTCTTTCAGCAAGGATTTCTGACGACTGCTCAGATTCACTGGTGTTTCAACAACCGCACGTACCAGCAAGTCACCAACCGAACCACCGCGCACAGGTTTCACACCTTTGCCGCGCAATCGGAACAGTTTTCCGGTCTGAGTTTCGGCCGGCACCTTCAGTTTCACGCGACCATCCAGCGTTGGCACTTCCAGCTCGCCGCCCAATGCAGCATCGATAAAGCTAATAGGCACTTCGCAGTATAGATGCTTACCATCACGCTCGAAGATAGGATGCGCAACGACATTCACCTGAACGTAAAGATCACCGGCAGGTCCGCCATGCGTCCCCGCTTCACCTTCGCCTGCCAGACGAATACGATCACCCGTATCCACACCCGGTGGAATCTTCACGGACAAGGTTTTGGTTTTTTCGATACGCCCCTGACCACGACAGTCACCACATGGATCAGAAATCACATGGCCTTCACCGCGACAGGTTGGACAGGTTTGCTGAACAGAGAAAAATCCCTGCTGCATACGCACCTGCCCCATACCGCCACAGGTACCACATGTTTTAGGCTGTGTACCCGGTTTCGCACCACTACCATGACAGGTATCGCAGTTCACCAACGTTGGAATGTTGATGGTCTTCTCTACGCCACGGACCGCATCTTCCAGCGAAAGATCCATGTTGTAACGCAGATCAGCACCGCGCTGCACAGAGCTACGACGGCCACCACCACCGCCACCGAAGATATCTCCGAAGACATCACCAAAGATGTCACCAAAACCGCCTTCAAAGCCACCGCCCTGACCACCACCCATATTAGGGTTCACACCCGCGTGGCCGTACTGGTCATACGCCGCTTTCTTCTGGGCGTCAGACAGCACTTCATAAGCTTCGTTAACTTCTTTGAAGTTTTCTTCGGACTCTTTATCATCCGGATTGCGGTCCGGGTGATACTTCATCGCCATGCGGCGGAAGGCTTTTTTGATGTCGCGGTCAGAGGCGTTTTTATCAACGCCGAGTACTTCGTAGTAGTCTTGTTTTGACATAGTCGGTTCTGGCTATCACTGTTGCCGGCGGCACCGGCCGGATACGACAACGCGGGCCGAAGCTGTTGAGCCCCGAATCCCGCGATGCCTTGAATAGAAGTTACCCGGCAGATTCATGATGATCCATACCGAATAACTCCCTGTTCAGAAGTCAGACGTAGAAATTACTTCTTGTCGTCCTTAACCTCTTCAAACTCAGCATCCACAGCATCGTCGCCCGGTTTAGCTTCTTCGCCACCTGCCGCTTGCTCTGCTTCAGCCTGCTGAGCTGCGTCCGCGTACATCTTCTGGGCTACGCCAGAGATCGCTTCAGTCAGTGCAGCAGTTTTTGTATCAATCGCTTCTTTGTCGTCGCCTTTCAGGACTTCTTCCAGTTCAGCGGTTGCGCTTTCAATGTTTGCTTTCTCTTCGTCAGTCGCTTTGTCGCCAGCTTCTTCCATGGTCTTCTTCGCAGAATGAACCATTGCATCGCCCTGGTTACGCGCCTGAGTCAATTCTTCAAACTTCTTATCTTCTTCAGCGTTCGCTTCTGCGTCACGTACCATCTGTTCGATTTCGTCATCGCTCAGACCGGAAGAGGCTTTGATAACGATAGACTGTTCTTTGCCCGTCGCATTATCTTTCGCGTGTACGTTCAGAATACCGTTGGCATCCAAATCGAAGGTTACTTCGATCTGAGGCATTCCACGTGGTGCTGGCGGAATGTCTGCCAGGTCGAAACGACCCAGAGATTTGTTCTGTGCAGCCTGCTTACGCTCACCCTGTACAACGTGGATCGTTACCGCTGTCTGGTTGTCGTCTGCAGTAGAGAACGTCTGAGATTTCTTCGTTGGGATCGTGGTGTTCTTCTCGATCAGAGGCGTTGCCACGCCACCCATGGTTTCGATACCCAGCGTCAGAGGTGTTACGTCCAGCAGCAGGACGTCTTTTACGTCACCGGCCAGAACCGCACCCTGAATAGATGCACCCATAGCTACAGCTTCATCCGGGTTTACATCTTTACGAGGCTCTTTACCAAAGAACTCTGCAACGGCAGCCTGCACCATCGGCATACGCGTCTGGCCACCAACCAGAATAACTTCGTCGATTTCAGAAGCAGACAGGTCTGCATCCTGCAGCGCAATGCGGCAAGGATCGATGGAACGTTTCACCAGCTCTTCCACCAGAGACTCCAGCTTCGCGCGGGTCACTTTTACGTTCAGGTGCTTAGGACCGGTTGCATCAGCGGTGATGTACGGCAGGTTAACGTCAGTCTGCTGTGCAGAAGACAGTTCACACTTCGCTTTTTCAGCCGCTTCTTTCAAACGCTGCAGTGCCAGTGGATCATTGTGCAGATCGATACCGGACTCTTTCTTGAATTCTGCTGCCAAATACTCGATCAGGCGCAAGTCGAAATCTTCACCACCCAGGAATGTGTCACCGTTGGTGGCCAGTACTTCGAACTGGTGCTCGCCATCAACATCCGCAATCTCGATAACAGAGATATCGAAGGTACCGCCACCCAGGTCAAATACAGCAATGGTTTTGTCGCCTTTGGACTTGTCCATGCCGTAAGCCAGCGCTGCTGCGGTTGGCTCGTTGATGATACGTTTTACTTCCAGACCCGCGATACGGCCAGCATCTTTAGTTGCCTGTCGCTGTGCATCGTTGAAATATGCAGGTACGGTTACAACCGCTTCTGTCACACCTTCGCCCAGATAATCTTCAGCTGTTTTCTTCATCTTCTTCAAGATTTCAGCAGAGATCTGAGGTGCAGCCAGTTTGTCGTCACGCACCTGTACCCACGCATCACCGTTATCGGCTTCTACGATTTTGTACGGCACCATTTTGATGTCTTTCTGTACAACATCATCTTTAAAACGACGGCCGATCAGACGTTTGATCGCGAACAGAGTGTTGTCCGGGTTAGTTACCGCCTGACGCTTTGCAGGCTGACCTACCAGTGTTTCACCATCGTCAACATATGCAACGATAGACGGGGTGGTACGATCACCCTCTGCGTTTTCGATAACCTTGCTCTTTTCACCATCCAGGATAGCTACGCATGAGTTGGTAGTACCCAGGTCGATACCGATGATTTTACCCATTCGAATTCACTCCAAGTTTCTGCCCGTTAAGACGGGTCAGCGATCAAATCTTTAAAATATGCTTTGCAATCTATATTGGTGCAGCTGAACCAGTTTCAAGGGCCGCGACCAATTTTTATTCAGTCAGTTTCAGGCTTTTGACACCATCACCATCGCTGGACGAACCAGACGACCGTTCAGGCTGTAACCCTTTTGCATAACCGCAACAACAGTGTTTGGCGCAACGCCCTCTGCAGGCACCATGGACATCGCCTGATGCAGCTCTGGGTTAAACGCTTCACCTTCCGGATTAAGCTGCTCAACGTTAAATTTCGCCAGTCCACCAATCAGCATATCCAGTGTCATCTCAACACCTTCACGCATCGGCTTCACCGCTTCGTCATCACCCGCAGCTTCAATTGCACGCTCCAGATTATCAACAACACCCAGCATTTCCGTCGCGAACTTTTCAACGCCAAACTTATGCGCTTTCTCGACATCCTGCTCTGCGCGACGTCGAATATTCTGAGTCTCAGCCTGACCTCGCAGAATCTGGTCTTTTAACGCCGCCACGTCCGCCTGCGCGACTTCCAGCTGGCTCATCAATTCCGCAATGCTCAACAGCTCTGGCGTTGCCTCTTCCGCTAGAGGATCAGACTCGGTCGCTGCCTGTTCTTCTACGGTTACTTCTTCCGCAACGGTTTGTTCAGCTTGTTCAGTTGCTTCAGTTTCAGGGGCTTTATCTTCGTTCGCCATCTGGAATCTCCAACGCTTACCGCACTTCGGTGCACACAGTTATTTATACCTGTCGCTGTATATGGGGACCGACAAATAGTTTTCAACGGTAAAAACCACAATTTTTTGTCACGAATAGCGTTTCTGTTTGCACTCTCGCTGATTATCGCTTATACAGTACAAAACACTGTATAAATACACAGCAAACAAAGACAGGCAACTGACGATGCTGAATCAGATAACCATCCGTGACTACGCAATTGTTGACGAACTCGATCTGGAACTGCAGAACGGAATGACCGTTGTTAGCGGCGAAACTGGCGCAGGTAAATCAATCATGCTGGATGCGCTGGGACTGACCTTGGGCGACCGCGCGGATAGCGCTACCGTTCGTCATGATGCAGAACGTGCGGAGATTACTGCCAGTTTTGATGTATCACAAATTCCTGAAGCAACCCGGTGGCTGCAACAGCAAGAACTTGATCAGGAAGGTGACTGTATTTTGCGTCGGGTCATCACCCGTGAAGGCCGCTCACGTTGCTACATCAATAATCGTCCGAGCCCGATTACCGCTGTGCGAGAACTCAGCGAACATCTGATTGATATCCACGGACAGCACGAACATCAACGTCTGTTGAATAAAGATCATCATCGCCTATTGCTCGACCAATACGCCGGTGCCACTTTACTGGCCGGAAAAACCCAGCGCGCTTATAACCAGTGGCGCAAACTCGACAAACAACTCCGCCAGCTCACTGAAGTCAGCGACGAGCAAATCGCTCGCATTCAACTGCTCAGCTATCAAATCGAAGAGCTGGACCAGCTAAACCCTTCCGACGGTGAATTACAGGCTCTGGAACAAGAGCAAAAACAGCTCGCCAACGCCGCTGACATTTTGCACAACGGCCATCAACTGATGAATCTGACCACCGAAGGAGATGGCAATAACTGTCTGACACTGCTGAATCAGTGCCTACATTTATTAAGCGATATGTCCGATCAGCAAGGCATTCAGCAAGTGTCGGAAATGCTCAACAGTGCACATATTCAGATCGAAGAAGCGGGTGGCGAGCTCCGTCACTACCTGGACGGGGTAGCACTAAACCCTGAACGCCAGCAGGAAGTCGAAGAACGTTTATCAACGCTGTATGACATAGCACGCAAGCATAAAGTACTGCCCGAAGAGCTGCCAAAACTGCATCAAACACTGACAGCCGAGCTCCAGACCCTGAATCACAGCGATGAGGCTCTGGAACAACTAGAACAGAGTGTAGATAAACACTATGCGCTCTTTCTAAAAGAAGCAGAAAAACTCAGTGCCAGCCGCACCAAAGCAGCGCGCAAACTGAATAAGGCCGTCGATGAGCAACTGCATAATCTGGGGATGCTGGCTGCAAACTTCCAGGTGCAACTCACGACCAACGAGACAAGCCAGCCAAACGCACAAGGACTGGAAGAGGTTGAATTCCTCATCAGTACCAATAAAGGCCAACAAGCACGACCACTGGCCAAAATCGCATCAGGCGGCGAGTTGTCACGGATCAGTTTGGCCATACAAGTGATTACCGCCCAAACCTCCAGCACCCCTACCCTTATATTTGACGAAGTGGATGTGGGTATTGGCGGCGCCGTCGCGGAGGTGGTAGGGCGTCTGATGCGCCAACTGGGTGAACAAGCTCAGATTCTATGCGTCACCCACCAGCCTCAAGTGGCCTCTCAAGGCCATCAACACTTATTTGTTAGTAAGAAAGCACGCAAACAACAAACCTTTACCCGCATAAACCGCCTTAGACGTGATGAGCGCGTACAAGAGGTCGCCCGGATGCTAGGGGGCATTGATATTACTGAACGTTCTGTTGAGCACGCTCGTGAAATGCTCGGTTTTGGCGCTTAATCGAAACCTCAGGCACAAAAAAGCCGACCCTGAGGTCGGCTTTTCAATTTTAATCGTTGCTTAGAAGATTACTTATCTTCGCAGCCTGCAGTACAAACACCGTACAGATACAATGTGCGATCGGTTACGGTAAAGCCAAGGCTTTCTGCAATCTCGTGCTGACGCCGTGTCAGCTCTGCATCCGAAAATTCAGCAACCTTGCCACATTTCACACAGACTACATGGTCATGCTGATCATCACGCGCCAACTCAAATACTGAGTGACCACCTTCAAAGTGGTGACGAGACACCAAACCCGCCGCCTCAAACTGGGTTAACACACGATAAACCGTGGCTAAACCTACATCTTCACCTGAGTTCATCAACAGCTTGTAGATATCTTCCGCGCTGAAGTGCTCACCGGCATCCGCTTGCTCGAGGATCTGGTAAATTTTAACGCGTGGAAGCGTTACTTTTAGTCCGGCCTTACGCAGTTCCTGGTTTTCGATTGCCATAATAATTCTCTATGCTGTTCCTGACACGGAATGATACACTCGCTCCATTATCCGCATTTAATGACGAAAGTGGAAGACAGAAAGAAATGCAAAAAATTCTTGTTAGCGTTGCTTTTATAGCTTTGTTGTCAGGCTGTTCCGGATTTCCGGGTGTTTACAAGATTGATGTTCAGCAAGGTAATGTTGTCACCCAAAAAATGGTTGACCAGCTACGCCCTGGAATGACCCGCAGCCAGGTCCGCTATGTTATGGGGACACCGTTGCTAACTGACACCTTCCATGAAGATCGTTGGGACTATATCTACACCATGCAGGAAGGCAAAGGCGACTATAGCCGCAAAAACCTGACCGTTGTGTTTGAAAATGACACACTCGCTGCAATTCGCGGTGACTACCGCCCTGATACCACCAACTAAGAACGACCTTCTTCAGTTTTTCTGCAACGTGCAGCTTATTCAGCGTCTTTCTTCGCTTTCATTTTAGCTGCGCGTTTTGCTCTTGCCTCCTTCGGATCGGCAATCAATGGTCGGTACAACTCTACTCGCTGACCTTCCTTCATTATCGTATCCTTTGGATTACGAATCGCTTTACCAAAGATTCCCATAGGAATCGTTTCGGGATCGATCTCCGGGTATGTTTCCACGATACCGGAACGTATCACCACATCATACGCAGAACAGTCTTCCTCGACCTGCAACGCAATGATCTTCTGATCATGCGGCAATGCATAAGCTACTTCTACTCGGATCATGAAAATACCTGTCGGTTAGTAGATCTCGTCAGAACGGGTCACAAACGCTTCAACCATTGTGGTTGCTGCCTGATTAAACACACGCCCCATCGCCAGAGACGTCAGTTTACCGGAAAAGTCGAACGACAGATTCAGTTCAACCTTTGAGGCTTCATCACTTAACGGGGTAAATGTCCACACACCGGATAGTGATGAGAATGGCCCATCCACGAGTTCCATCGTCATCTCTTGTGGGCGGGTCAGACGATTGCGGGTGGTAAAACTATATTTCAAACCACCTTTCGACACATACAGTGTCGCAACCAGCTCGGTTTCTGTCCGGCTGATGAGATCCACCGACGCACACCAAGGTAAGAACTGGGGATAATTTTCAACATCATTCACCAGATCAAACATCTGTTCTGCTGTGTGCAGAACCAAAGCGCTGCGATCAACCTGTGTCATCTCACGACCTCTGAAAATAATTCGCGGCTGATTATACGTGATTCGGCCGCTTTTTCACGGGCGACTAAGGCAGAAGGCGGTTACCTGATGATAACCGCCGATCGAACTACTTAACCGACTAGTTTCTGGTACAGATTGATCGCGAAGATAATCGATACCGCAACCGGTGCGATAAAACGGATGGAGATATACCACAGGTAAAACAGGTTATTTTCTTCCATCGCCAATTCATCCAGACTGACTTTCTTCTTAACAAACCAACCCGCAAACAATGAGATAAAGATTCCACCCAATGGCAGCATGATGTTTGCTGTCGCAAAGTCGAGGAAGTCGAAGGTGTTCATCCCAAAAATGGTGAAGTCAGACAGGAAGTTGAATGACCCCAACGCCAGAATGCCCAGCCCCCACACGGTGAGTGCCAGCAACACACAAGCCACCTTACGCGACATATTGAAGTTCTCAACCAACCAAGCCGCTGCAGGCTCCATTAGAGAGATTGCAGACGTCCATGCCGCCACGCCGATCAGTACGAAGAATAGGAAACCAAACAACTGACCGCCTGCCATCTGACCGAACGCTACCGGCAAGGTAACAAACATCAGACCAGGGCCTGCACCTGGGTCCAGCTGGTTCGCAAATACGATAGGAAAAATCGCCAGGCCAGCCACCAAAGCTACCAGCGTATCCATCGCAGCGATGGTCATCACCGTACCGCCAATGGACGCTTTTTTAGGCATGTATGAACCGTATGCCATGATCGCGCCCATACCCAGAGACAGGGTAAAGAAGGAATGGCCCAGTGCTACCAGCACGGCATCCCAAGTCAACTTACTGACGTCAAACTTGAACAGGAAGTTCCAGCCTTCTGCGAAATGACCGGTGTTCATCGAATAACCCAGCAATAACAGCAGCAGCACAAACAGCGCAGGCATCATGACACGCGTTGCCCGCTCCAGGCCTTTGTTCACCCCGCCTGCTACAACCGCCATGACCATAACCACAAACACGGTGTGCCAGATCATCAGGCTCTGCCAGTCACCCAGCAGGTTATTAAAGATCGCACCCGCCTGTTCACTGCCAACACCAACAAAGTCACCTTTACCCATACCGGCGACGTAATACAGTACCCAGCCAGCGACAACAGAATAGAAGGAAAAGATCATGAAGCCGGACATGACACCCATCAGGCCCACGAGCGACCACTTACCACTGTGGCCAGACTCCTTAGCAACCTCACGCATGGCATTAATTGGGCTCTGCCGGGCACGACGACCCACCAGCACTTCGCCCATCATGATCGGAACACCAACTAATAGGATGCAGACCAGATAAACCAGAACGAAAGCGCCACCGCCGTTCTCACCTGTAATGTACGGGAACTTCCAGATGTTACCTAAACCAACAGCGGATCCAGTTGCTGCCAAAATAAAGATCCAGCGGTTCGCCCAGGAACCATGAATTGATTGTTTCTCTTGCATTGCGGTCTCTAATTTAGTGTCGAGAGTTTCGTATAGTGTACAAAGTTTCGACATTGTTCATATCCTGATCGATCTTGCAACGAAAACTACACGAAAAATCGATTATTTAGTCATAAATCAACAACGCCCTGTAAGAAACATAGTTTCCTGCGGCTTTCCTTGCACCCTGCACCCCGATATAATCGCCGCCATGGCAAAAAAGAAGAAAGCAAAAAGTGGTGGCAGCACCATCTGTCAAAATAAGAAGGCACGTCACGAATATCATATTGATGATAAATTCGAGGCGGGTCTGTCTCTGGCCGGATGGGAAGTTAAAAGCCTGCGTGAAGGACGTGCTCAACTCGTCGACTCCTACGTCATTCTGAAGAATGGCGAAGCTTGGCTCATGGGTGCACATTTCACACCGCTAAAAACCGCCTGCACACACGTTGTCGCAGATCCTAGACGTGAGCGTAAGCTGCTGTTGCACCGTCGCGAAATCGATAACCTTGCGGGCGCTATTCATGCCAAAGGTTATACCTGCGTGGCACTTGCCCTTTACTGGAAAAATGATCGTGTAAAATGCGAGATTGCTCTGGCAAAAGGTAAGAAACAGCACGATAAACGCGCTGATGACAAAGATAAGGACTGGGCAAGACAGAAACAACGTCTCATGGCAGCGAAGTAATTCTTCCTTCTTTATTGTCTTAGGCTATAATGGCCGCACATTTTGGGGGTGACTTGGCTTCGACGCTGATTGCGAAACCTCAGGTGCATGTCGTGAGTGTAGTGAATCACGTAAATAAATTACTACACAGTTATAGTTGCTAACGACGATAACTACGCACTAGCAGCATAAGTCTGCTACGCCACACTCTCAGGTGTCTGTAACTAAGAGGTTCGTGGTGTCATTCGAGACAGAATCGCCCGGAAGCTTTGTCTCAAGCTGAACGGTTAAAACTTAAAGAGGCTCGCCCTAAACGCCCTGACCCTTGGGCCGTGATGGGTTAACTTAATAAAGGTGTCTAAACATGTAGATCCGGGGGCAGAGGATTGGCGGACGCGGGTTCGAAACCCGCCACCTCCACCACCTTTCTCTTTATAGGTCTTAGACATATAAAGAACCCAAATGAAAGGGACCACCTGTGGTCCACAAAGAGACCGGCTTAGGCCGGTTTTTTTGTGTCTGCTTTTTAGGCTTAAGATAAACACCCACCTGCTACACCTCTATGCCTCTTAGTTAAAATGACGCTCTTTCCCTCCAGTGCTATATTGGATTCCTTGGAAAAGGCGGAATTACAAACAGGACGTTCAGCATGGACAAGAAGCATCTCACCGAAACGGACATCATCACCAAGTTTATTCTGCCCGCACTAGGCTCATCGGGCTGGGATTCGATGACCCAGATCCGCCAGGAGGTGAAGTTACGAGACGGTAAGGTGATCGTGCGTGGCCAGATGGGCGTACGCAAAACCGTAAAGTCTGCTGACATCGTTCTTTACCACAAGCCAAACATTCCTCTGGCCGTAATCGAAGCGAAAGCCAACAAGCACGAAATCGGCAAAGGGATGCAACAGGGCCTGGATTACGCCCGCCTGCTGGATGTGCCTTTTATCTTCGCCAGTAATGGGGACGGTTTCATCTTCCACGACAAAACTAACCCTGCCGCTATTGAAACCGAAATCCGCCTGGAAGACTTCCCCACACCTGAACAGCTCTGGCAGAAGTTTTGTCTCTGGAAAGGCTACACCGAAGCCCAGTTGCCGATCATCACTCAGGATTACTACGACGACGGCAGTGATAAGTCCCCACGTTATTACCAGTTGCAGGCGATCAACAAAACGATTGAAGCCATATCCGCCGCACAGGATCGTGTTCTGCTGGTGATGGCCACCGGCACCGGTAAAACCTACACCGCCTTTCAGATTATCTGGCGCTTATGGAAAGCCCGCGAAAAGAAACGCATCCTATTTCTGGCAGATCGTAACGTGCTGGTCGATCAAACCCGCATTAACGACTTTCAGCCTTTCGGTGCAGTGATGACAAAAATCACCGGTCGCACGGTTGATCCGGCCTACGAAGTCCACCTTGCCCTCTATCAAGCACTCACTGGCCCAGAAGAACATCAAAAGGCCTACAAACAGGTTGATCCTGATTTCTTTGATTTGATCGTGATCGACGAGTGCCATCGCGGTAGCGCCGCCGAAGACAGCGCGTGGCGCGAGATTCTGGAATACTTTGGCAGCGCCACTCAGATCGGCCTGACGGCCACCCCAAAGGAAACAGACGAAGTATCCAACATCGATTACTTTGGTGAACCGGTTTACACCTACTCCCTGAAAGAGGGCATTGAAGATGGCTTCCTCGCCCCCTACAAAGTGGTACGTGTTGATCTGGATGTCGATCTTCAGGGCTGGCGCCCTACCAAAGGACAAGTGGATAATAACGGCGAAGTTATTCAGGACCGCATCTATAACCAAAAAGACTTTGACCGCACACTGGTGATTGATGAGCGTACTCAAGTGGTAGCAGAAACCATTACCGCCTACTTGAAACGCACTGACCCCATGGCGAAAACCATCGTTTTCTGCAACGACATCAACCACGCTGAACGCATGCGCCGTGCACTGGTGAATCTCAACCCGGAACAGGTCGCCAAAAACGATAAATACGTCATGAAGATCACTGGCGATGATGAACTTGGCAAAGCCCAGCTGGATAGCTTCATCAACCCGAAAAAAGCCTATCCGGTTATTGCAACCACGTCCGAGCTGATGACCACCGGCGTGGATGCCAAAACCTGTAAGCTGGTGGTGCTGGATCAAAACATCCAATCCATGACCAAGTTCAAGCAGATCATCGGGCGCGGCACGCGTATCGATGACCGCTATGGCAAGCTCTGGTTTAGTATTCTGGATTTCAAAAAAGCCACTGAGCTGTTTGCAGATGAACGTTTCGACGGTATCCCCGAAAAGATCATGGTCACTAAGCCCGGCGATATCACCGATGAAGGTAATCAGGACTTTCTCGATGAGCTGAACGGCGTAGAGCCGGACACCGAACACACCGACGAATATACACCCGACTCCAATCTAAGCGACGATGCTGGTGCTTATGATTCGGCAACGGCGAACACCATAGGCGAAGGTGCGTGGAACGACGCAGATGAGTCACGCTACATCAAATACCACGTTTCCGGCGTAACGGTGAAAAAGCTCGCCGAGCGCGTGCAGTATTACGACAGTGACGGCAAACTGGTGACCGAATCCTTTAAAGATTACACCCGTAAAACCGTGCAGAAGCAGTTTACCTCGCTGGATGCCTTTACCCGCAAATGGCAGGACAGCGAACGTAAACAGGCGATCATTGACGAGCTGGCCGAAGCCGGTGTGATCTGGGAAGCCCTGAGCGAAGAGGTCGGCAAAGACCTCGACCCCTTTGATCTGATCTGCCACGTCGTTTTTGACCAGCCACCGCTCACCCGTCAGGAGCGAGCCAATAACGTTAAAAAGCGCAACTATTTCACTAAATACTCTGATACCGCACAAACCGTACTGGACACCCTGCTGGATAAATACGCCGATGCCGGAGTACATGAGATCGAAAGCATGGACGTGCTCAAGGTCAAACCGTTGGATCAGCTGGGAAACACCATGCAGATCATCAAAAAGGGTTTTGGCGGTAAACCCCAGTACCAGCAGGCGATCAGTGAACTAGAGGCTGAGCTGTACAGCGACGAACCCCGCTCAGCCTGAGTCATTACCCATTTTTTATAACGGGCAGGTCAGTTAAGATCAGCCCGTTTTTTCGTTTTTAAGGAATGCTCCAACATGTCCATCAGCTCAGTGATTAAATCGATTCAGGATATTATGCGCAAAGACGCCGGTGTCGACGGTGATGCCCAGCGCCTTGGCCAGCTGTCATGGCTATTATTCCTGAAGGTATTCGACGCACAGGAAGAGTTGCTGGAGTTCGAGCAGGACAACTATAAAACGCCCATCCCGGAACAATACCTCTGGCGTCACTGGGCAGCGGATGCGGAAGGCATAACCGGCGAAGAGCTGCTGGAATTTATCAATGACGATCTGTTTCCCGATCTGAAAAACCTGACCGCACCGATCAGCTTGAATCCACGCGGCTTTGTCGCCAAAGAAGCGTTCAGCGATGCCTTTAACTACATGAAAAACGGCACCCTGCTGCGGCAGGTGATCAACAAGCTGAACGAGATCGACTTTACCGACTCAAAAGAGCGCCACCTGTTTGGTGATATCTACGAACAGATTCTGCGTGACCTGCAAAGCGCCGGTAACGCCGGTGAGTTTTACACCCCGCGCGCCGTCACCCGCTTTATTGTGCAGATGATAGACCCACAACTGGGCGAAAGCATCTTTGACCCGGCCTGTGGCACCGGGGGCTTTCTGGCCTGTTCGTTTGACCATGTGAAGGGCCACTACGTCGATAGCGCCGCCGATCATCAGACCCTGCAACAGCAGATCCGCGGGGTTGAGAAGAAACAGCTGCCCCACCTGCTCTGCACCACCAATATGCTGCTGCACGGTATCGAAGTGCCGGTGCAAGTGCGCCACGCCAACACCCTGAACAAACCGCTCTCCAGCTGGGAAGCAGAAGATCAGGTAGACGTGATCGTGACCAATCCACCCTTTGGTGGCACCGAAGAAGACGGTATCGAGAAGAACTTCCCATCCGAGTACCAGACCCGCGAAACCGCCGACCTGTTTTTGCAGCTGATTATCGAGGTTCTCAAAACAAAAGGTCGCGCCGCCGTGGTCCTGCCCGACGGCACTCTGTTTGGTGAAGGTGTAAAAACCAAGATCAAAAAACTGCTGCTGGAGGAGTGCAATCTGCACACCGTGGTACGGCTGCCCAACTCTGTGTTTGCCCCCTACACCAGCATCAAAACCAACATTCTGTTCTTTGAAAAAGGCGAACCGACCCAAGAGGTCTGGTATTACGAGCTGCCACTGCCAAACGGTGTCAAAGCCTTTAACAAAACCAAACCCATGAAGCTGGAACATCTGGACAGCTGCCGCGACTGGTGGGGCGAAGGTGATACGCTCAGCGAGAAGATCAGACGCCAGAACCGCCAAGGCAACCCGCAGGCGTGGAAAGTTGATATCGACGAAATTATCGAGCGAAACTACAACCTCGATATCAAAAACCCGCACGAAGAAGAAGTAATCATTCACGATCCTGAACAGCTGCTGGCCGACTATCAGGCGCAGCAAGCCGAGATCGGCCAGTTGCGTAACCAGATTAAAGATATCCTCGCCACCGCCCTCGCCCCACAACAGGGAGAGAATCACTGATGGCTGTGGATGCTGTGGATAAAGTACAACAACTGCTCACCGGTAATATCGACCTCTGGACCGGCACCATCGAACAGAAAAGCAGCGCAGGTCGTGGCAACAATGGCAAGAAACACCTGCACGGCATCAAGAAGCTGCGTGAGCTGATTCTGGAACTGGCCGTGCGTGGCAAACTGGTGCCGCAGGATTCAAATGATGAACCGGCTTGTGTTTTGCTGGAACAGGTCGCGGTAGAACGAGACCGGCTGGTAAAAGAGAATAAAATTAAGAAGCCGAAAAAGCTGCCAAAGATCGAAAACGAGGAACCGCCGCTTGAGCTGCCAGAGGGGTGGGCGTATGCGAGGCTTGGAGCGCTGATTAATCTGGTATCCGGCCAGCACTTAAAGCCAACAGAGTACAGTCGCGAATGTATTCAAGATGGTATTCCATATATAACTGGACCAGCCGAATTTGGCTGTATATCCCCCACCTTCTCAAAATACACTATTGAAAAAAGAGCCCTTGCACAAACTGGCGATATTCTTATCACCTGCAAAGGTTCAGGCATTGGCAAAACAAATATTTCAAATCGTACGCTCGCCATCAGTCGACAGCTTATGTCGATTCAACCTTTGCTCATTAACAAGTCGTACATCAAACTCTTCGTTGACTCTTTGTATGGTTATTTTCAATCTAAAGGCACAGGTATAGCCATCCCCGGTATATCTCGTGAAGATATAACTGAATGCATTGTGATATTTCCTCCGCTTCAAGAACAACACCGTATCGTCACCAAAGTCGATGAACTGATGGCCCTGTGCGACCAGCTGGAGCAGCAGACCGAACGGCAGATCGACGCCCACCAGCAGCTGGTGGATATCCTGCTCGGTACCTTAACCCAAAGCCAGAACGCCGACGCACTAGCCGAAAACTGGGCACGCCTGAGCCAGCACTTCGGCACCCTCTTCACCACCGTCGCCAGCATCGACCAGTTGAAACAAACCATCCTGCAACTGGCCGTGATGGGCAAACTCGTGCCACAAAACCCCAACGACGAACCCGCCAGCGAACTGCTGAAACGTATCGCCACCGAAAAAGAACAACTGATCAAAGAGAAAAAGATCAAAAAGCAAAAGCCAATCCCCCCCATTAATAGTGATGAAAGGCCTACTGCTATTCCAATAGGATGGTCATTACTTAGAATTGAGCACTTCCTAGACTTTAGAAAACGAGGAATGATCACTGGGCCTTTTGGGTCTGCCTTAAAGAAGAGCGAGCATCAGGAAAGCGGGGTGCCTGTTTGGGGAATTGAGTCAATTAAGCACGGTCGATTTACGCATAGAAATAAAATATTTGTTTCAAGTGAAAAAGCTAAGGAACTAAAGGCATTTAACGCTGCTCCCGGGGATCTAATTATTTCCAGATCTGGAACAATTGATGAAATATGCACGATACCAGCTGGTACCGAGAACGGCCTGATTTCAACCAATCTTCTAAGAGTCTCATTACTAGATTCAATAGTAATGCCCGAATATTTTTGTTTCATATTTAAAGGTAACGACTTCGTATTAGAAAGACTGGAGCAACTATGCGCGGGTACAACTAGGTTATTTTTGAATCAAAGCATTCTTAAGTCCCTAATTTTCCCAGTTCCTCCGCTAGAAGAACAACACCGCATCGTCACGAAGGTCAACGAACTCTTTACCCTCTGCGACCAGCTAAAAGACCGTCTGCAACAGAACCAGCATACCCAACTGCTGCTGACCGACACACTGATTCAGGAGTCGCTGAAGTAACACCCACATACGGCAATGGAATGCCCATCATGCCCAAGACAGGCACGCTGCGAGTGGCGCGACTACCGGAGCCGTTTAAAACTTGAACAGCAAAGACATTGCACAAGGCATGTGCAGCCCGATATGGATGTTAAATGAAAGCCTATATTTTTCTGAGAGAAGACAACGCACGCTACAGCAATCCCCTCAAAATCGATGGCAAAGGTGTGAGCTTTTTTGTCGACCCGGTGCTAAAAAACACCTCGATGGTGCAATCATCCTGCGGTGATCACTGGACGGTCTGTTTTTTTAAAAACACCCCGTTCGAGCAGCGTTTTCGCATCCAGTTTGATAGCTCGGACACTCCGGTCAGCGGTTACCCTCTGGCAAAAGCGATCTGGTTGGATACTGAAGACAAAGGCGCGATTAGCAAGCACCTAATCGTGACGGCATCCCAGTTCGTACGGAATTCAGGCACGCTGACCATCGACAACGTGCAGCCCCTGACGTCAACGCGCAGTATGGTGACCGACCGGGAAGCGATCGCTTACTTTTCAGGTAATGAACGGAATTTCCGCCGCATCATTTTAATACAAGCACTCGCAATAGCCTACAAACGGGTGATGTACCAGTGCATGACCGACCTCTCCGAATCCGTTAAGTCAGATAACACCGAAGTCACCCTGAAATTATACGAACAGATTCTGCGTTTTAATGCGGCAGACTACTTCCGCCATCCTATCCACCTGGATCGACACGAGTTATCTACCGCGTGGGACTTGCTGGCCAGACACTTCCGCCTGCAAGCGACCAATCGCGAAATGACTGAACAGCTATCTGGATTCTCGCTGATGCTAAAAGAGCAGCGCGATCAGGCACGTATCGAACGGGAAAAAGAGACACTCAAACATGAGCGTGAACGGGAACAACAACAGATCAAGGAAGAGAAGGCACGAGACAAAGCTCTCTGGGTGAAAGAACAGCAACGCGAAAAGCAGCTGAATAAACGTGCCACACGCCTTACCATTGCGCTCAGCCTTCTCTCCCTCCTATCATTGCTGAGTTTAGTGGAGCTAACCCCTCAGCACTTTGAAAACGCCTACACAGTCTGGGCCGAATATATCAGCCCAAGGACAAACGCCCATGTAGACGCAGCTACAGATACACAATAAGCCAACCTTGTTCGTACGCGGGCATCTAAGATTGATGAACACCTTAGCTGTCCGCCCCTTAAAACCAACAATATCATCACACCAACACCACATATGTTGGTTAGCATCATCCATCATGCTCAATATCCCCCACCTGTAGAATAAATATTTTTTAATAAAAGCCCCCCCAACAACAGAGTCCCTTAGAAAGTTTAACTTTTAGAAACAGAGTGCTAATATTTATTTACAAAACCGAACAAATTACCCTTAAAAATTAAAAAATATTTGGTTATTTATATGACTGACAAACCTGAAACGGCCGATGATGCTCTGTCATTGATGAACGAAGTCGGCAGTTATATTGATGCTCAGGCTAAAGAGATCGCTCAGTTACGCGGCCAGCGTCATCTCAAACCGTTCGACGAAGTCGGTTCAACGATTCGCGAAGCGCGTCTACGTCAAAATCTAACCCTTGAGAATCTGGCGAGTTACAGCGGTGTTTCCGAGGTCACAATTGGCAAGATCGAAAAGGGGCAGGTTAACGTCAATACGGAAAAACTGCGTGCGGTGCTCAAGGCACTGGGTATGGACCTGTGGGTCGGATAGCCGAAGTGTATTACAACGGTTATCGGGCGGGTACGCTGACCGAGACAGATGACACGCGTTACCGCTTTGAATACCACCCGGATTATCTGGCTCATGGGGCACCGTTGGCATTCCGCTTACCGTTGCAAGACGTCCCCTTTGAATCAGATGTGTTGTTTCCGTTCTTTGAGAATTTAGCATCGGAGGGCTGGATGAAAAGAATGCAATCCACCCGCATGAAGATTGATGAACAGGACACCTTCGGTCTGTTGATACGAAATGGGGATGACCTAATTGGGGCGGTGTCCCTGAAGGAAATAAGCGCATGACACAGTGTTATATAACGTTGGATACCTTATCTGAACGGAACAGAAACCTGCTGATGAAAGATTCAGCGGCGATCAAACTGTACGGTAATAACAAGGTCAATGCCCGCTTAAACATCACCCGCCAGGAGCTGTTCGCCCAAGGTGTGAAGTTTACCCAAGGTATGTCAATCTCAGGCGTGCAGCAGAAGTTGTCCCTTAAACTCGACCCGACCACGAACACGCTGATCCCGACCGATAAAGACGGGGAGTATATTCTCAAACCGACTCCGGACGGCCTGCCTTATTGTGCAGAAATGGAACACCTGAGCATGGAGATTAGCCGCACCTTGAAGATTGAAACCGCGTTGTGCGGACTGGTGGAGTTCTCAGATGGAGAACGGGCCTATATCACCAAACGGTTTGACCGTACTATAAACGGAAAACTTCACCAGGAAGACTTGTGCTCACTGTCTGACAAGCTCAAGGACGATAAGTACAACAGCACCTATGAAACGGCCGGTCGTATCCTCGCAGAGGCGACAGGTGGCAAGGTGGCCGTTCTGGACGACTACTTCAAGCGGGTGTTGCTGGCTTACCTGATCGGCAACGATGATCTTCACCTGAAGAATATCAGCGTCATGCGATTACCCGATAATAAAGACCGCATATATGACAAGCTGACACCGCACTACGACAACCTTTGTACTGAGTTCTACGAAACAGGAATGCTGAATAGTCTGGCAATGTCCTTGCTGGATGCCGATAACGACGCATCCCAAGGCTTTTCAGAGGCGTACCAATATTTTGGTTTCTACACACGCGCCGATTTCATGAAGCTAGCAGAAAACATTGGGCTACCTGCAAAAGCAGCAGATAATTCGATTAAGGCGATCACTCAAGCCATGCAAAAAATTAAAGCATTAATAGAGAACGCCCATATTCCAGAGGAATATAAACCGAAGTATGCAGAATTAGTGGATCAGCGCTACCACGCAATCTGCGCAGAACAAACAACAGCATGAATTTCTAAGACATTAAGAACTGAAATTTACAGCCCCGTTTATTGAATTATTTTCCGCTTAGGCTCACAAAGACCCTCCAATGAAAGGGGCCACCTGCAGCCCACAAAAGACAGAATCACATTTCGTCAATTTGACGACGAATGTCTTCAATCTTACGAGCAACCACTTTCTCTAGGTGCTCCAGTTCATCCAACAACACTTCTTTCTTGTTTTGCGTGGTCTTCTCTTCAGTCACCAGCAAATCCAGTTCTGCAACGGCACGCAGGTAATAAGGAGAAGGCTCAGTAATCACACGGAAAGGCTGCAGCCCTTCTTTCACCGGTACATTCTTATGCACGCGCTTGAACTTGAACTTCTTGCTTTTGGCGAACCACTCACCCTGATGACGATGTAAGTAGATCTTGAGGATATCCATGTCACCTTCAATACGTGATGTGTATTTTTCGATGTCATGTACGTCATCAATCCCCATATCCTTAAGGGTTTCAAACTGCTGAGTTGCCATGTCCGATTTTTCTCCGAACGTCAGGAATCAAATGAAATTATTCACCTTGGAGTATAGCTCCCTTCATCTCTCTATGATGTTCTTCGAAGCCGCTACATTCAAAAAATCAACATATGAAATACCATCTTTGATAACGCGGGAAGCATTGCATCCTAACTCCGTTTTTTTGGTGTTCGCCCCCACTCTTCGATCTCCTTTTTCCGGTCGATTTCGGCAAGCATATGTTGAAGATCACGCTTTTCTGTTTTTAAGCGCTGTATCTCAAGGCGCCGATCGAAATCTTTTTCCCGCTCTTTTTCTAATCGCTCTTCTAGCGCCTGTACCTGTTGTTCTAACCCGCTAATGACCGCTTGCAGGCCAGCAATTTCATTGATGTCAGGTCTATCGGCGTGATGCACGGCACCCGCTTCGGGGTGCGTTGGAAGGCATTGCAGTTCAGCCAGTATATGATTGTGTACAATCTTCAGTTCGGTCGCTTCACGCTCTGTATAATGGATTCCCGCTTCCATTGCCCGGTGAGCCGCTGGCGCACCAATCGAACCTGACAGTTGCTGCTCAATCCGCCAATGAAACTCAACAAGCTCCATCATTGTCAGCTGACTTTTTCCCTCAATAGCCAGATCGTCGATGATCTGCTGTAACAGTCGTGCGGTCTTGGTTTCGGCCAGATAACAATTCAATAACTGCTGCGCCTCGGTTAATTTTGGAGCGAGAGAGATATATTCCCTCAACCCAGTTGGGCGTACCTCTTCAGACCTTTCTTGCTCAGCCCTGACATTTACAAACTGCAGTGCCAATTCACGTTCGGATTTGGGCGTTAGAAAATAAAAAGAACCTGTTACATAGAGCAGGCAGTTGACTGAAATCGACCACAACAAACTGTGCGTCACATGAGGAAGAACGTCGAGACCAAACAGCGCTTCTGGCCGAAGCCAGTGAATATTGGCAGGACCATCAATCAGGATCTTGGTTGCTATCCACCCCTGATCGACCAATTGTGGGATAAGCATGGTATAGAGCCAAATCAAAACACCCGCGCTCAACCCGAGCAAGGCCCCCACTCGGTTGCCCCTTGGCCAATAGAGGGCTCCTAACGTTGCCGGAGCCAGCTGAATCAGCCCGACAAACGACAAACTGCCAAGTGAAATCAGCATCTGGGATTCACCGACAATCAATGTGAAGCCATAGCTGACCACCATAATCAGCGCCACTATTCCCCATCGACACTGCAGCAGGTGCCGTCGCATTCGTTTCAATGCCTGACTGCTCTCAAGCAGCGGTAGAAGCAGATGATTGCTGACCATTGTGGATAACGTCATCGTACTGACCATCACCATGGCTGTTGCTGCTGAGAAACCTCCCATAAACACAAGCAACGCCAACCAGTCGCTCCCGACCTTCTGCGGAATCAACAACACAAAACTGTCAGCCTGAGAGCGGGGCAAGTCCAGAACAATCCCCGCGGCGGCAAGTGGCAAAACAAACAGTTTAATCAGGATAAGATACAGCGGCAGTAAACAGATCAGCCACATCAGATGACGTTCACTAGCATTCTCTACAACGCCGATGTGAAATTGTCTGGGCAATAGATAGATCACCACAAAACCCAACACGAAGTTGGTGCTCCACTGCAGTACCGGTGCTTCCGCGTTAAAGCTTAGCAATCGCTGTCGATCCGCATCTGCCAGCTGACTAAACAGGTGACCAACACCATCGTGCAAGATAAAGGTTACAAAAACCCCCACGACAATAAGCGCCAACAGCTTGACCACACACTCCAATGCCAGAGCGGCCATCATCCCCTGATGCCGCTCTGTCGGATCCAGACGACGCACACCAAATATCACCGTAAATAACGTCATCAGCACGACCACTAACACCCCACTCCAATCCCCATCAGAATCGACCTGCGGCCCAACGGTGAGCAGTGCAAAGGTGGCTACAACGGCTTTAAGCTGCAAAGCAATGTAGGGAATCACACCGAATAACAGGACCAACGTGACCCCTGTCGCCATACTTTGGGAACGGTTGTAACGGGTGGAAAGTAAGTCAGCAATACTCGTGAGTCGGAAGGATTGCTTCAGGCGTACCATTTTGCGCAGGATCAACGCAGCAAACAGCATTCCAAAAATTACACCGCTATCAAATGCGGTAAACATCCAGCCAGCTCCCACGGCAAATCCCACTGCCCCATAGAATGCCCAAGATGTGCTGTACACGTTATAAGACAGCGCATAAATCAAAGGATGGTTGTTACGCCCTGTTGTTGTCGCACGGTGTTCCGCCCATTGAGCAACCACAAACAACAGCGCCATATAACCCAGAATAACGGCGAGAACCACGGAAGGAGCAAACATAGAACGGCCTTTTAATTCAGTGCCAGACTATCCTTGTGTGAACTTTCGGACAGACAATCGATGTGAACGGCGTACACCCAGCGACTTACGTTAACCTTAGCAGAGCACACTTCGGACAGCTTACTCGCCTATGATTTTGGTCACTTCTGGCCACAGTCTGATCTGGCACTCAAGTAACGGCCATACCCTCATCTAACTCCTGACTATTTTTCCAAAAAAAAAGAGTGCCGGGCTGGCTCCATCTTCATTTTGCACTCACCCCTTTCACAAAATCCCATGCGATATCAGACCCGATTTAACCGGGACGAAGGGTCATTCGAGCCCTTTCAATAAAATGAATCCCGCATCACAGTCTGATTTCGGTTCTATCGCCTATACTTTTCATGACTAAAAACCCAATAACAACTATTGAGGGAGTTCTCATGAAATCCCATTTGGCATTAATACCTTTAGTTGTCGCTGCGCTGGTGACCGGCTGTGCCAGTACCAACTCAGCAGATATGGTGGCCATGCAAGATATGGCTAAACAAGCGATGGATCGTGCAGCTGCCGCTGAGGCGATGGCAAAACAAGCATCCGCTAAAGCCGACGCTGCCGACCGAAATGCGGCTGCGGCAATGGAAGCGGCACGTGATGCGCAGGCTTGCTGTCAGGCAAATACCCGCCGAATCAATCGCGCCTTTGAAGAGTCCATGCAGAAATAACAGTTCAGGTCGTGGTAACCCTGCGACACCTTCAGGGTTACCACTCCCGACGAATACCAACGGCAACGGGCACACCATCTGCTTCTGCCAACGCGTCGTATATCTGATTCCAGTCCAGAAGCACCTCCAAGTCCTGTGTTACACGTCCCATCAACACCTGTAAGGCGCTGGGTAACGTTTGCTCACTCTGATCCCAGGTTTCCTTGCGATATGCTGCGGGATGCACCTCAAGAAACAGCTCGTTATCACGCCACCCCATCTTGTAAGGCTGATCAACGATGCGAAGCTCAACGCCAACGTTAACCCGATCAAACAGCGCGACAATATCTTCTGGATAAAGCCGGATACAACCGTGACTGACACGCATTCCTACGCCTGCCGGACGATTGGTTCCATGCAACAGATAACTCGACAGCCCAAGTCGCAACGCGTGACTCCCCAACGGGTTATCCGGCCCTGCAGGCACCACATCGGGTAATAGATGACCTTTTGCTAAGGCCTCTTCCCGAATTGATTTTGGTGGATACCACGCAGGAGCGACTACTTTTTTAACAACCTGAGTGATGGTAATAGGAGTCTCCCAGCCTTCTCGACCAATCCCAACCGGAAAACTATATACCTTATGAGGATCTTCTTTCGGAAAGTGATAGAGGCGCATCTCAGCTAGATTCAGTACCAGCCCTTGCTTGGGCCCAGCGGGAAGAATAAATTGCGTGGGTAGGCGCAGATAACGTTCTGACTCTGGCAACCAGATATCAAACGTTGGATTGGCTCTTAACATCGCCTCGTAACCAATTCCGAAACGCCGCGCAATACTCACCAAGGTGTCGGCTTCAGACACCCTATACCAGCGAACTTCCCCTACAACATCCTGTTCTTCCATCAACGGCCATTTGCCAGCCTGAGTAACAGGCGACAGCCCACTTAGGACAATCAGTAGTCCCCATGCCCATACCATTGACATATGTACTGATAAATAAATACTGCTCATAGGCACTCTCTGGCATCGATACGATATTCGGATCTACGTGCAGTATAGGTGTCGCACATCATCAAGATTGTTCACCGAACAATATGCCGCTAACCTGAGAGTGTTGCCGTACAGGATGTTAACCGATGCATATGCCCAGTAAGATCACCCTTCAGAAAACACCTCCGTGCTTAAACGATGTCGCATTGGACAGTAGCTTTATCGATGACAAGGATACTTACGAGACCAAGCTCAAACGCTTACAGAAGCGAATTCTGACCATCCAACAGGCATATCATCACCAACATAAGCGGGCCATTATCGTGTTTGAAGGTTGGGATGCCAGTGGCAAAGGCGGCGCTATCCGCCGTTTGACCGAACGCCTTGATCCCAGAGGATTCCATGTTCATCCCATCGGAGCCCCTAGTCCCAATGAACAAGGCAGACACTATCTTTATCGTTTTCAGGCACGGCTTCCAAAACCGCAAAGCTGGGCCATTTTCGACCGCTCCTGGTATGGACGCGTATTGGTCGAACGTGTCGAAGCGTTGTGTCCTGAATCTCATTGGCAACGCGCCTATCAAGAGATCAATGAATTCGAACGTATGCTGATGGACGATGAGGTGCGCATCGTAAAGCTATTCCTGCACATCGATCAAAACGAACAACTGCACCGTTTTCAGGAACGACTAAACAACCCCTATAAACGCTGGAAACTCACTTCAGAAGATATTCGCAATCGGGAGAAGTGGCCTCAATACTCAACGGCAATCAACGACATGCTGTCTTACACCTCAACGAGGTCAGCACCGTGGCATCTCATCGCGGCGAACCACAAATGGTACGCTCGCATTAAAGTACTTAAGACCATTGCAGATGCGTTGTCGGACGGTGTAGATATGACGCCACCACCACTAGACCCGGCGATTATTCGCGAAGCTGAACAAAAGCTGGGGATCAAAGCAAAGACGTAGCCCGCATACCCTGTTCCCGACTAACTGAAACACTGCGGGACAATAGAATAAATGTGGTCTCTGCAATATCTCTGACATATTCACCCGCCACTATAGCCGGGTGAAATATAAAGAGGACAGAATAATGGATAAGATGCATCTAAGCGCTCAACTGAAACAGCTGATGAGCCGCGGCTACTCAATCAATGATGTGAAGCATATGCTGACTGCACCCAAAAACCTGATCGATCAGGTGGTAGCAGAGTACCAACAAGAACATCGCTCCCATCGACAGAACATGAACATTCAGCGTCAGCAAGCAGAGTACGCTATGCACTTGGGTAGCGGACGTTAAGTCGTCTCGTTGCCCTGCTTTTCCGCACACTTTCGTCATACTTCCGCACTATACATTTTTTCATCTCAGACCCTTGTTCAGTATCAGTTAACCTCCAATTGTGTATTTACAGTACTAAGGGGTTATGACTAAACTGCGCCCTTCAAGATTCCGGGTTAATAGATAACTAAAATATCCACCTAGTGAGCACTGAGGTACTAACACTATGAAAAAGGCGATTGTTTTTGCAGCTGCAGCTGTTCTGATGTCTACCAACGCAATGGCAGAGCGCGCTGGCCAGGAAGTTTACAACACCAAATGTGCGGTATGTCACGCTAGCGGTGCAGCTAACGCACCTAAGCTTGGTGATGCTGCGGCATGGGGCCCTCGCGCTGCTCTGGGCATCGACGCACTGATGGCAACAGCTAAATCAGGTAAAGGTGCTATGCCACCTAAAGGCCTGTGCATGGATTGCAACGATGCAGAGCTGAAAGGCGCTATCGTATACATGCTGGACAACTCTAAATAAGAGCTGACGCTGTAGATATAAAAAACCCGGCATCTGCCGGGTTTTTTATTTAAACGATAAATTATCAGAACACTTCTTTAGGAGGCTGATTCTCGCGTCTGATGTCTTCCGGATCGGATGCCTGCAAACGCTTCAGTAACTCCTGATCCTCCCCTTTTTGTACCACGATCTCGACGCGACGGTTACGCCCACGCTGGGCGCGGGTTTCATTAGGTGTCAGAGGTTTGGTAGCTGCATATCCTAAAATACGGAAACGGTCCTGCTTAATACGCGGGTCACCAAAAAGTTCGTGTGCAACCGCCAACGCACGGGCTGTCGACAGATCCCAATTGGATTCGAAGCGACGACCTTTATACGGGATGTTGTCTGTATGTCCTTCGATGGCAACTTTGCCCTGCACCGTTAGCAACATATCGCGAATTTTAGCCAGTACCGGAATCGCTGCAAACTTCAGCTCAGCACGACCAGAATCAAAAGAACCTTGTTCCTTCAATCGGATAATGATCTTGCGGCCTTCCGATTCAACTTCAATACTGCCCTGTCCGATCTCTTTGGCTAATGCAGCAGCAAACTCAACGGCTTCCTCTTCCGCCTCTCGCTCCTGCTCCTTCTGCATCTCCTCAAAGGCTTCGCTCGCCTGCTGATCCTGGATCTCGTTTTCACCTTCTTCCGATCGAATATCCAGCGTATTCATATCGTTGTTCACCGTCATCTGGCGAACTTCGTTCAGAGGGGTAGGCTCAGGACGACCCGGACTAAATTCCTGCGCGATAATAGACGTACCTTTTGGCACATCCTCGACTTTAATCTGGTTCTGAACACCAAAGGCTTCACGCATGGAACCGGCTAACTGTTTAAACTTCAGTACGTCCATCTCTGAAAACGAGAGCAGCAGTACGAAGAAGCACATCAGCAGCGACATCAGATCGGCAAAGGTTGCTAACCAGCCTGGTAACCCCGCGGGACAGGGGGGGCATTCGTGTTCTTCGTCACTCATGACATATCCACCCGATATTAGCCGTCTGTCGCACGCTTGCCTTCCGGCAGGTAGTTTTTCAGCATCTGTTCAATGACACGCGGGTTCTGACCCGCCTGAATCGCCAACAGACCGTCGGTAATCAAGGACTGGTTCAAGGCCTCTTCATCTTTACGCTGTCCCAGCTTATCAGCCACAGGTAGCGCAAACATGGTTGCCAACATCGCACCATAGAGCGTTGTCAGCAGTGCGACAGCCATGGCCGGACCAATCGATTTTGGATCCGACATGTTCGACAGCATCTGTACCAAACCAACCAAGGTACCGATCATCCCCATTGCCGGGCCAACATCACCCATAGCGCCAAGCATCGTAATGCTGTTGTCGTGTCGATCTGCACCTAATTTCGCTTCTTTGTTCAGCAGCGTTTTCACGACCTCGGGATCATGCCCGTCGACCAGCAGCTGAATACCACGCTGCATAAAGTCGCTGGTCACTGTTTTGTCTTCCAGTGATAACAAACCACCTTTACGTGCAGCATCCGCCAACTCAACAGTCTCAGCGATAATCGTATCGGGACTGATAGACTTGAACATAAAAGCTTTGCCAATGACTTTGCCCACACCGAGGAAGGTTCCCAGCGTGTATTTCATCATCACCACAAAGAGGGTACCGACAATTACGATCAACAACGATGGAATGTTAACGAATACGCCAACATCTCCACCCATTACCATCGCAGCGACAACCAGGCCAAATGAGCCCAGCAATCCGACGAGCGTTGCTATATCCACTCTATAGTCTCCAGATCACAACCACAGCATTCTCAAGGTGTTACAAGCAATCCATCATAGCAAAAAATTTCATGCAATCACCCCCTAAACGAACGTATGATTTTGATTAATCTAAGCTAATTGATAAATACCTGCGGCTTCGGTAACGTGTACGCCTTTAATTAGCAGGTAATCCCCATGCCACGCAGCAAAAAAACCACTGATTTCGAGACGTCATTGAACGAGCTTGAAACCCTGGTCAACCAGATCGAGCAGGGTGACCTCTCTCTGGAAGATGCGCTCGGTGCCTTTGAACAAGGGGTTAAACTGACTCGCGAATGCCAGACTATTCTTGATCAGGCTGAACAGAAAGTTCAGGTATTGATAGAGAAGAATGGCGAACTTCACAGTCAGCCTTTTAATAGCGGCGAGGACGACTGAATCTTGACCATAAAAGACACCCTCCATAAGTATCAGCAACGCGTTGATGCTTATCTGGACGACACCTTACTCAGTGACAGCATAGAGCCACGCTTACAGGAAGCGATGCGTTACGCCCTGTTTAATGGCGGTAAGCGCGTGCGTCCAATATTGGTGTATATGGTTAACCAGATGCTGAATGGGAAGCTGGAAGACGCAGATGCAGCTGCGGGCGCGATCGAATGTGTCCACAGCTACTCATTGGTGCATGATGATCTTCCTGCAATGGATGATGACGATCTGCGCCGCGGCAAACCAACCTGCCATATCGCATTTGATGAAGCTGCGGCTATTCTCGCAGGTGATGCCCTGCAATGCGCTGGTTTCGAGCTACTGACTCTGGACACGACTCAACCCGGCCGCAACCTGGCGATGGTCAAAGTACTGGCTAAGGCGTCGGGTGACAGCGGCATGGTCGTGGGACAGGCGTTTGATCTTAGTCATGTCGGCAAAGCGCTGACACTCGAACAGCTTGAAGCGATGCATAAGCACAAAACGGGTGCTCTGCTGAATGCCGCCGTGGATCTCGGTGCGCTCTCCAGCGGTTGCACAGATGTCGAAACCTTTACGCAACTGCGTCGTTATGGCGATGCCATCGGCCTGGCGTTTCAGGTGAAAGATGACATTCTGGATATCGAAGGCGATACTGAAACTATTGGTAAGCCTCAGGGTTCAGATGTGGTACAGAATAAACCGACCTATCCGGCACTGCTTGGCATGTCCGGAGCTAAAGACAAACTAAGCCAACTGCACAGCGAAGCAATATCCGCGCTGCAGCCTTTTGGTGATGCTGCTCAGCCTTTGGTCGAGCTGGCTGACTTCATTGTCTATCGCGACCATTAATGTTTCAGACTATTCCCGAACAGCGTCCAGCGACACCGTTGCTGGACCGCATCGACAGCCCGCCTGATCTGCATAATCTATCTGCAGACAGTCTTGAACAGTTGGCGGAAGAACTGCGTGCCTTTCTATTATTCAGCGTAGGAAAAACTGGCGGACATTTTGGCGCAGGTTTAGGTGTTGTAGAGCTGACCATCGCGTTGCACTATCTTCTGAAAACACCGGAAGATCACCTGATCTGGGATGTGGGCCATCAAAGTTATCCACACAAAATTCTAACCGAGCGTCGGCAACGCATGCTCAGCATACGTCAGCAAGGCGGCCTGTCCCCCTTTCCTAAGCGTTCTGAAAGTGAATACGACGACTTTGGCACCGGACACTCCAGCACCTCCATCAGTGCAGCCTTAGGCATGGCGATTGCGGACCGTCTGCAAGGACTGGAACACAAAACCGTTGCCGTCATCGGCGATGGTGCGATGACCGCCGGCATGGCGTTTGAAGCGCTCAATCATGCCGCACACACCAATGCCAACATGCTGGTCATTCTTAACGATAATGAGATGTCGATCTCCCACAATGTGGGCGGGTTGGCGACGTATCTGGCAAAGAATTTAAAAAACCGTGCAGAAGGTGAAACCACTTCGGCATTGTTTGAAGCATTAGACTTTCACTACAGCGGCCCGGTAGATGGTCACAATTTCCACTCCCTGCTACCTGAATTGACCGCAGCACTGCAGCGCTCAGGCCCTCAGTTTCTGCATGTCGTCACTCGCAAGGGTAAAGGATTTGCTCCTGCAGAAGCCGATCCGGTCGGCTATCATGCACTGACTAAGATCGAACCCCAGAGCCAGGCGAAACCCGCAGTTAAGCGCCTGAAATACTGTAATGTTTTCGGCCAGTGGCTTTGTGATACCGCCGCTGATGAGTCCCAGTTGATCGGCATTACTCCGGCGATGCGCGAAGGGTCCGATCTCATCGCCTTCTCACAGCAATACCCTGAACGTTACTTTGATGTCGCCATCGCTGAACAACACGCCCTGACACTCGCTGCCGGTATGGCGTGTCGGAACATGAAACCCGTTGTAGCGATCTATTCCACATTCTTACAACGTGCGTATGACCAGCTGGTGCACGATGTCGCTATCCAGGACCTGGATGTATTGCTGGCAATAGACCGGGCCGGTTTAGTCGGCGAAGACGGCGCGACGCATGCCGGTATCTTTGATATCAGTATCTTGCGCTGCTTACCGGGGATGATCATCATGACCCCGTCAGACGAGCAGGAGCTTTACGACATGCTCACCACGGGCTATCTATATCCAGGTCCGGCCGCCGTGCGTTACCCTCGTGGCGGCGGCAGTGGTATAGATATTCAACGCCGCCCGAGGAAACTTACTTTGGGACGCAGCCAAACACTACGTACGGGCAATAAAGCAGCTCTACTTAACTTTGGTACGCTGCTACCGGCAGCGCAGCAAGCAGCTGAGACACTCGATCTGACACTGGTCGATATGCGCTTTGTAAAACCACTGGATACGGCTGTCATTGAAACGCTGTGTGATGAACACGATCTGCTGATCACGTTGGAAGATCATGCCTTACAAGGTGGTGCCGGATCTGCCGTGGGTGAATACCTGCATCAAACCAATATCCAGACATCATTGTTACAGCTTGGTATCCCCGATTATTGGGTCGATCATGCCACTCGCAGTGAGCAGCTGGCTGAGTGCGGATTAGATGCAGCCGGTATTGTTAACGCTATCCAGTCACGACTTGAGCCATAACGTAACCATCGCCCACAAAAAAGCCGCTAAATAAGCGGCTTTTTTACTGGTCGAGCATATTACTCATCGTCTTTAAAATGGTGCTCGGTCATCATATGACCCAGTTTCCCCATCTTCGTCGCAAGATAGTCTTCATTGTGACGGTTTTTACCCACTTGCAACGGCACCCGTTCTGCAACGGCAACACCGTATTTTTCCAGCGCTTTAACTTTGCGTGGATTGTTGGTCATCAGGCGGACCTGCTTGATACCGATATGATTCAACATCGGCTGGCACATTGTGTAATCACGCATATCGGCTTCGAAACCCAATTGCTCATTGGCCTCTACCGTATCCGCACCACCATCCTGCAGATGATATGCCTTGACCTTGTTTAACAGACCAATGCCGCGCCCTTCCTGTCGCAGATAGAGCAAAACGCCCTCGCCCGCTTCAGAAATACGTTTCAACGCTTCCTGCAACTGAAAACCACAGTCACAACGCAAGCTGAACAGTGAATCACCGGTCAGGCATTCCGAATGCACACGGGCCAGTACTGGGGCATCCCCACTCGGCTCTCCGTACACCAGCGCAACATGCTCTTTACCCGTTTCCCGGTCCTCAAACCCCACCATCTGAAACACACCCCAAGGGGTCGGCAGCTTGCAGGAGGCCACAAACTCAACAGTCACTCAACTTACCTCATGAATCGAAGCCCGATATTCTACAGTCTTGTCCTTCCGGGCGCATCCTGCATTAATGGAGGCAAATTAATGAATTACAACCTTTGTCGCCTATGGAAAACCCGTATTTCTAAAAAAAGCCCGCTTTCAGCAAGGAAGCGGGCTATTTTTATCTGGCCCTAGTAAATATCGGTTACTCGGAAGCCAGAATCCCGGCCTTGGTGTGAAGGGGCAACATGATCATCACCCTAAGTCCATTCAGACGCTCAGAACGCCCCAAAGACAGTTTACCCGCATACTGCCGAACAATATCGGTCACGATACTCATTCCCAGCCCATGCCCATCGGTCGACTCATCCAACCGTTCACCCCGTGTAAGCAGGCGCTCAATCTGATCTTCTGCGATTCCCGGGCCATCATCTTCGATGATCATTGTAAGACAATCATCATCCGTCTCGGCGGTAATCGATACAGCTGAATGCGCCCATTTACAGGCGTTATCCATCAAATTGCCCAACAACTCCATCAGATCATCACGTTCGCCGGGGAAGTAAATCTTGTCACTGACATTCTGCTGAATATTAAGCGCCTTATCGCGGTATATCGCTTTTAGTGTCCGTAGCAGTTTATCCATCTCGGGCAGCATATAGATCCGCTGACCGGGCAACGCGGCTCCCGCAATACGTGCACGGGTGAGCTCTCGATGCATCAAATCCCGCAGGCGTACCGACTGCTCCTGCATATCCGCCGCATGATCAGGGTCTCGCACCTTAAGTGCCTCAATCTGCCGATCCAATACTGTTAACGGTGTTTTAGCGGCATGAGCCAGATTTCCGACGGCATTACGTGAGCGCTGTAGCCGCAGCTCCATTGCCTGAACCAGATAATTGATTTCTGTAACAAGAGGATCCACTTCAGTCGTATTCACTGGTGACAATTGACGCACCTCTCCCTGCTTAAGACGAGAGATATCACCCCGCACACTGACCAGAGAACGCAGCCCCCGACGAATAATCACTACCTGCACCACAAGCAATATGATCAGGAACACCAGTCCGGACGCTGCAACCGCCCACCCCTGCTTACGCAGCGATTTGTCGATCCGATCCACATCTTCAGCTAACACCAGCTGAACCTTCAACCCCTCTTTCATAAAGGTCTGATCCAATACCAGCCAGGGATGTTTAGCCTTATGCACTAAACGCACGTATTCCTGACCGATATCTTCGCCCCCGTTGGTGGGAATCATCTCATCCCAGAGAGAGCGGGAATAAAGCCACTTATCTTCTACACGTACTTGAAAATAATGGCCGGACATCGGCTGAAGATAGACAGGATCGATCATATCGCTGTTGACTCGCCAGCCCCCCGCTTCATCCATTTCAACGGCACGCAAAATCGTATATGCATCACTGGACAGGCGTGCACTAACAAATTCGTAGGCGGTCTGACGTAGGTACCAACTGTTAGCCAGCCAAAGCACCACAATGGCCACCATCGAGACCAAAATAAAACCACTGTTCAGGCGGGTCTGAATAGATTTCAGCATCGGCAGACGCTCAGAGTGTCGCAATGAAGACGTAACCCTGACCCCGTTTGGTCTGGATACGCTCTTTACCAATCTTCTTACGCAGCATCTTAATGTAGGCCTCGATAACATTGCTGTCATTTTCAGCGCCATCATCGTACAGATGCTCGACAAGCTGGAGCTTCGATAATACGCGAGAGGGGTTATGCATAAAGTAACGCAACAGACGATATTCTGTGCCGGTCAGGGACACTTCTTCGTTCCCATCAAGCACTACAGATTGGGTTTTTTCATTCAGAACTAAGCCTTCGACTTCCAACGTGCTGCTGATCTGCTGATGAGCACGCCTTAGTAAAGCGGTCATACGTGCGAAGAGTTCTTCATTGTGGAAAGGTTTACCAAGATAATCGTCAGCACCCGCCTCGAAGCCGTCTACGCGCTCTTGCCAAGCAGAACGCGCCGTCAAAATGAGCACCGGTACATTATTCCGACGTTTACGCCAGTTACGCAGCACTTCCAGGCCAGACCGTTGCGGCAAGCCCAGATCAAGCACTACCAGATCGTAAATATCTTCATACCCCATCGCCTCACCATCAACACCATTGTCAGCGAGGTCTACCGCATAACCGCTGCGAAGCAGCTCAGCCCGCAGGTCAGGCCCCAGATGGGGATCATCCTCTACCAGTAGCACCCTCATGATGGGTTACTTCTCCTTAATCATGTCTCCTGTACGGGCATCAACCAACAGCATGCGCACCACACCGTCTTTGCCCGCCACTTCCATCTCATAGATGTATTCTTCACCCTGCTTGATCAATGATGTATCTAACATGTGGCCATCGGTCAGCATTTTGACCTTATCCATCAATTCCATCATCGATAGGATGACACCTGATTCCGCCAGCACACGACATTCATCAGCATCTAACCGTTCCATTGCCTTATCACGAACAGACATCGGGCTTTCATATCCTGCAGGGAGGCTACTTACCCCCTGCGCAGATAAAGTAAAAGTGCCACCAAGCATAATCAGGGTAGCAAACATCAAGCGCTTTACATGGCTTCGCATAAAACCTCCCCCAAATTAGGCTAGGTGGTTCCTTCACATTCAGTCAATATATACAGCGGTAGACTCTGAGTACAGAGCCTACCGGTGCGGCCGTAAGCAATCAATGAAACGCTTACTGATTGGAATATACATCTTCGCCCCAAAGATCACGGACAGGACTGCCGTAACCACTACGCAGAGCTTCATCTTTAATATTGGTATCTTCTGCTGACAAATGACCTTCAACCGGATGATCCCAGCTGTCCAATGGATATAAAGAACCTGTTGCAGCAAACGCCTGAGAAGTCATCAAGGCAGTACCGATAGCAGCAGCGGCGATATATTTTGAGAAAGTTTTCATGGTGACCCTCCAAGATTGTTAAGTAGTCTCGGAGTTCAATTTAGCGCGGCCACCTGAAACCAAGCTGAAAGGTCAGGTATTGTTTAGAACCATTCCACCTAGCGTTATAGCTGCAAGGAAGAACGTCAATTGCAAGGCGATCCAGGCGTAGATGCCCGCCAGAATATCGTCCAGCATAATTCCTAATCCGCCAGACACTTGCTTATCTGCCCAACGGATTGGCCAGGGCTTGAGAATATCAAACAAGCGGAACCATAGAAAACCGACCAATATCCATATCAACCCGGTTGGCGCTGCAAACATCGTAATCCAGAACCCTACAAACTCATCCCAAACAATACCACCATGATCATGCACGCCAATATCAGATGAGGTGCGGTCACATAGCCAGATACCCACCAGTGTTGTGATCAGCAACATCAAGGCGTACATCGGCAATGAGAGCTGCTGGAACCAGAAATAGGGAATGATCGCAGCCAACGTACCAAACGTACCCGGTGCGAACGGTGCGGCACCGCTGCCCAAACCAAAGGCTAGAAAATGGACCGGATTACGCCAGACCGATGCAGGGACAACATTCATGATGATTCCTTGGCAAAGTGGTCATACCCACCGGCACCACTTACCGGCTGACCATCTAAACGGATACCCGGTACAGGACTTATCTGTCCAATCACCGCGACCGGCTCTGGGAGTGAAGCCAACGTATCCTGCATGGAGGCTGGACACGTAAAGCAGAGCTCAAAGTCCTCACCACCAGTTAGCGCCCATTGCTGAGCTTGTTTCAGACCGGCATATGCCAGCAGTTGTGGCGATAACGGCAGTGTATCGATATTCAGATCTGCCCCTAAGGCACTGTTATTCAACAGGTGGCCCAGATCAGCCAAAACCCCATCCGAGATATCCACACAGGCCGTAGCAATCCCCCGCAACGCCAGACCGGTTTTCAGCCGAGGAGTTGGGGCATTAAAACGTGCTTGCAGATAGTCGACCGTGGCACTCTGCGGTTCCTGTTTCAGCAAGGTTTCTAATCCCGCGCGACTGTCACCGAGTGTTCCGGTCACACAGACGAGATCCCCGACTGCAGCCCCCTGGCGACGCAAGGCTTTATCCACAGGCACAAAACCATGCACTTGCGCGGATAAAGACAATGGACCACGGGTCGTATCACCGCCCACCAAGCGAATATTCAGCGCATTGGCAATCGCGATAAGGCTTGTCGCAAAAGGCTCCAGCCAGGCTTCAGTGGCTTCTGGTAGCGTCAAAGCCAAGGTAAACCAGGCAGGTCTCGCGCCCATCGCAGCCAAATCACTGACCGATGCGCCTAACAGACGGGACGCCAGATGCTCTGGCGCTGTGCCCGGCAAGAAATGCGTACCTTCCACCAGCGTATCAATCGACACAGCCATGACTTCATCAGGTGCAGGGATAAGCAGTGCGCAGTCGTCACCGATCCCCAGCGCTACAGAAGCATCGGTTGATGCCTCTGCAAAGTAACGCCGGATCAGTTCAAACTCACCTAGGGAGGGGGTACTCATCGGGAGCTTTTAGCTTTCACCTCAGCCATACGAACACGCTGTGCAAGCTTATCCAGAATACCGTTTACGTAACGATGACTCTCAGTTGCACCGAAAACCTTCGCCAGCTCAACGCTTTCATTGATTGCTACACGGTAAGGCACTTCCAGACGATGCATCAGCTCGTATGCACCAATGCGCAGGACGGTCAGTTCTACCGGATCCAGTTCGCTCAGTTCACGATCCAGAAACGGCTTATACCGTTCATCCAGCTCACTTTTACGACTGGCAACACCGATCAGCAATTCAGAGAAAAGACGTACATCAGTGTTACGCATGTCATTATCCACACGGAACTGAGCGTCAATCTCGTTCACCGGCTGACCGGCTAACTGCCACTGATACAGCGCCTGCAACGCGAAGCTGCGTGCAGAACGGCGCTGAGCGGTCAGGGAAGCTTTTTTGTTCGATTTAGGCGTAGTGTTGTCGCTCATCTAGCCTTAAACCTCAAGCTTACGCAGCAGGCTAACCATTTCCAGCGCAGACAGGGCAGCTTCATCGCCTTTGTTACCCATCTTAGTGCCAGAACGTTCAACTGCCTGTTCAATGCTGTTCACGGTCAGAATGCCGTTCGCTACCGGTACGTCATACTCCAGGGATACCTGAGCAACACCTTTAGACGCTTCACCGGAAACGTATTCAAAGTGTGGCGTACCACCACGGATAACCGCACCCAGCGCGATAATCGCATCCGCATCACCCTGAGCAGCAATTTTCTTCACTGCCAATGGGATCTCAAATGCACCCGGCACGCGGATAACACGAATATTGTCTTCGTCCACACCGTGACGCTTCAGCGTATCCAGTGCACCTTCCAGCAGGCTCTCAACCACGAATGCGTTGAAACGGCCAACTACGATTGCGTAATTGCCGTTACCGCTGATGAAATCGCCTTCAAACGTTTTAACTGCCATGATTCTTATCCAGCTTACTCTTCACAAGGGATGTATTCTTCAATCTCCAGATCGAACCCGGAGATCGCATTAAACTTCATTGGCGAACTGAGCAGACGCATCTTGCGCACACCCAGATCACGCAGGATCTGAGAACCGGTACCTACCGTCAGGTAAGCCCCCGAAGAACTCACATCCACTTTGGATTTTTTCTTACCGGCCAGAACGTTTTCCAGCGCATCACCTAAGTCGATGCGTGCACCAGTATCCAGCAACAGCACAACACCATTACCTTCCTGAGCAACACGTTCCAGCGCTTTACGCACCGTCCACTTCAACTCACCACCCGGTGCAACAGCCACAACATCACGCATAACTTCGCTACGGATGTGTACACGCACCATCGTCGGATTTTCCGGCTCAACATCACCCAGCGTCAATGCCAGGTGAGTGCAATCCTGAATTTCATCACGGTATGTGATGTAGTTGAAATCGCCAAACTCGGTTGGCAACACACCATCACTGACGCGTTCTACGGTATGCTCGTTGGTCGTACGATAGTGGATCAAATCTGCAATCGTACCGATCTTCAAGTTGTGCTTTTCAGCGAACTTTTCCAGATCAGGACGACGCGCCATTGTGCCGTCTTCATTCATGATTTCGACAATGGCTGCAGCAGGTGTCATACCCGCCAAGCGTGCCAGATCACAACCGGCTTCGGTGTGGCCTGCACGGCTCAAAACACCACCAGGCTGAGCCATCAGTGGAAAAATATGGCCAGGCTGTACGATATCTTCCGGCTTCACGCTGTCTTTAACCGCTACGCGTACGGTGTGCGCACGATCTGCTGCGGAAATACCGGTGGTCACGCCGGTTGCCGCCTCGATGGACATGGTGAAGTTGGTGGAGAACTGTGCACCGTTGCTCTGTACCATCAACGGCAGGTTCAGCTTTTCACAGTGTCCACGGGTCAGAGTCAGACAGATCAGACCGCGTGCATGGGTTGCCATGAAGTTAATATCTTCAGGACGCACCATTTCAGCCGCGATGACCAGATCACCTTCGTTCTCCCGGTCTTCATCATCCATCAGGATAACCATTTTGCCCTGACGGATATCGTCGATAATTTCCTGGGTGCTGTTCAGTTTCATTGCCTTAGTCTCTTCCGCCTAAGCGGTCTAAAAATCTCTTCCGCCGCAGCGGTTTAAAAGTCTCGTCCGCATTAGCGGCGCGTAAATCCGAATTCAGCCAGCTTATCGAGTGTTAACCCGCCGCTGTCCGTATTGTGTTCTTCTTCCGGCATAGCCCGGTGACCGATCATACGTTCCAGATAACGTGCAATAATATCAACTTCCAGATGCACCTGCTGGCCCGGCTCATAATGATCGATGATGGTTTCCTGCACTGTATGCGGCACAATATTGAGCTCAAACTGATCACCCTGCACTGCATTAACTGTCAGACTGGTACCATCTACTGTGATCGAGCCTTTACCTGCAATGTAACGCCCAAGTGCGGCAGGCGCCTTAATTGTAAAACGTACAGAGCGCGCATCATCACGCCGATCAACCACTTCACCTAATCCATCCACATGGCCGGTCACAATATGTCCACCCAGACGACTGGTGGGCATCAGGGCTTTTTCCAGATTAACCCTCTCACCAACAGACAGAGATGGAAAACGTGTGTGGATCAGCGTTTCACGGGATACATCAGCCCAAAAGCCGTCACCCGGCAGATCAATCGCCGTCAAACAGACACCGTTCACCGCGATGCTATCACCCAGCTTTACATCACCTAAATCCAGATCTGCGGTGCGAATATACAATTGCAGATCGCCTTGCTGCTCTTCGATAGCAGCAACGGTGCCGATGGCCTCAATAATTCCAGTAAACATCAGTTCTTCTCAGTATAAACAGGGCGTAGATTTAATCGCAGATCATCGCCCAGCATTCTGCTATCCAGCAACTGAAGACGGATCTGCTCATCCATCTTCGAATACGGTAACCTGTACATCGGCCGTGCGTCGGACCCCATCAGGGTCATCGCCTGATAAACCACCAACTCGTCAACAACACCCGCAGAAATAAACGCACCCGCCAGGCTGGCACCGGTTTCCACCAGCAGTTCATTGCACTGCTCTGTCGTCACCAGATGCTCCAGCAATGCTCTAATTGATACACGATTCTGCTCTGCTGCCAGCTGAACAACTTCAGCGCCGGATTGTATTAACGCGCCAGTTTTCACTGCGTCCTGACTGACAGTTGCAATTAACGTCCGCCCCGGTTGCAGCAGAATTTTAGCATTCAACGGCATCCGTAGCTGACTGTCCAGAACCACCCGCAGGGGTTGTTTCTGGACGATGTCAGCAGCGTTATCCAACTGCAGTTCATTTTCACGCACGGTCAGGGAAGAATCGTCGTGCAAAATCGAATCAACACCGGTCACAATCACTGAGCTTTGCGCACGTAAACGCTGTACATCGCTGCGTGCGGCCGCGCCGGTAATCCACTGGGACTCACCGCTTTGCATGGCGGTACGACCGTCCAAGCTGCTGGCGGTTTTAACCCGCACGTAAGGAAGCCCCTGCTCCATGCGCTTGATAAAACCCGGATTCAGCGCTTTGGCTTCAGCTTCAAGCAACCCAGAGGAGGCTTCAATTCCAGCCTTCAGCAACCGTTTAATACCACGCCCAGCAACCTGAGGGTTTGGATCTACCATCGCGGACACAACACGCGCAACTCTCGCCTGAACAAGCGCTTCAGCGCAGGGCGGGGTTTTGCCATGGTGACTGCACGGTTCCAGCGTGACATACGCCGTCGCGCCCACGGCCTGATCGCCGGCCATGCGCAAAGCATTCACTTCAGCATGACCTTCACCTGCACGGACGTGGAAACCTTCACCGACAATCTGGCCATCACGCACGAGTACACAACCCACACGCGGGTTGGGGTGTGTCGTATAACGCCCTTGGGCCGCCAGTTGGATCGCCCGCGCCATCCAGCTGCGATCTTGTTCAGAAAACGACGCCATTACTGCTCTCCGGTGCCTTCGTCATGGTCAGCAGAGAGACGGTCGATCTCTTCTTTAAATTCGTTAATATCCTGAAAGCTTCGATACACAGAAGCAAAACGTACGTAAGCCACTTCATCCAGTTTACGCAGTTCAGACATCACCTCTTCACCCACCTGACGGGACGGTAACTCACGTTCCCCTGCAGCACGAAGACAGTGTTTAATGCGATTGATGGAGGCTTCAAATTCCTCCATAGAGACAGGCCGCTTTTCCAGGGCCCGATGGATACCCGCACGCAATTTATCTTCATCAAACGGCTGGCGGGAGCCGTCAGCCTTGATCACACGCGGCATCAAGAGCTCAGCAGTTTCATAGGTGGTAAAACGCTCGTGACAGTGGATGCATTCGCGACGACGGCGGACTTGCTGGCCTTCAGCAACCAAACGGGAATCTACAACCTTAGTTTCGTTCGCAGCACAAAATGGACAATGCATGGCCGTTTCCTGTCAAAAAGAGCGAGGGTAAGCAGAACCTTTTACCCAAATAAAAAGGGCGGCTAATTAGCCGCCCCGCGATTGTACAGGCTTTCCGGTATTACTTGTAGACCGGGTAGCGTGCACACAGGTCTTTCACCTGCGCTTTAACGTTTGCGATAGTCTCTTCGCTATTGATGTCGTCAAGCACATCGCAGATCCAGTTCGTCAGCTGAACCGCTTCCGCTTCTTTGAAACCACGACGGGTGATCGCTGGAGAACCGATACGCAGACCAGAGGTAACAAACGGAGAGCGTGGATCATTAGGTACTGAGTTTTTGTTAACGGTGATGTTTGCACGACCCAACGCCGCATCTGCATCTTTACCGGTAATGTCCTTGTCGATCAGATCAACCAGGAACAGGTGATCGTCAGTACCACCAGATACAATGTTGATACCACGTGCGATAAACGCTTCAGCCATCGCCTGAGCATTTTTCACAACCTGCGCCTGGTACGCTTTCCATTCATCTTCCAGCGCTTCTTTAAAGCAAACCGCTTTTGCTGCGATCACGTGCATCAAAGGACCACCCTGAGATTCAGGGAAAACCGCAAAATTCAATTTCTTCTGCAGATCTTCATCCGCACGGGCAGAGATAATCAGACCGCCACGTGGACCGCCCAGTGTTTTATGAGTCGTTGTAGTTACAACATCAGCAACGCCAACTGGGCTCGGGTATACACCTGCCGCAACCAGGCCGGCAATGTGTGCCATATCGACAAACAGGTAAGCGCCTACTTTATCCGCAATATCGCGGAAACGCTGCCAATCAACAACACGAGAGTATGCAGAGAAACCCGCTACGATCATGGTTGGCTTGTGTTCAACCGCCAGACGCTCAACTTCGTCGTAATCAATCTCGCCAGTCTCTGCGTTCAAACCGTACTGTACTGCATTGTAGATACGACCGGAGAAAGAAACGCTCGCACCGTGGGTCAGGTGACCACCGTGTGCCAGGCTCATGCCCAATACTGTGTCACCCGGCTTACACAACGCCATATATACAGCCGCGTTAGCCTGAGATCCAGAATGTGGCTGGACGTTCGCGAAAGTCGCACCAAACAGTTCACAAGCACGATCGATTGCCAGCTGCTCAACTACATCAACGTATTCACAACCACCGTAGTAACGCTTATTCGGGTAGCCTTCCGCGTATTTGTTAGTCAGCACAGAACCCTGCGCCTGCATAACACGTGGACTGGTGTAGTTCTCTGAAGCGATAAGCTCGATGTGCTCCTCCTGACGAGTAGCTTCTGACTGCATTGCAGACCATAGGTCAGCGTCAAAATCAGCGATCGACATATCTTTGCTAAACATGGTGTGACTGTCCCCTAGACTAGGAATGAAAGCGTCAGGTTGCGGCGACGGTGCAGTGTCGGATACCGGTGGGTCCGGGACAACCTGATACAGCTTTTTGGAAAACGCGCATTATAACTGAACATCTCAGCCTCGGCACTTGAAACAGGCTCAAAATTTCATCAGTCAAATTCATTTAGCCCTATACCAAAAACCCCGTACTCTGACGGGGCTTTTGCAACGTTATCTGCGATCTATTCGATACGGATACGCGTACTTTCTGGCAATCGCGTTTCCAGCTTGGGCAGATCCAGCGCCAGTACCCCATTTTCGAACGAGGCCTTGATCGAGTCCGCATCAATATCTCTGCCAACGGACATCGAACGACGGTAACGCCCAATATGACGTTCACGTCGAATAACTCGCCCCTCTTTTTCTTCCGAATCTTCGTTATGTGTCTCAGCAGTCACACTCAACACACCATTCTCCAGAGTAACCTTGATATCATCCTTATCAACACCCGGAAGATCGGCTTTGATGTGGTAGCAGTCACTGTCCTCCTGCACATCAATGGCGGGCATCTGGTCGCCACTACCTCTGCGTTGTCGGAAGAAGTCATTAAAAAACGCATCATCAAACAGGCTGTTAAAAGGAGTCATCTCTTTCATCTCATTACCCTCCAAGTTAGCTGTATATTATTTAACCACTCCTAATTTGAGCTTAGTCCGGCAAATTATTACTGTCAGATTGGAGATTTGACCCGTATCAAGTTGGCGTTTGATAGCTGCAATCGTTTAAAATTCCTGCATCTTGATTCACTGACAGGTTCTGAGCGCATGGCACAGTACGTTTATTCCATGGATCGCGTTGGCAAAATTGTTCCGCCAAAACGCGAAATCCTTAAAGACATCTCCCTCTCTTTCTTCCCGGGCGCCAAAATTGGTGTACTGGGTCTGAACGGTGCGGGTAAATCCACACTGCTGCGCATCATGGCCGGCGTAGACCAGGAATACATCGGCGAAGCTCGCCCGATGCCGGGTATCAATGTGGGTTACCTGGAGCAGGAGCCTCAGCTGGACGAAAGCAAAACCGTCCGTGAAGTGGTTGAAGAATCCGTAGCAGATGTGAAAGAAGCACTGGCAGGCCTCGACGCGGTATACGCCGCTTATGCTGAACCTGACGCTGACTTTGACGAGCTGGCTAAGAAGCAGGCGCACTTTGAAAACCTGATTGAGGCAAAAGACGGCCACAATCTGGAAACAGCACTGGAACGCGCTGCCGATGCAATGCGCCTGCCAGCATGGGATGCGAAAGTTGAGCATCTCTCCGGCGGTGAGCGTCGCCGTGTAGCACTCTGCCGTTTGCTGTTGGATAAGCCGGACATGCTGCTGCTGGACGAGCCGACCAACCACTTGGATGCCGAATCAGTGGCCTGGATTGAGCGCTTCCTGCAGGAATATCCGGGTACCGTGGTAGCCATCACCCACGACCGTTACTTCCTCGATAATGCCGCTGGCTGGATTCTGGAACTGGACCGCGGGCGCGGCATTCCTTACGAAGGCAACTACTCCTCCTGGCTGGAACAGAAAGAACAGCGCCTAGAGATGGAAGCAAAACAGGAAGCAGCACACCGCAAGTCTGTGGCCTCCGAGCTTGAGTGGGTTAAGCAGGGTCAGAAGGGCCGTCAGTCTAAATCCAAGGCACGTCTGAAACAGTTCGAAGAGATGCAGTCCAAAGAGTTCCAGACTCGCAACGAAACCCAGGAAATCTACATTCCGCCAGGACCACGTCTGGGCGACAAGGTTATCGAAGCCAACAACATCTCCAAAGCATTTGGCGATAAAGTGCTGTTCGAAAACCTGAGCTTCTCCATTCCTCAGGGCGCAATTGTCGGCATCATCGGTGGTAACGGTGCGGGTAAATCTACACTGTTCAAGATGATCTCGGGCGAAGAAACGCCGGACACCGGCACCATCGAGCTGGGTTCTACCGTGGAGCTGGCATACGTTAACCAGAACCGAGACCTGAACGGCGATAAAACTGTCTTTGAAGAGCTCTCTGACGGTCAGGACAACATCGTGGTGGGTAACTACACCACATCGTCCCGTGCCTACTGCGGTCGCTTTAACTTCAAGGGCGGTGACCAGCAAAAGTTTGTTAAAGACCTGTCCGGAGGTGAACGCAACCGCCTGCACATGGCGAAGCTGCTGAAAGAAGGCGGTAACGTATTACTGCTGGATGAGCCAACCAACGATTTGGATATCGAAACCCTGCGTGCACTTGAGGAAGCGCTATTGGCGTTCCCGGGTTGTGCCGTTGTGATCTCGCATGACCGTTGGTTCCTGGACCGCATTTGTACTCACATGCTGGCGTATGAAGGTGATTCCAACGTTGAGTTCTTCGAAGGTAACTACACCGAGTTCCAGGAAGACTACAAGCGCCGTCACGGCAAAGAGCACCAGCCTGAGCGCATCAAGTACAAGCGGATGTCTGATCGCTAATTTAGGGTATTAAACGAAAAAAGGGCGCATTATCGATGCGCCCTTTTTCTTTAGTACTGTATTTAATCTTCACGTATCTACCTCGCTACGACTCCACACTTATACTCCATTACGCCCTGTAGCAGCGGTACGATCAGTTACCCTGATAAATATCCGTGTTGTAGATGTGTGACTGAGCTGTATTACCGGTGTCTTTAGCACTCTGGCCATAGTCCACGAATTCGCTACGATCCAGATAGTGGGTAGCCTCACGTAGCTGCGTTCCGTTTGCATAATTGCGCTCAGTATCAGATAGCTCATAGTAGCTTGCAGCCATTGCAGAACCTGAAACCAATACCAGACCAAGAGCCATTGCAGTTGTTAGTGCTTTCATGATGATACCCTCTCGTATTACATGTCGTTAATCTTGAATTAAATACTATGAAACTAGAATGAAACGAACCTGAAACTGGAAAACTCATATATACTCTTAAGATCTAAAAACATACAAAACCATTATTTAGAAAAAACTAAACTTTTCCATTATCAGCCATTAAAAACCGCATTAACCAATACGGCCTTTATTTATAAATCTTACACTTCGAATTAATTACCACGATACAATTCAGCGTCATAATTAAAAGTACCGCCTTGAACCACCGCACTTAAATCTGCCTGATCAAATGCCTGAGCAAAATTGTTACTTGACAGGTCTACAGTGCTGGAGAAGCTCGTGCCTACTGCAAAGTTTGCTTCCTTGGCTGATAACTCGTAGTAGCTCGACGCAGATACTGCACTTGATGCCAAAACCAGTCCCAGAGCGATTGCAGAAGTTAAAGTTTTCATTGTGATGTCCTCGTTTCTCGTTGAAGTTGAGATCAATAATACACCCACTTACTGAAACGAAACTGAATAACAAAAATAAATACAAATAAAATCCAAAATTAAACTGACGTTGTATATTCAACATTATAAAGACGGGATAAAAATAACCATTTAGATGGTGTAATCACTGTTTAAAAAACTAAAACACGCATATTCTACATTTCGATTCAGCACAACAAGAAACCTCAAACAATCCAGCGATTTTGCAAACGGAATATCACTAAAACCTCACTTTGCTGGTTTGATTTTGTCTTTACTCAAAGGGACCGCAACTGCTTACAACACTCGGCTCTACACATCCACATCAAGTTCCGGACCCTGTTGTGTGCGCCCAACTACCTGCGCCATAAAATATGATGCTAATATGAGAGAACCCGACAACGACAAGGAATAGACTGTGACTGTCAACGATACATCCGATGAACGCCGCCGCTTTACGCGGATCCATTTTGATGCTCAAACCGAGGTGTGTTATCAAGGTGAACAGCGAGCTGTACAGCTCGTGGATATTTCATTCAACGGCATGCTGGTCCAGTCAGAGTCCCCCCTACCGGTTACACAAGGGGAAACAGCTGAAGTACAGATTCATCTTGGTGATAACCTGCTGAAAATACCTGTCGAGCTGGCACACTGTCACAATGATCACTACGGGTTCCGCATGGAGAACCTGGATATCGACAGTGCAACCCACCTGCACCGTCTGGTTGAATTAAATCTGGGTGATGAGAAGCTGTTTGAGCGCGAGCTGGAACACCTGATCCCAAACAGCCATTAGCCGTAGCTAGTTATTTAAGTATTCTCCCTCTGTCAGATAGCGTCCAAGGCTTCTGACAGGCAGGTTACGCCAACCACTTCCATACCATTCAGACGATCTTTAGGTACATTCGCTTTAGGCACAATCGCGCGACGGAAACCATGTTTTGCCGCTTCGCGAATGCGTTCCTGACCATTAGGCACTGGGCGGATCTCTCCCGATAGTCCAACCTCACCGAATGTCATCAAATCCTGCGGCAATGCCCGGTCTCGGAAACTGGACACCACAGCGAGCAACAACGCCAGATCGGCTCCAGTTTCGAGCACCTTAACGCCCCCCACCACATTGACGAAAACATCCTGATCTCCGGTCATCAAGCCCCCGTGACGGTTCAGCACCGCCAGCAACATCGCCAGACGGTTTTGTTCAAGCCCCACCGCTACGCGACGGGGATTGTTGACGTGGGACTCATCCACCAGCGCCTGTATTTCTACCAATAGCGGGCGCGTGCCTTCCCATACAACCATGACCACACTGCCGGGACTGGGGTTCTCCGATTGCTGCAGGAATATTGAGCTAGGATTGCGCACCTCTTTCAGGCCGTTTTCCAACATGGCAAACACACCCAACTCATTCACGGCGCCAAAGCGGTTTTTATGGGAGCGTAGTGTGCGGAAACGGGAATCTGAGGAGCCTTCCAGCTGGAGCGAACAATCGATCATATGCTCCAGCACCTTAGGTCCCGCCAGCGATCCGTCTTTCGTGACGTGTCCTACCAGAAACAACACCGTGCCTGTCTGCTTTGCATAGCGCGTCAGATACGCAGCACCTTCTCGCACCTGAGAGACAGAGCCCGGCGCGGAACTGACATCGGCCACATGCATAACCTGAATGGAATCGATCACCATCAGCTTAGGTTTGATCTGATCCGCCGTTGTGCAGATCTGCTCAACCGAAGTCTCGGATAACATCTTCAGCTGGTCGGTGGGTAGCCCCAAACGATTGGCTCGCAGCGCAACCTGCTGCAGGGATTCCTCACCCGTCACATAGAGTGCGGGCATTTGTGCCGCCAGATGACACATCGTTTGCAGCAACAAGGTACTTTTACCAGCGCCTGGATGACCGCCAATCAAAATGGCGGAGCCCGGTACTAAGCCGCCACCTAACACACGGTCCAATTCAACCGATGCGGTGGAAAAGCGCGGCATCTCCTCTAGGTTTACCTCAGACAGACTGACCACTCTCTTCTGCTGCCCCGCACCACCGGCATAACCGTCGAAACGGACGTTGCGCGACGCCGTACCCCCACTGGCACTGGATAAACGGACTTCGGTCAAGGTATTCCAGGCATTACAGGCGGTACACTGGCCCTGCCATTTACTGTAATCCGCGCCGCAGTCATTACATACGTAAGCTGTTTTTTGCCGGGCCATGCCGTTCTCCGATCAGGTAGATGAACCGCACATTCTACAAAATGCATGACTTCGGCGGAAAGTCTTCTTTATTTATAGAACGCAGCAATTACAATCGATGGACCGCATAACGATATAACAATGAGCTGGTCTTCAGACCGGCCTGAGGATAGAAGTGATGAAATTGGAAACCATTGCCGTACACGGCGGTTTTGAACCAGACCCAACCACTAAAGCAGTGGCTGTACCGGTCTACCAAACCACCTCCTACGCGTTTGATGATGCACAACACGGTGCCGACCTGTTTGACCTGAAAGTAGCAGGTAACATCTATACCCGTATCATGAACCCAACCACGGATGTGCTGGAAAAACGTGTTGCAGAGATGGAAGGCGGCGTAGCAGCACTGGCCGTTGCATCCGGTATGGCAGCCATCACCTACACCATTCAGACCATTGTTGAAGTGGGTGACAACATTGTTTCCACCTCCGAATTATACGGTGGCACCTACAACCTCTTCGCTCACACACTGCCACGTCAGGGTATCGAAGTACGCTTTGCCAACAAAGACGACTTTGCAGAGATCGAAAGCAAGATCAACGACAAAACCAAAGCGGTTTACTGCGAATCAGTCGGCAACCCTTCCGGCGGTATCGCGGATATCGAAAAGCTGGCAGAAATTGCACACCGTCACGGCGTGCCATTGATTGTGGATAACACCGTACCAAGTCCGGCAATGTGGCGCCCAATCGAACAAGGTGCAGACATCGTTGTACACGCGGCTACTAAATACATTGGGGGTCACGGCAACTCTATCGGTGGCGTAATTGTCGATTCCGGTAAGTTCCCATGGGCAGATAATGCAGATCGTTTCCCTCTGCTGAACACCCCTGATGTGTCTTACCACGGTGTGGTTTACACTGAAGCCTTTGGTCCTGCTGCGTTCATCGGCCGCTGTCGTGTTGTTCCACTGCGTAACATGGGTGCTGCACTGTCACCAATGAACGCGTTCCTGCTGATTCAGGGTATCGAGACCCTGTCCCTGCGCATGGAACGTATTAATGAGAACACACAGAAAGTAGCACAGTATTTGGAACAGCAGGATGCGGTAAGCTGGGTGAAATACGCAGGATTGGAAAGCCACCCAGACTACGCGCTGGCGCAGAAATACATGAACGGAAACGCTTCCGGTATTTTGAGCTTTGGTCTAAAAGGCGGACGTGAAGCAACCCGTCAGTTCTACGATGCTCTGCAGATTTTCACCCGCTTGGTGAACATCGGTGACTGTAAGTCACTGGCATCTATTCCAGCTGAAACCACTCACCGTCAGCTGAACGATGAAGAGCTGGCTTCCGCGGGCGTATCTCCTGAAATGGTGCGCCTGTCCGTGGGCATCGAACATATCGATGATCTGCTGGCAGATCTGGAACAGGCGCTAGCGGCAGTTTAACTCGACATAAGAACTCAACGCTCCCAAAGGGTAGCATTAGCAGAAGTTAATGATGCCCTTTGTCACAAATCTTCAAGTTAACATCTTAGCCTTAGACCAAATAGTTCATGCACAAACTGCCAATTTATAGCTAAAATGCTCAGCACTTTTCTATCTAATCCTTTTATCCCAACAGCAAGTATGGACAACAGGATAACCACCTGACACGGAGAGGACTTAAGGTCATGTTTAAAAAAAGTTTACTACCAGCACTGATAACAGCATCACTTACTACATCCACGATGAGTTACGCCAGCTTATTTGATATTTCCGTATCTGCTAACGGCCAAACTTATCAAGCATCCTTTGAAAATGCAGAAGAATCTATTGATTCTTTCGACACTTCAAACTTGGATGCCAATCTAAGTAACTTCAACGAGATAACTGACGCTGCGTTAGGCGTTTTGAATTATCGAGGCCTAGAAATGCGCTTCGAATATTTGAAAGATTCGTCTGTTGTCCGGTTTTCCGTACCTTCCATTAATATAGATGAAACCTTTAACGGCGCAACTCGTGAAGAAAGTACTGATCAGTTGGGCGACTACCTGAAAAGTGAAGGCGGCGACATGTTGAATAAAATCAACAAGGCACTCGCTGCCGTGTCTCCAACTGACCCGGTTGCCGGCAACCCAGACAGCCTGATGGCCACCCAAGTCGCCAATATTCACAGTGGAACCATCTCTGATACCAATACCAGCACCAATAAAGAGACCTTTGATACAGATAATAAGTTCGATCTAGGGGTTCGTTTTGGGAGTTATCAGGTAAACGGCTCAGATGTCGAGTCAATCCATTTACCGCTAGCCTATACGTTTAACTTCGATTCTGCACCCGGCCACAAACTATCGATACAGCTCCCTGTTTCTTATTCTCGCACGAACGACAAAGCAGAAACCTATAGTTTGGGTGCGGGCATCGCCTATACTTACCCTGTGACTGACAACCTTTCATTTACACCCGGCATAAGCTATGGTGCGATTGGCTCAGTGGATCTGGGTAGTGTTGCTGCATTGGAATCAATTTCTTTAACTACCCGATATGACTTTGAGCTCTTCAATCAACAATGGCGTTTCGGTAATACGCTTGCACGCGTGCGAACCCTTGAGCTGGATTTTGATGATTACACCATCAATCCCGACCTGAATAACACCATCATGGTCAATGGAATCACTTGGCAATCAGTACCTCTAAACTGGTTAGAAACCGAAGTTTTCTTCACCGATACTCGCTACTTTGGTGACGAACTGTTCTCTGAGCGTTCAAATGAAATTGGTTTTGCCGTTGCCACACCAGAACGAGCGACTTACCTCAAATTTAAAGTCGGCGCGAGCTATGTATTCACCGACCGTAGTGAAGTAAATGGATTTAAATTGAATATGGGATCATCCTTCTAATTCACCTTAAACCCAGTACTTCTCGCTTCCCTTTAGGGCTATCCAAATAATATTTCGCGGTAGCCCCTTACGCCCCACATTAAGGGCAACGACCTCGAAGGCTCATCGACCTACAAACGAAATCCACATCTTTTAGCAGACAACCGAATGCATCATTATCTTCGTTTTATTTTCGTATTGACGCTTTTCATCCCGGAAAAAGAGCTGCACGCAAGTAGCTGCGAGCTTTTATTTAATCTTGGAATGTATGACAACGCTATTTCTCAATGCCAGCTGGAAGCAGAAAGAGGCAATAGCGCAGCAGCACTTAAACTTTCCGCAATTTTCACAGCGCAAGGCAATAATGAATCCGCCATACAATGGCTGAAACAAGGCACAGAGCTAGGCGATAAAGATGCAACCTATAATCTGGCCTATGCTTATTTTCACGGTATTCACGTCTCCAAAGATAAACAACGTGCCATTGAACTATATAAAAAGGCCGCGACGCTAGGAAATCTTCAAGCACAGTTTGAACTGGCTGAAATGATGTCTCAAACGAATCAAGCGCCTGAGAATGCACTAAGTTTTTATCGCAACGCCGCCCAAGAAGGACACCCTCCTTCTCAAATTAAATTAGCGCAGTATTATCTCGAAAATGGACAAACCCTAAAGGCTAAGGAGTGGCTACACAAAGCAGCGCGCGCAGGAAACACTGATGCAATGTATATGCTTGGCGTTGCACAACAAGAATCAAATCCTGGACAATCTCTCCATTGGTACAAACAGTCAGCATCGCGCGGAAACCCTTTTGCCAAACATAATTTGGCCCGCCTATACATGTCAGGCAAGCAGGTTAAAAAAGATTATGTCATGGCGTTATCGCTCGTCGATGAAGCAATTGCATCAGGCATTACTCAAAGCACTGAGCTAAAACGCGAAATAAGAAGAAGAATGGAAAGCCCGTCATCGACGTCATTACTGCGGACACGTGATTGGATCTTTAACCAACCCAAGAACCTGTATGTACTACAGTTGGGAGCCTTTCACTCCGAAAAAAATGCAATACGTTTTATTGAGAAGAATGGACTTGATTCCACAAGCTATTATTACCCTAGTAAACACAATTCAGAGCGTATTTTTATCGTTCTAAACGGCCCCTATGACTCTCGTGAAAATGCTATTAAATCAATAGCTACGCTGAGTAAAAATGTTCGTAAAAGTCAGCCTTACCCGAAGTCATTTGAAATGATACATACTCGTCGGCAATACTAATACAATGGGAGGCTCCAGCCTCTAGACAAACAGTAACCGCCCTAATCTAATGAAAGGGCGGCAGCTAAGAACTCCTTATTCAGCGAAACAGCTGATTAAGTTTGCCCCATAGGGAACGGGCGCTGTTGGCGTCCGTTTCTTCATCTGTATCCTTCTTCATCATATCGCCCAGCAGCTCGATCTTACGCAGCGCCACACGGTATTGTTCTTCCACCTCTACAGGACTGCTGGCGTTGAACTCCAGATCATTCACCAGACCGTCATTAAGACCGTACACCCAACCGTGTACATTCAGTTCCTGACCGTTTGCCCAAGCCTCCTGCACGATGGTGGTTTCACAGACATTCAATGCCTGCTCAATGACGTTTAACTCACACAGGCGATCCAAGTGCTCTTTTTCTGAATCACTCCATGCGGACAGCAGATCCTTATGCTTGTTGTACACGTTACGGATGTTGCGCAGCCAGTTATCGATCATGCCATGTGGTGTAGGATCGATAGAGGCCTGAACACCACCACAGCCGTAGTGTCCAACAACCATAATGTGCTTAACCTTCAGGACCTGTACTGCGTACTGAATCACCGACAAACAGTTCATATCGGTGTGCACCACGACGTTTGCCACGTTGCGGTGCACGAACAGCTCACCCGGCAACCTGCCGACAATTTCGTTGGCGGGTACGCGGCTGTCAGAACAGCCTATCCACAGATATTCTGGAGCTTGCTGCTGCGCCAGCGTCTCAAAGAATTGTGGGTCATTCTGACTGATCTTTTCAGCCCATTCGCGATTACTTTCAAGCAAAGACGTTAGTGGTTTCATATCTTTCTAAACTTAACTCTATCCAAATTAAAGGGCTTGGTACGCCCGAGACGGTATGCTCCGCCTTCAAAAAAGGGACCATTAAGTCCCTTTATTTTCTATTGTTATTTAGCCGTTCTGCGCCTCATGGTACTTGGCGCTCAGCTCGTGGACTGCATCCACGAAGACTTTTGGTGCTGCCGGATCCACAAACTGGTGGATACCGTGACCCAGGTTGAATACGTGGCCACTGCCGCTACCGTATGAAGCCAGAATATTGCCGACCTCTTCACGGATACGTGCTTCCGGTGCGTACAGAACACTTGGATCCATGTTGCCTTGCAGGGCGACACGATCACCCACACGACTACGCGCGTTACCGATATCAGTGGTCCAGTCCAGACCCAGCGCGTCGGCACCGGCATCAGCGATATGCTCCAGCCACTGACCACCGTTTTTGGTGAACATGATTACCGGTACTTTACGACCATCGTGTTCACGGATCAAACCGGAAACGATCTGCTGCATGTACTTGAGGGAGAACTCACGGTACATCGGACCGCTCAACACACCACCCCAGGTATCAAAGATCTGAACGGCCTGAGCACCAGAACGAATCTGCTCATTCAGGTAGTCCGTCACTGACAGCGCCAGCTTATTCAGCAGTTCATGCAGGATTTCCGGCGTTGCATACATCATCTTCTTGATGTGACGGAAATCTTTGCTGGAACCACCTTCAACCATATAGGTTGCCAGCGTCCAGGGGCTGCCAGAGAAGCCGATCAGTGGCACACGACCGTTCAGTTCTGAACGGATGGTTTTCACCGCGTTCATCACGTAATCCAGATCCGATGCGGAATCCGGCACCGGCAGGTCAGCAACATCCTGTTCCGTACGGATGATTTTCTTAAAGCGCGGACCTTCACCGACTTCAAAATACAGACCCAGTCCCATCGCATCAGGAATGGTCAGAATGTCTGAAAACAGGATCGCCGCATCCAGTTCGTAGCGCTCCAGCGGCTGAATGGTCACTTCGCACGCCAGCTCTCTGTTTTTACACAAGCTCAGAAAATCACCGGCCTGAGCGCGGGTTGCGCGATATTCTGGCAGATAGCGCCCAGCCTGACGCATCATCCAAACCGGGGTTGCATCAACTGGTTCACCCAGCAATGCACGCAAAAAACGATCGTTTTTCAATTCAGCCATTTTGTCAGCCATACACAGAGTTAAGAAATTCGAATGCACCTATTCTACTTACTTCACAGCATAAATGCGCTGCAACTTGAGCATAGGTTTCTGAAGCAGATCAACGCTTCGATCAGTTGTTTGTTCGCTATAAAAAAGGCCGCAATCAGCGGCCTTTTTTAGTACAAGCTCAGATCAGACTTCCAGGTAATCCAGAATGCCTTCTGCCGCTGTACGACCTTCAAAAATCGCCGTTACCACCAGATCAGAACCACGCACCATGTCGCCACCGGCAAACACTTTTGGATTCGTTGTCTGGAAAGCAAAGCTACCCGCTTCCGGGGCTTTGACGCGACCATCTTCGTGAAGTTCGATACCAAAGTCAGCAAACCAAGGTGCCGGACTTGGACGGAAACCAAATGCCACCAAAATAGCATCAGCAGGCAGAATCTCTTCAGATCCCGCAACGACTTCTGCGCGACGGCGACCGTTCTCATCGGGTTCACCCATCTGGGTTGAAACCACTTTGATGCCGGTTACCTGACCGTTCTCACCGACTACCTCAACAGGCTGGCGGTTAAACATGAACTGCACACCTTCTTCACGCGCATTTTCTACTTCGCGCTTGGAACCCGGCATGTTCGCTTCGTCTCGACGGTATGCACATACCACAGACTCAGCACCCTGACGGATAGAGGTACGGTTACAGTCCATCGCCGTATCACCACCACCGAGTACCACAACCTTCTTATCTTTCAGGTCGATGAACTCAGCCGGGTCTTTTTCAAAGCCCAGGCAATGATTAACGTTAGAGATCAGGAATGGCAGTGCATCGTACACGCCGTCCAAGTCTTCACCCGGGAAACCACCCTTCATGTAGGTGTAGGTTCCCATACCGAGGAATACTGAATCGTACTGGTCGATCAGCTCCTGCATCGTGATGTCTTTACCCACTTCCGTATTCAGACGGAACTCAACGCCCATCTCTTCGAACACTTCGCGACGACGTGACATCACATTTTTTTCCAGCTTAAACTCTGGAATACCAAAGGTCAGCAGACCACCGATTTCGGGATTACGGTCAAAAACGACAGGTTTAACGCCGTTGCGAGCCAGAATATCTGCACACCCCAGACCCGCAGGGCCTGCGCCGATGATCGCAACCACTTTATCGGTTTCTGGAGTTTCGGACATGTCCGGCTTCCAGCCCATCGCAAACGCGGTATCAGTGATGTATTTCTCTACTGAACCGATTGTCACAGCACCAAAACCGTCGTTCAGAGTACAAGACCCTTCACACAGGCGATCCTGAGGACAAACGCGGCCACATACTTCTGGCAGTGAGTTTGTCTGATGGCTCAGGTTAGCCGCTTCAATAATATTGCCTTCCGAAACCAGCTTCAGCCAGTTAGGGATATGGTTGTGTACCGGACACTTCCATGAACAGTACGGGTTACCACACTCCAGGCAACGGTGTGCCTGGTCGGACGCATCTTCTTCAGCAAACGGCTCGTAGATCTCGGCAAATTCTTGTTTACGAACTTCAGCCTCAATCTTTTTCGGTCCTTCACGGGACACGTCGAGGAACTGGAAATCGTTGTGTAAACGCTCAGTCATGTTCCCACCTCATCTGGGCGCCTGCTCTGGCAGGCGCTCGTTACTCTTTTACCTGTTAATAAAAACGCCTGACGCTATTACTCAGGACGGCTGCGCATGTTATCCAGCAGATCACCCAGGCTTGCTGCCTTAGGTTTCACCAGCCAGAAACGACCGATATAGTCGTCAAAGTCATCCAGGATCGTCTGACCCCAGGCGCTGCCTGTCTCTGCAACAAACTCTGTGATCACAGAGCGCAGGTGGTTTTTATACGCTTCCATCTGCTCAGTATGGATGCGGTGGATCTCAACCAGCTCGTGGTTGTAGTTATCCACAAAGGTATTTTCCTGATCCAGTACGTAGGCAAAACCGCCGGTCATGCCTGCACCGAAGTTGTAACCTGTGCCACCCAGTACAGTGACCAGACCACCGGTCATGTACTCACAACAGTGGTCGCCAGCACCTTCGATAACGGCGTGAACCCCGGAGTTACGTACTGCAAAACGCTCACCGGCACAGCCTGCTGCGAACAGCTTGCCGCCAGTAGCACCGTACAGACAGGTGTTACCCATGATGGAGGTTTCGTTCGAGTTGTAGGTCACCTCGTCGAATGGACGCAGGACAACCTTACCGCCCGCCATGCCTTTACCAACATAATCGTTAGCATCACCTTCCAGATACAGGTTCTGACCACCGGCATTCCATACACCGAAGGACTGGCCTGCATGGCCTTTGAACTTGAAGGTAATTGGCTGATCGGCCATACCCTGGTTGCCATGCACTTTTGCAATGGCACCGGAAGTACGGGCACCGACAGAACGGTCACAGTTGGTGATATTCAACGACCATTCACCGCCCTGCTTGCCTTCGATGGCAACTTGAGTCAGCTCTTGCATCTGCTGGTTCAGCGTAGCCGGATCGTATGGCAGGTTGCGTTCAACCTGACAAACCTGAGGATACTCAGCCGGTACGCCACCATCACTGATGATCGGACCCAGATCCAGGTTTTTCTGCTTGCTGGTTTCACCGCTCAGGATTTCCAGCAGGTCAACTCGACCGACCAGCTCTTCCATAGAGCGAACACCCAGATCAGCCATCCACTGACGCGCTTCTTCTGCAACGAAACGGAAGAAGTTCTTAACCATTTCAACGGTACCGCGGAAGTGATCATCACGCAGTTTATCGTTCTGAGTTGCAACACCGGTCGCACAGTTATTCAGGTGACAGATTCGCAGGTATTTACAACCCAGCGCGACCATCGGCATCGTGCCGAAACCAAAGCTCTCTGCACCCAGAATTGCGCCTTTAACCACATCCAGGCCGGTCTTCAGACCGCCATCTGTCTGCAGACGTACGCTACCACGCAAGTGGTTGCCACGCAGAGACTGGTGAGCATCAGACAAGCCCAGTTCCCAAGGAGAACCGGCATGATGGATAGAGGTCAGTGGAGACGCAGCAGTACCGCCGTCGTAACCAGAGATCGTGATCAGATCCGCGTAGGCTTTAGCAACACCACACGCGATGGTGCCAACACCCGGACGGGAAACCAGCTTAACGGAGACCAGACCTTCAGGGTTAACCTGCTTCAGATCGAAGATCAGCTGCGCCAAGTCTTCGATAGAGTAAATATCGTGGTGTGGTGGAGGAGAGATCAGCGTGACGCCCGGCACGGCATAACGCAAACGTGCAATCAGCTGATTTACTTTACCACCAGGCAGCTGTCCGCCTTCACCCGGCTTCGCACCCTGCGCAACTTTGATCTGCATAACTTCAGCGTTCACCAGATATTCTGGTGTCACACCAAAGCGGCCAGAAGCCACCTGCTTGATCTTGGAGCGTTTCATGGTGCCGTGGCGAGCTTCATCCTCACCACCTTCACCCGAGTTGGAACGACCGCCCAGCTCGTTCATCGCTACCGCCAGTGCTTCATGTGCTTCTGGAGACAAAGCACCCAGAGACATCGCAGCGGAGTCAAAACGCTTGAAGATATTGTCGACTGGCTCAACTTCATCCAGCGAGATGGATTTCACATCTTTACGCAGGGAGAGCAAGTCGCGCAGGGTAGCAACACCGCGGTTATTCACCAGATCTGCATACTTCTGGTAATCAGAGTAGTTACCGGATTCAACCGCTTCATGGATGGTGCGTACAACATCAGGGTTATACGCGTGGTATTCGCCACCGTGTTTGTACTTCAGCAGACCACCTGCCTGAATTGGCTTACGCGCAGTCCAGGCTTCTTTGGCCAGCAGGCTCTGTTCAAACTGGAAGTCCTCGAAACGAGCACCTTCAATTCGGCTTGCCACGCCCTTAAAGCACAGATCAACAATTTCACTGCTCAAGCCAATGGCTTCGAACAATTGCGCACCGCGATAAGACGCAACGGTGGAGATACCCATCTTAGACAGGATCTTCATCAGGCCTTTGTTGATGCCTTTACGGTAGTTCTCGTGTGAATCCAGAGGATCCAGCGTCAACTCACCGCTGGTGCACAGGTCGTTCAGCACACGGTAAGCCATATATGGATATACGGCCGTCGCACCAAAACCGAACAACACAGCGAAGTGATGCGGATCGCGCACCGTGCCGGATTCAACAACGATGTTGGAATCGCAACGCAGGCCTTTTTCGACCAGACGGTGATGCACCGCACCGGTCGCCATCGCTGCATGCACAGGCAGGCAGTTACGGGCAATCGCGGCATCGGACAACACCAGAATAACTTTGCTGTTACGGACAGCTTCTTCAGCCTTATCCGCAATGGCAACAATCGCCTGCTCCAGAGAGATTTCATCCGGGTTGTAGTTCAGATCAATGATCTCAACTTCAAAACCCTCGATCTCGTTATCACGCAGGCGACGGAATTTGCTCGCAGATAGCACCGGCGTAGTCAGAATGACACGGCGTGCATGCTCTGGTGTTTCTTCAAAGATATTACGCTCGGCACCAACACAGGTTTCCAGAGACATAACAATCGCTTCACGCAGCGGATCGATTGGCGGGTTGGTAACCTGCGCAAACTGCTGACGGAAGTAGTCATAAACAGAGCGGACACGGCTGGACAACACAGCCATTGGCTTGTCGTCACCCATGGAGCCCACGGCTTCCATACCGGTTTCACCCAGTGGACGCAGGACCTGATCACGTTCCTCAAATGTTACCTGGAACATTTTCATGTGAGTCTTCACTTCATCCGCAGACATTTCACGGAAGGAGCGCGACTCTTCGGTCAGGTTCATGGTCTGTTCCAGACGCAGCGCATTCTCTTTCAGCCATTTTTTATACGGCTGCGCCTTTTTCAGGCGATTGTCTACGTCTTCGGTATGCAGCACTTCACCTTTAGCGGTGTCGATTGCCAGAATCTGTCCCGGTCCAACACGGCCCTGAGCCACAATATCTTCAGGCTCGTAGGAGAACACACCGATTTCAGATGCGGTACAGATATAACCCTGCTTAGTCATCACCCAACGGGAAGGACGCAGACCGTTTCGATCCAGCATACATACGGCGTAACGACCATCAGTCATTACCATACCCGCAGGGCCATCCCACGGTTCCATATGCATGGAGTTATAGTCGTAGAAAGCACGCAGCTCGGAATCCATGGTATCTACATTCTGCCAAGCTGGCGGAACGATCATGCGCACAGCACGGTAGATATCCACACCACCAACCAACAGGAACTCCAACATGTTATCCATGGAAGAGGAGTCAGAACCGGTGGTGTTTACAATTGGCTGCAGCTCATCGAGATTAGGCAGCAAATCGGTCTTGAACTTTTTGGCACGCGCCTTCGCCCAATTGCGGTTACCGTCAACGGTATTGATTTCACCGTTGTGGGCCAGGAAGCGGAATGGCTGCGCCAGCGGCCAGCGTGGGGCCGTGTTTGTAGAGAAACGCTGGTGGTATGTACACACCGCTGTTTCCAGACGAGGATCTGCCAGATCTTTAAAGAACACAGGCAGGTCAACCGGCATCGTCAGACCTTTATAGGAAATAACTTTGTCGGACAGACTCGCAATGTAGAAATCTTCTTCTGTAGACATTGCGATCTCAGTCTTGCGACGAGATACGTACAGACTGATTGCAAATTCGCGTGCGGTTTTGCCGCCATCTGCGATAAAGACCTGCTCGATCAGAGGCAAGGTATCCTTAGCGATCGGTCCCAGACAACTATCATCGGTTGGAACAACACGCCAACCAGTTACACCCAGACCTTCAGCTTCTAGCGCTGCATTGACTGCATCGCGAGCTGTCTGAGCGGAAGCGGCGTCACGTGGAAGAAATACCATGCCAATAGCGTACTGCTCACCCAGCTCAGCATTCAGCTCTTCTTGTGCCACGGTACGAAGGAAGCTATCCGGCTTCTGCATCAACAGGCCACAACCATCACCTGTCTTACCGTCAGCTGCGATACCGCCACGGTGAGTCATGCATGCCAGTGCTTCAATCGCTTTTTCCAGCAGATCGTGACTAGGCTGACCCTGCATGTGTGCCATCAGGCCAAAGCCACAGTTATCCTTGAACTCGCCGGGGCGATAAAGACCCTTGCTCATAAGCCCTCACTCAAAAAATTCTTTATAATCAAGACGTTATTTAATCCGCCCTCATGCTGCAGTTGCGCAGTGCAGACAAAAAGGGACGGCTATTTTACACACGAAGGCGGGGAAGAACAAATTTTAGACAAGCAGAGAGGCGCCGGAGAGACCACCAAATCCCCCCTAAAAAATGGATAACCTGTTGTTTATAAAAGATTATCTTTTATTTATATCGCTATGAATTCCCTTCATACTACGCGCCCATGGACGTTGCTTTTTCAACCGCTCTGGCAGTGTTTTTATCCCAGCAACAGCCTGTTTCCGGTCTGAAAACGAGCCATAAACAACCACATACCAAGGTTTACCTTTAAACAAGGTTGCAAATGATCTCACACCCTCCAACTGACTGTAAGCCTGCAAAAATCTCTCGATGCTCTCTTTTTCACGCGCACCCAACAACTGCAAGGTGTAATTAGCAGCAGGCAATGCAAGCAATACCTTTTCATCCGCCAGAATACGCGCAGTCCGCGGCACCTTGTCTTTTTTAACCGCCACCACAGGTTTACGGGTAATCGTTTCCGGCACACTTACGGTTGGAGTCGCCTCTTTTGATACTGGCGCCGATCGTTCAACAACCAAAGGCTTATCCGCTGACTTGTTGGCCGGTTGTAGAGGCACTACCTGCTTTACAACAGGCTGTTTGATTGCTTCGCCGACATCTGCAAGGCTGGCTGATTTTGGTTTCTCTTCAGACACCGCGCTCGGCTGCTTTTTGCTTTCCGGGAGGCTAACCTCTGGCTGCGTAGCAACAACAGGGGGAATAGGTACGATAGGAGTAGGAATGACAGGCGCGACAACTTCGGGATCCTTCTGACTGATAGTTACGTTCTGTTTATCGACAGCAGCATCAGTCACTTCAGCTTGAACAGGCTTAGTGCTCACAACCGGCTTTAACGCTTTTTTCCCTATCTTCTCCTCTGGGGAATCAGCCTTGTTAGAAGCCCCTAGAGCCGCCAAATGCTCACGATGCGTCTTAACTCCGGACGTCACTTCAGGCACAGCAGTTTCAGACACCCTAGGGGTCAACGTGATAGATTCACGCTCTTTAGCCACCATAGCGGGCTCTACCGTGCGTTCTGTCTTCAGCCTTCCCTCCTGCGCTGCCAGGCGGCTTTTAAGCGCAGTCAGCGTTTCAGTCTCCACCTCAGTGTTGGCCTTCCCCGGAACGGACAGGCTCAGAGGCACCTTCACACGGCCATCTCCGCTATCCACCGTCACCACGGGTTCATTCTCAGGTGTGAAAGTCCATGCAGCTACAGCGGTTATGACCACCAGCAGCAGAGCAATCCCCGCCATATGCAAGGGAGGCAAAGGGAATGCTTTTCGCCCCGTTGGAACAGGCTCAGTCGTAACGGATGGTACTGTTTTCTGCGGTTTGACCTGCGCATCACCGAGCCGTCCGGGAAATCCACCTGAAGCCGCAGACATCGCCTTGAGCTGTTTCTCAGTCATCGCATGCCCAGCTGGCATCGTTTGCCGAATAAAGTCCTGCATCTCGGCATCGCTAAACGGCGCCAATGGCAAATGATGCACGCGACCGGCAAGCGCTTCCAGCCAACTTTCACGCTCTAACCGGTCGGCCAGATCCGGCTTACCCAATAAGAGCAATTGCGGGGCCGTACCATCATTATTTTCATGTGAAATTTGCAGATTGATCAGCAATGCCAACGCATCATCTGACAGCAGATCCGCATCATCGACCATCAGCAGTAGACGTTGCCCCTGCGCCCGCGTCACTTTGACCTGCTCATTGAGCGCCTCAAGACGCCCCTGATCGGTATCTGGAAAGTTTACATGGCTAGGTAACTGAGTCAGCAAACCATCAAGTAGCGCCCCAACAGACAACCCAGACGTTGCACAAACAAGACACGCGTGCACACTACTGTCGACAGATGATGGAGAAATTTGCTGTAAAAGAGTCGATTTCCCTGCCCCAACCTCGCCGGTCAGCACAAGTAAAAAATCAGAAAAGCGGATCAGGTGACGAACCTTATCAACCAGTTGCAGCCGGGATTCCGGCTCAAAGTAACCACTGGTTTGGGAAGCATTGATAGCTGTAGATCCGCCACTCACAGATTGATCCTCACGCGCTGGTTATTTGTCCCAGCTGATCTCCGGCCGCCAGTGTTTGCTCTAACATCGCAGCAGGGAAATCCGCAGTCACAACCGCCTCACCCAGCTGTTTGAGCAATACCAGTCGTAATTGACCGTCGATCACTTTTTTATCCACAGCCATCAGATCCATAAAGTCATTTGCCGTCATATTGTCAGGGGCAATAACCGGTAACTTTGCTGCCAATAAAATTTTGCGGGCTCGTACAACATCGTCAGCACTGATCCAGCCCAAACGCTGAGACAGATCTACGGCCATCATAGTACCTGCACCCACGGCCTCTCCGTGCAACCATTGACCGTAGCCCTGATGCGCTTCGATGGCATGACCAAATGTATGTCCAAGATTGAGCAATGCGCGAATACCGGATTCTTTTTCGTCCTGAGCAACAACCTCTGCTTTTACTTCGCAGGAACGATAGATCGCCTGGATCATTGCCTCAGGTTCACGCGCATTGAGCGCGTCCATGTTCTCTTCTAGCCAATCCAGAAATTCCGCATCGTAGATCAGACCGTACTTGATCACTTCAGCCAGTCCAGCAGCCAGCTCACGTTCAGGCAGCGTATTAAGTACCTGGGTATCGATCACGACACACTGTGGCTGATGGAATGCACCAATCATGTTCTTACCTTGCGGATGATTGACACCGGTTTTACCACCCACAGATGAATCAACCTGCGATAACACCGTTGTCGGTACCTGAACAAAATCCACACCACGCTGGTAACAGGCCGCAGCAAAACCTGTCATATCACCAATAACACCACCACCCAGCGCAACCAACGTGGTCGTGCGGTTGTGACGACACTCAAGTAAGCGATCAAAGATGGTATTAATTTGCGTCAGGTCTTTATATTGCTCACCATCGGGCAGTACAACAGTATCGACCTGATAGTGTTCACCCAGACTCGCCTGCAATCGCGCCAGATAAAGCGGCGCCACCGTTTCGTTAGTAACAATTAAGACTTGTTTACCACGAATGTGCTGACACATTAGCCCCTGATCCAGTAGGCCCTCACCAATATAGATCGGATAGCTACGTTCACCTAGGTCAACATTCAGTGTTTTCATTGCATTGCTCATAATTGGGTTTGGCTCAAATAGATGCGACAGCGTTAGATGCGCTGCTGGTAATTGCGGATTATTTCGGTCACAACAGACCGCGGGTGACGCTTATCCGTACGTACAAGCAGGTCGCAAGCGTCACGATAGAGCGGATCACGCCGCTCCAACAAGTCTCGCAATACCTGCTCTGGATCTTCAGTCTGAAGTAACGGACGATTTTTATCCCGCGCTGTTCGCTCCAACTGCTGCTCGACAGAGGTACATAAATACACCACATAGCCAGAAGCCTGCAAAGACGTACGGTTCGCCTCACGCTGAATCGCTCCACCGCCGGTCGCCAGTACTATGTCATTGCGTTCGCACAGTTCGCGGATTACCGCCTCTTCACGATCCCGGAAACCGTCTTCACCTTCTACGTCAAAGATCCAGGGAATATCAGCCCCGGCCCGATCTTCAATTTCACGATCGGAATCGATATAGGTAAGTTTCAGTTCCTGAGAAAGCAAACGACCTATGGTGCTTTTACCAGCGCCCATAGGTCCTACTAAAAAAATATTCAATTCATGTAAGTCCGTTAGTTAATGCTCAGGGACTCTCGAATCAATTTAGGCGTAATAAAGATCAGGAGTTCCGTTTTCACACCTGTATTCTCTTTGTTCCTGAAAAGATTGCCAAGTACCGGAAGGTCGCCTAGCAAAGGTGTTTTGTTAATTGTTTCCGAAGTTTCGTTCTGAAATACACCACCTAGCACGATTGTCTGACCATCCGGTACTACAACGGATGTCACCAGTTCGTTGTTGTCTATGGTGATCTGGCCGTTAAATGTTGTATCTCCAAGGGAATCTTGCTTGATCAGAAGATCCATCGCAATACGATCACCCGGATTAATACGTGGCGTCACTTCAAGACGCAGCACAACATCTTTAAATTCAATCTTAACTTCGCCGTCTTCAACGGTCTGAAACGGGATCTCACGGCCCGATTCAATGCTGGCCGTTTTACCGTTCATCGTCACAATTTTAGGCTGCGAGATAATTTCCGCCTGACCATCACTTTGCAACGCAGACAGCTCTAACGCCAATAGTGAGCTGGCTCCCGGCTTAATACCAATGGCGAAAGAGGTTGGATTAGCAGCGGTAGCGCCCAGATCAACCGCCAAACCTGCGGTGGTCGGGGGATTCGCGAAATCAACACCACCGATAGAGTTGTTGAGTATTATGCCCTTACCGTTATCAATGTCTTCATACCCAAAGCCCCACTTCACACCCAGATCCTTGGTGATGGAAGAACGCGCCGTCACCAATCGAGCCTCAATCAGTACTTGCTGGACTTCAACATCAAATTTACGCAGCGTCTTTCGAATTTCCTGTAGTGCCTTCTCCGTATCACGCACCATGAGCACATTGGTTTCATCATCAGCCATGATAAAACCACGCTCCGGTGTAATCAGCTTGGCATCTTCAAGGTGAGTTCTCATTTCAGATGCCTTACGAAAATCCACCTGAATATACTGAGTCTGCAAAGGCGCTAACTCTTCGATCTTTTTACTATTTTCCAGCTCTTGCTCTTCGCGTTTGGCGATCTCTTCTGCTTTTGCCACCAACAGAACATTGCCCAGCACTCGCTTATCTAAGCCTTCGGTGCGCAATACGATATCCAATGCCTGATCCCAAGGGACATTTTTCAGTCGCAACGTAATATTGCCTTCAACTTCATCGCTGACGACCAGATTGAGCTCAGCGACTTCAGCGATAATCTGCAACACTGAACGCAGCTCTACATCCTGGAAGTTCAGGTCGATAGGCTCACCACTGTATGGGAACAACTCTTTCTGACGCTCTTCATTTTCCTGCTCAGTCACCGGCTTAAAGTCCAATACAAGCTGGGTTCCTGTCTGATACGCCAAATAGTTATAAGGTTCAGCACCCGGCTTTACCAGTACCGTTGTATTTTCGCCGGCGCCCATCGAATCTATAAACAAAACGGGCGTCGCAAAATCCTGTACATCCACACGTTGCTCAAGCGCTCGAGACAAACTCGCCCCCAGCAAATTCACCACAACGTTATTACCCTCTTCCTGAATATCTACACCCGCTTTGTCATCAGACAGACTAATCACTACGCGCCCCATACCTTCGCCAACTCGCTTAAAATCGATGCCGGTGATACGGGTTGTTTCAGGGTCTGGTTTTGCATCCGGGTTGGCAGCAGCTTTGGCTTGCTCTAACTTTGTTGGCTTACGCTTTTCGGTAATCGTGGCATCTCCCTCCCCGATCACTACAAACAAGCTGTTCTGATCCGTAAAAGCGCGATAGCCAGCCGACTCAAACAAGTTGGTTACGATACGTAAGCGCCCCTCAACCTGAGCAAAGCTCACGCCTTTGACAACACCGGTTGCCACCGCGAGATTTTTCTCAGTCAGATCACTCGTAACACCCCAAAGATCCATCACAATCCGTGAAGGCTGATCGATCTGATAACTTTTAGGTAATGGCGGCGGAGCATCGAAGTCAAAACGCAACTCGACTTTTTTCCCCGGTAACGCCACAAAATTGGCCTTTTTCAGCAAAAGTTCAGCGGATGCTGTCGAAGCCACACTGAGCATCAGCAGCGCAAGACAGAGACCTGCCAAATGACTGAAAGACTGTTTCAGCATCTGTTTTCCAAGATTTAATCTAGCCACTTAGTGATCCTTTATCTCTTCTTAGCTTCTGTGCCGCGCTCTTCCAGAGCAACAACGCGCGGGCGTTTCATCCAACCACCGCGACCGTTTGACACGATTTCAACCAGCTCAACCTTGCGTTCATCAATGGCAATGACTTCTCCGTAGTCCAGTCCCATATGATCGCCAACACTCACCCTATGCACAGCCCTTTCTCCATCCTTGATTAGAGCCCAGAGCTTATCCTTGCCCCGGCGTGTAATCGTGCCCACCATAACCAGATCATCCAGAGAAAACTCTTCGAGATACTCCTTTGGACGCACCATATCCGGCTTCAGATCATTTTTGATATCGCGTTTAGTTTCAGCCAACTGACCTACAGCCTGCATTGGCTGCAAAGGCACATACGGCTCCCGCAGACTCGCACCTTCATATACAAAACTTTGGTAAGGCTTGTACTCAGGCAGCGGCTCAATTTTTCCAGCGGGTTTCGCACGGGTTTTATTGACGAAGCGTTCCAGATCGCTCTTATCTTCCACCCAGACCATACAACCCGAGGAAAACATACTGATAACCGCAATCAACGATACTCGTAACAGCATCCCTAAATCACCTACTGAGTGTCATCGTAGCGGTATGTTCGGGCGCTGATATTCATCTGTAAGCGACCGTTTTCCGCCGGAATAATTTTATAATCATGTAACGTCACGATACGTGGAATCGCCGCCACACCACTCACAAACTGCCCCATCTGGTGGTAAGTACCACCGACAGTAATCTTAATCGGCAGCTCAATATAAAACTGACTCTTTTTCTCGTCCTGCAGCTCAATTAACTCGATATCCAAGCCACTTTCACGACCGATACGCGTAATATCATCCAGCAGCCCGGGGACTTCATTTTGCGTTGGCAACTGACGTAACATCTCGGCAAATCGCCCTTCTACATCAGCCATTTGCTTACGCAACGCATCAAGATTGGCCACTTCAAAGGACTTCGTTTCGTAGATCTGTTTTAGCTCAACTTCTTTACGAACTTCACGATCAAGCTGGTTCGTTTTATCGGTCACATAAAAGTGCAAACCGGCTGCCAAAATCGCACCAAAAACCAACAAATAGGTAATCACCTTAGCGCCCACAGGCCAACTACCTGCCGTCGCAAAGTCGAGATTATTTACATCGAAGCCTTTAAACGCATTTTTCAGACCATCAGCTTTCATTCTTCAGCCTCCGCCTGCGGTTTCTCCAGCTTCACCGTCAACCTGAAATTCTTAAGCCCCTGTTTGCTATCAACCTGACTCAGATTTGGCTCACCAAACCAGTGCGACTGATCCAGATTTCGCATCAACGTAGAGACTTCCAGATTATCTTTCGCCAGTCCTGTTACGCTAACAACCGACTCTCGACGAGTCAGAGACGTATAGTGAATACCATCCGGCAACACCCGGACTAATTCGTCGAAGTTGCGCACAATAACCGGCCGATTTCCTTGTAACTCATGAATAGCCTGCAGGCGATCCAACAATCGCCCCCGCTTCTCTTTAAGATCGTTAATATCCTTACGCAAACGATCAAGCTTAGCCGTTTCGACCTTCAGATACTGGTTACGCTTTTGCTGCCGTTCGGTCTGTACATCGAAGTAGTAACCGATCCCCAGCACAACAACCGCTGCAAAGATCGCCGCACCGGCCACATTAGTCACAAACTGCTTCTGCCGCGCAGCTTTCTGCTCTTCGCGCCAAGGTCTGAGGTTAATCAATGCCATAAAAGATTTATTCCCCAACCGGACGCATAGCCAACCCGCATGCTTTCACCAGTGAAGAGGCGTCCGCCGCCAATTTTTCACTGCTGATTTTGCTGCTGACTTTCATCTGTTGAAAAGGATTCGCTGTCAGTGTTGCTACACCGATCTCTTGTTCGATCTGTTCTGCAATACCATCAATTGCCGCCGTTCCACCCATCACATAGAGACGGCTGAGTTCACTATGCACGCCCGACGAATAAAAGAACTGCAACGCTCGGGATACCTGTTGTGCCACATTGCCTCGAAATGGCAGTACAAATAACTGCTGAATTTCAGTATTTAGCTCACCCTGTCGAAGCTTCTGTTCAACTTCACCCAGCGGTATACCGTAATGTTGATGGATACTGTTGGTCAGCTCGTTTCCACCAAACGCCTGCTCTCGGTTGTATACAATCTGCCCATTGCGAAAAACATTCAATGTCAGTGTTGCCGCACCCACATCGACGATCCCCACCAGTTCATCGCTATCGGTATTATTTTCCAGCTGGGCAAATGCACGTTCGACTGCATAGGTATCAACATCCACCACGTCACATTTAAGACCCGCACCGTTGATTGCATCTTCACGCATTTCTACGTCACTGCGACGGCAGGCAACAACCAGAATGTCATTAAAGTCAGCGTTATGCTCAGATACGCCCTTAACCTCAAAGTCTATAGCGACCTCATCGAGCGGATAGGGGATAAATTGATCAGCTTCTAGTTTGACTTGTTCTTCCAGTTCAATTTCAGTGAAAGAGTCGTTTATGGTGAGGGATTTACTGATAACGGCGGAAGAGGGCACAGCAACAACAACCTTTTTCAGGTTCGTCCCGGCAACTTTAGCCGCACGTTCGACGGCTTCCGAAACTTGCGCCACATCTTGCACATTGCCATCGATGACAGCCGCAGGCGGTACAGGAACCACAGCATAACCATCCAGCGTAAACTGGCCGGAATGATCAGTAAGAGCAACCAGTTTGACGAAGGAGGAACCAATATCCACCCCGACCAGACCAGCATCTTTTTTTCCAAAAAGAGCAAACACTAGGTCAATCCTTATCCTTGCCAAATTCACCTGAACGGCACTATCGCCATCAGACCACTGATATTCGTCGCTAACTGTAGTCCATATTTCAGGACTAAGCCGCTACTGGCGCCAAACGTTCGTATGAATACTTAGCATACCTGCTGTAACGCAAAAGGTCAGCGAACCCTACATGTTAAATGAGTTTAAAATCAATTTGACTGAAATAAATCAAATTGTCGGTAGAGTGATGCACCAGTAGCAGTATAATAAGCGGCATATAATATAATTTCTTGAAAATACAGTAGCATGCGCGCCATAAAAAAACTGTTTAAGTACCTGTTTGCATTCGGCGTCGTCGCTGCGCTGCTTGGCGCTGCTGGCGGCTTTGTCGCTTATCAGCATTTTTCCAAGGATCTGCCCGAAGTTGGCACCCTGCGAGACATCAAATTCCAGACACCGTTACGCATCTACAGCAAAGACGAAAAGCTGATTGCAGAATACGGTGAGAACAAACGCACGCCCGTCAGCTACGAACAGATCCCAACCAACTTCGTTCATGCACTGCTTGCCGCCGAAGACAGCCGTTTTTTCGAACACAACGGCATCGATATCAAAGGGCTAGCCCGAGCTGCGTACCAGCTTGCTTCATCGGGTAAAATCAAAAGTGGTGGCTCCACCATCACCATGCAGCTCGCGAAAAATTTCTTTCTGACACGCGAACGTACCTTTGATCGTAAGTTTCGCGAGATACTCCTGTCCCTGCGTATTGAACAAGAGCTGAGTAAAGAAGAGATTTTTGCACTCTATGTGAACAAGATCTTTCTGGGTCATCGGGCCTACGGTATTCAGGCTGCTGCAAACGTGTACTACGGTCAGGATCTCAGCGAGCTGTCTATAGCACAGCTCGCAATGATTGCCGGTCTGCCTAAAGCGCCTTCAGCCAACAACCCAATCTCCAACCCTAAACGCGCACTAGAACGACGCAACTGGATTCTTAAACGCATGCATACGCTGAGCTTCATTGATGATCAGCAGTATGAAGATGCCCGCACAGAAGAGCTCAGCGCATACCGCCACGGAGCGGACATTGAAGTAGATGCGCAGTACATTGCCGAGATGGTCCGCAGCAAACTCTTTTCTGAGTACGGCGAATCACTCTATACCGACGGTTACCGGGTTTATACAACGGTCAAAAGCGATCTTCAGACCACTGCAAACCACGCGTTGCAACAAGGCTTACTGGCCTACACCGAGCGCCACGGCTACCGCGGACCGGAAAAAAGCTTCTCCGAAGCTGAGCGACAGGATGAAGAGAACCTGCTTAAGACATTGAACAAGATTGGCAATGTCAGCGATATAGAACCAGCTGTTGTCGTGAGCCTGCAAGACAAAAATATCGAAGTCCTACGCAAGACCGGAGACCGCGTCACCATCAACTGGGAGCAACTTAGCTGGGCTCGCGAATACAAATCAGCGAACCGCCAGGGCGCCAAGCTGAAAAAAGCAGCCGATGCATTCAAACTGGGTGATCTGGTCCGTATTCAGTTGCGCACAGCGGAAGCGAAGAAAACAAAAAAGAAAGCAAAAGATACCGCAACAGAAGCACCTCAGCAGGTATGGCACTTAACCCAAGTGCCGTCAGTTCAGGGCGGCCTGATTTCCATCAACCCTAAAGATGGCGCGATCGTATCGCTGGTAGGTGGTTTCAATTTCCACCACAACAAGTTCAACCGTGTGACTCAGGCGATCCGCCAGCCTGGTTCCAACATTAAGCCATTTATCTACACGGCTGCACTGGCTAACGGCTATACGCCAGCAACACTGATCAATGATGCGCCCGTGGTATTCCATGACGATCAACTGGAATCCAACTGGCGTCCAGAAAACTACAGCAAGAAATTCTACGGTCCAACCCGACTGCGTGAAGCACTGTTTAAATCCCGCAATCTCGTGTCTATCCGAATACTGCGCCAGGTTGGCATCAGAAACACACTGAGCTATTTGGAAAACTTTGGTTTTGACAAAGACAAGTTGCCACATAATCTGTCGCTATCTCTCGGCAGTGCGGATATGACCCCACTGCAAGTGGTGCAGGGTTACGCAATACTGGCAAACGGCGGGTACCGTGTTTCTCCACACTTCATCGAACGCATTGAAGACAGCGAAGGCAATCTGATTTACCAAGCGAAACCGGTCACAGTGTGTGAAGACTGCCAGTTCATCGATCCCGAACAACCTCCCGTGGTCACATTGCCTGGCCAACAAATCACCTCGCTCCCATTGGCTGAACGTAAGGTGGATAAACAATCCTCCTACCTGATCTACAACATGATGCAAGATGTCATCAAACGAGGTACGGCGCGACGCGCTTTGGTGTTGAAACGCAACGACTTGGCGGGGAAAACAGGTACCACAAATGATCAGAAAGACGCTTGGTTCTCTGGCTTCAACCGCAACCTGACCACGACGGTTTGGGTCGGATTTGATCAACCAGCAACACTGGGACGCCGAGAGTTTGGTGGCACTGCCGCGCTACCAATCTGGATCGACTACATGCGCATTGCGCTGAAGGATCAACCGGAGAGCGCGCCGGTTCCCCCTGAAGGCATCGTAAGCGTCAAGATAGACCCCAAGACAGGACTTCTTGCCACTCCCGGGCAGAGCAACGCTTTGTTCGAGTATTTCCGCGAAGATGATGCACCAACAGAGATGGCTGCTCAATCAGACAAGCAACAGGGCGGCAGCGAGACAGAAGATATCTTCTGACCCAGAACGTGAACAAACATAAGCCAGCCTGAGTGCTGGCTTTTTTGTGCCCGAAGACAGACAGAAGCGAATTACGCAAAACAACAGGCACAAAAAAGCCCGGCCGAAGCCGGGCTTTTCAAAGCATATCTGTCCTGATTACTTCAGGTCAGCTGCAGTCGTCAGTGGGTAGTGGTCTGGCAGAGGCAGACGCGCTACACCGCTATCGATTGCCGCCTGAGCAACCGCACCAGATACAGCACCCAACAAGCGAGTATCAGTTGGCTTAGGAATGATGTACGAAGAACCAAACTCCAGAGAGTCCAGTTTGTACGCATCCAATACTTCCTGAGGCACAGGCTCTTTCGCCAGATCAGCAATAGCGCGTACCGCTGCCGCTTTCATCTCTTCGTTGATTGCAGACGCGCGAACGTCCATCGCACCACGGAAGATGAATGGGAAGCCCAGTACATTGTTAACCTGGTTAGGGAAGTCAGAACGGCCAGTTGCCATGATAACGTCATCACGAGTCGCGTGAGCCAGCTCTGGACGAATCTCTGGATCCGGGTTCGCACATGCGAAAACAACCGGAGTTGGAGCCATTTTAGCCAGCTGCTCAGCAGACAGCAGATCAGGACCAGACAGACCAACGAATACATCAGCACCGTCAATCGCGTCATCCAGAGTACGCTTATCAGTTTCGGTTGCGAACGCCGCTTTCTCAGGCGTCAGCTCTTCACGACCAGAGTGGATCACACCCTTACGGTCAAGCATGTAGATGTTTTCTACTTTCGCACCCATGTTCACCAGCAGCTTCATGCATGCGTTAGCCGCAGCACCAGCGCCCAGGCAAACAATGCTTGCTTCAGACAGTTCTTTACCTGCAATTTCCAGAGCATTGATCATGCCAGCAGCCGTTACGATAGCCGTACCGTGCTGATCATCATGGAATACAGGGATGTTGCAGCGCTCGATCAGAACGCGCTCGATTTCAAAACACTCAGGTGCTTTGATGTCTTCCAGGTTGATACCACCAAAAGTTTCAGCGATACGGGCAACCGTATCAATGAAAGCCTGTGGGCTTTCAGCGTCAACTTCAATATCGATGGAATCCAGACCGGCAAACTTCTTGAACAGCAAGGATTTACCTTCCATAACTGGCTTAGATGCCAGAGGACCCAGGTCGCCCAGACCCAGGATCGCGGAACCGTTGGTAATTACCGCTACCAGGTTACCCTTCGCAGTGTAACGGTACGCTAATTCAGGATCCTTCGCGATTTCACGCACCGGCTCAGCCACACCAGGGCTGTATGCCAATGCCAAGTCTTGCGCAGATTCAGCGGAGGTGCTCAACTCTACGCTGATCTTACCCGGACGCGGGAACTCGTGGTAATCGAGTGCGGCTTGTTTCATATCTTGAGACATGGCTGCTGTTCCAAATAGTTAACAAAAGACGAACTCAGCATCATATAGAAAAGCCCACATCCCCACAACCAGTGGGCCTATCCTGCCAGTCAAAATTTATACAATTGGACCTTTTGATTAGTCGGTCAAAAATTGCAGATGATCAGGATGGGAAACATTGATAAACAAAGGCTTGTAGCGGTTTTTCTTCACCGAGGAATGGCGACTGCGATCAATTAACCAACCCCGGACTTCCAGTCTGGACTTAGGTCGAATATGCGCCCGCCCGCTATCGTCAAATAGCACTAGTACATCGGCATCAAGCTTAAGCGCGATACGGTTATCGAGTTCCAGATACCACGCTTTATTTGAACGACTCACTTTCGTAATCTGTCCGCGCAAAATCACAAAGCCCGTCGTTCCGGGTTTGAGATCCGTCGCTTTTTGAGGCCATCGACCATCACGCCACACACCAAGACCGTGCTCTCGCGCCTCATGTTCAGCTGCGCGCAAGCAATCTCGCAATTGTAGGTTCGGCGGAATCGCCAGGTAATAGCCCAGCCCTCGCTTCAGCAACACTTCTTCCAGACTACGGCCATCATGCAAAAACAGGTGTGCCAACGTACGACCATACCGATCACGGGATTGAATGCCGGGTTGAATATAGGAAATGTCAGAGAGGAGAGATCGAACGAACTGTGTTGCGGCCAGAGCACCCGCTTCCGGCTTGCCCTGCTTATAATTCATTTCAGGTGTATTCACACCGATCAGTCGGACAGACTGCCCCGAACTCAAGCGTACAGTATCGCCATCAACGGCTTTTTCAACACGGATCTTTTGAACAGTATCCGGTGTGGGACACGCCGCAAATGTCGGCGTAACGACCAGAAACAAAAAAGCACTCCAGAGGAGTGCTTTTCTTGAAGCTGCTCGAAGCATTGATTACTTCTTAAGAGAGCGAGCACCGAAACGCTTGTTGAAGCGGTCAACACGGCCACCAGTAGTCGCTTCTTTCTGCTTACCAGTGTAGAACGGGTGGCAAGCGGAGCATACGTCCAGGTGCATGTCCTGACCCAGAGTAGAACGAGTTTTCACTACGTTACCGCAAGAGCAGGTTGCAGACATTTCTTTGTATTCTGGGTGGATTCCAGCTTTCATCGTAAAAAACCTCAATTGACGTGCCGCCACTTGGTCAACTTTGCCAAGCACCGCACCGGTTATTTTAGCGCACGCAAAAGCCTACGCCGTGAGAATAGGTCGCGGATTATACGCACACTACTTGACCATCGCAATCATCCAGGCCGTTTATTCTTGACAGAAAAGCCCCTAGACTTAGCCCTCCACTAAAGCGCTTCTTTCACACTCAGGTTAAACAGATCCGATGGTCGTTCTCAGACTCGCCCTGCCTACCCCGATGCGTCGGGTATTCGACTATCTGCCACCCGCCGATATCGATCCACAGACATTAGTACCCGGCATCCGGATACGCGTGCCTTTTGGCAATCGCCAGTTGATCGGTATGCTATTGGACGTAAGCGATCACTCTGAGTTCCCTATCCATAAACTAAAGGCGGCGCTGGAGGTATTGGACAACACCCCTCCGTTACCTGCCCACCTGCTGGATCTGGCACGCTGGGCCGCGAGTTATTATCAACATCCGATCGGCGATGCACTGGCGCAAGCACTGCCCGTCATGCTGCGCAAGGGCAATGCCTGTGAATATGCGCACGAGCATTTATGGCGTGCATGCGACGGAGCTGTGCCTGAAGATGCAGGCAAGCAGGCAAAGAAACAGCAAGCGATGCTGGCGTTGCTAATTAAGCATCCACAGGGCATCAGTACCGATGCTATACGGGCAGAAGGCTATCGGCCCGAACTGCTCAAACCGCTGGAAGAAAAAGCACTGGCAGAGCGCTTTATTCATCACCCGCACCATGCCAACTCGGAACGTACCGAAAATCTGATACACGAAGCCCCGTTGACGCTCAATACTCAACAAAGCGCAGCGCTGGAAGAGATCAACAGTAGTGATGGCTTCGCCCCCATTTTGCTGGAAGGTGTTACCGGTTCAGGCAAAACCGAAATTTATCTACAAGCAATAGAGCTGCAACTCAGCCGAGGCAAGCAAGCACTGGTACTAGTGCCAGAAATCGGCCTCACACCACAAACTGTGACCCGCTTTAAACAACGTTTTAACGTACCGGTAGTGGCCCTCCACTCCAACATGAGCGATCGACAACGTCTGGATGCCTGGCTGGATGCCCGGGAAGGCGAAGCCCGCATTATCATCGGTACCCGATCCGCCATTTTTACACCCATGCGGGCGCCCGGCATTATTGTCGTCGATGAGGAGCATGATGCGTCCTTTAAGCAGCAGGACGGTTATCGCTACTCTGCCCGGGACCTTGCGGTATTGCGTGCACAGCGTGAGCAGATCCCTGTGGTGCTCGGCAGTGCAACCCCCTCACTTGAGACATTGCACAATGCTCAACAAGGTCGCTATCAGTGGGTACGTGTGACTGAACGAGCAGGCCACGCCAAGGCGCCCTCCTTTGAGTTACTCGACACTCGCAATACGCACTTACAATCGGGCTTATCCACACCGCTGATTAAAAAGATCGGTCAGACACTCGAGAAAGGGACACAGGCACTGGTTTTTATCAATCGGCGCGGATTCTCCCCGACCCTGAGCTGCCACGATTGCGGCTGGATTGCAGACTGCAACCGCTGTGATGCGAACATGACATTGCATCGCTCCCCACCCCATCTGCACTGTCACCATTGTGACAAGCAAACCCCCATACCCGCCCGTTGCGGGAATTGTGGCAGCGACCAACTCAAGCCTGTTGGAGCGGGAACCGAACGCACCGAAGATACACTGCAGAAACTGTTTCCTGATACACCAGTGCTACGTATTGACCGTGATACCACCCAACGCAAAGATGCGATGGCGAAAATGATGGCTCAGATCCACTCAGGCGAGCCCTGTATTCTGGTGGGCACCCAGATGCTCGCCAAAGGTCACCATTTCCCGAAAGTCACCCTTGTTGCCATTCTTAATGCTGACAGCGGCCTGTTCAGTGCTGATTTTCGAGGTATGGAACGTACCGCCCAGCTTATCCTGCAAGTTGCGGGACGTGCGGGGCGCGCCGACCACCCGGGTTCAGTGGTCATGCAGACAAACCAAGCGGATCACCCTACCCTGCAACACCTGGTTCAGATGGGTTATTACGCCTTTGCTCAACAAGAGTTAATCCAGCGTCAAAACGCGCAGCTTCCACCGTTCACTCACTATGCGTTAGTCCGTGCAGAAGCCAATGGCAGCGGCCGGGCCGAAGCGTTTCTACGCGCCATTAGAGAACAGATGGAAACGGATATTCTGATGCCAGAAGGCGTACGTTGGCTGGGACCTTTTCCATCCCCCATGGAAAAACGGGCGGGGATGCACCGAGCACAACTACTAATTCAGGGTAACAACCGCCGCCACCTGCACCAGTTACTGGATACTCTGACCCACTATCTTGAGCAAACAAAAGAAGCGCGCCAGGTACGCTGGTCCATCGATGTGGATCCCGTTGATACCTTCTAGCACAACACACAATCTAAGCCTTTTGGTCGATTCACAAAGAAATACGGGGTTATACCTAATTCTTTGGTTTACATTTTGACCATTCTGTAACTATGCTTGCCTCTACCCAAAAGTAGAATAAGAAGAGAACGAGGGATGCTATGAGGCTGAGTATTACCCAGAAAATTGCTCTGGGTTTCGCCGTTATGGTGCTATTTATTGCGGTTGTTGGTAGCGGCGGTCTGCTTAGCAACAACAACATCTATGCAAAACTAAACAACGTCACTGAAGACGCGTTGCCCACCTTATCCGCCAGTTTTGAGCAGCTGGTAAATCTGCAGGAAGCCAACCAAGCGCTATTTAAGGCGCTGGCTCAGCAGAATGCCAAAGATCTCAATGATCAAAGAAAGATCTTTGAAACTGAGGTTAAGCGCTTTAATCAGGAACTGCAGCTGATGCGTCCTCTCGTGGAAAACGATCCCGAGTTACGCGCCTCTTTTGAGCAGATAGAAACGCTCAGCAAACAATTCTCAACGGTCGCCAAAAACGTTATCAAAGAGCAAAAACAACGTTTGATTCTCGACCGTCGTATTGTCGAAGCACAAATTAAGTTTCAAGGCCTGAGTGATGCCCTGACATCATGGAGCCAGCGCTTTCTGAGCAAAGGTGAAAATTTCGATGGCATGATTAAAGCACGCCTGATGACCCGAGCCCTGAGCGCGCACAAGTTTCAGCTGATCAATTACATGCGTTCACGCGACTTATCCACTCTCAATTCAGCATTAAAAGAGACTCAGGGAGAGCTGCGAACCTCCCACAATGAGTTTGTCGCACTTGAGAAGAAAGCGACACAAATTGGCACACTGATCGACGACTTAGAACTGAACTTGTACGGCGATACGGGCCTGGTCGCCTTTTACCGTCAGCGTGTAGCCGTGGGTAATACTCTGGATAGAGATCTGGCCCAGACGGCTTCCCTGATCAAGGATTCCCGGGCAGCCGTAGACCGTTTTATTACCAATGCACGTGCCCATGCAGAACTAGCGCGCACCGAAGCTAATCAGACCATCAGTTTCAGTCGTCTACTGATTCTTGGTCTGATGGCAGGCTCTATTGTGGTTGCTCTGGTCGTCGCACTGCTCACCATCAACACCTTCCGTAAACCTCTAGCTGAAATTCGTGACCGCCTGTCTCAGCTGCAACAGGGCGACCTCCGGGTCAGCTTTGATCAGGAGCGTAAGGATGAGTTTGGTGATTTAGGCACGTCGCTGAATGCAGTAACGCTGGGCCTGAAAGATATTCTCGAACAGATATCAACCGGCTCTGTGCGCCTGTCGGACGTCGCCCAACAAAATGCGTCCATCAGCCAGCAAGCCACTCAGTCGATGAGCCTGCAAAGCTCTCAGCTGGATCTCACCGCCGCTGCCGCCACCGAACTGGAAAGCAGTGTTTCCGAAGTGGCCAGCCACAGTAACACAACGCTGGATGCTGTCCGTGAATGCGAAGACCTCACCCGTAACGTGAATCTGCAGGTATCCAATACCCTGACCAGTATAGAAACACAGGCCAGTGGTATCGACCAGGCCAAAGGCGCGAGCCAGGAACTGGCCGGTTTCAGCAACGAGATCGAATCCATCCTGACCACCATTGAGAACATCGCCGAACGTACCAACTTGCTGGCCCTGAATGCGGCAATTGAAGCGGCACGCGCCGGTGACCATGGCCGGGGATTTGCGGTGGTTGCTGATGAGGTCCGTGAGCTGGCAAGCCGTACCCAGAATTCGGTACAGGAGATCCAGTCGATGGTGGATAACATGCAATCCAGTATCCGTCGTGTGGTCACTGTGATGAATGAAAGTTATACACAGGCGCAACAATGTGTGGATCACGCCAACACCTCACAGGAAGCTTTGGATGCGATGAACCACGCCATCTCCTACATCCGCGAGCTGAATACGCAGATAGCCGAGGCGGCTCAACAGCAGACCTCCGCTGTGGAAGAGGTCAGCCGCACACTCACTGAAATTAACAGCGCGGCCGCAGAAACGGCACAAGGCGCTGATCAAGCGGCGAGTGGCAGCAGTGAACTGCTCAATTTTGCCCAACAACAGCAACGCTTATTAGGGCGTTTTTCCGTCTGAATCCGCCACTTAGAATGAGTGGTCTGCAATAGACCACTCAAGCGCGGTATTGGGGCTTAACAATTCCTTGCGATACAGGGATAATATCCGGTTTCCTGAGGTGTCTCTGTCCAGTGGTGTGGTCGCATAATACGCCGCCTGCTGCATAGAGACATTTTGCCTTCCTGAACAGTTAACCGGTATCTGTACGCTGATGAAAGAACATATTGCAGAGTTGATCCAGTCTGCCCTGAACTCACTGCTGGAAAACGGGGTCCTGCCTGCAGATGTGCAACCGCGCATCATGGTAGAAAACACCCGTGACAAGAGCCACGGCGACTTCGCCTCCAACGTGTCCCTGACACTGGCGAAAGCGGCGAAGCGCAATCCACGCGAGCTGGCTCAGATGATCACTGATGCACTGCCGGCATCGCCACAGCTGGATCGCACTGAAATCGCAGGTCCCGGTTTCATCAACTTCTTTATGAATCAGGAATCCACGGCTGCGGTTGTGGAACAGATCCTGACGCAGGGCCAAAGCTTTGGTCTGGTCGAGAAAAAGAGTGATGAAAAAGTTCAGGTCGAGTTTGTCTCTGCAAACCCAACCGGCCCACTGCACGTAGGTCATGGTCGCGGTGCAGCCTACGGTGCAACTGTATCTGATTTGCTGGAAGCCGCTGGCGTGAACGTAGATCGTGAATATTACGTCAACGACGCCGGTCGTCAGATGAACATTCTGGCTACCAGTGTATGGCTGCGCTATTTGGAGAAATGCGGTCAGGAACTCACCTTCCCAAGCAACGGTTACAAAGGCGCTTACGTCCACGATATCGCTGCCGAGCTGCAAGCGAAAGAAGGCGATCGCCTGAGCCGTCCGGTTGCAGATGTCTTTGCAGATATTCCTGATGATGAGCCGTTCGGCGGTGACAAAGAGGTCCATATCGATGCCCTGATCGAGCGTGCAAACGCTTTGTTGGGTGAAGATGATTACCGTATCGTTTTTGACGCCGGTCTGGATTCAATTCTGACCGATATTCGTGATGACCTCGGTGAGTTCGGTGTGAACTACCAGACATGGTTCTCCGAACGCTCCCTGACCAGCACCGGTGATGTCGATCGTGCGCTGGAAACCCTGACCGAGAAAGGATTCATCTATAAAGATGAAACCGACGGTAACTTCTGGTTCCGTTCCACCGAATTCGGCGATGACAAAGACCGCGTCGTGAAACGCGCTAACGGTCAGACAACCTACTTTGCCTCCGATATCGCGTACCACATGAATAAGTTTGAACGTGGCTACGACAAAGTTATCAACATCTGGGGCGCCGATCACCACGGTTACATCACCCGTGTAAAAGCCGCCATTCAGGCACTGGGCTATGATCCAGAGCGTCTGGTGGTCCGTCTGGTTCAGTTTGCCATCTTGTACCGTGGCGAAGAACGCGTACAGATGTCCACGCGCTCCGGCTCTTTTGTGACCCTGCGCGAACTGCGTGACGAAGTTGGCAGCGATGCCTGTCGTTTCTTCTATGTGACCCGCAAAGCGGAACAGCACATGGACTTCGATCTGGAGCTGGCGAAGTCAGAATCCAAGGACAATCCGGTTTACTACATTCAGTACGCCCATGCCCGTGTATGTTCTGTCATGCGCAAGCTGGACGAAGCGGGCTGGTCCTGGGATAAGGCTGCGGGCCTCGCAGCACTGTCACGTCTGGAAACCGAACACGAAAAAGACCTGATCACCAAGCTGTCCAAGTACCCGGATGTCCTGAAAAATGCCGGTCTTTCTCACGAGCCTCACATGCTGGCAAATTACCTGAAAGAGCTGGCAAGCGATTTCCATACATATTACAACGCGCAGAAGATGTTGATTGACGATGCAGAACTGCGTAATGCTCGCCTCACGCTGAGTGAAGCCTCGCGTCAGGTGATCTCTAACGGCCTGCAGCTGCTCGGCGTTAGCGCACCGGAGCACATGTAAGCATGGCAGCGCGCAAAGACTTTGCCTCTAAAAAGCGGAATGGCAAAACCGCCACCCGCAGCAGCGGCAAAAAACCCGCAGCGCCACGCAAGCAGCAACCGGCAGCGAAGAGCAAAAAGCCCTTCCCGCTAAAATTGCTGCTGGTCACGGTGCTGATGTCTGGCGCGCTGGGCTATCTTCTGTACAGTCTGATACAGGTAAAACCTGGGAACACGGGTACAGTGACGACTGTCAGCAAACCCGCTCCTAAACCTAAAACCGAAGAGAAGAAATCCGAAAAGCCTAAAACGGTGGCGGCAAAACCGCCCAAACCGGACACTGCTTCTAAGGATGAAAAACGCTTCGAGTTTTATCAGATGCTGCCCAAAAGCGAGGTAACGACGTCCGACCCTACGGTTTATAAGTCCACACCTCGCAACGCGGTCAACGTCACCCAGTACCTGTTGCAAGCGGGATCTTTCCGTAATCCGGCTGATGCTGATCGGATGCGCGCCCAGTTGATATTGCTGGGACTGCCAAACGTGCGCAGTGAAAAAACGGCCAGCGGTAACGGCGGTATCTGGTACCGTGTGCGTACCGGCCCTTTTAAAAATCGCTCGGACCTGAGAGACGCCACCAACAAGCTGGCAAAACAGAACATCTTCCCGCTTAAGATCAAAGCCAACTGATCTCATTCGCTTTAAAATGCCCTGCTTTGGTCGAACCTTGCAGGGCAGCCCTTGAAAAAGCCCCGCACGCATCCATATCTAAGTCATTCGATAAACTACATCTATCCATAAAAGGTTCAGTGCTTCATGACTACCATTGTTTCAGTACGCCGCGGTGACAAAGTTGTTGTAGGCGGTGATGGTCAGGTATCCCTGGGCAACACCGTGATGAAAGGCAGCGCGAAGAAGGTTAATCGTCTGCCAAAACATGACGTGATTACCGGTTTTGCAGGTTCAACTGCTGATGCCATCACTCTGCGTGATCTGTTCGAACAGCAGCTGGACAAACATCAGGGTAACATCGTCAATGCGGTTATCCATCTGGCGCGCGAATGGCGTAGCGACCGAGTGCTGCGCCGCCTGGAAGCGCTGATGCTGGTAGCCAACGAAGAGAAAACGTATCTGATCTCCGGCAGCGGTGATGTGATCGAACCGGAAGATGGCGTGATTGCCATCGGTTCTGGCGGTAACTTTGCACTCGCTGCGGCCCGTGCACTGACTGACAACACCGAGCTGGCTGCCAGCGACATTGTAGAAAAAAGCCTACAGATCGCCGCAGGCATCTGTGTGTTTACCAACGACAACCTGACCATCGAAGAGCTGGATTCAGTAGCCTGATTCCAACGGGAGTTTTTAATGTCTAATATGACCCCTCGCGAAATCGTACACGAACTGGATCGCCACATTGTCGGCCAGGATGAAGCTAAACGCTCCGTGGCGAACGCCTTACGCAACCGCTGGCGCCGCATGCAGCTGAATGAAGAGCTGCGTGTAGAAGTAACACCCAAGAATATTCTGATGATCGGTCCTACCGGGGTCGGTAAAACCGAGATTGCCCGTCGTCTGGCAAAACTGGCCAACGCACCGTTTATCAAAATCGAAGCCACAAAGTTCACCGAAGTCGGTTACGTGGGACGTGATGTTGAAACCATCATCCGCGATCTGGTGGATATGGCGATCAAAATGCTGCGCGAAACCGAGATGGAAAAGGTTCGCTTCCGCGCAGAAGAAGCCGCTGAAGAGCGCATTCTGGATGCATTGCTGCCACCGGCGCGTGATACCGGATTCAGCAACGAACCGGCTGAAACCTCCCGCACGGACAGCGCCACACGCCAGATTTTCCGCAAGAAACTGCGTGAAGGTCAGCTGGATGACAAAGAGATCGATATCGAAGTCGCTCAGCCTCAGGTCGGTGTTGAGATCATGGCACCTCCGGGCATGGAAGAGATGACCAGCCAGCTGCAGAACATGTTCTCCGGCATGGGCAACCAGCGCAAGCAGAACCGTCGCCTGAAGGTGAAAGAAGCCTTCAAGATGCTGACGGATGAAGAAGCTGCAGGCATGGTCAAAGAGGATGAACTTAAGCAGCAGGCAGTTGATGTTGTGGAGCAGAACGGTATCGTCTTCCTCGACGAGATCGATAAGGTCTGCAAACGTACCGAAAATACCGGTGGTGATGTATCCCGTGAAGGCGTACAGCGCGACCTGCTGCCTCTGATTGAAGGTTGCACGGTTAGCACTAAGTACGGCATGGTCAAAACGGACCATATCCTGTTTATCGCGTCCGGAGCGTTCCATCTGGCACGTCCATCGGATCTGATCCCAGAGCTTCAGGGCCGACTGCCGATTCGTGTGGAGCTGAGCGCCCTGACACCGGAAGATTTCCGCCGTATCCTGACCGAGCCTAATGCTTCTCTGACAGAGCAATATCAGGCGTTGCTGAAAACGGAAGGCGTCGATCTGACGTTTACTGAAGAAGGTATACACCGTATCGCTGAGCTGGCATTCCAGGTCAACGAGCAAACCGAAAACATCGGTGCGCGCCGCTTGCACACGATGATGGAACGTTTGCTGGAAGAACTGTCGTTTAACGCATCAGATTTGGCCGGTCAAACCATCACTGTGGATAAACCATTTGTGAACAAATACTTAGATGAGCTGAGCCAGGACGAAGATCTGAGCCACTACATTCTGTAAAGCGGATCATCCGTTACACACTAAGGGCGTATACTTAAGAAGTCGCTGAACACAGTCTGTTCAACGGTGATCTGAGATACGCCCTTTTTATTTTTTGCCGTCTTCAACACAGTTAGCGCATCGTATTGAAGACACCTGTTTTGAGGTCCTCCAATGAGCCACACGCTTCCGACCGATATCCGGCTACACAAAAAGTCCCGCACTCTTGAGCTAATCTATGGCGACATCAACTATGAATTGACCGCCGAGTACCTACGTGTACATTCGCCCTCCGCCGAAGTCCGTGGCCATGGCATCGGCAATGGCGTATTACAAACCGGCAAACAGCTGGTTGGTATCAAGGGCATCCAGCCCGCCGGAAACTACGCCCTCAAAATCATCTTTGACGACGGGCACGACAGCGGTCTGTTCACCTGGGAATACTTGCTGGATCTTTGCCAGAATCATGATCAGCACTGGCAAGATTATCTGCAACAACTGCAAGACGCCGGGGCCAGCCGTAATGACGGCATGATCGCCCGCGGCTAAGGAACCTAGCAGCGGACTTGATACCGGTTAGGGACAAATTCGAACCGTGCCGGTACAATGCGTGCAATTTAATCGTTAAGCGATATCCAGAATCATGACCGACCAAAACAAAGACCAGACCACTCACTTTGGCTACGATACTGTCGATGTGAATGAGAAGCAGAAAAAAGTCGCTGATGTGTTCCACAGTGTGGCGGCTAAATACGATGTGATGAATGACCTGATGTCCGGTGGTGTTCACCGCATCTGGAAGCGTTTGACCATCGAGCAAAGCGGCGTACGGGCCGGCGGTACGGTACTGGATATTGCAGGCGGTACCGGTGATCTGACCATGCGTTTTTCACGTCTGGTCGGCCCCACGGGCAAAGTCGTATTGGCGGATATTAACGATTCCATGCTGAAAGTCGGCCGTGACCGTCTCTATGACCGCGGCATTACCGGCAACGTTGAGTTTGTGCAGGCCAACGCACAAAGCCTGCCGTTCCCGGACAACACCTTCGATGTCATTACCATCGCGTTTGGTCTGCGAAACGTCACTTACAAAGATCAGGCACTGGCCTCCATGGCCCGTGTTCTGAAGCCCGGCGGAAAGCTGATGGTATTGGAGTTCTCCAAAACTGACAATCCGGTGCTGACCAAGCTGTATGATTTTTACTCCTTCAACATTCTGCCTCAGATGGGTCAGATGATTGCCGGAGACGCAGAAAGCTATAAATATCTGGCAGAATCCATTCGCATGCACCCGGATCAGGATACTCTGAAAGGGATGATGGAAACCGCGGGCCTGACCTCGTGTAAATACCAGAATATGACCGGTGGTATCGTTGCCCTGCATACGGGCATCAAACCTTAAAGATTACTCAGGATCACAACGATGATTGAGCTGCTCAACGCCACTGCTTTTACCGTCGCAGAAGAAGCGGTCAATAGCCTGCTGCAGCGGGACGAAGTCACGCTTGAGCGGCTGGGTAAACTCAGCGGTAAAGTGATCGCTATCCAGCTTACGCTGCCGGCGATCACACTCTATATCCTACCCAACTGCACCGGCTTGCAACTTCAATCCCATATTGAAGACGATGCGGATGTCATCCTGAGCGGAGGCCCCACTGATTTCAGCAAATTGCTGACCAGCAAAGACTCTGCCGAGGCGATGTTTGGTAAAGGGATTATCGTGACAGGCGACAGTGGCTTAGCCAACCGTTTTCAAGAGATTCTGGCCGATACTCAGATCGACTGGGAAGGCGCATTGGGAGATATCATCGGTGATCTGCCCGCCCACCAGCTGACGAACTTCCTGAACTGGAAAGCCAGCAGTTACAAACGCACGGGCAGCAGTTTTATCCACAACCTCGAAGAATACCTGACGGAAGAAGCCCGTATGTTGCCGAGCCGTCCGGAAGTGGATAACTTTCTGAAGAACGTTGATCAGACGCGTGATTCAGTCGAACGTATTGAAGCACGTATTCAGCAACTGCAACACGCGCTGCATAGTAACTGAGTCACCCGTCGCTCAATCCAGCATCGGCTCATCCGTTAAGGTGAGCCGGCCTTCTACTTCCAATCTCTTCGCCCGATCAATAGTACGCTGCTGTGCCGCTTCAACATTTCGCTTTGGTACCGGCGTCATGACAGACAGCTCAGCCTGGATGTTGGCCGCCCGCCCCTTTGATATCCCTATAAGCAACGCCTGCTGCTGTTGCGTGTCTAATCCACGCAGAGCCAGTATCAGATCGCTATCCGAAACCTCAGCCAGGAGCCGCGCCAGCTGAACCGGAGCCAGAGCAATCAGATCAGTGAAGGAAAAGCGCTGCTCTATCAGCCAATCGGCGAGAGCCGGGTCATCATGACGAATCTGCACGATCATCGCATCGGAGTCGGCTGGAGACATCCCCGCCAGCATCGACGCGAGCCGCTGCCAGCCGGGTTTGATAGACAATGTCATATCCAGCCGATCAGAACGGCTTCACCACGACAAAGATCAGGATAGGGATAAAGATCAGCAATGGCAGTTCGTTAAACAGACGGAAATAACGCCCGCTGCGATCGAGTGCACCTGCCTGCATCTTTTTCAGATACGCTTTGCACCAGTGATGATAGCCAATCAGCAACACCACAAAGGTCAGCTTGGCATGCAGCCAACCGCCGCCAAAGCCAAACCCCAGCCAGAGCCAAAGGCCAAGACCCAGCGTAAACACCGCCATAATGGTCATAAAGCCGTACAGCTTCTTCGCCATGATCTCCAGCCGTGCAACGTCCTGTCCTGCTTCACGTCCTTCCACGTAATGTACAAAGATACGTGGCAGATAGAAGATACCCGCCATCCAGCTGGTCATTGCCAGAATGTGAAAGGTTTTTATCCACAACATCGATTTCTGTTCCTCACTAAAGTCCTTGGATTCAGAGGGTTTTGAAGCCCGCTCTGATATTTCGTATCACGATACTACGCTGAAACTTATCGAGCGCTCGTCTTCACACTCAGCAGATCGGCCAGTTCCACCAGTAACTCATCACCCGGTACTACAGGACCCACACCTGCCGGCGTACCCGTCAGCACCACATCCCCCGGCTCCAGCGTAAAGAAGGCACTGATATAACTGATCAGTGGCAACACCTGATTGAGCATCTGGCTGCTGTTACCGTTCTGTCTCTGCTCGCCGTTCACGATCAACCGTATTTGCTGATCCTGAAGGTCAGCCACCTGCTCGGGTTGTACAAATACAGACAGCGGACACGCTCCATCAAAGGCTTTCGCCTTCTCCCACGGATGTCCCTTCTTCTTGAGTTCATCCTGCAAATCACGCAATGTCAGATCCAAGCCCAAACCCACACCAGCAATCGCTGCTTTCGCCGCGCTCAGATCCGCATGCTGTAAACGTTCGCCGATCAGGATCGTCATCTCCGTTTCAAAATGCACAGAGCCTAATCCCTGCGGTACCACAAACGGTTCTTCCAGCGCCACAACACTGCTCGCCGGTTTGATAAACAACATCGGCTCAGTCGGAATCGGGTTGTTCAACTCAGCAGCATGATCAGCGTAGTTACGCCCCACACAAACCACTTTACCCAGTGGCAGATCGATCTCAGTACTATCCTTCATTCGGTGCGTGTATTGCATAGTGCCTCCCCTCTCTGTTCAGCTGCGCCATCTTAGCTTGCTGTTGCTTCCGGTAAAAGTTGCAAACTCCGGTTAACGACAAAAGCCCGCGCTGAGAGCCAGTCGCGGGCGCTATCACTTTATAAAACACAGGATCAGGAAAACTGTAACTGTCGTTTATCCTGCTGATACAACCAGAGTGCAGCTAGCAAGGTACAACTCAGCACCAGTAAAGACCCAACCACGATGCCATGCCAACCGGCCCACTGCCAGAACGGGTCAAGATAAAAGCCACCGCAGCTTGCTCCCAGATAGTAGAACACCAGATAAAGAGAGTTGGCACTGGCACGGGCATGGGGCGCTGCCCGACTGACCCAGCTGCTGGCGGATGAATGCGCCAGAAAGAACCCAAAGCTATTCAGCAAAAAGCCCGCAATGATCGCCCACAAATCAGACGACAAAGTCACCAGCGAGCCCAGAATCAGCACACCGATGCCCAGCGCGATAACGAGCGGCTGTGGCAAATACTGAGCAATCTTGCCTGAGAATGCCGAACCAATCGTACCTGTCAGGTAAGTAAGGAATAACATACCCAACAACGATGCAGGAAGGTTATAGGGCGTATCCGACAACACAAAAGTGATGTAACTGTACTGATTGATAAAGATAAAGAAGTTAAAGCCACCAATCAGATACGCGGCCAGCAACAGAGGATTACGCAAGTGGCCTAACAGATCCCATCCCATGGCAACCGGGTGCAGCGGCTTGGCTTTAAACTGGCGGGAGTTTGGTAGCAACAGCGCAAAGGCAGTCAAACACACCACACTGACCAGCGTCATCGCCAGAAATGCATCCGACCAACCCAGCCAGTCCCCCACAAAACCACCAATCAAACGGCCACTGATCCCACCCAGAGTGTTACCACTGATATAGATCCCCACCGCCACCATCAGTGCTTTTCTACTGAATTCATCCCCCATATACGCGATGGCGATCGCCGGAAGTCCGCCCATCAAAAAGCCTTGAATACCCCGTAACCAGAGCAACGTGCTGTAATCCTGCGTCTGCGAGAGTAATAACGTGATCAGGCTGGTCCCACCAATACTCAAAATCATCAGCCACTTGCGTCCAATCGCATCTGATAAAGGCCCATACACCAGCAGCGACAACCCCAACGTGAGTGTCGAAACGGTAAAACTCCAGCCTGCCTCCAGCGCACTGACGTTAAAGTCCTGCGCCAGCATCGGTAACAACGGCTGGGTCAGATAGAGGTTGGCAAAAATCGTATAGGAGCCCAGACACAGTGCCAGCGTCGCGCGCCAGAACAGCGCACTGCCAGTTTCGATATCAGATGAATGCGCTGTCGCTGTCATAAAACCTCCCAGATTCAGTCCGGAAGATTAGCAACGCCTAAGGAATCATTAAAATATATACTATTGATCACTTACATAAGATTTATTGATCACCATGGATATTAAGCCCCTACGTTACTTTCAGGCTATCGCCGAGGCCAGCAGCTTTACCAAAGCGGCTGAACAGCTACACGTGGCACAGCCTGCCATCAGCATGGCTATTAAAAAACTGGAAGCCGAGCTGGATCTCACACTGTTTCACCGTCATGAACGTCAGATAAGCCTCACCGACGAAGGCAAAAAATTACTCCTGCACAGTCGTCGTATTCTGCGCGCCATTGATGATGCCCGCCTGGAGATGGAAGAACTCAAAGGCCTCACTAAAGGCGAAGTGCGGGTCGGCATTCCCAGCATGTTGGGGTCCTATTATTTCCCCCCCATTCTGATGGCCTTCCGTCACCGCTATCCTGAGCTGGATCTGTCAGTGATTGAAGGCGGTACCTGGCAGCTTCAACAGATGCTGGAGCGAAGCGAGCTTGATCTGGCGATCATCGTGGCCGATGTTCTACCGCAGGAGCTACATGCACGCACCTTTCTGCGTGAACAAATGCTTGTCACCGTGGCGAAAGACCACCCTCTGGCTCAACAAGCCGCTGTCAGTTACGACGACTTCTTCCGTGAAGAGCTGGTGATGTTTAAAGAGGGCTATTTTCACCGCAAGGTTGTTGACCGTTTGGCGGCCAGAACCGAGTGCACACCCAATATTAGCTTTGAAACCAACCTGATCCCCCTCATTAAAGCGATCGTCAATCAAGGCTTCGGTATCAGCACGTTGTTGGGCATGGTGATTGAGGAAGATCCCGACCTGATCGGGCTACCCTTTGAAGAACCGGTCTGGCTGGACCTCTCTATCGCCTGGCGTCGCGATGGTTATCTCTCGCGGGCAAATCAAGCCTTTGTCGACTTTCTGCTGGAACACAGCTGACAGCCTGCAACGGACCCTCTATTATGCTGCGCAGCTATTTAGAGGACGTAAAATATGAACGTAAACGAATATTTCGACGGTAACGTAAAATCCATTGGCTTCGAAAACAGCGAAGGCCGTGTCACTGCAGGGGTAATGGCACCGGGTGAGTACGAATTTGGCACCAGCGAAAATGAGCTGATGAAAGTCGTTTCCGGTGAACTGATTGTTAAGTTGCCAGGCGAAGAAGAGTTCAACGCGTACCCAAGCGGTACCGAATTCAAGGTTGCAGCCAACCAGAGTTTCCAGGTCAAAATCGAACAGCCTACTGCGTACCTGTGCTTCTACGGCTGATCTAAGCCATGCTATTACGGTGTCTTTAGCCGTCGACAGGGGGTTACCCCCCTGTCCTATCCCGCCTGCTACGATTCGATCTGCTGTACCCTGCCTCACTTCATCTTGAATATTTTTCCAGCAAACTCCCGTCAAGCCGCGTCCTTTTCATGTGGCCCTGTGCTAATATATCGCCCTTGATTTTAGGCCGATTGACCCCGGCGGAATATTCCGCCCCATACGAGAGTTAGCAGAAGATGAGCCCAACTACTTCTCTTGAAAAGAGCAAGATTAAAATTCTGCTGCTGGAAGGCGTGCACCAATCTGCGGTTGATACCCTCAACGCACACGGCTACAGCAACATTGAATACGTGAAAGGCGCACTGCCTGAAGCAGAACTGATCGAAAAGGTGAAAGACGTTCACTTTATCGGTATCCGTTCACGCAGTCAGCTGACTGATAAAGTCTTCGACGCCGCTGAAAAGCTGGTTGCCGTTGGCTGTTTCTGCATCGGCACCAACCAGGTGAACCTGACTGCAGCAACTCAGCGTGGTGTCGCTGTCTTTAACGCACCATACTCCAACACCCGTTCCGTAGCGGAACTGGTATTGGCGGAAGCGATCATCCTGCTGCGTGGCGTAGCTGAGAAGAACGCTAAAGCACACCGTGGTGAGTGGCAGAAATCTGCAGTGAACTCTTACGAAATCCGTGGCAAAAAGCTGGGTATCGTAGGTTACGGTAGCATCGGTTCCCAGCTGAGCGTACTCGCTGAATCTCTGGGCATGGAAGTCTATTTCTACGACGTAGTGACGAAGTTGCCTTTGGGTAACGCTACTCAGATCGCGTCCATGAAAGAGCTGCTGGGTATGTGTGATGTCATCTCCCTGCACGTTCCTGAGACTGGCGCGACTAAAGACCTGATGGGCAAAACTGAGTTTTCTCAGATGAAGGAAGGTTCTGTCTTCCTGAACGCAGCACGCGGTACTGTCGTTGATATCGACGCGCTGTGTGGCGTATTGGCAGAAGGTCGCCTGTTGGGTGCAGCGGTTGACGTATTCCCGGTTGAACCTCGCACTAACAAGGATGAGTTTATCTCTCCTCTGCGCGAATTCGACAATGTAATCCTGACCCCACACGTGGGCGGCTCCACCATGGAAGCTCAGGAAAACATCGGTTACGAAGTGGCTGAGAAACTGGCTAAGTACAGTGATAACGGTACCTCTATTACTTCCGTAAACTTCCCGGAAGTGGCACTGCCAGAGCATCCGAATGTTCACCGTCTGCTGCACATCCACAACAACGTGCCAGGTGTACTGACTGCTATCAACACCATCTTCTCCGAAAACAACATCAACATCTCTGGTCAGTACCTGCAGACCAATGACAAGGTGGGTTATGTTGTTATCGACGTTGAAGCTGAGTCTTCTCAGATCGCTGTTGATAAGATCAAACAGGTTGAAGGTACCATCCGCGTACGTCGTCTGTTCTGATTTAGCTTGATCCTGAAAAAGGCAGCCTCAGGGCTGCCTTTTTTATTGGCCTGCCACGCCGCTATTCACACCGCTTTTTCGGTGACGTTGACGTCTGGACAGACCGTATTGATCACCTCGGAGATACGCTGAAATACCAGTCGCCGATAGGTGTCTGATTCATTCACCAGATGGTGACGCGCGCCCTCAATCAACTCGACCTTCATCTCGGGATAGACCCGATGTAACACCCGTAGATTGTGATGCCAATCAACCGTGCTGTCCGCCATCCCCTGGATACAAGTCACCGCGCTAGCATGTGGTTCAGCGGATTCTATGTAGTCAGCCCAGCTCTGCATGGCCGCGATCCAGCTTAACGGAATATCCCCATGTTGCATCGGGTCACTCTGGCGCAGGAAGCGCATAAACGCCGCATCGTGTGAATTTGCCGTATATCGGCGAGGCACCTGTTTCAGAAAGTGTTTCACCAGATGGAACTGGCGTCGGATTGCACGCCATAACGCGGGTCTGACCAAGGGAGCCAGTAAGATGCGCTGCCGAACGGGAGGCACTTGGCCTTCCCCTATCAACCATTCATGTGCACCGATCACAGCCGCTCCTGTACTCTGCCCAATAAGCAACAAAGGGTGCTCCGTGACCTCTATATGCGTCAGTACTTTCTGCAACTGGCGGGCATACACATCAAAGTTGTCCACCGCCAGAGGTTCACCGCCAGACAGGCCATGTCCCGCCAAATCATAGAGATACACTTCAACGTTCAGATTCAGAAGATGCTCGATCAGATGCCCATATAAGCCCATGTGATCCATATATCCGTGTGATACAACCACTGTGGCCCGGCCCCCCTCTTTTGGCGTAAAGCGCTGCACAGCAAATGGCAGCTCAGGCATCTCCATCAGACCGATCTGATAATGATGACATGCCGCGATCTCCGCCAATTGATATTGGCAGAGATAGGCCTTTAACACGTCATCGGGTTGGCCAATATCTGTCGCTGACTGCCACCGTGGTAACTGGCCGATTAATTGATCCCTGCTGAACGTCATAATAATTCCCTGACTTGCACCACATCCGTTAAGTCTAGCTCAGCGATTCCCAGGCATCTTTTCAGCATTAGGAAAAACACGTATTTTTAAGCGTGACCGCACCGTTTCGTATACTTAACCTTAAGGAAATCAGATCCATGTCAGAGATTCATGGTAAGAAAATCTACACTTGCTCTATTCCGGTTCGTTGGGGCGATATGGACGCCTACGGACATGTAAACAATGCGCTGTATATGCGCTACCTGGAAGAGGCCCGCGTCCAATTATTAGCGGAGCTGGGGGCTGCAATGGATGGCAATGGCGTAGACCCGGTGGTCATTAATGTCGGCTGCACCTTCCTGAAACCGGTGACTTACCCTGACACGCTGCGAATTGATTGCTATGTAGCCGATCCCGGCCGCTCCAGCTTTATGACCTACTACCGTCTGTTTTCCGAGAATGATCTGGAAACACCGGTCAGCGAAGGCTATTCCAAGGTCGTCTGGATGGATCATACAACCGGCCGCTCTGTGCCGCTGCCGGATAACATCCGTATGCATCTGGACTAAGCTAACAGCCCCGCCAGCACTAGGCCTCCAGCCAACTGCGACTATGAGTGAATCTTTCTCATACTTTAGGCTGGAAAGGGGCGACAGATCGCCGTTTTTTCGCTACTGTTGCAATGCACAATGCTCACTGAGCAAAATATATACACATAATACAGTTCTCGGCTGCCTCGCTCCGGAACTGATACATTTACAACTGGGGCAATAAATTATGAGTCAAAGGGTACAGACCGGCGGCCTGCAGGTTGCTGAGGATCTATACAACTTCATCAATAACGAAGCGTTGCCACAGACCGGTGTAGAAGCCGATCAGTACTGGGCTGCATTTGACGCTATCGTGCACGAGCTGGCACCGCGCAACCGCGAATTGCTGGCAAAACGTGACGCGATTCAGGCGCAGATTGACAGCTGGCACAAGGAACGCCAGGGCCAGGCATTCGATCTGGACGCTTACAAAGCGTTCCTGACCGACATTAACTACCTGCTGCCAGAAGGCGAAGACTTCAGCGCTGAAACCAGCAATGTCGACCCGGAAATGGCTACCATGGCCGGTCCGCAGCTGGTTGTTCCAGTCATGAATGCACGCTTCGCACTGAATGCTGCGAACGCACGTTGGGGCAGCCTTTACGATGCCCTGTATGGCACTGATGCAGTCTCCGAAGAAGGCGGCGCAGAAAAAACCGGCGGTTACAATCCAGCCCGTGGTGCCAAAGTTATCGAATTCGCACGTAACTTCCTGAATGAAGCCGCTCCGCTGGCAACCGGTTCCCACAAGGATTCCGCCGGTTACAGCATCAATGCAGGCGCGTTGGTTGTTGCGATGCGCGATGGTAGCGAAACAACACTGGCAGATGCCGCGCAGCTGGTCGGTTACACCGGCAACGAAGCAGCACCTGAGTCGATCCTGTTCGTCAACAACGGTCTGCATTTCGAACTGCAGATCGACCGTGACAGCCTGATCGGTAAAGATGATGCGGCTGGCGTGAAAGATATCCAGATGGAATCTGCGCTGACCACGATCATGGATTGTGAAGACTCTGTCGCAGCAGTCGATGCCGCTGATAAGATTCTGGCTTACCGTAACTGGTTAGGCCTGATGAAAGGCACTCTGAGCGAAGAAGTCTCCAAAGGTGGCAAAACCTTTACACGTACGGTCAACGCTGATCGCACCTTCACCGGTTTAGACGGTTCTGATGTGAACCTGAAAGGCCGCAGCCTGATGTTCGTACGTAACGTGGGTCACCTGATGACCAATGGCGCGATCATCGACAAAGACGGCAACGAAGTACCTGAAGGCATCATGGATGCGATGGTTACGACGCTGATCTCTGTCCACGATATCAAAGGCAACGGTAAGTACAGCAACACCACAACCGGTTCCGTGTACATCGTTAAACCGAAAATGCACGGTCCTGAAGAAGTGGCGTTTGCGAACGAACTGTTCGGCCGTGTAGAAAGCGCACTGGGTCTGTCTCCGTTCACCCTGAAAATGGGCATCATGGACGAAGAACGCCGTACAACCGTAAACCTGAAAGAGTGTATTCGCGCAGCGAAAGAGCGTGTGGTATTCATCAACACAGGTTTCCTTGACCGTACCGGTGACGAGATCCACACCTCCATGGAAGCAGGCCCGATGATCCGCAAAGGCGACATGAAAGCCTCTGCATGGATCGGCGCTTACGAAAACTGGAACGTGGACAACGGTCTGGCATGCGGTCTGAGCGGTCGCGCACAGATCGGTAAAGGCATGTGGCCAATCCCAGATCAGATGGCTAACATGCTGGAAGCGAAGATCGGTCACCCAATGTCCGGTGCAAATACCGCATGGGTTCCATCTCCAACGGCAGCTACCCTGCACGCGTTGCACTACCACAAGGTAGACGTTTTCGCGCGTCAGGAAGAGATCAAGTCTCGCGGTCGTGCGGATCTGGATGCAATTCTGACCGTTCCGGTTGAGCCAAACCCAAGCTGGTCTGCTGAAGAGATTCAGAACGAGCTGGACAACAACGCTCAGGGTATCCTGGGTTACGTTGTACGCTGGGTTGACTCCGGTGTCGGTTGTTCCAAAGTGCCTGATATCAACGATGTGGGCCTGATGGAAGACCGTGCAACACTACGCATCTCCAGCCAGCACATTGCTAACTGGTTGCATCACGGTATCTGTTCTGAAGAGCAGGTGATGGAAACCATGAAGCGCATGGCAGCCGTCGTTGATCGCCAGAACGAAAACGACCCTCTGTATCGCGCTATGGCAGCAGACTTTGATAACAGCATTGCGTTCGCAGCAGCGTGCGAGCTGGTGTTTGAAGGTTGCGCGCAGCCAAACGGTTATACCGAGCCGGTTCTGCACCGTCGTCGCCTGGAAGCTAAAGCCAAATTTGGCGCATAAGCTTTCGGTCATCAGAAAAACCGCGCTCCGGCGCGGTTTTTTTATGCCTTCTATATTCCTTCTAACAGTACCGCAATCTAACTCACCTATCCGGCTGAGCTATGCTTGAGAGTATATCCAGCGTATTAAAGCGACTATGCTCAGCACACCAAAAAGCCTTTCAGAGTTATTACACATACTGAATGAAGCCACCGAGAAGGAACAGTTTCATCACCTTCCTCAAGGCACCCATCTGTATCACTGTGGCATCTATAGTAATGCCGCCAGCATTTGGTGCGCTAACCGTTCGCGGCTGGCAGAACAACCCGGCCGCTTTGAGATCACCGCCTCAATCACCGAAGAACTCCTGCTCATCAATATCAACGACTGTCAGTGGCGAGAACTGCGTCATCAGGTAGAACTGGACAACATCAGCACCCTTCCGGCGCTGGAACAACTCTGTCAGTTATTCAACACACATGACATTCAGCTACCCGAATCGCTGCATGGCCTTGAGTGGCAGTCAGCCGACATAACGGATGATGATGCATATCTGCTGTTGTTCCACCCCCTTCGCAGCCTGCAACTGTTCGATATTCATGACAGGCAATCCTGACAGCATCGCCACAACCTTATATGATGACCTCTATGACGATTGAACCCAGCAGTGCAGAACTGGCCCGCTTTATTCAAGACCATCCGCGTCTTTTCATCCTGACTGGCGCGGGAATCAGTACCGATTCGGGCATCCCCGATTACCGGGATAAGGACGGTAACTGGAAGCGGAAACAACCGGTACAGCATAAAGACTTCATGGACAATCTACATGTACGTCAGCGTTACTGGGCTCGCAGTCTGATCGGCTGGCCGGTGATTCGTGATGCACAACCCGGCTCTGCACATCATGCACTGGTTAAACTCGAGCAGCTCGGTCACATCAACCAGATCGTTACCCAGAATGTTGATCGCTTACATCAACATGCCGGCAGCCAGCAGGTAATCGACCTGCACGGTCGGTCTGATCAGGTTCGCTGCATGCAGTGCGATCAACTCTACCCACGTACCGAAATCCACCAGCAATCTGCCAGTCACAACCCCTCATTTGCTCATTATACGGCGACCACAGCGCCCGACGGCGATGCCGATCTGGAAGGCGTGGAGTTCAGTTTGTTTCGGGTGCCTGACTGCCAGCACTGCGGCGGGATTCTCAAACCGGATGTTGTCTTCTTTGGGGATAACGTGCCTAAAACCCGCGTACATACTGCGCTGGACAAACTGCAGCAATCCGATGCCTTACTCGTCATCGGCTCTTCGTTAATGGTCTATTCCGGTTTTCGTTTTTGCCGCCGGGCATATGAATGGGATATCCCTATCTGCACCCTCAACCGGGGGAAAACCCGGGCGGACGACCTGCTGAGTCTGAAGCTGGATCAGCCCATTACTTCCACGCTAGACGCCTGCCTCGACCTGTTATAGATCGATTAGGCTCCTCTACTGTTCCCTTGTTCAGAAGGAACAACATGCTGGCCACATGAAAGATTTTTGTATTCAAACCCTACGCCTCAGACATAAGCCATTCGAGAGATAACTGACAAGCCGTAGGTATTTATTGATCTATTTGCCTATCTCACAGAAATTCACAGGCTAAAACTGCTCAAGAACTGTACAAAATCAGTAATTCTCAACTACCCTAGTGACTGATCGTTTTCCGAAGTACGAACAACCGGAGACGAACGGCCCTTCTGACCAATACATACTAGGGAGAGTGTATGGCAGGCTCGGATCACAAAGGAACGCTTAAACTACTGTTGGTACCTGCACTTATCAGCTTTGTGATCACCGCCGCGGTCACCGCTGCGCTTTACACCTATGATCTGGAAAACCGCAAAGCACTCAAGCGAACTGAACTTGCACAAAAAGCGGTTACCCTGAGCGAACATCTCGATCAGAGCTTCACCGACGTCAACTTTGCCCTCATCGACAGCGCACAACAACCGCTCAACTGCTCCCCGCAACTCTTTCGTTTTGCTAATGAACAGCTGATGACCCTGCCTCAGATTGCTGAGTTACGTTATACCGATGCTCAGGGCAACGTGAACTGCAACAGTTGGCAATACTATGATCCACCACTCGAAATCCATACACCAAACAAGCACAAAGGTCTGAACTTCTCTGGCCCTCTCTTAATTGACGACCATCCCGGCCCCGGATTTCAACTATTCAGAGACCATCCCCAAGGCGGAAAGATACAGGCGATTATCCGCAAAGCCTGGCTTAGAAATCAGGTGAAGTTTTTCCACGACCCTCTCGGATACATGTCTATTATCGACAGTGACAGCGGTGTTCCCATCGTACTGAACGGCCGATATGCCCTGCCGGTGGGCACCCCGGAGAATCTCTTCCCGGTGAATATTGCCATCGGCTATGAAGGCCGCATGGACAATAACCGTGAACACTACACATTCATCCAGCCTCTGCTGACTCAACCCCAGCTCAGCGTCATTATCAGTCAGGATCTGGACAGTCTCTACCTTGGGGTTTTCGGTTTTAACACATCCTGGATCAGCACCGCCTGTGGCGCCTTTGTACTCATCCTTTTAGTCAGCTATCGTATTCAACGCCGACTTTCCGACCCCATCCGACAACTCAAATCAGCCACCCAAAGGAACGAGTTCTTCAACCTCTACCAACCGCTGGTCTGCTCAAAAACCCATCACATTGTGGGCTGTGAAGTGTTGATGCGCTGGCGTCATCCGTTCAAAGGCGTGTTGCCTCCTATGACCTTTATTCCTCTGGCCGAACAATCAGGGCTTATTAAAGAGATGACACTGCGTCAGATTGATCAGGCCATCCGCGAACTGACACCGACGCTGCGAAAACATCCCCGCTTTAAAGTCAGCATCAATATCTGTGCTGCCCATATGCTGGATAACTCGGTTGTCAGCGCAATCATCGAACGGGCAACGTTCTTACCCGGCATGGTTGTAGAGATCACCGAACATCAAGTGGTCGAACATGGCTCAGAGCAGATTCAGAATGCCTTGCATCAGTTTCAGGGCGCCGGGATCAAAATCGCTATGGACGACTTTGGTACCGGCTATTGTGGTCTCACCTATCTGAGTACTCTTCCCATCGATATATTAAAAGCTGATCGCAGCTTTGTGGCTGCACTCGGTACCGATTCGATCAATGCTGACGTGCTGAGTACGATCTTCGAGCTGACTCAGAAACTCGGCATGAGCGCCATTGCCGAAGGGGTAGAAAAGCAAGAACAAGCCGACATGCTGCGCCAGATGGGGTTCCATCTACAACAAGGTTGGCTACACGGATATCCAATGTCTGCGCCTGACTTCAACCACACCGTCAGCGACGGGTACAACCACCAACACGCGCACGATCCGCTTGAAGAAAACCTTCTTCTCCCCATTTAAGTCCCCAGTTTCGTACGACCTCCTCATCTCGACTCTGAGACGTATTGCCAATAATTCGAGACGCAACGTCAAACGGCTCCCCCTCTCTCATTGGTAAGGTAATCCTTACAACTCATGACTCCGACGCCACTTCCGCTTATGGGAACAGTGCGCCCAGATAACTGATCGTCGGATTATCCATGTAGACGATCTAGCTAATGAGAGAGATACAGATGACGGATTCAAGAATGAACCGCATGCACCAGCAAGGTTTTACGCTGGTAGAAATGTCCATCGTACTGGTGATTATCGGCTTCATTCTGGGGGCGGTATCTATCGGTAAAGATCTCCAGCGTGACGCTGAGTATTCTAAAATCAAGCAGAAGGAGCCGCGTAACTGACGGACACAAAAAAGGGCGAAATCTGCAAAGAAATCGCCCTTTTAAATTTGATCGCTGGGATCAGACTACTTTAGGATCCATCTCACCGCTCTCGTAACGAGAAGCCATGTTCTCCAGAGAGATCGGGGTGATCTTGGACGCATTACCTGCAGTACCAAACGCTTCATAACGTGCGATACAGATCTCGCTCATCGCATCGATCGTTTTCTTCAGGTATTTACGTGGATCAAATTCGGCTGGGTTTTCTGCCATGAAGCGACGAACGGCACCAGTTGATGCCAGACGCAGGTCAGTATCAATGTTGACCTTACGTACACCGTGCTTGATACCTTCAACGATCTGCTCAACTGGCACACCGTACGTTTCAGGGATCTCACCGCCAAATTCGTTGATCACTGCCAACCACTCCTGAGGAACGGAAGAGGAACCGTGCATGACCAGATGCGTATCAGGGATACGCTCATGGATCTCTTTGATGCGGTTGATCGCCAGAATGTCACCGGTTGGTGGACGGGTGAACTTGTAAGCGCCGTGAGACGTACCGCAAGCAATCGCCAGCGCATCAACACCGGTAGACTTCACAAAGTCTGCTGCTTCGTTTGGATCGGTCAGCAGCTGATCTTCAGACAGGATACCTTCAGCACCCACGCCATCTTCTTCGCCCGCCTGTCCGGTTTCCAGAGAGCCCAGTACACCCAGCTCGCCTTCTACAGAAACACCACATGCATGTGCCATTTCAACAGTGCGACGGGTCACTTCAACGTTGTACTCGTAAGAAGACGGTGTCTTACCATCTTCCAGCAGAGAACCGTCCATCATCACAGAGGAGAAACCCATTGCGATAGAACGCTGGTTGATTGCCGGAGACGTACCGTGATCCTGATGCATACAAACAGGAATATGAGGAAACTCAGCAATCGCAGCCAGAATCATGTGACGCAGGAAGTTAGAACCTGCATATTTACGTGCACCGGCAGACGCCTGAACAATAACCGGAGAGTTGGTTTTGTCCGCGGCTTCCATGATAGCGCGCATCTGTTCTACGTTGTTTACGTTGAATGCTGGAATGCCATAGCCATTTTCGGCTGCATGGTCCAGCAGCTGACGCATAGAGATCAAAGCCATTTTTTGAACCTCAAAAATTCTGATAACTGTTGTTATATCATCCGTGTTTGACAGGGGCATGACCTGCACGCCCCATCTGTCGGATGAGCAACGGATTTACTGAGCTGCGCGCTCTTCCAATACTGCCACTGCCGGCAGGACTTTACCTTCCACGAACTCGAGGAAAGCACCACCACCGGTAGAGATGTAGGACACCTGCTCAGCGATATCGTATTTATCGACAGCCGCCAGCGTATCACCGCCACCTGCAATGGAGAAACCTTTGTTGTCTGCAATCGCCATCGACAGAGTCTTAGTGCCTTCACCAAACTGATCAAACTCGAACACGCCTACAGGGCCGTTCCAGATAATAGTGCCCGCATCTTTCAGCATCGCAGCCAGTACTTTGGCGGATTCAGGACCGATATCCAGAATCATGTCGTCTTCAGCAACATCGTCCGCAGACTTGATCACCGCTTCTGCATCTTCAGCAAACTCTTTAGCCACAACCACATCGGTAGGCACCGGTACGTTTACTTTTTCCATCAGCGCTTTCGCCTGTGGAATCAGGTCAGCTTCATACAAAGACTTACCCACTGGCTTACCTGCAGCGGCCAGGAACGTATTTGCGATACCGCCACCAACAATCAGCTGGTCAACTTTGTCAGACAGAGACTCCAGTACGGTCAGTTTGGTCGATACTTTTGAGCCACCCACAATCGCAGTCAGGGGTTGAGCCGGTGTTTCCAGCGCTTGCGCCAAGGCTTCCAACTCGCCTGCCAGCAACGGGCCTGCACAGGCAACAGGTGCAAACTGCGCAACGCCGTGCGTAGACGCCTGAGCACGGTGAGCCGTACCAAACGCATCCATCACGTAGACATCACAAAGCTCTGCCATCTGTTTTGACAGCGCTTCGTTGTTTTTCTTCTCACCTGCGTTAAAGCGGACGTTTTCCAGCAAGACTAACTCACCTTCAGCCACTTCAAAGCCGCCGTCCAGCCAGTCTTTTACCAGCGGTACCGGGCGCTCCAGCAGATTAGAAATGTAATCAGCCACTGGCGCCAAAGAGAATTTCTCTTCGTATTCGCCTTCTGTTGGACGGCCCAGGTGGGACATCACCATCACTTTTGCACCCGCTTTCAATGCCAGCTCAATGGTTGGCAGAGATGCGCGGATACGGGCATCAGAGGTTACCTGGCCATCCTTGACAGGGACATTGAGGTCTTCACGGATCAGAACGCGTTTGCCGCTCAGATCCAGATCAGTCATCTTCAGTACGCTCATTGACGTGTCCTAACTCTTTCTAAAATGAAAAGTAATTGAAATTAGCTTTTTAGCTGCAACCAGTGTCGACCCACATCGAGCATCCGATTAGCAAAGCCCCATTCGTTATCAAACCAGCACAGCATTTTGACCAGCGTTCCACCGGAGACCCGGGTCTGGGTGCCATCAACAACACCAGAACGTGGATCACGATTGAAGTCTACCGAAGCATGAGGCTCCTCGGTATAGCCCAATAGTCCGTTCAGCTCGGAGTACGCTGCCAGCTTAAAGATCGCATTGACCTGATCACGGTCAGTGGGCTGTTTCAGGTTCAGCGACAGATCCATCACCGATACATTAATAGTCGGTACACGCAGGTGCAGACATTCAAAGCGTTGTGCCAGGTTAGGCAACAAGCGATCAATACCCCGGTTCAAACCGGTATCGACCGGAATAATCGAGTGCAATGCACTGCGGGTCAAACGCAGATCGGTTTGATGGTAACTATCAATGACCGGCTGGTCATTCATCGCTGAATGAATCGTTGTGGTCACACCGTTTTCGATACCGAAAGCCTTATCGAGCAGGTCCAGCACCGGCACAACACAGTTTGTGGTGCAGGACGCAGCGGAGACAATCGTATGTTCGGCCTTTAACAACTGCTCGTTCAGACCATAAACAATCGTAGAATCCACTTCATCAGTGGCGGGCTGTGAAAACAGCAAGCGCTTTGCGCCTGCGTTCAGATGTTCTTCAGCCGCATCACGCGACTTAAACGCACCGGAACACTCCAACACCAGATCGATATCCAATTCTGCCCAAGGTAGCTGATTCGCATCCGCCTCGTTCAGGACCAGAATCTGATCGCCGTTCACCTTCAGGTGTTTTCCGTCATGATCCACGCCCACGGGAAAACGTCCATGGGTGGTATCGTAGCGGGTCAGATAGGTGACGGTATCAATGTCAGACAGCTCATTGATTGCCACAACTTCCAGCGTATCGCGATAGCCATTCTCATAGATGGCGCGCAAAACACACTGGCCGATACGGCCGTAACCATTAATAGCGACGCGATAGGTCATCGAAAGGGCTCAAAACAACAGAGGCAGCCCGAAAGCTGCCTCTTTTTCTTACAGATCAGAGCAGAGACTTAACAGTCTCAGCTACGTTTTCGGTGGTGAAACCGAAGTGTTTAAACAGCTCACCCGCCGGTGCAGACTCACCGAAGGTAGTCATACCCACGATCTTGCCGTTCAGGCCAACATACTTGTACCAGAAGTCAGCCTGCAGAGCCTCAACCGCCACACGTGCTGTCACAGCAGCGGGCAGTACGGACTCACGGTAAGCCGCATCCTGTTTATCAAACAGGTTAGTTTCAGGCATAGATACAACACGTACCTGCTTGCCTTCAGCGGCCAGTACGTCAGCCGCATCCATTGCCAGACCGACTTCAGAACCGGTTGCAATCAGAATTGCTTCTGGCTCGCCATCGGTATCACGCAGGATGTAACCACCGCGAGCGATGTCGGAGATCTGTGCATCAGTACGCGCCTGGTGAGGCAGGTTCTGACGAGAGAAAACCAGCGCAGAAGGACCGTCGGTACGTTCCAGTGCCGCTTTCCATGCAACCGCGGATTCAACCGCATCACATGGACGCCAGCAGCTCATGTTTGGTGTGTGACGCAGGTTAGCAACCTGTTCGATCGGCTGGTGCGTTGGACCGTCTTCACCCAGACCGATAGAGTCGTGAGTGTAAACGTGGATCGCACGCTGCTTCATCAGAGCCGCCATACGCAGAGCGTTGCGTGCGTACTCCATGAAGACCAGGAAGGTTGCACCGTACGGGATGAAACCACCGTGCAGTGCAATACCGTTCATCATCGCAGACATACCGAATTCACGTACGCCGTAGAACAGGTAGTTGCCGGAGGCATCGTTTTTCTCAACGCCTTTCGCACCAGACCACAACGTCAGGTTAGAACCCGCCAGGTCAGCAGAGCCACCCAGCAGTTCTGGCAACATCGGGCCATAAGCATTCAGAGAGTTCTGAGAGGCTTTACGGGATGCGATAGTGTCACCTTTCGCAGCCACATCAGCAATGTAAGCATCCGCTTTCTCAGAGAAGTCAGCAGGCAGATCGCCGCTCAGACGACGCAGCAAGTCCGCAGCCAGCTCAGGGTAGGCTTTGCTGTATGCAGCCAGGCGCTCGTTCCACTCGTTTTCAGCGTGAGAACCGGCTTCAGCGGCATTCCAGTCCGCATAAATATCTTCCGGCACTTCGAACGCACCGTGCTCCCAGCCCAGACGTTCGCGAGTCAGTTTGATCTCGTCGTCACCCAGTGGCGCACCGTGGCAATCTTCTTTGCCTTCTTTATTAGGGGAACCAAAACCGATGATGGTTTTGCAGCAGATCAGCGTTGGCTGCTCTGTGTTGGCTTTTGCCTGTTCGATCGCGGCACGAATCTGATCCGGATCGTGACCATCAACGCCCGGAATAACCTGCCAGCCGTAAGATTCGAAACGCTTCACGTTATCGTCGGTGTACCAACCTTCCACTTCACCGTCGATGGAGATGCCATTGTCATCCCAGAACGCGATCAGCTTGCCCAGACCCAAGGTCCCAGCCAGTGAACATGCTTCATGGGAGATGCCTTCCATCATGCAGCCATCGCCCAGGAAGGTGTAAGTGTGGTGATCAACGATGTCGTGACCTTCACGGTTAAACTGCGCCGCCAGAATCTTCTCAGCCGCCGCCATACCAATCGCGTTGCTGATGCCCTGACCCAATGGACCCGTGGTTGTCTCAACGCCGGGGCAGTAACCGTACTCAGGATGACCTGCAGTTTTCGCATGCAGCTGACGGAAGTTCTTCAGGTCATCGATAGATACGTCATAGCCGCTCAGGTGCAGCAGAGAGTAAATCAGCATGGAGCCGTGGCCGTTAGACAGCACGAAACGGTCGCGATCAAACCACAGTGGGTTAGTCGGGTTGTGTTTCAGAAAATCATTCCAGAGCACCTCGGCGATATCCGCCATGCCCATTGGGGCACCCGGGTGACCGGATTTAGCTTTCTGAACCGCGTCCATGCTCAACGCACGAATTGCGTTGGCCAGTTCTCTGCGAGAGGACATTCAATCTGCTCCTGGGGGTTGAACCCATTAAATTACGGAAGGATAAGACCCAAAATTTTTGAAGGCGTAATTTTCTCGCAGATAGGTACTCGCTTCAAATAAGAAATCGATCTTTTCGCAAAAAATGAGTCAATTTCATATAGAAGTATGAAAAATTCATGAAAAACCGTGGTGTAAATCATGCAATTGTTCAGATAGACGGATAAAATGTGCCCCAAATTACCGTTCAATCGAGTTTGCCACCTTCTCATAAAGGTCCCAGCAACTCAGATTTACCCCCAAATTTGATGAGGATACTTAGCTGAAATGAGCGAATACGGCTTATTCACTTCCGAATCCGTGTCCGAAGGTCATCCGGATAAGATTGCGGACCAGATCTCTGATGCAGTGCTTGATGCGATCATCGCTGAAGACAAATATGCACGTGTTGCCTGCGAAACGATGGTTAAAACCGGTGTAGCAATCATCTCTGGTGAGATCAGCACATCCGCGTGGATTGATTTGGAAGATCTTGCACGTAAAGTGATCTGCGACATCGGTTACACCTCCTCTGACGTTGGTTATGACGGTGAAACCTGTGGCGTGATCAACATCATCGGCAAACAGTCTGTGGATATCGCACAGGGTGTTGACCGCTCCCGTCCTGAAGATCAGGGCGCGGGTGATCAGGGTCTGATGTTTGGTTATGCATCCAACGACACTGATGTACTGATGCCTGCACCTATCTGCTACGCACACCGCTTGGTCGAGCGTCAGGCAGAAGCACGTAAATCAGGCCTGCTGCCGTGGTTGCGTCCAGATGCAAAGTCTCAGCTGACCTTCCGTTACGAAAACGGCAAGCCAGCGGGTATCGATGCCGTGGTACTGTCCACGCAGCACGATCCTGACGTAAAACTGAGCGACCTGCGTGAAGCGATGATGGAACTGGTCATCAAACATACGCTGCCTGCTGAGTGGATCACCAAAGAGACTCAGTTCCACATCAATCCAACCGGTAACTTTGTTATTGGCGGACCTGTGGGTGACTGTGGTCTGACCGGTCGTAAGATCATCGTTGATACCTACGGTGGAATGGCACGCCACGGCGGCGGTGCTTTCTCCGGTAAAGATCCATCCAAAGTAGACCGCTCTGCAGCCTATGCAGGCCGTTACGTGGCGAAGAATATCGTTGCCGCAGGTCTGGCTGATCGTTGCGAAATCCAGGTGTCCTATGCGATTGGTGTAGCGGAACCGACATCCGTGTCCATCAATACGTTTGGTACCGGCAAGATCTCTGACGACAAGATCATCCAGCTGGTGCGCGAGCACTTTGATCTGCGTCCATATGCGATCACTAAGATGCTGGATCTGCTGCATCCAATGTACAAAGCAACTGCAGCCTACGGCCACTTTGGTCGCGATCCTTACGAAATGACGGTGGGTGACGATACCTTTACTGCATTCACATGGGAACGTACCGATAAAGCAGACGACCTTCGCGCTGCTGCTGGTCTATAACCGGCTCAGCGGTTTAAGAAAGCACCTTCGGGTGCTTTTTTTTCGTCTAAAATCCTTAAGAATTTGACACTTAGCGCGCTAACCTATAGAAATCAATAAACCAAATTCTACTCTGGCTGACTATGCGTCTTAGCGATATCAAGATTCACCGCAAATTATTCCTGCTGGTGCTCATATTAGTCTGTGGCACATTGATCACTGCCAGCCTTGCGTATCGTTTTAACCAGCAAGATATTCTCGACAATCGTAAAGCCCGTGTGCAAAGCGTTGTACAGGCCGGGCGCAGCCAGATTATGGCGCTTGATGAGCACCTGAAAAATGGCACGGTCTCTCAACAGCAATTTGATCGTCAGCTACAGGAACTGATCAACGCCACCCGTTTTTCCGGTAATGAATATCTCTATCTCTACGATATCTCCGGCACCAGCATCGCTCATCCGATCCTGCCTGACATGCAAGGTAAAAATCAGATGGAGATACAAGATGACGCGGGCACCTTTATTGTCCAGCTGATGGTCGAGGGGGTTAAAGCCAACGGTACGGTTTTCTGGGAATTTCGCTGGCCAAAGCCTGAGGGGGGACCTGCCGTTCCTAAGCTGGGCTACGCTGAACGCGTTCCCGGTACCAATCTGGTTCTGGGATCCGGTATATACCTTGATGACCTGAAGCCGATTTATCAGTCTCGGGCCTATACGTATATGAGCATTACCTTGCTGGTGTTGTTTATTGCCTTGGTTGTCAGCTACCTCATCGCCCGTAATATCAGCACCCCCGTCACCCGACTTGCCACACAGATGAATGCACTGGCCAAAGGTGAGATTGATCTGCATGAAGTTGAAGACTGTGGACGCCGGGACGAAGTTGGAGATATCGCCTGCGCGGTACAGGCTTTTCGTGATCATCTCTTAGAAAACCAACGTCTGCGTCAGATTCAGGAGCAAGTGGTTTTTCTCGAGACGTTTGACCCCATTACGCGACTGCATAACCGTCAGGCACTGGGCGAAGCGATTAACAAAGAGATTGCTCGCCATGATCGCGATCAGAAACAACTGGCGGTTGTGGTTATCCGCCTCGATCTGCTGCACGAAATCACGATCGAAATGGGCAGCGAGAGACGCGATCAAGTACTGGTCGAACTGGCTTCACGAGTTCATGATCAGCTTCACGCGGATGATATTCTTGCCCGGTTGTCGGAAGATACATTCGGCCTGCTATTGCCCAATATTGAAGATCGCCCATCACTGGAAGGGATCTGTCGCCACCTGCTCGATACTATTGCTCAACCCATTCCGCTGGATGCAAACCATATTCAGCTGGCGGGTCGCCTTGGAATCAGCGTATTCCCGGATGATGGCGGTTATGATTTCCAGCTGATTGGACGCGCAGAGTCCACGGTCAATCTGGCGAAGAAACAAGAGCGCGATCTGATGTTCTACGATCCACGCGCGCTGAACGAGACAGATCACAGTATTGAACTTTGGCAGGAGATGCAGAAAGCACTGGATGCAGACCATTTCTATCTGGTGTTCCAGCCACTGTTTGATCTGAAGGACAACGCACTGATCTCGGCCGAAGTCCTGATCCGCTGGGAACATCCGGAAAAAGGCTTTATCTCACCGGCACAGTTTATTCCACTGGCAGAACAAAGCGGCCTGATTTCTCGTTTGGATGCCTGGGTACTGGAAGCCGCCGCAAAACAGATTCGTAACTGGCTCGACCGTCAGCTGACACCGCCGCGTATCGCGGTTAACTTATCCGGCATCAGCTTCCTGCGCCCAGACTTTATCGAAACCCTGACAACCATTTTCGGCAAATACGATGTCTCGCTGGATCATATTGAACTCGAACTGACCGAGGGTGTATTGATCGATGATCTCGACCGGATCAGCAATCAGCTCAACAGTATTCGCGCCACCGGGGTCAGCATCTCGATTGATGACTTTGGTACAGGCTATTCCTCCCTTAGCCGCATCAAAAATCTTGCCATCGACAACATCAAAATCGATCGTTCCTTTATCGACGATCTCGACACCTGCCAGCAAGATCTGAAAATTGTTGAGGCGATCATTCTGATGGCACATGGCCTGAATCTGAGCGTGATCGCGGAAGGCGTGGAAACCCAGGAGCAGTTGAGTATTCTGCGTCAGCAGGGCTGCGATACGGTACAAGGATTCTTCCTCAGCCGCCCCCTGAAAGCCGAACCCTTTGAAGAGTTACTGGAACAGGATCTGGTCATCGAAGTCGACTAATCCTGTCCGATCACTTGCGAGAGATTTATGCGCATTCCCCGTTTTTATGACCCCCAATCACTGCAGCTGGATCAGCTCGTTGAGCTGAATGATTCTGTGGTACAACATGTCTGCCGCGCATTGCGTATGCGTGTCGGTGACGAACTGATCCTGTTTAACGGCGACGGTTTGGAATATAAAGCGCAACTGGAAACGGTCGAAAAACGCCGCGCCAGTGCCCGCATCATCCAGCAGGATGATCGTTGCATTGAATCCCCACTGGATATCCGCATTGGCCAGAGTTTATCCCGTGGCGAACGTATGGACTATGCCGTACAAAAAGCCACTGAGATGGGTATGCAGCAGATGTTCCCGCTCTTTTCAGAGCGTTGTGAAGTAAAACTCAGCACCGATCGGCAGGACAAACGTATCCGCCACTGGCAGCAAGTCGCCATCAGTGCCTGTGAACAAAGTGGACGTTGTAAGGTCCCAACGATCAGTGCTCCCCAAACATTAGAGCAATGGATCAAGCAGGAAGATGCTGAACTGAAACTGGTACTCCACCACCATACCGCAACACCGCTAGCAGAGATGGACACACCTGAATCCATTGCATTGCTCATTGGCCCCGAAGGCGGATTCACCGAGCAGGAAGTTGAACTGGCACGGGATCACGGTTTTCAGCCGGTCGCCTTCGGTCCCCGGGTCATGCGCACCGAAACAGCTCCCGTTGCAGCGCTTGCTTTGCTGCAGTATCTCTGGGGAGATTGGCGTTAAGCGGTTGAAATGTACCGAAACGCCCGCATAAAAGAAGCGGATGCAGACCTTTTGCAACCACTCCAATTCAGGACAGAGACCGCACCCGCAGCGGCGCTGACTCGCAAGCGATAGAGGTTTACAGCTCTCATGACGATTAAAATCGGCATCGTGATGGACCCGATTGAGGACATCAACTTTAAGAAAGACAGCTCTCTGGCCATGTTATGGGCCGCACAGCAGAAAGGCTGGGAGATCTGGTACATGGAGCAGCAGGACCTGTTCTCTCGCGACGGTAAAGCGAAAGCGATGATGGCCCCGCTTACGGTTGAGATGAACCCCGATGACTGGTTTTATCGCGGCGAATACAAAGAACGGGATCTGTCAGATCTGAACGTCATTCTGATGCGTAAAGATCCGCCATTTAACAACGAATTTATCTACAGCACTCATCTGCTGGAACAGGCAGAAAAAGAAGGCACGCTGGTCGTCAACAAACCTCAGGCGTTACGCGATTTTAACGAAAAGCTATTTGCTACCCAGTTCCCGGAATGCTGTCCACCGGTATTGGTCACCCGTCGCGAAGATCTGTTGCGCGCCTTCCATGCGGAGCACGGTGATGTCATCTTTAAACCGCTGGACGGGATGGGCGGATCACAGATTTTCCATATTCGGGAAGATGGCACAAATCTGGGCGTGATCATCGAAACGCTGACCAAATATGGTACTGAAACCATCATGGCGCAAAAATATATCCCGGAGATCAAAGACGGCGACAAGCGTATTTTGATGATCGACGGAGAAGCCATTCCTTACGCACTGGCCCGTATCCCGATGGCTGGTGAAACTCGTGGCAATCTGGCCGCAGGTGGCACGGGCGAAGGTCGTCCACTGACGGAGCGAGATCGCTGGATCTGCGAACAGGTTGCTCCGCGCTTGAAAGAACAAGGTCTGCTGTTTGTCGGACTCGACGTGATCGGTGATTACCTCACTGAGATCAACGTCACCAGCCCAACCTGTATCCGCGAACTGGACACGCAGTTCAATCTGGATATCGGTATGCGCCTGATGGATGCCATCGAGCGTAAATTGACGACCCACTAGGCGGTACAGGGTGAACGGTGACTCGGGATTTAAGGCGCTTGGACGCCTCCTGTTCACCCTGATTTTAGCCACCGGGCTGCATACGGTGTTTCTGCTGGGGATACCCGCAGAGCCGGTGCTCACCCCTCCTACCTCCAGCGCGCTGCAGATTAATCTGACTTCTCTGACTACCGACAATCCATCCGAATCTGAAGCGGTTGTCGAGACGGCTCCCGAACCACCTCCGCCTACCGAGAAAGACCTGGCTCCGCCAGCACCTGTGCACCACGCAGTGCCCAACGTTAAGTCCAAGTCTCTGACTACAGCGCCAGCCAATACCCTTACAACTCGATCAGCACCTGACGTACTTAAACCGGATGTTGTTACCCCGACCTCTGCGCCCAAAACCCAACGCTCACCGGAACCGGTAAAAGCCACGCCAGCGACGAAACAACGGCCAACACCATCAACGGCTGCCCCTTCGCCGGGTAAAAAACCAGTTCCCCCGAAAGCCGCTCCCCCGGCACAAAAGCCAACACCTGAGCCAGAAACCAAGCCTTCGGCGCCTCAAATTTCGGCCAGCAGCCTGCTCGCCCGCAGTCTCAACATGGCACGAGCAACACCACTTGAAGAGCTTGAACCAGCACCTCTTGGCCAACGCATTAAACGGTTGCAAGGCAGTCGTTATAACAGTGCATTGGAGAACAGCTATCTGATGCACTGGCGCGAGAAAGTACAACGCATTGGTGCAATAAACTATCCGGAGTCAGCCCGACGTCAGAAATTGAGCGGGCAGCTTCGACTGCTGGTTTCGCTGAATGCCGATGGTACTCTGGAAGAAGTCGCTATACTGTCTCCGTCCGAATATCCCGAGCTGGATCAGGCCGCCATCCGCATCGTGCAGCTTGCAGCGCCCTTCCGGCCCTTTCCGGTTGAAATGCGCAAGACAACGGACCGACTTGAAATTATCCGGGTATGGAAATTTGAAAACGATACTGTCGTATACTGAAACCAGTGAGCGTATCTCGAAACAGCAGGAGTCGTAATGTCACATACCACCAACCTCCGTGGGCACTTCCTGCTCTCCATGCCCCACATGCAAGATCGCTACTTTGCACAGTCGCTTATCTATCTATGTGAGCATAATGATGAGGGTGCGATGGGGATCATCGTCAATCGTGCGGTGCCAATCGAACTACGTACCTTATTCAGTCATCTTGACCTGGGTACAACCGATCACCTTCAGGATGAAACCGTATATTTCGGCGGCCCAGTACAGCCCGAACGCGGGTTTATCCTTCACCCTGCAGACTCGGGTCACTGGAACGCTACCTGCGATGTTGACGTCAGCACCAGCCTCACCACATCAATCGATATTCTGGAAGATATCGCAGCCGGCAAAGGGCCAAAAGAACGGTTAGTCGTGCTAGGTTACGCCGGTTGGGGTGCAGGTCAGCTGGAGCAGGAGATCAGCGATAATGCTTGGTTAAGCTGTCCGGCGAATTCCGATATAATGTTCCGCACTCCGATTGAGGAGCGCCTGACTGCAGCCGCAATGCTGCTCGGCATCAACCTCGATCTCCTGACAGCAGACACCGGACACGCCTGAGTTTCCATGAGCGATGATTTTCAACAGGTGCTAGGGTTCGACTTTGGCACATCCCGCATGGGCCTTGCCTATGGACAGTCGATCACCGGCACAGCAACCGCACTGCCTCCCATGGCAGCTCGCGATGGTATTCCCGATTGGGACAAACTTTCCACCGTCATCAAAGAGTGGCAACCGCAGGCTATGGTGGTGGGTATCCCCCTCAACATGGACGGTACAATCAGCGAGATGGCGCGCCGCGCGCGTAAATTCGCCAACCGTCTGCATGAACGCTATAAGTGCCCGGTTTTTCTGATGGACGAACGCTTAAGTACATCAGAAGCCAAAGAAATTCATTTTGCTGCGGGTGGCAGCAGTAACTTTCGTAAAGAATCTGTGGACGGAATCGCGGCACAACTGATTCTCGAAAGCTGGTTTAACAGCCCTACCCGCATCCCAAGCCATACCCGATTGGAGGACCTCTATGACGTCGGGCAGTCCTAGTGTAGACGCACTGCTGGATAAGATGAGTCAGGAGCTTAGCGCCCTGATCAGCCAGCGCAAGATTGAAGACCCTTTAATGGTAGGTATCCACACCGGCGGCGTCTGGCTTGCCGAACGCCTGCACACACAGCTGGGTCTGAAAGACCCGTTGGGCGTAATGGATATCTCCTTCTACCGTGATGATTTCACCCAGGTGGGCCTCCACCCTAAAGTGAAACCATCACAGCTGCCAGCCGCCACCGAGGGACGCCACGTCCTGTTGGTTGATGATGTGATCATGTCCGGTCGCACTATCCGCGCCGCAATGAACGAGCTGTTTGATTATGGCCGTCCAGCATCAGTGACCCTGATTACGTTGTTGGATCTGGAACGGCGCGAACTGCCGATTCAGGCCGATGTCGTCGGCGGTACCCTGAGTCTGGGTGACAATCAGCTGATCAAGCTGACAGGCCCCGATCCATTGACCCTCGAAATCCGCGAACGTCCCTGAGACAGAATTTGAGCGAGCGTTATGTTTGAGCAAACCGATCCCAACCAGATCCAACTCAATTGCGAAGGACAGCTGAAGCACTATCTGACCACTGAAGGTCTGTCCCGCGAAATCCTGACTGAGATTCTCGATACAGCAGACTCTTTCGTGGATATGGGCGAACAACAGGTAAAAAAGGTCCCACTCCTGCGTGGTAAGACCGTCGTGAACCTGTTTTTCGAATCCAGTACCCGTACGTTGTCGACCTTTGAACTGGCCGCAAAACGGCTGTCGGCGGATGTGTTGAACCTGAACATCAGCACATCCTCCACCTCTAAGGGCGAAACCCTGAAAGACACCCTGATGACACTGGAAGCGATGCACTCCGATATGTTTGTCGTGCGTCACTCAGACAGCGGTGCGGCACACTTTATCGCTGAGCATGTCACCCCTAAAGTTGCGGTGATCAATGCCGGTGACGGTCGTCATGCCCACCCAACGCAAGCGATGCTGGATATGCTGACCATCCGCCGCCACAAGGGCGATTTTGCCCCGCTGACCGTGGCCATCGTGGGCGACATTTTGCACAGCCGTGTAGCACGTTCACAGATCCACGCACTGCGTACTCTGGGTGCTGCCGAGATCCGTGTTATCGCACCACAAACGCTGCTGCCGCGTCATATCGAAGCATTGGGCGTGCGTGTTTTCACCGACATGGAACAGGGCATGAAAGACGTCGACGTCGTGATGATGTTGCGCCTGCAGAAAGAACGTATGAACAGTGCCCTGCTGCCAAGTGAGTCTGAATTCTACAAACTCTACGGCCTGAGCGAAGAGAAGCTGGCGCTGGCTCACCCTGAAGCAGTGGTCATGCACCCGGGCCCCATCAACCGTGGCGTAGAGATCGCCTCATCGGTCGCAGATGGCCCTCGTTCCCTGATCCTTGATCAGGTTACCAACGGTATCGCCGTGCGAATGGCCGTGATGTCGATGTCGATGAGCGGACAGGCCACTGAGAAACAACTGCAGCTGAAGAGTGGGGAATAACGCAGATGAATATTAAGATTCAGGGCGGACGCGTTATTGATCCGGCACAGCAGCTGGATCAGGTAACCGACCTGTATATCAGTGAAGGTAAAATTGCCGGCATTGGCAATGCACCGGAAGGGTTTAACGCCGAGCAAACCATCGACGCAACCGGTCAGGTCGTCAGCCCCGGTTTTGTCGATCTTTGCGCCCATGTGCGCGAACCCGGCTATACCATTAAAGGCACACTTGCGACCGAAACTCAGGCTGCACTGGCAGGTGGCGTAACCACACTGGTTACCCCACCGACGACTAATCCGGTGGTCGACACGACGGCCGTTGCCGAGTTGATCCTTGAACGCTGTGAAGATCTGGGTAAAGCCAAAGTGTTGCCAATGGGTGCGCTGACCAAAGGATTATCCGGTCAACAGCTGGCGCCAATGCATGCGCTGGCCAGCTCCGGCTGTATCGCATTTACTAACGCCCGTGAGCCAGTGGCCAATTCGCTGGTGCTGATGCGCTGTCTGGAGTATGCCGCAACCCACGATCTGCTGGTGCAGTTTCAGCCACAGGACGCATCGCTGACTGCGGGCGGTCATATGCATGAAGATACCACTTCTACCCGACTGGGTCTGAACGGCATTCCGGAAGCGGCGGAAACCATCGAAGTCGCGCGCTGCCTGACGCTGGTTGAGCAGACCGGTGTCCGTGCTCACTTTGGACAACTCTCCTGCGAGCGATCCGTGCGCATGGTGATGGAAGCCCGCGAACGTGGTCTGAATGTCAGCGCCGATGTGGCGATCCACCACCTGTTGCTGACTGACGAGAACGTCAACGGCTTTAACAGTGCGTTCCATCTGATCCCGCCACTGCGCAGCCAGCTAGACCGTGCAGGTCTGCGTCAGGCGCTGATTTCCGGTGGTATTCAGGCACTGTGTTCTGACCACCAGCCACACGAAGCCGCAGCGAAAGATGCCCCATTTGCAGCCACCGAGCCCGGCATGACCGGTCTGGAAACCCTGTTGCCACTGTCGCTGATGCTAGTCGATCAGGGCTTGATGGAATTGCCACAACTGCTGGAAAAACTGACCTCCCAACCGGCACAGATTCTGGGACTGGAGAGTGGTACGCTGCAGACCGGTGCTGCCGCAGACATCTGTCTGTTTGATCCTGATGCCAGCTGGACGCTGACCGAAGAAGATAGCTTCTCCAAAGGCAAGAACACGCCATTTATGGGTTTCACGCTAAAAGGTCAGGTCACCCATACTCTGGTTGACGGTAAGCTTGTCTTTCAGCGATAAGCATCTCTCTATCGGTTGGTGAGGCGTTCGATCTCACTCGTCGATTAAACCAGAGGGTGGTCCCATCCTCTGGTTTTGTTCCTCTTTCATAAAATCTACAGAAAACAGGGTTCGCCTCGGCCCGATTTCAAAGGTAGCATTAGTTAAAAATAACTAATCTATGCTGCCCATTGATGCGAAATTTTCATACCTTTTTTCACCGCACCCGGTTTATCAGACGCTATCTGCCTTGCGCGGTGTTGATCTATTTTTGTGGTATGCCAACGGTCTTCGCGGCGTTAACGCCTGTTACCGTTCAGCTTAAATGGAGCCATCAGTTTCAGTTCGCCGGTTATTACATGGCCAAAGAACTGGGGCTATACGAAAAAGCCGGACTGGACGTGACATTAAAACCCGCGAGTCCGGGGTTAAGTGTGGTCGATGAGGTAACGCGTGGTCAGGCCGAATTTGGCGTTGGCACATCCGATCTGATCTATCACCGCGCCCAGGGTAAACCGGTCGTCGTTCTGGGAGTGATTTTCCAACACTCGCCTCAGGCACTGATCAGCCGTTATCAGAACACACCGGCCACATTGCAGGACATATCAACCCAGACATTGATGCTGGAACCCCACGCTGCCGATCTCTGGGCTCTGTTCCGCGATGAAGGCCTTAATATCGGGAAATTGAACATCGAAAAGCATGCATTTTCCGTGCAGCCATTTATCGATGATCAGATTTATAGCATGTCGATCTACACCACCGACGAACCTTTTTTGCTGAATCAGCAAGGCGTTCAATATCAGATCTTCCACCCCAGAAGTCGCGGCATCGATTTTTACGGCGATAACTTCTTCACCACCGACGCGCTGATCAACGACAAGCCGGAACTGGTTAAGGCCTTTCGTGATGCCACCCTGAAAGGTTGGGACTATGCGCTTCAGCATGTGGAACAAACCATCAATGTGATTCAGACCCATTACGACGCCCAGCACAGCCGGGAACACCTGAGGTTTGAAGCACAGGAGATGAGTAAGCTCATCCGCCCAGATCTGGTCGAGATCGGGTATATGAATTCGGGGCGCTGGCAACATATTGCGGATACGTTCTTACGCAGTGGGATTCTTACAGAAAAACCCGACTTAAATGCACTGCTGTTCCAAACAAGACAGCCGGAAACACCCTTTTATCGTTCCACCGTGTTTATCATTTTTTCCCTACTTACCCTGATTCTATTGGCATTCGCCCTTTACCTGATCCTCGGCAGACGGAACTTAAAAGCTGAAATTGAACGCCGTAAAGCGGCCGAAAACGATCTGGCCCATAGCCTGGATCAACTGGTCGCAACCAAGGAAGAGAAACAGACGTTTCTTGATATGATCTCCCACGAATACCGCACACCGCTGGCGATCATCCAAAACTCTTGCTCGATTCTGGAACAACAGATCGACGGTAAGATCACCAATTCTCAGGCCAAATTTAACGCCATCGAAAAAGCGATCAAGCGCTTAGTGGCATTGATCGAAACCATCCCGGGTAAAAAGCGTAAATTCGAGAATGACGACAACGTCAGCGGTGTTTTCTATGGACTGAATGACTCGGTGAATGCAGCGCGGATTATCTATAAGAACCCATTTGATGTGCATCGCTGTGTCGACGATGAAATCTATATCAATACCTCGCCGGAAATACTCGCCACATGTCTCGATAACATTATCAGCAATGCCGCCAAGTATTCTGATGGCCAAGAAGTGACGATCAATACAACGCTGGATGAGCGCAATATTTATGTCTCCGTGTCGGACAACGGCAAAGGCATTGCCCCGGAGGAACAAGCACATATATTTGAACGCTACTACCGGGGAAAAAACACCGATCCCAAGCAAAGCATGGGTCTTGGTCTTTATCTGGTAAAACTCTACACTGAGAGCGCTGGTGGCACGGTATCACTTGAAAGCACCGTCGCAGTTGGGACAAAAGTGACACTTTCGTTCCCGTATTTTAATGACGAAAACCTTTAAAGACTCTGTCTATTTCTTGTTGAGGCTGTTACCGAATAATGTCCATGCCAGATCAAAAAGCCCCATCTGCACTCAGTTTCTCCGACGGTGAACTCATTGTCGCGCAAGGAGAAACCGACACTAAAATGTTCATCATTCTAGAAGGGGGAGCAGAGGCCTCCAATGTCATCAACGGCGAGAAAGTACTGCTGCAACGTTTTGAGGTAGGCGATTTTTTTGGTGAAATGTCATTGCTAGAAGGCCTGCCACGCAGTGCAGATATCCACGCAGTAGGTGAGACGCGCGTCACCACCATTGGCGGCGGCGGTTTGATGCATCGGATTCGGAAAGACCCGACATTCGCACTGGAAATGCTGAAGTCGCTCAGCAGCCGTCTGCGCAGCACCACGGAGCTCTATCAGGATCAGGTCATAGAGAGACAATCTCTACAGCAACCTGCAAACGGAATGAAGAATGGATCTGAGCCGGACTATGACTGATATCAACACCCTTGTCGCGGAAGACGATGAGGACCTTCGTTCATTATTACTGGAGTTTCTTGAGCTCAGTGGCATCAACGCACGGGGAACGGGCTCGGTAACGGAGTTCATGGCCGCTTACCAGGAAGCCGCCTGCGATGTCGCAATTGTAGACCTAGGACTGCCGGACGATTGTGGTCACACCATCGTTTCACAGCTTGCCCGTTCAGAAAATAAGCCGGGAATTATCGTCCTCAGTGCCCGCTGCAGTAATCCAGACCGGGTCGCCGCATATGAGAACGGCGCCGATATTTTCATCCAGAAGCCGGCTTCACCAAAAGAGTTAGTGTTTGCCATCCGCAACCTGCATGGCCGGGTTAACGTGGTTGCAGAACCCCAAAGCACACACAGTGATCGCTGGATATTCTGCGATGAAAGCGCAACGCTAACGTCACCCAATAACGTCAGCTGTAAATTAACCACCAAAGAGCACCGCCTGATCCGCACCTTAAGCCAGCATTCAGACAACGGCGGCGAAACTACCCGTGACGAAATTTTACAGGCCCTGTCCTATCCCGACGACGAATACGGAAACCGGGCGCTGGAATCACTGATCCGTCGCCTGAGAAAAAAGCTCAAAGAAGAAACGGAACATGAAAGCCCTATCGTGACGGTGCACGGCTTGGGATACAAACTGAGCTGCTAATCACAACCGCCTCTTCCTGAATGTCAGAAAATGTCAGAAACCATCGTTTTTCGTAGGTGGTTGTTGAATTTGTGTTCTTGCTAATATCCTGTTCATACCTTGCCGCCACGCGGTGAATTCATAAGAACAGGAGCTTAGCGATGAAAAATCTCGTACTAAGAGAAGTGCTGAAGGACCAGCAAGTGGTCGAGCACCCTCTGGATCAGATTTTCCAGATTACCGCCAAGCAAGGTGCTATCTATTCTGTCATTGATACGAATACCGAGATCAATCCCGACGACCTGCTGCTCGTACGCATAGGTGACCAGCTGGAAGTCCGCGTCGCCGATAAAGCTGTGGCAAATATCGATGACTTCTACGGGACTGGCAATGACACGCTGTATAGCGTTAACGGTGCATTGCAGCCACCCGCAGACCTTTCTGTCAGCGGCAACCAAACACCCAACTCTCTCGAAAGTATTGTTTGGTGGCAATACGTTCCAATCAATAGCGAAACAGATCTCACGCAAAACAGCTCAGAAAATATAACTAACGTTGTTGCCGTCACAACTGAAGCTGCACAGGATGACGAGATTACGGTCAGCGAGCATGCCAACCTGACTGTTGCTGCTACCGCAGGCCAGTTCCAGTCCGATGCCAGCATCTCGATCTATGATCGTTTTGGTACATTGATCGGCATGGGCACCATCGATCCCGCCACCAGCCAGTCAGAACTGTCCATCACTAAAGACTATCAGGGGCCAATCCTGGTCGTACTGGAAGACAATAACGGCGAGGCCGGCGATTATATCGACGAAACAACTGACGATCTCACCAGCCTGGATACATCTCTCCGCGCAATGGCCCTGGCCGATGGCGATGATCTCTTTGTCAGTGTCACCCCGCTGACAGAATTAGCCGCACGTGAAGCAAACCTGATTGGTCACAATGTGACATCCAGTAATCTGGAGATGAACGATAAAATTGGCAAACTGTTTGGTGTCGAGGACATTCTGGCGCCCGTCACAACAGTGTTGGATCAGCACTTCGCGGCGGATGATGGTGTCAGCGTCTCCGAACACTACGGTCTGGTACTCGCGTCTCTCTCCGGCGCAGACCACACAACCGGACATATCAGCACCACACTTAACCATCTGGAAAGCGCTATCACCTCTAATGGCGATGTGCTGGCGTTGACCCAGGGTGCGGTCATTTTGCTTAAAGAAGGCATTGGCGCATTTGAGGCGGGCACGAATGCCCATCTGGCGGACATCAATATGAGTCTGATCCAGCCGCCCATCGTGGACGTACCCGCAGATGGCGTCGATGCTCAAGCTCGGAATTCAGGCGTATCGGTCGTTGTATCCGGTGTTGACGTGGGTGACTCCGTCACTGTGAACTGGGGCGATAAGTCCGTTACAAAGGTCCTATGCACCACGGACGTTCAGCCAGATGGTATGGCCCATATCGAAATTAACAGCGCCATTATCAGCACCGCAGGCATTGGTTACCTCTCGGTGAACTACCAGATCAATGACGGTACCCCCAGCCCTTCGGTTATTTTGGAAGTCGATACTATCTATGATGCAGTGTCTCTCGATGAAGACGCTTACAACAGCGTTTCCACGTGTCCCCTAAATCCGACAGAGTTTGCGAACGACACTAAGACATCGACACCTGACACAACGGCGATCAGCCAGACAGATATGAACCTGGCACAAGAGATCGTAAGTGATCTTTGGGAACAGGAAACAATGGGGGAGTTCTATGAGCACCTGATCCCGGACACATTGGTATCAGATACTCAGATGCTTAACCTTAACACCGGTACCTCGGCTGAGTTTTCAGATGAGAGCCGGGACATCGCCACCAATACCTTTGATCTGCTGCATCTCACGGCCGCGCCGGAAAGCCTGGCCATGCCCATATAGCCTGTTCGCATCAGTCTTCTCCCTGAGCGAGTTCAGGAATAGGCCTGCTACCTAACGTTGGGGGTCACCCCTCTTTGATCAGGTTAGTGTTCATCATTGCCGCCCCATTCTGGCAATTGAGGTAACACTGCCGACACGATCCCCGTCAGACGGTGGCAGGTCTATTCCTAAGCGCGTGTCAGGAAATGTCAGGAACCATCAGAAAGCATCGGTAGATGCCTCGTACAGTCGATTGATAGCATCTAAGGACTCCCTTAATGACCTGACCCACTGATGCAATGATGACTGAACAGGCAACGCCTCAACGCAAGGCTCGATGGACACCTTTCACGTGGTTTTCAACCACCAGCATCGCGGCCCAGATGATCGTGCGTGAAACGTTCCTCAACACGCGCTGGTTTATCATCGTTGCAACAGCCACCATTGTTATCAACCTACTGGCGCTAGCCACCTCCCTGTTTGCCATTCAGGTTTACGATAAGGTGGTACCCACATTGGCCTTTGATACCTTGTGGATGCTGGTCTCTGCCATGGCCGGGGTCATCCTGATCGACTGGTTACTAAAACGTTTGCGTGGACGGATCCTTGATCAGGTTTCCACGCAGGTCGACAAAGCGATTTCGCAACAGGTGTTTTCCCATATCATGCATCTGCAGCTCGACAAGCGCCCCCGCAGTTTAGGTACCTTAGCGTCTCAGGTATCCGGTTTAGACAATGTCCGCCACTTCTTATCTGCCAGCATATTATTTGCGCTGGTTGATCTGCCATTTGCACTCGTGTTTGTGCTGTTTATCGGCCTCATCGGCGGGATGGTGGGCTGGGTATACGCCGCCATGTTTCCACTGGCATTACTGCTAGGCTTTGTGACGCAACAACGCTTACACACCCTCACCCAATCACAATTGGCGCGCAGTAATGAACGCCAGGGGTTATTGGTGGAAGCCATTCAGGGTGCTGAAACCATCCGCGCGGGTAATGCCACCGCCCAGTTTGAGTCTCGCTGGGCAACGCTTACAGAGTCAATCAACACACAGAGCATCCAACAGAAAGATATTAACAACTTCGGTCTGATCACATCATCCAGTCTCGCCACCTGTGCATACGTACTAGCGATTCTGGTGGGGGTTTATCAAATTGCCCAGGGTAACCTGACGATGGGCGCATTGATCGCCTGCAGTATTCTGGGCGGGCGTGTTATCTCTCCGGTTGCCCAAAGTGTGAACTACATGGCCCAGTGGCAAAACGTAGCTCAGACCCTCAGGAATCTGGATCAACTGCTTGTGCTGGAAACCATCACCCCTCAAGAGGAGACGTTAGCCACCTCCAGCAGCACACCTAAACAGCTGCAAGTAAGCAATCTGCGTTTCGCTTACGACCATTCGCCCCTGACGCAACTGGATGTTAAGCAGCTCAGTATCAACGCCGGAGAACGCGTGGTGGTTTTAGGCACCATCGGCTCCGGAAAATCCACGCTACTGAAACTGCTCGCAGGACTTTATCGCCCCAGCAAAGGCGACGTACTGTTAGCTGACCATGCGGGCCGGCAACAGGAACCAGATGCCATGAGCGCAACAATCGGCTACCTGCCTCAAACGGTACAGCTGTTTAAAGGCACATTGCTGGATAACCTGACACTGGCAGGTCAGATTCAGGACCATCATATTCAGGATGTCTGCCAGCAACTCGGGCTGGATCAGTTGGCAAGCTGTCACCCTAAAGGCATGCAGCTGACGCTGAGCGAAGGCGGTGAAGGCCTCTCGGGTGGACAAAAGCAGTTGGTTGGATTGGGACGTGTTTGCCTCGCAGCACCTAAAATCTGGCTATTGGACGAGCCAACGGCGGCATTAGATGGTCGTACAGAGAAAAATGTTCTGACGTGTCTGCAGGCACGCATGAGGTCGGACGATATGTTAGTGCTGTCGACACACCGTCCCTCTATCGCCGCAGCAATCGCGACCCGGGTCATTGTCATGGCAGAAGGCCGGATCGTTGCTGATGGCACCCCTGAGGCGGTCCTAGGTACGCCTCCTAAGCCGGCCCCAAGCCAACGTTTTCGCGTGTCACCTGTCGCCAGCACCGCCGGTTAATGCTGATTGCTTAGCGGCGATAACAATCTGGCCCCACTCAACGTCAAAGTACCAAGGTGGCTTGTGAATCATTTACCCTTTGGCTTGATCGGATTTCCACCCAGGTCGTCGATATAGTCATCTTCGCCCTGCAGCGAAAATTCCGCTTCGTCGATCTTATCCAGCTCAGGGTTCGCCTTTGCATCCAGCTTAATCATCAGACGCAGATCGTTGGCTGAATCCGCATGGTTCAGTGCCACGTCGTAATCAATCACACCTTCTTTGAACAGTGTAAACAAGGCCTGGTCGAAAGTTTGCATGCCCAGGTTGGTGGACTTTTTCATGACCTCTTTGATTTCGTGGACATTGCCCTTGCGAATCAAGTCCTGAATCAATGGCGTATTGATCAGCACCTCAATCGCGGCCCGGCGGCCTTTGCCGTCTTTCGCGGGCAATAGCTGCTGCGCCACAATCGCTTTCAGGTTCAACGACAGATCCATCCACAGCTGATCGTGATGTTCCGGCGGGAAGAAGCTGATAATCCGGTCCAACGCCTGGTTGGCGTTATTGGCATGCATCGTTGCGAGACAGAGATGGCCGGTCTCAGCAAAGGTCATACCGTATTGCATCGTTTCCTTGGTACGGATCTCTCCCATCAGGATCACATCCGGCGCCTGACGCAGGGTGTTTTTCAGCGCTACGTCGAAGGAATCCGTATCAATACCCACTTCTCGCTGAGTTACGATGCACTGCTTATGCGGATGCATAAACTCGATAGGATCCTCAATCGTGATGATATGACCACGGCTGTTGCTGTTTCGGTAATCGATCATCGAGGCCAGGGAGGTAGATTTACCGGTCGAGGTTCCGCCGACAAACAGGATCAGGCCTCGCTTGGTCATCGTCAGGCTTTTTAACACGTCTGGTAGATTCAATTCGTCAAAGCTTGGGATGTAATCGTTAATACGGCGCAACACCATGCCGGGAACATCACGTTGATAGAAGGCCGAAACACGAAAACGCCCCATCGTAGGAATGGAGATGGCAAAGTTACACTCGCGGGTACCTTCAAATTCCGCCAGTTGTTTATCATTCATGGTGCTGAAGACCAGCGCCCGAGACTGCTCACCGCTAATCGGCTCACGGGTTAACGGCTTCAACGTACCATCCACCTTGATGGTGGGACGTGCATCCGCCGTTACAAAGAGGTCAGACGCTTCCCTGTCGACCATCACTTTCAGTAGCTGAGTAAAATCCACAGCATGCTCCTTACAGCATCAGCATTTAGAACGCAGTTGGGTTCTGAGCTTTTTCGCGTGCCGATTCCCGGCCGATCAGCCCTTTCTGCAGCAGTTCTCCCAGACTCTGGTCCAGTGTTTTCATCCCGAAAGCAGCACCCGTCTGGATAGCGGAGTACATCTGAGCCACCTTGTCCTCACGGATCAGGTTACGGATCGCAGGTGTACCAATCATAATTTCATGTGCCGCCACACGGCCACCGCCACTTTTCTTCAACAACGTCTGAGCGATAACGCCTTGCAACGATTCCGACAGCATTGAACGCACCATCGATTTCTCCGCAGCGGGGAATACATCGATAATACGGTCGATGGTTTTTGCCGCTGAGGTCGTATGCAGTGTACCAAAAACAAGGTGGCCCGTTTCGGCGGCGGTCAGTGCCAGACGAATTGTTTCCAGATCTCGCATCTCTCCGACCAGGATAATATCCGGGTCTTCACGCAGGGCAGATCGCAGCGCGTTGGAAAAACCGTGGGTATCACGATGTACTTCACGCTGGTTGATCAGCGACTTTTTGCTCTCGTGTACAAATTCAATCGGGTCTTCAATAGTCAGGATATGGTCTGAGCGGGTTTCATTGATGTAATCGACCATCGCCGCCAGCGTGGTACTCTTACCGGAACCGGTCGGTCCTGTAACCAGCACCAGTCCCCGGTGTTTTTCTGACAGGTCACGAAACACACCGCCCATGCCCAGCTCTTCCATACCCAATACTTTACTGGGGATAGTACGAAATACAGCCGCTGCACCACGGTTCTGGTTAAACGCATTCACACGAAAACGCGCCAGCCCCGGAATCTCGAACGAGAAATCCACTTCCAGATTTTCTTCGTACTCTTTTCGCTGTTTATCGTTCATGATTTCATAGACCAGCGAATGGACCTCTTTGTGTTCCATTGCCGGCAATTTTATCCGCCGAACATCGCCGTCAACGCGGATCAGCGGCGGCATCCCAGCCGTCACATGAAGATCAGAAGCATTCTGCTGTACAGCAAATGACAAAAGTTCAGTAATATCCATAATATGTGGTTTTCCAAGACCCCTTCAACGAAGTCACTAGTTCTAGCAGAATAGACGCAGCAAGCCAATCTGATAGGTTATTTACTCCATGCCCTGTATCAACAACAACCTGATTAAGGTTCAGCAGCAGATCCATGAAGCTGCAACCGCCACCGGTCGTGAGCCGGCTGACATTACCCTGCTGGCGGTCAGTAAAACCCGCACTGCGGATGAACTGAAACAGGCCTACGACCACGGTCAACGCCACTTTGGCGAAAACTACCTGCAGGAGAGTCTGGAAAAGATAGACGCATTATCGGCATTAGACGACCTTTGCTGGCATTTTATTGGTCCTATTCAGTCCAACAAAACCCGACCGATTGCTGAAAGTTTTCATTGGGTTCATAGCGTCGACCGGATTAAAATTGCACGTCGCCTGTCAGAACAGCGCCCCGAACACTTACCTGCACTGAATATTTGTCTCCAGATCAATATCAGCGGTGAAGAGAGTAAAGCAGGCTGTCTGCCGGAAGATACAGCAACATTGGTCGCAGAGATCGCCGCCCTACCACGCATTAAGCTGCGTGGTCTAATGGCCATTCCACAGGCGACCGATGACCCAGAACAACAGCGTGATGCGTTCCACCGCATGCAGCAGTTGTTTACGGAACTTAAACAAAACCATCCAACGCTAGATACTCTATCGATGGGGATGTCCGGCGATATGGCGATGGCCATCGCTGAAGGCGCGACTATCGTGCGTATCGGCACCGCTATTTTTGGCGCACGTGATTACAGCAACAAGCAGAATTGAGGACAGACCTTTGAACAAACAACCTACTCTGGCGTTTATCGGTGCCGGCAACATGGCCCGCGCGATTATCGGTGGCCTGATCGACAACGGCTATCCGGCAGAACAGATCTGGGCAACCGAGCCGACTACGGCCAAGCTGACCGATCTGGCGATTCAGGGCGTTAAGACCAGCGATAACAACAGTGAAGCCGTAGCCAGCGCCGATATTGTCGTGTTGTCCGTAAAACCACAGATTCTGAAGAGCGTATGTGACGAGATTGTTGATGCAGTACAAACTCAGCAACCGCTGATTGTCTCGATTGCAGCAGGCATCATGTCACCGACTATTGATCACTGGCTCGGTACCAGCAACGCGATTGTTCGCTGTATGCCAAATACCCCAGCACTGGTACAGACCGGCGCAAGCGGTTTATATGCCAATACCTTTGTCAGCGATGAGCAACGCCAGCAGGCTGAAGAAATTCTGGCAGCGATCGGTATCGCCCTGTGGGTCGATGAAGAAAGCCAGCTGGATGCTGTGACAGCGGTATCCGGTTCAGGCCCTGCGTATTACTTCCTGATGATGGAAAGCATGATCGAAGCAGGTAAGAAATTGGGCTTGAGCGAAGAGGTAGCCACCCAGCTGACGCTGCAAACCGCACTGGGCGCCGCCAAGATGGCCAGCAGCAGCGACGTTGATCCGGGTGAATTACGTCGCCGTGTCACCTCTCCAAACGGAACCACCGAACAAGCGATCAAACGCTTTATCGATGGCGGCCTGCCAGAACTGGTAGATACCGCGCTAAAAGCCTGCAATGACCGCTCTGTCGAACTGGCAAAAGAGCTTGGTCAGTAAAAACTGCGGCTAAACCAGCCTTATACCGGTATGTTCGGAGTTCAACATCCCGGCGTAAGGCTCTATACTTCCAGCAATTATGTGCTCAAACCCAGCCGTATTACCGAGACAGGAAAAGAGATGGGACAGGATCCGTTAACGCTCATAATCTCCACAGTAGGTGGCCTTTACTTATTCATCGTTATTCTGCGTTTCTTGTTGCAGTTGGCCCGCGCCGATTACTACAACCCGATCTCGCAGGCGGTGGTTCGTCTCACCAATAAACCGCTGGTGCCATTCCAGAAGGTACTGCCCCGCGCGGGTCGTTGGGATCTGTCCGCACTGATACTGGCCCTGCTGGTTAAGTTTGTCACACTTGCCCTGATCGTTATGATCAACGGCGGGGCTCTGCAGATACCAAGCATGCTGATCTTCTCTGCGATCACCGTGGTTGATACTGTGCTGATGGTGTACTTCTGGGCGGTACTGGCATCGGTGATCATCAGCTGGATTGCACCGGGCAGTTATCATCCGGGACCACAATTGATTCAGCAGCTGACCGAACCTCTGATGGAGCTGGCACGTAAAGTCATTCCACCGTTGGGTGGTCTGGACCTGTCACCGATTCTGATCTTTCTGGTGATTCAGATTATCCGAGGGCAGCTGGCGCCTTACGTCATTTAATGACGGTTTATCAGTGGCAAGAGGATGACCTGCTCCTGAGCTGCCACCTGCAGCCCAAAGCAGCAAAAGATGAGATTGTCGGATTACACGGTGACAGTGTTAAAATCCGCATCACGGCACCGCCCATTGACGGGCGGGCCAATACACATCTGATCAAATTTCTGGCGAAGCAGTTTGGCGTGGCTAAACGCGATATCCGCATCATCAGCGGTGAACTAGGCCGCCAGAAACGGATCAGAATTGAACAACCGGCCAAGCTGCCGGCTTTATTGAATATTGAGAAACGGACGTGAACTCAACCATGACACTTCTGGTACAACACAGCCTGCTGTTTTACGAGATGTGAAGCTCAACTGCACAACGGCTTTCTGTTTTCCGTTTTATTGTTGAGTATTGAGTGATGCCCGAAATTATTCCTGACGATTCGGTTGGTCTTGTCCAACCCGAAAAAATTCTGTTTAACCAACCTCTTGAACTGGCCTGCGGCCGCACCCTTGATCAGTATCATCTGATGGTTGAAACCTATGGTGAGCTGAATGAGGCGCGCTCCAACGCCATTCTGATCTGCCATGCCTTATCTGGTAATCACCATGTGGCGGGATACAACAGCCTCGATGACCGTAAACCCGGCTGGTGGGATTCCGCGATTGGCCCGGGCAAACCGATCGATACCAATAAGTTCTTTGTCATCGGTTTGAACAATCTGGGAGGCTGTCATGGATCCAGCGGCCCAAATCAGACAAACCCTGACACCAACAAGCCTTATGGCCCCGATTTCCCGCTGATGACCGTCGCCGACTGGGTCAACAGTCAGGCACGCCTCGCCGACCACTTCGGTATCGAACAGTGGGCAGCGGTAATTGGTGGTAGTCTGGGTGGCATGCAGGCATTGCAATGGTCCATCGACTATCCCCAGCGCCTGCGACACTGCATGGTCATTGCCGCCGCGCCGAAACTCTCAGCGCAAAACATCGCATTTAATGAGGTGGCCCGCCAGGCCATCAGCAAAGATCCACAGTTCCACAACGGCCACTACTACGAGCAGGACGAAGTGCCCAAGGTGGGACTGATGCTGGCCCGTATGCTTGGCCATATTACCTACCTGTCCGATGATGGTATGCGCGACAAGTTCGGGCGTGAACTGCGGGAAGGTAAAATCAGCTTCGATTTTAACCCACAGTTTGAAGTGGAGTCCTACCTGCGTTATCAGGGCGAGCGTTTTTCGACCGAGTTTGACGCCAATACCTACCTGCTGATGACCAAGGCACTGGACTATTACGACCCGGCTGCAGACTTCAACCATGATCTGCCTGCGGCCCTCAAACGGGCATTGTGTAAGTTTATGGTGATCTCTTTCACCACGGACTGGCGCTTCTCTCCGGAACGTTCACGCGCGATCACCGATGCATTGGTAGAAGCGGGCAAACAGGTCAGCTACGCGGAGATCGACTCACCACAGGGGCATGATGCCTTCCTGATCCCCATTCCACGCTATATGGAGATCTTCAGGGCTTACATGAAACGGGTTGAAGCGGATATTCCAAAGACTTCCGGGGAGACAGCCTGATGCGCGCCGATTTAGAAATCATCCGAAACTGGATCGAACCCGGTAGCCGCGTGCTGGACGTCGGCTGCGGTGATGGCGAACTGCTGCACCATCTGCAACAGCACAAAGAGGTGAGTGGTTACGGACTGGAAATTAACGCGGACAATATCACCGCGTGTATAGAAAATGGTGTAAACGTCATCGAAAAGGACATTGATACCGGTTTATCCAGTATCAAAAGTAACAGCTTTGATACGGTTGTGATGACACAGGCTTTGCAGGCAATGCATCGCCCGGATCAGATCGTTGACGAGCTGTTACGTATCGGGAAAGAGTGTATTGTCACCTTCCCGAACTTTGGGCATTGGCGGGCCCGTGGCTACCTGGCTTTTCGTGGGAAAATGCCGGTATCCAAGTTCCTGCCCTATACTTGGTATAACACGCCCAATATTCACTTCTGCACCTTCAAAGACTTTGAAAGTCTGTGTGTAGAGCGCAATATCTACATCATGGAACGCACAGTTGTGGATAATGAGCATCGCCACCGCTGGTGGATCCATCTCTGGCCCAACATGCTGGGCGAGATCGCAATCTACCGCATTACCCGATAAGAGGCTAAGCAGGTTATGAAAACAGGTTCTCATTTTTTGCAGCGCCTGCTGAGTACGGCAGCAATCAGTTTATTGTTTATGGCGCTTCCCGCGCAGGCCGCTCAGTTTGTCGCATACGGCGACTACGAAATCCACTACAACGCATTCAACAGCAGTTTTGTTGAGCCGGATATTGCTAAAACCTACGGGTTACTGCGAGGCAAACGTCGTGCGATGATTAATGTCTCTGTGCTTAAAAAAGAAGCCGATGGCAATAAAAAACCGATCTCCGCGCTGATTTCCGGGTCTGCAGCTAACTTGCTACAACAGACTCAGCAGCTCGACTTCAAGAAGGTCGATGAAGGTAACGCCGTCTATTACATCGGTCAGTTTGGTTTTAGTGACGATATGCTGATGCGTATCTCTGTCACTGTGCAACCTGATCCGAACCAACCCGCCTATGACCTGCAGTTTGAGCAACGCTTTTTTGCCGACTGACAGATTTAATCCATTATGAAAAATACGCGCCTGCCACCGGTAAGCGCGTACCTTTTGAACATCTCTCAGACCACCCCATGGATCAGGCACGTCGATACTCGACGCGCACCGAGGTTCGTTTGAGACGTGACTTTTATTCTTATGAGGCTACAGATGATCAACAAAATTGTTCTCGCCAGCGGCAACAAAGGCAAACTGCGCGAATTCAATCAGGTTTTGGGGCAGATGGATGTTGAGGTCGTACCGCAATCTGACTTTAACGTTAGCGATGCGGACGAAACCGGCCTGAGTTTTGTTGAGAATGCGATCCTCAAAGCCCGTCACGCCGCACAAATCACCGGTCTGCCCGCACTGGCAGATGACTCAGGGCTCGAAGTGGACGCCCTTCAGGGTGCACCGGGTATCTATTCCGCTCGCTTTTCGGGTCCCGATGCCAGCGATGCAGATAACAACGCCAAGCTACTTGAGTTGTTAAAAGATCTGCCCGCAGAGAAACGTACTGCACGCTTTCGCTGCCTGCTGGTCTTCATGCGCCACGCCGAAGACCCAACCCCGCTGATCTGCCAGGGTACGTGGGAAGGTCAGATTCTGACCGAAGCCCGCGGTGACAACGGCTTTGGTTACGATCCCCTGTTCCTGATCCCTGATCTGGATAAAGCCTCGGCCCAGCTACCACCGGAACAGAAAAATGTCCTCAGCCACCGCGGACAAGCGGTGACTGAACTGATCAGCCGTATCAAACCTTACCTGCAGGTATAACGCCCGTCCTATGAGTATTGCGCTGCCCCCTCTCAGTCTCTACATCCATATCCCATGGTGTGTCCAAAAGTGTCCATACTGTGACTTTAACTCGCATGCGGTACGTGAAGAGATTCCCGAAGAAGCCTATGTGGCAGCGCTGCTGGATGACTTAGAGCAGGAGCTAAAAGAGACCAGTGTCCGGCCGTTGCAGAGTATCTTTATCGGCGGCGGCACCCCGAGCCTGTTTTCGGCCGCGATGATCAACACACTGTTGAATCAGGTGGAACAGCGGATCAGCTTCGCCCGGGATATCGAGATCACGATGGAAGCCAACCCCGGCACATTCGAGCAGGAGAAGTTTCGGGGCTATCGGGAGGCGGGCGTCAATCGTCTATCACTGGGTATCCAGAGCTTTTCCGATACGCAGCTGACGGCATTGGGGCGCATTCACAGCGGTGAAGAAGCGATCAAAGCAGCAGGTGTGGCACGCGAACTGTTCGACAATATGAATCTGGACCTGATGCATGGTCTACCGGGCCAAAGCACCGAGCAAGCGTTACAGGACCTGCAAATTGCCGCGAGCCTGAAACCGGACCACATCTCCTGGTATCAGCTCACCATCGAGCCTAACACCGAGTTTCACGCCCGTCCGCCATCACTGCCTGTGGATGAAACCTTATGGGATATTCAGGAGCGTGGACAACTGTTTTTGGCTGAAGCCGGTTATGCACAGTACGAGATTTCAGCTTATGCACAGGCTGGAAAACAAGCCCGCCATAACCTCAATTACTGGCAGTTTGGTGATTATATCGGCATTGGTGCCGGCGCTCACGGCAAGGTCACACAGGAAGATGGCGCCATCCTGCGACGCTGGAAGCAGAAGCAACCCAAAGCCTACATGCAGGTGGATAAACGCTTAGGTGGCAGTGAAACACTCGAGGCCGATGCCTTGCCGTTTGAGTTCATGCTCAACGCCCTGCGTCTGACGGACGGTGTGGATAGCACGCTCTTTCCATCCCGTACTGGATTGGACCTGAGTACCTTGGACCCGATCACCGAGAAGGCCAGAAAGATGGGGCTGCTAGACACAGACCCATCACGCCTTGCACCTACCCAGCAGGGTCGTTTGTTCCTCAACAACCTGCTGGAGATGTTTCTCGACGACTAACCGTCACTGAGGATAAACGGAGTTACTGAACCACCTGCCAGGCCACAACCCGGTTATCCATCATCATGGGGGCGTATAAGGTGTTACCCGACACGCCAATATCCGCTAATCCGGCACCGGGACTCAGCACTTTACGACGCTCTTTACCCTCCAGCACAAACAGCTCACCGCTGATCCAGTCGCTAACGTAAAGTGCATCGTTGATCGCAACAACACCGTCAAGATTGCCCAGCTGATATCCGGTGGGAACAGCTTTTAACGCGGGGGTGTTAATATCCATTTGATACAGCGTGCCGGGTTGATCGGTCGTAAAATCGCTGTGCATAGATATCCCCCAACCCGCCACTAGCAGCGAGTCCTGATGCCATAACACACCGTTCGGATGGGGCAGCTGATCAGAACTGAACCACAACTCTAACGTGTCATTCTGAATACGATAGATACCACCCCCCGCCATATCAGAGATGTACACCGTGCCATCCGGGGCGGCAGTCACATCGTTCAGCATCTTGGCGTTCGCCGCAGTTAGCTGCTTCACGGTCTCACCGGTTTTCAGGTCGACGATATGAACACGCTGCATATCTGCCACGTACAGATAGCTTCCGGCAATCGCCATACCCTTGGGTGCATCCATCCCTTTGGCCCACTGTTTCTTCAGCAAGTTTCCGTTCTGATCCGCCAGACTGATATAGCCTTTTCCGTTTAATGCCATCGGCTGACCATTAATATTGCTGATAAACACCCGTCCGGTCTGATGCTCAATCACCACCGATTCGGGCTGATCCAGGTTTTCAATACTCCACTGTTCGGTACCCAGTCGATTCTCCGCGGTAGCGGCCATCAACGGAGAAGAAACAAGCGCGACACCGCCTGCGATCAATGCGCTCTGAGCCAAACGCTTTACCGAATGCACGACATTCTGTGTGTACTGGAACATGAGAAACTCCTTTTATTAATTTGGAGTAAGGTTATTATTCTGATCCAGAAGCTCAATTATTTTTAATACGAGCATCATTTTACGATACCTTCACCGCACTAAGGGATGAAACCATGGAAAGCCAGCGTCAACGCTCCAGTCTGTTTGTTACACTCAAACAGATCCTCAAGGCTCAGGGGATTCAGTACAAACAGCTGGCTGAGATGATTGGTATGTCCGAACCCACAGTGAAGCGGATGTTTCAGGAGCAGGACTGTAAACTCAGTCGGTTAATGGAGATCTGCGACCAGATCGGTCTGAGCTTTTCGGAGCTGGCGGAGATCAATCGTTCCAGTGCCACGCCGCACTCACTTCTACCGATGGAGACTGAACGCAAGCTGGCCAACGATCCGGCCCTGTTCTCGTTCTTTATCCTGCTGATCAGCCACTTTGATCCAAAAGAGATCGTCCGTCAGAACCGGTTAGATGAGATTGATAGCTACCAATACCTGCGCGCGCTGGAGGAGCTGGAGCTGATCCGGATAGGCAAAGACAATCGGGTCCATTTGCTCGTTCAACGCCCCATTCGATGGCGCCTAGACGGGCCACTACATCCGATGCTAGTGCGGGTAAACCGGGACTTCATTCAGGAGACGATGGACAAACAGAGCAAACACAAATATCCCTTCTACTCCACCAGCCGACTGCTCAGCCCGCAGAGCATTAAACAGCTCCAGGACGATGTGGATGCGTTGTATGAGAACTTTCAGAAACAAGCCACATTAGATCAGCTGCATTACCCCGCAGATCAGTTGCAACCCTATAAGCTGGTGACCGCCATGGCCCCCTTTGACCTCAAACGGTACTTCTCAGTACCGAAGTTCAGTCACCGCTTATCGCGTCAAGGGTAGCCGTGGAATGTCACCAACATGAGGCATTAACGGTCGGAATTAGATCGTCACTCGCGTCTTCGCCAGTGCTTCGATCTCTGCTACTGCTGCGGGGATGTCACTCAGACAAGTGACCGTGCGGGTCGCGGCCACATGATCGGATTTACCATCCAAATTCACCCAGATTGACCATAAGCCTACGTTGTTGGCGCCTTCAATATCATGCGCCGGATTATCGCCAATGTGGATAACCTGCTCAGGGCGCAGGCTGACATGATGCAGCATCTGTTCAAACATTAAGGGATGTGGCTTTTCCTGACCCACCTGATCAGCACTGAACTGAAAATCAAACAGATCGCCCAAACCCACCTTGTGGATATTTGCGTTTCCGTTGCTCAGCGCACCCAGTGCATAACCGTTCTGATGCAGATTTTTTAGCATCGCCAGTGCATGTTCGAAAAATGTCACCTGCTGACGGGCTTCGTAGAAAACCTCAAAAGCCTGCAATGTCAGGGTTTCAGTCTCTTCGTTAGAATATCCGGCCAGACGTAAGCCATGCTCCAGCATTTTCAGACGAATCTGAGTCACACTGTGGGTAATCTCAGGGTGGCGCTCCAATACCTCCCGTCGCAGGCGCGGGAAATCGCTCAGGCTATGGGTTTGCGTAAACGCGGCAGCATTCTGTTGTAACCATTCCAACAACGTATGGTTAGCCTGATCTACCACGGGATTTACCGCCCAGAGGGTGTCATCGAGGTCGAACGTTATACATTTAATCATCTTTTTTACGGGCCCGTGGATGTGCTTTCTCATACACATCCATCAAATGCTGAAAGTCTAAATGAGTATAGATCTGGGTGGTGGAGATGTCAGAATGTCCCAGCAACTCCTGCACCGCCCTCAAGTCACCACTGGATTCCAGCATATGACTGGCAAAACTATGCCTTAATCGGTGCGGGTACACTTGCCCCTCAACGCCAAGACGTTTACCCCAATACTCCATACGTTGTTCGACACTGCGCACGCTGATACGGTTGCCCCGGTTGCTGACAAACAGTGCCGTTTGCGTATAAGGCGTAATCTGATCCCGGTATTTCAGCCAGCGATCAATCGCGGTCAGCGCTTTGCCGCCAATCGGTAACATCCGGCTTTTCTGGCCTTTACCGGTCACCACCAGTGACGCATCGTGAAAATCCAGATCGCTCAGATCCAGACTGACCAATTCAGACACACGTAACCCTGACGAGTAGATCAGTTCCATCATCGCTTTGTCACGTGCCGACAAGGGATCGTTTACCGGAATATCCAGTAAGCCGCTGATCTGATCCACATCCAGTGTTTGCGGTAATTTACGGGGAGATTTAGGCGCTTGAACGCCGAGTGCAGGGTTGTGTTCGACCCACTGCTCTCGAGCGAGGAATTTGTAGAATGTGCGCGCCGCCGATAAGGCTCGCTGGATACTGGAACCTGACAGGCCTTTGCGATGCTGGCGCGCTGCAAACTGGCGCACGTGATTTGCATCCAGTGCGCTCCAGGCATCAATATGACTCTCGGCCATAAAGGCGTGCAGCGCGTCCAGATCACGCTGGTAATTTTTCAGGGTATGAGCGGAGAGCTGCCGCTCTGTGGCCAGATAACGAAAAAACTCATCCAGCCAATGGCTTTCTGCGTTTGTCATCCGTGCTCTCCTGCGTGTGGATTGTATTTACTGATCGAGCTGGTGTAACACGCGAGACAAGACGCGACTCAACACTTCGCCGACATAACTCAGAAACACCGTTCCCTGACCGCTGTGGAAGTAACCGGCTTCGAAGCTACCAATAGCCAGCAAACCCAGAGATTCACCTTTAACCAGTGGGACAACCGCAGCAGACTGCACGCGGATCGCCATCTCATCAAAGATAAACGCATTCTGTTCCCGGCTCAGTTGCCCGCAGCTCGGCAGGTTACTGTCCACCAACGGGGTGATCGGACCGAGCTGGCGCGGATCCACGACACGCAGATCATTCACATTGAGATCGTCCTGGCTAAACAAAAGCAGCGTCGATGCATCACCATGAAAGTCTTCGCACAGACTCTCTTTTATCACAATGCCAATCTCATCCAGCGTCATACAATCCAGCAACGCCAATACCATTCGTTCAGTCTTTTCGAACTTTAGATCGTTATAACGTGCCGTCTCAATCAGATCAGACAAATGCTCATTGAGTTGCTGATTTTTTTCGCGCAACAAAGAGGTCTGTCGCTCCACCAGCGAAATTGCCCGCCCACTTTCGTGAGGTACGTTCAATTTCGCCAAAAGGTCGGTATGTTGGCTAAAGAAATCCGGGTTATGCGCCAGAAACTCGGCTACATCTGCTTCGCTGACTGAATTACTCATCTCTACTGCAGCCTCTTCACTCATAGAAAGATCTGTCCTTCAAATACGGTCGTCGCAGGTCCGGTCATGATCACCGGCGCATTACCACCGGTCCAGCTGATCTCCAGCTCGCCCCCGGTCAGCTGCGCTTTAACCGTGCTATCCAGCAAGCCACGCTGAATACCCGCCACGACAGCGGCACATGCACCGGTGCCACAGGCTTTGGTTTCACCCGCACCGCGTTCGTAAACACGTAAGCGAATTTCGTTGCGAGAGACAACCTGCATAAAGCCAATATTCGCTTTCTGTGGGAAACGTGCGTGCGGCTCCAGTTGAGGGCCGAGGACTTCAACCGGCGCAGTATCAACATCATCCACCACCAACACACCGTGCGGATTCCCCATCGAGACCGCAGAGATCTCGTAGGTTTCGCCATCCACCTCGATAGGATAAGTTGCCGCAGCAGCATCCGCTTCAAACGGCACATCCGCTGGATTCAGACGCGGCGCGCCCATATCCACTTCGACCTGACGGTCTTCACGGATTTTCAGCACAGCACGGCCATTGGCCGTTTCCACCGCAATCTCATCTTTGCCCGTCAGACGTTTATCACGCACAAACTTGGCAAAACAACGTGCTCCGTTGCCGCAATTCTCGACTTCGGAACCATCCGAGTTGTAAATACGGTAGCGGAAATCCACATCCGGCGTTGTCGGTGGCTCAACAATCAGCAGCTGATCAAACCCTATACCGAAATTACGATCACCCAGTTTGCGGACGATATTCGGGTTGAGTTTGATACGCTGAGTCACCAGATCCAGCACCACAAAATCATTTCCCAGACCGTGCATTTTGGTAAAACGTACCAACATGACAGCCCCCTTAACGATGATCGCGCGGGATCAGTTTTTCACCGTGCATCAGGTCGGCAATCGATTCACGCTTACGGATCTGATGGAACTGATTGTCATCAACCATCACCTCAGCCGCACGCGGACGTGTATTGTAGTTGGAGGCCATCGTGAAACCGTAGGCACCCGCGGAGCAGACTGCCAGCAGATCACCGGCTTCGATATTCAACTCGCGATCTTTACCCAGAAAATCACCCGTTTCGCACACAGGACCCACCAGATCCCAAGGCTTGGTCTCACCGTCTTCACGCACAGTGACCGGAATAATCTCCTGGTATGCACTGTACAAAGAAGGGCGGATCAGATCGTTCATCGCCGCATCGATGATGGCAAAGTTCTTGTTACCGGTCGGTTTCAGAAACTCAACCTCCGTCACCAGAATACCGGCATTAGCCGCTATGGATCGTCCCGGCTCAAAGATCAGCCCCAGTTTGCGATCACCCAGACGCTCCAGGATCGCCGCGATGTATTCCTGCGGCTGCGGCGGCTGTTCGTCGGTGTAACACACACCCAAACCACCACCCAGATCCAGATGACGGATATGAATCCCTTCTTCTGCCAGACGATCCACCTGCACCAACAGGCGATCCAGAGCATCCAGAAACGGATCAATTTCGGTCAGCTGGCTACCGATATGGCAGTCCATACCGATCACATTGAGGTTTTCCAGCGCATCGGCCGCTTTGTAGATACGTACGGCTTCGTCGATATCGACTCCGAACTTGTTCTCTTTCAGACCGGTGGAAATATACGGATGAGTGCCCGCATCAACATCCGGATTCACACGCAGGGAGATTGGCGCAACTTTGCCCATCTCTGCAGCCACGGCGTTAATACGGCCCAGTTCAGCTTCAGACTCGACATTAAAGCAGTGAATACCCACTTCCAGCGCACGGGCAATCTCTTCAGGCTTTTTGCCGACACCCGAAAAGACGATTTTGTCGGCAGAACCGCCCGCTTTCAGCGCACGCTCAAGTTCGCCCAAAGAGACGATATCAAAGCCAGCACCCATACGGGCCAAAACGTTCAATACACCGATATTTGAGTTTGCCTTTACGGCATAACATACCAATGCATCACGCCCGACCAACGCTTCAGCGTAGCTCTGGTAAGCACGCTCCAGTGCATCACGGGAATAGATATAAACCGGGGTTCCCAGTTCTTCGGCAATACGGGCGACCGGCACTTCTTCGCAGTGCAGGCGGCCATTACGGTATTCAAAGCTGTCCATCTACTGTCTCGTTATTTCTGCTGTGTCTGTTGTGAACCTTCTTCTGGCAAATACAGTGGGCCTTTCTGCCCACAACCCGCCAGTAACATCACGCTTACGAAGAATGCAAATCCAATCTTTTTCACGGTCATTTCCACAGCCAGCTCAGCTTCCTGTTCAAAACAGGCAAAATTTGCCTGAAAACAGGGAGCCAGGGTTAGTTAATCGGTCGATTATACCCTTCAGCGGGAATGATGAGTACAGCCGGGAAGTCGGATATACTGCGCCATCAAATATCTGGATAACCTGTGGAGCCACCCAGTGACCGAAAGCGAATTTAATGACAAGGTTGATGCCACTCTGGAAACCATCGAAGAGATGCTGGATGAGGCGGAAACTGATCTGGATTATGAAAACACCGGCGGTGTATTAACCGTGATCTGCGAGAATCGTAGCCAGATCATCTTTACCCGTCAGGCTCCGGTGAAGCAGCTGTGGCTGGCAACCAAGACTGGCGGCTTCCACTTCGACTTTGACGCGGCCTTAAATACTTGGGTACGCGATAGCGATCAGACGCCACTTTCAGGCTTCTTACAGCAGACATTCAAAGATCAGGCGGGCGAAGACTTTAACTTCGATCTTTAAGGCACACCGACTCGACTTGTTGGTAGAGTCGTTCCAGTGCACCCTGATTTTCCTGTACAAAGGCAGCGGCCGCTGAACCCAGTTGCGCTGCCTTTTGCGGATCTTTCAATACACTCAGGCACTGCTGTTCAAGTGCCGCATCTGAATCCACCTGAAGCAGCCCGCCCGCTTGCGCTAACGCTTCGCAGATCACGGCAAAATTAAACACGTGTTCACCCATAATCACAGGCTTCGCGAGTGCGGCCGGTTCCAGTGGATTATGCCCACCACGTTCAATCAGACTACCGCCGACAAAGGCCAAATCCGCCGTGGCGTACAACATCAGCAGATCACCCATCGTATCGCCCAGATACACCTGAGTATCAGCAGTAGGTTGAGACTCACTGCGCCGACAGACATTCATGCCACGTTCTTTAGCCAGCTGATTCACCGCTTCAAACCGTTCCGGGTGACGCGGCACTAGCACCAACAGCAGATCAGGTATCTTTTTCTGCAACTGACTCAGCAGATCCAGCAATTTTGTTTCTTCTCCATCATGGGTGCTTCCGGCAACCAGCACCGGACGCTCACTACCCCACTGACGTTTAAGTACTTCCGCGTCTATCCGGGCCTGATCCGGCACGGAAATATCGAATTTCACACTGCCCGTCACGACCAGATTCTGATTGGGCAGGCCCAACGAAACAAAGCGAGCACCATCGGTCTGATTCTGAGCCACCACTAGCGACAGATTGTTCAACATCGGGCGTGTCAGGGCTGAAAATTTCGCGTACCCCTTGGCAGACCGGGCAGACAGACGGGCATTGGCCAGCAATACCGGGACCTTTCGCCGCTTACAGGCCGCAACCATGTTGGGCCAGAGTTCGGTTTCCACCACAATCAATGCACGGGGTTTAATCCGTTTAAGGAAACGCGCTAACGCATGCGGCAGATCGTAGGGACAGTAAAGATGCTGAACCCGCTCCGGAAACAAGGAACGGACCCGTTCTGCACCGGTGGGTGTCATGGTGGTAATTAAGATAGGCAGATCCGGCTCCCGCTCCAGCAACAATGTCACGAGCGGGGCAATGGCGACGGTTTCACCCACCGACACCGCATGAATCCAGAGTGGACGATCATCACGGGCAGAGACATCACCAAAGCGCTCCGCAACCCGTTCTCCATAGGCTGGTGCCTGTCTGGCCCGTCTTTTCAGCCGCAATAAAACCAACGGCAGCGCCAGATACCAAACCAGTGAATAGAACCAACGTGCCATCAATATGAATCCCCGTTGTGGTCTCTATTCGCCAGCACGCTGATACTGTAAAGCGTGCAGTTGCGCGTAGATACCGTTCTGAGCCAACAGCTCATCATGACTGCCCACTTCAGCGATAACACCCTGATCCAACACCACAATACGGTCCACATCTTCAATTGTGGACAGACGGTGGGCGATAACAAAGGTCGTACGGCCACGCATCACATTGTGCATGGCATCCTGAATATGGCGCTCAGATTCCGAATCCAGCGCTGAGGTTGCTTCATCCAGAATCAGGATCGGTGCATCTTTCAATAATGCCCGGGCAATCGCGACTCGCTGACGTTGTCCACCCGACAAGCTGATGCCATCCGAACCGATCACCGTATCCAGACCGGCTGGCAATTTGTCCGTAAACTCGACTACATGAGCCGCTTCTGCTGCTTGTCGAATTTGTTCTTCAGTGCACTCGGCAAGCGCACCGTAAGCGATATTTTCAGCGATCGTGCCATCAAACAGCACCACACTCTGGTTCACGATCGAGATCTGCTTGCGCAGAGACTCCAGGTTGTACTCATGCAAAGGGGTATCGTCGATCAGGATCTGGCCCTGAGTCGGCTCATTAAATCGTGGCAGCAGGCTCACCAGCGTCGATTTACCGCTACCAGAGCGTCCTACAAATGCGATAGATTCGCCCACATTAACCTGCAGGTTAATCTGTTTCAGTACAGACTCATCCCGTCCGTTATAAGAAAAATCTACATCGACCAGTGAGACTCCCCGTTCAACCGATTGCAGCGTTTCAACCCCACTGTCCTTTTCTTTTTCCTGATCCAAAATCGCAAACAAGCTTTCCGCCGCAGCGACACCCTTCTGAACAATGCTGTTCACTTCTGTTAGCTGGCGCAACGGCTTGGCAATCATGCCGGCGGCGGTGATGAAGGAGATAAACTGCCCCGCAGTCATCGATTCCATCAAGGACGGGTGCATTGCCACATACACCAGAAACGCCAGCGCTGACGCGACAATCAACTGTACCAGTGGCGTGCTCACCGCATCGGTTACGATCAGCTTCATAAACTGGCGGCGGTTATTTTCACTGGCCTGTCGAAAACGCTCTTTTTCCTTGGGCGTCGCTCCAAAGACCCGCACCACATCGATGCCCTGAAACACCTCGGTCGCGACGTGAGCCACATCCCCAACACTCTGTTGAATATGGGTACTGATCTTCTTAAAACGTTTTGCGGCAAGGCTGACTACCCAGGCAATCAACGGCATGATCACCAGAAAAATCAGGGTCAGACGCCAGTTGAGATAGAGCAGATATCCAAACAACCCGATGACCGTCAGGCCTTCACGCAACAACAGGCGCAAAGCGATCGTCACCGAATCTGTTACCTGCTCCACGTTATAGGTAAAACGGGCCAACAGCTGCCCTGAAGATTTACTCTGAAAAAAGCTGCTCGGTAACAGCAGCATATGATTGAACAGATCGATTCGTAGTTTGTTGACCACGTGTCGTGCAGCATACGCAATGCTGTATAAGCCTAAGAAACTGCCGATACCACGCACAAAGAACAAGCCAACAACGGCTACTGCAAGCCAGGTACGCTGGTCCAGGTCGCCCTCACTGACGCTATCAACCACATACTCCAGCCATTTGGCGAAACCCGCTTGCGTGGCGGCATACAGGCTGAAGCCAACGATACTGACAACAAAGGCAAACCAATAAACTTTTACATAGCTCAGCAGGCGGAGATAGACACGCCAGGAGGATTCGGATGCGGGGCTCTGAGGGTCAGACATAGGTCACATATGTATATAAATTCAGACGCGAGTATAACGCTATTCACCCCGTGCTTTACAGCACTTCCCATTGTCCCTGCCACTGGCGAACGAGTACAATGGTCCGACTCAAACAGCATAAGCACTGATCCGATACTGATGCCATTCTTATCACCGCGCTTCTGGCCGACATGGCTGGGACTGATGGCTTTACGCCTTATCTCCCTGTTGCCCATGGCGGCACAATACACTCTTGGCCGTTTTCTAGGCAAAATGCTATACCGCCTGATCAGCAAACGCCGTCATATCGTTGAGGTTAATCTCAAGCTCTGCTTCCCAGAAAAGTCGGAAGAAGAGCGCAAACAGATGGCGGTTGAGGTCTTCGAAAACAACGCCATCGGCATGTTTGAGACCTCAATGGCATGGTGGTCTTCGCCTGATCGTTTTAAGGATAAAGTGATCATTGAGGGTCTGGAGCATATTGAGAAAGCCCAGCAGGAAGGACACGGCATTCTGCTCACCGGTGCGCATTATTCAACGCTGGATCTGGGCGGTTTTCTACTGGGCCAGAAATTAAACTTCAGTACGGTTTACCGACCCCATAACAACCCGCTGTTTGACCGTTTTATCTGCCAGGGCCGTTCACGCTTTGTGGAGCAGATGCTCGACAACGAAAACAGCCGTGCAATCGTGAAGCAGTTGCGGCAGGGCAATATAGTCTGGTTTGCACCGGATCAGGATATGGGGCCAAAACAGTCGATATTCGTCCGCTTCTTCGGTATGCCAGCAGCAACCGTACCCGCGACATCCAAGCTCGCCAGACTTGGAAAAGCGAAGGTGATGATCTTTGGCCAACACCGGCTGCCAAATGGCGAAGGCTACAAATTAACCATTTCACCCGCGTTAGAGCCTTTTCCAACCTCCGACGAAGCCGCCGATACTAACTTGGTCAATCAGGGACTGGAACAGGCTATCCGTCAGTTTCCCACCCAGTATATGTGGGTACACCGGCGCTTTAAGACTCAGCCCGATTCAGAAAAGAGTCATTTGTACGCTAAACGCTAAGCTTTATTAGGACCAATACCCTCAGCTCTAACCGCAGCAAACAGCAGTGCCGCTAGAAACCAGAATAAGCTCGCCCAATAGGATGAGTACATGGAAAGATGGGTACCCAGCGGCATCAATAATGTTGCGATACCCACGGCATAGAGGAAACTGAAGCGGTGCGTATGGGCAGCAAGCACTTTCAGTAGGTAGATCATGATAAACACTGCGCCCAATAAACCGGTGACACCAATCACACCCATCTCGGCCATCATCTCCAGTACGATCTGGTGCGGATGAAATGCACCGATCTTCTGCTCTTCTCCATGGATAAACATGTCGTCAGGCTGGGAGTAATCGGCATAGGCATATCGGAAGCCCCTTACGCCAACACCATTAATCCAATTGTCGGAAAACATATCGACCGATGTCTGCCATATGCTGATCCGGCCAGACGAGGCGGTATCCAAAGAGCTGCCATTAAAAGCGGCTAATGATGCAGAAACTTTCTGTTTCACGGACGGTGTTTGTGACCCCACTGCACCGACAAGCAGCAGCATAACCAAGGCACCTGCCAGGTATTTTCGATTCGGTCGATATCCGGCGTACCAAAGCACTATCGCCGCAATCAATACAAACCATGCCAATGCCAGCCAGGCCATCCGTGTACCACTGATAAAGATCACAAAGGCCATCAACATCGAGAAAAACACGCCCAAAAGGAGCTGTTTATTACTGACGATTGCAGCCAGCGCCACGCCCAGAAAAGCCACCAGAGCATATCCGAGACGTTTATTGTCGCCGTAAATACCCGTGATATAGAGAGAAGACCCGCTGCTCAGACCAAAGAGATCGTGCCCCAGTAGCAACTCAACAATGCCGTCCAACGCCCAGAAGGCCAGAATAGCCGCCACAGCCATCGACAACAGACGATGAGTCGCCAGCGTATCTAACCGGTGGATGATAAAGATGCCTGCCAGATAAAACCGCAACATGCCGAAGGTCGACGATAGTCCTTTTTCAAGGTTAACCGCATCCGGCAATGAAACCAGTGCAGGAACCCAAAAACAGAGGAACAACAGGGAGAATAAGCGAAAGCCAAGATTGGAAAAAAGCGCCTGTCGACCATGAACAAGGTCTTTTAATCCAAACAACGCCATCACCAGGAGTGGTACTTCAGGCAAACGTCCGACGGGTTGTAGTGCTACAACGGAGACCACTAACCAAAGAGGCCACTGTTCAATAAAACGCTTCGGTAATCCTAATCTATCCGCAGATACCATCATCGAAAGTCAGCTCTCTAAATCTCTTGTTCAATCAGGGCCCGTGATGGGCTCATCCATGATATTGGTTGCTTAGCGGGCGAATTATCTGGTAAAACTCCCCACCTTACAAATTGCCTGATGCGCTCGCATATCTAAACTTAACCATACGACTTATACTCAAATACGCTTTCGTTTCAGATATATTGAACTGGTCGCAATAAGCAGGCTCTTACAACGATGCCCTCTACCCTTCGCTTACTCGCCATTGGAGACTGCAACAGCAGTGGCAAAACTCCTGATACTAACGTTCCCAAAGCGCTCGTAAAACGACTCGCCGCTGACGGCATCAACTGCTCTCTGGACAATCTCGGCGATGCCATGAACTCATCCAGAGAAGGGCTGGCCAAAGCCAAGGCTCATTCAACACCCGCAGATGTCCTGCTACTGAGCTTCGGCTTAGTTGATGCCTGGATCACCACCATCCCGATGTTTTATATCAGTTACTACCCTGACAATAAGCTGAAACGCAGAACCCGAAAAATCCTTAAGTCACTTAAAAAGCGCTTGCGGCATCCGCTTTTAAAACACTGGATACCAACCGGACCGGTCGTACGTAAAAAAGAGTTTCAACAGAATATTGAGCAGACAATTGAAGTACTCAGGCAGAGAAACCCACAGCTTAAAGTGGTGCTCTGGGGAGCCGCCCCCACGGACGACGAACAGAGAAATCGACTACTCGATGAGTACAACGACATTCTTAAGACTGTGGCCAAGGCCGATAACGGCCTATATCTTGACACAACGCTGAGCATTGCCGCATCACCCCGTGATGAGATGTTCGACGATGCAGTCCACCTGTCAAAACCGGCTTGTCAGCACGTCGCACTCGCGCTTGAGCCACTCGTCAAGCAGCAGATAGATCACACGCCCAGCTAGATTATTTGGACGAGTCCTGCTTTTGCTCATCCCGCGCAAGCAGTTCCAACTCATATAATTTGGCTTCTTTCAAAAACGCATAAAACGCATTGATCATACTGCCAATAAATCCACGGCGGCCGTTGTAACAGTTGCGGCGCAGAAAGTAAGATTTGAGGAAGGTCACCGGCATCACCAATAGCAGTTTCGGCAAACTGCTGCGCTTACCTTTTTCGAACTTATCCATCGCTTTACCCGATGAGTAGCGGTTGACCTTATCAACCTTTACTTCAACGGACACTTCACCGTAGTGATTGATGGCGCCGTCCAGCTCAACAATCTTGCCCTTTACGACAGGGCTCTCGTGAAAACGCTCTTTTCCGTACGCCCCCTGACTTTGACGGAACAAGCGGATATGGCGATTTTGCTTAGTTTTCTGATGAACCGCTTGACCGATAAAGTGCTCCTGGATCGGGATATTGGCACCAGACAGATCAGGCTGCTCTACAACCTCAAAGATCTGTGCACGTAACACATCCGTCAGTTCTTCATCCGCGTCCAGATTGAGCACCCAGTCATGCTTGCAGAGGCTTTTAGCGTACTCTTTCTGCTCCGCCATGCCGGTCCAGTCACGCGCAAACAGGCGATCCGTGTACTTGCCTGCAAGTTCCATAGTACGGTCGGTACTGCCGCTATCTACCACCACAATATCGTCAAAATCCCGCACGCTATCCAGCACACGCTCAATATTATGTTCTTCGTTTTTGACTACCAGATATACGCTGATCATACGCGGTAACGACCCCGGGTTATGGCTAGATGGAACTGAAGCGCGTTGGTACTTCCCAACACAGAGATACGCTTGATACGAAAAGGATCAGAGATCTGTTCGATCCCCTTTTTCACCGTGACAGCACTGCGCATACCCACCTGCTGGACTTGTTCAACATTGCTATCGTTATAACGTCCGAACGGATACGCAAACGCATGACAGGCCTCACCGGTCAGCGCTTCGACGACCGCTTTGGATTGGCTGATTTCTTCGGCCGCAATCTCCGGTTCCGCTTTATCGAGATTGATATGGTGCATGGTATGAGCCCCAAACTCGATCAAGCCAGAATCTCGCATCTCGTGAATTTGTGATTGATCCAGACGTTCAATACCGTCTATTTCCGGGGCCAGATAGATCGTTGCTTTTGCCTGATATTTTTTCAGCAACGGAAACATCTGCGTGTAGTTATCACGAAAGCCATCGTCAAAGGTCAGTACAACGTTTTTCCCGTCTGGCTGAGTATCCAGCAACTCCGTAATCGTACGGAACTGATACCCCTGCTGTTTCAGGTATTGCAGCTGTTTTTCAAACATCTCCGGATGAACCACTAAATCCGGTGAAATGCCCTCGGCGGATTCGTTGATGCTGTGATACATCAGGACTCTCGGACAGGATGTATCCACACGGGGACGCCACCAGTTGTAATGCGCTGAAACATAGAGCGATACAAGCAATAACGCGATAACAGCAATGACGATTAACATTTAATGACGACTCTCCTGTCCGGTAATCCGCGAACGATAGTATTCAACATACTCAGCAGCCACCGTTGGCATCTCAAATCGGCGCGCCTGATCTTCAGCAAAGGACCGATACTGACCGGACAAGGCCGGGTATTCCGCTACAACCTGAGCAAGTTTATCACTCAACTGTACATCCTTGATCAGCAGTTCATCCGGTAGAAGCTCCGGTGCAGCTCCAACTTCAGTTGAGATAAACAGATTTGCATAAAACAGCGCCTCCACCATCACCAGACTAAAGCCCTCACTGCGCGATGCGATGACCACCAGATGTTTCTGCATCATCCTTTGCGCCACATCCGATTGCTGCCCCAGCAACCGCACCCGGCTTTCAACACCTAGTTCATCGATTAACGCTTCCAACTCCGCGCGCTGGGGCCCTTCACCCACGATATCCAGTGAGCAGTCGATCTCCGAATCCGCCACTTCCCGGATTAACCAATCAAAGCGTTTAATCGGATCCAGTCGCCCCACCGCCAGAATGGAAAACTCGCCATCAGGGATCGCCGGTTGCAGTGCAGGATCGCGCTGCACACCGTTGTAGATCACTGTGGCGGGATGACTGATAGAGTCGGCCACCATGCCGGAGACCGCTGTAACATTGGCTAACCGATTGAAAATCTTACCTTTGCGCGAATTGTGTTTCGTTGCGACCTGCGTCAGTGCAATCAGCCGGGACACGCGCAGGATGATTTTAGACGCTTTGGCGCCATTGGAATGCACGATATCCGGCTGTTCATCGGCAACAATCCTGCGCAACTGCAGGTACAGTCGGGGATCGTACCATTCCTCACTACTCGTGAGTTCATGCACCTTAACCCGATCAGACAGCCGCTTGAGCCACACACTGTCCTTAAACGCAGCGACGACCACATCAACATTCTGTAAGGCCAGTGTATTACTGAGATCAGCCACTACTTTCTCAGCACCACCATCCAGACTGGACGCAATAAACATCAGCACCTTCACGGACACAGTTCCTCATACACGGACAAGGTTTTATCCAACATAGTGGTTTTGAGAAACTCCGGGTTACCTTTCGGGCGCACACCTGATGCCAATACATCGGATACGGTCTGCACCAGCTGAGGCACATCCTTCATCGGCGTTTTACCCTGTGGATAAAGCGCCGCGAGAATCTCTCCAACCCCTCCGTGGTCATACCCTACCACCGGGATGCCCTGACCAATCGCTTCAGCAACGGTACGACCAAAAGATTCCGGTTTGGTCGATAACGACAACACCAGATCAGACACCGAGTAGATATCACGAATGTCGGAACGCGCACCGGTAAAGGTAATGTGCTCACCTAAGCCTTCATCTTTCACTCGCTGATAGAGTTCCTGCGCATAGGCTTTACGCTTTGCATCTTCACCACCTACGATCAGCGCATGCACCGGCACTCCTTGCGATAACAGGGCTTTGATCATATCGATCATATCGTTGTGACCCTTGAGACGGGTCAGACGTCCGGCCAGTGTGATGACTTTTTTACCCACCAGCTGAGGAAAATCCTGTTGCCACTGCGCCAACCATTCGGCAGATGCCTCATAACCCAACGGAAATTCCTGCGGATCGATCCCCCGGTACACCAGACGCACATTCGCCATATCCGTCTGTGGATAATTGTCGCGAATATAGGCCTCAACCGTTTTTGAAACGGCGATGACCCGCTCGCCCCGGCACATGATGCCGCTGTAACGAGACACCGAATACAAACCATGCACCGTTGTGACCAGATGTGGACGCTCTGATGTGTTCATGCCACGCCAGGCAAACCAGGCGACCCAGGCGGGCAAACGGGAACGAACGTGCAGAATGTCCGGTTTTTCCTGTTTCAACCAGCGACGTAACGCCCAAACGTGACGAAAGGTCCAGAGCGATTTTTTGCCCAAGTCCCAGCTGACATGACGGGTACCTTCGGCTTCCAGCTGTTTCACCATACCGCCGCCCGCAGAGATCACCACAGATTCATGACCTCGCCTGATCAGCTCTTCTGCCACTTCCAATGTGCCACGTTCAACACCGCCACCATCCAGATCTGGTAATAACTGTACAACTTTCATGACAACAACCTCTTGCGAACCAGATCAGCACAGCGTGCAGCTTCATTAAACGGACTATCAGGACTGGGCAGCGCATTACTCTGCTGCCAGCGACTGAACGGTGTAACTTTTTGATCATCGATCAACAGCTGCAAACCGCGGGTAATTCGATTGCTGCTCTGTTGCGGCACATCCAGAATCCCCACCGCACATCCCGCAGTCAGCGCCTCAAATACCATCGAAACACTGTCACCACTCACCCAGCATTGTTCGGCATTTGGCAGATGTTCACCTAACCAGCCGGGCCCCGTCTCTTCAAACGGTACAATGTTTAGATTGGGCAGATCTGCAGCACGCAGTTGTGACAAAAAAGAATTGGGCGTTCGGCGTGAGGTGGTGAGCAACCAAGGCTTGTCACCGCCCACAATCGCAGCCAATTGATCAATGATCGACTGATCATCCCAGCCAAAGTGCTTTGAGGGTCCGCCAATCAATACCATTCCCTGAACCGCGTCCGCTGAACGGGTCGCCAGAGGTTGCATCCGATTGAGCGCACCGTCGGTCAACTCAATATTAGGTTTGGGCGTGGGCTCATCGTGGCGAGGGATCAGGCACAGATCAAACCAATTGGTTGGCAGCGAAGGTTTCATCATCAATACCGCCCGTGCACCCGTGGCGCGTTTATACGCCAGCAAGGTCAAATGGGTACGATGCCCGGCACCGATAATCACATCAGGCAGTGGGTCCGATTGGGTGTCACGCACACCAAAACACAGTGTTTTAAATGCCTGCGATTTAGACAGCACGGGTTTTGTTTCCACCGTCATCGAAGGCTCAAGACGCTGTAGCGCTTCCGCCAGCCCGAGACTCTGATTTAAGTGTCCCGGTTTGTCATCACTGATGATCCAGATCTGTGTCACGGCGGACCTGCTTGGTAAAATACGACGGAAAGGGACAACCGCATGGCGGCTGTAATCAATTAATATGCCGCAATAATACTAAAATCACCGCTAAACACACAGTAATCCGTCTGGACGCAATGTTTTTGTGCATCTGGGAATTCCATTTTTGGCTCAGATGCTTAAAATCAACATCCTTGGGCGTACTCCGCTCAGTTTCAGCCGCCCCAATCCATCGGGGCGTTTTCACCTAACCGCTTTTGTAGGACGCTTCACATGACAGCATTTGGTTCCGTGTTCATGCCTGAAATGGCAATCTCCTGGTTTGATGGTTCTGACTGGAGCGCGACTGAAGTCGTCGCCAGCGATAGCATCCAGGTACACCCGGGTGCCCATGTGCTGCACTATTCCAGCACCTGCTTTGAAGGCCTGAAAGCATTCCGCCACAAAGACGGCTCGGTGAAGATCTTCCGCATGGATAAGAACATCGATCGTTTTGCGCAGAGTTCTCAGCTGCTGGGTCTGCCAGAACTGAATAAAGAAACCACTTCGCAAATGATCCGCGACATCGTTGCACGCTTTGCTGACGAAGTACCGGCACCTCCGGGTTCCATGTACATCCGTCCGACGCACATCGGTACGGAACCGGCCATCGGTAAGGCTGCCGTTCCATCGCTGACCTCTTGTCAGTACATTTTGCTATCACCGGTTGGCGACTACTTTGCCGGTGGTGATAAAGCCCTGCGCTTGCTGATTGAAGATCAGAACATGCGCTGCCCACCGCATATGGGCATGGTAAAAAGTGGTGGCAACTACGCCGCTGCACTGCAGCCAATCATGCACGCTCGTGCGGAAGTGCAGGCCGATCAGGTTCTGTTCTGTCCAAATGGCGACGTTCAGGAAACCGGCGCAGCCAACTTCTTGCTGATCGACGGCAATGAACTGATCACCAAGTCGCTGGATGAAAGCTTCCTGCACGGTGTGACCCGCGACTCGATCCTAACCATCGCCCGCGACATGGGCATGGACGTACAGGAACGTGAACTGTCCGTGGAGGAACTGATGGAGCGTGCGGCGAAGCCAGGCTGTGAAGCAGCTCTGTCTGGCACTGCTGCGGTACTGGCTCCGGTTGGCACATTGATCTACCAAGGTCAGGAGCTGGATGTAGGTAACGGTGGTATCGGTGAAACCACCGTGAAACTGCGTACCGCACTGAACGCCATTCAGTGGGGTGAAGCGGAAGATCCATACGGCTGGCTGACCAGCGTTTGATCACTGCTTAATCCACGTGTAAAAAAGCCAGACATCAAGTCTGGCTTTTTTGTTTGCTTATTCCGCTGGGTGACGCATTACGCGTCCAGCATCATCTTGTCCCAACTGGTTGCCACCAGATCACGACTCTCACGCAGCTCATCATCTGCAATCTCACTGGAACGCCCCTGTAACGTCAGGCTGTGCCCAACTGAGCGGAAACTGATGTAAGCCTCCCGCAGGCTCTCAGCCTCATCCGCAGACATCAATCCACAGGCTTCAACGCCTTCAAGGATACGGATATTGTCGGTGAACTCCGTCAGCGAAGGATGCTCATGGGCATAGGCCAGCACATTGAATTGCGTCATAAACTCGATATCCACAATCCCACCGCGATCCTGCTTCAGATGGAACACTGGCTTTTCGGTATTCTGCGTATTCTTGCTACCCAAGTGATCGCGCATCTTCTGACGCATCTCAACCACTTCTGTTTTCAGTGCGCCACTTTCACGCTGCGATTCCAGAATCTCGGCACGCACCGCTTCAAATTCGCGCTGTAACGTTGGGTCTCCGGCGACCACACGGGCTCGCACCAACGCCTGATGCTCCCAGGTCCATGCTTCTTTCTTCTGATACTCCGTGAACGCCTTCAACGAGCTGACCAGCAGGCCGGAGTTACCGGACGGACGTAAACGCATATCCACTTCGTACAACTGACCGGACGGGGTAAAGGTGTTCAGAATGTGAATGATGCGCTGCCCCAGACGGGTAAAAAACACGGAGTTCGCGATCTGTTTGTCACCATCGGTGAACAGGTTAGGATCTGCATTGTGAACAAACACCAAATCCAGATCCGAGCCGTAGGACAACTCAATCCCTCCGACTTTTCCGTAACCCACGACGATGAAGTTCGGATCACAAGGCACACCGGGAGATTTCATCGGCACGCCATGCTTTTCAGACAGATTACGCCAGGCGATCTCCAGCACCACGTTCAACACAGCCTCAGCGGTCCAGGTCAGGTAATCGCTGACTTTCATCAGTGGCAGCGCGCCGGTGATCTCAGAAGCCGCCACACGCAGAGTCACCGCATTCTTGAAGTAACGCAGCGCTTCCATCAACTGCTCGGTATCTTCTTCCGGGATACGCAACAACTGCTGACGCAATTCATTGCTGATCTGACCTTTATCCGGCGGCGTGTACAGCGTCCGCTGATCGATCAGCTCATCCAACAGAATCGGCTGTTTCGCCAGCTTTTCCGAGAACCACTCACTGGCTGAGCACAGACGGACCAACTGCTTCAGCGCGCCCGGATTTTCCGCCAGCAACACCAGATAGGCAGACCGGCGCAGGACCGCGCTCACCAATGTCAGGACACGCGACAAAGTTTCTGTCGCATTGTCGGTACGCGACACCTCTGCCAGTAACGTTGGCAACACCGCTCTCAGACGTTCCATGCCAATCTGCTGCAGCATTTGCACGGTGCGTGACCGATACAGATCCACCAGCTGCTTATAGGCGGCCTCAGCGTCGTCATAGCCTTTTTCTGCAAGGAAGATAATGCCTTGTTCCTGATTCAGCGCGCCGTCCCACAGCTCCAGCCACTCCTCTGCGGCATTTTCCGTCTGTCCTTCCTCCTGCTCTTCGGCAGGCGCAATAACATCCGCAAAATGACGGCGCACATTGGCACGATGAGCTTCCAGCTGATCATAGAACGCATCCCACTGCTCAAAACCCATGCTGTACGCCAGACGCAGCTGCTCCTTGTCATCCATTGGCAGTTCCTGTGTCTGCCTGTCCGCCACTGCCTGAATCGCGTGCTCGGCATTACGCAGGAATTCATAGGCGTTTAGCAGGTCATCGACCGCCTCCTGCGGCATACCAACGGAATCAGGTAACAGAGGCAGGATGTTACAGAGTTCACGTTGCTGCAGACGGCTATCACGACCACCGCGGATCAGCTGGAACGCCTGTGCGATAAACTCAACTTCGCGAATACCACCGGAGCCGAGTTTTACATTTTGCTCCCGCCCTTTACGACGCACTTCGCGGTTGATCATCTCCTTCATTTCACGCAGAGACTCAAACGCACTGAAATCGATATATTTGCGATAAACAAAAGGACGCAAGCGCTGCATCAACTGAGCACCAGCCTGTTTGTCACCGGCAACGATACGCGCCTTAATCATGGCGTAGCGTTCCCAGTCACGCCCCTGCTCCTGATAGTACATCTCCATCGCATCAAAGCTGGCTGCCAGCGGAGACGCCGACCCAAACGGACGCAAACGCATATCAACACGGAATACAAAACCATCCACGGTCATATTATCCAGCGCCTGAATCAGTTTTTTGCCTACGCGGATAAAGAAGTCCTGATTCTCCAGACACTTTTTCTCGCCATCCGTCTGGCCGTTTTCCGGGAATGAGAAGATCAGATCGATATCGGAGCTCAGGTTCAGCTCATTCGCGCCCAGCTTACCCATACCCATCACAACCAGGCGCTGTTGCTCTTTTTCACCGCTCTCACCGATACCATAGGGTGTGCCCCAGCGTTCACATGCCGAGTCATATAACCAGTTCAGCGCACCATCGATACAAGCGTCTGCCATCAAAGACAGGTCACGGGTGGTTTCGCGCATATCGGCCCGGCGGGTCAGGTCACGCCAGATAATGCGTACCTGTTCGCGGTTACGGAACAAACGTAACTCACGATGCAGATCGTTTTCGGCATCAATGCCGGAAAGACGCTGTGTCAGCGCAGTTGCGTAATAGTCAGGCTCGTAACTGCGGTGCAAGTCACCGCTGGTGAGCAGGTCCTGTAACAGGACGGGAGAGCGACTGAGTTGCTCAGATACAAAATCACTGCCTACGCTCACACGCGTCAGCTCAGTCAAAAGTTCGGGGGATACCCCTTCTACTGCGTTAAGCTTTTCTTCGAAACGCTGCCAGTTTTGCTCCAGCAGGGGGTGTAGTGAGTCGGTTACCGTATCGGTTAGCGCTGTGTACATGGTCCGTTTGCTCTCCCAAAAGAGTCCAAACCGGGCCATATCAGATCAAAGCCCGGCGAGTTCAGCTGTACCGGCAGGCGATACAACCCAAATGCTCGCCGGACATGACCCCAGCCTATCAAATCTCTGCAGCTGAGGTCATGAGCTTTGTCACACCAGATTCAATCTTCGTTGCGCACGCTCCTGGTGCCCCTCACTCCAGCGTGTTCGCCAACTTAATGAAACCAGCTGCAATCCGATCTGCAAAGCAATTTGTCCCAGCCCTACGGTTTGCAACAGCACCTCCATACGATCTTCCGCTTTTTTCTGCGCTTCGTGCTGCCACTCCTTGCCATTGCCGTTCATCAGGCCCGCAGTACGGTGCCACGCATCCACATCACGTAGCTGACGAATCAGTTTCGTCAGCAACTGGTCCAGATCACCTTCAGGATCAGCCGGAATGATATCGCTGAAACTTTCATACAGCCCGCCGATGTTGCGCAATGACTCCAGTGCCAGCGTCACGTACTGCCAGTCGCGCGTAAACTGCCAAGCTTCCAGATACTGCGGCCAGAGCATCAATTCACGCTGCAACATCTGACAGAACGCCAGTTCCAGCGTCGCATCTTCGACAAAACTCTGTTCAGGTTCACGCACCTGATAACTCTCCGGCGCGCAAAGCCGGTACCCGCGCTGCGCTTTGCTGACATCAGAACTCAACAGTGGAATCTGTTGCCCCAGCTCCAGCGCAACCCGGAACAGGCCTGCCGGGCTGCCCGCCATCAATTCCAGCTCAAGCTCACAGATTTCATCGTGTTTACGCTCCTCACCCTGTCCGATCCAGGCCTGGCCGCGATCCAGTGCAATTTCGATCAGTAAACGCTCACCGTCATCACCAACACCATCATACAACCAGGTATTGCGCATAAAGTCCGTCGCAAATACAGGCTTGATCCGCGCCAGCAATGCGGGATCGTTTAATGCCGCCGGCCATTCGGTTTGCTTTAGCAGTTCAAAGTCCAGTTCAGGCTGATCAACATACCATTCCCACTCAGCGCGCTGATGCAAACCACCTTCAGCCTTACCACTGGTTTTCAGTGTCTGAATATACCGGCCCTCTTTCTCGCGGATGCGCAGTGCAACTCTCGCTTGCGTCAGGTCCTGTTCCGGCGTGTCAAAATAGATATTTTTCAACGCCTTAGCGCCTTGATCTATCACCTGCGGAGACTGAAACAACGGCTGCTGTTTCAGAGACTCAATGTGGTGTCGACTGACACTCAGTTTTAACTCGATTTCTTTCGCCATAACCCACAGCTTCCTTCTACTTCAGTCGACAGTCTAACCCAGTCTTGGGTCCAAATTCGATTTGCGTCAGTTTGATGTCAATTTCATGAATATTTCGTGTATATACAACTACAAACATGTGACAGGCCACTTTATACTGGCGCGCAAATTTTACACTCACAGGTTAACTCCCATGGTAACCAATAATCCGATCTTGCAGATGTTTGCGCGCTCGCCGTTTAAACCAATGCAGGAGCACATTGCAAAGGCACAGGAATGTGCTTCAGAACTGATTCCATTTTTCGAAGCGGTAAAAGCTGATGACTGGGAAACTGCTTCTCAGGTACAGCACCGTATCGCAACGTTGGAAGGCGAAGCTGATGTAATGAAAAAGGAGGTTCGCCAACACCTGCCTAAAAGCATCTTCCTGCCGGTACCCCGTACGGACCTGCTGGAACTGCTGCGCATGCAGGACAAGATCGCGAACCGTGCCAAGGATATCGCGGGACTGATGCTGGGTCGCCAGATGGCAATCCCGGAAGCTATTCAGCCCCACATGACTGATTTTGTCCGCGCAGCACTTAGTACGTCCGAAAAAGCACTGGTTGCACTGAATGAACTGGATGAATTGCTGACCAGTGGTTTCAGTGGCCATGAAGTCGATCTGGTCGAGAAGATGATCGGTGAACTGGATGATCTGGAGCACCGCACCGACGAACTGGAACGCGGCATCCGTTTCGAACTGTTCCAGATCGAAAAAGATATGAACCCGATTGATGTGATGTTCCTGTATCAGATCATTAACTGGATCGGTGATCTGGCGGATCGCGCACAGCAGGTTGGCAGCCGTTTACAGCTGCTGATGGCTCGTTAATTCTTAAGTTTTTTCAGGATTATTCCTCATGGATATCATCGCTCAGTATGGTGACACGATTGTCATCCTTGCGTGTATTTTTGGTTTCTTCATGGCTTGGGGTGTTGGCGCAAACGACGTCGCAAACGCCATGGGCACTTCGGTTGGTTCTAAAGCACTGACCCTGAAACAGGCGATCATCATCGCCATCATGTTCGAATTCGCCGGTGCATACCTGGCGGGTGGTGCTGTAACCGCCACCATTCGTAAAGGGATTATCGACCCCGCACTGCTCACCGGCACCCCCGAATTACTGGTCTTCGGTATGATGGCGGCATTGCTTGCAGCGGGTACATGGCTGCTTATCGCGACTTACTTCGGCTGGCCGGTCTCTACGACACATACGATTGTCGGCGCGATTGTAGGCTTCGCAGCCGTGGGTATTTCTGCTGATGCGGTTAACTGGGGCAAAGTGGCTAAAATCGTTGCGAGCTGGGTGGTCTCTCCTCTAACCGCCGGGGTCATATCGTTCTTCCTCTTCCGAACGGTGCAAAAGCTCATCCTCGATACTGAAGATCCATTTAAGAACGCGAAGAAATACATCCCGTTCTACATCTTCATGGTGGGCTTTATCATCGCGATGGTGACCTTTACTAAAGGTCTGAAGCACGTAGGTCTTGATCTGAGCTGGGGCCAGAGCGCGCTTATCTCGATCGTATTCGGTTTCTTCACCATGTTTATCGGCACCATGATGCTGAAGAAGATCCAGCCGAATGCCGATGCAGATCGCGAGTATCATTTCTCCAGTGTTGAGAAACTGTTCGGCATCCTGATGATGTTCACCGCCTGTGCAATGGCTTTCGCCCACGGTTCTAACGACGTAGCGAACGCCGTAGGTCCTCTGGCAGCGATTGTTGGTGTTGTATCTGCTGGTGGTGAAGTACTGCAGAAGTCAGCCATGCCGGCATGGATTCTGCTGCTGGGTGGTGGGGGTATCGTTGCCGGTCTGGTAACGTACGGCCATAAAGTTATCGCAACGGTTGGTAACAACATTACCGAGCTGACACCAAGCCGTGGCTTTGCTGCAACGCTGGCCGCTGCAACGACTGTGGTTGTGGCATCCGGCACCGGTTTGCCAATCTCCACAACTCACACTCTGGTCGGCGCTGTACTGGGTGTAGGTATCGCACGTGGCATGGCTGCATTGAACCTGCGAGTTGTCGGTACAATCTTCGTATCCTGGGTTGTAACCCTGCCTGCGGGTGCGGGTCTGGCAATCATGTTCTTCTTTATGTTCAAGGGCATGTTTAGCTAATACCCCGTTGAGCAGACGGTACCCTGTACCGTCTGCTCTTGCAGGTTCCTCCTTCTTCAAGCTTCCCTTCTGCCTCCTCAAATCCTTTTTCTTTCCTGTCGCTCTCCGCACACGAATCTCAGACTTTTCGCCGACCAGCGTAGACCCTCGTCCCTGATGGTTGCACAATAAGGTATTCCATACGGACGCCCACCCATGTTTGCTGTCATGGGGATGGTCATATAACAAGAAGAACGGAGACTCCATGTCCAACCATCAATGCCCCGATATTGTTACGATGCTTGCCGAACTGATTGCCAGCCCATCGGTCAGCTGTACCAACCCCAGCCTTGATCAAAGCAACCTCGACGTCATCGAAAAACTGGAAACCTGGTTATCCAATCTGGGCTTCAAAACCGAAGTCATGCCCATTCCGGGGGCGCCCAATAAAGCGAACCTGATCGCTACACTGGGCAGTGGTCCGGGGGGACTGGTTCTGTCAGGCCATACCGATACGGTGCCTTACAACGATGAACTCTGGGCCAGTAATCCGTTTCGGTTGACCGAAAAAGATAATCGGTTCTACGGGCTGGGGACCTGCGACATGAAAGGTTTTTTCCCACTGGCAATTACCGCGGCGAAAAAATTCCTCGAACAGCCTCTGCAGCAACCGCTGATTATTCTTGCCACGGCGGATGAAGAAAGCTCCATGAACGGCGCACGTGCGCTAGCAGAAGCCGGCAAGCCGAAAGCACGCTATGCGGTTATCGGTGAACCAACGGGATTACGTCCGGTATACATGCACAAAGGCATGATGATGGAGAGCATCCGCATCAAAGGCAGCGCTGGTCATTCATCTGATCCTTCGCTGGGTGCCAACGCGCTGGAAGCAATGCATTCCGTTCTGGGCAAGCTGATCGACTTTCGTCAGGAACTTCAGCGTGACTACAGCAACAGCAACTTTACCGTCAGCGTACCTACGCTGAATCTGGGCTGCGTGCATGGCGGAGACAATCCGAACCGGATCTGTGGCCACTGTGATCTCGAATACGATCTGAGGCCACTGCCGGGCATGAACCTCAATAACTTACGTGAATCGGTCGCGCAGCGCGTTAAACCGCTGGAACAGGAGTTCGGCGTACAGATCACCTCTGAATCGCTGTTTCCTGGCATTCCGCCGTTTCAGAATGACGCCAGCTCTGAACTAGTACAAACCGCCGAAAAGCTCACGGGCTATACAGCCCAAAGTGTGGCATTTGGCACTGAAGCACCGTTCCTGCAGGATCTGGGCATGGATACTATTGTTATGGGGCCTGGATCAATTGATCAGGCGCACCAACCAGACGAGTATTTGGCTTTTGACCAGATTAAGCCTACAGTTGCGATACTAGAGCAAATGATCGCTAAGTACTGCCTGTGATAAACGATATAAAACAATACGTTAACTGGTTCCGCCACTCATCGCCGTACATCAATACACATCGGGGTAAAACCTTCGTGCTGATGCTGGGTGGCGAAGCTGTGGCCAGCCCCAACTTCGACCACATCGTCCATGACATTGCGCTGCTGAATAGTCTCGGTGTCAGACTGGTGCTGGTGCATGGCTCGCGTCCACAAATTGAGACCCGTCTGGCCCAGCAGGGGTTAAAACCACAACTGCATCATCACCGCCGTGTCACCGATGCCGAGACGCTGCGCTGCGTGATTGAGGCCGCAGCCTCGGTGCGCACCGAGATAGAAGCACGGCTATCGATGGGCCTGTCCAATACCCCTATGCACGGAGCCCGAATCCGTGTCGTGTCGGGTAACTTTGTGACTGCGCGTCCGGTCGGAGTGGATGACGGTGTGGATCTGGGGCATACCGGCGAAGTTCGCCGGGTCGACAGTGAAGCGATCAATCAACACCTGGATCAGGGCAATATCGTCCTGCTGTCACATCTGGGGTACTCACCGACCGGCGAAATTTTTAACCTTGCCGTTGAAGATGTGGCCACCCGCACCGCCGTATCGCTTAACGCCGACAAGCTACTGCTGTTTGGCGCGGACAAAGGGGTCCTCGACAGTAAACAGCAACTGCGCAGTGAAGTGCTCACCCGGAAAGCCGAACGGCTGGTGAGCAGCTATCTGGCAGGGCTGGAGCAAAGCGATAAACCCCACACGGAGCTGTCACGAAACTTACTGGCCTCAGTACAAGCCTGTCGTGAAGGTGTGAACCGCTGCCATCTGATCAGCTATCAGGAAGACGGCGCACTGATCACCGAACTGTTCACCCGCGAAGGGTCCGGCACGATGGTGCTGCAGGAGTCCTACGAGCAAATCCGTCAGGCCAGCATTGAAGACGTTGGCGGCCTGCTGGAAATGATCCAGCCAATGGAGGAGCAGGGCATTCTGGTACGTCGCTCCCGCGAGTTGCTGGAGAGCGAAATCGAACGCTTCACATTGGTGGAACGTGATGGTGCGATTATCGGCTGCGCTGCGCTCTATCCTTTTGCGCAGGAGAAAACCGGAGAACTGGCCTGCGTGGCGATCTCATCGGAGTACCGGGGAGGAGATCGCGGCGATATGTTGCTGCAAGCCGTGGAGAAACAGGCACGCCTTCAGGGGTTGGAACAGCTGTTTGTCCTGACGACCCGCACCGCACACTGGTTTGTGGAGCGTGGATTCAAAGAGGTGCCGGTAGGCTCTCTGCCCACCGAGAAAAAGTCACTCTACAATTTACAGCGAAACTCAAAAGTGTTCGCTAAACCGCTCTAAACTCAAATACGGTTTTAACCATGGCCTCAGGATGAGGCCTCCCCAGACTGATTAAGGAATATCATCCATGAACGAACCGGTTCAACCCAAGCTCGCTATACAGGAGCCTCAGGTACTCGATTTTCAGTTTCACGGCAAAGCCGGTGAATTCTTCCGTATCTGGATCGTCAACCTATGCCTGACGATTCTGACGCTCGGCATCTACTCAGCCTGGGCCAAAGTCCGCACGCATCAATACTTTTACGGACATACCACCCTCGGCGGCTCCAGTTTTGAGTATACCGCCCTACCGATACAGATACTGAAAGGACGCCTGATCGCATTCGGTCTGTTTATACTCTATCAGGTCATTACTAATTTTTTCCCTCTCGCAGCCTTTCCGATAATGCTGCTATTCGCCGCAGTGCTGCCCTGGATTATCGTTCGTTCCATGATGTTCCGACACTTTAATACCCGTTACCGTAACATCCGCTTTGGCTTTGACGGCGGTTATGTGCAAGCACTGATCGCCTATGTCTTACTACCCATAGGCAGTGCGCTCACCGCCGGATTACTCTATCCCTACGCCGTGTGCCGACAGCAACGGTGGCTGGCAAACCACAGCCGCTTTGGTGATACCCAAATGTCTGCAGAATTTAAAGCGGGTGCGTTCTATTCCATCTACCTGTCAGCCTTGTTTCTGATGATCTCTACCGGTGTTTTATTCTTTTTGGTACAAACTGCAGCACCGACACTGATACCGCTGATCCCACTGGTGATTCTGCCGTTTTACTATTTGGTTTATGCGTATATCAAAGTTCAGGTGATGAATCTAACGCTGAACAATTTGCGCTTGGGTGAGCACCGCTTTGAAAGCCGAATGAGAACGCTGGCCTACCTGTGGATATTTATCAGCAATACTTTTGCCATCGTGTTCACGCTAGGATTGGCCACTCCCTGGGCAATGATCCGCAGCGCGAATTACCGCGCCACCTGCACATCGGCTCACATACACGGTGATCTGGACCAGTTTGTACAGGCACAGCAGGATCAGCAGAACGCGTTAGGTGAGGAACTGGGTGAAACCCTGGATCTGGAGTTTGGTGTTTAATGCAACTCGAAGCCTATTTTTACGATGGACAAACCTCCAAGCGCACAGCCTGTATGCTGGAGATTGGCCCGTCCGGCTATTTCAAGTTACCGAATGACCTGCAATGGCAATGGCAGCAGCTGAAGGTCAGCCCCCGTATCGGTAATACGCCACGTTTTCTGGACCTGCCTGATGGCAGTCGCCTGGAATCCAGCCAAAACGACCTGATTGATCAACTCTGTGAGCAGTATATTCCGGAGGCCCACAAGCGCCCTGATCTGATTCACACACTGGAAAGCAAGTTGCGTTATGCCTTAGCCGCCGTCGTGATCACCGGACTGATGATCTGGTGGTTTATGGCCGCCGGTTTGCCTGCTATCGCCGACAAGGTAGCACAGCGCCTGCCTATCAGCATCATGCAGGAACTGGGCGCTGAAACACTCACAGTATTGGATCAATCGGGGCTGTTCAGCGACAGTAAATTACCCGAGGAGCAGCAACAGGCGCTGCGCCAACAGTTCCGCGAGATCGCCGACAATCAGCATTCTGATTTCAATTATCGACTGCATTTCCGTGACGGTGGCATCATGGGCCCCAATGCATTCGCGCTGCCTTCAGGGGATATTGTGATTACCGACCAGTTGATCGAACTCGCCGATCACCCTCAAGGGATTCAGGGTGTATTAGCCCATGAAGTTGGTCATGTGGAACACCGGCACAGCCTGCGGATGATTTTGCAAAGTAGCACCTATCCGCTGATTATCACGGCAGTTACCGGAGATATGAGTGCAGCAACCACCGTGCTCGCGGCTTTGCCCACTTTACTGGTTGAAAAGAGCTACTCACGTCGCTTTGAAGAAGAGGCAGATCAGTTTGCCATCGACTATATGCGACAGGAGAATATGGACGTAAAACACTTGGCGGCGTTGCTGACAAAGCTGGAGAACAACACCAAACACGGCAATATGCCCGACTGGTTCAGCTCCCATCCTGCCACAGAGCGTCGTGTGCAGATGCTAGAGGATGCCAAGTAATCCCGCTGAACAGCTGGATTAGACGCTGCCACCCGGCAGCGTCACTTTAAACCGCGCACCACCTAAGTCTGATTCTGCGACTTCTAGCTGTCCATCGTATGAGCTCACAATATCCACTGCCACTGAAAGACCAATACCCTGTCCCTGAATAGAGGTATCCAGACGCGCACCACGCTCCAAAATCACCTGCCGTGCCTCCGGATTAACACCGGGCCCATCATCCTCGATCTCCAGGTACAGACTTTCCTTTGCAAGCTGGCCGGTAATCCGTACCTGACTGTCGCCATACTTGTAAGCGTTTTCTAACAGGTTACCCAGCACTTCCATCAGATCACGTTCATCACCGGCAAAACCCAGCATTTCGCTGACCTGCGCATCCGAACACACACCTTTATCCCGATACACCTTATCCAGCGCTCCCAGCATGCGATCCACAACCGCTTTAACTGAGACCGCCTGCGCCAACCCACCACCTTGAGATTTGACCGCACGCGCCAACTGATACTGGACGATCTGATCCATGCGTTCGACCTGTTCATCAACAACCGATCCATATTCGTGCAGAGGTAACTGCTCTTCGCCGGCACCACGTATGACGGCAAGCGGCGTTTTCAAACTGTGGGCCAGATCCCCGAGTGTATTGCGATACCGTTCCCGTTGCTGACGTTCGCTGTCGATCAGGCGATTGAGGTTATCGGTCACCGGCTGAACTTCACTGGGGTAGCGCCCGGATAATCGATCTGCATCGCCCTGCTCGATCATTTTCAGATCACGCGCCAGACCTTTCAGTGGATGAATACCCCAGCGCATAATCAACACCTGTGCCAGAAGTGCGACCACTAACACCGCCGCCAGCCAGAACATCAACTGTCGGAAATAAGCCGCAGAGGCTTTCAACACAGGTTGATCCGCTTCCATAACCGTGAACTGCAACGGCATCTCTTTGCCATTAAGCTCCCAGATCACACTAAAGCGATAACGGAACATGCCCGCGTCGGGCAAATGATCAAACGTGGATGCGCCTGCCGTTAATACGGTCGGCAACTGAAAATTGGCGCTGACCTGGCTTTCGGGCAACAACCGTGAAGACTCCGATCGCCATAACAGTCGTCCGCTACCGTTGTGGATAACACCGTATAAACCCGAACCAATCTGGGCATAACGGGGTTCCTGAAGAGATTGTGGCAGTACCACCAGCTGATCACCCAGCTCGATACTGCCCAAAAGGAGATAAACCTGTAACTGCAGCCGCTCTTTCACGGCCACTTCCTGACTGCTGTAATAGGCATTTTTTAGCGCCAACCCTGCCAGCAACATAACAACAGGTAGAATCAGCGCCGATGCCACCAACAAACGGCCCTGAATCGAACGCAACAAGGACAAGCGAAAGGGCCAAGCAGCTGTCATCAGTCTTTTTGCACCGGTTTCAAATCAAATCGATATCCCATACCACGTACGGTCGTGATCGGTTGTATATCCTGATCCGGATCCAGCTTCTGACGCAGGCGGCGGATAAACACCTCCAGTACGTTGCTGTCGCGGTCATAATCCTGATGGTACAAGTGCTCAGTCAGCTCAGTCTTAGACACGGTTTTACCCGCATGCAGGACTAAATATTCGAACGTTTTATATTCGTAGCTGGTGAGTGACACCGGCTCATCGTTACGGTAAACCACCCGGCCTGTGGTATCGATGCGCAGTGGACCGAATTCAAATTCCGGCTTAGCATGACCCGCCGTACGACGCAGCAATGCATTCAGGCGTGCAGCCAGCTCTTCCATATGAAACGGCTTAACCAGATAGTCATCCGCCCCCGCTTCCAATCCTTCCACCTTATCCTGCCAATCACCACGGGCGGTCAGAATAATGATGGGGAAACGCTTTTCTTCAGCACGCCAGCGTTTAATCACATCAACGCCCGACAACTTGGGCAAGCCCAGATCCACAATCGCCAGATCGTACGGATATTCGCGCCCCAGATAGAGCGCCTCTTCGCCATCTTCACAATCTTCGACTGTGTAACCACGACCTTCCATCGCTTTGACCAGCTGACGACGTAGATCCGGTTCATCTTCAACAACAAGCAGTTTCATTGCACCTTCCTCTTTCGGGCTGTTCAGGGTCGCATCAACTTTCCACTGGACGCATCTACAAGAAATTCACGAATACGTCCGTTACTCATAACCCGGATGCGATACCCGGCCCGACCTTTAACTGTAACGGGTTCTGCTTTCAAAACCCGCCCGCCATATTTTTCCTTAACACGGGCGACCGCCTGCTGCAGGCTGATCGAATTTTGGGCCAGTAGCATACTGGCCGCTGGGCTGGTTACCGGCGCAGCAGATATAGCCGGACTGAACATCAGCATCAGTGATAAACCTAATACACCGCCTGCTTTTGCCGTCGTTGTGCCAATCCCTTTGTACATTCCCAACCCCTTAAGCATTAACCTCAGTGTACCGGCCGAACATCAACCTGCACTCTGATGCGTTTACCCGGATGCCGCCGTGTCCGGGTTTGATATTCCCGTCCGTGATAGCGGTACGTAACGTTGTATCCAGAAACTTCTTCATGATACTCCACATCATGTTCGACCGCACAACGCTGCTCATCCCGGTAGCTTACACCGTAATCACGGTGACGGGGACGGTTCATATCGTGCGCGATCGAAGCGCCCAATGCAGCACCAATGGCGGCCTGAACCTTTTTGTTCGATTTGTTATGCCCCACGGCGTTACCAATAGCACCACCGATGATGCCACCCAGTATTTCATCCGTATAAGAATCGTTTCGATAACGGTGTGGCTGCTGCACCTGTACGCGCTCATTCCAGCAAGTTTCGCGGGGAATACTGCGTTCAATCCGATGGTAGATGGGCTGTACATGCACAACGCGGGCAAAGTCCTTATGTTTTGGATGTCCCTTATCCCAGCTGCGTGCCTCCGCCTGGGTTGCTATCACACCCACGCTGAGCAGGGCGGTCAGTATCAGCTTTTTCATCACGTCACTCCTATCTGCTTAGCAGGTTCGTTGTAAGAATGACTACAGAGTAGGGGCCAGCGGATGAATCTTTACTGAACTGAAAAAAAACGCCGCTTAAAGAAGCGGCGTTTTATCGTAAGGAAGGAAATAACCTGTGTGGATCAGTTATTGCAGCGTTTACAGGTACTCACACCCAATATTTTGTATAGCGGACACCAACCAAACAAAGCGATCAGGATGACCGGCAACCCGACCCAGCCCCAAACAGACTGCGGACCGACAAATACCAGCGCCAGTAAAACGAGGCCCACCAAGACACGAATAGCTTTATCCAAACTACCTATATTCTTTTCCATAACGCTCTCCCGGACAGATAAACATGAAGTTACATTCAGTATCCCGTCCAAGGAGCTCGCCATCTGTGACTTTAGTCACATTGAGGGTATTGCAGTGCATCAGGATCAAGCAGAGTGATTCGCCCACGCCCTAACACCAGAATATTTTTTTGAGCCAGCACCTGAAGCTTGCGGCTAATCACTTCCCGGGCGGTACCCAGTTCATCCGCAATCAACTGATGGGACTCACGCACGACACCCTTTTCATCGGCCCGTTGCAGCAGGTGTGCGGATAAACGCTGTTCGATGTTTTCAAAGGAAACTGCCTGCACCAGATGAATCAGTCCCGCCAGCCGTTCAGCGTAGGAGTCAAAAATAAAGGTGCGCAGCGCTGGAGAATTATCCACGGCCTGTTGAAAAGCTGATCGCGGCAGCAGATAAGCCACTACATCGGTCTCAGCGATACCTTCCGCGGGGTAGTTCTGATGCCCAAGCAGGCAAGACGTCGTCAGTACACACGTACCGAGCTGATCAATACGATAGAGCAGTAATTCCCGTCCGGCTGCCGAACGCGTCATCACCTTAATACGCCCCGACACCAGCATCACAAAATGGTCGCAGGAATCTCCGTGACGAAAGATCACCGTGCCTGCTGGTAACTCAACCCGGCGTGCCTGCAAGAGCAGTTCACGCCCTTCTGCATCCAGCTCAGCCAGCGCTGAGTAACGATCTATCAGCGCCTCTGCACTCATTTACTGCCTTTTTCTTTATCTTTGAGCTGGCGCACAGACAGGATGACAAAACGTACGTTGTAGATCAGGCCGATAATCAGAGCAATCCCTGCCGTCACAATAAATACCTGACCCAATGCAGGTTCTTGCAGCCACCAGCCTAACCACAGGCTCAAAACGCTGACAATCGCCACCGGAATCCCGGTTTTCATCAGACGCTGCATCCAAATATCGGAGCGTAATTTTTTCTTATCAATTGAGGACATCTTGGTCTCCCTATACAAGGTTGCCATAGACTCCCCGATCAACCGCCAGCAATCAAGTCCGATTATTCTCAAGCACCTGCTCCATTGGTATGAGGGGCAGATTAAACGCATCCGCCACACCGGGACAGGTGATCTGACCATGATGGATATTCAACCCGTTCGCAAAGTACGGATCGTCCTACAAAGCCTGCTGCCAACCTTTTGTCGCCAAGGCCAAAACGTAGGGCAGTGTCGCATTTTCCAGAGCCAGTGCAGATGTGCGGGCGACAGCACCGGGCATATTGGCCACACAGTAGTGCACCACATGATCCACTTCGTAGACAGGTTCCTGATGGGTTGTTGGACGACTGGTTTCGAAACAACCACCCTGATCAATTGCCACATCTACCATCACGGTACCAGGCTTCATCGCCGACACCATATCGCAGGTCACCAGCTTAGGAGCCGCCGCGCCCGGTATCAGCACCGCACCAATGATCAGATCTGCTGCTAACACTGCATTTTCAATATTGTCTTGTGTGGAGTAAAGCGTTTGTAAGCAACCACCAAACTGCGCATCCAGTTGTTTCAGACGGGGAATCGAGCGATCAATAATTGTGACTTGCGCCCCCAGTCCCAACGCCATGCGGGCTGCATTCTCACCCACCACACCACCGCCAAGCACCACCACTTTGGCTGGTAACACGCCGGGGACTCCTCCCAGCAGGATACCTCTACCGCCCTGCGCTTTTTCCAAGCAGTGTGCCCCGGCCTGAATCGACATGCGCCCTGCAACTTCACTCATCGGAGCCAGCAACGGCAAGCCACCACTGGGGGATGTCACCGTTTCAAATGCGAGAGCTGTACAGCCAGACCTCATCAGCGCTTCGGTCTGTTGTTGATCCGCCGCCAGATGCAGATAGGCAAACAGCAGCTGCCCTTCGGAAAGCATGTTGCACTCACGCGGCTGCGGTTCCTTCACTTTGATGATCATTTCGGAATTGAGGTACACCTCCTCAGCGGTACCCACCACTGAAGCCCCCACTTTGGCGTAGTCGTCGTCCACATAGCCAACACCCATGCCCGCAAACTGCTCAACCAGAACCTGATGCCCCTGATTGATGAGTTCGTGCACACCCGCGGGGGTTAACCCCACCCGATATTCATGCACTTTGATCTCTTTGGGGATGCCAATCAGCATAACCTACCTCCATTCCATGAAATTAAGTCATATGAGATACAGTCTTACAGTGTAGGACACTCTGTAGAGGTCAGATATTCATCAGTTCTGATATACTGGCCGATCCAATGACATCCAAGAATTAAGCCTGAAGGATCTTTTCATGCCTCAATATCGCTCCAAGACCTCCACCGCAGGTCGCAACATGGCGGGCGCCCGTGCTCTGTGGCGTGCTACCGGTATGAAGGACGATGACTTTCATAAACCGATCATCGCCGTTGCCAACTCTTTCACCCAGTTCGTACCAGGCCACGTCCATCTGAAGGACATGGGCCAGCTGGTCGCACGTGAAATTGAGAAAGCGGGTGGTGTCGCTAAAGAATTCAATACCATTGCTGTCGACGACGGCATCGCAATGGGTCACGACGGAATGCTCTACTCCCTGCCTTCCCGTGACATTATCGCTGACTCCGTTGAGTACATGGTTAACGCCCACTGTGCTGACGCTCTGGTCTGCATCTCCAACTGTGACAAAATCACACCGGGGATGCTGATGGCGGCGATGCGCCTGAATATCCCGGTTATTTTCGTCTCTGGCGGCCCAATGGAAGCCGGCAAGACCAAACTGTCCGAGCACAAGCTGGATCTGGTCGATGCGATGGTACTGGCCGTTGATCCAAATGCCTCTGACGAACTGGTCGACGAAGTCGAACGTTCTGCGTGCCCAACCTGTGGTTCCTGCTCCGGTATGTTTACCGCGAACTCCATGAACTGTCTGGCTGAGGCGCTGGGTCTGGCACTGCCGGGTAATGGCACTGTTGTCGCAACCCACGCCGACCGTGAACAGTTGTTCCTGCGTGCAGGTAGCACCATCGTTGAGATGGCGAAGAAATACTACGAACAGGAAGATGAAGGCGTACTGCCACGTTCTGTTGGTTTTAAAGCCTTCGAAAACGCAATTACGCTGGATATCGCCATGGGCGGTTCCACCAATACCATCCTGCACTTGCTGGCGATTGCTCAGGAAGCAGAGATCGATTTCACATTGAAAGATATCGATCGTATGTCTCTGGAAGTCCCTCAGCTGTGTAAAGTTGCACCCAACACGCCGAAATACCATATCGAAGACGTTCACCGTGCCGGTGGTATCATGGGTATTCTGGGCGAGCTGGACCGCGCCGGTAAACTGCACACCGACGTACCCACCGTACACGCGCCAACGATGAAAGACGCGCTGGACGAATGGGATATCATGCGCAACCCAACACCAGAAGTGATGGAATTCTATAAAGCGGGTCCTGCAGGCATCCCAACTCAGATCGCCTTCAGTCAGGCAACACGCTGGCCTACCTTGGACGGTGACCGTGAAAACGGTTGTATCCGTTCCCTGGAAAACGCCTTCTCTCTGGAAGGTGGTCTCGCCGTACTGCACGGTAACATCGCACTGGACGGCTGCGTGGTGAAATCTGCCGGTGTAGACGAATCCATTCTGGTCTTTGAAGGCCCTGCACACATCACCGAATCTCAGGATGAAGCGGTCAGCAACATTCTGGAAGATAAAGTGAAAGCCGGTGACGTGGTGATCGTACGTTACGAAGGTCCACGTGGTGGTCCGGGTATGCAGGAAATGCTGTACCCAACCTCTTACATCAAGTCTAAAGGTCTGGGTAAAGCCTGTGCTCTGCTGACCGATGGTCGTTTCTCTGGCGGTACTTCCGGCCTGTCGATCGGTCACGTGTCTCCGGAAGCGGCGGCGGGCGGCGCAATTGGTCTGGTACGAAACGGCGACATCATCCGTATCGATATCCCGAACCGCACGATCAACGTGCTGTTGTCCGATGAAGAGCTGGCTGAACGTCGTGCGGAACAGGACCAGCTGGGCTGGAAACCGGTCGCAGAGCGTCCACGTAAAGTGTCTGCAGCCCTGAAGGCTTATGCAAAACTGGCAACGTCAGCGGATAAAGGCGCGGTACGCGACCTGAGTCAGCTGGACTGATACAGACCAATGGCTTTGGGACGTTTCCCGCGTCCCGAAGTCTGCTAAAAACACCGTCTCATACAGACAGATTTCCGACGTTTTGAACTCAGTTTCAAACGACAGAAGTTTACATCTTTATGACACGGTGTTTTTTTATGTTTGCAGTTCAGTTAGTTAGGCTATGCTCAGTATCTATTATCCTGTACTTATGCGCTGTCGTTATGCAGAGATAAGACACAGTCATTTATAACGAAGGGAGCTTTTCCATGACTGACACCACTGCTGCGAAAGTACTGTTTATCTGCCGCCACAACGCTGTACGTTCTCAATTGGCCGAAATCCTTGCAACAAAGATCAGCCATGGGCGTGTGAGTGCCTACAGTGCAGGCCCCGAGCCACACGCTATTCCTGACTTTATTCACCAGCTTGCGAGCGACCTGAACGGCCCGGAGATTGCTTTGACCAGCAATACACTGGACGATATGAAAGATCAGGCCTTCGATATGATTATCACCTTGTGCGATAAGTCACACGCGGCATTACCTGAGCTGGCCTCAGACACTCAACATATTCGTTGGGACTTTCATCATGCGGACAGTTGGGAAGAGGTACGTCATCTGGAGATGGAGTTAGCAGACCGCCTGCGCCTTTTGTTCAGCACCAAACACCTGATCTAATGTCAGATCATGTACACACTGGCGGCTTCCCACAGGAGCCGCAGTGCCATCACAGAGACAACCAGTCGGAACAGACGCTTAAACTGCCGGGTCGACACCCGGTTCAGCACTTTCAAACCCAGCCATGATCCAACGGCCCCACCCGCGATCATCAACAACACCAGCGGTAACCATTGCCAGAAGGCAAACCCCACCACGGTAAACACCAGCATTTTTAGCAGGTGCTGGAAGGTCATACAGCTGGCAAATGTTGCCGTCAGGCGTAACTTGTCATAGTCCTGCCGATGAACGAAACCCGCCACCAGCGGGCCCGTGGCCCCGACAAACATCGATACCAGTGTTGTCAGCGCACCCGCGCCGATACGCCCACGGCTGCTCAACTCACGCTTAGCCGGTTTAGGTCCCCATACCAGATAGAGAATGAATAATGCGACACTGAACTGAATCCACTCCAGCGGTAACTGCACCACCACAAACGATGCCAGTACCGCACCTAAGATCGCACCGATGGCAAAGTAGCGTAGCATTGGCCAATCGATATGCCGCCATGTCATCATCGCGCGACTGCCGTTGGAACCGACCTGCACTAACCCATGCACCGGGATCAGCGCGCCTATCGGCAGAATACTGGCCAGAATCGCCAGCAGAAGAACGCCCCCGCCAATCCCCACTGCAGCGGTCAGAAAAGAAGTGAACGCTGCGGCAATAATCAACAACAGTACAGTGGTTAGATCCAGAACACCGGCACCCAGCAAGTCGATCCAATATGACATATATTCCTTTATCTCAACGACATAGATCAGTCACTGAGTTCCTGGGCACGGGCTTCCGTGGCCGGTAGCAGCGCCATAAACCGATCCAGTGGTACGGGGCGGCTGAACAAATAACCCTGACCGAAATCACAGGCATGCTCTTCAAGAAAGACCTGCTGTACCTGAGTTTCAATCCCTTCAGCGACTACCCGTAAGTTGAGACGGTGAGCCATTGAAATGATAGCCGCCGTTATCTCCATATCATCCAGATGATCCGGAATATCTTTGATAAATTCCCGATCCACTTTCAACACGTTAATCGGCAGTGTTTTCAGATAGTTAAACGAAGAATAACCGATCCCGAAGTCATCAATCGCAATGGTCATACCCAGCGCCTGTAGCTCCTGTAGCGTGTTAATCGCCTGCTGCACATCATGCATCAGCAGGGTTTCCGTAATCTCAATTTCCAGCTGATCGGGTGCGACATCGGTATCTTTAAGGATCTGACTGATCATACTAATCAACTGCGGGTCACGGAACTGGCGGGCAGAGAGGTTAACCGCCACACGCAGATGACCATACCCGGATGCTTTCAATTCGCGCAGGGCTTCACATGCCGTTGCGATCACCCAGCGCCCCAGCGGGACAATAAATCCGGTCTCTTCTGCCACAGAAATGAACTCCGGCGGCGGCACAATACCCAGCTCCGGATGCTGCCAGCGGATCAGGGCCTCCGCGCCGATAATCTCGCCCGTCTTCAGGTCCACCTGCGGCTGATAGTTCAGCAAGAACTCACCTTTCTCCAGCGCGACGGGCATTTCACGGGTAAAGCGAATATAGGTCTGTAGTTGTTCGTGTAAAGATTCAGTAAAGAAACGGAACTGGTTACGTCCCATCTCCTTCGCCTGGTACATCGCGAGGTCCGCATGTTTGAGCAAAGAATCCGGCTCGGTACCGTCTTTGGGAACCAGTGCAATCCCCAGACTGGTGGTGACCTGTAACTCGGTATCATCAATGCTGAACGGCCGAGTGAGTGCAGACAGTATTCGCTCGGCGATATGCATCACGCGCTCTTCACTTTCCACCGGGCTGATCAACAACGCAAACTCATCACCGCCTAAACGGGCCGCTACATCCTGTTCCTGCAATGCATGGCGTAAGCGACGGGCCACTGCTTTTAGCAGTTCATCACCAATATGGTGGCCACGGGTGTCATTGATTGTTTTGAAGAAATCCAGATCAAGCAACATCACTGCACCGATGGTGGATTCATTCAGGTTATCCAGCAACAGTCCGAGCTTACTGTAAAACAGGCGACGATTAGCCAGCCCCGTCAACTCATCATAGAGCGCCAGTTGCTCCATTTTGGCATGGGCCAGTTTCAGCTCAGACACATCTTCCAGCACAATCACGAAATGGGTCAGCTCACCAAATTCGTTTTTAATCGGCGAGATCGATACCAGAGACCAGAACGTCGAACCATCTTTGCGCAGGCTTTGCAGTTCACCCCGCCAGTTTTTGCCCGCCAGGATAGACTGCCACAGGGTTTCGTATTTGCTGGTCGACATCCACTGTCGGCTGAGGATTTCGGGTTGCTGTCCCAGCAGCTCACCCAGATGATAACCGGTCGCTTCCGTGTATTTAGGGTTCACATATTCAATGGTGCCAATAATATCGGTGATCATCACCGACGAGCCGCTGTAGGTAATCGCACTGGATAACTTCCGCAGAGACGACTCAATATCTTTCCGCTCAGTCACATCCTGACAGGTACCAAAACTCCGCCCGCTGCTGCGGTCGTGCTGCCCGATCATGTGCACATATTTCAATCCAGCGGGAGAGTTCACCCGGAACTCGGCTTCAAATGAACCACCGTCCTGAGCAAGGCGTTCGAATTCCGACTTCACCGCTGACGCATCTGCCGGATGGATCTGAGAAAAGAAACTGTCGAAATCCAGCGTTCCCAGTTCCGACAAATACATGATCGGCAGCATACTGTCAGAACACCAGAAACTATTTGTTTCTCCGTGCCACTCCCAACACCCCAGTAGCGCTACACGCTGAGAATCGTTCAAACGACGCTCAGCATTTTCACGTTCAACAATCTGCTGACTGAGTTCTTCGTGTTTTTCCGCAATGGAATCGCGCATCACGCGAAATGCTTGAAAGAAATCCTGCAATCCACTTTGTGGCGGATGGGCGGGAATCGGAGAGTAGAAGTCGCCTTCTGCGATCTGACGGGCGGTACCGGATATCCGGTCGATCGGTTTCAACACCAGTTGGCGCTGCATCCAGCCGATAACAACGGCCGCCAGTAACGCGACCGCCAGCAATATCAGCTCTAACATCCGCAAACGATCCCGTTCAGCTTCGAGGAACGGTGATAGATCCAGAGAGAGACTCAGCTTTGCCAGCGCGCGATCCTCAAACATCACATCTGCGGCCAGCCAATGGGTTGCGGCAAACTGTTGATCCGGTTGTGTCATCGGATAGAGCAGTAAACCGTCCGTGCGGGTCAGCGTCAGGCTTTGCCAGTGTTTTCGGTCTAACGACAGCTGGTCTAACACATCGTAAACTGCCGCCATATCACTGGTCAGTATGGGGTTACGCAGCACTGTCCCCAGCAGTTCCAAATAAACTTTTTCCTGCGTCAGACGATCTTCTACCTCATGCTGTTGCCAATTTGGCAACCAGTGAAACTCCATGAATGCACCGATCAGCAGAACCAGCAGCACCAAGGGCAGTACAAGCTTCGCCTGAAAGCTCCGCATCAGCGTTGTTCCTCGTAGTAGGCTTCCAATCCTGACTGCTGCAGCGGTTTATAATCGCTGAAAGACACTGGACCCAGTTGATTAACAGGCACATTCCTTAGTAGCGCCCTGAATTCATCATTCTGAGACAACTTGAGTAGTTCGGCAACCACGGTTTCCCGAATCACGTCTGGTACCCGAGGGTGAACAATGATCGGATGGGATGGAAAGTTTTCCGTGCGATAGATCACCTGTAATTTATCCCGAATATGTGCAGGCTGTCTTTCCAGTGTCTTTTGCACACCACCGCCTGCCTCCGCCATGCCCAGAGCAACATTCAGATAGACCGACGAATGACTTTTTACATAGCGCGGATAAAAAGAGAGCTGGAACCGCTCGGTGAGGTCGCGCCGGATCATCATCGATGCACCCAGCGAGTTTGGCGAAGGAAACACCAGCTGCATTCCCGCCAGCTGTGTCACTTGGCTGATCCCCGCCCCTTTACGACTGACAATGATACCGTTCACCTGACTCTGCAGATCCGTTAACACCGGCACATATCCTAAAGCTTCATGTAACCAGAGGGTGTGATAGGGGTTCACAAACGCAAAATCGAATATCCCTCTTTGACACTGTTTTTCAAAAGATTCGATATCAGGCGTTGTTTCCAACTGTAAGGAGAAAGAGAGGTGTTTATTCAGATATGAAATGATTGGCTGCCAAACCCGATAGGTTTCACTAGCACTGTACTGAGGCACAACGGCAAAGCTGTAACTTTCTTTGGCGGTCACCAAACCCGGCAGCATCAACACCAAGCCCAGGATCATACTTAGCCCATCCTTGGCACAGTTATTAAACATCTGCTTCAGTCTATTCATTTTGCTACAACATCAGTGGGTTACCGATAAGCTAGTCAGCATCATAACAACGTGACCGCAAACAGTTAAGATAGACTCGACCCGCACAACATTCAAACGAACGTTTGTACATGTATGCCCTGATATTGTGTCCTGCCTGTGCAATCTACCACCAACCCTCAGCATCCCCCATCTCACGGGGCTGCTGGAAGCTATCAAAACCCTATGCACATGCTTATACACAGATTCTGTGAATAAGCATGTGGGTTCGTGCATCAGGACTCTGGTAGCGAGCTTTTATCCACGAGCGTTTGTTTTACCGCCTGAGGTTTATTCACCAGATAGATGCCTGCCGCTACCAAGACCAGGGCCACGATGAATATAGGTGTAATCGCTTCATCCATGATCAGGAAACCGAAGAACACACCAAATAACGGGGAGAAGAAACCAAACGATGAAATTTTGGATGCCTGATAGCGATGAATCAGCCAGAACCAGGCGAGGTATGAGACAAAGGCCACCATCACAATCTGGAACAACATCGACGCAATCACCGGCATGGTCAAAGACGTGACACCGGCTTCCCCAAAGGCCAGAGACAAGAGCGGCAACGCGACTGCAGAACCTGCCAGCTGGTATAACAAAACGCGTTCAGCTGGCAGCATTCTCTGGGGTGAGGCTTTGATTACAACAGTCGTAGCCCCCCAAAATACTGCGGCCAGCAATGCCATCATATCGCCAACCAATGTATCTCCCGCTCCGCCGTTATCGCCAAAGGCCACCACGATGCCACCAAACGCACAACATAGACCAATCACCTGAAGCAGGCGTAAGCGCTCACCCGGCACAAAAAAATGTACGCCGAGTGCCACGATAAACGGCGATGTATACAGAAAAACAACGCCACGAGACGTTGTCGTGTATTCCAACGCCCAGTACAACAAAAGAAACTCGCCGCTAAACAACAGACTCGCCAACAGGCCCCACCAGGCAGTGCCATCGCGCTCGAAAATTTTGACGCCGCGCCAACGCATCCATAAACAAAGCAGAATCGTTGCACCAATAGAACGCAACCCCGCCTGCATCATTGGCGAGATCCCTTCCAGTGCAAATTTAATCGCAACCTGCTGTAAACCCCAGATCACACACAATCCCAGCAGTAGGATGACCGCAAAGCGATCAAGTACCTTATTACCCATCAATACTCACTCATTAACACCTCTAGAAATATGAAGCGACGATCACCGCTTAGCAACGGAATCCCCTCTCCATAACATGATACATAAAAGAAATAATTAGCCTAAAAAATTGTTACACTTGTATAAAAGCGAGGCAAAACTGATCAGTCTGCGGCGCACGGGCGCTACAAGCATCTGCCCCAAAGTAATTCACACAGTTATACACAGATTTCTTGGATAAGATTCGGCGCTCGGTTTCACAAAACTTTCACACTGTCCGGTTAAGATACTCCACAAGACCGGTCAGGAGTGTCACCGGCAAGGACTGACCAGGGATGGTACCTCTCTAAGCACATTTCATATCGCGACTCCGCCCCATGATCAATCGTCCCGCTTGCACCTGAGATTGACCGAACAGTTTCGAAAGCGATAACTTTCATCACAACCTAAAAATCCCCAAAGCACAGAAACCACGGGCGATACCCCGCAGGTACCACAGCATCATGTTGACCAAACAGCAACGTCACTGTTATGGACCAAAGCGCGTGATTTATCAGTCGATATCACATCCACTCCTTTGCCCGTCGCCTCCGCTTCCGTGATATATACGTCGTTTCACTGAACCGGTATCAGCGACATATTATCCACACCCTGCTCCAAACCAACGGCCACCACACCTACGCTCAGTCATCTCTGTACATCACCCACATTGCGGGAAGGGATGCCGACAATTATTCACAGGATGAGTAAACGAAAATTCTCGCCTTCACAACACCCTTCGATACCCTCATATCAGATGTTCCACTTTCGTTCCTTACCTTCTGCCAAAACCGTTACGGGTTTCCACCTCAAACTTCCTACATCGTTGTTTCCGGGGCCTACCCGCAGCCCGGAACGACAGTTTCCGTCCACGGGAAAGACACAACTGATCCGGCTTTACCAAAACGCCGTTAACATCCAGTGAGGTACCTTCATTTATTGATACACATGAAAACAAGATTGCTATGGACCGACAGGCGTTGGACACTAAAGCACGACATAACTTCGAAGAGTGACGGCCTGATGCAACTGACTCTGTTAGGCACCGGCGATGTTCGTCAGGTTCCGGTATACGGCTGCAAATGCCGCGCCTGCCAAAACGCACGGAAAACACCGGCATTGCGTCGAAAACCTTGTAGCGCGTTATTTGAAAGCGGTGACCTGCGCCTCCTCATTGATGGTGGATTGACCGATCTGTGTGAACGATTCAGACCCGGCCAACTCAGCGGCATTCTGCTCACCCATTACCATATGGACCACATTCAGGGTCTGTTCCATCTGCGCTGGGGTATCAACGACCATATTCCGGTGTATGGGCCTGAAGACGGCGGTGCAGGTGATGATCTAAAAAAGCATCCGGGTATCCTGGAATTTCTCCCTTCCCTGAAAGCCTTCGAATCGATTTCACTGCAACCGGGGCTCAGCATCACCCCGATTCCGATGCAGCACTCCAAACCCACCTTTGGCTACCTGTTCGAGCAGGACGGCAAACGCATCGCCTATCTCACCGATACCGTGGGCCTGCCCACGGCCTCAAGAACATTCCTGCAACAGTTCAAACTGGACTTGCTGGTGCTTGATACCAGCCTACCGCCCCAAGCCAAGCCTCCCCGGAATCACAACGACCTGAATTTGAGTAATCAGACCTTCGAAGCATTAAGACCAACGCAGATGATTCTGACCCATATTGGGCATGAGCTAGACGATTGGCTGCTGGACAATGAGTTATCAGAAGCATGTATCGCTGTTGCCCGAGATGGAATGCCACTGACTACATTCTAAAAATCTGGATCTTTCTCACTCGGCTTTAAGCTTGTTTTAAGTTTGCCCTTTTAGGCTGTTACCCATCTGACGAGTAGCGAATAAAGCGGTGAATGTGATGAGCGATAAAAAGTTTGAGATTGTAAACGGACTTGTAGTTCGGATATTTGAATTTGAGCATGGCCAATGGCAACAAGAATACCCTGAACCCGGAGAGTCATATCATGTCTCCGGAGACCGCATCATCAAAACAGAAAACGAACATGGTCAGCAAGAAATCGAGGTGTATCTCAAAACACCCGGTTCCGATACCTATTATCAAACACACGAGTCATCATCACAGGGGCACGACGGGCTGGATCTAGACCATCGCGACGATCACGATCACCAAGAAACTAGCGATGGAGATGATAACGAACATGAGAGCTATCCGTTTGATACCCGTGTAGACGGCGTGTATACAGTGGGCGATGACGAATACCACGTCATCAACGGTCAGGTATTTGAACGTGAAACTGACGGTTATTACCAGACCACTGACCAGCAGCTAGAGCATGAAGGCCAATCCCACACCATTGAGCACCGTTATAGCTCGCCTGATGAAGAAACCCCACAAGGTATCAATATTCGACAGGAAGACGGTAGCCATCGGGAAGTCGAGTCGCCTGAGCATGCACTGGCTGAAGACCAGTCTCTCGCCCGTCTATACAAAGCGGTGTTTGACCGCATGCCTGACACCGATGGTTTCCAATATTGGAGCGAACGTCTGGATACCGGAGTCAACTTTGATGATGTCGTTGAAAACTTCCTGGTCAGCCCCGAATTCATTAACACCTATTCAGAACTGGATAACTCACAATTTCTAGACACTCTCTATAACAACGTGCTGAATCGTGACGCTGATTCTGAGGGCCATCAATACTGGAGCGGACAATTAGAAAGCAATACGCTCAGTCGTGCCCAGATCGTTCAGAACTTTAGTGAATCCTCCGAGTTCAAAGACCTGAGCGCCGCCGATGTTGGACACTTTATCGAAACAGCCGGTCAGTCCTCCCTGACGACCGATATGATCGTGAGTTAAATTGAATAGCCCCTTTCAGCCCTGCAGTGCTGCCCTTTTGCAACAACACTGCAGGCACAGGGCTTCATGCACAATCAGAATCCCAGTTCAGGATTTCAACGCCCCCTTCTTCCACAGAAAATACACCGCCGGAACCAATACCAGCGTCAGCACCACCGCGCTGACCATGCCCCCCACCATCGGTGCCGCAATCCGCTGCATAATCTCCGAACCGGTACCGGTGCCATACATGATTGGTAGCAGACCGGCGATAATCGCCGCCACGGTCATCATCACCGGACGGACGCGCATTCCCGCACCTTCGATCACCGCTTCACGCAGATCCGACAATGCTAGCCCATCCGGTTTTTCCGCTTGTTTGGCCTTAAATGCCTGATTCAGGTACACCAACATGATCACCCCGATCTCTACCGCCACACCGGCCAAGGCAATAAAGCCCACACCCACCGCAACGGAGAAGTTGAACTGGTTCAGGTAGAGCATCCAGATACCACCAATCAGTGCCAACGGCAGGGTGCCCATAATGATCGCCACTTCGGCAAAACGCCGGAAGTTCAGATAAAGCAGAATAACGATGATCGCGAGCGTCAGTGGAACCACGTAGGTCAGACGCTCCTGCGCCCGCAGCAGATACTCATACTGGCCCGACCAGTTGATCGAATAGCCCGGTGGCAGCTCGATATTCTCCGCTACATGCTTTTGCGCATCGACCACATAAGATCCGAGGTCGCGACCTTCTATATCCACGAAGGTCCAGCCGTTAGGACGGGCGTTTTCGCTTTTGATCCCCGGCGGACCATCTTCGATGTAGATCTCAGCCACATCCGCCAGCGCGATACGTTGCCCCATGGGTGTTACCAACGGCAGCAGTTGCAGCTTTTCAACCGAGTTACGGTAGTCCTGTGGATAACGTACGTTTACCGGATAACGTTCCAGCCCTTCGACGGTCTGAGAGACATTCATACCACCAATCGCACTGGTAATGACCGCCTGTACATCCGCAATATTGAGGCCGTAACGGGCCGCTTTCAGACGTTTAATATCTACCTTGATATAGCGCCCACCCGCGACACGCTCGGAATACACCGACGCGGTGCCCGGCACTTCTGCCACCACCTTTTCCAGCTGCTGACCAATATCCTGAATCACCTTCAGATCAGGGCCTGCCACTTTCAAACCCACGGGGGTTTTAATCCCTGTGGCGAGCATGTCGATACGGGTTTTAATCGGCATCACCCAGGCGTTGGTCAGACCGGGGAACTTCACCAGCTTATCCATCTCCTTGGTGAGCTTTTCGGTGGTCATCCCCTCACGCCACTGATCCCGGGGTTTCAGCGTAATAAAGGTTTCGATCATCGTCAGCGGGGCGGGATCAGTGGCAGTATCTGCACGACCAATCTTACCAAACACCCGTTCCACTTCCGGCACAGTACTGATCAGCTTATCCGTCTGCTGTAACAGTTCCCGCGCTTTACCGATGGAGATGCCGGGATAAGTGGTCGGCATATACATCAGATCGCCTTCGTCGAGCGGCGGAATAAATTCACTGCCCAACTTGTCCAGCGGCCAGAAACCCACCACGGTAATCAGCAATGCGGTTACGACAGTGGCTTTTGGCCAGTTCAATACCACTTTAATCACCGGCAGGTAGATCGCGATCAGTAGTCGATTAAGAGGGTTCTTGTGTTCAGGCAGCACCTTGCCGCGGATACAATAGCCCATCAACACTGGTACCAGTGTAATCGCTAGCCCTGCGGACGCAGCCATAGCGTAGGTTTTCGTATACGCCAGTGGAGAGAACATCCGCCCTTCCTGCGCTTCCAGTGTAAACACCGGCAGGAAACTCATGGTGATAATCAACAAACTGAAGAACAGTGCGGGCCCGACCTCTGCGGCGGCATCACCAATCACCTGCCAGCGATTTTCCGGCGTCAGCGGGGTGCGTTCGATATGCTTATGGACGTTTTCGATCATCACGATGGCGCCATCCACCATCGCGCCAATCGCAATCGCAATCCCACCCAACGACATGATATTGGCGTTGATGCCCTGGTAATACATGACGATAAACGCCACCAGAATACCGATCGGCAGACTGATGATGACCACCAGCGAGGAGCGGAAGTGGAACAGGAACGCGGCACACACCACGATCACCACGATAAACTCTTCAATCAGTTTCTCGACCAGGTTATCCACTGCCCGTTCGATCAGCCCGGAACGATCGTATACAGTCACCACCTCCACGCCTTCTGGCAGGCTGCGCTTTAACTCCTCCAGCTTGGCTTTCACACCATTGATGGTCTTTTGGGCGTTTTCACCAAAACGCATCACCACCACACCGCCGACGGTTTCGCCCTCGCCATCCAGCTCGGCAATGCCCCTGCGCATCTGTGGACCGATGTTTACCTCCGCCAGATCCTGTAACAGGATGGGCGTACCTTTATCCGTCGCGCCCAGAGGAATGGCACGAATCGCATCTATACCGTCCAGATAGCCACTGGCGCGCACCATGTATTCTGCTTCCGCCATCTCTAAGACCGAAGCACCACTCTCCTGATTCGCCCGTTTAATGGCGTTGTTGATATGAGACAGCGGGATATTAAACGCGCGCAGTTTTTCCGGATCAACGCTGACCTGATACTGCTTTACCATACCGCCAACGGGTGCCACTTCGGACACACCCGGCACCGTTTGCAGCTCGTACTTCAGGAACCAGTCCTGCAAGCTGCGCAACTGTGCCAGATCATGCTGACCGGTACGATCCACCAGCGCGTAGAGATAGATCCAACCGACACCGGTGGCATCCGGCCCCAGTTGTGGTTTGGCACTGGCCGGTAAGCGTGACGCGACCTGACTGAGATACTCCAGTACCCGACTGCGCGCCCAGTAAAGATCGGTATCTTCATCAAAGATCACATACACATAGGAATCACCAAAGAAGGAAAATCCCCGTACGGTTTTAGCACCCGGTACCGATAACATCGAGGTGGTCAGCGGATAGGTGACCTGATCCTCCACCACTTGCGGGGCCTGTCCCGGATAGCTGGTTTTGATAATCACCTGCACATCCGACAGGTCCGGTATCGCATCGATGGGCGTTTGCTTCAGGGTAAACGCTCCCCAACCCACAAGAATCAGGGTCGTGAGCAGGACAAAGAAGCGATTCCTGATCGACCAGAAAATCAGTCCCTTAATCACAGAACGTCTCCTTGCTCACGTGGCGCTTTAGGTTGTGGCAGGACCACATCCACGACTTTTAACTCACGCATGTTACCGCCATTGAGCAACACTTGAACGGTCGTACCAGGCTGCAACTGATCAAGGTCAACCGCATCGTCCACAGGCACTTCCATCAGCATTGCCGGCTGATCCCACAGTCGAATCGGGGCATGCTGCAGCAACACCGTACGATTCTCGACATTCAGTTCGCGAACACTGGCATGTGCCCAGGTTTCGTCGATTCTGCCCATTTCAGGGGGCGTCATGCGCATAAAATCAGAGTTGATGGAAGATTCCGAATCGAGCATAAACTGCGCCGACACCACCACCTGATCATCCGGGTACACACCGTCCACAATCGCAGTACGGTTCCCTAAACGCGTGCCAGTTTCCACCCTAACAGACTTGTACTTACCATCACCCAGTGCCACCACCACCCGTTTCTGTGTACCGGTGATAATCACTGCACTGGAGGGAACATTCAGTGTTTCCGCGGTTGGTTGGGCCTGCACATCAATCTGCGCAAACATGCCCGGCTTCAGCGCCATATCCGCGTTATCAAAGCGCAGACGCACCTGCACGGTGCGGGTCTTTTCATTCAACGTGGGATAGATGTAATCCACCGTTCCACCCCAGAATCGTTCGGGCAGGAAATCGAGTCTCATCCGCGCATGATCACCGATATTGATCTGCGCGGCTTGCCGCTCAAACAACTCCGCGGTTACCCAGACCTGATCCAGCGCACCAATGCTCATCACCCGTGTCGCCGGTTTAATAAACATCCCCTGACGGACATTCAGCATGCTGACAAAACCGGACTGCGATGCATAAAATGGAATACTGTTCAGGATTTTTCGGTTTTTACGCAACCTCGAAATGACTTGCTCAGGGACACCCAAAGCGCTCAATTTTGCCCGGCTGGCATCTCGCAAATACCGGTTGCCGCTGCGTATGGCAGCTACATACTCTTCCTGAGCATTGACCAGATCCGGCGAATAGATCTCATACAAAGGCGCGCCTTTTTCGACATACTCGCCTTCCGACTGCACATGCAACACTTCCAACCAACCGGAGATCCGTGAATGCACATCCATCCGCTGTTCTTCGTCATAACCCACATAACCCACCGTATTGATGGTTTCCTGCAATGGACTGAATACCACCGGTGCAGTGCGCACTCCCAGATTATTTTCGACCTGTGGATTAATACTCACCGTACCCGGCGAATCACCGCCACCGGCCAGATCTTCGGCATAGACCGGTACCAGATCCATCCCCATAGGCGACAATCCCGGTTTATCACGTTGAAAATTCGGATCCATCGGGGCCACCCAATACAGCGGCTCATCGGCAGCAGGTGCGGCTTCCCCAACCATATCCCCGTTCATGCCGAGATATTGAGGTGCCAGATAGCCGCCAGCGGCACCGATTAATAACGCTGCGCTCGTCAGAAGAAACTTGTTCATGGATTCACCTCGCCTTCATTGGCCATCAACAGCGGATCTGCACCTGCCAGCCAGTAGTTCATGTTGGTAATCATTTGGGCCTGTTGATGCTCTAGCTGAACTTTCATCAGCTTGGTTTCAAGCTCACCCATTGCAGCGGCAGCCACATCAGAGAAACGGCCATCCGCAGCCGCATAAGAACGGATCGCCGCGATACGTTTTTCACGTAACTGACGCAGATAATCTTGGTTATAGATTGCTAAACGCTGCTGCAAACCCCGATAGTTGCTGATCGCCTGGTGAAGCTCTGCCTCGTACTCCCGAAGGCTGAGCAAACGATCTTCCCGCGCTGCTTCCCGCTGCTGCACCGCCGCATTGCGTTTAGCATCCTGCCGCTTTTCAGGAAATAACGGCAGGTCAAAGGTCAGCGCCACACTGAAAAAGTCAGCACGATCACGCCCATTTGGCATGTCATCGCGCAAGCCATAGCTGGTATCAAGTCGGAAGCCCGGTCTATAGGCTTGATCCGCCAGCTCAATCCCTCGTTGACGGATTTCAACGTCTTGCGCCAACAGCTGTAACTGGGGATGAGATTGCACAGCAGACTGCAATGCCGACACGTTATCCAGCGCCAGCAATGGCTTAATTTCCGGTAAAGAGATCGGCAGGGATTCAGCACTCATCGCCTGAGGTAACCAACGGTTAAGCTGGCCACGCAACACGGCGTCCTGTTGCTGCATACGGGTAATGCGATCATTGAGACGGGTAATCTGCAACTCAGCGTCAATCACCTCAAAGCGCCGCGCCTTGCCACTGCGAAAGTTGGCTCGACTGATATCCACCAGCTCCTGAAACAGATGGCGATTGTTCTCCAGTAACATCAGCTGTTCCTGCAAGGCATGCAGCTTGAGCCAGCGATTGGAGACTTGCTGTTTTAGTTTTGCTGCGCGCAAACGGCGCTGGATCGGGCCTTTATCAGCCTGTTGACCGAGCTGCTGCTGACGAATTTTCAAACTGTCTCCACGCGGAAACTGCTGGGACAATCCGACCTGCAACTGCGTCATATTTTCCTGATCAAAGTCGAAGGTATCGGTCGGCAGATTGGCGAGCGCCAAACGTAATTTCGGATCAGGCAACTGACCGCTGGCGAGTGCCTGCGAACGTAGCGCCTGTTCCTGGAAGTTATTGCTGCGGGCCCAATGATCGCTGTGAATCGCTTCAGCAACGGCATCCTGAAGACGCAAATCAGCCTGAACCGGCAATGTAATGGCAATGGCTGCCGCAAATATAGTGGGAATACAAAAACGCATAATCCTGTCTCTTGCATAGAAAAACTCTCCGCGCGGAATCATGCCGGCGGACCGAATTTAGGCAGAAAACAGGGGGCTTAATTCAGGAAAACAGCGTGCTGAATATGTAGACGCGGATAACCGCGGAGGAAAACTCGCTCACGGATAAAAGGGCCAGACAGACGCAGCTGCCGCCAGAGCATCACCAGCAAAATGCTGGCAGAAAGGAGATAGAGAACAAAGAAACTGGTGGATGGGTCGGCATCCTGCATAGGATCAGCCACCAGATTACGTCCCCAGTCACAGCCGCTTTCGTCGCTGCCGCAATGGGACATATCACTCATAGGCGCATCGCCAGACTGATGCTGACTATGGTCCATGACCAGATCATGGGTGAAGAATGGATCCGAATTGCTCGAACCTACCCAATTCGTACACACACCCACAGAGCAATAGACGACAAAAAACAGCAATGCGATTGCTGCCAGTGTCCTGCTGCTGATTGTTCTGAGTGCTGTGAGCATCATAGATCCATCAATGATTAAGTGCTGCCAAGATATAACATCTTGTCCTGTAGGATACGAGAGTACTAGAAAAGTTTCATGAGACGACAAAATAGTCGTCTCATGGTAACATTCTCTGTTCAGAACATTTTAAAGCAGGCAGTTCTTGGTAAATTCTTTCGCTTCGTTTGCCGTCCATTCACCCTTTGGCTTCTCTTTCATATCAGCACACCATTCTTTACTACCGATCTCTGGCGAGCATCCCTGTAAAGTTAATGCTGTAAAACCGAGAGCAAATACAAAGAGACTTTTTTTAATATTTTTAAGCATATACAAACCCTTAGATATCAGAGCAAAGAAAATAGGGGCGAATAATACCAGACCTTCACTTCATTCCATCTTAATCAGCGTATGGACTCTTAGCCAAGGAATTAAGCTCGAAAAAGTCTGTTCTGAAGGTAATCGCTGCATCTCTGGAGTGAAACGAACTCATACTAAGATAAAGCTGAACAGTGATTACAACGGTACCAGATCAATCACATCAGCGGTCGTGTCGATTGCCGCATCCGCCGCATTACCCACCACGGGGATCACCGATACAACTGCACCACCCACACGCATAGGTACGGTCACAACTTTAGTCAACACACAGCCATTCAGCATGAGCGCCATCAAAACAATCATCATGGGTTTGATCATGTGTTAACTATCCTATTCAACACAAAAAAGGAGGGGTGTAGATTATGAGAAATGGTGCCGCCACCAAGAGTCGAACTCGGGACCTACTGATTACAAGTCAGTTGCTCTACCAGCTGAGCTATAGCGGCTAAAAGATGTGAAGACATGACTGAGAGTCATGACTCTGATCCAAACGAAGACAATAAAGCGGATATCGCCGCGCTTCACCTGAATATTGGCTCCTCGAGCTGGACTCGAACCAGCGACCAATAGATTAACAGTCTACTGCTCTACCAACTGAGCTATCGAGGAATAGCCTGTAAATGGTGCCGCCACCAAGAGTCGAACTCGGGACCTACTGATTACAAGTCAGTTGCTCTACCAGCTGAGCTATAGCGGCATTTACATAGAGACATGACTTACGCCATGGCTCGCACTGTGGTGAAGATGTTTATCAACACTCTTCCCCGCAGTAGTGGCGGAACGGACGGGACTCGAACCCGCGACCCCCTGCGTGACAGGCAGGTATTCTAACCAACTGAACTACCGCTCCGCAACGGTTTGGCTCCTCGAGCTGGACTCGAACCAGCGACCAATAGATTAACAGTCTACTGCTCTACCAACTGAGCTATCGAGGAATAGCCTATAAATGGTGCCGCCACCAAGAGTCGAACTCGGGACCTACTGATTACAAGTCAGTTGCTCTACCAGCTGAGCTATAGCGGCACATATCTCAAAGAGATGTTTACAAACTCCCACCAACCACCTAATAAAAAATGGCGCGCCTGGAGGGATTCGAACCCCCGACCAACAGGATCGGAACCTGCTACTCTATCCAGCTGAGCTACAGGCGCTAGGAAGTGTTTGCAGGCGCCAATATTACGTATCTGCGACCCATTTGCCAAGTGCTTCCTACCGATCTTGACGGTCAGAGGAACAATTCCCTCCAGGCGCGCAAGATTTAGCGGCACACTTGGTCAAAAGTCACTCAATATCAAAGAGTTCCGGCACAGTGAAATTACAGCGGCACTGTGACCAGTGTGCGCCTTGCCTAACTCTCCGCATCGCCCATAAGCTGTTGTATTGTAAGCGCTTAAAATAATTGCTATCTTGCGCAAAAACGCTAAGTGCTACTCTGAGTAGCTCAGTTCACCTTAAGGAAAAGGTTCTCTCATGCTAAAAAAAATCCTCATGATTTTAACTTCAAGCATACTTGTTGTAGGTTGTTCTTCCGCGCCGCTTAAAGTCGATTTGTCATCCTCGCAATATCAATCTGATGTTGTTCATAAGATGAACATTCGTGCGTTAAACATCGTAAACAAAGCGACGCCTGGCAAGTTAGTTAACACTATGCTGGGCTCAGATACTCATTTTCCAATTCAGACAGCACAACCAACTAGGTTGACCATTGAAAATGATATACACCGTTACTTTGTAGAAACTACTCAAGAAAACCATAACTCCTCGGATTCAGTAACAGTTACTATCTATAAAGCTGATGCCTACTGGGTGTGGGGAGGGATGTCAAAATTTCCAATTTTTGGTTTGTTAGCAGTAGATAGCGATACTCCTTATCGGATGAACTTAAAAATCCTTCTAGAAATTGAAAACAACGGGAAGGTCGAGAAAAGTTATTTCTTCGATGAAGTTATCGAGATTCAAGCAAGTGCAGCAACAGAAAAAGCTATTAAAACCGGTTATGCTGCTCTAGTTGCAGAATCAAGAAGGGTTCTCTTTTCTGAACTAGATGAACGATTTATTAGTAGATATTTGTAATTATTGCTCGGTCAGTCATTCTAGGAGTGCCGCCGCATCAATAGGGACACCCATTTATGCGGCCATCACATAAAAGGGGAAACCAGCATTTTGACTGTCTCCCTTATATTCTCCTGAACTATTTAGGCAACGGATTACTAACCGGGCTAAGAAGCCCTCAGAAGCCTTCAAAACAAGGATCTCCAGACCTTATAAGGGTAGGTGATCACACCGAAATCCGGAGGAGAAGCGGTCACAGTGGATTATGATTCAGCACTGTGACCTGAGTGTGGTCACTTAGCTTGCTTTAATACCACGACACTTCGGAAACTGCGAACATCCCCAGAACTCTAGCCCTGCATGCTGCCCCTGACGTGCTTTACGCTTCACCATCACAGATGAACACTTTGGACATGACGGACTCCCAGGAGCGCTCTCAACCTGCCTCAGCGCATCGTCCGGAACTGACTTCTTGGCATACCGGATCATCTTATCGAGCTTAACGCCGTCGATAAGACCTATACGTTTCCCGCTGGCAAATGCTTTGGCTTCCTCAGTAAAATAACCGGAGGTCACAACAAATCCACCTCGTGCTCCATCACCGGCAATCACACCATAGAGTTCACGCACCACAGAGACGCCGACACTCTTTGTCTTCCAGTGTTTGCACTGAACAAGGTAAGCATGGCCGTCCTTTCGGAGGTGAACATCAACACCGCCATCGGCACCGGACTCTCCACCGTCAATCACGCTATAACCAAGCTGCCTGAATGCATGACCAACCAACAACTCAAACTGCGTCCAGCTCATGCTGTCCGTGGGCTTGGATGTATCGCCAGGCGTGCTATGTGCTTCTGTGCGGGGTGTGTTCTGAGTAGGTGTAGATACGTAGTATTCGGCCAGTTTCCGTCCTCTGAACGCTTTCAGACCGGACACTGCCGCACCGATGACAAACGCCATCGGAACGATGTATTGCAGAGCCGAAGCAACGGCCTTAAACAGCATACCACTCATATCGTATGGATTTGCTGATCCCTGCTTCACTGCAAGATCTAGTTCCGATGTTGCGTAATGGTGAAAGAGCATGTAGCAAACCACAGCAATGATCAGGCTCGCCCAATATGGGAGGATTGAAGCAATCTCAACGAGATCTTCAAGAGGTGAGGTGCGGCGCTTCCTTGCCATATTAAATCCCTGTCATGATTATGGGACCGCCAGTTTAGCACCTACAGGCATTGCTGCTAATATCCATTACCCGAACATATATTCATTAGGGAATGATGACATGACGTTCCAGCCCAACTTAGCCCCGGGGCAGCGTATTTCCAACCAGGACCTTTGCGATCTCTTCCTGTGTGGACCTCAAGGTGGAATGCGTAAAAGCAACCGACGCAACTGTTTGGTGCTGTTCACAGACCACGCTAAGTCTCTCTATGACGATCGATGGGACGAGAACGGTATTTTGCACTACACCGGCATGGGGCTCATTGGCGACCAAACGTTATCCAGGAGCAATAAGACACTCGCCGAGTCTCCTATGACCGGCATCCAAGTTTTTTATTTCGAGAGATTCACCGGAAAGTCGACTGACTACATCTTTGTTGGCGAAGTAGAACTGGCTGACAGCCCATATAAGGAGGTCCAACCCGACACCGAAGGAAATTACCGCAGCGTGTGGGTTTTCCCATTGAAGCTCATTACAGGAGCTCCTGCACCTGAGATTCAAGTCGACGAGCTCTCAGTCACGTTAATCGCGCGCCAGAAGGCCGCTAAAGCACTTTCAGATCAAGACCTTACACGGAGACTCCGCAATCGCCCTAAGAGCTCAGCACGAACAGATAGAAGCGTTTGTTCCGTGCAGCATCCACGTGATCCACTCGTTGTTGAATTCGCTCTCAGACGGGCTCAGGGATGCTGTGAGCTTTGCGAACAACCAGCTCCATTCCTGAAACCTGGCGGTGAGCCGTATTTAGAAGTGCACCACATTGAGTGGCTATCCGAAGGCGGCCGGGACACCACTGACAACGTTGCGGCACTTTGCCCAAACTGTCACCGTCAAATGCACTCATTGAACAAAGCCGGCGATAGGAAGAAACTGCAGCGATCAGCCTCTCAAAAAAGCTTGTAGAGAATCAAGGACCTTTCGACAATCATTGCAATAGACTCGCTTAAACATGTCGGAAGCAGAGCGAAATTATAAACTAAATATTTTTTAATTATCTATTTGATAGCAAAGGATATTTTTGACTTAGACAAGCTAGACATAGTAAAATAAATACTTGTTACCTTCCATGCTTTATCGGTGAGAGTTCGAACGTTCGGGCATGGTCGTAAAGTCAGTCTAAGATTGACGGAACCCAGAAGGGAACTGGCATAGGGTTCATGACCGGAGTCTACTCTAAAAAGAGGTCGCTGTAGGTCTGCTAGTGACAAACTTTCCCCATAGTTTGAATACAAAATACAGCGAAGTCGCCCCCTCAATGAGCAAGCCGCTATACGCGGTCTGAGGACATTAGGATCGACCCGACTTACTTCACTGGTTGAAGGTTTAACCCTTCCCGTGGGGTAGGGGAAGTCATGTCTTTCCTAATGAGCAATCTTCTCCAATTCATTCCATTCATCATGCTAACGCATTGATCCATGTCTTCGGCGTAAGCCACATAACATCCTCTAACTCTTGTCAGTGCTACTCCGCCAATGATTATTTACTCCGGTAACAAACATCCAACCAACCCCATGGAGTTTTTGGGTATATGCCTCTCTTCCATTATATTAATAAGACTTTTCTATATTACGGGTTATTCCATCCATACCCAAAAGCTCGCGGAATTAAAGAAGACTTCAGAGTCAACAGTTCATCAATGATTTTTCCGGATGACGTGGATAACCCCTAGAAAATTTCGGAGTTGATGAAGGTAGTGCAGGCGATGAAAACCGCCCGCCACTCAGTAACCTTATACTTCAGATTCGGCTGACTAAATCCTCGGCGCGGAGATGGGTATAGCGGTTCAGCATCTCCAATGTTTTGTGACCGGTAATCGTCGCCACCTCCATCGTATTCAAACCCTTTTCGAAAAAGCGGCTGGTGGCTTCATGCCGCAGATCGTGGAACCGAAGTCCTTCGATGTCAGCCCGTTTACATGCACGCTCGAACGCCTGTGAGATGCTGTCTGGCTGGATTTCAAAGACTCTCTGCGCATTCCTATCCATACCTTCAAGCAACGCAACGGCCCGATCTGACAGCGGCACATTACGGGGCACCCCAGTCTTAGTCTCAGGGATATGAAGCGTCCGATTTTTGAAATCGATATGTTCCCATTTGATCTTTGCCAGCTCGCCTCGACGCATAGCGGTTTCTACTGCCAGCACAACAACTTTCTGGACCACTGGTGACTCTGTGAGCGCTACCAACAGCTGATCATACTCAGAGTCCAATAACCGTCGATCTCGTCCTCTGGGGCGTTTAGGCTTCCTCACAGTTGGAATACCCTTCGGGAAAGGCACGCCCCACTCTTGATGTGCGAGCTTCAGGACTTTACTCAGAAGAGACAGACGGTGAACAACCGTAGTAGGTCCGACCTGCTTGAGTTGATCATCCCGAAAATCCGCAAGGTTTTGATTAGAAAGGTTAAACAATGAAGTATGACCGAGGAAAGCAATCACTGGACGCGCCGTGGATCGCTCTACGCGCTGTTTCTTTGGATCGGTTAACAAGGATAGGTATTTCTCAATCGCATCCCTGACGGTCATACGCTCTGCCACTGATGTATCGACAAACACACCCTTCTGAATCTCAGCCTCGATCATTCTAGCCCACGCCACAGCATCTGATTTCAGCGTGAAGGACTTGGCTTGCGGTTTGTGCCCTTTCAGGCGCACCTGTGCCTGCCATTTGTTTCTTAACTTCCGGATTGTTGCCATGTTTCGACTCCCGACAGATCAACATCAACTTGATAAGCTGATAACGATTTTAGGGGGCCGGTCACACGGTGTCGGGGGAAAAATTGGAAGAAGTGTGATCAGATTGTGACCAGAACATCCGGCACGATATATGAGGAATAGGCAAAACAAAGGGGAAGCAGCATGGTTACTGGTTCCCCTTCGTATTGAGCATGTGAGTGAACAACGGTTTATTTATCTGTTGAGCGAGTTAAAACCCAAGTCAAAGTCGTTCCAGTTGATTAGGTGGAGATTACCCTCCTGGTAAGCTCCACTGATTTAGTCTTATCTCTACAAACTTTTCAGGTATGCGGAGTTTCTCAGCAACCTGATAGGGTGTTTGTTTGTCAACATTCACCCAGTGACTAACATTCTCTTTAATATGTGCTGGCATAAGCAGTTCAAGTGCGGCTGCTATACCCGCATAATCCCTAACAAAAAGCTCTGCTTGCGCATCAGGCCTGCCCAGAGCAGGGATATCAACAACTGCCTTTGCTAGAGCCTGAATATCCGTAGAATGTGTTATTAATTCATCTGCTTCAAATAATAGATGCGACGCTTCTTTTATGAGAGTGAATCGCTTCCAGCAATCATTGATCTTAGAGCTAAGTATCACGAGCCCCACACCTTTCGCTCCATCGCTAATCGGCTGCAGATGCGCTTTGTATCCTGGACGCTGATCTAACCATTTACTAAAAGCACCTGGAGAATCAAAAACAGCAAGCATTCCACGTAACTCGTCCCGTTCCATATTCACTGCCAGTGACCGTATTTGACAACCAGATACTTCTTCGATCGCATGAATAAGATGTGCGGTTGCATACTTAACTGATGGGTTGAATTCCAGAGCATTATATAGGGACATCCTTACATCCTCAGCTCTGGATACTAGTAGCTTTTCAAATTCTGTCATGGCAATCCCGCCGATACATAACCTGAGCAAAGGCCCGCTCAGATGGAAAAGATAACTTCGAAGTTGAAGTAAAACTCAGACAATAAAAAACGGGCCATAATAGGGCCCGCTTTTATATTAGGAGAATAGTTTATTCAGAAGCTTGGATAGGATCTACAAATGCAACAGCACGGCCGTTATCAAGATTCACAATAGCCTCATGTGCTGCAGCAAGGATACCCTCTGCAGAATCTGCAGTTGGATTAGTAGGGTAAAAACGGATTCCTTTAACGCCGTTATCCGTAGCCCATTGCTGTAAAAATTCTTGAGTGCTCATGATGAATTCCTATTAGTCCTTTTTCCCAAGACGTTACACTGACAACATTACTTACACGTTACTTAATATAAAACACCGCCGTTTTCAGCGGGACGCACATAATACATGTAACTACGTATAGTGTAAACGAAACTGGGTGTTTTTTGATCTATTAGTTCGCCAATTAAGACAACCTAACTCGTTTAATCCTCCGTGGCAAGTATACCAAGGCGCTTACCTGACTAGTTTAGGACAGAAAACAGGCAGTAGTGGAAACTGATTTAGTAGAGCGCCTCATAATAAATGATAACTGTTATTTCATAACATGTGACCACAATGTGCCGCTGAGCATCACAACATAGCTACTGACGAAAAGAGGATGATCCGACCAAAACGCCAATACATAGTGAGGCAGCGTTCAGGGCGTATCTGATTGATTTTGAGAGGGTATTAGAGGTGATGGGATCGGAACCTGCTACTCTATCCAGCTGAGCTACAGGCGCTAGGAAGTGTTTGCAGGCGCCAATATTACGTATCTGCGACCCATTTGCCAAGTCTTTGTTCATGCGGGTTTAAGGCGGTTAAAGATTGATCTATCCAGACCCGCGGGGCGTACAAAAAACAGACAGCTTAGTTTGTTAATTCAGGTCAAAAAACGGGCAAATAGCACGCCAATGTGGATGCTTTTGTAAATTTCACCTTAGACCTTTGCCAAAGCCCCGTTTCCGTTGTGCGTATTTACCGTTATAATGCCCGCCGATTAAGTTTTGCGCAGTGGAGTCTGCACTCGCTCGTGAGGGGCATCCGGCAGACCAGACTGTGAAATATTTTTAAATTTAGGATGATTGTGAGGTCGTAACTGTGAAGAAATTTGCTTCTATGCTGTGCGCTCTGGGGCTGGGCTTTATGCTGGCTACTTCTGTTCAGGCGGCTACTGAAGAAGAAAAAATTATTGAGCGTATCAAAGCGGTAGGCTCTGTTTGCGTAGAAGGCGACGACACTTGCGGTGGCGCTCCTGCGGTTGCGGCTTCCGGCGGTGCTCGTTCTGCTGAAGACGTTTACAACACTAAATGTGCAGCATGTCACGGTACAGGTGTTGCTGGCGCTCCTAAATTCGGCACAGCTGATTGGGCTGACCGTGCAGGTAAAGGCATGGAAACTCTGATGGCGAATGCGATCAACGGTATCAACGCAATGCCACCACGTGGTACTTGTGCTGACTGTTCTGACGATGAGATTCAGGGCTCTATCCAGTACATGCTGGACAGCGCTAAATAATTTAGCCTGAGTCGAAAAAGAAGGCCGCTGATGAGCGGCCTTTTTTGTGCCTGATATTCAGCGGTCGCTTCAATCAAACATGTTGCGTAGGTTAGATAACGTCGCCTGACCCCGTTCACGACTGCGCACCGGACAACTTTCTGATCCACCTTCAATATCCAGATCATCCTGCGGCAACTCGGCGATAAACCGGCTTGGCGCACAATCCACAACTTCACCGTATTGCTTACGCTGCTTGGCCAATGTCATGGTCAGGGTTTCACGGGCACGGGTAATCCCCACGTACGCCAGACGGCGTTCCTCTTCTATATTGTCGGTTTCGATACTGTTGCGATGGGGTAACAACTCCTCTTCCATACCCATCAGAAACACGTGCGGAAACTCCAGACCTTTGGAGGCATGCAGGGTCATCAGTTGAACGCGGTTGTCGTCTTCATCTTCCGCCTGCTGGTCCAGCATATCGAGCAACATCAAGCGCGCGATGGTTTCCTTCAGGCCTGCATCGGGGTCGTCTTCCTGCAACCGTTCCAGCGTATTCTTCAGGGAATCGACCAGAAACCAGACATTCTGTATGCGTTTGTCGCCCATCGCTTCGCTGGAACTGTTCTGACGGATCCAACCTTCATAATCAATATCCATGATCAGCTCACGTACGGCCTCAATCGGATCGCCCCGCTCACTCTTACGATAGATATTGTGCATCCACTTACAGAACCGGCGTAACCGATCCACCGCCGCGGCAGGCAACGATTGCTCCAGCCCCAGCTCATCACACGCGGCAAACATGCCGATCTGGCGTTCGACAGAGTACTGCCCCAGCTTCTGCAAGGTACTTGGCCCGATTTCACGGCGCGGCAAGTTGATAATACGCAGGAACGCATTGTCGTCGTCCGGATTCACCAGCACCTTGAGATAAGACATCAGGTCTTTAATTTCAGCCCGTGCAAAAAACGAGGTGCCGCCACTGAGCTTGTAAGGCACCTGATAAGACTGCAGCTTCATCTCCATCAGGCGCGCCTGAAAGTTCCCGCGGTACAACACGGCAAAATCCTTGAACTGCACCTTTTTACGCAGGTGCTGATCAAGAATTTCGGTGGCGATACGTTCACACTCAGCATCTTCATTCCGGGTGTGGATAACCCGCAATTCATCACCAAACCCCATTTCACTCCACAAGGTCTTCTCAAACACGTGTGGATTATTCGCGATCAGGGTATTGGCCGCCTTCAGGATACGGCTGGTTGAACGGTAATTCTGCTCAAGCTTCACCACCTTCAGAGACGGAAAGTCCTCGTTCAGCTGCACCAGATTTTCAGGCCTCGCGCCACGCCACGCGTAAATCGACTGGTCATCATCACCTACGACGGTCAGTGCTCCGCGATGGCCGACCAGCTGACGCACCAGTCGGTACTGAGACAAGTTAGTATCCTGATACTCATCCACCAGCAAATAACGGATGCGATTCTGCCAGCGGTCCAGCACATCGGGATGCTCGGTAAACAACTTCACCGGGATCAGGATCAGATCATCAAAATCCACCGCGTTATAAGCACGCAAATGGCTGTTGTACGATTCATATGCACGTGCCGCAAGAATATCCTGCGGCAGCTGAGCTGTGGCCAACGCGGTTTCCGGCTCAACCATGTCGTTCTTCCAGTTCGATATCTGATGCACCACAGCGTCAACCTGATCGGTATCCTCGCCATTATGCAGCATCAAATCTTTCAGCAGCGCTTTGCTGTCCTGATCATCAAAGATGGAAAATCCCGGTTTAAAGCCCAACACCCGATGTTCTTTACGGATGATGTTGAGACCCAGGTTATGAAATGTGGAGACCGTCAGTCCTTTGGTCGGCTTCCCCACCAGCAGCGACGATACACGCTCTTTCATCTCACGGGCCGCTTTGTTGGTAAACGTTACCGCAGCCACATTGTGGGCGGACACGCCGCATTCATTGATCAGGTACGCAATCTTCCGGGTAATCACACTGGTTTTGCCTGAACCAGCACCCGCCAGCACCAGCAACGGACCGCTGATGTAGTTAACTGCCTCCCGCTGCCGGGGGTTTAATCGGGACATTTAAGTGACACTCCGGAAATTTTGTCGACACAAGTACTTGATTAATGATTCAAAAAAGGTAACTTCTGACCGAGGTTTAAACACTAAGTAACTCATAACACACTGAGAACAAACAAATTAAAACGTACGTTTGAAATTTAGCTCAAGAACACTATATGATGCAGATATCGTCAAAACACAATTATGACATGTTCGCATTTCAACAACATGGCTCAGTTAAGCCCAGGACCCTTGGCGTGAAGGGGGAAACGTCCGATGTTATCGGCACCCAAAAAGCTTAAAAACAGTCAGCCACGGTTGTTATTAATCGATGGTGACAGCGGCTGCTGTGATCGGCTGCGTGATATTTTAGGTATCACCGCGACACAATTGCTCTGTTTTCCAACCCTGCACGCGCTGTCTGCGGAATCTTTACATGCCGACGACATTGTTCTGCTGGGCTTAAGTGATTGTGGCGAGGAAGCATTCCATACGTTACGCCTGCTCACCGCTCAACTACCGACCCAGCCCATCATTGTACTGGCTCCTGAGGTCGGCGGCGAACCTGGCAACGAATTACTCACGCAAGGAGCCAGCGATTATATCTCGCTGGATCACGCCACACCTGAAGTATTGTTCCGAGCTTTCCGTTACGCCCGCGAAGCACATCAAAATAAAACTGAAATTAATCAACTACGTAACGCCGATCCTTTAACAGGATTGGGTAACCGCCGCTGCTTCTACCAAACTAATTTGAACCTCATCAAGCAGGTTGTCTCCGGTCAGTATCAACTAGCGCTACTGACCGGAGATCTGGACGGATTCAGCAAGTTTAACAGCCAGCACGGCCATCAGGCCGGTGATGAGATTGTCGTACAACTTCGGGATCGGCTGATCAACGCCACACCACACGCACATAACATACACCGCCTGGGCAACGACGAGTTCGCTATTATGCTCGCGTGCGATGCCAACGATGATCTGCACGAAATCACCCGGCACCAGGTCAAAACACTGCTGCTCGCCACCAGCTCCCCGTACAAAACCAACAACCGCAGTTCAATCCTTCCGTGTAGCATCGGCATTGCCTATTACACCTCATCCGATGAATTGGATCTGGATGAATTGATGCGCCGCGCCGCACGCGCCCGTTTGCAGGCTAAACAAGAGCATCCCGGCACGTATCAGGTCTACGATCCGTCGCTGGATGACAAACAGTGCAGCGCAAGCGAATTGGAACCCGAGCTGGCATTTGCCTTGCGGGCCAATCAGTTTGAGCTGTTTTTCCAACCCCAAATTGATCTGGAAAGCGGCAAGATCGCCGGTGCAGAAACCTTAATCCGCTGGCGTCACCCTAAACGGGGCCTGATTATGCCAGCGGAATTTATCAGTCTCTGCGAACGCAACGGCATGATCATCCCGATTGGATACTGGGCCATCCACCAAGCCGGGATAAAACTCAAAGAGTTGCAGCTACAGGGCTACGACAACTGCCGTATTGGTGTGAATCTCTCATTCCGCCAGTTTCAGGACAGTAATCTGTCACAGACTATTCATCGCATTATCAGCCAGAATCAGATCAACAGTGCATTTTTGGAGTTTGAACTGACCGAGTCCGCCCTGATCAGCGATGAACAACATGTCAGTTACTGCCTGCAGGAACTGTCTAATCTAAGCATCGATTTTGCACTGGATGATTTCGGCACCGGTTACTCATCTTTCGCCCTGCTACAGAAACTGCCGATCAGTACCCTGAAAATAGACCGTTCCTTTATCCGTAATGTGGCAGACAACCCGAACGATGCCGAAATCGTGCGTGCGATTATTAACCTTGCCCACAGTCTGGATAAAAAAGTAGTCGCAGAAGGGGTCGAAACCCCTGAGCAACTCGACTTCCTGATCCAGCACGGTTGCGATCAGGTACAAGGCTATCTGTACAGCCCGCCGGTGCCGTTTAAAGACTTCGTGCAGATGCTGGAGCAGGCGTAAGTCCACGGCGGTAACTCAGGGCTTCCAGCAGGTGGGAGGTTCCCACTTGCTCCAGCCCAGCCAGATCCGCGACGGTTCTGGCGACCCTCAAGATGCGATGAAAGGCCCGCGCCGACAGCTGCATCTTCTCCAGCGCATTCACCAGTAACAGCTTGTCGTCTTCACTGATTGCGCACTGTCGTTCCAGCTCAGGACCTTCCAGCTGCTGGTTACAGCATCCCTGACGTTGAATCTGGCGTTCACGGGCAGCCACCACCCGTTCCCGCACCTGAGCGCTGGTTTCATTGGTGCCAGTGTGCTCTAACATCTCCTGCTTGGAGATGGCGCTCACCCAAAGCTGCATATCGATACGATCAAGCAACGGACCCGATATTTTCTCCTGATAACGGCGCACCATATCCGGGCTGCAACGACAGCGTTCGGTGCCGTCGTTGTAATACCCACAAGGACAGGGGTTCATGGCCGCGATCAACTGAAAGCGGGCAGGAAAACTACACTGGCGCGCCGCGCGAGAGATCAGGATCTCGCCTGACTCCATCGGTTCGCGCAGCACTTCCAACACCTTGCGATTAAATTCGGGTAACTCATCTAAGAACAGGACACCCTGATGGGCCAGTGAGATCTCACCCGGACGGGGACTGCTGCCCCCTCCCACCAGTGCCACCGCCGATGCGGTATGATGGGGCGCTCTGAAGGGACGCCGTCCGCTGATAACATCCCCGCTGATACCGGACACCGAATACACCGCCGCCACATCTAACCGCTCACCCTCCTGCATCAAGGGCAACAATCCGGGTAAACGGTTCGCCAACATGCTTTTCCCGCTACCTGGCGGACCTGCCAAAATCAGATTGTGCTGCCCAGCCGCTGCAATCTCTAACAACCGCTTCGCTTTACTCTGTCCTTTAACATCTTGCAGATCAGGGTATTTCGGCGCAGCCAGTGCCTGACTGTTTTCTGCACAATATCGGGGCACCGGCTCGCTGCCCAACAAATGTGAGACCAGCTGCAGGAGGTGCTCAATGGGATAGATGGCCAGACTGCGTACGATACCCGCTTCTTCGCGGTTATCCTGCGCCAGAATCAGGCTATGACCTTTCTCCGCACAACGCATCGCCGCAGGCAGTACTCCGCGCACCGAGCGTACCTGCCCGGACAATGCCAGCTCGCCAAGGAACTCCCGCTGCTCTAATGCTTCCATCGGAACCTGCTGGCTGGCCGCCAGAATGCCAATGGCAATCGCCAGATCATACCGGCCACCCTCTTTAGGCAAGTCCGCAGGGGCGAGATTGATGGTGATGCGGCGTTGGGGGAACTTAAAACCGGAGTTGATCAGCGCGCTACGGACACGCTCTTTACTTTCTTTCACCGCAGTCTCGGGCAGGCCGACGATTGAAAGTGCGGGCAGACCACCGGACAGGTGGACTTCAACAGTAACTTCAGGGGCTTCAACACCCACCTGTGCACGGGTGTGGACGATTGCGAGTGACATAACATCCTTCCTTGGATCGGGGATTACAGCAAGCTGGCCGCGACAGGTTCCGTTGTCGCCTACCAGCTCGTCAGAAATAGATCAGGCGTCGCGCTCTGTCAGTTTCTGCTCCAGTTCTGCTAACGTTTTCTCAAGTTGCTCAACCTTTTCGCGCGTACGCATCAACACAGCTTTCTGAGCATCAAACTCATCACGGGTCACCAGATCCAGTCGGTTAAAGGTGCCTTGCAGGATCGCACTCACCTGCTCTTTCATCATCTCTTCACCGGGCAGTTGCGCCTGTCCAGACATCAGTTGCGCAAACTGGTCACTCAGACCATCAATCAGTTTCTGGTTAATCATGTTGTGCCTCAACATTATGCATTTTTCAGACCCCGACTATAGCAGGTTCACGCGCACTATTGGGGCGCGCCTCAAAATGGTGCACGCACCCGAATTGTGCACTGCCAGACTACAGACTCGTGCGCCATAACTGCGCCTTAATCATTCACCCATTCACACAAAATAGAGTAACCGCATGTTTTAAAACAACTTTTAAAAACATGGCACGACCCTCGCTATACACAGATCAAACCAATTGATTCATTTACGCTGTGACATGCACTCACAGTAACAACAGAGTATCGGGGGATAACACAAATGAAACTGGTATCTGCGGTTATCAAGCCGTTCAAACTGGATGACATCCGGGAAGCACTATCTGAAATCGGTATTAACGGTATCACCGTCAGTGAAGTTAAAGGTTTTGGCCGTCAGAAAGGTCACACCGAACTGTACCGTGGCGCCGAGTATGTCGTGGATTTTCTGCCAAAAGTCCGTGTTGATGCAGCCGTCAACGATGAGCTGGTTGATCGGGTTGTAGAAGCGATCAGCACCGCTGCACAAACCGGAAAAATCGGCGATGGCAAAATTTTTGTTATGCCGCTGGAACAGGCTATTCGAATCCGTACCGGTGAAACCGGTAACGACGCCCTATAAACCCTATTTGAGATTTTCTGGAGACCTTACCAATGGAAGAACTTCTGAATTCAACAGCGGGTGATGTAACCCAGCTTAAATATGCACTGGATACGTTTTATTTTCTGGTGTGTGGTGCACTGGTCATGTGGATGGCGGCAGGTTTCGCCATGCTGGAAGCCGGTCTGGTTCGCGCTAAGAACACCACTGAAATTCTGACCAAAAACATCGCTCTGTACGCGATCTCCTGCACCATGTATCTGGTGTCCGGTTACGCAATTATGTACGGCGGTGAATATTTGCTGAGCGGCATCACGGGTGACGGCTTCACCGGTGCTGAAGAGCCAGCAACCTACGCTCCATCGGCTGACTTCTTCTTCCAGGTGGTATTCGTTGCAACGGCGATGTCTATCGTATCCGGTGCAGTGGCTGAACGTATGAAGCTGTGGGCATTCCTAGCGTTCGCAGTTGTGATGACCGGTGTGATCTACCCACTGGAAGGCTCATGGACCTGGGGCGGCAACGACGTATTCGGTATGTACAACCTTGGCGATCTGGGCTTCTCTGACTTCGCAGGTTCCGGCATCGTACACATGGCAGGTGCTGCTGCAGCGCTGGCGGGTGTGCTGGTACTGGGTGCGCGTAAAGGAAAATATGCTAAAAACGGTGCGGTTAACGCGATTCCGGGTGCAAACCTGCCACTGGCAACACTGGGTACATTCGTACTGTGGTTGGGTTGGTTCGGCTTCAACGGCGGTTCCGTACTGGCGACCTCCGATGTAGAAAACTCTAACTCTGTTGCGGTGGTATTCATGAACACCAACGCAGCAGCAGCGGGTGGTGTTGTTGCAGCACTGATCGTCGCACGCCTGCTGTTCGGTAAAGCGGATCTGACCATGACACTGAACGGCGCACTGGCCGGTCTGGTTGCAATCACCGCTGAGCCATCTACGCCAACGGCACTGCAGGCAACATTGTTTGGTGCTATCGGTGGTACGCTGGTTGTCTTCAGCATTCTGGCACTGGATAAAGCGAAGATTGACGATCCTGTTGGTGCAATCTCTGTGCACGGTGTAGTGGGTCTGCTGGGTCTGCTGCTGGTACCGGTTACCAACGGTGAAGTTACCTTCTCCGGTCAGATCATTGGTGCACTGACTATCTTCGGTTGGGTATTCGTAGCAAGCCTGGTCGTATGGCTGGCAATCAAAGCTGTGATGGGTGTCCGCGTATCCGAAGAGGAAGAGTACGAAGGTGTCGACCTGTCCGAGTGTGGTATGGAAGCGTATCCAGAATTCACTTCTGCGAAATAATCCATCTGCCTCAATTAGTTAAGGGTGCTTCGGCACCCTTTTTCCGTTTTCGTAAAACCTACAGGGTCAATTTATAAACAGCCCTGAGAAAAGTTCGCGAAATCTGGGTATACTAGGTCAAAATCTACTTTTGAGTATAAATATGTCTCGTGCCCGCAGGGGCGACAAGAAGACAAATAGGAGAACGTTATGAAGCTGGTCAGCGCGGTTATTAAACCGTTCAAACTGGATGACGTCCGTGAAGCCCTGTCCGAAATCGGTATCCAGGGTGTCACTGTTACTGAAGTCAAAGGTTTCGGTCGTCAGAAAGGTCATACCGAACTGTATCGCGGCGCAGAGTACGTTGTAGATTTCCTTCCAAAAGTAAAAATCGAAGTCGCTGTCGACGACGATATGGTTGATCAGGTGATCGAAGCGATCTCCTCTACTGCAAACACTGGCAAAATCGGTGATGGTAAAATCTTCGTTATGCCACTGGAACAGGTTATCCGTATCCGTACTGGCGAAAGCGGTCCTGACGCACTGTAAGCGATCACACTGCTCACGAATTAGAAAAGCACCTCAAGGGGTGCTTTTTTATTGCCTGACGCTCACAACCTCCCCCCTTTTCGCCTTTTTCTGCCTGCACAACAATTCCATCCGATTTGAAAGATTTCAGAAGTTAACGTCAGATAACTGCAGCTTATCCGCTATTAATCACTTTTTGACCAGTTAACAACTTCCTTTCTGAAACTGTGTCTAAACTGAAAGGTATCGCTCCAACACAGGAGGTGCCGGATGGCTCATGAACTTAATCGCCACACGTTCGACGCAGTGATGGTACCCAACTATGCGCCGGGAGCTGTGATTCCCGTGCGTGGTGAAGGCTCCCATATCTGGGATCAGGACGGTCGCAGCTACATCGATTTTGCCGGTGGGATTGCGGTTAATTCGCTGGGGCACTGTCACCCTGAGCTGGTGAAGGTACTGACCGATCAGGCCAATAAACTCTGGCACCTGAGTAATGTCTGGACCAACGAACCGGCACTTAAGTTGGCGCAGCAGCTTTGCCAGATGACGTTTGCCGACAAGGTCTACTTTGCCAATTCAGGTGCGGAAGCCAACGAAGCCGCCCTCAAACTGGCACGTCGCTATGCGGTGGATAAATACAGCGCCGACAAACACCAGATCATCGCCTTTGATAACGCCTTTCACGGACGCACCTTTTTTACGGTGAGCGTAGGTGGTCAACCCAAGTACAGCGAGGGTTTTGGGCCGGTGCCTGAGGGCATCAGCCATCTGCCATTTAACGACATCCAGGCACTGGAAAAAGCGATCTCACACCACACGTGTGCGGTGATCATGGAACCCATACAGGGAGAGGCCGGTATTCTACCTGCCGATCCTGATTTCATCCGCCGTGCCCGCGAGTTATGCAACCAGTACAACGCCCTGCTCATTTTTGACGAAATTCAGACCGGCGTCGGCCGTACGGGCGAGCTCTATGCCTACATGCGCACTGGCGTGAAACCCGACATCCTAACCACCGCCAAAGCACTAGGTGGTGGTTTCCCGATTGGCGCGATGCTATGCACTGACGAGGTCGCTCAAGCCATGGTGGTGGGTACCCATGGTAGTACCTATGGTGGTAACCCCTTGGGCTGTCGCATCGCATCTCGGGTATTGGAGTTAGTCAATGATCGCGATCTGCTCGACGGTGTGCGTGAACGCCATCTGATGTTTATGGATGGACTGGATGAACTTAACGACAGGCATCATCTGTTCAGCGATATTCGCGGACACGGATTGCTGATCGGCTGCCAACTGAATGATCAATGGCAGGGGCAAGCGCGCGACCTGCTGGTTCACGCCCAGGACGCGGGTGTCATGGTGCTGATTGCCGGTCCCAATGTCCTGCGGTTTGCACCGTCTTTAATTATTCCTCCTGACGATATCCACACCGGTCTGGAACGGCTGGGTCAAGCTATGGTGCAGTTTCTGCACACACGTACAGAGGAGGCCTGACCATGTACCTGCGCATGCACGAGAGCGATCAGCCCGCACTACACTGGCTCAGTCAGCACCGCGCATGGATGGAAGACAGACTGCTGGAACTGGTCAGTATCAACAGTGGAAGCCATAACCCTATAGGGGTCAATCGCGTGGGCGAATATTACGCCGCACTGTTTGCCGAACGGCTGGAAGCCGCAGTGGATAAGTACACGCTCGATCCCTGGCAACGGGTCAGTATGCAGGGCCAGGTCATCGAACAGGAATTGGGGGGCTTATGGCGAATTCGAAAACGTCCCGACGCCCCCATCCGTATTCTGCTCACCGGTCATCTGGATACGGTATTCGGCAAAGATTCAGCCTTCCAAAGCGCACAGTACCAGGACAACAACACCTTAAACGCGCCCGGTGCAGCGGATATGAAAGGCGGTATTCTGGTGATGCTCAGTGCACTGGAAGCCCTTGAGCAACATCCCGATCATCACAACATTGGCTGGACGGTACTGCTTAACCCGGATGAAGAGATCGGCTCCCCCGGATCATCCGGCTGGTTTGCCCGTGAAGCCCCACGCCATCATTTGGGACTGGTATTTGAACCCGCCCTGCCCGATGGAAACTTGGCGGGGGAGCGCAAAGGCAGCGGTAACTTTACCCTGAGTATCAACGGACGCAGTGCCCATGCAGGACGCAACCCACAGGAAGGCCGTAACGCGATCAGTGCCGCTGCATGGGCGATCAGTCAACTGGAACAGCTGAATGGTGCGCGCGAAGGCCTTACCCTCAACACCGGTATTCTTGAGGGCGGGACAACGACCAATCAGGTGCCGGATACCTGCGTGGTGAAGTTTAATATCCGTATCCAGCGCCCGGACGATGCCGACTGGTGCCTGACTCAGCTTGAAAACATTCAGCTATCCATCAACCAGCGGGAAGGCTTCAGTGCCAGCCTGCACGGCAGCTTTGGCCGCATGCCAAAAGTCATGGACGATGCTCACCAATCCCTTTATGGCCTATTAAAAAACTGTGCCGGCCTGCTGGATCTTGACCTGAGCTGGCAACCAACAGGGGGGTGCTGCGATGGCAACAATCTCAGTAGCCATGGCCTGCCTAATATCGACACGCTGGGCGTAAGAGGGGGACTTATCCACAGCGCCGATGAATTTATCTGTCTAGACAGCCTGACCGAACGTGCCAGCCTCAGCGCTTTACTGCTGTTTCAACTGGCCCGCGATGGATTGCCACCCGGTCTCACCGGACGGGAGGTAACTCTATGAATACCGAGGATCTGCGTAACCTGCTCGATGCGATGTGGCAGGACTACCTGAAGATTAATCCTGATGCGCGATTGATCCACCAGCTGTTTGCCGAGCGTAACCCAACCCTCATCAATGACCACATTGCGCTGCGTACCTTTGATCTGCCCAAGGTCAGTATCCGCACGATCGCCGCGCCGTTTGTGGATGCCGGCTACAAACCCAGAGGTGAATATTACTTCCCGGCGAAGAAGCTGTTTGCCGAACACTTTGAACACCCGGATAGCACGTTACCCAAGATTTTTATCAGTGAGTTGCATGTGGACCAGCTCTCAGACAGCGCCGCCGAAATCATCCATCAATGCGTCAGCCAGATCCCTGAAGATGCACCAGCCCAGACCGGTTTCAGCTATTCCGGCCGGCATTGGGCACTGAGTCATGATACCTATCTGCAACTGCTGGACGAGAGTGAATACGCCGCCTGGTTATGCGCCTTTGGTTACCGCCCTAACCATTTCACCCTGTTGGTAAACGCCCTGCAGTCGCACCACTCCATCGATAAGGTAAACGACTTTCTGCTGCAGCAAGGCTTCGCACTCAACAGTGCTGGCGGTCTGGTTAAAGGATCACCGGAAGAGTTTCTGGAGCAGTCATCCACCTTAGCGAAGCCCATTCTTGTACCGTTCAGCGACCGCAACGCAGAAATTCCGGGCTGCTACTACGAGTTTGCCCAGCGTTACCCGCTGGCCAACGGTCAGCTCTATCAGGGTTTTGTCGCCGCATCGGCTGATCGTATCTTTGAAAGTACCGATGTAAAACGCAGCAACTGATCTGCCAGATAACACTGTATACGCAGAGACAGAAACGGCAGACCTGAGCCGCGGGTTCAGGGGTTGTGAATTAGGGGGGCGAACACATGAAAGTGATACGACCTATTTGCACCGCAGATCTGGATGTTCTGCATCAGATCGCTATCGATACCGGACCCGGCTTCACCTCACTGCCGGATAACCGGGAGTTACTTGAGAAACGCATCGCCGCGACCGAAAAGGCACTGGTAAAAGAGACGGAGCCGTCTCATCCCGATCACTACCTGTTCGTTATGGAAGAGACCGATACCGGCGAAGTCGTGGGTACCTGTGGCATTGATTCAGCCGTGGGGATGACCGCACCGTTTTATCACTACCGGATCGGCACCGTCGTCCATGCCTCACGTGAGTTGAACGTCCACAACAGCTTCCGCACTCTCTATCTGTGTAACGATTACACCGGCTGCTCCGAGATGTGTACCTTGTATCTTCAACCCGAAGCCCGCCACTCAGCCAACGGTAGCTTGCTCTCCAAGAGCCGCTTTTTATTCATGGCCGAACACCCTCAGCGGTTCGCCGATAAGGTGATCGCCGAGCTGCGCGGATTCACCAACGACAATGGCGAGTCGCCGTTCTGGGACGGGCTGGGTAAACGTTTCTTCTCCATGGAATACAGCACAGCAGATTACCTGACCGGCTCCGGCAACAAAGTCTTTATCGCTGAGCTGATGCCCAAACACAGCATCTATATCCATCTGCTACCCGACAGCGCACAAGCGGTGATTGGTAAGGTCCATCCCAATACGGAGCCTGCCCGCAGGATGCTGGAAAGTGAAGGATTCCGTTACGAAGAGTACGTCGACATCTTTGATGGAGGCCCAACCCTGTCAACCCGTTTGGGCGACATCCGGGCGATTCACAGTAGCCGCTATCAAAAGGTCGCGATTGGTGACGTGGACAATGATGGTCCTGAGTTCCTACTCAGTAACACCGGTCTGGCAGATTTCCGCTGTACCAAATCCTGCATAGACACACGTGGCAGCATCTCCACGATTACTCAGGCCACGGCCGATGCGTTGCAGGTTAGCGCGGGGGATACATTGCGCATCGTCGAACTCAAAGGGAGGTCAACATGAATCCTGTCGCATCACTGTTTATCAATGGCGATTGGGTCGCCGGTGAAGGCAGTCCGATGGAATCTCTCAATCCGGGTAACGGTGAACAGATCTGGAAAGGACGCGCGGCCACAGCAGACCAGGTCGATCTCGCGGTCAGATCCGCGATAACGGCGTTTCCCGCATGGGCAGGCCACACCTTTGAGCAACGTGTGGCTCAGGTCAGACGTTTCAACGAGGTGGTGGATCATTACCGTATTTTGCTGGCCGATACGATTGGGCAAGAGACCGGCAAACCCTTCTGGGAAGCCGAAACCGAAGTTACCGCGATGCTTGGCAAGGCGGAGATCTCCATCCGGGCATATCAGGAACGCACACCCAGCAGGGAGAGCAGTCAGAACGAGCTGATCACCCGGTTACAGCACCGTCCTCATGGGGTCATGGGCATTTTTGGCCCCTACAATTTCCCCGCACATCTTCCTAACGGGCATATCATGCCTGCCCTGCTGGCGGGCAATACCCTCATTTTTAAACCCAGCGAACTGACCCCCCGCACGGCTGAACTACTGGTCCATCTGTGGCAAAAAGCGGAACTGCCCGACGGGGTACTCAATCTGGTACAAGGTGACCGGGATACCGGCGCGGCACTCGCCGCCCATCCTCAGGTCGACGGACTCTACTTTACCGGCAGTGCCACCACCGGCTGTTACCTGCACCAACAGTTTGCCGGCCAACCTGAAAAAATTCTGGCGCTGGAGATGGGGGGTAACAACCCTTTACTGGTCACCGACGTAAAAGACACCGCGGCGGCGGTGTTTCATACGATTCAATCAGCGTATATCACCTCGGGTCAGCGCTGCACCTGTGCCCGACGGTTATTGGTACCCACCGGCGTCGAGGGTGATCGCTTTATCGCGGCATTGATCGCCGCCATCGGTCAGATTCAAGTTGGTGCCTACAACCAGCAACCGCCCCCGTTTATGGGTGCGCTGATCAGCAACCAGGCGGCCGACAACGTTTTATCTGCTGAACAGGCGCTCATCTCCCAAGGTGCACAACCGCTGGTACCGCTGTCCCGCCCAGAGGCCCATCGTGCCTATCTCACACCCGGCCTGATCGATGTCACACCGATAAAAAACCGAGATGATAAAGAGTGTTTTGGTCCCTTACTTCAGGTGATACGGGTGACCGATGTGGATCATGCAGTTCAGGAAGCCAACAACACCCGTTTCGGACTGTCCGCCGGGGTACTGAGTGACAACCCACAGGTCTTTCATCAGTTTGATCAGGCCGTGCGGGCAGGACTCATCAACTGGAATCGCCCCCTTACGGGTGCCTCCAGTGCCCTGCCCTTTGGCGGCACAGGGATCAGCGGGAATCATCGGGCCAGTGCGTGGTATGCAGCGGATTACTGCGCCTATCCGGTCGCCTCTCAACTCAGCGAAACACTGACTACCCCCGCGGCACAACCACCCGGCCTGAGCCCGCCCGACACAGAGTAAGTGGGAGGATGTATGCGCTATCAGGAATTAAACCTCGATGGATTGGTCAGCCCTTGTCACAACTATGCAGGCCTGTCGCCGGGCAACCTGGCGTCCGAAGATCATCGTGGGCAAGACGCATCCCCCAAACAAGCGGCTCTGCAAGGGCTGGAAAAGATGTGGCGCTTACATCAACTGGGAATACCGCAAGCGGTGATGCCCCCCCAGCTACGACCGCGGCTGGAGATGTTGCGAACACTGGGCTTCAGCGGAAACAATACACAGTTGATCGATGCAGCAGCGCGGCAGGCACCTGAATTACTGGCTGCCTGTTATTCCGCATCCAGTATGTGGGCAGCCAATAGCGCAACCGTCACCTGTTCGGCAGACAGCGCCGATCATAAGCTGCATTTCACACCCGCCAATCTGTTGTTTAACCTGCATCGCAGTCTGGAAGCACAAGAGAGCAACCGCATCCTGAAACGGATTTTTGGCAACAGCGAGTTTTTTGTCCACCACCCACCACTGCCCGCCAGTATTGAGTTCGGTGATGAAGGCGCCGCCAACCACACCCGACTCTGTGCCGATCATAACCAACCCGGTCTGACTCTGCTGACCTATGGTTATCAGCAGCAACCGGACAGTCTCACGCCCAACCTCTTTCCCGCCCGTCACAGTCGGCAAGCAACCGAAGCTATCATTCGCGCTCACCAGCTTGGACCCCACAATAGCCTGAGCATGCAACAGCTGCCCGCCAGTATCGACCGGGGTGTATTTCACAACGACGTGATCGCTGTCGGCCACCGGAATCTGTTATTGCTACATGAAGAGGCGTGGCTGAATCAGGCACACACATTGGACCAGATACAGCGGTGCTGGGAACGCTTAACACCGGACAATACACCGCTCTATATCGAGCAGGTGAGCCGTCGGGATCTGAATGTAGAAGACACGGTGAAAAGCTATCTGTTTAACAGCCAGCTGCTGACGCTAAGCTCCGGTGAGATGCTATTACTGGCCCCCCTTGAGTGCCAGGAGCAGGACGCGGCCCGCGCCGTGATTGAGAAACTGCTGGTGTCCTATAATCCGCTGACACAGGTCGAGTTCATGGACCTGCGCCAGAGCATGAACAACGGTGGAGGCCCGGCGTGCCTGCGGTTGCGTGTCCCGTTGAGTGATACCGAGCTGGCAGCCATGCATCAGGGTGTATTGCTCACCCCCGCGCTATATCAGGCATTACAGCGGTGGATCAATCACCACTACCGCGATCAGCTCGGTCCGGAGGATTTGCGCGATCCGGCGTTAATTGATGAGATCCACAATGCACTCGGTGTACTCGAACAAATTCTGGATCTGCCCGGTTTGTACAACTTTGTTTAAGTTGTAATGGGCAAACCTGCGGCTCCCGATCATCCGATCCGGCGGAGCCACAGCTATCTCGCTACACCTTTTTCGAAGGGATACTAATCACCACTTCCAGCCCGCCCTGTGGATGGTTATGCGCTTCAATCGTACCGCTCAAACGTTGCACTGCACGCTGCGCAATACTCAGCCCCAAACCGTAACCGTTGTTCTCGGTTGTACTGCGATAGAAGGGTTCGAACAGATGCTCCAGCGCTGACGACGACACACCCGTACCATAATCCCGGATACGGATCACACACTGCTTGCCTGCTTCACTTAACGCCACATCAATCGCCACATCCTCAGCGGTATGTTTGCAGGCATTACCCAGCACATTGTTCAGCGCTCGTTCCAGCAAAGCCCGGCTGCCCTCCACATGACACTCACAGTCTGAACTGAAGTTAACCTGACGCTGACTGTTGGAGAAACGTACGTCCTCGATCATCTCCTGCAACAATTCACTCAACGCAAACGGAGGACCTGAAGCTTCGCTGTTTTCCAGCTTGGACAGGGATAGAATCTCTCCGATCAGGGCATCGAGTCGCTGACATTCACGGATAATCCGCTGCACTACTTTATCGTCGTCACCCCAGCGCTGTTCAGCTAACCCAGCGGCCGCCTGCAAGCGCGCTAAAGGAGCACGCAGTTCATGGGAGACATCCTGCATCAGCTTCTGATGAGAGGTGAGCGTCTGCTCGACAAACTCAGCCATCTGGTCGAACTCCCGCGACAGCGCGCCGATCTCATCCCCCCGGCTACTCAGCGCTTTGTCTGAACGGGTTGCCAGTTCACCGCTGTAAAGCGCCTGTGTGTGATCACGCAATCGATTAATCGGTCGTACAATAATCCAGGTCACCAGACTGGCGGCAACCACCGACATCAGCATAACCTTCAGCGCAATCTGGAAGGAGATCAGCACCTGTAGGATGTGGATAAATGATGAGTGCTTAAGGTCCAGTGCCACCTCAACCTGATAGTTGCGCTGATGATCGGAGATCAAATCAAAGCTAATCACTTCAAACGACGTCGGCCAGCCCTCACGTGGACCAACGACGATCTTATCCTTGTCCGTATCGGTGATACGAATCAGGTTACGCTTCTTCCAGCGTTCAAACATCTCTTCACGGTGGTGACGACGGTCTCGACCACGATGGTCACCGTCATCATCGTCCCAATCATGACGATCAAAGCGCAGCGCGCGAATAGGCGGGGGACGACGGAGCGGACGATCACAATTTCCGTCCCCTTCATAACGGTCTATGACGCGCTCCGCGTGCCCCTGTGCGGTTGCAACCACTAAGTTGCGAAAATTGGAACGCTCCGACACGCCCCCCACGATGGCAATGGTTGCCAGCAACACAATCGTACTGGCCAGCCAGATCGCGAGAAAGATCTTAACAAAGAGCCGCTTATACCAGCGCATCAGGCCCCCCGGACAAACTGATAACCCACACCGCGCACGGTTTTAATCACATCGCTATTGGGTAACAACTTACCCAGCTTCTGACGGACCCGGCTCACATGCACATCAATGGCCCGGTCGTAGGCGGTTAATTTACGGTGCAACACCAACTCTGTGAGCTGCTCCTTGCTGATCACCGTGCCAGCATTGTTCATCAGATAGGCCAGCACGTTGAACTCCGTACCGGTCAGCTCCAGCATCTGCTCAGCAATACGCACTTCACGGATGCCGGGATCAAGTTGTATCCCCGCTTCTGACACCGGCTGGTCGGGAAACAACGTCTGGTGTTCTTTGGGGCCTGCCCGGCGCAGAATCGCTTTGATACGCGCCACCAACTCCCGTGGATTACAGGGTTTGCTGAGATAATCATCCGCCCCCATCTCAAGCCCCAGAATACGATCAATATCCTCACCACGACCGGTCAGCATAATCACCGGTAACTGCAAACGTGGACGAATCTCCTGCAACAGGTCCATACCGCTACGCCCCGGCATCATCACATCCAGTATCATCAGCTGATAACGTTCAGCACGTTGCAGTTTATGCTGCGCATCGTCCGCGTTGTGAGCAAACTCCACCAGAAAGCCTTCGTTCTCCAGATAGTCGCCGATCAGCTCACACAGCTCAGTATCGTCATCCACCATCAGTAAACGGGTTTGTTCGCTCATCATCTGCTCCAGATATTCGTTCAGTGCTTAAATCATAATCGCCCGTGGCGCTACGCCCAGCCCAATTTACCAAACTTTACACAACCGACACTAAAGTTAACCGATGGCTGCCACAGAATAGATTGCGTTCTATGACCCTACATCTGGAACCAGTGCTGCGCCTTATTGGTCTTTGGCGGCAGTGAATAACCCCTCGGATGGAGACTGAACAACCCGGTTTATATCACCACAACAGGTGGTTATAACCCACACCCTCAGTGCTCTAGGTTCTTAAGGACTCCATTCTATTAAGCCGGCTCTCGGACCCTCCCGCAGCCGGCTTTTTTTGCCTGGCATATCACGTTTACCAATCTTTACACCGCCGTAACCCAACTTAGCGATGACAGATTCGACAATAGATCCAACAACGCAAAACAACTTGGAGATATGACAATGCGTAAGACACTAATCATCGGACTGACTGCAGCAGCACTGACTCTGGGTGGACTGGGTACAGCCGTTGCGAGCGGTAAATTTGGTCACGGTATGGACGGTATGATGGGCGGCCATATGCTGGAACGCATCAGCCAGAAGCTTGATCTGACTGAAGAACAGCAGCGTCAGGTAGACGACATGATCGCAGCCAATGTGAAAGACATGCGCCAGAACATCCGCAACATGAAAGACCTGCGCATGGAGCTGCGTAAGCTGGACCCAACCGCGGCTGACTACCAGCAGAAATCTACCCAGCTGGCGGCGGACATCGCCACAGCCACTGAAAAAATGGTGCTGATGCGTGCAGAGCAGCGTCAGGACTTTAATAACATTCTTAACGACGAACAGCGTACTGAACTGGCTGCCATGAAAGAGAAGATGGCAGAGAAATGGGATAAACGTGGTAAACACCATTTCGGTGGTCACAACGGCGAAGGCAAAGGTGGAAAGCACTGCCGCACCTGATCCAAGCTTACCGTTCCCAACGGATCTCCCGGTCTTTACTCCATCAGGGGTAAAGACCGGCTAATTTGATTTAGTAACGCCGACGCCCTATCGGTTTAAGATCACAGCGCAGCGTACCTTTCATAAAGCCATCAATCATGAAATCCTTACGAAGCCCACGCTGAAAATCACGGCTGGTGCCCAGTAACCGGAAACATCCATCGCGACGATTGGCGTAATAGTCGTCACGACACAGCCTCACTTCGAGACCCGATTCTGCAAAACTGACACGCGTTTTTGTGCTGTAGTGTTTTATCTGCTCTTGCAGGCTCAGTGCCCGCTCTTCGCCTCTGACCAGATCAAATACCTGTGGTTTCAGCGCCACCCAGTCTGAGCTGTAAAGCACATCCACGGGGTCCAATACACACTGCACAATGTCGCCATATTGCGCGTTCCGCCGCATCTCAGCCATCGCTTCGTATTTGCGTGCCTCCGCTTCAGCCTGCGCTTGTCGCTCCCGCGCCTGAGCCTCAGCCCGCACCTTGTCCAGTTCGGCCTGCTTTTCATAAGCCCGGAGCTGATCGCTTTGACTCATTCTGGCCCACTCGTCGTCATCAATACCCAACGGGTGCAGGCTGCAACCGGTCAGCATCCAAGCGCCCAACACTAAGCACAGTGTTTTTGTTGCGAGCTTCATCACGTCCCCTCCTCACTTGATAGACACAGAGTAGGCAGGACGAACTGAATAGTAACTGAAACCCCTTCCATCGGATCACACCCTATCAAGTGGGTTATCTGTGTTCACCGCCAGCAATGACTCAGACGGCTCACTCAACGTATCAAAGTTAATCGCCGTCCGGCTCTGCTGGATGAGATCGAGCAGCTCCCCGGCGAAATCGGCCCGGTTGTCTTCCGTCATCCAGCTACGGTAATCGACCATACTGAGATTTTCCTGCTGGCCCGACATCCAGAGGGAATCGATATAGGCAATAAAATCCTCTTCATTGGCGGCGAACATCTCATCAATTGCCACAGAGTTGGGGTGCAGCGAGCCGTTCTCCATCATGCCCAGTGGTTGCCCGCTGCGGAAATTATCAATTATCTGATCCAGATCAAGCGTTTGTCCTGCCCCAAAACCTGCGGTCTCCCGCACTAAACCCTGCAAATGAGAGGTCCGTTCGCGCGCAGCTTCCAGCATCTGTTCCCGAGTGACGGCACCGGCGGCTTCAAAACTTTCCAGACCCAACCATTGCCCCGGACGAGCAGCACGGCTGTTGCTACCAAACTCCCAAGGCTCCAGACCGTACTCCTGATATACCACTTGCTGGGCGAGGCGATTATTTTCAGGATCGGTCTGCCACTCGAGGCGGGTACGCGGCAATTCATCCATGGCCTGCTGTTTTTCATTTAATTGCGTCAGCTGGTCAGCGTACTGATCGGCAAACTGCTGAATCTGTTCTGTCTGCGGATGCTGTCCACCCGTGTCCAGCTGAGACAGGTCATTACCCTGAACGATATTATCGAGCATGTCTTGCAGGCTGAAGCGCGGCTCCAGCTCTCCCAGCTGTTGATAAAACGCCGAGGCCAACGGTTGGAACGACTGTTGATAATCGACAAGCGTAGCTTTGCGTTCACTGTGCATAATTTCACTGGCAATCGCATGCTTTAACGTGCGCGCATCACCCAGACGCAGTCCTATCTCGATGCTGTGTTGCATCATCGCTTCGGATGCGCTGAGGTCGTAACGGTCGGTCATCGGCATATCCATGGTATCCATCATGATACCCAGCTTACCGATCCCATCGAGCTGACTGCCGTCACCCGCAGCATTCAGCTGGAACCTTGCGCTATCCAGCAAACCGCCTGCACCCTCATATTTTCCGTTCAGGCCACTGTAACGGTGTTTCTCAACAAGCTGATCCAGCGCCAGCGGACGATCGATATTGTTGTTGTCCAGCCAGGATGATAAATGCTCAGGGAAATCCTTCAGATCTTGATAACGTTGCTGCAGCGTTTCGATCGAAGACTGATTATCAGCCCAGAAGGCTTCAATAATGTCCGCCTTGGGTAACATACTGCCATCAGCATTTTCACTGGATTTGCGCCCGGCGGCCACATTGTCCAGCAGCTGATCCATATCGGCCGATGCGGGATAATCATCCTGTAGCGCTTCTGCCAGCGTATTCGACAGACTAAAGAAATCATCCAGATAATCGGTGGCGATCTGACGCCGCTCGGCTGTCATCTGCTCCAGATAACCTGCGGCCTGTTTTCCCAGATCACCTTCCCCTGTCAGTCCCCACCACTGACTGTTGATCTCCTCGCTCCATTGGGTCACGCGGAAGCGGTCCATGGTGTCCACAGACATCACATTCAGGGCAGTGGTATTTTCACCCACCAGCCCTTCGTCTTTCAGTTCCTGAACTTCACGACTGGTTGCTGAGTGAGATTGAATCTGTCCGGGCGTAATCCCCGGCAAAATGGTAGAGAGTGAGATGCTCATATGCAGTCCATGCCTATTGCTTCAAAATGTGAGTGTTGGGGTCACTCGGTGATACTCACGGCAAGTGCCTTCCGCATGTGATGCGTGCGACAGAGCAGAACCGGCAATAACCTGCGCAAAAAAGCGCGGAATCCCCCGACAACCCAATAACTCCTTTTCTTATAGCAAGTTACGTACCGGCCCCCGGAGACACCAACATTAAACATTTTTAATCGTTCACCTCTAATGCTTTCATGGTTTAAAATGGATAATCAATACACTTTAAAACTTCTGAGCGTAACGGTAGACTTAGCCCCCACGAAGCGGCTGTAAAGTGGTAAACTTGCTCACAATTCAGCCTATATTGGCTTCAGAGCTAATCGATCTTTAATCTGCTGCACGCGAAATACCAGTGCCATAAGCACAACTTTCGCGACGCTATCCCACTTCGAGGAGGTGGCCCTTGGAAACTGTATTTCTTGCGTTTGTTGTTTTGTTAGTTGTTGTCATTGGTGCATCTGTAGGCGTACTGATGGGACGCAAGCCGATCAAAGGCTCTTGCGGTGGTGTGGGCAAAGCGCTGGGTGAGAAAGACTACACCTGCCCGGTATGCGGCGATGATCCGGACAAATGCGAAAACGAAAATGAGCAAACAGCAGCCGCTAAGACCGATGGCCTGTCTTACGAATTGACGAAGTAAGCTGCAGAAACAACCACAGCTTATCTAAAAATAAAGGGACCTGAAGGTCCCTTTATTTTTGTCCGAGAATACCGACTTACTCAGTACGCTCAAACATCAGATCCCAGACTCCATGCCCCAGACGCTCACCGCGTTTCTGGAACTTGGTGACCGGACGCCATTCTGGCTGTGGGGAGAACTGACCGTCACCTGCGACGTTGTTGTAGCCTTCAGCCACATTCATCACTTCCATCATGTGCTCTGCGTAGTTTTCCCAGTCCGTCGCCATGTGGAAAACACCACCCACTTTCAGCTTTCGGCGGATCGTCTGTGCGAATTCTGGCTGCACGATGCGGCGTTTGTGATGCTTTTTCTTGTGCCACGGATCAGGGAAGAACAGCTGCAGCGTATCCAGGCTGCCGTCAGGGATGCATTGCGCCAACACTTCTACAGCGTCATCACAATACACACGGATGTTATCCACACCCTCAAGCTGTGCGTTGTTCAGCAGACGGCCAACACCCGGACGGTGTACTTCAATGCCGATGTAGTTTTTCTCTGGCTGATCTTTGGCCATCGACAGCAACGAGTCGCCCATGCCAAAACCGATCTCCAGCACCACTGGCGCATCACGACCGAATACTTCATCCAGCTGAATCGCACCGTTTGCCAGATCCAGTCCGTATTTAGGCCAGGCTTCATCCAGACCACGCTGCTGGCCTTCGGTCATACGGCCTGCACGCAGGACAAAGCTGCGGACGGTACGCATGTATTTCTTTTCTTCGCCCGCTTCAGATTCGGGTGTGGTGCTGTTCTGTTCTTCGGTCATGGGGATCTGTCTAATACTGTCTTACAAATAATAAGGCCCGATACGGATGCATCGGGCCTGTGGATATTACCCTAGGGGTGTTACTTGATCAGGCCGTCCATTGGAGACGATGCGCTGGCATACTTCTTACGCGGCATACGACCGGCCAGAAACGCTTCACGGCCCGCTTCGATCGCTTTGCACATGGCAGATGCCATCAGCACAGGATCGTTAGCCGCAGCAATCGCGGTGTTCATCAGTACACCTTCACAACCCATCTCCATCGCGATAGCCGCGTCAGAAGCAGTACCAACACCGGCATCAACCAGTACCGGAACCTGAGCGGTTTCCATGATGATTTTGATGTTATGCGGGTTCAGGATGCCCAGACCGGAACCGATCAGGGAGCCCAGCGGCATAACGGCCACACAGCCCATCTCTTCAAGCTGCTTGGCAACGATTGGATCGTCATTACAGTACACCATCACTTTGAAGCCATCTTTGACCAGTGTTTCAGTCGCTTTGATGGTTTCAACCATATTCGGGTACAACGTCTTCTGATCGCCTAATACTTCCAGCTTAACCAGATCGTGACCGTCCATCAGTTCACGTGCCAGACGGCAGGTACGAACTGCATCATCAGCGGTGTAGCAGCCTGCGGTGTTTGGCAGGATGGTGTATTTGTCCGGGGTGATAACGTCCAGCAGGTTAGGCTCATCCGGGTTCTGACCGATGTTGGTACGTCGTACCGCTACCGTCACAATCTCAGCGCCACTGGCTTCAATTGCTTCACGGGTCTCATCCAGATCTTTATATTTGCCGGTACCTACCAGCAGACGGGAGTTGTAGCTCTTGCCGGCAATTACTAATGCGTCTTTCGCTTGCTCTGACATCTTATTGTTCCCAGGTTTATCGTTATCGTATGGCTGTTGTCGCGTGCGTAAAAATGAGGTTGAACCGATCAACCACCACCAATCGCATTTACAATTTCTACAGTGTCATTCTGCGCCAGCATCGTAGAAGGATGCTCGCTACGCGGGATGATCTCCATATTGAGCTCGATGGCGATGCGTTTGCCGGTCAGACCCAGCTGCTCGACCAGATCGATCAGTGATGCACCGTCGCGTACATCCAGAGATTCACCGTTAAGATTAATCTGCATTGTTCGGATTCCTGCTCAGTTGTAGTGCTGAATATGCCAGTGCAGCCCAGCCGGTCAGGAACGCCAGACCGCCAATAGGGGTCACCGCACCCAGCCAATGCGTGCCGGTTAAGGCCAGCAAATAAAGACTGCCGGAGAACAGAATCATGCCCAGCGTGAAGCTCCAGCCTGCAATCCGCAGGGCCCGCCCGTTCTGACGCAATACCAGTACCGCCACCAGCAACAATGCCAATGTATGGTAGAACTGGTACTGCACGCCGGTCTGGAACACATCCATCAGATACGGTGCCAACCGGCCTTTCAGGCCGTGAGCGCCAAAGGCTCCCAGTGCAACAGCGATAAATCCGCTACAGGCGGCAATAAACAGAAAGATGGATGCAGGCATGTTCTGTCTCTGATACTCGTGATGCGGGATTATAGCGCAAAGCGTTGGGGATCGTCTTGATTTGAAATCACGCCGGACAGCGTACAAAACGTAACGGGCAGATACAAAAAGAGCCGCGTAATAGCGACTCTTCGATGATCCGTTGGGTAACTACCCCGCTTTAAGCCTCCAGGGAGGTTCGGATCTTCTTCATAGCGTTCTTTTCAAGCTGACGAATACGTTCTGCGGAGACCTGATATTTCGCGGCCAGCTCATGCAAGGTTGCTTTCTCTTCATGCAACCAGCGTTGAATCAGGATGTCCTGACTACGGTCATCCAGCTGCTTCATTGCCGCCATCAGACGCTGTTCAGAGTCCGCTTTCCAGTTGGCATCTTCAACCTGAGACGCAGGGTCTGCACTCATGTCTTCGAGATAGTTAGCCGGAGCGTAGGCAGGGGTTTCGTCATCGTCAGCAACCGGCGCATCAAATGCCGAGTCACGCGCCGCCAGACGTCCTTCCATCTCACGTACAGCTTTAGCTTCAACGCCCAGATCAGAAGCCACGGCATCGACTTCGTCATTGGTCATCCAGGTCAGGCCTTTCTTCATGGAACGCAGGTTAAAGAACAGCTTACGCTGTGCTTTAGTGGTCGCCACTTTTACGATACGCCAGTTTCGCAGGATAAACTCGTGCATTTCAGCTTTGATCCAGTGCACGGCAAACGACACCAGACGCACACCCATGGTCGGATCAAAACGGCGTACCGCTTTCATCAGTCCCACGTTACCTTCCTGAATCAGATCACCCAGCGGCAAACCATAACCAGAATAAGATCTCGCCACATGCACAACAAATCGCAGATGGGACATAACCAGCTGACGGGCTGCTTCCACATCTTCTTCGTAAAACAGACGGTCCGCCAGTTTACGTTCCTCTTCTACGCTCAGCACAGCGATCGAGCTGACCGACTGCACGTAAGCATCCAGATTCTGACCCGGAGAGAGGTTTGTGATGACTTGTAAGCTTTTGCTCAACTTATTTTGACCTCATAGCATATGACGAAAATAAACTCGCCAATATGACCCGCCTAGCAGGATTTAGTTCCAACACGGGCAATTGCGCCCGAAGAGAACAGTGTAAATTAGCGGGGATGCATACAGATTACAAGGCACTGAAGGCGCAGATTCGCCTCATATGAAGATAAATCAAGCAAATCTGCGTTCGGCAAATGCAACAATGGCCGAATGATGGCAAAAACGGGGGGTAAAGCGCATACCAGAGGGCTTTAGTTACCGCGGTTCAACTTCGCGTAAATGTCGACCGACAGCAAGCCACGACCCGGCCAGCCCCAGCAATGTACTCACCAGAATCAGCAGGATAGATCCCTGCCAACCCAGCCCACTGATTTCGAACTGGCTTTCGTACAACTCAGCAAGACGCTCAACCGGCGGTTCCAAGAGCAGCAGGCTCACCTGGATTAACACCCACGCGATTACGCCACCCAGCAGACCGAACCATGCGCCGGTGTAAAGAAACGGACGTCTCACCCAAGCATTGGTGGCACCCACCAGCTTGGCGACGACAATTTCATCACGGCGATTTTCGATCAGCAAACGAATGGTATTACCCACCACCATCAACACAGCGAAGGCCAGTAGCGTACCAAAGACCAAAACACCGCGTTCAGACACGGCCACAAAGGCTGACAGGCGCTGCACCCATTCCATATCCAGCACCGCCTCGTCGACTTCCGGCATAGCTGCCAGTTTCTCCCGTAAGATCGGTAACGCCGTGGCGCTCTTATCTAACGGTAAGACAACAATCACGGTAGGGAGTGGGTTATCCGATAGATACTGTAAGACATCTTCCAGACCCGTACTTTGGCGGAACTCCAGCAATCCCTGATCACGGCTGATCAGTTCAACCGCTGCCAGATCATTGCGCAATAACAATTCACGGCTCAACTGTTCCGCTTTGTCGTTTTGCACTTCGGTATGCAGATACAACGAGATACGAGGCTCTGCGCCCCAGTTCGCACTCAGTTCCTGCAAGTTTTTCAGACCCGCGAGTAACGCACCCGGTAACGCCAGTGCAATCGCCAGTACGGCCAGTGTCATAAATGTGGAGAGCGGGGATGCCCAGAGACGGTGATACGCCTTCGCGGCAACATTGACGTGATTGCGGGTCCAGTTTCGGCGCTGGTCAGCAAACCTGATCTTGTGACGCTCAGCCCCTTTTTGCGGCGGCGCTTGTGGTGCAGGTGCCGCTTGCTTGGTTTGACGCGTGGCACTGGCCGATGGCTGACGCACAGCACCCCGGCGACGTTCATCCGTACGATTAGGCACCGGCGACCAGCCTCCCGCCTTTCAGAGTCAGGATACGGTTACGCATCCGGGAGATCAGGTTGAGGTCATGGCTGGCAATCAGCACGGTGGTCCCGTGACGATTAAATTCCATAAACAGGCGCATGATCTCTTCCGAGAGTGACGGGTCAAGGTTTCCCGTCGGCTCATCCGCCAACAGCAGCTCAGGTTTATTCACAATCGCGCGCGCGATACCCACGCGCTGCTGCTCACCAGTGGATAACATAACCGGTGTCATCTTCTCTTTGGTGAGCAGACCTACTTTATCCAATGCAGCACGGACACGGCGTGCTGCATCTTCCGGCGAGTAACCGGAGATCTCCAGCGGCAGCGCAATGTTGTCAAACACAGTGCGATCAAACAACAGCTGATGATTCTGAAACACCACACCAATCTTGCGGCGTAGATATGGAATTTCACTGCTTTTCAGGCTGGAGAGGTCCTGATCACCGACAAAGACACTGCCCTGTGTTGGCCTTTCCATCAGCATGATCAGTTTCAGCAGAGTACTTTTACCCGCCCCAGAGTGCCCTGTGAGGAAAGCCATTTCCCCATGCTTCAGGTCAAAACTGATATCACTCAGGGCATCCTGCCCGGTGACAAAGCGTTTACCGACTCTATCGAAACGGATCATCCGTTGTACTCTTTTTATTATTCTTCAAACAGTGCGTCGACGAACTCCGTGGAGTTAAACGGACGCAGATCATCGATCTGTTCGCCAACACCAATGAAGCGAATAGGCAGTCCCATCTGTTTCGCAATCGCAAAGATCACACCACCTTTCGCTGTTCCGTCCAGCTTGGTCAGTGTAATACCTGATACCCCAACGGAGTCTTTAAAGTGCTTAGCCTGACTCAGTGCGTTCTGACCAGTACCGGCATCCAGCACCAACATCACTTCATGAGGCGCGTCAGGCGAGAGCTTTTTCATCACGCGCACCACTTTTTCCAGCTCTTCCATCAGGTGATCTTTGTTTTGCAATCGACCTGCGGTATCCGCGATCAGCACATCAACATTTTTCGCCTGAGCAGATTGCAGCGCATCAAAGATAACAGACGCAGAATCCGCACCCGTATGCTGAGCGACCACTGGGACGTCGTTACGCTCACCCCAGACCTGCAGCTGTTCTACCGCCGCCGCACGAAATGTATCACCGGCTGCCAGCATCACAGACTTACCTTCACTCTGGAAGCGCTTAGCCAGTTTGCCGATGGTGGTGGTTTTACCCACGCCGTTTACACCGACCATCAGAATCACGTACGGACCGTCTTTGCACTCAACCTGCAAGGGCTCATCCACATCACCCAGCAAGCCAGCCAGCTCATCTTTCAAAGCTGCCTGCAGCGCCTGAGCATCACTCAACTGATTGCGTTCAACCTTGTCCGTCAGACGTTCGATGATGTCCGATGTCGCTTCAACGCCCACATCAGCCATCAGCAACAGGGTCTCAATCTCTTCCAGCAGATCATCATCGATCTCTTTGGCACCTAAAAACAGGTTGCCCAACTGCTTGGTCAGATTGGCCTTGGTACGACTCAAGCCTGCTTTAATACGCGAGAAGAAGCGGCCTTTTTTCTCTGGCTCAGGCTCTGCAACCGGTACAGGTGCTGCAACAACAGGTTCAGGTTCGGCAACAGGTTCTGGCTCGACAATCACTTCAGGCTCAGCAGCTACGACCGGTGGCTCATGCTCATGCTCTGGCTCTGGCTCTGGCTCTGGCTCTGGCTCTGGCTCTGGCTCTGGCTCTGGCTCTGGCTCTGGCTCTGGCTCAACAATTTCCGGCGCAGGTGTTTCTACTGTTTCAACCGGAGCTTCTACAGCGGGAGCGTCTTCAACCGTTTCAGGTTTAGATTCAACATCCGGTTCCGGCACCGATTCCGTGCGTGCTTCAGGCTCGGCCGTCACATCCGCCGACGATTGCGTCTCCGCGGCTGCTTCAGATTCTGTGGTCGTTGTTTCTTCTGCCGCTACTTCGGCGGAAACAACCTGTTCCTTTTCTGCGTCGCCGCCACCAAAGAGCGATTTCAGCTTTTTAAACATCAGTGTTCCTCAATACAGTACGCAACCCCAACCGATATAATCATCGTCAGTTGTTGCCAATACTGTGATACAAGCGCATAAATTAATAAATTAGGTTCCGGCGTCTGACGAGGGTCTATGCTGTTGTAATCCGGTGAAAAAACCCGAATAGTGATAAAGAAGACCAGCTCAATATAACGCTGACTCGTTGCAGATAAACTTTTATGCAGGAGTCTTTTTGAATTACCGCCCGGTATCTTATCATAGAGCACCAATATCCATACAAAGGAAAGGACAGTAGAGACTTATGTCTGAACCCTATCAGCCTCTGTTTAATCGCACCTACCTGAAAATACTGGTGTGGCTGTCCGCATTCGCCGTACTGTATCTGGCAACGATGGGCAGCCGGGAACCCGACTACCTGGAACTCAATAGTGCCGAAAAGCTCCCTATCTATTGGGTTGAGAATGAATCTGAGCAGACTAACGTAGCCGTTTTGCTTCCTACCGGCGGCGCACTCACCCGCAGCGAAAAGCAGCTCCAAACACTGCTCGCGCAGGTGCTGGAGAATCAAATGGCTGCACAGGTTCTTCCAGAAGGTATCGAATACCAGCTCCAGCAGGCTCCCGATCAACTGATTCTGACGTTCCAGTGGGAAGATCAGGACAATTTACCTGACTGGTCGTCCCTGTTTAACGGATTACTGTCTCCTATCGAAGCCAGTCGCTGGCAACCGGTGTTGGAGAAACTGAAAGCCCGTGATTACCTGCAATCACACAAGACCAATAATCAGCTGCTCAACAGCTATTTTCAGCAGCTGACAGGTGGTGAACTGAGCGATCCCCTGGCGCTGCTCAATAGCCGTTATCAAAGCATGCTGAATAACGCGCGCTTTTTCATCAGTGGAAACGACAGCGATGAGTTGGCCGAACAGCTGATGGATCAGCCGCCACGACTGGTGCCGTCCACCCGCCCGGATCGGAATATCGCCAGCAGTCAGCTTGAGAAGATTCTGCCGTCAGGTAATGACCGTCGTTATCATTTGCTTGTCGGCGCTGAGATTCCGGTACGCAACAGTGCTGACTTCATTGTGCATAAACTTGCCGCTCACACCCTGCAGAATGCGTTGGCTCAAACCAGCACCAGTCTGAAGTTTGAGTATCGACAGCTTTGGTCATCGTTGGAAGATGTTGGTTATCGAGCCTTGCTGCTGCATGCCGACCAGCCCCTGGACAATTTAATGCAGGCACTTGAGAATCGAATCACACCAGAACTGGCCGAAAACAGTCGTGATCAGGTAATCAGCCAGTGGCGAGAGCGAATGACAGAGGAGCGCAACCAGATCAGTGCTCTGCAACAAGTTGCGTTTTACGGTTTGCCTGCTGATACGCTAAATACCTACAGCAAAAGGCTCGGTAGCGTGGATATTTCCAACATCGTGAAACTAGCCAAAGCCAGCGTTCAGCCAGATAATCAGATCCGCATCCGGTTAGCTAACCGTACATCCGCTAATTAAGAGTGAGCCAGACCTTCAATGGGAAGACGAAACGCCCCCCGAAGAAACATCCCGACCACAGAAAAAACCTCTCAGCTACGCATCATTGGAGGGGAGTGGCGCGGTCGCCGTGTCTCGTTCACGCCCGTGCCGGGATTACGCCCGACACCGGACCGGGTACGTGAAACACTCTTTAACTGGCTGCAGCCCTATATCGCGGGCGCGCATTGTCTGGACCTCTTCAGTGGAAGCGGCGCGCTGGGTCTGGAGGCATTGTCACGTGGTGCTGAAACAGTCACCTTTATCGATCAGGAACCGTCTGTCGTACGCCAGCTACGCAACAATCTTCAGCTGCTTAAATGCAATAAAGCGGAAGTGGTGCAGGATTCAGTGCTCAATTGGCTGGAAAATCGCTGTGCGGGACAGGAACAACAATACGACATCATCTTTATGGACCCTCCCTTCCATAAAGATCTGGCCGCACCCTGCTGTGAATTACTGGAAAGGCAGGGACTGTTGGCGGCTGAAGCCGTGATCTACGTAGAAACAGAATCAGAGCTGCGTGATAGCATCGCACCCGCTCACTGGCACCCTCACCGTCAAAAGGAAGCCGGTCAGGTACGCTATCAGCTGTTTATTCGCGAAGATCAATCCTGATCTTCAACCAACACGGTGAGAGGGGCTAACGACTCACCCCTTTCAGATAGGTATCTATCACTTGTTCCGCCTGCTTGTGACCTTTGCACAAAGCAGGCGTCATCAGTGATGTGTTGATCAGGCTGTACATCAGCACCAGCAAGTTATCCGCCAGCAGATCCGGCTTACCTTTATTGGGTTTCGCCGCAATCTGCTTTTGCTTACGCGCTTTTTTAACCAATTTGCCCAGACTTACCAGCCACTGAGCTCTCTCTTCCCTGATCTGCTCAGACAAACTTTCCAACTCAGGGCAGGCTACACCGTTCTGTTGATGGAACACTTGCCAGCGTTGGCGATAGCTATCATCTCCCAACACCAGATCAAACCACTCCAACAGAAACTGCTTAATCGCAACCACCGCACTTTGACGCGCAGCCTGAAGCTGATCAAGAAACACTTCATCCAATGGCAGGCGTCGTTCGTGATACAGGTTTTCAACCAGATCTCTCCGGTTCTTGAAATGCCAGTACAGCGCGCCATGCGTCACGTCAGCCCCCGCCGCAATCGACTTCAGACTGGTCTGACTGATTCCCTGCTGACTGAACATCTCAAGCGCTGTATCCAGCAATGCCTGCTTCGTTTGTTCCGCTTGCTCTTTGGTTCGTCTGGCCACGTTAACTCCTGTTTGTACTGCCCTCGCTATGCTAGCGCAAAACGCCGGAACACCCTGTTACAAACAGATTAAGGTTAACGCACGGTGACGGAGGTGTTACCGCACGGGCAACGCATCATCCAGGTAGAATCGCCCTTCCATATTCTTCAGCTCCCCGGCAGTAACCCCGGCCGGCAACGTAAAGCGCGCTTTAAACTGCCCACCCGCTCTGACCTGACCACTTACATGCGCAACCGAGCGTAGGGTTTTATCACCTTTCTTGAGCAACAATCCCATGACCACCTGTTTCAGCAACGGCCCTTCACGATAACGCCACACTGTATCCAGCGTGCGGGCATCAGGCGATGAGCTTTTCTCCAGCTTCAGGCGCGACTCAATTGCTTTTACGAAGTTCGCCTGCGCCTGCTGACGACGCGCTTCCTGTTTCGCCTGTTCATGTTGAACATACGCACCAAACGCGGTGCCTAATAACGCCTGAACACCGCCACCTTCACCCGCTTTGGCACCCTGACTTTGCTGCCAGAGCACATTATCTTTTAACAAACGGGCATATTGAGGGTTCTGTTTACCCGGTTGGTAATACTGCCTTACAGCCTGCCCCACCTTCGCGGTCTCAGACTGGCGCTCTGCATTCACCGGATGATCATGGGCAAATAGCGCTCGGGCATTACCTTCCAACTTATACTGACGCGCCCAGATACGACTGGCCGCCATCGGATCAAATCCGGCCAAGGCACTGTAGAGGATACCGATCCGGTCAGCTTCACGTTCACTTTCGTGGGTAAAGGCCGCCTGATACCCCCCTTTACGGGCAGAGTTAGAGCGGGCCAGCGCACTCAGCTGAGCATGACTCTGTCGTTCGAATACATGGTTCGCCACTGTATGGGCGATCTCATGCCCCAGCACCGCCGCTAACTCATCATCACTCTTCAGCTGTTTCATCAGTTCCAGATGCACGACGATATAGGTGCCGCCGGTGGTAAACGCATTAAAGCTGTCACGGTCGATCAACACGGGTCGCCAGCGTTCGCTGCGCAGATGGCTGGATGTATGAATCCGGTCGAAGATCCGTACCAAGCGGTAGTACTGATTGCGATCCAGTGCCGCATCGACCTTACGTCCTTCCTTTTTCTCTTTTGCCAGCATCTGTTCTACATAGCGGTTACCCTGAGCAATTTGCTCAGAACGCCCCGCAAAACTCAGACTACGCTGACCGGTCACCCGATCTTCTTCACTGACAGCATCAGCCACCTGATACAGACCTTTGTCGATCTGCTGTAAAGTCTGGCACCCACCCAGAAGTGCAAACACACCTGCGGCAACTACCATCCTGAACATCCGTTGCATCAGATAATACCCCTACGTTATATAGATAAATTGCATAAAAAGACGGTTTTTTATTCCTGATTCAAATCAAACCATTCCATTATAGTATTTGTACGGCACTTGCAATTCGGATAATATGCCGCAAATGCAATATTGCTAATATTTCATCGGAAGCGTACCCCTGCGGGTAAAGTATGAATATCGCCGTATACCCAGGAACATTTGATCCTATCACCAATGGTCATTCAGACTTGGTGGAACGTGCCTCAAAGCTATTCGACAAAGTTGTTGTCGCCATTGCTGAGAGCCCTAAAAAGCAACCTCTGTTGCCTTTAGAAGCACGCACCTCACTGGTCCTTGATGTGGTAGGCCATCTGGACAATGTAGAAGTTGCAGGCTTTGACTGCCTGTTGGCCGACCTTGTCAAAGACCACAATGCTAACATTATATTGCGTGGTCTGAGGGCTGTATCGGACTTTGAGTACGAGTTTCAGCTGGCAAACATGAACCGTCAGCTAGCCCCGCAAGCGGAAAGTATTTTTCTGACTCCAGCGGAACACCTGTCGTTCATTTCATCGACCCTGATCCGTGAAATTGCCACGCTGGGAGGCGATGTGAGCAAATTTGTACATCCAGCAGTGGCGTCAGCCCTGAAAGAGCATCTGGGCAACTAATAAATTATTTGAATCAGTGAGGTAGCCGTCATGGCATTGATCATTACCGATGAATGCATCAACTGTGATGTATGTGAACCGGAGTGCCCGAATGAGGCGATCACTCCAGGGGACGAAATTTACGAAATCGAACCGTCTAAATGTACTGAGTGTGTAGGTCACTATGACACCCCTCAGTGTGTAGAAGTTTGCCCGGTTGACTGTATCCCTAAAGATCCAGATCACGTGGAAAACGAAGATCAGCTGATGGAAAAATACAAGCTGCTGACTGGTTCATAAGCGTTTGATTCCTTTCAAAAAAGCGGGCTTTATGCCTGCTTTTTTATTGTCTTTTTATTCGATCCCGCCGCAACATACCCATAAAATTTGCGCTATCTCATAAAAACCGCTGCGATTGACGTATTAATGCCAATTTTCTGAGAGAAAACTCCCCTCCACAACGGAAATTAGCCTAGACTATAGGAGTTTTTTCAGATCATCGTTTATGGATAGAATCATGTCAGACGTGGCTGTAGCAGCTCTGCCCTCTGAGGTAAGGAATGTATTCCTGATTTCGGATAACACTTCGCTTGTTCCACACCTCACAAGCCTGTTTCCTGCTACCTGTGATCTGCACATCTCCCCATCGGTATCGTCTATGTTGGATACTGAAAAATCGGCCATAACACTCATCCTGATCGACTGCTCCTCCAGCCGCTGGACAGATACGCTTCACCGACTTGAAGAGCTTCAAAAGAATGCGCAGGGATCAACTGTCGCATTACTGAATGTCCCAGAAAAACAAAGCCTTAAACAAGCCCTGAAGTGGCCGGTACTACGCGGGATATTTACCACAGGTATGGGTGCTGACTTGTTGCTGAAGGGGTTTGATGAACTGCTGGAAGGCCGCTATTGGTTCTCCCGCAGTCAGATGAATCAGATGGCCAGTTTCCGTCAGGCGCCGCGTACACCGGCTCCTAAAATCGCTGAAGCACTTAGTCCTCGCGAAATGGAAGTACTGGATCTGACCTCTCAGGGCAAAAGCAATGCCGATATCGCCAAGACCCTGTTTTTAAGCCAGCATACGGTTAAAACCCACCTGTATAACCTATACAAGAAAATTGGCGTGGTTAACCGCACCCAAGCCGTTCATTGGTATCAGGAAAACCATTAAAAAACCCGTAACCGGAATCCAGCTACGGGTTTATCGCATTCAGAATGCTGTCTCCTTAAGCTTACTGCTCTAACCAGTAAATCACCCGGTCACTGCCTCTGTAACGGCCAAAGGTTGCGGTCGCTGAAGGATCGTCCGATCCGCCCCAGTCATATTCCAGCCAATCCGGTACATCGTAAGTTATAGTCACGGCGCCGGTGTTCCCCGCCCCCGTCGCGGTATAAGTCAGATTCGCTTCACCCGCGTCAACATTCGATTCGATCGCCAGATCCGTGGTACCTGAACCAATTGAGACATTGCTGACCACACCCTTATTAGCCAACGCGTCTTCCCCATCGACCTGCAGGGTGATATTACCGGTTGCCAGCAACGTGCAGCTATCATCGGTATTTGTTACAAAACCTGTTCCGTCGTAATACTGGATAAACACGGGCTGGTTCAGAGAAGAGGTTTCGGGCCCGTAGGTGTTCTGGATCTGCATCCGCCCATAGCGAACTTCGGTTTTTGCTCCCACCGCCGCATGATCGTTGCCTCCATCTCCCGAAATATCGACATCAAAGCTGTTCAGTGTTGCATCACCATCGTTTGGAGCAATGGCTAAGGTCAGATCGGTATAGGGGCCGTCTTCTGTAGACAAACGCTTCAACAACAGTTCCAACGTGATAGAGCCCCTGCCCTCAAACCAGATAAAGGAATCAGAAATCGCATCCTTTTCAGCTGTCACTGTGGTATCCGGTGCGCGGTCACTGAGAAGGTTTACTGTCCCACCATCCGGCTTGTTGATCAGCTTAAGGTCCAGCTGTTCAACGTCGTTTAACTTGGCAAATCCACCTTCAGCCGAATAGTTTAGTGTGACCTCGTTTGCTGTATTTTGCGCAACCAATACGAAATTAGTTTCGAACTCTTCCCCCATATAGGTGAAATCTGAAGCCGGTGAGCAGCTAAGATCATGTCTATCTGTAACGCCGGTCCCACCTGCCCCAATAGCAAAGTGGGCGGGGTAAAAGCGACCGATATCATCGCTGATTGCCGAAGGAATGGTCTGCCCCATATACGATGATTCCGCAGCAGTGATAGTAAACACACCCACTTCGTCAATCGTTTGATTGTTGATGGTCACTTCGCCACCGGATTCGATATTCACGGAGGTTACACCTAAATCCCCGTCTGAACCCACAATAGGTGCTTCGAGTTTATGGCTGAGTTCAATGTCATTCAGCAAGAAATTTGGTGTGGGGCCACTATTATCACAATAATTGGCCGGGGTGCTTTCTCCCGTTTGCCATCGCCGCGCAGACACTTTCAGCTTAAAGTCTGCTCCCGCAGCTGCATATGGATCACAAGACGCATCCCCGGTACCACAGACAAAAGGATCATCACTTGCATCCAGTGCTTCTATGCACAACCCTGCCGGTGACACCACAAAAGCATTGCTGCTGCCCGTCACCGTAGCCGTACCTTCAAGCTCATCATCAACTGACAGTTCTGCTTGTGCATGGAGTTTTATCTCACCCGCATCAAGGTAGGCAAACTCGAATTCACTTTCACCATCCCCATTAAACGCCAGCGATACCGTGGTATAACCCTCAGCCAAGCTATCAAGCGATGTCCCATCGATGGTTAAGCCGTCTTGGGCAGTCGCACAGGTACCCGGTGTCTCACAGCTGTACGCAATACCCACATCTACAGTCGAACCAGGGTTCAGGGCAACACAGGCACCGGTCTCAGCATCTGTCTTGAGCGCACTCAGTGTCACGTTATCGCTGTCTTTTCCTGAAATTTGGGCAGCAATCGTGCTGAAGCTGAAGGCTGTATCCTGAAATATAATCGTACCTTCAGCTTCCGGCGCACTGATCTCCTCCCCATCCATCACATCAATATCGATGGTTTCCGGATCGGTGTTGATCAGGTCAAAAGTCACTGAAGTTTCTTCACCATCAAAGGTATAGGTATTGGGGGTATCAAACGAGCCACTGCCAGATTTGAGAGACCAGCCATCCACAGCCGAATCAGTGGTTAACGTAATCACGGTGTCGGCTAATGGTGCGACGGGATTACCGTCAACATCATACGCGGTGATCACTACTTGTGCGGCATCACAGGTCAACGCGGTTGCCGGAGCTGAGATACCGTAGTGATCAACAGGGGAGGCATCTGCACACTCCCGCAATGACCCATCCAGGTTCTTACCTTCGTTCTGGAAGTTGTAGATAGTCGCGATGTGAGCACTGCTGAGATCGTCATCAAACACCAGCACTTCATCGAAATCACCGTGTGCTGAACGCCCGGTTCCCGGGCCCGCAGTATAAGAGCTACGGTTATCACCAAAGTAGAGGCTGAAGATATCGCCTAATGTTCCGGAGAAATCTCTCTCCAGCGCTTTAGAACCGTTCACGTAGGCCTTCATTTTCCCGCTATCGGCGTCTACGGTGACCGCTAAATGAACCCAGGTATCAGAGGTGAAATTATAACTCGATGAGCTTTTCTGGCGGTAATCACCATCCGAGGTATTTTTCAGACCGAACTCCAATCGCCCGTCACTCTCTTTGGCGAGATAGTAATAGATCTTGCTCCCGGTTGTGCCCGACGCATCCATCAGCACCCGGGTATTGCCATCGTTCCAGGCATTGCTCGGTCGATACCAGAAGCTGACCGTATGTGCATCACCCACACCGTTAAGGTCAATCTCCGAATCAATCGCATAGATAGCATCCGCGTCGGAATTGGAACCGATACTACCGGCCCGACAAATTTTACCTTCCGCAATATTTTGGACAGGGCTGGTTACATCGACATCATCCACCCACCCCACAAGGGACCCGTGGTTATTGTTACCACTGCTATCTTTGACTTCATTGGCAACACCTCTCCAACGAATCTCGTCAAAGCGCAGCTCGGCGAGTGGTTCAAACGTTATCTGACAATCCAAAGGCTCACGTGTGCTGCCATCTGCATTATTCCCCGCCAGCTCATTGGTATAGATGCTACTAGCGTCGCTGCTGCTCAAGGTACGGTTATACACCTTGAACTCATCCATCAGGCCTTCAAAGCTCTGAGAGGACGAAAAACCGCCGCCATAGGAATCCTGTTCCTGCCCTATCACCACAGCATCTCTGGGCACGGACAACGCGCCGCTACCCAATCCGGTATCACACTCCTGCAAGCTGCCGTCAACGTACAGGCAACCGCGATCATCCTGACGCGTGATGACCAGATGATGCCAGGCACCATTGGTCAATGTGACACCGCTATCGAGATAAACATCATCATCTTTGATCTGAAGGCGTACACGACTGCTATTGACCAGATAGATCTCCAGCTCATCATCATCGGTATTGGAGCCCAGTGCCTGAAGAATCTCTTGCTGACCTTTACTGGTCGAAGTTTTTATCCACAGGGACACGGACAGATCATCAAGGCCATTAATCAATGAACGAGGCAGATCCAACCAGTCATCAGTACCGGTAGCAGAAAGATCGAGGGCTTTACCCACCCGCGCATCGTCCACCGTCTCCACCTCATTTGCAGTTGCGGAATAGGTGTCCAGCTGATCGGCAAGGACGTTTTCCACCGTACATTCATCAAATCGATACTCAGCGATCGGTTCAGGACTTTCCGCGGGACCTCCACTACAGATCTCGCCCAGCTGGGCACTGGTCACTGCAGAAGCATCATAGGTCACTGTAGATGAAGACGACTTGAGCTTTACCTCTTTTGCACTGATGGCACCAGTGACATCTGAGCCATGCCCTAGCTCTACCTTTTTCTGGCTATAAATCAGCGCTTTTACGTCATCCGTATTTTTAAATTTCACATCTTCTTTGGCAACAATCAGCAGCTGGTTGGCATTACCGTTGCTGTTAATCTCTCCGCGTCCCTCTGACTCAAATTTCTTACGAACAAACATCCGTACAACACCCGAGGACGGCAAAACAATGCTGGAATCCCACTTCATCTTCACATCATCGGTGACGTAGTAATCCCCGGCTTCCATGGTCAGTGTGGCCTGACCTTTAAGTTCGATCTTCTTGTATGTGCCCGGAGAAATTGTGCGACTCTGTTTGTATTCCACCTTAAAGTCACTACCGCCGCTGGATTTAAAGTCGTTGAAGTCCATTGCGGTGGATGGATTGAAGCTGGCGGTACAGGTGGTGTTGCCACAGCTGACACCACCCGAATCATCGTCAATTTCAACTGCATCGATAATATTGTCAGGGCTGTTGATCACCTTGGTGCCCCACTCAAACTTCACTTCACCACTGCTGCTATGGCTCTGAACACCGTCCGGCCAGATTGCCGCACAGCCACTCGCCGCTGGTGGGGGAGGCGGTGGTGTAACAGCACCGCCGCCGCAAAGATCACCAAAAGCCGCCGCGGAAACGGCAGATGGAAGGTAATTCACCTTAGAGGCTGAGCTGCGCAGTTCGACACTCTTACCGCTGACCGCACCATTCACCTCAGCACGATTGTAGAGACGCAGGACTTTCTTAGCGTAGATAAATCCAGTAACCGTGACATTGCTGGATAACGAAACTTCTCCGCGACTGAAGACCACCAGTTGGGAAGCATCACCACCACTATTGACATCTGATCCAGACTCAAATTTACCGTTACCTTTCAACAGGATACGAACGACACCAGAACCGCTTATATTGATCTGAGCATCACTTTTCAGAGTGAGGGAACCACGAAGCTGATAGTCTCCCGGTGTCAAAGTTGCCACTGCTCGGGAGTTCAGACGAATATCGTCGTAAATGCCCGGCAGTAAGGTACGCGTTTCCCGATAACCGATTTCAACGTCATTGTTGTTGTTCGGAAAATCGTTGTAGTCCATGGAGGTAGCAGCGGAACCAGTACTGCCACAGGAGGTGGTATTGCAGCTGTTGCCGCCGGAGTTGTCGGTGAGCCGCTTTGTCGAGAGGATGTTGTCTGGGCTACCAGTAACTTTAGATGCCCATTCGAACTTGACCGTGCCGCTGTTACTGTTCGTTTGCACGCCGTCAGGAAATACCGCACTGCACTCAGGCGTGGCGGCAAAACTTTGCGCGAGTCCGATCAGACTCAAAAAACATATCCACAGGGCTTTAAGTGACAAGCTCTTCACTGACCGAAACTCCATATATCTCATCCAGCTGAAAATAACAGCAGAGCGCAATCGCAAACAATCAGCATAGCCCTGAACTAAGGCTTTTGCAGCTTCGTAGCGTTAATGACAACCGTTTGTTGCGTTATATCAGGGTATCGGCTGAGCAGATCAAAGATTGATAGTCAGCTTGTGCAGCTCAAACTCAGCGTCCAGACGCTCGCCAATCACATTCTGAGAAGCCAGATGGTGGGCGTATTGCATATGTAAGCACCGCACCTTATCCCAGTGGCGGATGCCGCCGATGCCGTATTGATTAAACAGATCGGTAAAGCCGAGTTCATCAATGCGTTGCTGGTCTTCCTTACGCATCAGTTTCCAGCGCAGATCAACATAGGCCTGCTGATTCGCCAAGAATGCGGTACGTAGATCATCGTCGGCTTCCAGTTCAGCTTCGATCTGTTTCACCCAACCCGAGGTTTCTATCTCTGCGATCGCCTGGTACAGATCTTTGGAACACAACCAGAACAGCGTGGGAAATGGCTGATCTTCCACCAGCGACTGCATCTGAAGCACCAACGGCACACCCGTATCCGTCGCAACGGCGACACCGGCTAGACCACGGGGTTTACGACCCAGTTGTTTTTCGATCAGTTCAAGTTGGTGTGCGGAGGGCTCAGACATGGGATTCCAGCAATTTGTAGGTGAGTTAAAACAGGCGACATTATAGCGTTAAACGTTGCCGTACTCTTCCCCCACACCTAACCAACGGCGGATCATTGGCTCGACATGCTGGGGATAACCGTGCATCTGACCCGCCACTTGTTTTACACGGGTGAGCAGGTCTGAATCTCGCTGCAGATCGGCAATCTTAAATTGCATCATACCAGTCTGTCGGGTGCCTAAGACCTCCCCCGGACCACGCAGCTCCAGGTCTTTTTCAGCAATTTTGAAACCATCAGTCGTTTCACGCATCACCTTAAGACGCTCCCGCCCCTGTTTGGAAAGCGGTGCGTGATACATCAGTACACAGAAACTTTCGACCGAACCTCGACCTACTCGACCACGCAACTGGTGCAATTGCGCTAACCCCAAACGTTCCGGGTTTTCGATGATCATCACACTGGCATTGGGCACATCCACACCAACCTCGATCACAGTTGTCGCCACTAACAGGTCCAATTCAGCGGCTTTAAAACGGCCCATCACTTCCGCTTTTTCCGCCGGTTTCATCCGTCCATGAACCAGACCAACACGCAATTCAGGTAAGGTTTCCGTTAACTGCTCAGCAGTCACTTCCGCAGCCTGACACTGTAATGCTTCCGACTCTTCGATGAGTGTACAAACCCAGTACACCTGACGCCCGTCACGACAGGCTGAGCGCACCCGCTCAATCACCTGATGACGACGCTCGTCCCCGATGACCACGGTTGCAACCGGCGTGCGTCCCGGCGGCAATTCGTCAATGATAGAACAGTCCAGATCGGCATAGGCGCTCATGGTTAATGTGCGAGGGATCGGTGTGGCTGTCATAATCAACTGGTGTGGAGATAATTCACCGTTGCGGCCTTTTTCGCGCAGACTCAACCGCTGGTGCACACCAAAGCGGTGTTGCTCATCCACCACCACCAATCCGAGGTCGTGAAACACAACCTCTTCCTGAAACAATGCATGGGTACCAACAACAACGCGCGCCTCTCCGTTGCGCATCGCTTCCAGCTGAGTTTCCCGCTGCTTACCTTTAAGCTTACCGGCCAGCCACGCAACCTTAATGCCCAACGGTTCCAGCCAGGCGGTAAAGTTATTGAAGTGCTGTTCAGCAAGGATCTCGGTCGGCGCCATCACCGCGGCTTGCAAGCCACTTTCAACCGACTGTAACGCTGCCAGCGCAGCCACCACCGTTTTACCTGAACCAACATCACCTTGAACCAGACGCAACATCGGGTAAGGCTGCTGCAGGTCCTGCGCAACTTCCGCACCGACTCGCTGCTGAGCACCGGTCAGCGGGAACGGAAGCCCCTGTAAGAACGGTTGCGTCAGCTGACCGCTGGCCTGCAGAACCGGAGCACCTTTTTCACGTGTTTTCTCACGCAACTTAAGCAAGGAAAAATGGTGTGCCAGCAGCTCTTCAAACGCCAACCGGCGCTGGGCGGGGTGTTTGCCATCCAGCAACAAGGGCTGATCAACATCAGCTGGGGGATGGTGCAAGTAGCGGATCGCATCGTTCAACTCCGGCAATCGCCATTGCTGGCGGATGTTGTCCGGTAACAGTTCCTGCAAGCCCTGACGATCCAGATACGTTAATGCCTGGGTCGCCAAGCTACGCAGACGCGTTTGGTGTAGTCCGTCTGTTGTGGGATAAACCGGCGTCAGGTTTTCTGCCACAGGTGTCAGCTTATCGCTATCAAGCTTGGTATATTCTGGGTGCACCATTTCCAGTCCCGCCGCACCGGTTCTGGCTTCGGCAAAACAGCGGATACGACTGCCTGGCTTCAGACTGTTTTTTTGTGCGGCGTTAAAGTGGAAAAAGCGTAGCGTCAGCGTGCCGGTACCGTCCTGAATACGGCATAGCAGGCTACGACGACGCCCCTGCACCACATCTGCAACTTTGACTTCACCTTCTACTACACACTCGTCACCCGGCCGTAGAGAGCCTATCGGTACGATTCGGGTACGATCCTGATAGCGTAGCGGCAGATGAAACAACAGATCTTGTACGGTATGAATGGCGAGACGCTCAAGCTTCAGGGCCAGCGCGGTCCCTACGCCTTTTAGATCGGTAACCGGTATTTCAGCGAGCGGTTGGGACATCAGCGACCACTGGCTCCCAACAATCGACAACGACTAATCGCCTGTACCAGCACATCAATCGCCTGGGGACGGGGGAAACTGGCACGCCATGCAACCGCCACGGTGCGCATCGGACCCGGCGCTTTAAATGGACGTGTCACCACCATATCAGAACGGTAGTGGGTATTTTTAACGGCCGAGGACGGCAATACGCTAGCGCCTAAGCCGGACGCGACCATCATACGTATCGTTTCCAGCGAACTGCCTTCCATCACCGTATGTTGCTCATGCATTGACTGATTCAGGGTAGGACAGGCTTCTAGCACCTGATCCCGGAAGCAGTGGCCCTCCCCCAGTAATAACAGCTGAGTCTCCGATAACTTACCGCTGTCGACCTCTTTATTCGAAGCCCACGGGTGTTCAGCAGGCAGGAGCATTTCGAAGTTTTCATCGTAAAGCTCACGTGTCAGCACATCCGGTTCCTGAAACGGCATGGCGATAAGAATCGCATCCAGATCACCGTTACGGATCTTCAATCGCAGCGTTTCGGTAAAGTTCTCTTCGATGTAGAGTGGCATCTGCGGTGCTAAGGACTGCACCTCCGGTACCAGATGGGGAAACAGGTAGGGTCCGATCGTATAGATCGCACCGATACGCAGGGGGCTTTTGAGCTGATCTTTACCCTCATGCGCCAGATCTTTGATGGTTTCCGCCTGCTCCAATACGCGTTGTGCCTGCTGCACAATTTTGTCACCCACCGGGGTCACTTGTACGGAGTTCTTACTGCGCTCAAACAGCGGTATACCCAACTCCTCTTCCAGCTTTTTCACCGCGATTGACAGCGTAGGCTGGCTAACGAAGCAACGTTCGGCCGCACGGCCAAAGTGTTGCTCTCGAGCGAGGGTCACGATATAACGCAATTCAGTGAGGGTCATCCTGAGACTTCCTTTGCTATTATGCCTGCACACACCATATGGAGAGAGTGATGCCGAAGCAGTCAGTTCTAATCGCCGGATGTGGCGATGTTGGTTGCCAACTTGGACTTAACTTACTAGATCAGGGTCTGGAGGTATATGGCCTTCGTCGCAATATAGACCAGCTACCCGACGGCATCCAAGGTATCGCAGCAGACCTCGGTAATCCTGAGACACTTCGTGATCTACCTGCAACTACCATTGTAGTGTATGCCGTTGCGGCTTCGAGCCATGATGAAGAGGGATATCGCCGTGCATACTGCGAAGGACTGAAAAATTTGCTGGCAGGTCTACCGGAATCTCCACAACATCTGTTCTTTACATCCAGCACATCGGTCTATCACCAAAACGACAATGGCTGGGTCGATGAAACAAGTCCAACACAACCTGCCAACTTCTCTGGCCAGATCATGCTGGAAGCGGAACACATCGCTCTGCACAGCAAAATTCCAGCGACAATTGTGCGCTTCAGTGGCATCTATGGCCCTGGACGGAATCATTTGATCAATCAAGCGCGTAACGGCCGCAGCGCACCCGCAGAACTCGTGCTGTTCAGCAACAGAATTCACCGGGATGATTGCGCCGATGTGCTCGCCCACCTGGTCAGCCGTAGCCTGAATGGAAATCCACTTGCCCGCGTCTATCTGGCAACCGACGACGAACCCGCGCCACTGCATGAAGTGTCTGAATGGCTGGCACAGAAACTAGGCGTGGACATTACTGATCGCAGTGCAGGTCGTCGCACGGGAAGTAAGCGATGCAGTAACCGGTTACTGAGAGCAACCGGTTACAACTTCCGTTATCCAACCTATCGGGAAGGTTATCTTTCGGTATTACATACCGACAATTAACGATCCAGATGCTCGTCGCGTAGCTGCGGGTCGAGCGTCGCAGGCAGCGGCGTGTGCTTGTAATACTGATAACGGTTGAAGCGATATTCCAGCAGACGGAAGATACCGATCATCAGCGCACCGATAATCAGATACACCATACCTGCCGCCATAAACATCTCCAGCGGCGTGTAGGTGCGCGCAATGATCGTACGGGCCATACCCGTCAGATCCAGCAGCGTAATAGTCGACGCCAATGCGCTGCCTTTCAGCATCAATACCATCTCATTACCATATGCTGGCAGAGCAATACCAAACGCACGCGGTAATACCACGCGGCGGATCATCAACGGACGGCTCATGCCCATCGCCTGTGCCGCTTCAATCTCACCCTTAGGGATCGCCTGAATCGCGCCGCGAAACAGCTCGGCACTGTATGCCGCCGTGTTCAGGGTGAAGGCAATAATCGCACACCAGTACGGCTCTTTCAGAACAACCCAAAGCACAGACTCTTTCACCGCCGCAAACTGCGATGCGCCGTAGTAGATCAGGAAGATCTGCACCAGCAACGGTGTACCACGGAAAAAGAAGATGTAGCAAAACGGCAGGACACGAATCCAGAAGTTCTCAGATGAACGCGCCAGCGCCAGCGGAACAGCCAGCGACAACCCCATCAGGCCAGAGACCAGCACCAGCTCAAGCGTGAGCCATGCACCGTCCAGCAGGCGGGGTAGATATTGCAGGATAACGCCCCATTCCCAAGTCATATGCGCGCTCCTTTGCCAGCCGGATCAGCACGACGCTCCAGCCACTGGGTGGTCAACGTCGCCAGCACGGTCAGCCCCAGATAGATACAAGCCGCCGCCATATAAAAAGTGAACGGTTCTTTGGTCGAGCCAGAGGCCACATACGCCTGTCGCATCAGGTCGTTCAAGCCCACTACTGACACCAGCGCGGTATCTTTCAGCAGCACCTGAAACAGGTTGCCCAGTCCGGGAATCGCAAGACGCCAGAGCTGTGGCAAGATAATCCGGAAGAACGTCTGCAACGGACTCATGCCAAACGCATAAGCCGACTCCCACTGCCCTTTCGGAATGGCCAGCATCGCCATACGGAACACCTCGGTGGCATAGGCACCAAAAGCGATCGACAGCGCGCCAACCCCCGCGATAAAGGGGCTGATTTCGATGTATTCTTCGTAGCCGAAAAAACCCATAAACCACATCAGCAGCTGGGAGCCACCAAAGTAGAGGGTCAACACCAGCAACAGTTCAGGGATACCACGCACAACCGTGGTGTAGAACGTTGCAATGCCACGCAGGACACGAAAAGGGGAAAGTTTAGCGGCAGCGCCCATCAGGCCAAACATCAGACCAACAATCAGACTGGCTAACGCCAGCTGTACTGTGACCCATGCGCCTGAAATCAGGAGGTGCCCAAATCCTTGCAGATCCATGTATTCAACCGGATAGTGGCGGGGACAGCAAAGCCAGCCCCGCAGTCAGATCAGTAGATGGAGAACGGGAAGTACTTCGCGTTGATCTTCTCGTAAGTGCCATTCTCAACGATCGCTTTCAGTGCATCGTTGATACGGGTGCGCCATTTAGAGCCTTTACGCAGTGCGATGCCGATCTCATCGTTGATATCGATATCGTCGCCTTTAAACTCAAACGCGCTACCGGCATCAGTATTCAACCAATCGTACGCTGGGAATTTGTCAGACAGCAGCAGGTCCAGACGACCGGAGGTCAGATCCAGATAGGCGTTATCCTGAGTGTCATACAGTTTCACATCAACGATGTCACCCAGATTGTCTTCCAGGTACTGACCCGCGATAGTTGCACGCTGTGCACCGATGGTTTTACCTTTCAGAGCCGCTTCAGAGGTATCTGCTGCCTGATCTTTGCCCGCAACAAATGCCAGAACGTTGGAGTAGTAACGTTCGGTAAACTCAACAACACGCTGACGCTCAGGCGTGATAGACATAGAGGCGACGATAGCGTCATATTTACGCGCACGCAGACCCGGAATAATACCGTCCCAGTCCTGAGCCACGATTTCGCAATCAGCCTTCATTTCTGCACACAGTGCACGGGCGATATCAACATCGAAACCTTCCAGCTCGCCTTGAGCGTTCACCATGTTGAACGGTGCATATGCACCTTCGGTTGCGATGCGCAGTTTATCACCGGCGATAGCCTGGGTTCCCATCACCAGGGAGCCTGCCATAAGCGCTACTGCGCCAATCAGCTTATGAAGTTTCATCTCTAGGTTCTCTCTATTGAGTTTATTGTTGTTTGATTTTTTTTACTGGTGGCTGGCCATGAAATCCTGCACACGGGCAGATTTCGGTGCATCGAACAGCTGTTCCGCTGTACCGCTCTCCTCAACCTGTCCCTGATGCAGGAAAATCACTTGTGACGAGACATCACGGGCAAAACGCATCTCGTGCGTTACGATCAGCATCGTGCGCCCCTCTTCGGCCAGCCCACGCATAACACTCAGCACTTCATTGACCAGCTCTGGGTCCAGTGCGGAAGTCGGTTCATCAAAGAGTAGCAGCTGAGGGTCCATCGCCAAGGTACGAGCAATAGCAACACGCTGTTGCTGACCACCCGACAAATTACCCGGATAAGCATCTTGCTTGTCCAGCAGGCCGACTTTGCGCAGCAATTCCTGAGCACGCACAACGGCTTGGTCTTTAGGCTGTTTCAGCACCTGAACCGGCGCTTCGATGATGTTTTGCAGGATGGTTTTATGCGGCCACAGATTGAACTGCTGAAACACAAAGCCGATGCGGGAACGCATTTGTTCCAACTGTTTGCGATTGGCAGCCACCAGCGCGCCGTCTTTGGCAGTTTTTAGGGCCAGCTCTTCTCCGCCAACGCGGATCTGTCCCTGATTTGGACGCTCAAGCATATTGATACAACGCAGGAGGGTACTCTTGCCCGAGCCACTGGAGCCCAGAATGGAGACAACGTCACCCTCGTTGGCGGTCAGAGACACCCCTTTCAGGACCTCAATATCACCATACGATTTATGTATATCAACAAGCTCAAGTGCAGATTGCTGGTTGATCATATTCTGATTCCTAAGCCATGTTTAGCGCACGTGTTTGTGCGTCTGTGGCGGTCAACTGCCGGGGGTCGCCCGCGCAGGATTAGAAACACTTATTTCGCATAAGAAATAAAAGAGATCAATTTTGCCGGATATTTACTAAAAGCGCAATTGGTGAATAATCCATCACTCTGCTGCATTTAGGCATGATTTCAAACGTATATCTTCTGATGCCTTAACCTATTGAACAGGCAATAAAAAAGCGGTGCTGAGGGATGCAGAACCGCTTTATCAACATCAGAACTAAAGAGTGTTTTCTTTAACCGTTCCAGTCTGGAACACAAAGTAAAAAAACAATAGGACATTATCTCAAGTTATGTGAAGCAACTCCGCTTTCTGAAGATGCCTACACCGAATATCAGCCACCAAAAGAACATATACAAGAAGCCAACTACAATCTGGATTGGGAGCCGGTGATGATATCGCTACCGAAGCCCTGACCACAAAAGAACAGGTCATCACCCGCACTGTATCCACAGCGTCAATCTCGTTAGCGAAATACCGGTATCCCACACTGTAGACCCGATCTGCACCTTCGCCGCCGGATATCTGGCTGGTTGAACCGGAACTAAGACGGCCTCATCCCCGTGTGCGGGATGCCATGCTTCAATACGATTTTTTATCTTTAAGCTTTTTTCCACGTGGAGTAGGCAAAATCGAGCTGCCCCACAGCAGATATTTCAACCGAGCGTTTGGCGGGAAATATGAGTACAGACAGACTGCAGTTGGAAGATCAGTAACTCATCAGCACGAACGATGACTCGAGTCTGGCTATTTACAAGAAGTTCAGTACCTTTCTTATTCCCGCTCGCATCAAACAATTGAGCCGAGATCCCTGTACCTGACGGATCATCTGAAATGGCATTCTCACCCTGATATGCAACGACAAAGCCTCCGCTGGACAGTAAAGAAACTGACGTCTCTGCCTGAGAGCCCTGAGTATAAGCATTAATAAGAAACTCAGTATCTAAAGGCATTCCACTTGAATCGTGACTTTGTCCATATAATCCTGCTTCATTGCCTTCCTTCCCCCACGAATGCCAAACAACCACATAACCGATATCGGTCGGCGTTCTCTGTGCCATCATCAGTCTCTCTGTATATTTAAACTTCCTGCTGACAGCCCATACATGCAGTAAAGTGATATTGTTACAATAACGTTAGAATTGAGAGAAATATTAGCAGGGGTTCAATAATGGGATCATCCCCCAGATGGGGTATGTAACCGCTGAATACAGAATTTTCTAGCAGTTTGTTATTGCGCCTATAGGTCGCAAACTGCGATCGACAATAGAGGGATAATCGGTAATTAAGGCTGAGAAAAGATAAAAATAATCAGCGCCAGAATACCAGCACCGCTGTTTAGCGGTTTGGCTTCAAATGATCGGTTTAATCGTTGAAGTCCTAAATATCGAAGTCAGACAATACCTGATCTAGCATCATAATGACCTCGCCATTGCTAAATCAATCTCCATACCGTCCAGACCACTCGCAGCCACTTCGACCCAGCCTTCATAGACAAAATGTACGCTGTCACCCGCTTCGTCGGTACTAAACAATGTATTATCCATATCGATGCGCGCCAGCAGTGCACTTTGATCCACAACCACTTCGCTACCTGACAGCTCGAGCGTATCAGCATTGCCAAACTGCGCCACGATATCACTCAATACAAAGCCATCATCGGTTTGCAACAGGCCGATCTGAGCCCCGTTGATATACACAGTTGAGGTGTATGTAAAGCTATCTGGCGCACCCAGTGTATGATCGGTAGCCGGATTAGTCACAACCGTATTTTCCTGATGCATTTGGGCGTAACAGTTCAACTGAAGCTCTTCGCCCACTTCAACGTTCTCCTGATCGTATGAACTGAAGCTGTTGATCGTCCCAATCAAGTTTGGTGTGGTGATATCACCTACATTTGGACGGGCCAACGCTGGGCCTATCTTGCAGTAGTGTTGGATCTATATGCGAGGAAACCCGTGGGATGGGCTTTGTCACTTAATCCTGATAGCGATCTGACAGAGAAAGCTTTAACGATGGCATATGAGCTACGCGGAAAGCCTAAGGGACTGATGTTCCATTCGGATCAGGGCTGCCAGTACACCAGCTTAAAGTTCCGCCGATTACTGTGGCGTTATCAAATTAAGCAGAGTATGAGTCGCCGAGGAAACTGTTGGGACAACGCGCCCATGGAGCGTTTCTTCAGGAGCCTGAAGCATGAATGGATACCTGAAACAGGTTATGGCTCTTTCTCAGAAGCCAAACACGCGATAACAGATTACATCGTTGGATATTACAGCCAGCAGCGGCCACATCAGTACAACGGGATGTTGCCACCGAACCTGGCAGAACAGAAATACTGGAATGACTACAAAGTGGTGGCCAGTTCTACTTGACCACTTCACGATGCTTTTTCAAAGACTGGGGAGTAACCCAAAGTAGCAACGCCCGGGCATCGTTGATAATCCCCTATGTAGGTATTGACGATGTATTCATCACCAACTTTATTTCCAGTAGCATCAAAGTGTTGGCTGAAAACACCGTAACCCAAGCTATCGTCTGTAACATCGCTGTTACCTGCCCAAGTCACAACAAATCCGCCGTCGCTCAGGCCTGTAACAGATGGGCACTCCTGAGTATGGTCAGCGTTTGTATTGATCCTAAAATCATCACCGATTCTCTCGCCATGTGCATCAAAACACTGGCCCAGAATATCCTCCAAGCTCTCGCCATCCATGTCACGATTTTCACTCGTACTCGTCCATGTCACAATAAAGCCGCCGTCTCTTAAAGCGGCGACAGAAGGATAAGAGTAGGCAGCATTTTCATCGGTGTTGACTTGAAACTCTAAACCGATTTTATCACCGCTCGCATCAAACAGTTGTCCTTCCAAGTCACCATCGGCATCCCAAGTCACGACAAAACCGCCGTCTCGTAAGCCTGTTGCTGAAGGAGAAAAGTTAAAGTTCGACGCATCAGAATGAGCCAGGAATTCCTCTCCGACTAAATAACCCTCGGCATCAAAACGCTGAACAGAAATTGTGGGCCCGTTTGCAGAACCACCATTCACCCAGACCGCCAAAAAGCCACCGTCTGCCAAAGCTGTAACGGATGATTCAATCTGGTCGCTTACCGTATGCGTATTCACCAAGAACTCGTCACCCACCGCATTGCCGTCCTCATTAAAACGCTGGCCCAAGATACTGGAGTACGACGTATCTCCGTTTTCATCATCATAGCTGGTCCAAGTCACCACAAAACCACCATCAACCAAACCAGTAACCGATGTTGCATATTGGTTACCATTCAAGTGGGTATTGACTATAAAATCATCACCAACGGCGTTACAGTCCGCATCAAAGCGCTGACCAGAGATACCTGAAGCCGAGGCATCTCCCGTAGCAGTATCATCCCCATTCCAGGTAACTACAAAACTTCCGTCAACCAAACCGCTAACCAACGGTGCATATTGACTGCCTACGGTATGGGTATTGATCTGGAACTCGCCCCCTACGGATTTATCATTGGTATCGTAACGTTGCCCGTAGATGCCATAACCTGAGCCATCTTGCCCTTCGGACTGCCAAACAACTACATAACCATTATCAGTAGGAATATTCTGCGCCATCGTCCAGGTCCTTTGAGTAATCAAGCTTCCTGCTTACAGCACAAAACGCAGTGAAGTGAGAATTTGGGTAATAAGGTTAGAATTGAGGCAACTTTAACAACGGCTCTACAACGGCTTCATCCCCCATATGGGGTACGCCGTTGCAAAACACGAAATTCTTCGTAGTACTTAGTATTCGATTTTTACTTATCCACAGGGATATTGATCGACAATGCCAGGCGGATTAGTTCAGTTTGCTGGTAGGTTTCAGTTTTGGTGAGGATGGATTTCACCTGGCTGCGCACTGTATCTACCCGGGTGCTACGCATATCGGCAATATCCCCGGATTTGTGGCCTTCCAGTAGCAACTGGCAGACGGATTGCTCGGCATCAGTGAGGCTAAACAACTCGCCAAAGTGAGACGTATTGATCAGTGCTTTGGTATCCGGATCTATCGCGATAACAATGGCACCGATGGGGAGATCTTTATGTAGGAGGGGTGCAACCTCTAGCAGTAAATCCCGCTGGTCTGCTGCGCGCGGTATTTGCATTCTGTGTTGCAAAGCACCCTTGGCTCCCTGCTCAGTGGATGCCATTTGTTTTATGACATGCTGAAGCTCGCGCTGTTTATCCATATCAGATAGCGTCAGCCGGTGCTTCTGGCCCAGCCGGATAGCATCCTTCGCATCAAGGATATTACGGGCGGCTTCATTCTGCTCCACCAAGGTACCATCCAGTGTGAGCAGGAAGACACCCAATCGAAAGCGGTCCAGCACCTCCATAACGCCGTTAAAGCGCGCTTTCAGCAGCAGAAAGGGGCGTGATACGTTGATCAGGTTGGCCAAGTGTGGCAGATAGGAATTGCCACGGGATACACCCTGTTCGATGGCCGCCTGAGATCCATCTCTGTAGCTGATGCAGATAGAGTCGAAGTGTGTTGGATGGTAGTTCATGGGGGTAACATATCGATGCCGAATCCCCTCGTTGGCGTATAACCAGTCATGCACCTCGCGATTGTCAACTTTGTTGTCGGAAATGCGATTATGGGCGTCTTCAATCTCGGTCATCAAGATGAACTTGGGTTGCGGCACAATCTTGATTGCCGTTTCATTCACGGGTATTTCCCGCTGAATAAAACCTTGCTCTGCGAATGCCGGGAATTTCGCTTGAATATCCTGTGTCAACCAACTGTTTTGCAGTTCGAAGAATATCCTGTCGCCCACAAAAATATTGGTCCCATAGGCTCCAACATCGTCCTTAATACATTCGATTAGGTCACCCCAGCCTTCGGGGTTGAGAATACACTTATATAACCGATCCAGAATCGCTAACTGCTTTTGATCTAACATCCCGGTTTTTCCTTTTACTGCCCGCCCTTCCACTCAAGTCACGGGCATGAGTTCGATTGAATGAGAAGCGGCCTCGGCTCCAGGGATTAATCCACCGGAATATTGATCGACAACGCCAGGCGGATCAGCTCGGTTTGCTGGAAGGTTTCGGTTTTGGTGAGGATCGATTTAACCTGCCCACGCACGGTATCCACCCGCGTGCTGCGTATATCGGCAATATCACCGGCTTTGTGGCCTTCAACCAACAGCTGGCAAACCGTCTGTTCGGCTTCAGTGAGGCCAAACAGGTCACCAAAGTGTGCGGTGTCGACCAGTGTCTTTTCGTCAGGATCGGCAACGATCATCAGTACACCCAGGGGCATGTCATCATGCAGCAGGGGCGATAGCTCAATCAGATAGTTCCGCTTTCCGGACGCCCTGGGCACCAGGAAGCGCTGTTTCGCCTGAGCGACATCACCGCCTTCAAAGGCTGATAGTTGTGCCATGGCCTGGGTAAAGCCTGTCTGTGTATCGGGATCGCTAAAGCGCAGGATCTGTTTGCCATCAAGGAAGAGGGCGTCCTGTTGATCCAGTACATTCTCTGCTGCTGAGTTTTTCTCGATTGATTCACCGTCAAAGGAGAGCAGGAAAACACCCAATCGCAACCGATCCAGCACTTCCAGCACCCCGTTAAAACGCGCCTGCAGCAGCATAAACGGGCGGGAAACGTTGATCAGGTTGGCAATATGGGGCAGGTAGAAGTTACCCCGTTGAATACCCCGTTCGATCTCAACCTCTGGGCGGTCTTGGAAGCTGACACAGATCGAATCGAAGTGGGTGGGGTGGTGATTGAGCGGAGAGAGGTAACGATGCCTGATCTGATGGTGTTGATACAACCAGTCGTGGATAAAGCCATTATCCATCTTATGTTCTGATAGTTTGTTGTGCTCAGTTTCAATTTCCGGCATCAAGCGGAACTGTGGAGAGGGCGTGATACGCGAGAGGGTTTCGCCCAGCGGCAACTCGTACTTAACAAAGCCATTTTCCATAAAACCCTGAAACGTCGTCTGCATATCCGTGGTAATCCAGCTGTTATGAAGCTCCTGAAATATGCGGTCGCCGACGAACACATTGGTACCGTTGGCATTCAGGTCATCGTTGATCCGCTCCATCAGGTCACCCCAATGGTCGGGTTTAAGGATACATTTATAGAGTTGATCCAGTATCTCGATCTGCTTCTGATCCAACATCAACGGTCCCTCGCTTATTCATGAATGCTCACAATTACAAAGTACCGGCTACCAAGTGATAAATAAACAGCAACAGTCAACCATTCAGCATCCACTTTGGTATTAGTGATACGAAAAACCATCATTGAAAGAAAATACTTGTAGCACAAAAAAAGAGTAAAGAAATGGGATGGGCAAAAACATATTGGCCGATAAAAGCGGGGGTTTTATCGGCCGTGGTTTATGTGAGATCAGCGAGCAAAGTCATCCATCAGCCGGTCTTGCGCTGAGAAACGCTCTTCACCTTCTTCCGGATGATTTTGGGTGTAACTACCATCAGCGTGCAACTCCCAACTCTGGCAGTTATCCATCATGTAGTAATCCAGCTCTTTCTTCATGCGGTCGGCGTTTTTACCAAACAGCGGAAAGCCGGTTTCTACACGATTAAGCATGTTACGTTCCATCCAGTCGGCGCTGGCAGCAAACACTTCCGGCTTACCATTATTGGCAAAATAACAAACGCGGGTGTGTTCAAGAAAACGGCCGATGATGGAGCGGACACGGATATTTTCGGACAGTTTAGGAATCCCAGGGCGCAAGCGGCACATACCACGGATGATCAGATCAATCTTCACCCCGGCACGTGATGCATCATAGAGAGCACGAATCATCTTTGGCTCTGTCAGTCCATTTACCTTCACCATAATATGTGCGTCTTTGCCAGACTTGGCCAAACGCGTTTCACGTTGGATCATTTCCAGCATCTTCGCATGCAGGGTGAACGGGGCGTTGTAGAGCTTCTTCAGTTTCTGAATCTTGCCCATACCCGTCAGTTGCTGGAAGACTTTGTGTACGTCTTCACCCACCTCGTGGTCGGCCGTCAGGAAACTGTAGTCACTGTATAAACGTGCGGTACCGGAGTGATAGTTACCTGTGCCTAAATGGGAATAACGCACCAACTTGCCGTTTTCCTGACGCACGATCAGCATCGCTTTGGCGTGGCATTTGTAGCCCACCACGCCATAGACCACCAGACAACCAGCTTCCTGCAGACGGCTTGCCAGATGCAGGTTACTCTCTTCGTCAAAACGTGCCCGCAGCTCGATGACTACGGTGACTTCCTTACCGCTACGCGCGGCTTCCACCAGCGCATTAACGATGTCGGATTTCACACCAGTACGGTACAACGTCTGTTTTATCGCCACCACATTTGGATCTTTCGCCGACTGACGCAGCAAATCGACGACCGGAATGAACGACTGGAACGGGTGCAGTAACAGCTGGTCACTCTGTTTCAGGGCTTTAAAGATATCTTTCTGATCTTTAATTTTTCCCGGTATACCCGGAGAGAACGGTTTCCAGCGCAGGTCATTACGTTCGACCAGATCACGCACCGCCATCAAACGCGTCAGGTTAACCGGCCCATTCACACGATAGGTCTGACTTTCGTTCAGCGTGTACTCTTGTTGCAGGAAGTGAATCAGCTCTTCCGGGGTACGGTTATCAACCTCAAGCCGCACCGCATCACCATATTTACGCGAATGCAGCTCGCCACGCAGGGTATTCGCCAGATCTTCAATCTCTTCGAAATCGAACGTTAAATCGGCATTTCGGGTAATGCGGAACTGGAAGCAGCCCTTCACTTTCATGCCCGGGAACAGATCATCCGCAAACTCATGGATCAGTGAGGAGAGGAAAATAAGATGATCGCCATCACCTTCACAGATCTCGTTCGGTAAACGCACCAAACGTGGCAAAGAACGTGGCGCGGGGATGATCGCCATACCGGTCTGACGACCAAACGCATCCTTACCATCCAGCTCAACGATAAAGTTAAGGCTTTTGTTCACCAAGCGTGGGAACGGGTGTGAGGGATCAAGCCCGACCGGGCTAATAACAGGAACAACATTATCGTTGAAGTAGGTTCTGATCCACTCACGCTGCTTGTCGGTCCAGATGCGGCGACGCAGGAAGTGGATACCTTCGTTCTCCATCTCCGGGAACAAAGTTTCGTTGAGAATCTGATACTGACGCTCGATCTGCGCATGACAGATCTCCGCGATACGGCTGATGATCTTCTCCGGATGCATCGCATCAGGACCCACCGCTTCGCGACCGTATTTGAGCTGATGCAGCTGCTCGGCGACACGAATTTCAAAAAACTCATCCAGATTGCTGGAGAAAATCAGCAGGAACATCAGACGTTCCAGCAACGGATGTTTCTCATCCAGCGCCTGTTCCAGCACGCGGATATTAAACTGCAAGTGGCTCAGTTCACGGTTGATATAAAGCTCGGGCGCTTTAAGGTCGACCGGCGGCTCTTCCACCGGTTCATCCGTAATCGGCACACTTTCCCGGCTTTCCAGCAGGGCTACTGCCGCTTCACTCTGCGCTACAGCGGTCTCTTCAACCATCTTCTCTACTCCTGTAGTGGTCAGCAGCCCTTCGAAGTCGGGCTACTGCCTATTCATTCATCAATTGTGCTGCACGCTTGGCAAAATAGGTGAGAATGCCATCAGCACCTGCGCGTTTAAACGCCATCAGGGATTCCATCATGACCGACTTTTCGTCTAGCCAGCCGTTCTGGAACGCGGCCATATGCATCGCGTATTCACCGCTGACCTGATACACAAAAGTCGGCGCAGACAGTTCATCTTTAACCCGGCGAACGATATCCAGATACGGCATACCCGGCTTCACCATCACCATGTCTGCACCCTCAGCCAGATCCATCGCTACTTCGTGCAACGCTTCGTCGCTGTTGGCAGGATCCATCTGGTAACCAAACTTGTTACCTTTACCCAGATTCCCCGCAGAACCCACGGCATCACGGAAAGGTCCGTAGTAAGCACTTGCATACTTAGCAGAATACGCCATGATTCGGGTATTCACATGGGCATTGCTTTCCAGCTCATTGCGTATTGCACCAATACGGCCATCCATCATGTCACTTGGCGCAACCACATCAGCACCCGCCTGAGCGTGAGACAGTGCCTGCAGTACCAATGTATCCACAGTACGGTCATTCAGCACGTAACCGTTCACGTCGATAATGCCGTCCTGACCATGTGTGGTGAACGGGTCCAATGCCACATCCGTCATGACACCCAGTTCCGGGCAGGCATCTTTCAATGCTTTAACCGCACGCTGTGCCAACCCATCCGGGTTGTAAGCTTCTTCTGCAAATTCAGTTTTTACATCCAGTGGCGTCACCGGAAAAAGCGCAATCGCCGGTACACCCAAAGACACTAACTCTTTCGCTTCTTTTACCAGCAGGTCGATGCTCATTCGCACGACACCCGGCATTGAAGGCACAACCTCTGTTTCGTTCTGCCCTTCAATCACAAACATAGGATAGATCAGGTCATCCGGTGTCAGTGTATTTTCCCGCATCAATCGACGGGAGAAATCATCAGCTCGCATGCGACGCATACGGGTCTCGGGGTAGAAACGCTGGCTATTGTTAAAGGCCACGGGCAACATCCTTCTTTCGCACGAGATTGGACTCGAAAATCATGACAGTAATATGACATCACGATCTGATAAGACGGTTGTTCATTCAACAACCTGACCAGACGCAATGAATAACGGTGTTACGCCCAGTAGAATTCGCTCCCGGATTCGGCCGAAAGGTCACTAAAAGCGCGTAGTATTTGCACAAATCTTAACGTAATCTGTTGCTTGATAGTTAGCTTATTGTCGCCCAAAGCCTACGGGAATTGTCAGTTGGTATGCTTCAGCATCGTTCTTAACGCCAGCATTCATATGTTCTGTTTACGGAAAAGGATCTCAGTATGAAAAAAATCGCCGTTATTCTCTCAGGTTGTGGTGTATTTGATGGATCAGAAATCTACGAGTCGGTACTGACCCTCCTACGTATCGAACAGAACAACGCTCAGTACCAGTGCATGGCTCCTGATATCGAACAACTACACGTCATTGATCACCTTAAAGGCGATGTTGCGGAAGGCGAAAGCCGCAATGTTCTGGTTGAAGCCGCACGTTTGGCACGAGGTGACATTCTGGATCTGTCCACGGTGAACGCAGCTGATTACGACGCTCTGATTATTCCAGGCGGCTTTGGTGCAGCGAAGAATTTATGCGACTTTGCCGTTAACGGCGCCCAGTGCGAAATAAATGAAACGGTTGCCCGTTTCACGCGGGAAATTCACAAAGCGGGCAAACCGGTGGGGCTGATCTGTATCGCTCCTGCAATGACGCCATTGCTGTTTGGAGAAGGCACACAATGCACGATCGGTACCGACACTGACACTGCAGCAGCGATTGAGGCTATGGGTGGACAACACCAGAGCTGCCCTGTGGATGAAATGATCATCGATACCGAGAAAAGAGTCGTGACGACCCCAGCCTATATGCTGGCAGAATCGATCACCGAAGCGGCAACCGGCATCAACAAGCTGGTCGATGCCGTGATTGAAATGGCCTGATCGGACAATATGTAAGAGCATGTCACTGCATACGCCAAGGAAGTTATGATGCTGCACCGCCTTTTGTCACCGGCACTAATCGGGCTTGCTCTTATTTACACCTCGCCCGCCATCGCTGATACGCTGGTGCTTGCTCAGCTCAGCGACCGCCCCAAGAAAGACTTCAAACAGCTACGTCCAATGGCGAAATATGTTGCATCTCAACTGCAGTCTTTAGGCATCACGCGGGGAGAGGTCAGGCTTTTCTCCGAACTGGACGAACTGACCGAGGCAGTCAAAAACGGAGAGGTACACTGGGTCACCGAAACACCTTATACCGCATCAGTACTGGTACATGAGGGTGATGCTATTCCGTTGGTGATGAAGTGGAAATCACGTCAAAAGCGGTATCAGACACTGATCTACACCCACAAAGATTCACAGTTAACCAGTCTGGGAGATTTGCTGGGTAAACGAATCGCCTTCGAACATAACAACTCGTTCAGCAGTTATTACCTCCCCCGTCTTCTTCTCCACAAGCAGGGCATATCCGCTACGAAGATAGAGGGGTTTAACGCTCCCCGTGCCTCTGACAAGATCAATTATCTTTTCAGTCGGAACGAAAAAAACAACCTCCTGTGGGTACACAAAGGGCTGGTTGAAGCCGGTGCGCTCAATGACGGTGACTGGGAGAATAAGGGACGAGTACCTGAGGAGCTCAAGTCCGAATTACGTATCATCTACCGCTCTGAACCCTACCCCCGAGCATTAGAGCTCGTCAGCTCCAAACTGTCAGAAGAACGTGCCACGGCTTTAAAAAAGCTGCTGCTTAGTATGACGCAGGAAAGTCATGGCAAGTTGTTATCTCGCTATGAAAAGACCGATGGTTTTGAAGTGCTGACTCCCGAAGTTCCCCAACTGCTGGAAGATATATACGCCACCAGCAGGACATGGCCTGAATGAAGCACTCGCTCGCAACCCGTTATGGCGTCCTACTTGCGGCAATGACAGCGTTTGTTGGCTGCTGCGTGTTAGTGGTCAACCTTTACTATCTGGAGCACTATGCCAGAGCCTCAATCGCTTCTGGCCAGCAGCATCTGTCAACAGCCGTAGAACAGCAGCTGATCAGGGATGCGGAGCTGGTTGCAACGACAGTCGCCAACAACCTGGATGCGGCTGTGTATAACTCTGATTTCAGCGCAATTCAGGAACAGCTTGAAGCACTCACCCAACAAAGTAGCGTGCCCTATGTCTATATCTATGATCAACAAGGTCTGATCATTCACGATGGATCTACTGAGTTGCGCACTTACGGTCTACCCGTCAGCGAATTCTTGCCACCGGGACTGAGCGCTGATCAGACCAAGGACACTCAGAAAATCGGGCGTTATATTCATATTGCCCAGCCAATTACCTCCGGTGATACAACCTTTGCCATGCTCCGACTGGCTATCACTTACAAAGACGCTGAATCTGATATTCAGAACCTGAGCACTGACCTGGAGAATCAAGGACAACAACTGCGTAACAATATTCTGGTGACCTCGCTGATGATTATCGCGGTGCTACTGGCCGTCGCGACCTCCATCATCTTCCTGCTCTCTCAGCATTTACTGTCGCCCGTAAAACGTCTGGCCGAACGCTGCCGGGCTTACGCTGGCGGTGAAACGCAGATCCACTTCCAATTGGAGCGCGACGACGAATTCGGACTTCTGGGCGAAGCACTGGAAGAGATGAAGGATTCAATCAACCACTCACAGCGGCAGGTTGAACAGCTGGCCTATCACGATCCGCTCACCCAGCTACCCAATCGCCGTATGTTCAACGAAGAGCTGAGCAAGTTGATTCACTGGGCTGAGCGCCACGGTAGTCATGTTGCAGTACTATTTATCGATCTGGACCACTTTAAGCAAGTGAACGATGTTGCCGGGCATGAGGTGGGAGACAAACTATTGATTCAGGCTGCGCATCGCCTGAGCAATCTGGTTGCTTCGTTAGCCGACGAACTCGATTTCCCGGTGCCTGAAAGCCTCCTTCTCTCGCGCCTTGGCGGCGATGAATTTGTTTTGTTGTTACCCGCATATGCCGACCTGCAGCAGATCGATCGTATAGCCACGCAGATCGCCGATCGGCTCGACAACAGTTTCACCATCGAAGACCGCCGCTATAACGTCTCCGCCAGCGTAGGCATTACGCTTTTCCCTGAACACGGCAGCACCGTCACCGAACTGCTCAAACAAGCGGATATTGCCATGTATGCGGCCAAACACTCCGGCCGTAAACGCCATCGCTTCTTCAAGCCCGATATGAACACCGCAGTGATCAGCAAGATGTTGATACAGCAGGGGGTGCGCGATGCGATGGCACGTAACGATCTGCATCTGGCATATCAGCCTATTGTTGACCTTCAGTCAGGCGAGATACTGGGAGCCGAAGCATTGATCCGCTGGCACCATCCGGAAAAAGGCAACATTCCACCGGATAGCTTTATTCCACTGATCGAAAAAACTGACCTGATTCTGCCTCTCACGTTATGGACACTGGAGAGAGCCTGTAAGGACCTGACGAATCACCTATTGCCTCGCCGACCTTGCTTTAAATTGTCGGTGAATATCTCGGGTGCCGCACTGAAGGAACAATCTATTCGCGACAAGATCCATCAGATCATTAGCAGCTACGCGTTACCTGCACATACGTTGCATCTGGAGCTTACCGAAACCAGTATGATGGAGAATATTCAGTCCTGTGCCGATATTCTCTACAACTGGAAAGGGACCGGTGCCGATATCTGGATTGATGACTTTGGCACCGGCTACTCATCCTTGAGTTATCTCCATAGCCTGCCAATTGATGGCCTGAAAATCGACCGCAGTTTCATCACAGATATCACTCAGATAGAAGGGAATCAGGTTGTAGAAACCATCATCACACTCGCTCACTCATTGGGTATCGAAACCATCTCAGAAGGGATCGAAACCACCATCCAGCAACAATTTCTGCAAAGTCGAGGTGGTCATTACGGTCAGGGCTATCTCTTTGCCAAGCCTGCACCGCTAGAACAACTTACCCATATCCTGGACAAGGAATCCGTACATGAACCACTCTGACACACTGTTGCTGTTATGCAGTGCCTGTCTGCTCACCTCAACGGCGACCGCTGGACAATGGGAGCTTAAAACCGACCTAAAATATACCGACGGTTCAGGCTCCGATATTACCTCGTACGATAGCGCCGGAGACTTTGATAAACGTAAAGTTAAGCAGAAACGTAAAACTCAGTTGGAAACCCTGCTTACCTACACCGTTGAAAGCACACTGCCTGAGCTCGAATATATCGGGCGTGTTGGTCACCTGTTTAAGCACACCAAAGACAAAGACTTACAGCTGAAAGACGATGGCAGCCTGAAAAAAGACAAAACCCGTACCGAGTTTGAACGGATCACTTATGCCGGGCTGGGCCTGCGTTACGACACGGGTCGGATTTTGGGCGCGGATCGCTGGTTACTGAAAGCACGCTATGACCGCTATTTGCACGTATCCTACGGCGCGAATCAACTCCACGAAGACGCCAAAGCCCGCAGCGGCGATCTAAAGGGGTACGAGTGGTCGGTAAAAGCTGAAGGTGAATATTCTACCCACTGGCCGGGCATCTATCTGCACCCGTTCGTGGAATATAAGCAGGAACGCCTGAATCTCTGGCACGATGATACACGCGACAAAATCCAAGAAGCTGAAATGGAACAGCAGTACGAAGCGGGTCTGTTTCTCAGTTGGATAACACCACTGGACGGCTGGGAACTCACCACCGGGCCCTATTGGCAGAGAGAGCTGGACGCAGAACGCGCCGATGACGAAAAGGACTGGGTCTGGGACGACGATGAGCGTTGGATCGCTCAGGTCAAGCTTGAGTATGAAGCACCGATGCCCGGCTTCGAAATGGAGTTCGCTATAGAGCAACACCTTAACGGTGGTGATCAAGGTGAACGGCGCTATAACCTGGAACTCAGCTACGAGTTTTAAGCAACCGCTCATCAGACAGGTTTTCGCAGGGAGCGATACTACGTCCCTGCGTCGTCCCTGCGTCGGCAAACCTTCAGCTACTTTTCACGTCCAGATAACCACGCTGGATAACAGCCTCCAGCGCGTTTGCGGCAGCCACCAACTCATCATAAGTTTCACGGCAGACTTTCAGTTGCCGAATCTGTTCCGGTGTCGGCAGGCTATCACCTGACAGCTTCGCAATTTCAAGCAGCTCAGAGATGTACTGCACTCGTGCACTGGCGACCATACCCAGCATCGGTTTCAGATCTTCCAGCGCCAGATCCGGTATTTCCGGGTTCAGCACTTCACGATTTATCTCACGGCGGTATTTATCCAACTGCATCAGCAGACGATTGTTTTCCATATCCATACAGCCTCTCCCGGCATTGCTCAGAACGGCACTCAAACCTATAGACCAGGATGAGTGCACACATAACTTATGCCAGCGTAGACCAAATCCACTAAAACACACGGCGGCTGAAAGAAATCACAACGATGCTTGATTCAGCTCAGCTGTTCGCAGCGCGTGTTTTGCTCGGGCAGCCCGCGCCATACTCAAACGGTATAAAACCGGCACCACAATCAACGTCAGCACGGTGGAGAACACCAGACCACTCACAATTGCAGTCGCCACCGGCCCCCAAATCAGAGAATGCCCACCCAACCCTGTTGCGAGCGAGAATAACCCTGCAATCGTCGTCAGTGAGGTGATCAGAATTGGAATCACTCGACGACGGGCCGCATAAAGCGTTGAGTGCAACAAACTCATGCCGGCATCCAGACGCGCGTTGGCTGCAGATATCAGCACAATCGCAGCATTAACAGCGATTCCCGCCAAGGCCACGATGCCATACAAGGTAAACAGGCTCAGCGGATTCTGGGTGATCAGCAAGCCAATCAACACCCCGGTAAACGCCATCGGGACCGTCACCAATATCATCAACGGTTGCCAATAACTGCTGAACTGCGTTCCCAATATCAGATACATCAGCCCCAGGCCAAACAGGAACAAGACACCGATAGAGTCGATACTCTCCTGAATATCATCCAGCTCACCGGTCATATCCAGATCGATATTGGGGAAACGCTGACGATAGATCCGATCCCATTCATCCAACAACAGCTGATTGGCGGTCACGGTATCCATCCCACCCTCGACAATATCCGCTTCGACGGTAATCGCCCGACGGAAGTTATAGTGCCGAATATTGCCGAGGCTGCTGTCACGCTGGAAATGGACCAGTTCGGACAGGGAAACCAGCTCACCGGCGGGGGTTGGAATCTGCGCCTGTAGCAACTGATCGATCTCAGCCAGAGGGACCGGTTTTGCGCGCACACGCACTTCAACCTTTTCCCCTTCATGCTGCATGTCAGCGACGATCTCGCCATCCACCAGCAGTTGCACCGAACGCATCACATCGGACGGCATCAAACCAGCGCGGGTGATCGCATCGTAGTTCGGTGACATATTCAGTGTCAGGCGGCCACCACCGGCATCGTCGGTGATATCGGTAATATCACTCTGTGTTACCAGAAAACCTTTGAGTGCATCCGCCGCTGCACGAATCTCGGCGTACTCATCGCCGCGCACTTTTACGCTGATCGGTTTAGAGGTAGGCGGCCCACCAGCCAACCGCAGGAAAGAGGTGTTCATCGGCCCCGGTACCGCATTTACATCAGCCCGCATCGCGTCGATCAGATTATCAACGGAGCGATTTTCAGGCGTTTTCGGTTTCAGCCCCACCAACACCTGTCCGTAATGCTCACCAAAAAACGGTTCGGTTTCGGTAAACATCTGACCGGCATACACCGTCACGGCGCGCACATCTTCATCGTTCAGATGCTGACGTACCTGTGCTTCGATCTCCTGCACTTTTGCCAGACTCTGCTGCAATGGAGTACCGGCCGGCATTTCCACATTGACGTAGAAGATCCGCAACGGATCAGAGGCAAAGTAATCCATCTTGATCTTGCCGGTCACCAGCAGGCTGAAGGCTGACATACAGAACAGCAAGATCAGCAACAGTGTAATCAGCGGTCGACGGATCGCTTTGATCAGAAAACGGATGTAGAAGATCTGCACCTTGCGTGTCAGGTTTTCACGCAGACGCTGGGAGCGGGTCGGCTTCTCAAAACTGATTTTTGCGACGACAACATGTGCCGGCAACATCCAAAACGCTTCGATCAGACTGATCGCCAAGGCGATGGTCACCACCATCGGGATCACACGCATAAAGTCGCCCATGATGCCCGGCAGCAGCATCAGCGGCAGGAACGCCGCCATCGTGGTCAGCACTGCCGTGGTCACCGGCCGCCCCACTTCACCTAATGCAGAAATGGCCGCATCCAGCGGCTTCTCGCCCTTCTGTAACCGATAGTAGATTGCTTCCACCACCACAACGGCATCATCCACCAGCATCCCCAGCACAATCACCACGCCCAGCAGGACTGTAACGTTGAGGGTCTCCCCCGTCATCCACAGCACCCAGAAGGTCCCGGCCAGAATGAACGGGATACCAATCGCCGTCAGAATCGCAATCCGCGCGCCGAGAAATAACCAGGCAACCGCCAACACCAACATCAAACCAATCAGTGCATTATTCTGCATCAGGCTGATCGCCTGTTCGGTCATGGTGGTCTGATCGTCGATCAACACCAACTCCACACCGGTCACATCCTTTAACTGATTGCGCTGATCGATGTAGGTTTTGATTCGGCCAACCAGCTCAATGGTGTTGGCGTTGTCTTTCTTCATGATTGGCATCACGATCGCCGGACGCCCATCTACACTGGCATCCTGCCGGGCTTTCTCTCGCCCCCAGGTCACTTCGGCCACACGGTCCAGCTCGATCTCACCGTTCATCCCCACCAACGGTAGCTTTTTCACCGCATCGGGATCGGCATCCCGTCCAGCCAGCCTGACCAGCCATGCTTGCTGACCCACGTTCACGCTACCGGCGCTGATATCCTGAAACCACTGACGGACCGTATCCGCCAACTGCACCGGACTGATCCCCAACGCCTGCGTCAGCTGTGGATCAAAGTTCACCTGAATCTCGGGTTCATCCAACCCCACGGGGTCGACCCGATCAACGCCTTTTAGCTTCTCCAGATCTTTTTCGATATTACGCGCCTGCACGCGCAGGTTTTCACCATCTTCTGAAGCGACGACAGCCAGCGTTGCGCTGGGGAAAGAGCTGGAACTGGTCAACTCCAGAACATAGGAATCCAGCGCTGCATTAGGCAACTCGCTTTCAGCATTCTGAATTTCACGCCGCAGATCTGTCAGGTGTTTATCAAAGGTATCCTCATCAATATCCTCAAAACGCACCAGCAAGCTGGATACGTTTTCACGCGAGTTGGATGAAACAAAGCGCATGTCCGGGATATTTCGGATCGCATCTTCCAACGGCAACGTCACCCGCTGCTCCACATCCTGCGCCGATGCACCGGGCAGAATCGTAGTGATCGCAATCCAGTTGAAGTTGATAGTGGGATCTTGCTGGCGGGGCAGCATGTTGTAGGCGATAAAACCGATCACCAACACCAACGCAAAGGTCAGGTTGGCCAGTACATGATTATTCAGCAGTCGTTGCAGCATCAGCCTGCTCCAAACGTTCTACGCGATCACCATTCTGTACGCCATGTTGACCTTCGATGATCACCTGCGCGTCAGCAGGCAGATCAACCTGAAGCGCCTGACCTTCCAATGCATCCGGCAAAGGCAAGAACTGCACAACACCCTGCAGCCAAATCATCAGACCTAAGACGTTGTTACGCTTCACCGCATACTGCGCCGGTATCTGTACACCCCGACTCCGCCAGACAAGGCGGCCACTCGTACCCGTCAACGCAGCCCGTTCAGTAAAGTTCAGACGCACCTCACGCGTACGGGTACTGGAATTCACCAACGGCAGCTGCACCCTGACTTCCAGCGGGTAACTAGTCTTATCGCTCAGCAGATAGAGAACAGAGGCCTGCTGCAACGAGGCCAACATAGCTGCGGGCACTTGGGAGGAGACTTCCGGTTGAGTCCCACTCAACACCTTCACCAATGGTGTTCCTACAGATGCCAGACTGCCAAGCATCACAGGCCGCTCCGTCACCGTACCGGCAAACGGAGCCTTAATTTCACAGCGGGACACTTTCAACTTAGCGTTACTCACCGCCGCCTCAGCACTCCTGCGTTCCGCCTGCAATGCGCTTAATTCCGCACGACGCTGATCACGTAACTCTTGCGATGCATTACGTTGCTTAAGCAACCTTTCCGCCCGATTGAGCTGCTGCCGCGCCAGTTGCAAACGCGCATCCAGCGCCGCCACTGCGGATGAAGCCTGCGTGCGGATGTACTCGTAATCGCTGCATTCCAGACGCACCAGCGTTTGCCCTTCCGCAACCTGATCCCCCACCCGCACAGGCACCTCCAGCACCCTGCCTTCAATCTGCGCACTGAGCAAACTGTGATCATAATTGACCACCTTCGCCGGAGCACTCTGCTCCACAAAAAACGCCAGCTCAGCTACCGTCGACGTACGTACAGACGTCGCTTGCACAGACAACGCCATGAGCAAAGACATAAGGAAAATGGGGATAGAAACACCGGACTTCATAACTGTTCCTTCAGCAAAGTAGACTTCGACTCTACTACAAACGTCTGACATAAAAAAACCGCTGCGGGTTTCCCGGCAGCGGTTTTAATTGGATCTTAACAGTACAGATTACAGGCGCACTTCGATACCTTTGTCACGCATGTACTGCTTGGCTTCAGGGACGGTGTATTCGTTGAAGTGGAAAATAGAGGCCGCTAGTACAGCATCCGCTTTCCCCTTGATGCAACCTTCAACCAGATGATCCAGATTGCCGACACCACCGGAAGCGATAACCGGTACGTTAACGGCTTCGCTGATCGCACGGGTTACGCCGAGGTCATAGCCGTTCTTAACGCCATCCTGATCCATGGAGGTCAGCAAGATTTCACCTGCACCCAGATCAACCATTTTCTTCGCCCATTCAACCGCGTCCAGACCGGTTGGCTTGCGACCGCCGTGGGTGAAGATCTCCCATTTGTCTTCTTTGCCCGGCTGGCTGACTTTTTTGGCATCGATGGCAACCACGATGCACTGGGAGCCAAAACGATCAGCAGCTTCGCGCACGAATTCCGGGTTAAAAACTGCAGCACTGTTGATGGAGACTTTGTCTGCACCGGCATTAAGCATGGTGCGGATATCGTCACAGGTACGGATGCCGCCGCCAACAGTCAGTGGGATAAATACCTGCGAGGCCATTTTCTCCACGGTGTGAACCATGGTGTCGCGACCTTCGTGGGTAGCGGTGATATCAAGGAAAGTGATCTCATCCGCGCCCTGTTCGTCATAGCGCTTTGCAACTTCAACCGGATCACCGGCGTCGCGGATATCTAAAAACTGTACACCCTTTACGACGCGACCATTTTCCACGTCCAGACAAGGGATAATACGTTTTGCCAGAGCCATGTTGTTACCTATTCTGTATTGCCAGTCTGGTCACTGAAAAGAACCAGACTGGCGCAATCATTTAGAACACTGTAAACCTGAATGGTTTTACAGTTTGCCATCCCAATTGAGGAAGTTTTTCAGCAGCTGCAGACCCACTTTGGAGCTTTTCTCCGGATGGAACTGCACCGCAAAGGCGTTATCACGTGCAATTGCCACATCAAAGTCCACACCGTAACGGCAGGTGGCTGCAACCAAATCACGTTGCTCAACCTGTACGTGATAGCTGTGTACAAAGTAGAAACGGCTACCGTCTTCGATCCCTTCCCACAGCGGGTGATCGTTGTGATAGACCTCATTCCAACCCATATGAGGCACTTTCAGGCGCTCACCGTCTTCTGACAGATCATCGCCAAAGTACTTCACCTCACCATCAAAGTGAGACAGGCACTCTACGCCGCCGTTTTCTTCGGAGGACTGCATCAACGCCTGATAACCGACGCAGATGCCAAGGAAAGGTTTACCCGAAGCGATCGCTTCAGCCACCTCTTTGTCCACACCCAAACGACGAATTTCAGCCATACAATCACGGATCGCACCGACACCCGGCAGGATCACTCGATCAGCGTTACGGACTTTTTCCGGATCGGCAGTGACAATTACTTCAACACCCGGCGCTACGTGTTCCAGTGCTTTGGAAACAGAGTGCAGGTTGCCCATGCCATAATCAATTACTGCAACGGTTGCCATCGCTTACAGAGTTCCTTTGGTAGAAGGCATCATGTTTGCGGCGCGGCAATCGATCTCCAACGCCATACGCAGTGCGCGACCAAACGCTTTAAAGATGGTTTCCGCCTGATGGTGCGCGTTAAACCCTTTGATGTTGTCGATATGCAGGGTCACACCAGCGTGATTAACGAAGCCCTGGAAGAACTCCCAAAACAGCTGGGTATCCAGACGGCCAATGGTGGCGCGGGTGAAATCACATTTGAAATCGAGGCCCGGACGACCGGAGAAATCGATAACCACACGAGACAGAGCTTCATCCAGCGGCACATACGCATGGCCGTAACGGACGATCCCTTTTTTATCGCCAACAGCCTGTTTAAAGGCCTGACCCAAAGTGATACCGATATCTTCTACCGTATGGTGATCATCGATGTGAGTATCGCCCTTGGCGTTCACCTCAAGATCGATCAGACCATGACGGGCGATCTGATCCATCATATGTTCCAGAAACGGGACACCCGTATCGGCCTTAAATTCGCCGGTTCCGTCCAGGTTGATGGATACTGTGATCTGGGTTTCCAGCGTGTCACGGGATACCGTGGCGCGACGCTCAGCCATGTTGCTCTCCGAGATGTTCGTAAAAAACGACCATTATACAACCAATCCCCGCCGATGCCGATCTTCTGCATCTATGCTGAAACCCAAGATCTGCAAAAACGTCACAGTCAAACGCATGACAGTCCTTCTCCTTCTGTTTAACATGCGACTTATACGACTGTGCCAAGGAGGCATTCATGAAAACGCTGATGAAACTTGTGGCAGGCCTCGTTGCGCTGGTGATCGTACTGATCGTCGCGGGCGGTGCCATTCTGGGTATTTTCTTTGACCCGAATGAATACAAAGGCGAGATCGAAAAAGTCGCGCTTGAAAAAGGCGGTGTCGAACTAGATATTGGTGGCGACATTGGTTGGTCTGTCTTTCCTTGGCTCGGGCTTGAGATCGGCCAAATCAGCGTTAAATATCCAAACCAACCCCAGCTCGCCACGCTGAACAAAGCACAGGTATCGGTGCGTATCCCTGCTCTGTTGAGCGGTCAGGTACAGATGAGCAGCGTTGTGGTTGACGGCCTGAATCTTAATCTGGTGCAGGACGGCAGCAGTAACAACTGGGCACCCGCCGGCTCCTCTGATAAAGCCGACACGTCAACCGAGCAACCCAATGCTGCAGAAACCGCAGGCGGAACCGCCATTGCTCTGGATATCGACAGCATCGCCGTGACCAACGGCAACCTGAGTTTCGAAGACAAAAAGGCAGGCAGCAAAGCCTTGGTGAAAGACCTCAACCTGACCACCGGTAAGGTACAGGATGATGCGGTTTTCCCGCTGACCCTCAGCTTCAGCGCCGAACAGTACGCAAATGGTTCTGCCCAACCGGCGATGACGGTTAGCTCCAAACTCGATAGTGATGTCCGCTTTAACCTCACCAAACAGCAGTACTGGGCGAAGAAGCTGAACAGTTCCATTACCGTTCAGGGTGAAGCAACCGGCGGTAAACCGCTGACGCTGACGTTAGCGGCCGATATTACTGCCGATGCAGCAAAGCAGGCTATCACGCTGGAAAATCTGAAAGTCGCGATCGCCAATCTGGCATTGAGCGGCAAACTGGCCGTGAACGATTTTGCTAAACCGGCAATCAGCGGTGCGGTTAATGTTGCACCTTTTGATCTGCAGAAACTGTTGGGGACTCTGGGGCAGCCTGCGATTGAAACTACCGATCCCGATGTTCTGAAGGCGATCAGTTTGTCGACTGAGTTGGGCGGACCGGCGAACACAGTCACTGCTAAGGCTCTGACCCTAAAACTGGACGACACCACGTTTAAGGGTAACGCAGCCTTTAATCTGGCCAGTGGCGGCATCAAGCTAACGCTGAAAGGTGACAGCCTGAATGCTGATCGTTACATGCCTCCGGCGAAAGAGCAGCCAGCTGAAGCACAGCAGGCCAGCACGGGCGAGCGTTACTCTAAAGAGAAGATCATCCCGGTTGAGCCACTGAAAGGTCTGAACATCGATGCGGCTCTGGGCTTGGGCAAACTGCATGTCAGCAAGCTGGATATCCAGAATATCGACCTGGTAGTGAGCGCTCACAACGGCCTGATCAAAGCGAGCAAGATCAACGCCGATATGTATCAGGGCACACTGCGCAACAGCGCGACACTGGATGTGCGTAAAACACCGATCCGTATCGCCGTGAAGAAAGACATCAAAGGTATTCAGGTTGGCGACATGCTGAAAGCGGCGGCAGATACCGACGCGTTGACCGGCGCGCTGAACTCTCAGGCAAACATCACCGCCCGCGGTCGCTCCGTATATGACATCGTGCATAGTCTGAACGGCACAACCAACGTGCAGATGAAAGATGGCGAACTGAAAGGTATCGATATGGCCCAGACCGTGTGTCAGGGTCTGAATACCGTGAAGTCACTGGGGATCAATACACAGGAAGTGGATAAATCCACGCCGTTTGCCAATCTGAGCGCCAGCACCAAAATCGTCAACGGTGTGGTGAATAATCCAGATCTGAAAGCAGCGCTGGATGCGATGGTTCTGAATGGCAAAGGTAAAGTGAATCTGCCAAAAGAGAGTCTGGATTACCGCGTTGGCCTGACCATCGAACAGAACCTGTTTAAGGAGACCTGTTCCATTCCGGATAGCCTGGAAGGCGTTGAGTTCCCGGTTGACTGTAAAGGTGGATTCGACACTGATCCGGCCAAGCTATGCAAACCAGACCTGGCAGTCTTCAAGAACATCTTTGAAGCTAAAGCAAAGGCGAAAGTAAAAGCTAAGGTAGATGAGCAGAAAGACAAGCTGAAGGAGAAGCTAGGCGAAAAATTAGGCGGAGAGGAAGGCCAAAAACTGTTGAAAGGACTGTTTGGTCGATGACACCTGAGCACTTCTCAACGGCCGTACTGGACTGGTTTGATCAGCACGGCCGTCATGACCTGCCCTGGCAGGCGAATAAGACCGCTTACCACACCTGGATTTCCGAGATCATGTTGCAACAAACTCAGGTTGCAACAGTGATCCCCTACTTCCAGCGCTTTATAGAACGTTTCCCTGATGTGCAGTCGCTGGCGGAAGCCGAGCAGGACGAGGTCTTACATCTCTGGACCGGGCTCGGATACTACGCCCGCGCCCGTAACCTGCACAAAGCCGCACAGCGAGTCGTCAGTGAATACAACGGCGAGTTTCCGCAGTCTGTCGAGGCACTGGAAGATCTGCCCGGTATAGGCCGCTCAACGGCCGGTGCCGTGCTATCGATCTCCACCGGTAAACGTGCAGCCATTCTTGATGGCAACGTAAAACGGGTGCTCGCTCGCTTCTATGCGGTTGAAGGCTGGTCCGGCACCACCGCAGTGCAAAAGGAGTTGTGGCAATACGCTGAACGTAATACGCCCGATGCACGCGTCGGTGATTACACACAGGCGATGATGGATCTGGGCGCAACACTCTGCACCCGCAGTAAACCCAGCTGCCTGCTCTGCCCGCTGCAACCCCAGTGCAGTGCCTTCGCGCAAGGTAAGACCGATAAACTTCCGGCACCACGACCTAAAAAAGTTATTCCGGTTAAACAGACCTTAATGCTGATGATCCGCAACGATGCGGGAGAGGTATTACTCTACCAGCGCCCGCCAAGCGGCCTATGGGGTGGCCTGTGGAGTTTCCCGCAGGTACAGGACTTGCGAGACAGCCACGGTGAAACGGGGTTGGAGATCGACGCAGACAGCGCTGAAGCTCTGGCTCCCCTGCGTCACACCTTCAGTCACTTCCATCTGGACATCACACCGGTGCTGGCAAGACTGAAAAGCCCTACAGAATGTGTCATGGAAGGCTCGCCGCTGCTCTGGTATAACTTAGAGCAACCACAAAGTGTGGGCCTCGCAGCACCCGTTAAGAAGCTACTGCAAAAGCTGCCGTCACCGGGATTGTCTTAATTCCGGTCAGGTCCTGACCCATACTGATTTTGTATACGCACCGATTTTGTATTCTGGAGATCTCTGATGAGCCGTACCGTATTCTGTCGTAAATACCAAGAAGAGCTGGAAGGGCTGGAACGCGCCCCTTATCCCGGCGCTAAAGGTCAGGATATCTACGACAACGTTTCCAAAAAAGCATGGCAGGAGTGGACTGATCACCAGACCATGCTGATCAATGAAAAACACCTGAGCATGATGGACCCAAAAACGCGTGAATTTCTGACGCAGGAAATGGAAAAGTTCATGGCCGGTGAAGATTACGAAAAAGCGGAAGGTTACGTACCACCGTCTAAGTAATACCTGTAGCACGGATAAACGCCGGGGTCTTAAGAACTCCGGCGTTTTGCTATCTGAGTCTAGCAGCAGTTCAGTTCGTATTTAGGCGACGAAATGCTTCCATCGCCCCTTTCTCTCGCCCGCGCTGATCCATCAAACCGAAATGCTTTTCCGCTTCTTTGAAATAGCCCTGATGATAAGGCACGTCCAACAGGTGGAAACTGTTAAATCCAATCAGGTCTGCTTGCTGTTTAAAGATCGGCAGTAACGCAGAGAATTGCTTGTACACAGCTTCCTGCACATCCTCGCCCTCAGATCCGTAACTCGATAGTGCCAGATACGCAAAAAACGTCGGTTTGTTGTAGGTCTCGTGTAGATACCGCGCAAACTCCAGTGCACGGTATGGCGTTTGATCTAGCCCCTGCACAGAATTTCGGGTCACGGCACGCATCTCCTGAAAGCTTATAAAATCAGCTTCTTGCGCCGCTCTCACTATACTGGGATGAAACGTCTTCCAGTTTTGCAGATCACGGACATAGCTGTAGTCTCCGAAGTCCCCAACACAAAAGCTCACCTTTGTATCCGGTGCCTGACGCACCATCTGCATACTCTCAATCAGCAGATCATTAAACGGAGCATATGCACCAATACCGTTTTGGTTAAATTCCGGGTTTAGAATAACCAGCTTTTCGCCATCAATCTGTTGAATGAACGTGGTGAAGCGTTGCAGGTCCTTGAGATAGGCTTCGCGGTTCGTTTCTACGAATTCAGGACTGATGTCGTCGGCAAACCAGTAAAAAATGAACACTGGTGTGTATCCACGATCGATATACTTGTGCTGGATATCCTCGGCGCTATACCAGTCTTCCTGCCAGTCCCGGTTTATCCAGATCGAGACTGCATTGGTATTTGGAGCCAACACCGGTAAAAGATCCGTAACCGGTACATGTGCCTGTGGACAATTATCACGGTAAGCGGTGAGCTGATTCTCTGCGGTGCAAACCTCATATCCCCCCACACCCAGATAGAAACGTGCCTCAACCGGCATCGAGACCATCATGATGGTCGAACAGACCACCAACCAACGATGTAGCCTGTTCAAGAGATTCTTATTCATAGGAAGCGATTAAACTCAGAGCAGACTTCGGACTGAGGTGGTGCACCGTTACTTCTGTATACCCCTGTTCAACATTGTGAGCGTAGTCGATCTCAGCACCAACCAGTTCTGCAGTGATCTCACCCAGCACCTTACCCTGCGGCCAATATGCACGGAAAATCAGGCGCTCAACTGATTCACCGTTGTCATTACTCACCCGGATCAGGAAGTTTTTACGGGTTGGGGTCACCTCGTAGCGAATCTGTTTCGCCTGTCGGGCGCGGGTAACAATATCAATTCCAGTCATGGGCGTTAGCTGCGGCTGAGTATTCAGATACTCAAAGTACCTTTCCACAATTTTGATATTCTTTTTATAGGCCATCAGATGAGTGTGAATACTGAGGCTATATAACCCATCCATGTAAGTGATTATCTCGGTTTCCTCAATCATTCGCTGCAAAATAGCGTCAGCATCCCAATCCAGATTGACCAGATACTGGTAATCATCAGTACCGCTTCGTGGAATAACGTATAAAGGTGCTTCCATGCTCTCGATCGTCGGGTATTTGTAGTCTTTACGCTTCTCCAATACATAACGGAAGTTCGCACCGGAAAGAATACTGTTCATCTGCTCATCGATCTCTTCACGCGGCGGACGAAACCCCATGATGTCATCGTTGGCTATCTTATCGATCAGCGTTTTAGATCCTTTCGTCTCATTGACGATATTTGCCTCGCCCGTCTCCGTGATTTTCTTGTGAGTGTAACTGTGGGACCCCAGTTCAATATAAGGGCTGCGAGCAGCCTCTCTCACCATCTCTGGAAACTGTTCGGCCAGCTCTGCAACCAGGAATGCGGTAACCGGCACCCGGTAGCGATTGGCTGCATTGATAAAGCCTTGAAAGGATTCAAATTTATATTCTGTATCTTCAGAAACGAATACCACTTTGTCCTTATCCAAATAGGGATAAGGCACCACCGGCAGAGGTTCTGTGGCCGCTTGTGCAATACCTTGCATTAGCTGGGTCAACTTAGCGGGAGTTTCTGGAGCTGAAAACAAGCTATATGAAGGCAGCGAACTGTAAACCCAGTTACCTTTCCCATACCGACCATGCCAAAGCACACCAGACTCCTCATACGTCAGCTCCTGCTCAACGTCGTTCTCAGTGACCACTAGTGGGGCAGTGCCCGCCCAGTTGGTAGAAATAGCATCGGGGGTCAGTGTCTTGGAGACAAACACCGGTAATGGGTCATAGAGTTCAACCCCGATCTTGTGCCCCTTCGGATAGATCCGCTGGCTCAACGGCGACAGAATTTTAGGCGATATGAATAGAAGATCTTCAGTATCAACGTAGGAGGCTTTTGATGAATATTCTAACCCTGTGATCTCTTTGATCGCCGCGTTAGCACGGTAGGTTTCGCCATCGTGGAAGCCAAAGTGGTAGTTGAAGAACAGGTAACCGCCATCACGCAAAAACGTGTTGATAGTGGCAATCGACGTATCTGAAAGATTAACCGTATCGAACGCAAACAGTGCCGCATTCGTTGGTAGACTGGCTATCTCTCGTTCAACAACATATTTCACCTCAAAACCTGCGGCCCGATATCCATCGGCCAGCGTGTTAAGACGATCAATGTAATTGTAATCCGCAAGCCCCAGACTATTCAGCTTTGACAACGTATCTTCTGAACGTAAAAAGTAGAGCGTTGAACCACCTTCACTACCACCCAAAGCACCGCTGCCACCAGCGCCCGCCTGTGGATAATAGTTTACATAGAGCTGGTAGGTTACCAACGCACTGCTCATGGTCAGCACCGCAAAGAAAAATATAATACCTGCGCTATATAACTTGGAAGCGTTGAAACGCATCATTTCCCCTAGCTCACTTTTCAAAGAAGATGAAGTCATCACCGCTCTCTTCTCTCAATTCTTCGTACGTCACTTGTTGTTGCTTTTTAGCACGCTTCTCGCGCAGCTTGTAAAGGAAATAGGCGACTACGCCGAATGACAACGTCAAAATGGTGATGATCAGGATCACCATCGACATAAATGCGATTAAATCCATCTACAGGTTCCCCTTCCGGTTGAGCTTTCCCCAATCCATTTTTAGATTCATCCACTCTTCGATCGTCGCAAAGATCTTCGACACATTGATCACAGAGATAAAGTAGAGCCGGTAGAAAATGGCGTACCAGGTCAGAGACAGACTCTCACGTGTAGTCAACACACAGTACAACGCCCCGGCAAGATCCAGCAAAGTGAACAGCAGCCACCAATAAAATATAAAGGCACTGGTACCGGATGTGTATGAGACATAAATGAAAAACAAAGCCCCCAGCACATCCATAAATGGCCAGAGTATCGATTCAAAAAACATATACCAGAGTACCAGAGAGATCTTTGGTCGGCGCATAACGTGCAACATCATGCTCTTATGCTTTGCCAACGACTGAAGAATACCCCGGGTCCAGCGGTAACGCTGTTTGAGCAGATCAAGCAGACTGTCCGGCGCCTCGGTATAGGCAAACGCCTCCGGTTCGAAGTCGATACGGTAACCTGCTGCGATCAGCTTTAAGGTCAGGTCAGCATCCTCAGCAAAGGTATCGCTATCGTACCCCCCGACCTCTTGCAGAGCGGTTTTGCGGAATACGCCGATCGGACCTGGAATAATCGATACAAGCTTAAAAAATGCCTGCCCGTTTCGCGCCATATTAAGGCCTTCGATATATTCCAGTGCCTGCAGGCGAGTCAGGGTATTGATGCGGTTGCTTACGTACACCGACCCCGCCACTGCCGCTACACGTATATCATCAAAGTAGGGCACCATCCGCTCTATCGCATCGTCAGATAGTTTCGAATCCGCATCCACCACCATGATCAATTCGCCGCTACTATGCTCCATACCATAATTGAGCGCTTTCGCCTTACCGCCGTTGGGTTTGCGGAGTACTTTTAGCGACGATACTCCGTTGTCGTATTCCAACTGCTTAGCTTTAACGAAGGTCGCATCGGCAGATCCATCATCTACCACAATAATCTCAAGTCGCGGATATGTTTGCTCCATGATGGAGATTAGCGATTTCTGAATGACTACGTCTTCGTTATAAGCCGGAACAATGATCGACACCTTAGGATAGTCACGATTCGGCTTATGCCTGCGCGCCGTACGGCGGATGTTGTTCAGCATGGAGAACAGCATCAAACCAAGATAACGCAAAGTAATCAGTAACGTAAAAATCAGCAGCATCACCACGCCCAGCTCGCCGATAAACGAATGCATGGCGAAATAGAGACTATGCAGTTCGATCACTGAGAAAATCGACAACCCTGCCAGCAGGGCAATAAAGGCCAGAAAGAGTACTCCCTTCATCACCACTGGTACTCCAGTGACGCCGTACAATTCGTACTGCGATAAGCTCTGTTCGCTTGTGCTGTCCGTCCAGAGTTACTTTTTTGACAGCCCACACGCGCGTCAACGCCACGTTCCTCCATCGGATACTTTAGCCAGAGCCCGTAGTCATACAGGGCACGCTTCTCGGTGAAGGTGTAACCGGCACTGGAGTTAGCAATCAGGTCCAGTTCCTTACCCAAATCCAACGTTGCTTCGAGACGCACGCGGCTAGAATCGTAGAAATCCGGTGAATAATAATCATCGGTTGGCTGGCTGTTCCAGATATACCAACCGTTAAGTGCGGCGGCGTAATCCAGCCGTTCCGTCTCACCTTTATAAAATGCGTAGTCATACTGGCCGATGGTTTCAATATTGTCATCGCTGACACGTCCCAATGCGAACGCATACCAGAGTGAGCGCTTCTGGCCCAACGCCCGGTATTGATTAAACGTAAGCTGCAAACGCGTCAGCTCACGATCCAGCGAAGCACAGCTGAGTTTGTCAAAAAACAGCGAGCTATAATCCATTGACCAGGTTGTAAACACACCCTCTGCCTGAGTCTGATAGCGCAAATAAGGCATCAGATGCAGTTGATCCCGCATGTTATCCAAACGAGCCCCAACCGTAATTTCATTGCGACGGCCGTTCAGATCCAACTGAAAGCCTCGTTCGTTACGGCACTGCGGCTGACGAAATTCAACCGCAGCCAGAGCGGCCTGCAGCTGATAGTCACGCCACTTTTTTTGCACAGATACCTCCGGACGTCGATATTCCACGTCATCCGAGTCACTAAACGTACGATACCGAAAAGCAAACTGTTCCTGCGTTTCAATGCCCTCATCCGGCACTCGCTTTGCTTCCAGGTCCCGAGCTAGCAAGCCAAACTGTGCTGTTGGATGAGAGGGTACTTTAACGGCAACACGTCTGGATAACACTTCCCCTTCCGGCTTTAGCACTTTGCCGACACCTTCACCGAAGTAGATAGTGTTCACAACCGTATCCTGAGGTGACTTTTCCAGAGCGGCCACTTCTAATCGTTCCAGCTCTTGTTCAACCTGCTTCAACAATTCCTGCTTATACGCTTGTTCCTCCGCACTCTTTTCAGAGTCAGGAAGAGTTTTCCAGCTTTCTTTTTGAATCAAACAGTTAACTTCTGTTTCAGGCTTGCTGCCACAATCAACTAACAGGTGTTTTAAGCCTTTATCGCTCAACCTGTCAGATCGATAATCCTGCACAAAGCGCACCAGATAACGCATACCGCCATCACCATAGGATGCGCCTTTCACTACGCCCAGCTCACTGAGTACAACCTGAATATCCTTGTTTCGGCTCAATAAGCCGGACTTGTGTTGTATCCAGCGAGCATTCTCACGATATACCGGAGCATAGTGCTTGCTATACGCAGAAAAATCTCGTGCCTGCCAGCTGTGCTGCCAACTCTCTATAAATGCCTGCAGCTCATCCGGGACAGGCTGCAACGACGGCTCAAGAGTCTCTCGTAACTTCAGCGCAAGTTTCTTCAGCACTGTCCGGGCGGCACGGTAGTTACCGCTACGCGACAGGTTATAGCCATAGTGATAGGACACTTCATCGCTGTTCATATAAGAGCGACTGACGATATAGAACTCACTGGCCGCCACGGTATGCTGACCCTGTTGAGCCAACGTGAAGGCATACAGATAGTGTGCCTCCATATCCGCGGGGTACTGCTGGAGGTACTCGCTAAGCTGAGCTGAAGCACTTCTGAAATCGTCCGCTTCGAAGGCTTTCCTTGCCAGCTCCAGCTGATGGGGATCACGGATATTTTTCGCGAGCGGAGCCCCCTTCTCTTCCTTCTGGATCTGCTCTCCAAGTTTTTTCGACCGCTTGTCATCTGGAAACTGATGAGTCAACTGATCGAGAATCCGCTTCGCGTCAGCGTAACGACGGGACCAATAATACTGTTGAGCCAGCTGGAATAAGCTATCGGCACTGTATTGCTGGAATGCATGCCGCTCAAGATGCAGAAAACCACGAACATATTCGTGGTGCTCGATATACAACAAACCCAGCCTCTTGCGAACCGCATGATCATCCGGTCGCAGCTTCAGATAACCTTCGTAATAATCCTGTGCTTGTGAATAGGCTTTCTTTTGTTCAAACAGATTAGCCAATTGCAGCATAAGATCTGTGCTGTCCGGCTGCTGCAACAGGCGGGCTTCGTAAAGCTCAATCAGTCGGTCGTAGTCCCTGTTTCCCAAGAGGATGACTTCCTCCATGGCAGGATAATCCAATGTTGAACTGTCAATTTTCATCAGCGGGTCGAAGTAAGTAACAGCTGTTGCTAAGTCGCCTCCCCAGTAATAGCTGAACCCCATCATCATGCGACTCTGCAACAAAATCTCCCGATTGCGGGCCGTGTCGATGAGATGACGTAGCTGCGGCTTTGCAATATCCAGCTCGCCTCGCCAGGCGTGTATACGCGCCCGAAGTAACTGAACCTTTTCCGTGTTGGGTTGAATATCGCTAAGCAACGTCAGTGCTTTTTCGTATTGAGTTTCCCAAGCGTAGCGCTCGGCAGCAAAATAACGGGTATCGTTGTCAGGGGTAAACTCCGCCAGATATCGATCAAGTACTTCAATCGCCATTTCACGCTGACTGTTGTTGTACAACGACGAAACCAGTGCACGTAATGTGATATCCCCTGGGCTCAGATGAAAGGCACTTTCAAGATCACGTTGGCTGTCCTGTTCTTGCTGATCCAGTGCCACCTTCAACTCGGCTATGCGCTTATGATCAGGCCATTGCGGCTGCATCTGCTGCAGCAATATTTGGGCTTTATTGCGGTCTTTTTTCTCGACCAACAGCGCCAGAAGTTGCAAACCATCGTCAAGCTGACGCTCAGCGTTCCAGACTTGTCCGTATGCGTGGACAGCACAATCAATCCGTTCCAGACGATGACATGCCTTAGCGCGTAACCTCAGGAGTAGAGGGCTACGTTCATTTCCAGAGGCTTGTTCCAGTAGGTTTAGCGCCTGATCCACACGATTGTGGTCCAGCAACCGCTGTACATAAATTTCACGCACGCTGACGGGAAGTTTAAAGTCATACGCCTTGAGCCAATCCAGCAGAGTGTCTAGCTGCTCATATGCCTGCGCGCTGTACAAGCGGTTAACCACGTGTTCAAGACGCGTCTGATCATATGGGTTAGCAAGATCTATTTGGGTAAGAGCATCCGAAAACTCATGGATTCCATCAAGCTGACGCGTTAGTCGTGCTGTCAACGGCAAGTCCGGGTCTAGTGTTGCAACAGCTTCAAGCTGCCCTCTGGCTTTTTCAAACTCTCCAGCCATCAGGTAATAGCGACCTAATACCAATCTGGCACGCAGGTCTTCTGGATCTGCCGCCACCGCCTGCTCAAGAGAAGCAGCATCAATCTCCACTGCCATCGCCGGACAAGGCAACAGACTCAACAACACGATATACAGCCAATGCTTCAGCATTCGACCGGGATCCCGGCCCGAAACTCATGCGCCTCCTGAATCGCCAGCAATTCTGCGTCTGGATCTGAAGCCAGCACTTTACGTTCCACTAGTGCAGCGTTATGTGCCAACAGATTAGCCGCAAAAAACTTCAGGGTATGACTGTATTCGTCATAACACACCATGTCATAGGGCCGCCCGGCCAATACTTGTGCATTTTCCAGACACGTTATTCCCGGTGTACGGAAGCTGAAGATGCTGAAGCAGAGACCGTTATCCACAAACGTTTGTACACGCTCAAAGAAGCCTCGTTTACAATCTAAGTACGGGGTTTCTTCTGGTAACTCGCTGAAACTCGTATCGTAAATTCGTGTCCGCAGTGCCCGCTCCACCACCAGAACGAAGTCTTCCAGATAGAAGTTTCTCTCCAGCAGATCCAGATACCCCTTCTGTGAAGCCTGCAAACGGTCAAGCTTACGCACGTAACCCTCGGTGCTAATACGCAGAACCTTAAGATGATTGTCACGCGCAATTCGCATCAGCTCAGCTGTTTCTGATTCAGCTGCGGCGAAGATAATCAGTTCTGGACGAGAAATTAGCTGGTGTACGATCTCAGCCACACTCGGCGCAATCACTTTCAAACTAAAATCGCTGTCTCGCAGAAGATAAGTCAAATTATTGACCAATGCGGTATCTTGCGAAATCAACAATATCTTTCCGCTATCAACCGACTCTTCGGTCGACATATCCGCCGAAGTTTGCAGAGCAAAATGCCCAAGTGCTTTGCGCACCAGTGAAAAATTCGATTGTTGTACCGGCAACGAGGAGTAAAGCACCGTTACCTCCCGAGTATCGATGCCATTGACGGGTTTCTCCACCAACAGCTCCAAATCGACATAGCGTTCAACTTGTTCCAGATAGAGCTGATGCGCCTCATCATGTTGCAGGGTTATAAAGAGCTTTTTCCCCACCTGCTTAGCGGCACTGGTCACGGCACTGATAAAGAGTTCAATATGAATGCGATCCTGCACTTCGAAAAACTCTTCTATCCGATGCAGGATGATCGCATCTCCGGGTACATGTTCGACGGCCTGCTGAAGATCATCAATAAGATAATTAAACCCAAGATCACGCTTACGTAAGCGCCAATCCGGTTTCACATATAAGATTTCAAAAGATTCACAACCTGAAAAGCTGGACGCCAAGATGCGGGTCTGATCCATTTTCCGGCTGTTAGTTTCTTTCTCAAATGGAGTAATTAAGACAGGGCGCAAACACTCAGCGCTCTTTAATAAGGTTAGCACTAGCGTTAACTTCCCACTGTGCCTCTCCCCTGTCACTATACAACTGTCCGTATTTCCTAGGGTTTGCTGCTGTACCATGAATAATAAAACCTGAAGCTGAATATATGGCCCTGATATGAGTACCCGTCAAATCACTAAACGCGCTGCAACACCCAAACAAAAGAGAGAGCGATCGTAGTTATTGAACAAATACTCCTAAAACGCTTAAAACTGCTCTTGAAACGTCTCAGCCATAACAACAGTGGGAGAACTGCAGAAACCAGCAGTAACTGTCCAACTTCTAAACCCACGTTAAAACTAAACAACAAAACCATGTAATGATTTTGCTGCAACTCAATTGCATTCAGAACATTGGCAAAACCAAAGCCATGAATTAACCCAAACACAAATGCGACCTGCCAACTCAGCATCTGTGCCCTGCCCAAGGCATTGCTCAATGCCGAAACCATTACCGTAATCGCGATAACCAGCTCAACCAGTGCTATCGGTAACACAACGGTGTTAGTGGCCGCCAGAAACAGCGTCAGCGTATGCGCCACACTAAATGACGTAACTACTTTAATCAGACGACCAACCAACATAGTGTTTCGATCGTCGATTCGACTCATATGTGCCAATAACAACATCAGCAGGAAAGCGACATGATCGTAACCGCCGAATAGATGGTAGACCCCTTCTTTCACAAACTGACGCACCTGTAACCACAGGTTATTAACTGTTATATCGACCTGAATACTACTTTCTTCAGGAGATAACAGGTAAATATCCTTACCTTTTACTGAATAAATACTTAATAAAAGCCGCTGCTGCTTATCCACATCAAAAAAGAGCTTATAAGACAATCCCATTTTCTCGGGGTGAAAATCATCAGGCAATAGAAAATGCACGACCAGATACGTCTGATCTCCACGTCGTTTTGCTTCTACTGTACCCACCTCCAATAACAACGATTGATTATCAAAGCGTACTGATATCTCATTGAGCGCGTATTCCAAAACTTCCTGCTGATGGTTTAGCAACTCTTTCCAACTAATAATTTCATTACCGTTATCGTCTAAATTGAATAACAATTCAAAATTGTTACTTTCGATCTCCCAAATCAACTCTGGCTGCCGATCAAACGAAAGGGTTAAATAAGATTCATAACTACGATGAGCAGATGCAGGGCTACTGAAAAGAAGAAGGAGGAAAAGAATAGAAACAACATACTTCGGTGCAACAGCAGCCCCTATCAAACCCATTGTCACATCACGTTCGGCTGATCTGTAAGAAGCACACTTTCTCGACATATAGATCCAGACCATCTTGGCTACCGACCCACTCCCACTTAATGGTTTGTTAGACCTGAGCCAGTTTATCACAGCCCTTCAAATACAACGTAAAACGGTTGAATAATCATTCTAATTACATCGCCTGATTCAACTTTTTCAAGCACAACATCCTGATTTCCCCAAATTCCAACACAGCAACGATAAATTTATGAAAAATATCTGTTTTCTTTGTTGACAGGACGCTTCGAAATCCGTTTAATACGCATCGTCTTACGACATTGCCCAGATAGCTCAGTCGGTAGAGCAGGGGATTGAAAATCCCCGTGTCCGTGGTTCGATTCCGCGTCTGGGCACCACTTACTTCAAGGCTTGCACTCAAATGCAGGCCTTTGTTGTTTCTGGGCTCTGGTCGTTCTCTGGTCGGATGTGCTGCTAGCCCTGTCTGGCTACTTCCTACAAACTGCAATACACCCTCTCCAATACCAAAACTTCAGGGCATTTGACGCTTCGCTCAAATACCGTGCTTTTGCAGCCCTTAAACATATATCAATGTCCTGAATTAACTTTCAGGAGATTTAACATGTGTGACGGTTTTTCCCTTGATGAAGCCCTGTCTGAAGGTAAGTACGCTACAGATCTGGCACTCAGCCTCAGTAGCTCAGCCCATCTCTCTATGAGCAGTCTGCTCGCAGAGATCGTCGAGCACGCCAAATACGTTCCTCTGTCCATCCCTAACCCTGAAACACCCGTTCTGCTGATCATCGCTGAAGGTATTACTACCCTTTCAGCCAAGTCCCTGCACACCCAACCAATCAAACTCAATCTCTGTATAGCTTCCCATACCGGTAAAACGGTACGGGATTGGGAGTCAGCTGTACTGGAGGATACGTGGTCTCTGGCGGGAACAAGTTCATTAGTCAGTGATTGCTGTGAAAACGCGGTGTACTGGATAGATCTTCCTGATCAATGGGAGATTGTGAGTTACAACGGACACGGCACGCCCTTCAAGGCGTTAACGTGTCCGAACGTTCCCGTCCTGAAACACTTAGCCTTTGGCTCCTTTAATGAAAAAGTCCCTGATTCTCTGGAAGCTTTTGATCCTGTGCATCTGCTCTACGCTCAGGATTGGGCTCATGAATCTCTCCCTCCATTAATTAAATCGGGGTTTTCGGGGTTAAAGGGGTATAGGGATGAGTAGTTACCATTCAGGTATTCCAGAAGATGAGATCAAAGAGAAGCTCCGTCAACTTGGAGGCAAAGCATACGAGTTGTACGAAGCGGTCATGACTTTGCTTAGGCTTCTGAAAGACCCAGATACCCCGGCTTGGCTCAAGGCATTAGCTATAGCCGCACTCCTCTATTTCCTCTGTCCTACGGATGCTGTACCCGACATGATTCCCTACGTGGGATACGGCGATGATCTGGCGATCGTACTCGGCGTGGTAGCCAAGTTCCACGATCTCTAAACCTGTCCTGTCCCGTTCTGGGACGTTTCAACACTCACATCTAACCAAACGCTTAGGATGACACTATGACTGATGTTACTGCATCTACAGGCAGCGTAGAGGCTGCATCTGAATCTGAGGTACAACCCCGGTACCTGATCCTGAAATCCAATCCAGCGAAAAAGCAAAGCCCACGCTTTCCCGGTTCGATCACATACGAGATCGGTAAGCATGTGGATAACCAGACATTGGCGATTCGCATTGCTCACAACGACTCCGGTGGATTGTTTTCGAAGGAGTGGATTGCGCTTACGGACATTGCCGAACTGTTGGCAAGTGCTGAATCGGATAAGCCGATTAAGTCCGTTGCCTTTAAATCACTCTTCAAGGCAGGCAGTGCCAACAATGCGGGTTTTCTATGTGCCGCGTTGCGTGCTGAAGGCGTATTGCTTCAGGCTCCAAAAGCGATCTTTTTCCATGTACCTGGCCATCCTGTTAAGAACTGGATGGAAAGCCTGGATGCTTTGGAACCAATTTCCGAACAGCCTGAATCATCAAATACCGTGGATAACGTTGGTAAGAATGCCAAGTCATCCACAGTAGCTGATGCCGCTGACTCATCTGATCAGGCGCAAACGCCGACGTCCCCCGGAAAGGGACGGGCGGCTAAGCGCCAAAAGGCTTCTGCATCTCCAAAATCCCAAAATGACTCTAACTCAACGGAGGAACCATGATTTTTTCAATTCCCCACGACGCGCATGCACTTCCTCTCTCTCATGCGTGTGTGACCCTATTAACCGATTATCTGAACCAAGCGGTGCAAGACCAGAACCCTGACCGGAGCATAACTGCTGCGACCTTTAACTTCCGCGACCCCGACTATGCTCCAGATAAAGGCGGTTACCATCCGGTAGAGATTCGGGTGAAAGTCCAGGGCGAAACCGGAACGCTGGAGTACATCACAGACTTCAGCTACGTCGGTACGGGCCAGGACTGTGAACTGGATAAAGAGGTGGATTTCGATTTCACCACCGGTTGCTGTTTTGTCAGATACGTTGGCCGCTACGCATTGGAAGATATGCACAACTTCTACCGTATCTGGGAAGGCAATTTCATGAACTACATCGACATGCGCGTCTTCCATCTCGACGTCACATTAGAGACTGAGTAAATACCTACTACCCCGCTTTCCCCACCCTTCTCGCACCATTCACTCACTTTTTCACCAAGACGACCGGACATAGACCGGAACCTTTCGTTTCACCCGATGTGTCGGTTTCGTGTGTTTGCATGAAACGTCAGACCGCTAGGGAGGATGGAGTGTGCGTGTGTGAAATGTTTGAGGAGGTGTCGGGGATTGTAAGAACCCCACTCGTTCAGGAGGCGTTATGCGAAGCCCTTCCCCTACCCGATTTCGGTTTACCAACCGCTTGATTGAACAACTTCCACCCAACCCTGCTGATGCTCAGTCCACGGAAAAGGAGTACAGCGACGCTGATGTGTCAGGCCTGAAATGCCTTGTTGGTAAAAATGGCTCTAAGAAGTTCTTATTGCGCTACACGTGGCGTGGCCGAAAGCGAAGCATCGCGCTTGGTGCATACGGGCCACTGACAGTGCAGGATGCCCGAGGCATCGCCAATGAGTACAAAGGTATGCTCAGTCGGGATGAAGATCCCAAACAACAGAAACTGCGAACTCAAACCGCCTTCACGGTGGAAGAGTTCGCGGTGAAACATTACCTGCCCCACTCTGCATCCTCTAAACGCAGTTCTAGAAATGACTACAGCCGCTTTACCCATCATGTGAAGCCTGCAATCGGTTCCATGCTGTTGGATGAAGTTAACATTCAGACCTTGCAGCAGTTTCAGAATCGCCTGATGGCCAAGTTAAAACCCGCAACAAACAACCGAATCATGGCCTTGGTGCGCCACATGTTCAACATGGCCGTGCTGTGGGGTTCTTGGAAAAAAGTCCTGTCACTGGACTCAAGTTGCTTATCGAAAACAACAAGCGTGAACGCTTCCTGAGCCCTGCTGAGATTAAGCGCTTATTCGATGCGGCGGACAGCGATCAAAACTACTACGCCGGTCAGTACATTAAGTTTCTGCTGTTAACCGGTGTAAGACGTTCAGAAGCGGCTAACGCCAAATGGGAGGACGTTAATCTGGTTGGCGAACGGCCTACTTGGATCATACCCTTAACCAAATCTGGTAAGTCCAGAACTGTTCGGCTGAATCGATTGGCGGCTGAACTACTCCATAACCTGCAACGCATACCGGGCCACCCTTACCTGTTTCCAGGAGGGAACCCTAAGAAACCGTCCTCGTATGCGCAGCCTATCCAATCCCCTACCAAAGCCTTTAATCGCATGCTCAAAAGAGCGGGGATTAAAGGGCCATTCTGCATCCACCAGCTTCGGCATACACACGCTTCAATGATCATCAACTCAGGCGGCAGTCTCAGTGACGTACAGGCTGCTCTGGGGCACTCATCCTCTCGCATGGCAGAAAGATATAGCCACTATGCCGATAATCGCCTAGAGCAAACGGGACAGCAGATCGCTAACTGCGTCGAACAAGCACTCAGGTTTAGTAACCAGGCCTGACCTAAGCCCTTCCCCTTCCGGAAGGGCTTCCTATCTAGATCTTTTTGTCACCTATTAAGCGGCAATCCCTTACTAAGAAACCTTGCCCTCTTAGTAATATCATCACGGTCCAATACTACTGCTAACCACTTACTAACCAGTCTCGAGAACACTAGCCACAGGGTTACTAGGAAGCCAGCAACACACTATATAAGTAATTGATTATTAGACATTTCTTGTCTTGATCAATTAAAAATCCGTGATACATTGAAAGGGACTTCCACCATCATTTAACAGAAGCTCAGCTATGAGGATAAGCAAAATGTATCAGTTCAAACCGACCCCTCAGAACGAATTAGTCACTAACGTTTCAACAACCTACGGCGGTATCGAAATCAATGGTGTGTACCAAATTTCATACTCTGATCCCAAAGCACCCACTCTCCGGCAGGATGAACCAACATTTGTTTTCTTCCACGGCGGAGTAATAGTTTACGAAAGCGAGACCAACTTCATCATGGTAGATGAGGTACAGGAATATACTCTGGAAGTATCCAAGTGCTCGGCTGAGCTAGTGAACAGGGAACTTGCTGACGACGCAGTAGGGGAAGACTATCTACTTGAAGCCTTTAACGACTTACTCGATGATCATCCCGTGGAGCAAATTTCTACCGGCCTCTACGGAGCGGTCACGATCAGTGGACCGTATACACTGTTCAAGAACCTGAACCGTCGTAACAACAAAACGTCACTGATCGGCCCTGCCGTCTTCTGGCTTCACGAAGGGATTACCATCCATCACGACGAATCCCACTATTACATCCAAGATGAATTTGATCAGTCCGTTGTAACAGTATCTAAGGAATTTGCTGTACTGATTCTGAGGGAGATGATGGAAGAATTTATTTCGTTCCACTGATCATAGGATAGAGATGAAACGCACAAAAACGCCCTACTAGACCAGTGCTGCTAGTAGGGCTCTATATCTGGGAAAGAAGCCACGACCTATGGGCTGAACTCCACTGAGTCTAGTAAGCTCATCATACCTCTAAGCTTCGCAACCGTTGCGGGAAGATCCAGCAAGCCATCGTCTTTCACAATCCGATAGCCATCTGTTAATCGAGCCACCCCCATATGTTTTCCTAAACGACCGTACTTCTCGATCGAAATATCTGTATTAGACGCGGCTCTTTTTAGACACTTCCGATAGAAGTTACGGGCAACACGACGTCCATCGGAATCACTGCTATCCACCTTCTGTTTGAAGATCAATTGGTCTTGTTCAAGCTGTAGATAGCAATTGAAACTGAAGTCGACCCCTTCGAACCGACGCGTGTGCCACCAGTACCCCTGAAACCCACCGGCAGGATTAGCAACATAGCCCCATCGGCCAGTACCCAGCTCTTTCTGAATCGTAGAGAAAAAGCCCTGCCACGCGTACCATCCCCACTGATCTAACGGGAGCACTTGATAGCTGTTAATGGCATTGTGCAGCCCAGTAAGATAATCGAAGAAGTCCCTGATGATATTGTTCTGCTTTGCCTGTGGTGTATTTGCGAGATACTTATCCAGTAAAGCGATCATCAACTCACGATCAAACACACTGTAGTTAGCAGCCCGAACAGCGCTCAGGTCAGATTGCTCTTCGAACTTGACGTAGATGCAGCTCAGCTCCATCTTGGGCTTTTCCTTCGCAGCAAACTCCCGATACCGAGTTAACTGATTGGAGTGCTCTTTAGTACCCTTCTTGTCCTCAATGACCAGACACAGCTCGTCATTGACGAAGGCCCAGACATCAATATTCTTCCACTGCCGCCCAGCCTGAACACTATGGACCTGATAGTCCTCATCCTTTCCGGCAAGACGTCGAATAAACCTAACAGCGAGTTCATGAAGATAGGGATCAACCGAAGCATGTGCTGGATCTCCCCACTGTAGCAGCCACGCAAGAAATGCATCCTGTGACAATTCCTTGGTTGCCAGGCTAAATAGATTTGGTGCGTTCACGAATCAACCTCCTGTTGATTTAATGCTCCATCAATATGACGCCCTGAGGGGCTAATTCTCAGGATTTTCGGTTTGACACCTCGATTAGTTGGATACTCTCAGGATAGATACAAGTAACTTGGAGCTCCGCATAACGAATGGAGTTATTGAAAAACCGCTTTGTCACAGCGTCTTTTTCTTCAGTATCGTTGTGTAGATGAGGAGTGTAGGAGCAAGCAATTAGGAATCGCTCTGTCTCATCATCCTTCCCGATAATTGTCACCCAATGATCACCTAAATCAGGGTGCTCCAGAATGGCATTCTCTTGCAGGCACAGGATTACGACTGCGGATTGAAAATCTACATCCCAAAGGTCATCCAGACTGATTGAGCTTGGCCTGTAATCTTTCTTCAGATTCTTCTCATTGACCACATTAAAGCATGATGCGATGAAATTCCGCTTAACCTGAACATCCGTTACATCTCTTAGAGGGCCAAAGTCACTACCCTCACCAGATGCGAAGCTCTGTAAAGACGGAGATAGTCCGATCATCTTCTCCCACTTCGTCAGGTGATTAGCGGAGAATTCTATTGCGCTTGAAGATGGGGAGTTTAACGCTTTGAACGCGTTAAAAATGGAATAATGCAGGCAAAACCCATCAAAGATTCCCTGAGTCAAAATCTTCATAAAAGTCCCTTTAGTAATCAGTTCCAGTCGTACTCAATATGAGCGTGTTTATCGCTCAAGGCTATGCGTTATGGTTCTTACATTCAAGACGATTTAAAACGGATTGTCACTCTCAAACTGTCCTGCAAACTCACTCAATATCTTGCCGTAAGTGTGACAAATCATTCCTCCTCTGCGTACTCCAAGCGGTGCTCGCCGCTTTCATATTTCGAAGTTCTGAGACTTACCTAGCTTCTTAACCATTTCCACCTGATTCGGACAAGCCGCTTTTCGCATCGCCCACAACGCATCGCGAAAAGCCTGCTGCCTTGGTTCCCACAATATCTTTGCCATACGAAGCAATGTAAGTGGGTTTGTTAAATATCCCATCTTGGGAAATTTTATTCGCCGTTTAATTAAAACCCGACTGAGCGGCCCCGTTAACTCAATAGGAATGTCATGAAGACACCCAACATTAAGGACATGAACAATGGAATTTGAAAAAGTATCTGATACGACCCTACAAACCACTGCCAACTACTCTGATACCTTTCAGTATGTGCGCGAAACGCTGCTTAAAGCCGGTGGAAAGTTGAAGAAAGAAAACCTTCAGGATGGACTATTAGAGGCTGCTTGGCGGTACGGTCTGAATCCGTTTGGTCTTCGCGTCACCATCCAGTTCCGAACACTGGACGACAACACGATAGAGCTTAACGTTAAAGGAGGGTTTAAAGACTCCTTCGATACGACGGGTGCAGGTCAGAAGAAAGCGATGGAAATTATACGGGCCATTCAGGGAATCAGCGCTCCTGAAGCTGCTGATCAGCCTCCTCGGATGGGTAGTGACTCAGTCATGAACCGTGGGAAAAGCAAAGTCATGGCGGGCATCCTAGCTGTGCTTCTCGGAGGCCTTGGTGCGCACAAGTTCTACATCGGCAGTTGGGGACTGGGGTTAGCCTACCTGATCAGCTCGTTCGTTATTCCAGGATTGGCAATGGTAATAGCTCTCGTCGAAGGGATTCGTTATTTCATGCTCAACGAGAATGATTTCAACGAGAAGTACAACTACTGCCAGATCAAGCCGTTTGAGTTTAAGTGGTAAGGATTTCAGCCTGAAATTAGATACCCTCCGACCTTCCAAGGTCGGTGGGTATCTAATTTTTTTATACGGTATTTCATTGGTCTCATTCAACCGATTACGCGTTACAAAGCCTTTTAATCAAACACTTCAACAAACAACCAACTCATTATCCCCTCCAACTTCAGGACCTTTCACTTTACCCACCATAAATTCAAACAAAACCACAAATCACGCCATCGAATCTTAGCATCACATTAAAAGATTTTAGCGTCATATTAAAAGATTTTGGCAGCACGATATAAAAAACAAAGAGCTTGACCAAAACAAAACCAAGACATAGCATGCAATGAATTCAGCATTGCTGACAGGAAGAAAACACTCTTCCTACGCTCCTTAACATTTTAGTTTTTTTCGCCGATCTAAAAACCCGAATGGCTTTTTAGATCGGCACCCCGTGATACGCCAGATACTTTATCTGGGTCAACGTATCAAAATTACAATTATTTAGAGATAAAACTTATGACTTCCCAATCAACAATCATTGCGGAACAACGCTTTGATATGGAAACGATAGGTGTCCCTAAACATCTCGCACCGAATAAAGAGACTCGCGTCTTGCAGTACGTCATCCAATGTACAGCTGAAGAAACGCTCCTCTCTCCGGTAACAGAAACAGGAAACACCAGCAAGAAACGCTTCTCACTGGAAAAGATAGTTCTCGCTGTAAAGAAGCTTCTTTTAGAAGGCAACCAACCTTCTTCTGCAAGAGCAATTCTTCGGGGCAACCAAGAAATGGCAAATAATGATTACGGATTTGTCGCTGCCGCCCTAAGATGGCTGGAACTTCTTAAAGCATACGGTGATGAAGCTTACCCCAACCTCAGCACCGCAACACCGGGCCAAGATCCAGAAGAAAAACTGAAGGAAATCCGGAAGATTCTAGTAAGAGGGGAAACGTTGCAAAGCGGCCAGATTAGACAGTAGTTATGAGCCGACGCAAGCTCAGTGAATCCCTCCTCAAGCGCTTACAATGTTCCAGCGGTAAGCGACAAGCGGAATACAGAGACAGCCTCGCAGCAGGACTTGTACTCATCGTATATCCGACAGGACGAAAGTCCTTCTACTTCTTCATGGAACACGAGAAGAAGAGACATAAGATCAAGTTAGGAGAGCATCCCTCTCTACGTCTTGAAGCAGCTCGACAGAAAGCTGTCGATCTCAGATACCAAATTTTAGAGTACGGAGATGTTGTACAAACAAACAACATCACTCTGAAAGAGTTCGTCGATACGGTATTCATACCGAGTCGGGAGAACACCCTAAGGTCTCATCGCACAGACCTGAGCCGCATGAAATCTATTCCAGATTCCTTATGGCTCCTACCGGTCAAGAGTATCTCCCATAAGGAAATACATCCATTCTTGACCCAGCTTCAGCAGAATTTGGCAACCGCCACCGTTAATAAATTTCTGCACCTGATGAAAGCTATCTTCCGCCAAGCCAAAGAGCTCGGCTACATCGAAGAGTCGCCAGTACATGGCATCAAGTCGCTCCAGGAGAACAATACACTTGTTCGATACCTGACTGATGCCCAAAGGCAACGACTCGCTAATACCCTCAAGACCCAAAAACTAAACCCCGTACATGACCTGATCTACATCCTCTGGGTAACTGGGATGCGGCTTAGTGAAGCCCGACTCCTGACGTTCGACCAGATTGATTGGCATGCAGGTATTGTGCGAATCGAACAATCCAAGTCAGGGCGCTCTCGAGAGGTCTATCTTTCGACTGAAGCTCTGGCTTTGTTGAAGGAGAGAGCAATGAATGCTACCTCAACCGGTTATGTCTTCTCTGCGGGAGATGGCAGTAGACCAATTCCTGAACCTCGTAGCCAGTGGAAACGGATTAAACGGGAAACCAACATCCCTGCAGAGTTCCGATTCCATGATCTTCGCCATGACTTTGCAAGCTCTGCCGTTCAGAACGGTGTTTCTATCTACACCGTTAAAGAACTGTTAGGGCACAGCAACGTAGACACCACATCCTGCTACGCCCACCTATCCGCTGAACATCTCAGACACGCTGTCGAAATCAGCCAACCTACTCAACATGGAGGTTAAAACGATGAAACAACTGAAGGACACTAAATGGCTAGCGGCGCGTCTGGGCGTTAGCAAGTCGGCAATTGAGAAGCTTCGGGCTCACGTGAGAATCGGCAGATCGGTTAGATACGATGAGCAGACGGTAGAACAGTGGATCATGAGCAACATGGAGGTAGGGGTATGAATCAGTTGGCATTTCCACCAGTCCGTGAAGGTTACGAACTCAACGAAGATGGCACATTTAAACTTGTGCCATCTGGCAAGAAAGACCAACCACCAAAGCTTGTACAACTCGCCTATCAGCCCGTCTGGGTTGATAGGCAGATCTACGATAACGATAGCGGTGGCAACTGGTTTACAAGACTCTCATTCCGGACCAATGCCGGTTTCGAGCAGCAGTGTCTGATTTCAGCGGGAGACCTTGCTGGAAACCACAATGCCGTGTGCTCGCAGCTGGGGAAATTGGGGGTCTATGTATCACCCGACTTACAGCTTCGAAGAGAGTTCATCAAGTACCTCATGCTTGGGGCTGCTACTCCACCTCAGCCAACGGTTGATCAATTCGGGCTGCACTTGGGAAGCGGAGCCTTCTTGCTTCCACAGGAAACTATCATCCCATCATGGGCTACCCAACCTGTTCCTGAACTCAGTGCAGAGCGAGCCCAAGATGTGGGTGCAATACACCAAGCAGGATCGTTCGAGGAGTGGCAAGCGATCATTGCACAAGCGGGCACACCGCTAAATATCTTCATGCTGAGCCTAGCCTTCACGTGTGTAATTAGCAGGTTGATGAACGCAGAGGCTATCGGTGTGCACGCTTACGGGGGATCATCAAATGGCAAGACCAACTCTGCGCGTATTGCGGCAAGTGTCTTTGGCAACCCTGGCCTTGAGGGTGCCAGCTTTATAGATAAGTGGTATTCGTCTGATAATGGTATAGAACTCAAGTGCAAGGCGCGTGACGGTCTAACCCTTATTTTGGACGAGTTGCGGCAGTTTAACGGTCGATTTGAGGCTGTTACCTACACCATTTTCGACGGGAAAGGAAAAACCCGCATGAATGGTGACCTTCAGCGCGTCCAGGAGCTTAGCTGGTTTGTAAACGTTATTAGTACCGGCGAATTCTCAGCGGCTTCAATGACGCGAATGACCGGCGGTGCAGTCTACATGGGCGCTCAGATTCGTTTACTGGACCTCCCCATGATGGAGATGAACAGCGATTCTGAAGTTACTCTCACCTCAGCGGAAGCTGACCGGCTAAGACACGCACTGAACACGCAGTATGGAACCGCTGGTCCTGAGTATGTGCGAAGGTTGTTCGAATCGAGCTCGTCACTGGATGAACTCAGGAACAAAGTAGGTGCGCTGATGGACGAGATTGGCGCAGAGTTGGCACCTCTGTTCAATAAAGGGAACGCTGTGCAGCGAGTACTGCCCAAGTTCGCACTCATTCAAACTGCTGGTGAGATAGCGGTCGATCTGGGAATCCTTCCCTATACCGTAGAGCAAGTGCAGGGGGCAGTGAAATCCGCTATTCAGGCATGGCTCGAAGGACTAGAAGCACCGTCTGACGCAGAGCGAGCAGTAAATGCACTACGCTCTTCTGTGATAGAGAACCCTCAGCGAATTCATTACCTACGGACAGATTACCAATCCAGTGCTCCACCAGTGTGCTACGCGGACAGAAATTTCTACTACTTCACGGACGAGCAAATCAAAAAGGTGATTGACCATGTTACTCCAACGACTGTAGCCAAAACTCTAAGAGATCAGGGTTTGTTACATACAGACGAAGCAAGACGTTTGAAAGTGAAACGAGCCATACCAGGATTCATTAAGGATAAAGAACCGCGAGTCTACGCTGTACACAACTCCTTCATCGGAGAACCTCAACCCACCGAGCCTGACGACCCCGTAGTAACAGCTAAACGTAAGTCCTCCGCATAATCCAGCCCCACATTCCCCGCTACCGCTCAAGGAGAGTGGTGGCGGGCTACTTGCACACCACAATCCAAATTCGCTAATCTAGCCCCTGCTGTATCCATAGGATCAGCAGCATAGCCAGTACGAATGATCGGCTGGTTCCCGCCACTGTCCTGAGGGCATGCGGGCTTCACTTACAACGGAGCCCTACATGCCAACTCGCAAATCCAAACTTAAAAACCGTGCTTTTAATCGCCAGAAAGGTCGCTGCTACTACTGCAATGCCCTCATGTGGCTAACTGATCCCAACACGTTTTCTGGCAACCATCAGATCACTGCTAAACAAGCCAGTCGATTCCAATGTACTTCCGAACATCTGGTTGCTAGATGTGATGGTGGAAAAGATACGCAGAAGAACATCGTTGCGGCTTGCCGGTTCTGTAATGCGAAACGACACCAACGTTCATCAGCGCCCGATCCCGTCAGCTATAAACAACTGATCACCCAACGTAAGAATCGGGGTAAGTGGCATCCCCAAGACCTGCTTTTCCTGACCACGGATTGACGGCTACCATAGTCTTTTAAACACACTCTATCTTCCAACTCTTGGATCGCAGAGCAGGCGATGCTCCAAAGTATCGACAAAGGCCTTATCGATCTCGACAGGCTCAAAGTGAGACTTTCCACAGTACTCACAAGCTTGGTCGCACCGATCTTTGATTGATGAACAATAGTTGCATCGGAAACCTACATTACAGCCAGACTGATAGAGTTCCAGAACTTCCTCGGTAATTCTTTTTATCCTGGTCTGGATTCGGTGGTGTGCTAATTCCGCATCTATTTTTCGCAGCTTTTCCTGCTCAGCTCGGTCTGCGATACGCTTCTTTTCGCGCTCCTCTGCTGCCACCTGAGCCAAACGCTCTGCCTCCTCTCGTCGCTTAGCATTTTCCACTTCAATAGCTCTCCGCTGCTGTAAACGCCTCTCCTGTGCTACCGCTAAATCATTTTGCTGCACATAGAACAGATGGTCTGACGCCCCAGAACGCAAAATATTTAGGCGCTTTAGTTCCTCCAGAAACTGGATCACCGGTACATAAGGGCTAGGAATCTGCTTGTTCTCGCTATCAGAAAAAAACCATGCCCCCACGTCTGCATAGTATTTCTCTCGCATCCTTCCTTGTCGCTTTCCCGCCTGCTTTGCATTATTCAATGAAAAGACACAGTCCATCACTCCATAGCGTTCAACCACATCTTTTTTTACCTTGAATGCATCAACAACGGTGCCCCGAGTTTTACCCTTAACATAATTTGCGTAGATATATGCTTGCCAAACAATCCAGTGAGTATTGAAAATCCAGCAATGTACTGTGCAGTAGCCTATTGGATCAGGCCAGCCTTGGTGAAAGCCTAAGAAAGCCTTAGCCTTTGCTAACGTCTCCCCTGATTCTCGTTTGAGGTTACTTACGCGGTGTTGCAGTCCCTCATTCGTCATAACCTGGCTGAGTTCTGTTAACGCTTCAAGATAAGGCTCTCGGGCCTTTTCTCTATTTTTATTAAACTGTTCTTGGCTTCTCCGGCGAGCCTCTAGGCGATCTATCTCCTGTTTCTTTTGCTTTTCGAACTCACTGTGAAATGATTCCAGCGCCCTGTTCTTTCTGTCGTCATACAAACTACAGTGAATCCACTTCCGGCTAGCCTGATGCAATACCAACTCTTTAAACCGTTCAAGATCGAATACAACGTCCCTTTCTGCCTGGCTCAAATCGATCTCGACTAAGTTACTGTGTTTAAAGTGGTTTGATTTTTCGTAACTGGTGGAATTCGTGACGAAAATTTCGATATAGATTACATCTGTGGACGTATGAGCAGTGATATCTGGACGGTAGGGATGAACTGTCTTCTCTAGCTCGACTAACTCAAATGCAGGGCTATGTCCTGAAATGACTAGCGGCTCACGAGTGAAGCTCCTACCGCTAGGCAGCAACAGCGAGGGAAACGAAATGATATGCTCAGGGAGGTAAGCTAGCCCCTCATCCTGGATGATCTGCTTAGCAACCTTATGCACTGCTGTTTCATAACCTGCAGTGCACTCAGCATTGGTTTGGTGGGAAAAGTAAGGCCGCTTGCGCCCCTTACCATGATTCGCTCTCAGATGCTTCTCACAACCTGGACATATGCAACCACAGTGATCACCGTTCTCCACTTCGAACGGCGAGAAGTAGCGCCCGTCCTTAAATCCATATGGAATAAGTAATTTGCTCATTGCCAATCCCTGTGGCTATTAGGAACTTGCGAAGGCGCAAGCACGTTCGATCACGTCCCAAACAGGAACCACCCTCTCCTCGAATGGCCCTGCATTGAGAGTTATTGATTGTACCTAGACTCCCCGGAAGTTCAGTTAAGAGCGGTAGACTTACCCCATACGCATCTTAGTTTGACTCATTCCAGCAACAGCGTACTACCTAGCTTTTGGCGCTCAGCTATTCCCGATCAATAGCAAGCTCAATAAGACGTTCTAATGTTCTCTCAAACTGCCAGTGAGATTCTTCATCTCCATGCCCTAACGACATAGCTTGAGCTCCCAAAACAGGAAAATGAGGCCGCGAACCAAATAAGTTGTAGGGATGAGCATGAAAATCCATCAGCGCATCATCAACATCAGGATATAGCACAAGCATCGATTCTATGCATGCGCCCTGGCTTTTATGTGAAATACCATGTACGTATTTTAAGGTAACATCTGGCAGATAGTGCTCGAAGGCTTTCTCTCGAGACGTATACTTTGCATCAAAAGCCAGTAACTTCGTTGGCAGAGTAGAGTCTTCTGGTGGTCTTAACTCGATGATTATGTCAGGTACTCGACGATTGTATTCACCTTGCCGAATTCTCCCAGGGTAGTCCTGCCTTGCTCGAATAGCACTACGTAGCTGACTATTCACAACCACTCCAGCATTCCGGTGACCTGTCATCCAATAATATGGTTCATAGTACAAGTGGGCTGTCCAATTCGAGAAACTGCCAGACCATAGAGAATCACAACTGGATGAGATTCCCTCTCCGAACCGTTTGCACCAACGTTGCATCCTTACTACCGTATAGTACTCCCAGAGTTTTGGCACACTATTAATGGCAAGCAACATTTGATGAGTCCGCCAATCAATTTTATTACGCTGATACCAACTTGATGCAGATTTAAAGACAGTTAAGTAGTGAGTGTTAGATTTAATACGTTGAGAGAATTGAGGAATACCTATGACGTCCTGCCTGACAGGTAAGTACTGGCAAAATGTCGCATCTAGCTTCCTTAAACGTAACTCACAATCACGTAAGCTCTCAACTCGAATTCCTGCTAGCTTTCCAATCCATCTCTGCATCGCGGTGAAAAAACTAACGTAGCCATCATGCGAATTGTTAGAGGTCGGATACTCAGAACCTTGATAGCCTGACAACAGCTCATGCACAAACTCCTGCATGCTTCTAACGTACCCATGCAACGCTCTGTTTTCCAGTATATCGGTGTCTTCTCGAATTACCGTCGTTTGCAACTCTGCTGCACTTAGATAAATCCCATCGTTCTCAAGATGTGCCTTATCAGGGTCGTCGGTTTCTTCCAATACAGAAAGATTTTCCAACAACCAGCCAACACCATTCTCATCAATGGCATCCACACTCACGCCATCCACCAATTCAGCACGTGCAGTCAGGGCTGTAAGCGGTCTGTGAGCAATATAAGGCGCTACGTCTTCTAGCAGGGCAATATGCTGTAGCAACTGCTCAAGAAGCTTTTCTGGATTGTCCCCAGATCCGTTCGGGTCAGCTCCCAATCGTGTTGCTCCAAGTGCTTTCAACAGATCAGCTTCAGTATCCCTCAGAAGATATGTCAGCATTCTTTCCGCTTGATCAGCCGACAACTGGCGCGCAAGTACTTCAAAAGGGCAAACTTCGTAGATGATAGTTTCCCCTCCCTTAGAAACCTTCAATGCTAAGGAAGCTAATCCGAAGTAATTGAAGAAGAGGGTTTCGTAGTAGCCTTTCAAGGTTCTGTTGGGGAGCAAGCTGTAGATACAGCTATCATCTCCGTTCATTTGTGGATGCATGCTGTAATTTAACTGCTCCAACATCAGTTCCACATGATCGCAAGGCTCATCTACTTTGAGATGAAACGCTATGGCCTCTGTCTCTAGCACATAAGGTATTGCTTCAACAGCCGCTTCACCAACAAGTGGCAGCCTAAAACTATTACCTCTCCTCTTTCCGTTGAGGATTTCTGCATATAGTTCCATTTCTTGCTTCCCTTAGAGAAAGGAATAATTACCGACGAAGTTCTCCCCGTCAGATAAAACTACTTCAAGTAGAGAAGCGGTTCTCACCAAGGAATTATTACTAGCATGTTCATGCAGCTTTTCTAGCCTGCTTTTGAATGCCTTTCCATGACCGTTTACCAATGGCAATGCATGTTGAGAAAGTGCGAAATCTACAGCAGTACGACTGTTTGTTAAGTTTTGAGCACGATCGCAATAGGCATGCATAGCATTGCGCTTACGCTGACTTACAATAATTGGGGATCCCAGAGAATTATCTCTTAGCTCCATTTGAGAAATAAAGTTAACTAGATCCAAAGGCATCTCTGACTCAATTTCACTGCGGCACCCAAACATGTTGTCTAGCGTCGTGTAAGGAACAGCACCGTCCAATATGGAAGTTGCCGCTGCAACTATTTCACCATTACCACCAGAGACATCCATCGATATTACAGGAACCCTATCGCATAATCGTGGAGATAGCGGCTCAGTTGTATTGTCATTATTGATGGTTGCAATGAACCTCAGGTTTTCAGGAACAGAGAGAAACCTATCAGCTCCAGAAGCACCCGTATCAATTTTTCTATATCGTCCTTCTGGATCACACATTGCCAAGAAATCCGACCAATAATGCTCTATTGGGCTCAAGTTAGCCTCATCCAGAAGCACCATGCGTAGAAAGTCATTAGCACCTTCAATCTCTCCTTGCCTTAAGAACTGATAAATCCCAGTTTTAGAAGCTTGGTAAATACCCTTTAAGCTATTATAAAATCCAAGAAAATCCCTTCCTGACATCCACCCCCGACTTACAGGAATGTTCAAAAAGCTATCGCTACAGGAGAATTCAGGGGATAAGTTATAGGCTTGCGATAAACGAATAGCGGTAGAAGTCTTTCCTGTACCTGGACGTCCTTTCAATACAGTTAAAAAGCTTTGTTGAACGCTAATTACAAGGTTAGCCATTTCTTCAAATGTAAAACTTCGACCATCAGTATCTTCAAAGTGCTCAACTAACTGCTGTACTAGTTCAGATGAATCATCAGGGACCTTAGTAGCCTTTTTAGGCCTTTCAAACTTAGGAACAGATAGTTGAGAGTCGTAGACCCGACCATGCAGTATATCAAGTATAGTTTTAAGCTGAGTTACTTCTTTAGGCAACTCAGGGTTTTTCAACACCTTTTCTTGAGTGTCTACTGCATCATCTAACTCTTTCTTTTTCCTTTCTTGATAGCGAATTTCTTCCTGTATCCCTGCAAGACTCTCAAGCAAGCGTTGTTCCTTGAGAAGCTCCTTTTTTTTGAGATCAATTGACTCTACCTCATCCCTTTTTGCTTCAATCTGCTGTTCTAAATCTTGGTTTATTGCTCGAAGCTGATCTTGAGCCTGCTCTTTTGTTTTTTCTCGAATTTTCTCTATTTCTTCTTCAGCTTCAAGCTTAGCTTTCGCGACCTTATCACTAATTGCAACAAGCTGTTGTTTCTCTCTTTCTTTACGTGCTTTTATTTCGTTAAGTTCACCCTCGGCTTGCTCTCTAGCTTTATTATGCTGAATCAAATCTTGAGCATGCTCTTCAACTAATCGAGGATTAGTCTCCAGCTGCGACTTAAGAAATTCTCGGCCGTCCTTAGATGAAAGATAGCTACCAATCATCTCTGAACCGACATCGGTTTCTGCTAGGTATCTATCTATAAGCTTCTCTAGCCTTACTATCCTTTCGTCACTACCAAAAGCTTTATCCTTTCGCCTCATTTCGGATAGACCTTGTTTAAGAGCCTCAGCTCCCTTTCGGCCTACTAAGTTTCTTTTTCCAAAAGAATGCTTCGCGACAAAGGTTACAAGTTGAGAATCATTAATATAGTCCCGCATCGCACGCTTTTCTTTATCTAACCGCGACAAATCACGAAGAGATGGAATATAACCAACAATATTACTTTCAGCGCCAACCCCTAAAGACGGCAAGTAGTAGCCTTCTGAATCTAAATCACTAATAGATATTTTAACAATGTGATGCGTTGACAAGTTAAGGAAATTAATTTGAGATGGTGTAGCGATTACTTCTTCACCGGAAACCGATGCTGTAAAAGGGCCATATATATCACCACCTTCCTTGATAAAGAAATCCCCTCTAGGTGGACGACTATATATTTCCAATAATCCCGTACCCACTTCAGGCAACGTAGTGTTAATTATTGGTACAAGTTCGTTCTTATCTAGTGCTTTAGCTGATCCACCCGTAGCCCAATGTGAGTGATGCACAATCTTAGAGTCAGCACCTGATTCTCTATCAGAATCATCTCGGGGATAGTAGTTTTCTAATAAAAATAATTCACCATCATGAAAGTTATTTTCTATACTTTCATAACCTTTACTTATCCATACCCCGCCAGTAGAAAACTCCTTCTCCCTTTCTACCGGTATCAAGTTACCGTTTTCATCTCGTACAAACAGAATTTTACATATACCGCGATCTGGGTTTGATAACTGTTTCTCTTTAACAACAATCAGTTGTAAGTGTCCATTCATAACTCTTAATCCTTAAGATTCCTTGATCTAGCAATCCATCAAAGCTTTACAAAGCTAGTGCTTTCTTGTTCATGCAGCATGACTTATGTATCCGCTCATAAGATACTGCTAATTCATTGCTTCATACCGTGACATAGTGAGGTCATGACTGCCTTCTTTTCAACTCTACATCGGTCTAGTTACACGATTCAATGCACTCAATACTGTTCGAGTACGGTCAAAGAAAGAACAATAGTTTACAGCTACTCCTATACGGTTGCTCTTCTAGACTGCGTCATAATGTCGGGTAGATTGATATAGACCACATCTTCGCCCGTCCGTGCCACCCCGGTTTCCCCGCTAATTTTTCGGGAGGGAGCGGTTACAAATTATATCAAAGCAGGCGTCTTCGGACCGGACTCTCTGGTCGTTCTCTGGTCGGATGTACAGGAGCTTTACGCTATCTAGGGGAAACTAAATGCAATGAAACCTCAAACCAATCCTCCAACGCTGAAAAGTGATTTGATGGTGTTTTCACCTGACAGATGATAATAGCTAACGTGGAAATATGCTGGAACTTCAGGACATTTGAAATTCACTGATAGACAGAAGGATGTCTGAAGTCACCAGAACCCCGTGGGCTGAGGCATGTAAGGCTCTGCGTTTTGCAGAGGATTGAAAATCCCCGTGTCCGTGGTTCGATTCCGCGTCTGGGCACCACTTATTTCTACATTAGAGGCTTGCACTTGTTGCAGGCCTTTTTTGTTTCCGGGGCTTCATCGAACTACGTTCGTTGATTATTCGCCATTATATGGCTCACCCTTCGGGCCATCGCCACAAGGGCGATGTTGTGATGGCCGCTGGCCATCGCTCCGCGTCTGGGCACCACTTATTTCTACATTGGAGGCTTGCACTTGTTGCAGGCCTTTTTTGTTTCCGGGGAGCTTCATCGAACTACGTTCGTTGATTATTCACCATTACATGGCTCACCCTTCGGGCCATCGCCACAAGGGCGATGTTGTGATGGCCGCTGGCCATCGCTCCGCGTCCGGGCACCACTTATTTCTACACTAGAGGCTTGCACTTGTTGCAGGCCTTTTTTGTTTCTGGGCTCTGACTTTGCATTTATTCAGTTGAATTGCCAGACTCTGATAACTCCTAGCCTATCCGACCGATACATGGTTTTACCCCGATTTGTCGGACACCTAGTTAAGAGTAGATAATCTACTTCCACGAGGTGTTTAGATGTCCAATTCCAGAAGAAAATATTCCGCAGAGTACAAGCGCGAAGCGATAGCACTTGCCCTACAGCATGATAGCTGAAGTTGCCCGAAGCCTCTGAATCAATTCAGGTAATCTTCACCGTTGGATCAAGGAATCTCAGTCACCTGATTCCCCCGCATTTACAGGCCACGGGAATCCTAGAGATGAAGAGCTTGCCAAGCTGAAGCGGGAGCTTGCTCAAGTCAAAAAGGAACGGGACTTTTTAAGAGAAGCGGCAGCGTACTTCGCCAAACATCCAAGTGAAGTTTCACATAATTGAACGCTGCCGCGACGCCTTTCCTGTCCGAATGATGTGCCACTTACTCAAGGTATCTGCGAGTGGTTACTACGACTGGCGTGTGCGTAAGCCAAGCCAGCGACAGCAGGACAATGCACGGCTTGTCAGAAAAATACACCAGTTGCACCAGGCCAGTGACAATGTGTTTGGCAGTCCACGTATCTGGGAAGACCTTCAGCATGACTGCGAACGCTGTAGCCTTAACCGTGTAGCCCGCCTGATGAAGGTCAATAATATCGTGGGCATCCCCGCGACGAGACAATGGCGTAAAAGGAAATCAGAACAACGACCTGATTATGTACTGAATCATCTGGAACGGGATTTCACGGCACAGCAACCGAATGCGAAATGGGTGACGGATATTACCTATATTCCAACTCGAGAAGGTTGGTTGTACCTAGCGGTTGTCATTGATTTGTTTAGGGGGATTGTTGTCGGCTGGTCTATGAGCCATACAATGGAGAAGCAACTGGTGATACAAGCCCTACTCATAGCGTTGTGGCAGAAAAAGCAGCAAGAGCCTGTCATTCTCCACTACGATCAGGGATCACAATTTACTAGCCATGAGTATCAGCGCTTTCTAAAGGACCACAACGTCGTCTCGAGTATGAGTGCAGTAGGTAGTTGCTACGACAATACAACAGCTGAAAGATTCTTCGGTTTACTGAAGCGGGAACGAGTCAATCGTCGTAATTATCGCAGCCGATCAGAAGCTCGGACCGATGTGTTCGATTACATTGAACGCTTTTATAACCAACGCAAAAAATGTAAGTTACCCAAAATGACTCAAACGGCTCTTAACTGACTGTCCGTGGAAACGGGGTAAAACCAGGAGATTGCAATGAAAGGTAAACGTAGGCTTTCGGGAAAAGAGCACGTTGCTCCCTGGGAACGTGCTCTTGATAGGGTTCTATCCCCGATAGAAGTATTTATTCACAGGCAGACAACCAGTGGTGTTTTGCTGATGCTCTGTGCTGTAGTTGCATTGTTCATTGCGAATAGCCAATGGGCCGATGCCTATCACCACTTCTTTCAGCTCTATATGACAATAGGTCTGGAGAATTTCCAGCTCTCGAAATCACTTCACCACTGGATCAATGATGGCTTTATGGCTCTCTTCTTTCTCGTGGTCGGGCTAGAGCTGAAGCGTGAACTCTTAGTTGGCGAACTCGCTAACATCAAACAAGCAATGCTTCCGATCATCGCAGCTGTCGGAGGGATGTTAGTACCGGCTCTGATCTATTTCACAATCAATCCCAGCGGTCATACCGCCAACGGTTGGGGAATTCCGATGGCAACGGACATCGCCTTTGCACTGGGTGCGTTGGCGCTATTAGGTAAACGGATTCCCCAGAGCCTGCTGATGTTTCTGGTTGCACTGGCGATTGTTGATGATTTAGGTGCCGTAGTTGTTATCGCCCTGTTCTATACCGATACGCTGAATATGGCGGCCTTAGCGTTAGCGGGTTTGTTCATATTTACACTCATTTGCCTGAACCTCGGCGGCGTACGTAAGTTGTCTACCTATCTCATTATTGGAGCGTTCCTCTGGGTTGCGATGTTAAAAAGTGGCGTTCACGCCACGCTTGCCGGCGTTATCCTCGCATTTATTATTCCCATGAAACCCAAATATGACCCAAAGCGCTTCTTGTCACTCATTAACAACAGTGTCCAAAACATCAAAAACGCCTATAGAAAGAACGAAAATATCATCGTCAACGACACACTTCGCTCCAGAGTCCGTGCATTAGGTGAGGGGGTGAATCTGGTACAGGCGCCTGCTCAGATTCTGGAATACAAGATTCACCTGCCGTCCGCCTATCTGATAATTCCTATCTTTGCGCTGGCGAATGCGGGTGTGCCAATAGACTGGTCGAATATTGACGGGATTGTGTTTCACCCCGTCGCAATGGGCATCGGGCTAGGGCTGGTGGTGGGTAAGCTAATTGGTATAGCCGGATTTACCTGGGTTGCGGTTAAAGCAGGAATCTGCGATTTACCTAAGGGACTGAACCTCCACCACATCATTGGTGTGGCCTTCATGGGTGGTATCGGTTTCACCATGTCGATATTCATTGCTGAGCTGGGATTTGCCCATCATCCAGAGGACCTGTTAATGGCTAAAACTGGAATCCTGTTTGCGTCATTAACTGCCGGCCTGACTGGGTTTATCTGGTTATATCTGACAGCCCAAAAAGAAAAACCATTGGATGATCCGCAACCGATAGAAGATAAACCGGCAGATAATCAGTCACTCACTTAGAGTTAGACTCTCCGTCATAAAACAGCGCAGGTTGAGTCCTGAGCAAACTTTCAGCAGGTAGAGTTCCTCTGTCATCACACTTAAGACGTACTGATAGAGGAGCTCTACCTGCTAAGCCCCTCCATCTTTCGAATGTTCTGCAATCGAGATCTCTTATAGGCACCGATCGGTCGGCGCGGTGTTCTAGTTTTGGTACTACACCCCATGCTTCAGGGCATTTAAAATGGCTCTATCTCAACATCTATTTTTCAGGTGCCTGCCGTGACTGTATTGGCTCTACCCAATTTCCGCATCACCATGCTGCTTCTGTTACTGGCCGGTCTATCCAGCCCAACCGCCTTAGCGGCCAATAGTTGTCAGTCTGACCGCGTGAAACTCCAGGTCTTAGGCAGTGGCGGACCGGAGTTGGGCGATCAACGGGCATCCAGCAGCTATCTTGTCTGGCTTGATGGAAAAGCCCGCGTCATGGTGGATGCCGGGGGTGGCAGTAGCCTGAACTTCGAAAAATCTCGCGCACAGTTCAGTGACTTAGATGCGGTGTTGTTTAGCCACTTACATGTAGATCATAGCGCCGACTGGCCCGTTTACGTTAAGGCCGGATTTTTCACCGGACGTGATCGGGACTTGCCTGTGTATGGGCCTTACGGCAATTCCAATCTGCCTGCTGTGGATAAATTTCAGGAAGCTCTGCTTTCTCAAGCGTGGCCCTATCTAAGCAACTATCTGGATAACTCCGAACGCTCTGAATACAAACTGCCCGCAACCGTCATCAATGCCGACGAAGGCGTGTGGTTTCAGTCGCTGGAGCGAATCAACCTTAAAGCCCTGAACGTCAATCATGGTCCATTACCCGCTGTCGCATGGCGGGTCGAGTTAGCCGGATGTTCGATTGTCTTCAGTGGCGATACCAGTGCCAGCAGCGAAAACCTGACTCGCCTTGCAACCTCAGCAGACATGCTCGTCGCCCATAACGCCACCCCCGAATCAGCACGGGGTGTAGCGCGACGTCTGCATATGCCACCGTCACGGATTGGTGAAGTGGCCGCACAGGCCAGTGTTAAAAAGCTGGTGCTGTCGCACCGCATGTTACGGACGTTAGAACGCGAACCACAAACGCTGGATCAGATCCGTAAACACTACGCAGGACCAGTCAATTTCGCCGAAGATCTGTCCGTACACGACCTATAAGCCTGCAATTTAGCGTATTTATTCAACTTTAGGTTGATGCAACGAGACGGATTTACTAGTCTGGAACGCTGAACTTTGCTGAAAGCCCCACGATGATTCGGGTTGGGGTGTGATTGTCCGAGGTAAAACTAATGCCAATTAAGATTCCTGACTTACTGCCAGCTGTTGATGTTTTGGGTTCCGAGAACATCTTTGTGATGACCGAAACCCGGGCTGCCCATCAGGATGTACGTCCGCTGAAACTGCTGCTGCTCAATCTGATGCCAAAAAAGATCGAGACAGAGAATCAGCTGATTCGTATGCTTTCAAATACACCGCTACAGGTGGGCATTGAGCTGCTTCGTATCGACAATCACGAGAGTAAAAATACTCCTCGCCAGCATCTGGACAGCTTTTATCGCGATTTCGATGAGGTAAAAGACAGCAACTATGATGGCCTGATCATCACAGGAGCGCCGTTAGGGTTGGTGCAGTTTGAAGATATTTCCTATTGGGAAAAGATCCAGACAATCATCCGCTGGTCACAGGATCACGTCACCTCAACGTTGTTCTTATGCTGGGCCGCACAAGCCGCATTGAATGTACTCTATGATCTGCCAAAACAGACGCGTGATAAAAAACTTTCAGGTGTGTACAAACACCGCGTGCTGAATCCGCATGAGCCACTGACACGTGGCTTCGATGATGAGTTTCTGGTGCCCCACTCGCGTAACGCGGACTTCCCGGTTAACTTCATCTGCAATCACACCGATCTAAATATGCTGGCATCATCAGAGGATGCGGGCGGATATTTGTTTGCCAGTTCCTGTCGCCGCCAGGTTTTTGTGACCGGACATCCGGAATATGATGCGGAAACATTATCACAGGAATACTGGCGTGATCAGGATGCCGGGATCTCACCGATTATTCCTGAGTCCTACTTTCCCAGTGATGATCCGGAAAACACACCCACCAATGTGTGGCGCAGTCATGCCAACCTGTTGTTCACCAACTGGCTGAACTACTACGTATACCAGATCACGCCGTATCAGTTGGATAAGGAGTCGTAAGACACCTTTCAGAGGGGAACGTTTACAGACTGCTTAGCCGGGCTTAGAAGCCTGTTTCGCGAATAAACGTTCCCTGAATCCGCCGCCACAAACCGCTCAATACACTGTACGGTTCCCCGACCAGATGAGCGGTTGCCAACTGCTCACGCAAAACAATATCCGTCGAGTTACAGCCTGACGCGGTCAGACGATAGATGCCCTGATCGGGCACCAGCTTGCCCTCTGCTGCCGGGTTCACCGCAATCGGGCCGCCGTATACGGATGCCAGATGCCCTGTACTCAACTCCGACAGTGCCAATGTCTCAACTTCCGTTTGCGAGCAGGTAAATGCGTCCAGCTCAGGCTGTTCAGGATATAGCGCGACCGGCTTGTTACTGCTAAGCCGACCTAAAGCACTCTCTTCAATCAGAATCTCGATGTGTAAGGCGACCGGCTGAGCCAGTGTTAATAACGGCTCTTGTGCGGCAACCCAAAGCCCAGTTTGTAAGCCTTCATTCAACTCAGTCACCGTTGCAGAAAACGGCGCCTTAAAGATCAACTTGCTTTGCTGATCCTGAATGCGATGCAACTCCGAGTATGCCTGTGTCAGACGTTCACGGATCAGATCGCCCTGCTGCATCAGACGCTCAGAGCTGGTCTGATGATCCAGCTGCCACTGTAATAAATTGATCTCTTTCTGGCTCTGGGCCTGTTCAAATGCCAGATCCGGCGATTCCAGGGTGAGTAACACCTGACCGGCTTTGACCTGATCGCCCTTCTGCACCTGCAGCTGAACCACAATGCCCGGTGTCGTTGCATAAAATGACTGTTGCTGTAACGGCTTAACCACAGCAGGTGCCTGTACAGAGCGAGACCAGGGCCACAGTAAGACAATCAACACACTCAGCAAGACAAGTAACGGAAATAAAGTACGGCGCTGTGAACGAATTTCATCTCTCCTCTGCCACCAGACCAGTAACTCATTACTGACCGGACGGCCAATAAACCACACCAACTCCAGTACCATCAGAAAGATACCGAGCAGTTTAAAAAACAGGTGATAGACCATCAACGCGATGCCTAGAAACAGCACCAGACGATACAACCAGGTCCCTAACGCAAACCAAATCATAAAGCGTTGAGTTTTTGACGACATCGCTTCGGGTGGACGATCGTCTAAACCAAATAACGTACGCCTCACCCACCAGCGGGCAACGGCAAAGGCCCGGCTGTGCATATTGGGCTGCCGCAACCAGTCAGACAGCAAAAAATAGCCGTCAAAGCGCATAAACGGGTTCAGGTTGATCCCCAACGTGATGATCCATGCGGTGGAAGCGAGGAAAAACAGCGCACTGCTTAGCGGCCCTTCCGGTGTCAGACTCCACGCCAGTGTTGCCACGGATGCGAGTGCCAGTTCAGCGGCCATCCCACTGGCCGATATAACCAGCCTTGAGCGGCGGGATTGTAGCTTCCATGCTTCATTTGTATCGGTATAAAGCACAGGCCAAAGCACCAGAAAAGCGATCCCCATGCTCGGCACACGACAGCCGTACCGATGGGCTGACAAGGCATGGCCTAACTCATGGCTACATTTACTGATCACCAATGCCAGACCAAACCAGACCCAGTCCTGCAACTGACCGTATCCTGCAAATGTACCCACAAACTGATCCCACTGACGCATCACCAGAAACAGGCCCAACATCGAGATCGCCAGCAGGAGATACCAGAACCCCGGTTGGTAACAGACGCTAAATGCCGGGGCAATGCGTGTCAGCATCTTATCCGGGCGGATCAGCGGGACACGAAAAAACAGATAACCGTGCAGTAACCGACTGACGTATGAACGACGACCTTGCTGCCATTGCTCAAACAAGGCTTGCCCGACTTCCGGCTGCAACAGTTGAGATTTCGCCAGATACTCGTGCACTGCTTCCACATCTTCAAGGCTGAGATCGAGGGATGTCTGCGCATTAATCTCGGTGACGATCTGCTCTGGTGGGAGTGACCAGCGACGTAATATTTCGAAGCTGCTCCAGTCCAGTTCATAAAAGCGATGGGTTATCGGGTCTTCAATGACCCATCGCGGTGCACCATCAGGCCCCGGTGCCGCAGGATGGACACTAAGTTCTTCGCGTAATGGCCGCAGATCAACGGGCGCATTCAGCACCGCTTCCATATCAGAAGCCAACCCATTGACGTAGCGCGGCCAAAGGTCGTCTCAGGAGATAATAGATCACCGGAGCACGGTCGCCGTATAGCCGCGCTGTGCCGCGTAAACCGATGCGTGGCAATGTTTTTTCCCCGTCGAAATGGGCACGTCCACTGTAAGCAAGCTGCCTCTGATCGTTCTCTGTTGCCTTATAGGCAAGCCAGTTCAGACGCGCATCCAGCGGCTGATCCGGGCTTATATTCATAAAGAAACGCACATCCGATCCGATTTCCAGCGGGATCGCGTCACGCACCGGCAACTCCACCCGTAACTCGGCCAACGCCGGATCCGCCAATGTCATCACCTGCTCACCCAGCGCTACCGGACGCCCGATCCAACTTGTTGCATCCGACAACACCACTATACCTGGGACGGTTGCACGCACTTCAGTTCGTTGTAACAGGGACTGCAGGTATTTCACCTCAGACACACTCTTTTCGACCATGCCGCGACGAATGGCCAGCTCCAGCTTACCTTTCTCATCGAATACCGCCTGCTGCGCCACCTGCCGAAACTCGGTGTTCGCGATCTGTAAGGCCTGACGGGCGATTAAGAGCCGGTTCTCCAGATCCGTACCGTCCAGTGACATCAGCAGATCACCCGGCTTCACACTCTGATTAGGACGGACGTGAAGCTCTTCCACTACACCTTCATACGGAGCACGCACTGGCAGCGGATCCTTGGCAACCACCTCAGCTGGCGCCAGTACGGTGATACGGATCGGTATAAAACTCAGTACCACAGCGGCAATAAGCGCAGCGGGCAGAAAACGTTTACGCAGCGTGGAGATCTGTTTTCGCGGTAGACGACGTTGACCCCGAAGTGCAAACCGATAGATATCGGCCAGCTCAGCCAACAGACCTATTTCATGATCCTGCCAGCGCAGATCACGCGCCAGGACCAACAAACCACGCTTGTCGTCGCCTCCCGCCAATAACACAGGTATGGCGATAGCATGGGCAGGTAGAAATTCATCCCACTGCTCGGCCAGATCAGCCGATAGCATGGACTTATCCACAGGGGCAATCTGATCCGTCGCTAACTGAGCACAGACTTTGTTCCACCAGCGGATATAGGGAGAATTCTTTTCGACATCGACCAAACCGGAGGCATGACTGACACCTTTACCCGGCTGCCACCACACCGCTTGCCGATAGGCCACCAGCTGTTGGGTGTCATTCACCATCAAAAAGCCAATCTGGGCGACAGACTGACTTTCACGTAACTTTTTCTGCAGCTGATGCAAGCGACTTAACCCCGTCACCTGCCGTTGCAGTGCAACGATCTCTTCACTCATACGGCAAGCGGGCCCAACCACTCATACCGGGTAGCAGTTCGCTGCTTTTATCTTTGATGCGCCCGGCAATTTCAACCGACTGGCTGATCGGATCAACCACTGCACCGGTGCGAATTACTTCCGCAGCGTACACCCGTCCGGTTTCTTCTACGGCAACCTGAAACGGATCACCCTTTTTCATTTTTGCCAACCAGCGCGACGGTACGATCAAACGTATTTCCAGCGAACTTTTGGCAAACACTTCCAGCAAGGGCGTACCCACACGTACATACTCATGCTCAGACGCTTCCCGTTGCGCTACGCGACCTGCAAACGGCGCTTTAATCTGACAACGAGACACGCGTGCCTTCATCACGGACACTTCGGCCCGGCTTTCTGCCAGACGGGCTTCTGCTTTGCTCATCTCCATCGTGCTGCCAGCATCCAGCTCCAGCAGACGTTTCTGAACGGCCAGCTCAGTCACGCCTGACTTCTCCATCGCCTGTGCTTTACGTAACAGCGCTTTCTGCTCGGTACAGTCAAAGCTGACCAGCGTCGAACCTTTCTTGAAACGATCCCCCGGTAAACCTTTCAGTCGGGTGATCCGGCCCGGCATTTCTGACGAGAGAGTGATCCGTTGCAGAGAAGTGATTTGTGCCCGAATCCCCTGCTTTCTCATCACACCTGGGGCTTGAGAGTCTGAAGTATTCGCCAGCAGTTTTTCGCTGTCGGCTAACGCTTCAGCCCTGACCACCGAAGTCAGCAGCACAAGCAATACGACGAGTCCGAAGACCCGTCCCATGAATAACGTCATCATTAACGATCCTGTGCGACTTCAGCGACGATTTTCCACTCGTCCTGCTCACGTTTCAGGCGTAGCACTTTACGCACACGGTCGTTGTACAGATTGGATTTATAAAGCTGCTCAAACGAAACCATCGCCGCGTCTGCACTTTGCTCCTGGATCATGGTTTTATCCAGTTCCAGCTCGATATAGCGCGGTTCCTGCAAACGCATGCTACGCTCTTTCGCCCAGCGACTGTGTGCACGGGCATTGCCCGGAAAGTCCGATGTGTATTGATTCAGGTAGGTTGATACATCCTTGTTGCGCCACGCATCAGCCCAACGATCGATGGTTGCCAACAACTCGGCAGACGCCTGTTCAGCATCATATTCCGGTGTTTCAGGAATCACAGCAGCAACAGCCTGCTCAGTGTCTGGCTGTTGTTCAACAACCACGGGCGACTGTTCCGGGATAGAAAAGCCACCCACAACATCGTTCATATCATCTTTGCCCAACGTTGCTTTCACACGACCGTACGCTTCCTGCAATCCGGCGTACGCGCGGAACATGCGCAGTTCTTCGGTCAATGCACTGGTCGCCGACTTGATCTCTTCCATACGCGACTGCACAGAACCGGCCTGACGGTCTTTCATCCGGGCATGGATTTCAGTCCCGATTTCAGACAACTCACGGGCACGATCATACTCACGCGACAGGCTCTGATAGTCGAGCCAAGATACGTGCACCTGAGACAACACTGCCATGTTCATCGCCATACGCTGACTGTCTACCAGCGCTTCGCGGGCTTTGGCCAAATCGACATCTTTCGGGCCACGCAGCAGGTTGAACAAGTTCCAAGAGATGCGGACACCACCCTGACTCCAGTCACTGTTTTCAAGGAAGCTGTTGCTGTCGTAATAGTGCCCCAGATCCACCTCGATCCCCGGCAACAAACGCACCATCGCTTTACGTGTATCCAATGCTGAAATACGGCGCTGATAGTTTGCCTCGATCAACTCCGGCCGGCTGCTCAGCGCGATATCTTCCATCTCTTCGAGGGAGTATTTCAGTTCCGGCTGCAACAGCGTGAACTGGGCAGGCACCGCCAGTTCCAGGTTAGTCCCCGGCGCCAATCCCAGCAGTGTTGCCAGTTCAGGACGGGCTTTGCTCAGCTCGTCACGCAGGCCTTCCAACTGACGGATAATTTCGAGCAGGTCCTTACGATAGCGCAGTGAATCCAGCGGATTCATCAGCTGCTCAGCACCGACTTTTTCAGCCTTCGCCAAGGCTTCACGTGCATTGATCAGAAGCGGGTCAACTTTGGACTGTAGGTACTGAGCGCCCACGGCATTCCAATACATAGATCGCACTTGCTGCACCAGATTCTGCACGATCTTACGGCGACGTTGCTCTGCAATTAACACCTGATCTGCCGACTGTTGCGCCTGATAGTAGCTCACACCAAAATCCAACACGTTCCACACTGTGCTCAAACTGGCCGTGGTGATATCGCGATCCTGAGAGGTCGAGAAGGTGTTAGACGCGTTGCCATTGGCATCCACGCTGCGAGACAGCGCCTGATTGCTACGCGATGTATAACCCGCTGAGGCAGCCAGTTCAGGCAACATGTCGTAGTGCGCCAGATCCAACTGACGGTTGGCAATCGCCTCTTCCATCATTTTCTGACGCAGATCGAAGTTGTTATTCACCGCCATATCGATCGCTTGCTCCAGTGTCAGGTTTTCGATCCGCTGGGGCTGGTTGGCAAACATCCGAATGCGATCGTCGCGCATACGGGTATCAAGCTCCTGTACGCTCATCGGTTGCGGTGCAATGCTGCATCCCGCTAAAAGCATGGCAAGGCTGAGTGGTGCAAGTGTAAAAATACGTTTATTCATGGCTCGGAATCTTTTTCTTGTAGGTTACGACGCAGGCGTCTGGTCAAAGTTGAACTGAGCCAGTTGCTTAAGCAACTGCTGCTCTGTGGCCGTGGTCTCCAGTGCAGCATGCTGCGCCAGTTGATCACTGAGTCCCGCCTTACCTGCGACGATTTCCATGTCGACAGTCTGCTCTGAGGCCAGTTCTTCCCCGGCCTGCTCGGTATTTTCAGGTGCTGAGGCCTGTGGGTTTTCACCCGGCTGATCACTCACCTTTATCTGGAACACGGCTGATGCTTTCTGACCATCAGCCGACTCGGCAATCACTCGAATCTCGATCACTGCTTCATCGTTCTCACCGGGAACCCCGCTAAATACCGCTCCTTCGTCATCGAAACTCAGCCACGCAGGTAATGGGGAACCATCCACCTGTACCGCACGTAAGCTCAGCTCTCCGACGAAGCTTTCACCGCCGGAAGTAAAGACAAATGCGGCGGCAGGTACTTCATAGCTGAATCGGGTATTCACCAATCCCAGCTGATCATCCAGATTCAGACCAATATCCAGTGTGTAATCGGTCAGATTAGCGTTACGTGGCAGGACTTCGATGAACTGACCATCGGGCAGAAGTGCCCGTTCAGTGCCCCGTGGCGCAGTCGTATCACGCTCTCCACCAGCAGCTGTAGGACCAAACGGATTTGGATCAAATGGTTGTTCACCGTTTGCAGGGGCTGGCGCCGGAGCAGCGGGTGTGTTGTCTGGTGCATCGTTACCGAAATCCAATGCCAAATCAGGCAATGGCTGCTTGACCGGACGAATCGGATCGTCACCTGCTCCTGGTAATTCTGGCGTTCCCGGGTCAACCGGAGTTCGCTCTTGACCTGCGGGTGCTACCGGCTGCCTATCCACGTTATCGCGCGGAGGAACCGGAGGTGTCGGATCTGTTGGTGCTGGATCCGTTGGTGCTGGATCCGTTGGTGTTGGATCTGTTGGTGTTGGATCTGTTGGTGCTGGATCCGTTGGTGTTGGATCCGTTGGTGTTGGATCCGTTGGTGTTGGATCCGTTGGTGTTGGATCCGTTGGTGTTG